>NZ_ABCT01000010.1 GCF_000170915.1 Limnobacter sp. MED105
AGCGGCCAAGCTGGTTGAAGAACAAGTATCTGAGAACAACAAAAAATTCGTTGAGCTGTTCGAATCAGCCAGCAAGAATGCACCTGCCGGTTCAGAAAGTGCTGTTGCACTGATGAAATCAGCGATTACTGCAGCAAATACTGCTTACGACAGCGTAAGCAAGGCCACAAAACAAGCTGTTGAAATGGCGGAAGCCAATGTGGAAGCCGCAACCAAGGCAACCATCAAAGCCACCAACACAGCCACTACCAAGGCCCGCAAAGCAGCTTAAGCCTGTTTTGCCTGTAACGATGTCTCCTCGTTCCTCCTGGAACGAATTCTCAAAGCCTGCCCTTAACTGTGGCAGGCTTTTTTTTATCTTAAATACCTAAACCAGCAACTCGACTTTGCACTGCATGGTTTCAAGAATTTTCAGCAATTCGACAAAGGCCTGCGACACCACTTCTTTCTTGTCCGCCCCTCCCCGCGCTTTCACGCCCAATTCGATGTGCCGTGCCATTTTGTTGTCACCCACACTGGGCAAGCTGTATAGCCTGCAATCCGGGTACGCCGCTTCAAGCTGCTCCATGACCGGTGTGATACGCGCTTCGGGCGTGTTGAACAGCAACAGGGCTTTCTTGTATTCAAGCTCCTGATGATGAAACTGTGGATAAAGCGTATCCAGCACCCACTCGATCATGGGCCAGGCCATGACAGGAAAACCTGGCACAAAGTGGTGCTGCCCCACGGTAAAGCCGGCAATCCGATTGTAGGGGTTAGGTATCAGGCTTGCACCCGCCGGGAAATCGGCCATGCGCAGGCGAAACTCATCCAGGGGCTGTCCGCTCTCTTCACAACGCTGGCGAATCAAGTCCACAGCACCTTCATGGCGCACAATGGGCAAACCCAAAGCCTGGGCGGCCGCCTGACGGGTGTGATCATCTGGCGTGCCGCCAATGCCCCCGCAACTCAATACGATGTGATCACTGGCGAATGAACGCCTTAAGGTGTCCGTCAAAAACTCTCTGTCATCGCCCACCATTTGAACCCAGGACAAATGTAGGCCGCGCGCTGTTAAACGTTCTATAACCGCTGGGATGTGCTTGTCTTGCCGCAAGCCTGACAAAATTTCGTCGCCCACCACAATCAAGCCTATTTTGGGTACTGCCATTTTTTTGCTCTTTTCTGTTTAGTTGGATTCAATCACCGGCATGTCGATCGTTTTGTCGTTTCGTACCTGCACCAAAGAGCCCATGTAATGGCGGGTGAAGGCCAAAGCCGACATCACAGGCATGATCAGCAATATTGGCGGTATGAAACTTAAAAAGGCACACACCAGACCAATCAGCCAGGCCGAGGTACTGTCGCGCTTTTTGATTTCTTTCATTTCCAGTTTGGTGGCGTGCCCAGCGAGAGAATCGAACCGCATCACAGCCATCAACAAATAAGCGGTCAGCAAAATAGGCAACACGAATGCCATGCCGGGGATCAGCCACAGAGGCAATGTGACAACCCATGCAATCAGGAAGATCACAACCGCTTTCAAAGTGACCCAAAGGCTCATGACCATGCCGGAATCACCCTTTTTTTCGATGCCCTGGAATTCACGTTCTGTGAGGTAGTTGACCACGGGTGGCGTGACGTACAAACCTGCCAACAGCACTGCAGAGGTTGCAACAATGGGCCACAACAAGCCAAACACGGCCAATGGGACCAAAATGAACTTCAGCCAGCCCATGAATGCAGCATCTGTGGCCAAGGCCTCAGCAGAAAAATCAAAGCCCAAATACCCCAAGGCCCAGGTGGCTGCACTGACCAAGGGATCAATTGACAACCAGATAATCACCAGCCAAAACACAGATGCAATCGCCACAGACACCAAAGTCAACATCAGCATTTTCGGGCGAAATGAATCAACCAGCGCGTTAAACAGAATGGACATTGCGTTGTTCATAAACCTTCCCTTTATTGTTGTCGCCTTGCCATGGTTTCCCATGCTTTTTGCAAACGCTTGACAGACACTGGCATTGGCGTACGAAGTTCTTGGGCAAACAGCGAGACCCGCAGTTCCTGGAGTTGCCAGGCAAACTGGCTCAGGCTTTCATCTTCCTGACCCTTCAATTGTGAACTGGCACGGACCCAGTGTAATTGAAGATCCATGACATCTTTCATCAACTGCTTATCTCGATCAATTGAATTGCGCACTCGCTCAAGGCGAATTTGTGCAGCCTTCAAGTAGCGGGGGTAATGGGCCAGCTGCTCCCAGGGCTTTTTAAGCAAGAAGCCTTTCGGCAGCAACCAGTTCAACTGGTTTTGAATGTCGGCAACGCACTCGGGAAATGATTTTGACAATGCCTGAAGTTTTTTGCTGAGCGCACTGTATTCATTCAACACAGTCAACAGAACTTTTCCGATTTCCTGGGCAATCAGGTTCATCCTGCTTCGCGCTTCCTGCGCCTTGGTGTTGAACTCATCTTGCGTAGTGGGCAAGCCTGTAGCAAGCGCACTTCGCATCAAGGTTAGCTTGATCCACTGCTGCTGAAGTTCTTCCGATGAACCCAAAGGCATGTACAACATGGCCACTTTCTGAAAATCAATCAAGTTCTTGGTCAGGTACTTCAAAGGCTCTTTCAAGGCAATGTTGAACAAGCGCAGTACACCGTCAAGATGCACTTTGCGGGCAAGCGCTTCTTCATCGAATACTTCGACAATGCAATGGTCCCCCATGTCTTTAAGGGCTGGATAACCGAAAAACGTTTGGCCTCCACGCTTGATCTCGAGCATATCGGGCAAGCTACCAAAGCTCCAGTCGGTGATCGGCTGATCGTTGAACGCACTGGAGCTGGCTGAATTGGATGGCTTTGTTGTAGAAGCTTGTGAAGCGCCGCCAACAGTGGCCCCCACCTGGGCACGCACCTGCTCCACCACATCGGAGCTTTTAAAACTTTCTTGTGCTTTGCGGCCCCATTCAGCCCTCAGGGCCGACAAGCTGCGTTGCATATCAAGCTGACGCCCGTGCTCGTCCACCAATTTGAAGTTCATGAAATGGTGTGGCGGTAAGGTTTCGATCCGGAAGTCGCTCAAGAGTGGCCGGGCCGGCGTTTCACTGGCCACAAAATCGCGAAGGCGTTCCAGAAGCGGCTTTTCATAAAGCGTTGAATCAAAATGCGCTTGGGCAAACTTTTCCGCAAATTGCGGTACTGGTACACAGTGACGGCGAAGCTTCTGCGGCAAACTTTTCAATAACAGAAGGGCTTTCTCTTTCAGCATTCCGGGCACTAGCCATTCTGTACGACCCACATTCACTTGATTCAGCAGCATCAGGGGAATAGTCAAGGTGACGCCATCGCGGGGGCTACCGGGTTCAAAGTGATAACTCAGGTCAAAGGCCAAGCCTCCCATTTCAAGCTTCTTGGGATAAAACTCGGTGGTAATGTCACCGGCCTTCTTGCTGAGCAGGTCTTGCTTGTTCAGGTACAGCGCAGCAAGGTCTTCTTTGCTGGCTTGTTTGGCCCAGTTTTCCAGGGTTTGCTGGTTGTAAACTCCTGCAGGCAGTTTGTCATCGTAGAACTGGGCAATCAGCGCCTCATCTACCAAAATATCCTGGCGGCGGGCCTTGTGCTCCAGCTTTTCAAGGTCTTCAACCAGCTTGCGGTTGTGTACATAAAAAGGCACATTCGTTTTTACTTGCCCAGGCACCAATCCTTCATGAATCATCAACCTGCGCGCATCGGCCTGGTTGAACCTGGCCAGGCTCACACGGCGCTGAGAGTAAATCGGCAAACCATAAATGGTGCCTGTTTCCAGGGCGACCGCTTGGCCAGATCCCTTCTCCCAATGCGGATTGTTGTGGTTGCGTTTGACAAGGTGTGCACCCACCTTCTCGATCCAGTCCGGTTGAATTTTGGCCACACTGCGGGCATACAACCTGGTGGTTTCAACCAGTTCAGCAGCCATGATCCACTTGCCGCCTTTCTTGAACAGGTTCGATCCCGGATGAATTGAAAACTTAATGCTTCGTGCCCCCAGGTAAACCGGATCCGTTTCGTGCTTCAAACCGATGTTGCCCAACAAACCAGCCATCAGGGCCATATGAATTTGATCGTATTCCGCCGCCTTGGTATTCAAAACCCACTTTTGATCTTTCACCATGGCGGTAAGCTGCTGGTGAACTTCGCCCCACTCGCGCAGGCGGTTGGCAGACAAATATTTGCGTTGTAGCGTGTTCTTAATTTCTCTATTCGTTAAATTTTGTTCTTTTAAATTAAAGTAATACTTCCATAACTTAAGAAACGACATGAAATCGGACTCTGTGTCGTCGAACTGCTGCTGAGCGTTGTCTGCAGCTTCTTGCGCGTCAATTGGGCGATCACGCGGATCCTGAATCGACAAGGCCGCAGCCAACACCAGCAATTCATTCAGGCAGCCCCGCTGACTGGCTTCAAACAGCATTCGGGCAATTCTGGGGTCCAGTGGCAACTTGGCCAGCGCACGGCCTATTTTGGTCAATTGCCCGGCATCGTCCAAGGCATTCAACTCGCTGAGCAGTTGATAACCGTCGGCGATTGCGCGCCCCATTGGGCGTTGAAGGAAAGGAAAATCCTCCACCTCGGTTAAATGCAGGCTTTTCATCCGCAAAATGACAGACGCCAACGAAGAACGAAGGATCTCAGGATCGGTGTAATCGGTGCGACCCGCAAAATCTGCTTCTGCATACAAGCGAATACAGACACCATTGGCCACTCGACCACAACGCCCCGCCCGCTGATTGGCCGACGCCTTTGAAATTCGCTCTACCTGCAACATTTCAACTTTGTTGCGGTAGCTGTAGCGTTTCACTCGAGCCACGCCTGAATCAATTACATAGCGAATGCCGGGAACGGTTAGGGAAGTTTCCGCGACGTTGGTGGACAACACAATCCGCCGCCGGCCACTGGGCTTGAAAATGCGCTCTTGCTCTTGTGCGGTCAGTCTTGCAAACAGGGGCAAAACTTCCAGCGTTTGCCGCACGTTCTTGCCCAGAAAATTTGCCATGTCGCGAATTTCACGCTCACCAGGCAGGAACATCAATATGTCGCCTTGTCCCTCACGGCAAAGTTCTTCTACAGCATCGAGTGTGGCTGCCTGAAAAGCATCTTCATCCACTTCATCGGCCGGGTTAACCGGTGCATTTTTTCGGCGACTGGTGTCGAAATCGTTGGGGTCTTTGTAACGAACTTCGACCGGATAAAGGCGGCCAGACACTTCGATCACCGGAGCGGGCTTGCCCTGGGCATTTTCAAAATGTTTGGAGAAACGCTCGGCGTCGATGGTGGCGGAAGTCACAATCAACTTCAAATCGGGCCGCTTGGTGAGCACCTCTTTGAGATAGCCCAACAAAAAATCAATATTCAGGCTACGCTCGTGCGCTTCGTCAATAATGATGGTGTCGTACTTCTTGAACAGCGGATCGGTCTGGCTTTCAGCCAGCAAAATACCGTCGGTGACCAATTTCACTGCGGTGTTGGCATTGGATTGATCTTGAAACCGGATTTTAAAACCCACCCATTGCCCAAGTTCGGAATTCAATTCCTGCGCAATCCGCTTGGCCGTGGCGGTCGCTGCCAGGCGACGGGGCTGCGTATGAACAATGCTTTGGCCTTTCAGCCCTCGCCCCAGTTCCAGGCACATTTTCGGCAACTGCGTGGTTTTACCGGAACCAGTTTCGCCGCACACAATGACCACCTGGTTCGAGGCAATCAGCGCCTTGATTTCTTCACGACGCTGGGAAACCGGCAGCTCTTCGGGGTATCGAATCTCGGGTAGGGACTGGAGGGTTTGTTCTTTTGACAACACAAATGACCAATATTGGGTTCAAATTCCGATCAAATCGGGGAAATACAGTGCGAAGGCTGGACTACGCACAATCGGAAATTATAATCAATCGAACGAGCGGCCGCGGCTGCCCACAGTGTATTCCCTTTTTTCAGGACAGCCCCAAAGCCAATGAGTAACGCCCCCAGCAACGACGACCTTTCCATGAACAGCCAAACCTTTGTTCAATGGCTGAGAACTGTTGCGCCTTACATTCATGCCTTTCGAGGTAAAACTTTCGTGGTGGCTGTTGATGGTGAGTTGGCCCATCAAGGCTATCTGAATTCATTGGCTCAGGATTTGTCGCTGTTGCACGCCATGGGCATGCGCATTGTCTTGGTGTGTGGCTCTCGCCCACAGGTTGAAGAACAACTGGCCTTGCGCAATATTCAACCTGCCTTTCACAAGGGCTGGCGAATTACCGACAAAGGTGCACTTGAATGCGCGAAAGAAGCCGCTGGTGAATTGCGGCTGGACATCGAGGCTGCTTTTTCACAGGGTTTGCCCAACACACCCATGGCGCATTCATCCATGCGCGTTATTTCGGGCAACTTCATCACGGCTCGCCCCATGGGCATTCTGGATGGCGTGGATTTACAGCACACCGGTCTGGTTCGAAAAATTGATGTCACCGCCATTCAGATGAGCTTGAACAGCAGTGCAATAGTGTTGCTGTCGACCATCGGCTTCTCGCCCACGGGCGAGGCATTCAACCTGAGCATGGAAGACGTTGCAACCAGCACTGCGCGCGCGATCAAGGCTGACAAGCTGATTTTCGTAAGCCAGATCGAAGGCATATTTGACAAAAGCGGCAAGCTACTGGAAGAGCTTGAGCTGGATCGGGCGCGTGAAATCATGCTTCAGCATGACCTGCCAGAACTAACCAAAGACTATCTTGAATGCTGCATTCTGGCAGTGCAAGGTGGCGTGGGACGCGCGCACATTGTGCCGCTGAACCTGGACGGCGGTGTGATGCTGGAATTGTTCTCGCACGACGGCGTAGGCACCATGGTTTCAGAAGAAAACCTGGAAAGTTTGCGCCAGGCGACACTGGATGATTCGGGCGGTATCAAAACCCTGATTGAACCCCTCGAAATGGCTGGCGTATTGGTGCGCCGTGGTCGTGACCGTATTGAACGCGACATCGATCACTTTATTGTGCTGGAACACGATGGTATTTTGTGGGGCTGTGCTGCCATGTACCCTTACCAAGCGGAGGGTTTGGCTGAACTGGCTTGCCTCGTGGTGCATCCCTCTTGGCAAGGCACGGGTGATGGCGAGCGTTTGCTCAAGAAAATTGAACACGATGCACGCAAACAAGGCTTGAAACAGTTGTTTGTGCTGACCACGCAAACGTCGCATTTCTTCTTGAAACGTGGTTTTGTGGTGGGCGACATTGACAAACTCCCCATTGAGCGCAAGCGCCTTTACGACTGGAATAGAAAGTCGCAAATCATGATTAAAACGTTGTGATCAGGCGAACAAGGCGTGCAACATGAGTACCTTCAAACACAAGCCACCGGCACACGGTCCAAGCACTGAAATCATTCACTCCAAGCCGGTCAGTCACGATGGCTTCGCTGCATTGCCTGTGCCCGTATACCGGGGTTCCAGCACGTTTTTTGAGAACACCGCAGCACAACGCGCAACCGTCAACCCTATCGGGCTGGACTACAGCTATGGCTTGCACGGCAACCCCACGCAGTACACGCTTGCCAAGAAACTGGCCGAAATAGAAGGCGCCACACATGCGCTGGTGTGCCCTTCCGGGCTGACCGGCATTGCACTGGTGGCCCAAGCCTGCCTGAAAAGCGGTGACCACTGGCTGATTCCTGAAAATGTATACGGCCCGGTACAAGCTCTGGCCAGAAACCTGTATGCAGACTATGGCGTGGAGTTTTCCGAGTACGACCCCTGCAACGCAGCCAGTGTGAAGGCAGGCTTGCGCACCAACACCACCCTGGTATGGACAGAAGCGCCTGGCTCGCTGACCTTCGAAGTGCCCGATTTGCAAGCCATTGTTGCACTGGCGAAACCCCATGGAGCACGAACAGGTATCGACAACACATGGGCCGCTGGAATTGCCTACAAACCTTTCGAACACGGTTTTGACTTCAGTGTGCAGGCCTTGACCAAATACCAGTGTGGCCACGCCGATGTATTGATGGGTGCCGTGTTGAGTAACAACACGAAAGCTTTTGCAGATTTGGAACGGAAAAACCGGATATTGGGCCTTGGCGTTTCACCTGCCGATTGCGACCTGGTGTTGCGGGGGCTACTCACCCTGCACCTACGTTACAGGCAACAGGCCAAAAACGGTTTGCAAGTGGCCACTGCCTTAAAGGCACACCCGGCAGTTGCGAGGGTGCTTCACCCTGAGTTTCCGGAGTGCCCAGGCCATACGTTCTACAAACGAGATTTCAATGGATTTGCCAGTATTTTCTCGGTGGTATTGAAATCGGAGTACACCGATGAACAAGCCTGCGCCATCATCGACCGGCTCCGATTATTCAAGATTGCCTATTCATGGGGTGGACCAGAAAGTTTGGGCTTGGTGGTGAACGTACCCGACAGCCGCAGACGCCACTTGACAGATTCTATGGGAACTTGTGGGCCGATTCTTCGACTGGCGATTGGCCTTGAAGAACCGGCTGATTTGATTGCCGATTTAATGCAAGCACTTGGTGGTGAAAACCGAGAGTAACTGAAGTTCGATGAACGACGCGCTGCGGCCAGCAACGCGCCCTTGAAAACTTTTATACCTTCACACAATCCACAAAGTAACTCACATTGCCCTGCTCATCTTCAATCTCGACCAAGCCGTGGATGTCGGTTTCAAAGCCAGGGAACTGCTTGTTGAAATCGCGGGCAAAGCGAAGGTAATCCACGATCGTGGCGTTGAAAATTTCGCCTGGAATTAGCAATGGAATGCCCGGTGGATAAGGTGTCAGCAAGGCTGAGGTAATTCGACCTTCTAACTCATCAATTGCCACACGCTCAATTTCTCGGTGCGCCACTTTGGCATAAGCATCGGCTGGCACCATTGCAGGTTGCATGTCGCTCAAATACATTTCTGTGGTCAAACGCGCCACATCTTTCTTGCGATACATGTCGTGAATGGTGTTGCACAAGTCACGCAGCCCCACACGCTCATAGCGTGGGTGTGCTTGGCAAAACTCGGGGATTACGCGCCACAAAGGCTGATTTTTGTCGTAGTCGTCTTTGAACTGCTGAAGCGCAGTCACCAAGGTGTTCCAGCGGCCCTTGGTAATGCCGATAGTGAACATGATGAAGAACGAATACAAACCTGTTTTTTCAACAATTACACCGTGCTCTGCCAGGTATTTGGTCACAATTGAAGCCGGAATGCCGGCATCAGAAAACTGACCATTCACGTCCAGACCGGGGTTAACAATCGTCGCCTTGATCGGGTCGAGCATGTTAAAGCCATTGGCCATCTTACCAAAGCCGTGCCAAGTGTCCGTGGTATGGATCAACCAGTCGTCCCGTGGGCTCATGCCCTCTTCGCTCAGCACATCGGGGCCCCAAACCTTGAACCACCAGTCGTCACCAAACTCTTCAGAAACCTTGCGCATGGCGCGGCGGAAGTCGAGTGCTTCCATGATGCTTTCCTCAACCAGGGCGGTACCGCCTGGGGGTTCCATCATGGCTGCGGCCACATCGCAACTCGCAATAATCGCGTACTGCGGGCTGGTGGAGGTGTGCATCAAATAGGCTTCGTTGAAAATATGGCGATCAAGTTTGCGGTTCTCACTTTCCTGCACCAAAATTTGAGACGCCTGCGACAAACCTGCCAGCATTTTGTGGGTAGATTGCGTGGCAAACACCAAAGAATCTTTGGTGCGCGGGCGATCGCGGCCAATCGCATGCATGTCTTTGTACATGGGATGGAAGCTTGCATGCGGCAGCCAGGCTTCGTCGAAGTGCAAAGTATCGATTTCAGAACCCAACACTTCCTTGATCATTTCCACGTTGTACAAAACACCATCGTAGGTGCTTTGCGTGATCGTCAAAATGCGGGGCTTCTTGTTCTTGGCTTTGCTGGCAAACGGGTGATTCGCAATTTTCTTGGCGATGCTTTCTGGCTTGAATTCATCGAGCGGAATCGGGCCAATAATACCCAAGTGATTGCGCGTAGGTGTCAAAAACACGGGGATCGCACCAGTCATGGTGATTGAATGCAAAATTGACTTGTGGCAATTGCGGTCCACCACCACGATGTCGCCTGGGGCCACGTTGGCATGCCACACCATTTTGTTGGAGGTCGAGGTGCCATTGGTCACAAAGAAACAATGGTCTGCATTAAAAATACGCGCCGCGTTGCGCTCGGAGGCCGCAACCGGGCCTGTGTGGTCGAGCAACTGACCCAACTCGTCCACGGCATTGCACACATCAGCACGCAACATATTCTCACCAAAAAACTGGTGAAACATTTGCCCAACCGGACTTTTCAGAAACGCCACGCCGCCTGAGTGGCCTGGGCAATGCCAAGAGTAAGAACCGTCTTGCGCGTAATGTACCAAGGCGCGGAAAAACGGAGGGGCCAGTGAATCCAGGTAACTTTTCGCTTCACGAATAATATGCCGGGCAACAAATTCAGGGGTGTCTTCGAACATGTGAATAAAGCCGTGCAATTCCTTCAAAATGGCATTGGGAATATGACGGGATGTCCGGGTTTCACCGTACAGGTAAATTGGAATGTCTGCGTTTTTGAAGCGAATTTCCTGTACAAAGTTGTTCAAATTCTGTAGCGCATCTTCAATTTCCTTCTTGCTGCCCAAGCCGAATTCCTCATCGTCAATGGACAAAATAAAGGCACTGGCGCGGCTTTGCTGCTGTGCGAACTGGGAAAGATCGTGATAACTCGTAACTCCCAATACCTCTACGCCCTCTTTCTCGATAGCGTCTGCCAAGGCGCGAATGCCGAGACCAGATGCGTTCTCGGAGCGGAAATCTTCGTCAATAATGACAATGGGAAAACGAAATTTCATTGATCTTCCTGTGATCGGGGTTCAACACAAAACAAGGCTGCATTATCCACTACGCAGCCCCCTGTTCCAAGCCCTATTGTCACGCATTTATCCCTCCATGTAGTGACTTCACAGAAATGTCATCTTGCACGGGTTCAATAGGCGACTTTCCTGCTCACTTGGCCCCCATGCAGATCGGCTCCACCTCAGCCCTTAACCGCCACTTCATGCAGCCTCTAGCGCCATGCCAACCGGCCCGCGGCTTGACCAAAAGGCTGGACAACTACATGAATAACTACGACATGGGCTTTGAACGCATTGCCAAGCTGCGTGCCAAGGTTTTGGGCGGCACCGGTGATGCGCATATGTATGACCGCGCTTTGGTGGTTCCTGAGCAATATCGAAGTCGAGGGCTTCGAGCGTTAATTCACCTGGCCAAACACACCGAAGAAATGGCGGAGGGTATCGCCGACATATCTGGTTTGGCCGAACGTTTGACGAGAAATCTGATTTCGTCAGGCGAAAAATCAGACATGGCTCTGGTGATTGCCTCGGCTGTTGGGAGGGTAATCTCGGGTCAACTGAATTTGGGAGGTATGGCAGTTCACAAAGTGGCCGGTGCTGCACTTTATGGCATTTCATCAATTTTGAGTCTTGTGGCCTTGGGTTTGATCAAATCAGGCCACGCAGCGCGACGAACCCAGAATGAAGTATCTCTTGCACGAACACGCTCAAATTTTGATTCGAGCGCCTACCTGATCATGGCCAGGAAACTACTGGCAGGCAAAGAGAGGCTTCTTACCAAGGTACTGGACAAAGCAGGTGAGCCCGGAAGTCGACGCAACGATACTATTTGCCGCTGGGTTAAACACATGTCCAGGCACCAAAGCTCGGTGCCACAACATTTGGTGTCGAAACGGCAAGGGAACTGCAACTATATTTGGCAAAACCTTCACCAGTATGGCCCGGTTACACGGTCGCTGATGCATATGGCGTACGGCACATTTCAGGGCATCAACAAATTGCTCGTGTCTTATGACAAGCACATTGGAACCGCCATCGGCAATTATTTGTTAAATAAAAAGCTGGGTAATGTGCTGGGTTGTCGCCTGGGGATGACTGCTTCCGTCGGCGCGGCAGCTGCAATTTCAGTGCCCATGTCGCCGTTTCTGATCGGGATTTCTACCGTAGGTGCCATGGCCTGTGGTGCTGCCTTGCTGGCCTTGATATTGGCCAAGTTGAATGTTCAGCTAACTCATGACTGGAAAGGGAACATTCAACCACCCTTAAAAAATCAGGTTTTTGGCAAAGTCACGCCAACTTGCCCTTGATACTTGCCACCACGATCCCGATACGATGTTTCACATACCTCGTCGCTCTCAAAGAAAAGTACCTGGGCACAGCCTTCACCCGCATAAATTTTGGCTGGCAATGGCGTGGTATTCGAAAACTCTAGCGTTACATAACCTTCCCACTCAGGCTCAAACGGAGTGACGTTGACAATGATGCCACATCGCGCATAGGTACTTTTTCCAAGGCAAATGGTGAGCACATTGCGGGGAATGCGGAAGTATTCAACGGTGCGAGCCAAGGCAAAAGAGTTCGGCGGAATAATGCAAACATCGCCTTTGAAATCCACAAAACTTTTCTCATCGAAGTTTTTGGGGTCAACAATGGTGCTGTTGATGTTGGTGAAAATTTTGAACTCGTTTGCGCAACGGATATCGTAACCATAGCTGGACGTGCCATACGAAACGATTCTTTTGTCGCCTGCGTAACGAACCTGGCCGGGCTCAAAGGGTTCGATCATCCCCGTGCTCTCAGCCATTCTGCGAATCCACTTGTCCGATTTAATGCTCATGCTCACTTTACTTTAATGAAGTTCAATACGCGAAATGTTACATGAGACAAGTGATTACTGATTCATCCCATCGAGAATCTCGGTTAATTCCTGCATCACTGAATTGGCCAGAGCATCAAAAAACACCTGAATCAAGTTTGCCATTTGGGCACCAGTTACACCTTGGAGGGGTAATTGCATCAGGAACTCAAGATTCTCCGTTTCCATGTTGATGCCCACCTGATACTGAAAATCAAGCACATGGACCATGGCATGTGCTTCGGCCAAAAAATGCAGGCATATTTCAGCCGAGCTAGGCTCATTCATGTTGTACAGGGGAAATGCCATTACCACCCATCTCGCGTTCTGTGACTCACCCGCGCGAAATGATAGTTCGAACTGCTCTTTCTTGGCCATGATCATACCCAAGCCATCGAACCAACGCATACCAGCCAGACCAATAGCCTCGTGCAACAGGCTTGCCTCTGCTGCCGAGAAACCAGATTCCATACGCGTGGTCGAAGGCGCCTTGGGAGAGGCCCCCGCAGGAGAGCGAGGTGTGTGATTTTTATTCATGAATTAAAGCGACTCAGTCAACTGAACATGTATTGAGTAGACGAGATACGAAGAAGGTTCCGCGTCGGTTTGCTTCACACCAGCAGATTATGGCGGGAGACTTCTTGCGAAATGGCCGTCAGCATGCCACCAGATTCTGCGAGATGACCGGTGTTGGGTAATTCAATCAAAGTCGAACGCAACACAATTTCAGACAAGAGTCTTGAACCTCCAGGCGGGCATACCCGGTCGTTCAGGCCCTGAATGATTGACAAAGGCCATTCTGCCTGCGTGATGTTAGACAGAAGGGAATTCAGATCCTGAGGACACAAAAAACAATCGTGTCTTAGAAAATGAGCTTGCAAGCGGTATTTGCGCACCAACGCAAGCTCTTGAACATCGCTTAAAAACGGTCTTTTGCTGTCAAACCCCCCTGCTTTTCCCGTCAGCAAGGCAGTTTCCAGTTTGCTCCAGGCGAGCGCTAACTCAAGCAAGTGTTCGGGTGTCGCCACCTCGAAGCATTCACAAACAAAGTCAGTCCGGGCACCCGGCCCGAAGTGTTCTGCAAAATAATCTGGAGCAATACGCTCGAGAGACTCAAAAAATGCATCGACGCGTGGACGCATAGGCAAAAAGGGAGCACGCAAGACGACGCTGGCCACTTGCGCTGGGCGATAAGCTGCAATAGCCAAGGCCAAAGTACCACCCCAAGAACCACCCAAAATATGAAACTTAGGGATGTTCAGTCGATCAGCGACTTCTAGCGCGTCGTCAACGAATCTCTGCAGGTCGATCACGCTGAGATCCAGGTCTTCACTCAAGCCACTGTTACGTTGATCAAAACCGAACCAAGGCAAACCTGCATATCGGATTGGTGCCACATGAGAGGCGCCCAGGCTTCCACCAGGGCCCCCGTGAAGTACCAACCAAGGAAGTTGTCGTACGCTGTCAGCAAGTGGTTGTGCCAAACCCTGCTCAGCCCACACGGCGAGATTTCCGCCGGAATCCAGAATGTGCTGCGGAGCCGACCATACGCCAGTCAACCCCGCTTTTGGCGCGGGACTGGCTATTTTGTGAAAGGTCAGTTCGTCTTTAGGCACATCAAGCCCCCAAGGCGCCTTGGAAACAACCGTTTAGGTGTTTTGCACCACAATTGACGGAAACTTCAAGGACATGTCTTTGGATTGCTCCGCAATGCGAATTGCCACTTTGCGCGCAATTTCCTTGTAGGTTTTCGCCAAATCGCCGTCCGGATCAGCCACCACCGTCGGTTTACCAGAATCGGCCTGCATGCGAATCCGCATGTCCAATGGCAAACCGCCCAAATAGTGGATATTGTAGTCTTTGGCCATTTTCTGGCCACCACCATCACCAAAAATATGTTCTTTGTGACCGCAGTTGGTGCACACGTGAATGGCCATGTTTTCAACCAAACCCAGAATAGGCACACCCACCTTTTCGAACATTTTCAGCCCTTTACGGGCATCAAGCAGAGCGATGTCTTGCGGCGTAGTCACGATGACTGCGCCAGTCACTGGTACCTTCTGCGACAGTGTCAGCTGGATATCACCAGTACCGGGTGGCATGTCCACAATCAGATAATCGAGGTCTTTCCAATTTGTTTGCTTCAACAATTGTTCAAGCGCGCTGGTCACCATCGGGCCGCGCCACACCATAGGAGTGTCTTCATCGATCAGGAAACCGATCGACATGGCCTGAACGCCGTGCCCTTCCATGGGATCGATAATTTGCCCGTCGTCAGATTGGGGACGTCCGGTAATTCCCAACATCGTGGGTTGTGACGGACCATAAATATCGGCGTCCAGCATACCCACACGAGCACCCTCAGCGACCAACGCCAAAGCGAGGTTCACTGCGGTAGTACTTTTACCCACACCACCCTTGCCAGAGGCAACGGCAATAATGTTCTTCACGTTGGGCATCGGCTTCAAGCCGCGCTGCACTGCATGCGTTTGAATCTTGATGGTTGCGTTTACGCTGACGTTTTCAACGCCGGGAACCTGCGCGCGCACGGCAGCAATGGCCGCTTTTCGCAAACCGTCCAACTGGCTTTTGCCCGGGTAGCTTAGTTCCAATTCAAAACTGACATCGCCGCCGTCTACTTGAATGTTCTTGATCAGTTTGGCGCTGATGAAGTCTTTGTTCAAATTGGGGTCAATGACACTACGCAATGCCTCGCGTACGGTGTCGGTACTCACTGACATACACACTCTCCTCGAATCTTGTCTGGTATGGTCTTTCTCTGTATAGGCGTGAGTCTAGCCTGTTTTTCACGCAGCAGGCTTACACCCTATGGAAAGCCTTGCGTTCTAATGATTGTCGTTTACCCTAAAGCTATTAAATTTTACACTGCAATCGTCAATTTCTATGACTTGAGGGTCACTCCAACTTTTTCCAGACACAACTTGATAGGATTGCGGCACAAAAATTCAAATGTTGCTGGAGATCTTGAAATGAAAACTTATGTATGTATCGTGTGTGGCTTGATCTATGACGAAGCTGCGGGAATGCCCTCTGAAGGCATACCAGCGGGTACCCTTTGGGCTGATGTGCCTGCAGACTGGCTTTGCCCAGACTGTGGTGTGGCCAAAAGCGACTTCGAAATGGTCGAGGTGTAAGCATTACCGGGCACTACCATTTGGCGTAATGGTCCTCGCACCAACCCGTCAAACCATTCAATGAGTAAGTGGCACCTGTCTCTTCCAATGTGACGGTGCCCCTGAACTCACCAAAACACTGGTTAAACCGACTGGCCAACACCAACAGGTTTCTGTGATCATCAATGCTGCCTTTGGGTGTGAATTGCAAGTCGACAGCGCCACACTGCGAATACACACGCCAAGGCGCGTGAACATTGTCCCGATCATAGTCAAAAAGTACCAGTGGCAAATTGTGCAACTGACCGTTTACCCAAAGCACATTCTCGTGGGCACTCGTTTCATTCACTCCACGCGCCACGTTTAATGAAAGCAAGGGCTGCCCAAGTTCAGTACGGCCGCTGGCACATGCCCAATTCCAGAAGGTTTCCCGCCGTAAAAACCCAGCGGTCCAATCATGGTAGCAACCGTCTTTCTCAGGATTGATCAGGTAATCCACACCATTCAAATGCACATGGCCGCTAACTGCCCCGCCGCTGCTTTTCTGGGCATACGCGAAACCTGTGTTTGCAACGGGCGTGTTCAAAGCAAGGGTTTCAGATTCGCGACAATCAATGGATACCTGGCCGTGAAATGAATCACCAAACCTGAAGTTCAGCGAACGAGATGTTTCCGTACGCACTGCCAACACCTGATGATTTTTTTTGAATGGATGTGTCCAGGTACTTTGGCCAATCGGCTTGTAGTCGCTGTAAAAACCGAAATCCAATGGCAAATCAAATTGAATTCGATGCAAACCCTGTGCGGTGTGCAGGTAGGCGAAAGTTGAATTTAGCAGCCCTAAGCGAACCATGCCGCAGCCAAAAGTAAACCCTTCGCCCAGTACGCCATAGAAATCAAAGTGCTTGAACAGAAAACGACGTTGCCAGGCCATGCGTTTTGCACCCATGGCATTGCGTGCGTCATAGTGCTGCCAATTAATACGACTGGGCAAGGAAGACAATCGTCCCCAAGACGGCACGCCATTGGCGTTGATCAGATCCATAAACAAAATCGGGCAAGTTAGACTTGCCCGATTTTGTCACGTTTTGCCCCCCGCTAGAAAGGCGAATTCACTGTAAAGCTTTTGCTTAAACTGGCAAACCACCACCGATTGCGTCAGTAATGATGGCTGGGTCCAGCATGCTGGTAATCGGCGCCAAAGGCGAATCGGCAGCCATTCCCAGCAAAGGATCAAGCGCTGCATCCAGTGGCGTACCGGTTGTGCCACCCGTAGAACCGCCGCCAGCACCGCCCGCGGCATCGGCCAATGGGCCGAGCACTGCGTCCAAAGGTGTTCCGGTTGGGCCGTCTGTTTCACCACCGCCAGCACCACCTGCGGCATCGGCCAATGGGCCGAGCACTGCATCCAGAGGTGTTCCGGTTGGGCCGTCTGTTTCACCACCGCCAGCACCACCTGCGGCATCGGCCAATGGGCCGAGCACTGCGTCCAAAGGTGTTCCGGTTGGGCCGTCTGTTTCACCACCGCCAGCACCACCTGCGGCATCACCCAACATGCCCAGTGCATCAGCCAAAGGTTCAGTTACAGCCACAAGAGGAGTTCCTGCCAAAGCGTCCAAAACTGGATCCAGCACAGCATCAAGAGGCGTCCCTGTTGTACCGCCGGTGTCGCCACCGCCGTCGTCACCACCACCATCGCCATCATCGTCGTTGTCGTCCACAGTACCACCACCCGTGGAACTGGTCGGGCCAGAACCTTCGTCATCACTGGAGGAAGCCAACAAGCCCAGGCCGACAGCACCGGCGCCAACGGCGGCCGCTGTGCCACCCATTGAACCGCCGGCGAGCAAACCACCGCCGAACAAACCAAACATGCCGCCCTCAGCACCAGCTTGATCAACACCCTGCAATTCAACCATTTCGGCAAAATCGGGGTCGAGGTTTGCAATGGTCACGCCGTCGTCCGACAAGGCTTCGAAAACCAACGCGGTCTGACCATTTTTCAATGTGGTGTCCGCAATAACGCTTCCGGTTGGAGCAACCAGCAAATTGCCAATGGGCTCACCATAACTGTTCGACAAAATAATGGATGCTCGTCCAGAATCGCTGGCAGTGATTACATCGCCAGCCATGATGGAGTCACCAGCGGCCAGGGAACGGGTTTCGCCGTCACGCATGATGCTGACTGGGCCTTCCAACTCATTGACTGAACCAATTACCTGTGTGGACATGTCGCCTCCAAAATCTATAAGTGTTTGTGTTGTCGAGTTTGTAAGTAATACTCTGACAACCCAAATGCGGATTCAAAACTGGTTTGATTTAAATCAGAATCAATAAAACCGCAGCCAAAACTGCACCCCACACGGCTCCAATCAAGGGCATCATCCATTCATATCGGGAAAATACCGGGCGCAAGGCCTTCTCAAACTCCATCGCGGGCAACCCCGACAAGCGTTCGACAATAACTTCCTCAATTCTCAAGGCATCGTTGAGGTACACACGCGCTGCCATCAAATGTGCTTCCAGTTTGCTGGCGAAAATTTTTGCAGCGTCGCGCTTGATGGCCACCCATTGCTCTGCGCCCAAGATAGTCACCAACAAAGGCTTGATCCCGCTGGACTCCAGATCCATGACACGTTGAACATGGTAATCAATTAACGATGACAAATTCTTGGCATTGGGCCCCCTGCACAGTGCCAGAACAATATTCTCAGTGGTCAACACCTCACGTGCGGCAGTTTGCGCAAACAGTTCAGAGATGTGTTTTTGATCCCGGAAAAAGAAACCTGTGAATTTGCCCAAACGAATAGTGCCGTGATCTGGATGAAAAAACAGGCTTTCCAGCGCCAGCTCGTTGGCCAGCGCACCGAGTACCACACCCACCACGATCAACCAGTACCATTGAATGTCAAACAGTGAAATTCCAGCCAGCAACACACCAACGACCAAACCTGCGACCAATGAAAAACGAATGAGGTAAGCCATGGGGTCTTTACCTGCACTTTTGAACAAATCTACGACCAAGAATGGTTTGCTGGTGACCACATCCAATACCAGTGTTTTAAGGCTAAGGTAGTAGGCGGGCTTCTTTTGTAGATCCAGAATAATCTGCTTGGCCACTTCCGGCACAATGCCGCGAATTCTGAAAATAATTGAATTCTGTAAAAAGCTCGGCAGGCTTTCCCACAATGTCGGCTTGTGTTTGAGCATCACCTCGCGGCAGGCCAGGTCTGCCGTTTCCTGCATGGGTGGAGTCAGGCGATCCGACAAACCTTGAGCAGGAATGCGCTTGATCATTTCATCCAGGGGCAGTAGCTTGTGAGTCATCAAACGCACAGCTATTTCGGCCATCACCGATTTTTGATGGGGCACCAAACCCTGCCAACCCAAGCCCTCAAGGCCCAACTGATGTAAACCGAGTTTTCTGAACAGGGGAATGCGCCAACCCTTAAATTCTTTGGGATTGAACATCAGCCAAAGCGCGGCGGCCTGAAAAAACCATGCCAGAAAGAGTCCTGTGGCTGCCATGGCCAAGAAAACAGCCCAAGCAGGAAGCCCCAAATGTAGGAAGGAAAAATCCAAAACGATCATCCTGAAGTAATTATTAAAATAATTGATCTAATTTCCACCCCCTGACGGGCAGCTATAGATCGTTATACTGGCGAACGAGACAAGACAGATTAGAAAAAGCCGTCCAAAAAATAGATCGACGACTATATATCTTTATACTTTACCAACAAAAAATAAGATTCTAAGGGGACGCCTTTCATGGATTGGGCAACTATTTACGCTGATGTTCAGCAAAACTACCTCTTTTACCTCTCAATCCCTGTAGTTGCCGCAATCCTTGGTTATGTCACCAAGATTGCAGCGGTCAAAATGATGTTCTACCCCATGAAGTTTGTGGGTATTCCTCCCTTCTTCGGCTGGCAAGGCATTGTGCCGCGCAATGCACTTCGTATGGCGTCCATTGCTGTTGACACCATCACCACCAAACTCGTGTCGGTCAACGAGGTGGTTTCCAAACTGGATTCTGAACGCTTGGGCAAGGAACTGGAAGGTCCTGCGATGGAGGTGATCGAGACCATCATTCGCGAAGTGATGTCCAAGCACCAGCCTCGGCTTTGGGAGAGCCTGCCCAACTTTGCACAGAAAAAACTGATTGATCGGGTCAAGAAAGATGTGCCTGGTGTGATTGCCAGTGTGATGGAAGACATCAAGGGCAACATCGATGAAATTCTGGATTTGAAGGCTTTGGTGATTCGTATCCTGATGAAGGACAAGCACCTGCTGAACCGGATTTTTCAAGAAGTGGGCCGTGAAGAGTTCAAGTTTTTCGGCGTGTCTGGCCTCTACTTCGGTTTCATGATCGGTGTGGTGCAAATGGTTCTGTGGGTGCTGCTGAAAGAGCCATGGATTTTGCCTGTATTCGGTTTTCTGGTTGGCTTTATTTCAGACTGGATCGCATTGAATATTTTGTTCGAACCCAAAAAGCCGATTCCCTTTGGCTCATACACCATTCAGGGCTTGTTCCTGAAACGCCAACAGAAGGTGGCGGCTGACTACGCAAAAATTATTGCACGCGATATTTTGACTCCACAAACCATTATCGGTGAAATGGTGGCCGGCCCTCTTTCTGAGCGTGTTCAGAAAATGGTGGATGAACGTGTTCGAGAAATGGTGGACAGCAAGGCCAGCATTGTGAAACCTTTCGTGGTGATGGCTGTGGGTGCAGAATCATTTCAGCGCATGAAACAAGATACCTCTGAAATGTTGATGGCACGCTTGGCCGATGTGATCATGCATGCTGAAACTTATGTTCAAACTTCGCTGGACATTGAAAACGTGGTGGGCAAGAAAATGCAGGCCATGACACCGTTGGAATTTGAAGGCTTGCTGCGCCCCGTATTCAAGCAAGAGGAATGGATTTTGATCATGACCGGCGCTATTTTGGGCGGCTTGGTGGGCGAAGGCCAGCTGATGGTGATGATTAAGCTGGGCATTATTTAATCACAGCTTCAACAGACACAAAAAACCCGGCAACGCCGGGTTTTTTAATTAATCTCGCACTTCATTTATATCTGTACCCTGGCTTTTGCGAGGCCGGGGTTCTCACGGCCGGTTTCAGCAAACTCCACAAATTCCGACACGCAATTGGCCACCCACTCTGAATGACTTTGTACAACCCAGTGCTGCGCATCAATGTCTCTGCGCCACACATTGTGGGCATAGGGGTAACAGGACTCAACCAGCGCCGTAGTCACAAATTTGTCTTTGGTAGGCACCAGCAATTGCACAGGCACCTCGGTTTGACGCAAGCGCGGGTTACTGATGCGAGGGAGCATGTTGGCACGGTACAAGTTAATGCCGTTCACGCCATCTTTGCGCTGTGTTGGGTTGGCATCGTGTTCTACGCCCTCCATTTTTTTCACAATGCCCGGCCACGCTTTGTCCAGGCCCATTTTCCAGGCGGCCGGTGCCAAAAAAGGCAATTGAAAAGCATACACGTACCAGGAATGCATCAACTGTCCCATCACGTTGCCCAAGGCTTTGCGATTGTTGGCAGCAAAGCTGTTGCGCATCCACATGCCAATGTGGTCAAGACATGGGCCTGAAATGCTGGTGTAGCTGGCAATGCGTGATTTAAGACGATGGTCAGTCACGCTTTCCCAAGTTTGAATGGAGCCCCAATCATGTGCAACCAAATGAACCGGTTGGGTGGGACACACAGCCCGCATGACAGCCTGCAAGTCTTCGGAAAGTTTGCCCAGAGAATAGTCCCACATCCAGCCGGGCTCGGTTGACTTGCCACAGCCGCGCACGTCGTAGGTGACCACATGAAAATGATGCTTCAGAATATCGACAACCGGATCCCACACGCTGCTCGAGTCGGGGTAACCGTGCACGAGAATGATGGTGGGGTTATGCGGTTCACCATGGCTGGTGACCGCCAGTTCCACGTCGCTTGAATGTACAACCATTTGGCTCATCTGCCGCTGCTTTTCATTTGTCTCTGTCATGGGTTTTTTGCCCTTATTAGATGTTGTTGTGGTGTACCTTCGACTCCACTTTATAACCCCCATTGAAGCCGTATTCTTTCCAACGGGTTAGAGTGGCAACTCCAAATAAGCAAATAACTAAAAAATAGAATGACTTACAGCGTTTTTTGATGCAGTGCGTTATTATTGGGCCGTTTGAAAAACTTACGAGAATTAAAGCCGCAACCATGTCAAACCTGATTCAAGAACAAGTCACTGAAGTCCATCACTGGAACGACACGCTCTTTAGCTTCAAAACCACGCGAAGCCCTGGGCTGCGTTTCCACAACGGCCACTTTGTGATGATTGGCCTGGAAGTTGAAGGGAAGCCTTTGCTGCGCGCATACAGCATCGCCAGCGCAAACTACGAGGAACATCTCGAGTTTTTCAGCATCAAAGTGCCCGATGGCAAACTGACATCCCGCCTGCAGCACTTGAAGGTGGGTGATTCCGTACTGGTGGGTAAAAAGCCCACCGGCACGCTGATTCTTGATGATTTGAAGCCGGGCAAAAATCTGTTCATGTTCGGCACCGGCACTGGGTTGGCCCCATTCATGAGCCTGATCAAAGATCCCGACGTCTATGAGCGCTTTGAGAAAGTGATTCTGGTTCACGGTGTTCGCTATGTGAACGAGTTGGCGTACAGCGAATTCATTACTGAGGAATTGCCCAACAATGAGTTTTTTGGCGACATGGTGCGCGAAAAACTGATTTACTACCCCACCGTAACCCGTGAAGAGTTCAAGAACGTAGGGCGTATTACGACGCTAATGGAAAATGGGGAACTTTGTAAGGATGTTGGCCTGCCACCCCTGAATCCTGAAACCGACCGCGCCATGATCTGCGGAAGCCCCAGTATGCTGGCAGATATTCGCGGTATTCTGGATGCCAAGGGTTTTGTAGTGTCGCCCGGCGTGGGTGAGCCCGGCGATTACGTATTCGAACGTGCATTCGTGGAAAAGTGATCCGAGATATCCATAAAAAACCGGCGTCAGGATTAATCCTCAACGCCGGTTTTTTTATCAACGTCTATCAACTCAATTATTTGCCAGTCGTTTTTCCGCCTCCAGTTCCTCCAGCAACGACTTTGCGTGGCGCATGCTATCCATGGCTGCCGGGAAGCCGCAATACACACTGGCGTGAATAATCAACTCACGCAGCTCATTCGGTGTCACGCCATTGTTGATTGCACCGCGCATGTGCAATTTCAATTCATTGGGACGATTCAAGGCAATCAACATGGACACAGTTGCAATGCTGCGAATTTTGGGCTCAAGCCCTTCTCGTGGCCACACCGTGCCCCAAGCATGCGCTGTGACTATGTCTTGAAGCGGTGCCGCAAAATCGTCGGGATTTGATACAGCCTTGGCCACGTAGTCCGCACCCAGTACTTTGGTGCGCATGGCTTTGCCTGTGTCGTAATTGGCTGGTTTGTTATTTGCCATACTTCTCCCCCAGTTTTTCAATAAATCGATCAACCAGGCCGTCAAACATGGTTTTAATAAAACCAGGTGTAGCTGCTTTCAATAACATGGGCACCTTGATGTCCCGCAGCTGTCCGTTGATTTCAATTTCAATGTCGACTTGCTTGCCATTCGGCTTGAATTGAAACGCCCCGGAAAGACTTGCATTGCCCACGCCCTCTTTGGCTTTGAAGCTCAAACGTCCGTTGGCTTTGTCCACTTCATAAGTGGCTGCGTAGTGAACTGCATGCGAGACGCCCATGGCGCCGATGGGCTTGAGTTTCCACTCAAAAGTATTTGGACCGAGCTTGTTCAGGCTTTCCAATTTTGGGAAAATTGAGATCAACGGCTCAATGGCTTCCAGGTCGGCCAAAACGGCATCGTAATTCAAGGCCACAGAGGCTGTTTTATCCAGTGAAAGTTTGCTATCCATGTCAAATTCTCCTCAGTTTTAAGGCCGTGCACCGTATGCTGGAGTACACTGCCGGAATAATAATTTGGTTAAATAATACTCATGAGTAACATACCAGCAGATCCACTGTTGCGGATTAAAAAACTATCAGATTCACTCGAAAATAACGAATTTGAAAACACCAGTGCTCTAATTTTTGCGTTCCGCCAAGAGAAAGACCTTTTACGCGATTTACCTGCGGTGTTCGAAGGCGCACTGGAAAGCATCCTTGAGCGCCTGGAGAGCACCGCCATGTTTGGCGGGGAAAGTTGCTCATTCAGTCAAAGTGACTTGCTAGCCGCACTCACCATCTGGCTGGAAAAAGCAAAGTCTTATCTAGAGAAACAACTGGGCATTGTTTAAACGAAGCCCGGTTTTTCAGGTAATTCTGAAACCGTTTTCTGAGCAATCTCTTCTATCAGTTTGTCCAGCTTCTCAAAAGAAACGGGTTTGGTCATGTGCAAGTTCATCCCCGCTTGCGACGACATGGTGATACTTTTGTCGTCCGACAATCCCGACAGGGCACAAATAAAACTGTGTTTCGAAGCGGCGCTCTCGGACCCCCGAATCACTTTCGTGGCCTCATGCCCATCGAGATCCGGCATATCAATATCCATCAACACCAGGTCAAAACACTGTTTCTCGCACAATTCCACTGCCGGCAAACCGCCAGTGGCTTGCACCACCTGATGCCCTCTTTTGCTCAAATAACGGTCTAGCAACTTGATATTCATGGGGTGATCGTCTACCACCAGAATACTCAACGCCTTGGAGGGCGATTCGACTGATTTACCCGACTTGGCCGGGCTCAAAGCGGAGGCCAGTGGCAAATTCAAACTGACTGTAAACACCGAGCCAACCCCCAACTCGGAACTGACATCGATACGCCCACCCATTAATTCCACAAGCCCTTTGCAAATAGCCAAGCCCAAACCTGTACCACCATATTGGCGATTGATCTCTCGACTGGCCTGGCTAAACCGTTGAAACAGTTTTTGCAAGGCTGGCTGGCTGATCCCGATTCCGCTGTCAACCACTTCAATAAACACCTCGATTCGCCCTTGCGCGGGTTGCGAGGTCATTAAACGCATTTTTACGTAACCGATGTCAGTGAACTTCAAAGCATTGGATACCAAATTTTGCACAACCTGTCGCAGCCTGTTGGCATCGCCATGCACAAAGCATGGGCCTTCAGTCTCATTGACCAGCGAAAATTCCAGGTTCTTTTTGAGAGCCAAATTGCGGTTCAGTGAATACACCTGACGCACCATGGCATCGAGATCAAATGGCGACGGGTCCAATTTCAAACCATTGGCCTGAATTCGGGAATACTCCAGCACATCACTCAAAATTAAATGCAGGCTGGTCGCAGAACTGGAAATATTGCGCACATCGCCACGTAACTCTGGATCATCCAGCTGTTCCTCAAGCAACTTCGAAAAACCGATAATGGCATTCAACGGAGTGCGTAATTCATGACTGATCGTGGCCAAAAATTCGGACTTGGCTCGATCAGCGCTTTCGGCCTGTTCTTTGGCCAGCACCAAATCGCTGACATCGAGGCAAACCGCATACATGCTGACTCCCGGCGCTTTTGCTTCGCGCTGAAGGGTCAACTGAAAATATTGTGGCTCTACCCCGCTACGCCGCGTGGTTGAAAAAACCAGCGACTCCCGATTTGGAAAAGCCTCTGGGCGCGACAATACAGTACGTATCGCAGCGTGATACTTTGAATCAATGTGCTTGAGAACAAGAGTCCAATCGGCAATGAATTCAGCCCGGGTCAGTGAGAAAAACGTTCAATCGAATTGTCAACATTCTCGACCCGCACGCGCCCCTGCTCGGTCACGCTGAACTCGACTACAAAACCGTTCAGGCAGTTCTCGACACTGAGAAGGCGGCGTTTTTCTTCTTCAAAACCCGCCAACAACATACGCTGCTGCTGATTCAACCTGTGTACCGTGTTGACCAGTGTTTCGAAAAAGTCATTGCCTGCCAGATAGTCGGGGGTCGCTTCCTGACCGCCCAGGCTCAACAAACTTTCCTTCAGCTGAAAACTCATCCATGCGCGGGTCAATACACTGCCCGCGACATAGGACACCGCCACAACGACAATCAACAGCAGAAGCTGACCAAACCAGGCCAAGTCGCCCAATTGCGTCCAAAATACAATTGAACCGACAACACCGACTGCAAACAACAAACACAGCAATGGGTTCTTGCGCCATGAATCGTCAACGACTTTTGAGACGATCTTGCTCAGAGATGCGGCGCTCGCCGAGGTTGCTTTCAAAAAGATCGCCTTCAAAATTGGCTCAGGCCGAGATAGTTCGGGACAAAAACTCCAGCGATCGCCCCCTGGCCAATGCTGCCGCTTTTTGTTGATACATTGGACGTCCCCAACAATTAAAGCCGTGATCCACATTCGGATAGGTGTGAATTTCCACGCCGTGATTGGAATCAAATGCCGCTTTAATTTGGGAAACAGCTTCCATTGGGATGAAGCCATCTTTCTCGGCAAAGTGCATCAACATTGGAATTTTCGCCTGTGGTGCGCGATCAAGTGCAGTGTGAATACCACCACCGTAATAGCAAATGCTTGCGTCCACAGCACCTGGTGTAGTGCCTACCAGATAAGACAACATGCCACCCATACAAAAACCCAGGCTCGCTACTTTGCCAATGACTTCAGGCCGCGCCTTCAATGCATTGGCAGCGGCACACAAATCCTCAACCGCCTTGGGGAAGTCCATACCCTGCATCAAACCAAATCCTTTTTTGAAACCGGCGTCGTCGTAGCCAATATCTACACCTGCTTCCTGGCGCCAGAATACGTCGGGAGCAAGCACCACAAAGCCATCGCTGGCGTACTGGTCTGCTACTTCACGAATATGCTGATTTACGCCAAAAATTTCTTGAATCAACAAAATACCCGGGCCTTTGCCTGTGGGAGGAAGGGACAGATACGCACCGAACTGGCCGCCGTCTTTGGCATTGATCGAGATTCTTTGAGACTGCATAAAGCTCCTCTCTGTGTGGACGAAACAAGTGAGCTTGGATTGTAACAGCCTGATATTGTTCGGGCGCACTTTACAAGACTACAAAAAACCACAGAAAAGAAAAAATACTGTACACAGTTACAGTGTTTATTGTACAGTTGTTTCCAGGGCGATATAAAAACAGTGAAAGGAGTTTTCAAGATGAGCATCAAGCGATTTACTGTGTTTTTTGTGCTGTGGGTATTGGGCTGTGCCTTTGTTTTGGAGCCTGCATTTATTGCACCCTTGTTT
This sequence comes from Limnobacter sp. MED105, assembly GCF_000170915.1. GTDB lineage: Bacteria > Pseudomonadota > Gammaproteobacteria > Burkholderiales > Burkholderiaceae_B > Limnobacter. The sequence continues at coordinate 27,079 of NZ_ABCT01000010.1, forward strand.
GAAACCAGCAGCACGCTAGAGCTGGCTTTTGCCGGAAACCCCGGACAATTGGGTGGTTTGGAATTGAACACAAACAACAGCACTGCGGTAGAATCACTGGATCATTTCAGAGTACTTTGTTTGCTCTACTTCGGCTTGCCTGTTGCTGTTTACCTCGCAACACAGTGGAAGGAACTCTAATTCATCCGTGTTGAATCATGAAGTATGTCGTAGCTGGTTTGTTTAGTGTCATTGCAGGTTTTTTAATACAGGGTTGTGCCGCATCGAATCCATATTTCGACTCAAGCAAACCCCACCATCGACCTGATGGCTTTGTGAACTCGGATGGCACGATTGTTTCAAAACCAATGTCGGATCTGCTTCGTTGGTACCGAGAACGATTCGGCAAAGACCTGCCACCACCTCCCGGCGAATTCATCGCCAGTTATGCCGATTTCCCCCTGAAGGCCTTCGACAAAAGCCAACTTTCCAAATACTCGGAAACCACAGCCACTTGGCTAGGACACGCCACTGTAATGGTTCGTGCAAATGGTTTTACGATGTTGACCGACCCCCACTTTTCGATTCGCGCATTTCCAGTGCAATGGGCTGGACCTTCCCGAAAGGTTCAATCGCCAAGCCGTGTTGAAAACCTTCCAAAAATCGATGTTGTGGTGATTAGCCACAGCCACTATGACCACCTGGATCACAACACAGTGGTCAAACTGGCCAAACAACAACCTGATACTCTTTTTCTTGTACCACTTGGCCTTGAGTCACTGCTGAAAAGCTGGGGTGTTGAAAACGTCAAGGAAATGGACTGGTGGGAAACTCACACCATCGGGGAGAACCAGATTACTTTCGTACCGGCATATCACTGGTCAGCGCGTACGCTGACAGATAGAAATAAATCGCTGTGGGGAGGCTGGACGATGAAAAACCCCAAGCTGAACTTCTATTTCTCTGGCGATACCGGCTACAGCAAAGACTTCGAAGAAATTGGAAAACGTTTGGGTCCATTCGACTTCAGCGCAATTGCAGTCGGTGCCTACGAGCCTCGGTGGTTTATGAAAGCACAACACATTAACCCGGATGAGGCCGTGCAAATTCACAAAGATGTTCGTTCATCCAAGTCCATGGGTATCCACTGGGGTACTTTTGAACTGACCGATGAACCTCTCGATCAACCCATTGGCGATTTGAAACTTGCCTTGGAAAAACACAGTGTGCAACCCAGCGACTTTGAGCTACTGGGCCACGGCGACACGATTAATTTACGTTGAAAGTTGAAGAAATTGTAAATGACTTAGATTGTCTGTCTAGGTCAAATCAATTTGTTGAACTGGGGCATACAGTGACGAACCAAGGTCATTGTGAGCAGATCATTCAGCTGGTCGTCGGTGGCTTTGTCGGACAAAAAGTGAAGGCCCGCAAAAGAGGCCCAATTTGTCTCCGACACCCTGAAGGGAGTGTCCTGAATAACCAGAATTTGTGAGCCCGCGGCATACATGTCCAGCAAAGTGCTTTGAATCAAAGCACTTGAACGCTGGAAGCTGGCGCGCACAACCACCAGACCCACATTCAGATTCTCGGCAGCCAACGCCAGCTCCTTGCCAGTTTGACGCGGCAACACTTCATGCTGCCCCCATACTTTTTGAGCGAACGCACAAATTTTGTCCAACAACTGTTTGTTGGGCTCCAGTACCACCACACCGATCGAGTCTTGCGCTGTTGACATCTTGTTCGCCTTTTTGTCTAGGACAACTTGAACTATTTGACCACAAGCCTATGGGCAGAGCAATGCAAATTACTCTATATGCTCAATAAAGATAATTAATATGCAGTGCGATAACCATTAACGCACATTTAGAGCGCGCTAAGGTACAAAGGTTCCTGCTGCTTTGGCGTCAAAGCAGAGTTTTAATTGATAATTTCGGACAAAGGAAAATCGAGTTGTTTCTAGAACTAACTCAAACCCAAATAAGGCTTAAGTAACTCATGCAGGCGCAGCTCAGCCCGCAAGGTTTTCAGGGTGACGAGTACGCCACCAATGCGACGATGCAGAAATATAATTTCCTGCGGAGGTATCTTGAAATGCTTGGACATCATTTTCAATGCTGCAGTTTGACCAACCCTCGCCGGCAAATCTGTGTCTCCAAACCTATAGGCACCACCGGGGGTGTAAAGCCGATCAGGCACCATGGGGTCAAATGGTTTTCGAAACGGTTCAACAATCAGTTCCGTCAAGTCGCCAAATCCCTCCAGAAATGATTGTGGGGTGCTGGCGTCCATCAAACCAATCTCCAAGACGCCCTGGGCAACCTCGCGCCTGTCCGCCTGAAGTGATCCCCGAACGATGCGTCCGTAGCTTTCCACAAAAGATTTGTCGAAAGGACGGGTTGCCCCGAAATCGAGCGTCACGATTTGGTCGTTTTCACCCTGAGAATCGATGCGGACCCGGTAGTTTCCAAAATGAGGATCGGTCTGAACCAGATTCCAGTCGAAAAACTCGGTCACAAACAACTCTGCAAAACTGTTGGCCAAGGCATTTCGGCGGCTTTGCGACAAGGCCTGCACTTCTTTGGAAGACACAGAATATCCAGGTTCATAACGTGTTGTCAGCACGCGTTGGGCGCAAAACTCCGGGTAAACCTTGGGCACTATAAACCGTGAGTTGTTTGCCAACCGGTCGTGAAAAGTTTCCGTGAACTCACGCTCCTGCAGATAATCGCATTCACGAACGAGCATGTCGCGTAGTTCATTGAATACATCGGTCAAATCAAGTGCCTTGGGTGCCAGTCGAGTCGCGGAAATTAACCGGGACAAAGTACGTATATCGGTGTCGATGGCATTGGCCACGCCGGGGTACTGAATCTTGACCACAACCTGTTCACCGGTCGCTTTGATGGTGGCCAGGTGCGCTTGCCCCAAAGATGCAGCAGCAATGGGTTTTCGCTGAATATCGAGCTTTGCAATGGTCTTTTCGCCCAACGCATCAATCAACTGTGGCTCAACAAATGACCAGCTGACTGCCGGCGTGTTGTCCTGAAGTGTGGCCAGCACTTCCACAGCCTCCTCGGGTAGAAAATATTGCCCATACAACGACAACATTTGCCCCGCCTTCATCACGCTGCCTTTCAAACGACCCAATTCATCGGCCAGTTCTTTGGCTTGAGCGCGGTAGAAGTTTCGGTTGGCCTCGTCTTTGGAATCACCACGACGAAAGAAATTTCGCACGGTGTGGCTGGCAATTTTGGCACCCGCACCCACGCCCATGCGTGTCAAGGCAACGTTGCGTTCGAATGCACCGGTTTTGATGCGATCCATGGTGCTGCCATCGGCATCAGCTTTGGCATTGGCTTCTACGTTGTCGGATTTGTCCTGCTCAGCCATGCTGCGAAAGGTCCTTGCGAATACAAAGTGAGTTGGGCGACATTGTAGTGGCTGGTCGCCCGGTACTGATGAAAAAGCACTCTAAATCGCGGTGCAATTTCACGCAAAGTTAGCGCATCAATTTACGCAGTGCGGCGGGCGTAAAGTCTCCTGGCTTCACAGGCACATTGAACTCTGTGGCTGGTTCTTCATTCTGGAATGCACTGAATACGGATTTACGTGCATTCAAATCATGCTGCACTTCACCAGAGGTGTACAAGCCCGGTGCATCGTACGCCTGCATCAAATAGAGCATTTTGACGCGCCACAGTTCACCTTTGGTGTCGTATTGATCCATCAGGGCAACGTACCAGCTGTCTTCATCAACATACATGGTGCGCTTGGAGTAGATATGCTCTGCGCCCTGCTTCAAGGTGCCTTCGATCACCCAAACCCGGTGCAGCTCAAATCGGGTTAATTCTGGTTTCACGAAAGCATCGTTGATCATGTTGTCGTACTTCAGGCTTTTGTCACTGAGCTTGTAGTTGTTGTAAGGAATGTACATTTCACGCTTGCCCAGCAACTTCCACTCAAAACGTTCGGGCGAACCGTTAAATCCGTAAATGTCGTCCACTGTGCGCAAGGCATCGGTATTTCCGGCCGGGGCAGCGTGCACAAGTTCAGGCGCGCGCAATACTCGCCGCTGGCCAGAATTCACGATCCATGCGTTGCGGGTGTCTTCTTTGAAATTCAGGGTGTCAAGCACCAGCAGGGCTTCACCCGATTGTGCTGAAGGCTTTGTAGACTCGCCAATCAACGCGAACAACAAGGTACTGCCTGCTTTGCCGATGGATGGCGCCCAAGCAATGGTTTGGCTGCTGGCAAATGTAATCGGCTTGCTGCCATTGCCTGCCACAAAGCCCGCGGTGTGCGACCTTAACGTTTGTGCCGGGCGCCGAAGCAAAGTATTCCAGACTGCTTCAAGCCCGTTTTTGGGCTGAGGAAAAGGCACGCTGGTAGATTGCACACCCTCAATCGCCAAACCACCATGCGCCAACTTGGCTTTGCCAGATTCCGTGCTGATGCTCGTCATCATTTCTGAAGAAAAAGCAGCAGTGCGATGCGTTTTATAAACGGGAATACTGTAGTTTGCATAACGTTTGATCAAGGCGATTTGCCCCGCAGGCAAAAATTTTTCATGCTGGGCCAAATTACTTTGATTCACCACAAACAAGGGTTTTTCACCTGCAAATGGATCGACGTAGCCCTTCTTGGGATCAAACCCAGCAGGCGCTTTGGTAAGCCCGCCTGTCCATTCCGGAATAGTACCGGCCGCATTGCCCGCTATTTCAGCACCCAAGGCGTTTACTGAACCTGTCTGAGCCATTGCTACCGTGCCGCTGAGCGCAAAGCACACTGCCGAGGCCAACACGCCTCGCAATAATTCAAATCGCATTTTGTCTCCTGCTGGTGGTTCTGATTTTTTGTTGTGCGTCTACTTTACCGCACTGGCAGGGCGCGCAAACAAGATGCGACAAAAGTCTGCACCTTTGCCTGAACACGCAGGTATTTGCTGAGCAAAGTCGCTGGGCTTGAGTACCTGGCAGGCCATACCCAAATTTTCCATACTCAATTGCAAATGACCGGCTGTCTCAAAATGAAGATGCACTTTGCCACGAACGAAGATGCCAAGCCCGGCAACAAAAGCCTGCGCGAGGGGATCTGAATTTTGGGCTTGCAAGTGAATATCGGAAAGATAGGCCCCTTGCGGGAACTGAGCCAAAGTTGAAGAGATTCGGGCCCACAGGTTCAACACGGAATCTTTGTCAAAATAATTCAACAATCCTTCTGTCACCACAACCAAACCTTGGCTGGTATCCAACTGCATGGCCAAACCATCCAGGCTGTGTGCGCCCTGCTCTGCAAAAGCATCGACTACTTTGACGTGATGATTGGGGCACGCACGCAGCCGGGTAGCCAGTAACTTTCTCTTTTGGGCAACCATGCCTGGCAAGTCGGCTTCAATATAAGTAATTTTGTCGCCGTAACGCTCAACGAAACGACTGCCGCGGGGCGACAAACCCGCTGCAATCTCAATGATTTGAGTGGCTTTGCCCGATTCAATCAATTCAGTCAGATGGTGGTCGATGAGATCATGCCGGGCCAGCAAAAAATCCTCCAGTGTCGGCCCACCGAAGCTTCTGGACACAAACATGGAAGGTGCCAGCGCCATGTGAAGCGCACTGGCCGGCATGGATTTAAGTTCGGGAATGGATCGACCAGTAGATTGCCAAACCTGCCCCGTGTACAAGGCCGTGGGACTTATACGGGCTGCAGAAAGCCACTGCGAGGCAAGTTTTTTAACCATAAGATCCTTTACACGATTGAATGTTCAAGCAAGGTTTCCAGGGGCACAATTTCCAACGCAGTTTGATTGGTGCCCTCCAGATACACTGGTGGAGCAACACCCGCTTCATAGGCCTCCAGCCAGCGGCTGGCACATACGCACCAACGGTCTCCAGGCTTCAGCCCGGCGAAACGATACTGGGGCATGGGGCTGATAAGATCGTTGCCCATGCGCAATTGGAACTCCAGAAATTCCTGAGTGACCTTTGCACACACGACGTGACGACCCAAATCGTTGGGGCCAGTGCTGCAGCAGCCATCTCGCATAAAACCGGTAAGGGGCGCATAGGAACAGGCGAGCAAGGGGCCGCCAAGCACGTTTTTATCTTGTTTCACAGTGACTTTCGACATGAGTTATTTTGAACCGGGAACAGGCACAACAGCCATGGTGAGTCGGGAAATACAACTGAGTTTTCCGCCGTCATCATGTAACTCAATACTCCAGACTTGAGAACTTTTGCCGGCATGCCACAATTTGGCAGTGCCTGTTACTTTGCCGCTTCTAACGCCACGCAAATGGTTGGCGTTGACCTCTTGCCCAACACAATAAAATTTGCTGTTGTCGACCATCAAATTGGCCGCGATGCTGCCCAGGGTTTCAGCCAGCACCACATTTGCCCCGCCGTGAACCAGCCCAAATGGCTGAAATGTACGACTATCGGCTGGCATGGTACCGCGAATATAGTCAGGCCCTACTTCGGTGATTTCAATGCCCATGGCCTCACAGGCTGTGTTTTTACACATGGCATTCATGTTTTCCAGATCGGGCGTGGAAAACCAAATGGGTTGTTGATCTTTTTGCATGGCTGCGAAGTCTCTTTAAGTTTAATTTGTGTCCTATTTTAGGCATGCAATTTAAACTTTTGGAGTGGCCTCGATTAGTTTGGCCACTGTATTGGACAAATTCAGGGCAGTTTCTTCTTTCAATCGATGGCAATTGGCATACAAATCAGCCTCGATGGAGAAAAAACCAGCACCCACATGGGCCAGCGCGATCACATTGCCGCTGGCACAAGGCGCCAAGGCCATGGCATGACCGTCGAATGCGTCCAGCAGGCGTTGTTTACTTTGAGTGGAATCTTTCTGATTGCTTAACAGATTCGCCACAAAATACCCCTGCTCGCTCAACAAGGCTTTGCAGTTCAAGTAAAACGCAGTTGAATTCAAGGGGCCAACTTTGGCTTTGCCATCGAAACCATCCACCATGATCAAATCAAATTGACGGTCAGTTTTGCTCACTGCACTGGCCATGTAGTCGGCACCGCAATTCACTTCAACCTGAAAGTTCGGGGATAAGGGCGGCAGCTTGAAATGCATTTGTGCAGCCGCAACCACTGCGTGTGATATTTCCACCACGGTAATTTTGCAACCGGGCCTGTGCTTGTGTAAAAACTTGGGCAGTGCACCCACCCCCAAACCCACGAACAGGGCATTGCGCGGCCAGTTTGCTTCGGGGTTCAAGAGTAACGGGGCCATCATTTCACGGGTGTATTCAAGCTCGAGCGCATACGGCCTTGCGATTCGCATGGCCCCTTGCACCCAGTCACTGCCAAAATGAAGTTGGCGAACGCCCTTTTCTTCGCTGATCAATATGTCCATAGGGCGCAAGAATAACCGAATTATTCGAACAGGGCTTGCCCCATGAACACGCGGCTTCCTTCAGCCAGGCCCTGAGCCAGATTCCAGTGTGGTGGCACCAACAATACAATGGTTGAACCGTGCTCAAACCACCCCAGTTCTTCACCTTTGTGAATGGGTGTGTGGGTACGCACACGTTGAGGCCCGCGGTCATTTTGATTGAATACACGGCCAGTACAGTGCAAACGAATGCCAGCCACTAATATTGCCGCCACCGGCACAATTGCGAAAGGCTCGCCTTGTGCGGTTTTACCGCTTAACACCGCCCGTTCATTTTTACAGAACAGCTTCTCTACCCGCTTCAGTGCCACTGGGTTCACATTCCATGTGTCCCCGTGAATGTAATCCACTTGCTCCACCACCCCATCCAGTGGCGAATGCATTCGGTGATACATGCTGGCCGTAATCCGAATGGTGAGGTATCGATGACCATGGAATTTCATGGCCAATACAGGGTCTACCAGTAGCTCTTCTATGGCGTAAGGGAAGCCTTTTACTTGGAGGAGACTGCCGTTCTCAACCAAGCCATGGGCACCCAGAATTCCATCGCAGGGGCAGGTGCCAAGGGCATTCGTCGCCACTGGCCGCACACCCGGCTTGAGTGCGCGAGTGAAGCAATCGTGAATGGAGTTGAATTGCTGCTTTTGCGCTTCGTGCAAGCTTAAATCTGCAAAATGGCGCCACAACCACAAGGCTGGTTGTGCAAACCACGGGTGTTTGATTTTGCTGACCTTGCCCATCAACCAGGAGCTGAACAAGCGGGGAATTCGATTGGTCAACATGAAGTTGGCACTTTCCTGCAACTGAATGCGGGACGCTTGAAGCGCAGAAGTTGCCTGTGTATTTTTTTGCAATTTAATCAGCCTGTCACCGAGATGGCGTACAACCATACCTGTTGTATTTGACAGAAATGTGTATGAACCTTGACAGCCTGACTTTACTGATTGGCGCCAGCGCCAGCGCATACCTTGTATTGAAAGCACACCGCCGGCTTCAATTGTCGCGCGCGAAACACCCCGGACTCAGTGGGCATGTGCGCATGGCCAAGCGTGTGTCGAAGCTGATACCGCATTACAGCCTGGAAGCAGATTCATTTTTCAATTGTGACGGTGCCGATGATTTGCTCGTCGAGAAACGTCGCAAGGGCTTTCAAAGCTTGTCACAAGATTTGCTGAGACGGGCCCCGCAAGGCAAACGTTTGCTGGAACAAGCAATCAGCAGTATTTCTGACGCGCAATTTACGCACAAGTACCGTGTGCCCTTTCAATTCAGAAACATGGTCAATGAGAACCTTTTGCCGGCGCTGTTTCTCAGTAAATCGGAAGGGGTTCATCTGTGGGATATCGACGGCAATGAGTACATTGATGTGACTGGTGCCTACGGTACAAACCTGTTGGGCTACGACACCTACAAAAGCTTTATACGGCAGGCGGCTGTTGACATGGACCAGCTTGGCCCGGTGCTTGGCCCCTACCACCCAGTGGTGCTGGACAACACACGCCGAATTCTGGCATTGGCTGGTCAGGACGAAATTTCATATCACATGAGTGGTACGGAAGCCGTGATGCAGGCCGTGCGCCTTGCGCAATACCACACTGGCCGCCAACGCATTGTGCGTTTTGCCGGCGCCTATCATGGTTGGTGGGGCGATGTTCAGCCTGGAATTGGCAACCCTGTTAGCGCGAACAGAACATTGACATTGCAGGAGATGAGCCAACGCACATTGCATGTGCTGGCCAGCCGAAAGGACATTGCCTGCGTACTGGTGAATCCGCTGCAAGCCTTGCACCCCAACACCAATGCGCCGGGCGATTCAGCCCTGATCAGCAGTGGTCGCAAAGCGAGTTATGACAAAGAGGCTTATACCCAATGGTTGAAGCAACTTCGACAGGTGTGCACAGAAAATGGAATCGTGTTGATTCTTGATGAAGTGTTTTTGGGTTTCCGCTTGGCCAAAGGTGGCGCACAGGATTATTTTGGTGTGCGTGCTGACATGGTGACCTATGGCAAAACACTGGGCGGAGGCTTGCCCGTGGGTGTGTTGTGCGGCAAGGCCGAGTTAATGAAGCGCTATCGCAACAACAAGCCAGCAGACATCTGCTTTGCACGGGGCACATTCAATTCGCACCCCTATGTGATGCAAACCATGAACCTGTTTTTGAAGCACATCGACAGCGTTGAAATAGAACGGATGTATCAGAATGTGGACACCACCTGGAATACACGACGTGCTGCATTGAACAAACGACTGACGGAGCTGGAATTGCCAGTTGAAGTACAAAACATGACTTCAATATTCACGATTTTGTACAACACGCCGTCGCGCTTTAACTGGATGTTTCAGTTTTACCTGTTGCAAGCTGGCGTGATGCTGAGTTGGGTAGGTTCGGGGCGAATGATTTTCAGCCACAACTACACCGATGCAGACTTTGATGTGTTTTGTGACCGCTTTATTCAAGCAGCCCGTTACATGCAGGCCGACGGATGGTGGGACACCAGCGAGGCCTGCAACAGCAACAAGAAGATTCAGCGGCGTGTACTTAAAGAAACCTGGCGTGCCTTGACATCGTCCATGGGATCAATCAACTGACCTTTGAGCAGATAGAACGGCGACTTGTAATAAATCTTCACGTCATGGAATGGGTCGGTGATAATTTTCAGGGCCCAAACCAAACCTGTTTCGATGTCACGAATGAAGAACAGGTGAATGGTTCTAAACACCAAACCACCCAAGCCCAGCCACAACCACGATTCACCCACACTGCGCACAAAGCTGGTCATGTCTGCACCAGTGGGAGACAATCCGAAGGTAGACGGGCTAAACCAGATCAAAATCGGCAAGGCACCCCAAATGCTCAGCAAGATAACTTTGCGGCGCAGGTTGTAGCCCACTTTGATGTCTTCTTTGTGATCGTGCGTGGCATCGTTCACATAGTCGTAGGTTTTGGGCTCGAAAAAGAAATGACCGATTTGGCGACTTGTCATGGCCACCAACCATGCCACCAAGGCTGCGGATACTGGATCGATAAACAACAATACGTAGCCAAACAGGAAAGACAGCGCGCTGAGCAAGTGCAGGCTTTGATTGATACGGCTGTGGTGATAATAGCGGTGGTCGTCCCAGCGCTGTTCGTGCAAAGTCTCGAAGATTTTTTTCATTTAGGCGATACAAGGAAGTGTTGAAAAAGTACTAACTTCCCTTTATGCCAGTGTGATGTTGCGGTTTTGTGTCGAATCATCGCAAGGCTGCCACAATCAGCCCGATTACTGGCTCAACCAGCGCAGTTACTGGCCCAACCAGCGCGAATCCCAATCATTCGCCAGAAAACCTGTTGACCCCTTATTGAAATTCACCCTGACTCACCTCGCTCGGCAAAAAAGCGGGCCGAGTCTCGGTGCCGGCCATTGGCCGACCGTGGCGGATGAATTCAAACGGGCAGGTTTTCTTGAAGGCGAAGCGATTGGGACATCGCTGCTGATTGAGCGTGAACATCACAGGTGACCAATTGCACACTAGCGCGCTGATTGGCCGGAGTGTGTTCGCTAACGTCGGTGAATTAGCCAACTCGGCAGTGGGTTAGCCTGTTCCGAACATAGAGAAAACCGCCCCATTTGAATTCGTTCGCTGCGTTCGGCTGCAAGCCGACACAGACCTCGGCCATGTTTTTTGCCGAGGTCTGTGAGCAAGAATTAATTCAAAAAGGGACTAAGCGGTTTTCAGTGAGGAAGCAGGTAACCCCGACGAGTTGGCGATGAATTGGCAACCGTCGATTTATCGACCGAGCTCGCCTCTCGCAATCACTTCCTTCATGATTTCCGACGTGCCCGCATAAATGGTTTGCACCCGTGCATCAGTGAAGAATCGCGAAATTGGATATTCCTCGGTGTAGCCATAGCCGCCAAACAGCTGCAAGCATTCGTGCGTCAATTTCACCTGCAACTCAGTGGACATCAATTTCAAAATAGAGGCTTCTTCAGTGGTCATGGCACCCAATTTGAACCGCGCTTCACACTGCTTCAAGTACGCTTTGGTCAGTTCAAGTTGCGCGCGCAGTTCCGCCATTTTGAATCGGGTATTTTGAAACTGGGCAATGGTGCTGCCAAACGCTTTGCGCTGGGTCACATAGTCCGCAGTAATGGCCATGGCACCTTCACAGGCACCCACCGCTTGCGAACCCAAGCCCAGACGCTCGCGTGGCAATTCCTGCATCAAGTAAATGAAGCCCTTGTTTTCTTCGCCCAGCAAGGCGTTGGCAGGCACGCGCAAGTTGTCGAAAAACAGCTCCGCCGTGTCGTTGGAATGTTGGCCCATTTTCTTGATGCCCTTGCCTTTCTTGAAGCCAGGCAAGCTGCTGTCCACCAAAAACAGGCTAATACCCTTAGCACCTTTGCTGGTGTCGGTTTTTGCGGCCAATACGATCAGGCCACAATGCAAACCGTTGGTGATAAAGGTTTTCGAGCCGTTGATCACCCACTCGTCGCCATCGCGAACAGCATTGGTTCGCATGCCAGCCAAGTCGCTGCCAGCGCCGGGTTCAGTCATGCCGATTGAACCGACGATTTCGCCTGTGACCATGCGGGGCAACCACTGCGCCTTCTGCTCAGCCGTACCCAGGTTGTTGATGTAAGGCATCACAATGTTGGCGTGCACGTTCAGCGCCGTGCTCAGTGAATGCAAATTCAAACGGCAGGTTTCTTCAAGAATCATCAGGGCTACTTCGAATGGTGCACCGGCTGCGCCAAATTCTTCGGGCATGTCAGGGCCCAACATGCCGGCGGCACCCAGCATCAGCCAGGTTTCCTTGGGCATCCAGCCCTCTTTCTCCCACTGGTCGTAATGCGGAATCACTTCTTTTTCAAGACAGCGCAACAACATGTCCCGAAACAAGGTGATGTCTTCATTTTCAGCCATTTTGAATTGGTCTGCTGTACCCATGATGATTCCTTTTTTCAGATGCTTCTATTACTTCGCCTGCATGCGGATGCTGCCATCAATGCGGATGGTTTCACCGTTCAGGTAATTGTTTTCTACAATGCTGACGCACAGGCGGCCGTATTCGGCAGGCGCGCCAAAACGCTTGGGATTTTGAACCATGGCAATCAGCGGTTGACGGTATTCTTCGGAAACGCCCTGCATCATCGGTGTATCGAAAATGCCTGGGGCAATCGTCATGACACGAATGCCGTAACGACCCAAATCGCGGGCCATGGGCAAGGTCATGCCAACCACACCACCCTTGCTGGCTGAGTAGGCCGCTTGGCCGGTTTGGCCGTCAAATGCAGCAACAGACGCCGTGTTGATAATGACGCCGCGCTGGCCGTCTTCATCGGGTGCGTTCTTGGCCATGGCTTCAGCGGCCAGGCTTGCAATGTTGAAGGTACCAATCAGGTTGATGTTGATGGTTTTTGCGAAAGCTTCCAAAGGCAGTGCCTTGCTGTCGCGGTCCAGCGTTTTACCAGCGGTGCCCACGCCTGCACAATTCACTGCGATGTGAATGGCGCCAAACGCAGCCATGGTTGCATCAATACCCGCACGGGCTGAACCCGCATCGGCCACGTTCACTTTCTGAAAAATCACTTTGCCGGGGTGTGCGGCTTGCGCGGCCTTACCCGCCTCTTCGTTCATGTCGAACACGGCCACTTTCGCACCGGCAGCCACGAATTGTTCGACTGTTGACAAACCCAAGCCAGACGCACCACCGGTTACCACTGCCACCAAGTTATTCAGATTCATTGAAAAGTCTCCAAAACTGCTGTTTTTATGAAATAAATACTCCATTACCCGGAAGGTTAACGCAGAAAAGACCTGCACGGTGGAGGATGAATTCGAACGAACGTTCGTTTTTAATCTTTGATAAGAATTTCAACGCCCTTTCTTTAAATCTACATTTAAATAACGCCAGAAATCGGCAGCCACCGGCGAAGGTCTCTTGCCGTTGGGCCGCACTGTGTACCAGTTCGCGTGAATGGGAAAACTTTGCACATTCAATATTTGAAGGCCATCGGTCGCCGAACCAGCATTTAAAGCGTGTTCTGACAAAACTGCCAAACCCATACCGCCTTGCACAGCCTGTTTTATGGCCTCATTGCTACCCAGTTCGAGCCGCACCGTGGGCTCGAAACCCAGGCTTTCAAAATGAGAATCGCACGCCAGACGAGTACCTGAACCCCTTTCCCGCAAAATAAACGGGTAGCGCGCCAATTCGGTGTGCTTGATACGCTTGCGCTGGGTTAAGGGGTGCTCAGCGGGTGCAACCACCTGCAAAGAATTGGTCATGAAAGCCCGGGCCTCTACGTCAAGATTTGCAGGTGGTTTAGACATGATGTAGAGATCATCCAGATTGTGCTCAAGCCTCTGAATAACGCCATTGCGGTTCAACACCTCCAGGGCAATTTCCACCTCTGGGTACTTTGCACAAAAGTCGCCCAGCAAGCGCGGCACAAAGTACTCAGCCGTGCTCACTACAGCCACGGTGAGCTTGCCGCGCCTGAAGCCTTTGATGTCATCAATACGCTGCTGAAAGCCTTCAAGTTCAGCCAGCATGGCGCGCGCTGTTGTTTCCAGCTCAAGGCCGGCGGGTGTCAGGTAGACCGCTTTGCCGATGACCTCGTACAAAGGCAAACCCACCGATTCGGCCAGCTCCTTCATTTGCATGGACACCGTGGGTTGGGTGACATGAAAATGCCGCGCAACCGCTGTAATGCTTTTGAGGCGGGCAAGCGCGGTGAACAGGTGAAGTTGCCGAAGAGTCAGGTTCATGATTTATACATCGCCAATTACATAACCTTTTAATGATGATATTTTCTTTTTTTCTGATTTTACATGATTGTTCATTGTGCATAGCATGGGGGCACTTTCAATATTCCGCGCATCATGAACAACTTCACCGACCCCGCCATTCTGTTCTTCCTTCTGGGTATTTTCAGCGGACTGGTCAAGTCCAATCTTGAAATCCCAGCACAGGTCAGTCGATTCCTTTCCCTGTACCTGCTGATGGCCCTTGGCCTGAAAGGCGGCTTTGCGCTGCATGAATCGGGGTTCAATACGCAAGTGCTTGGAGGTTTGGGCAGTGCTGTTGTTCTAGCCGTGTTGGTGCCCTTGATCAGCTACCCGATTTTGAAACGTTGCGTTTCTGCTTTCGACGCCGCCGCGATTGCAGCCACCTATGGCTCGGTCAGCGCAGTTACTTTTATTACCGCTGTGCAGTTTCTGGAAAAATCTGACATTGCCTACGGTGGTCACATGGCTGCTGCTATGGCTTTGATGGAATCGCCCGCCATTATTCTGGCAGTGCTGTTTGCCAACATGGCGCGCAAACAGGGCCAAGGTGTCAATGCAAACGCGGTGCCCGGAAAGGGCTTTGCACATTTACTGCAAGAATCGTTCACCGAAGGTGCACAACTGTTATTGTTGGGTGCCATGCTGATTGGCTACATGAGTGGCGCCGAGGGCAAACAGGCCATGCAACCCTTCACTGGCGACTTGTTCAAAGGCATGCTGGCTTTCTTCCTGCTCGACATGGGTTTGACCACAGCCAAACACCTTCCAAAATTAAAATCGGTCTCGCGCTGGATGATTGCTTACGCAGTGATCGCACCCATTGCACACGCCACCCTGGCCTGGCTTTTGGCTAAGGCCACAGGCGCCAGTGTGGGCGACACGGCTTTGCTGATGGTGCTGGCCGCCAGTGCTTCTTATATTGCTGTTCCTGCGGTGGTGCGCTATGCCATACCGGAGGCGAATCCCAGCTTGTATGTCGGACTTTCCTTGGGCATTACATTTCCGCTGAATATTTTGGTGGGCATACCTGTGTATGTTCAGTTGGCGGGCTGGTAAGCGGGCTAATCACAATGAGTGAATAGAAATCACTGAATTTGAACTCCCATGGTCGCTGGCTTACGCTTTTGCTCTTGATTTCATGGAGCCAACATGCCAACCAAAGCCATTTGTCATTATTTTCATCGAGATATCATCATTCCCACGCTCAAAACAATGAATATGGGAGGCGAAAATATCTCTGAACTATTACTTGGAACAGCATTGGTTGAAAGCCGATTAACCTGGCGAAAACAGATGGGAAATGGACCGGCCCGCGGCTTGTATCAAATGGAAATGGCAACGCATGACGACATTTGGAACAATTATCTCAGCTATCGTAAACCTCTTGCCGACAAGGTGTTGCAATTCAAAACAAGCCACAAAGCCAACTCGGAAGAGGAACTTATTAACAACGATCTGTATGCAACAGCCATGGCACGCATACATTACGCCCGAGTGAAAGAAGCAATCCCTGCCACGGGAGACATTGTAGGCATGGCCAATTACTGGAAAAAATACTACAACACGATTTTAGGCAAAGGATTCCCCGACAAATATGTTGAGGTGTGGAATCAAACGGTGGGGGAGCTGGTTTGTGATGTTAAATAAATTCGTAGCTCTCACAATATTAGGTAGCACACAGATACCTTCACTTTCGGCCGAGCAAATTCAGTTTATCGAGGGCCCTACAATTTATATTTCTGAAACGAACGGCCTGAAGGTCAATCAAGATGCCCACACCACTTTTGAGTCTTTTGTCAGAAACTGGTCGCAGTTTGAAATACTGATCGATAAAAACCTTTTTCCAATCAAAGCACCCAATTGCAAACAAACAATTCAGCTCCGGTTCAAAGGCATCGAACCAATAAAAAACGAAACTAACCAAGTTCAAAAATCTCGATGGGAATTACTGGAGCGTCTAAGAACAAACAATATTGAAGACACAACTCCAGTGTTCCTAAAGATTGACACTAGGCACTACATCAACAGGTCGGCCAACGGAAAATATACCCTTGAATATTGCAACGTATTTGTGGAATAAGTTTTCTAGTCATCACCCAACAACTCAATTCCATCGAGTTCACGGGCGCACACTTCACGCATCACCGCCACAAAATCAGCGGTGTAGTGCTTACCGGCAATCGCTTTGGGCAAAGCTGCATACAAGGTCGACATCAAACCCTTTCTACCCAAACGCACTTGGGCCACATAACCGCGGTCCACGTAGCCTTTCACCGCCCAAGCTGGCAAAGCGGACAGCCCGCGTTTGCTGGCCACAAGTTGAAGTAGCGCCACGGTCAGTTCACTGCTGCGGCGTTTCACCTGCACACCCGCGGGCATCAAAAAATGCTTGATCACGTCCAGCATGTCGTCGGGTACCGGGTAGGTTAACAAGGTTTCACCTGCAAAATCGGATGGCTTCAAATACGCACGCTTGGCCAGTTTTGAATCCACAGGCACAAGGCCAACCATTTCAAACCGGAATAGCGGGAAGGAAACAATGCCCTCTTCCTCGCAAAGCTCGGACACAATTGCCAGTTCCGCATCGCCCTTGTGCAGCAGCCCCACCGGGTCGGCATGAAAACCGGAAACAATGTCCAGTTCAACTTCTGGCCACCGGTTACGGTACACGTCCATTGATGGCATCAGCCAGTCAAAGCAGGTGTGGCATTCAACGGCCACACGCAGCGGACCGCCTGCGCCCTGCTTCATTTGTAGAATATCCAGTTCGGCCTGGTCAACCTGCCCCAGCACCTGGCCTGCAAGCTGCAATAGTCGTTGCCCAACAACACTGAATCGGCTTTGGCCACCTTGCTTGTACACCAGTTCTTCGCCGAACCAGTCTTCAAGCGCCTTGATTTGATGTGACACCGCGCTTTGAGTAATGCACAGCACATCGGCCGCGCGGCTCAGGCTTCCTGTTTGCTCAATGGCTTGTAGTGTGCGCAGGTGGCGCAGTTCAAGAATGGTTTTTGCCATGAATACAATTCACTATTTTCGATAATATTATTCGTTTGAATAATACCCTGTTTATACCGATCATGATGTTTTAATTAATAGACAAGAAGAAACACCATGATTAAGACGCACACCCTTGGATTTCCCAGAATCGGTGAAAACCGTGAATTGAAGTTTGCGCTGGAAAGCCACTGGCGCGGAGAAACCACTGAGGAAGAATTGCGCGCAACCGCGCACGAATTGCGCCTGAAACACTGGCAAGCACAAATTGATTCCGGGCTTGATTTCATCACTGTAGGCGACTTTGCTTTTTACGATCAAATGGCAGACCACATTCAATTGCTGGGTTGCGAGCCCGCACGGTTTGAGTTCAAGGCTGAACAATCGAAGCTGCAACGCTACTTCACCATGGTTCGTGGAAAATCAACCGAGAACCACAGCTGCGCCCATGTTCACGAAACCTGGGCACTGGAAATGACCAAATGGTTCGACACCAACTACCACTACATGGTGCCAGAGTTCACTTCAAGCACGGTGTTCAAAGCGCATACAGCAAGCCTTGTAGAGCAAATTGAACAAGCCAAAACCTTGAATCATCCCATCAAGGTCAGTCTGATCGGTCCACTCACTTTTCTGTATCAGGGCAAAAGCAAACAGACTGGTTTTGAGCAGTTCGATCTACTTGAAAAACTGCTGCCTGTGTACGGACAAATTCTGGCTGAACTTAAAGCACATGGAATTGAATGGGTGCAACTGGATGAACCTGTATTGGGACTAGATTTGCCTGGCAATTACCTGGCGGCCTTCGAGCGCAGCTACCTGCAACTGAAAAGCAGCAGCATAAAAATTTTGCTGGCCACTTACTTTTCAACCACGCAGGGGCACACCAGCCCTGTGTGCAAACTGCCTGTGGATGGTTTGCACATTGACTGCGTGCGTGCCGAAGAAGACTTGCCCTTGGTACTGGACTGGCTACCCAATTACAAGGTGCTGTCCTTGGGTTTGATCGACGGACGCAATATTTGGAAAACTGACCTGGAAGCCGCACTCAACAAAATAAGCAAAACTTTTGATGCTGGCAAAGGTGAGGTATGGCTCGCACCCAGTTGTTCGCTGTTGCATGTGCCCTACCGGTTCAACAACGACACCACCGTGAATCCGCAGGTATTGCCCTGGCTGGCCGGCGCGATTGAAAAGCTCGAAGAACTTGAACTTCTGAAGCAGGCCGCCAAAACACAACTACAAGGCAAAACACTGACAGGTGCTTTGGCCACTTTGTGGAATGAGCACCAAACCACAGTAAAACAGCGCACGCAAAGCCCGCTGTTGAACAATGCAGAAGTCAAGGCCCGCCTTGCAGCACTGGCCCCAACAGCTGACCAACGTGGCAGCGAATTTGCCATTCGCCAGCAAGTGCAGCGCGAGCGTTTTAAGCTGCCTGCCTTCCCGACCACCACAATAGGTTCGTTTCCACAAACCAAAAATATTCGTAACTTGCGCGCACGGTTCAAGAAAAACGAAATTGACGAAACCACCTATTGGCAGCACATTAGCCAGGAAATTCGCCAAGCGATCGAGTTTCAAGAACGGATTGGGTTGGACGTACTCGTACATGGTGAAGCCGAGCGCAATGACATGGTGGAATATTTTGGTGAGCAATTGGAAGGCTTTACCTTCTCTGCCAATGGATGGGTACAAAGTTATGGTTCACGTTGCGTGAAGCCACCCATACTGTTTGGCGACGTGGCCCGCCAAAAAACCATGACAGTGGATGTTGCCCGCTTTGCCCAAAGCCTGAGTGAAAAACCCGTGAAAGGCATGCTGACTGGCCCTGTCACTATTTTGCAATGGAGCTTCGTGCGTAACGACCAAGCTCGTGCGACCACAGCGCTTCAAATTGCCCTGGCCATTCGTGATGAAGTGGCCGACCTTGAACAAGCCGGCATTGGCATGATTCAAATTGACGAACCCGCCTACCGCGAGGGCTTGCCTTTGCGCAAAGCGCGTTGGGATGATTACCTGCAATGGGCCAGCAAGGCATTCCGCATTTCGGCAAGCCCCGTGCGAGATGACACGCAAATTCACACGCACATGTGTTATTCCGAATTCAACGACATTCTGCCCGCCATTGCAGCCATGGATGCCGATGTAATTACCATCGAGACCAGCCGCTCCGACATGGAATTGCTGCGCGGCTTTGGCGAATTCCATTATCCCAATGAAATTGGCCCGGGTGTGTATGACATCCATTCACCCCGCGTGCCAGGCCAGGATGAAATTGTTCGCCTTATTCGCAAAGCGGCACAAGTTATTCCCCCCGAAAACCTGTGGGTGAACCCCGACTGTGGCCTTAAAACCCGAGGCTGGGAGGAAACAGAGGCTGCTTTGGCTATGATGGTTAAGGCGACTCAAGTGTTGCGGGATGAACTTCACGCTGAAAACAGGTCTGAAAAAACTGCAGCATAATTGCTGAGCTGGGGTGTAAAACCCCCGTGGGCACGGGAAAATAGGCGCAATAACACCTATTTTCCCGGAGACCCCACACCATGAACCACGACCCCATCGTGATCGTATCCGCCGCTCGCACTCCAATGGGCGGTTTTCAGGGCAGCATGTCTGGCTTTACGGCCAGTGAACTGGGTGCTCACGCCATTCAACAGGCCGTGTTGCGCGCCGGGCACCCCACCCTCTCAGAAAAAGTCGATGAAGTCATCATGGGTTGTGTGTTACCAGCAGGCCAAGGGCAAGCACCCGCCCGCCAAGCTGCGCTCACTGCCGGTTTGCCATTGAGCAGCGCCTGCACCACCATCAATAAAATGTGCGGTTCCGGCATGAAAGCCATCATGATGGCGCACGACAGCTTGTTGGCTGGCAGCACCGAGGTGGCAGTGGCTGGCGGCATGGAAAGCATGAGCAACGCACCCTACCTGCTGCCCAAAGCACGCGGCGGCATGCGCATGGGGCATGGGCAAGTGATGGATCACATGTTTCTCGATGGCCTGGAGGATGCTTACGACAAAGGCAGGCTGATGGGCACCTTCGCAGAAGAATGCGCGGACCAGTACAGTTTCACCCGACAAGCACAAGATGAATTCGCCATTCGCTCACTGGCTCGCGCCAAACAAGCCACTGAAGACGGCAGCTTTCAATGGGAAATTGCCCCCATTGAAGTGGCCAGCCGCAAAGGCACTGAACTGATCAGCACTGATGAGCAGCCTTTGAAAGCCGACCCAGCCAAAGTACCTACCTTGAAACCTGCCTTCCGCCGTGAAGGCGGCACAGTGACGGCAGCCAACAGCTCATCTATTTCGGATGGCGCTGCCGCTGTGGTCATGATGAAACAAAGCCATGCGGAAAAACTTGGAATCAAGCCCCTTGCGCGCATACTGGGGCACAGCACCCATGCGCAAAAACCCAGCTTGTTTACCACAGCACCCGTTGGTGCGTTACAGGGGCTGTTTGCAAAAACTGGCCTGACTGCTGCACAAGTTGATTTGTTTGAAATCAATGAAGCGTTTGCGGTGGTGACGATGGCGGCCATGGTTGACCTGAACCTGCCTGCTGACAAAGTAAACATTCACGGTGGGGCTTGTGCCCTGGGTCACCCTATCGGAGCCAGCGGCGCCCGAATTGTATGTACTTTGATTGGCGCATTGAAAAAGACAAATGGAAAAATCGGCGTGGCCAGCTTGTGCATTGGCGGCGGTGAGGCCACAGCGCTGGCCATCGAACTGATGTAACAAAAAATATCGCGAGACGAAAATATGGAAAGTGTTGTTTACTTTTTACTGGCTGCTGCCCTGGCGGTGCCCCTGTTCAAGAAATTGGGCCTGGGCGCAATTTTGGGTTATCTGGCGGCCGGTGTAGTCATTGGCCCGCAGGTGTTAGGGCTGATCGATGACCCGGAAAAGGTACTGCACTTCTCTGAAATTGGCGTCATCTTGCTGTTGTTTGTGATTGGCCTTGAACTGGAACCCGCAAAGCTGTGGGCCATGCGAGCCCAAGTGCTGTTGCTGGGTTCTGGTCAGTTGCTGATCACTGCGGGCGTTATTTACGGCGTACTGGCCTTCATGTTCGAGATGAACAGCAACGCGGCCTTGGTCATTGCCTTGGCCTTGGGGCTTTCATCCACAGCGTTTGCCATCCAATTAATGGCTGACAAAGGTATTTTGGGCAATGAAGACGGCAGGCGCGGTTTTTCCATGTTGCTGTTCCAAGACCTGGCAGTGGTTCCAATTCTATTTGCCGTGCAGGCCTTGGCCCCCATTGAGCCGGATACCGATCCCGGCCAGTGGTGGCTGGCACCCGCCGCCATTCTTGGCTTGATTGTGTTTGCGCGTTTCCTGATCAACCCAGCGCTACACTTTCTATCGCGCTATGGCGGGCGGGAAATCATGACCGTAGTGGCCCTGCTGATCGTGTTGGGCGCTGCCGTGGTCATGGAACATGCCAACCTGTCCATGGGCTTGGGTGCATTCATGGCAGGCATGATGTTGGCCAACTCATCCTTTCGCCATCAACTTGAAGCCGACGTAGAACCCTTCAAAGGCCTGAGCCTGGGTCTGTTCTTCATCTCGATCGGCATGACACTGAATTTCGGTTTGCTGATCGACTCTCCACTCACCGTGATGTTTGGCACCTTGGGGCTCATGGCATTGAAAGCACTGGTCATTATTGGCTTGGTGATGCTGGCAGGCGTGCCCTTTCCGCGCGGGCTGATGCTGGGCCTGATGCTGTGCCAAGGCGGTGAATTCGGTTTCGTGATCATGGCCCAAGCCATGGACCTTCGTTTGTTGGGTGAAGGAACGGCAGGCATGGTCAATTTGATGATCGGTATTTCAATGGCCCTGACCGCACCTGCGGTGTTGTGGTTTGAAAAATTCACCGACAAACAGATTGCGAAAACTCCCGAGAATATTGAGAAGTTTGACACCAGTGAATCAGAAGCGCTCATTCTTGGCTTCGGGCGATTTGGTCAGGTCACTGGCCGTATTCTTGCAGCCAATCAAATCCGTTTTACGGCGCTCGATAAAAACGCAGAGCACATTGAGTTCGTGAAAAAGTTTGGCAATCAGGTGTATTACGGCGATGCCTCTCGAGCCGAGGTTCTGGAGGCCGCGGGTATTTCAAAAGTGCGTACCGTGATCGTTGCGATTGATGACCCAAAAATGTCGCAAGCCATTGTCGAGTTCATTGTTCATCACTACCCGAAAATCACCATCATCGCCCGTGCGCACAATCGAAACGATTACCTTGCATTGAAAGCTGCAGGTGCACATTCCGTGGTGCGTGAACTTTTCGCGGGCGCGCTGGAGGCAGCCACCGAAGCACTCCACGCGCTGGGCTACAGCGACGGTCAGGCTATGCAAAAAGCGGAAACATTCAAGCAGCACGATGAAAGCCTGCTGAACAAGCAGGCCAAGGTGCTGGGTGATAGCGAGAAAGTCATTGAAATAGGTCGACAGGGGCGCGAGGAACTCGAGGCCATCTTCCAGCAAGATCAACGGGCAGCCAACAGAAGCTAAGATGGAAATTCTTCAATTTTTCAAAGACCTCGAACCCACGGTTGAACAGGTTTTCAATTTTCTGGAAGGCCGGCTTGGCAAGCTAATCCTGTCCATCGCGATTCTAATGCTGGCCACCACCATCAACCGCTTGATGCATTGGAGGCTATTGCGGGAAACAAAGCTCACACCGCCGCAAACGGGCAATGTGCGGGCCACTTGGGTTAGGCGCAAGAACATTGTCTGGGTCACCGGTCTTTTGTTGGTACTCGCATTGTGGTCTGGCCAAATTACAGGTTTTCTGATTTCTCTGGCTGCCATTGGTGGTGCCCTATTGATTGTGAGCAAGGAATTTATTCTTTGCCTGTGGGGTGCCTTGGTTATTTCCTTGAACAAAAGCCTGAAGATCGGCAGCACCATTGAAGTTGGCCAATTCACGGGGCAACTGGTAAATACAGGCTTTGTAACCTTCGAATTGGCGGAAATTGGCCCATCGAAAAAACAAACGGGTCGCCTGCTTTCTTTGCCCAACAGCCTAGTATTTACGCAGGCCATGAAAAACCTCTCGGTGTATGGCTCATACGGCATACATCTGATCGACTTTAACTTCGACAAGTCCGTGAAAATTCAGGCTGCCGAAACACTTGCGCTTAAACTGGCCAATGAGGCGGGCAAGCACTGGATAGAAGAAGCCGAACGTCATTTCTCGGCTGTAGAACGCGACAACTTTGTGGATTTACCCAAAGCAAGACCCGAGGTATTTTGGGCGAGCATCGACGAAAAATGCTTGCGCATGACCTTGAGGTTTGCTTGCCCGCTCAACAAGCGGGGGCAACTCGAAAAATCAATCGTGAAACGATTCTGGGTAGAGTACGGCGAGTTGAGCACTGTTCAAGCAGAACCTGATTCCAAGACAGATTGAACCAGACGTGCCCGGTTTTGGTCGGGCATCAACTCAAGGGCGCTGCCCAAGCCCAGAAAACGCTCGCATTCTACTGCCGGCGACACCAGGTAACCTTGAACATAGTCGACACCAAGTTCTTTAACTTCTCTCAGCGTGTGCAAATCCTCTACCCACTCGGCCACACATTTGCAACCCAGGTCATGGGCCAAGCCAACAATTGCGGTAACCACCGCATGGCTTTCTGTGCTGTGGCAAATGTTCTTCACAATCGATCCATCAATCTTGATCACATCAGCGTGTAGGTCCATCGCGTATCTGAAATTGCTGTACCCCGCGCCGAAGTCATCCAGTGCAATCCGCACGCCCAGACCTCTCACCTGTTCAATGAAATTTTGAACTGCCTGAAGATTGATCACCGAACCGACCTCTGTAATTTCCAGACACAATTTCGAGGCATGTTGCTGATGCGCCCGAATCAAGGCCAGTGTGTCCTGAAGAAAAATTTCATCATTCAATGAACCAGGCGATACATTGATACTCAACACGCTCAACTTGTCCAACTGTTGGGCGTGTTTCGCAAGAAAATCGAGTGTATGGCTCAACACCCAGTTGTCCAAAAATGCGGTGTGCCCACCTCGTTCGCAAGCTTCAATCAAAAAGCCTGCTGACCCCAGCTTGCCATTTTCGTCTTTGATGCGTAACAAGGCCTCGGCATACAAAGGACCGTTGCACTCATTCAAGGCCAGTATGGGCTGCCACGCGAGGGTTAGGCCAGTGGGCAGTTTTTGATCGTCAAGCCGGCGAATGGTCCGGGATTGATCAAGCAGACTGCGAGTCTGATTTTGTTCAAAAACCACGCGCTCTACCTTGCTGTTGCGCTTGGCCTTGAGCTTGGACTCTCGCATTGACATCTCAACCGTTTCCATGACATCGAGCACATTGTCAACCAAGCCCTGAAACACCAGTGTGGCCAGTACGGTGGTTTGAATACATCGACCATCAAACTGAAAAGGCACGGAATCAAGCCGATGTAAAAATGCATTGAAGGCTTCTTCTGCCCGCTCAGTGTCGTTCGGGTGGATCATGATTGCGAACTGGTCAATATGCAGGCGTGATATCTCGCCATGCGTACTCATATGTCGATACAACTCGGTATGAAAGGCTTGCAGTAACTGGTCCGAAACGGCAAGACCGTATGCGCTGATCAATCGGGAGAACTGCTGAATCTCCACACAGAAGAAGGTGAAGCTGGCGGTGCGCCTGTTCAGTTTGTTGTGAATGATATTTTGCAGTCCTCGCCGATTCAGGGCACCAGTCAATTCATCATGCGTGGCTTGATATTGCAACGCCAATTCTCGGTCTTTTCTCGCAGTGAAGTCTGCAACAACCCCAACCAATTCCCGATGGTCGCGACTCACCACCAATTCATACCAACGTGTTTGCCCCTCAGCGCTCACAACAGGCAATTCACGCCGAGACGATTTCCCTGGTTGTTCCAGTAAATTAAACAAAGCAGCAAGGCGCTGTGATTGAAGAAAGTCGAGGGTTGGTGTTCCTTCGCGGTTCAGAAAAAGATTGGTGAACTGCTTGTTAAAGTGGATCAGTTCACCATGGCGAGTACAAGTGAACATGGCTGAAGGTGCGATATCAAAAATACTCTCCAGACGCTCGTGAGCCTGTTTGATTTCCTGCGCAGCCTGTTGCTGCTGCCATTGCGTTTTCCTTAGAAACTCGGCCAAGGCAACGGCAGTCATCACACTGGCCAGCACAGTGACTGAAGCACTGTTGAAGTACTGCAGCAAGAAACGCTGATCAAACCAGGCTGACAACACTTCAGCCACGGCACCGGTCAGGGAAATCAACATTGCTGCAAGATAGTAAATGGCCACTCGGTCCCGTTTCTCCAGAAAATTCTGGATGACCACCCACGCCACAGCAGAAGCCGCCACCAAACTTATCGGCCAAAACAGTTCGAGAAAAGTACGGTATGGTGAAAACAGTGCCAAGACAGTCAGCAGAACACTGGCGCATTGCAAGGCACGCAAAACCCCCAGCCACGATTCTCGTCGAATGTTTTCGAACAGGTGCCACACAATCAGTACTGTCGAGGTGAAGTACATGGCCAGGGCCAACATGCGGGCTCGCATGAGCGGGTCTGATTTCAGATCGAAACCAAAAATTGAATGATCCCACCCCTCCGACAGGGCCACCAATCGAAGACTGGCGAACAACCAAAAGCCGTAACTGACAAACAGGGCACTGCGGGTCATGAACGCCGCCACCGCCACCATGCCGATCATGAGATAAAGAACGCCCTCAAGAAAACTTTGTCGGCGCTCTGAAATCAAAATGGCTTTGTTAAGGTCTGCTGATGTCTGCAAGCCGATTTCCAGGCTGGCAGGCCCGATAAACTTGAACTGGCAAAGCACGCCCTGCAAACTGACTGAATTGTCCAGATTCGCAGACACCACACGCCCCTGGTTGGTGTTCAGCTGTACTTCTTGCAGTGAACCGTTTTCGTAGTCAAGCCAGCAGGTGGACTGTACCAAATGCCTTGATCGAAAAAATATTTGCTCGTACTGGCTTGCCATGCTGGTTTGCAAATCTGCGTAAATCCAGAATGGACTCTCCTTCAGGTGGGTACGCAACACGGGCTGCTCGGGTTCACTTTTTAGTTGATCGACCACCCGGAACAAACTGCCTTCTACCTCTTCCTCGGCAAGACTTGAAAATACCAACGGCACTTCATGGGGGCTATTCTCATTGAGCACCGACAAATTGACAAAAGACACCAGCAGAAAAAAACTCAGCAAAACCACCGACAGAACAGGTACCCAAGGCGTTCTCTGGAATGACGCTGCGACAGCAATAGGCATGGATATCATCCAATGGAGCGCAATTGACTTTGCGTTTCCAGTTGCAAGGTACGCATCTGAATGTTCTGTAACAAATCAGGATGTGAACTTGAGAAATAAATAGAGTGAAGTGGATTTGCACTGAGCAACCATCGTGCCTCGATTTGAAATACATCAAACCAGAGAATTCGATGAGGAATCATGCCGATGTGTTTCATCTCTACAAATTCATCAGGTTGCAACACATCATCAAGTTCAAACCGGCGGTATTGCCTGTCAACGGGGTAGCGCACGCAGAGAAAACATCGATCCACCAGGTTTGCCCTGCTGTACCAGTATGCCGCCTTGATCAGCATCAACCGCAGCGCCAATCCGTTGGAACGTGCAGGTATGGCCAGTCTGGATACTTCAGCAATTCGCCCGGCTCTCAAGGCCTTGGGCAAAGCATACGATTCTTCAAGACGAAGCTGCTGTTGATTGGCAATTTGAATACGCACAGTACCAATGCAACTTCCGTCCAGCTTTGAGAAAGCCAACAGCACAGCAGAGTCGGGATGTCGATCATCGCCATCCGGTACGGCCAACTTTTCGCCGAGCAACGGCAAGTGTTTTCCATACGCTAGTTGTCGGGCTTTGGCAGCCAGTTCCAGTTCGCGCTCAGTTGTCGCAATCGCGATCCAGAATGGCAACAGTTGCGAGCTTGAATCGAACAGAAAGTTGACTGCTGAAAGAGTGGCCATGGTGTTCTCCGAAGTATGGATTCACCTTAAATATTCCACATCCAATTTGCGTCCCCCCGATCGGGTTAAAGCTCCGGTCACTCCCTATCACCCTTAGGGCCTATGAATAATCAGTATTCGGAATATCAATACAAGGTTTATTGAGTGTGAGAGAATCTTGAAAAACACAATAAATTCAGGAGATAGCGCAGAATGAAAAAGAAAGAATTCGACTTGATCGTCTTCGGGGCGACCAGCTTTGTTGGTCAAATTTTGGTGCAATATTTGTGGAAACGCCATGGATTGAATGGCGAGATCAAATGGGCTATTGCCGGGCGTGATGCCGACAAGCTGGCCGTGCTGAAAAATCGCTTGGGTGAGCAGGCCCGGGAACTCCCCACCATTTTGGCCAACGCCAGCAAAGAAGCCGATTTGCAAAACCTGTGTTCAAAAACCAAAGTGGTGGTTTCAACGGTGGGGCCTTACGCCCTGTATGGTTCGGGCCTTGTGAAAGTATGTGCTGAAACCGGCACCGACTACTGCGACCTGACCGGCGAAGTGCAATGGATTGCACGGATGATTGAAGCCTATGAGGACACCGCCAAGCAAAGTGGTGCACGTATTGTGCATTGCTGTGGATTCGACTCCATACCCTCTGATCTTGGCGTTCTGTTTTTACAAAAAGCCGCCAGTGTTCAGTACGGTGAACCTTGCCAACAAATCCGCATGCGGGTTAGAAAATTGAAAGGCGAATTTTCAGGCGGCACCGTGGCCAGCATGATCAACGTGACGCGCGAGGTTGCAGCAGACCGCTCGCTGGCCAAGAAATTGGCCAACCCGTATTTGATATCCCCTGCCCGCCTGGCCGCTCGCCAACCCAATGTCAGTTTCGCAGAATTCGACCCAGTGGCTAAAAGCTGGCTAGCCCCATTTGTCATGGCCGGTATCAACACCCGTGTAGTGCATCGAAGCAATGCCCTGCAAAACTACGGATACGGAAAAGAATTCAAGTACGACGAAGCCATGATGACCGGCAACGGATTCAAAGGTCGAATGACTGCGATGGGATTGGCCAGCGGTATGGCCGGGTTTTTGATTGGTGCTGCACTGCCGCCCACACGCTGGGCCCTTGAAAAATTCGTGGTACCCAAACCAGGCGAAGGCCCTAGTGAAACGTCTCAACAGCGCGGCTCTTATGATTTGCGCTTTTATGGCACCACTAGCAAAGGCAATACTCTGACGGCCAAAGTAACTGGCGATATGGATCCGGGTTATGGTTCAACCGGGAAAATGCTGGGAGAGGCTGCAGTGTGCCTGGCTTTGGACATTCAAAAACACGCTGGCGGATTCTGGACCCCTGCTTCCCTCATGGGTGAGCAGTTAATAAGCCGCTTGCAACAGCACGCGGGGCTTGCTTTCGAGTTGTTACAGGACTAACGCAATCACCGCGCTTCAAACCGGGCCAGCAAACGTCCAAGCTGGTCATACAATTCCATACGCTGACCCAGAATATTCCAGCTTTTAACCTGGGTCAGCGTTTCAATCAGTTCAGCGTCCACATTGCCAGGGCTTAAGCAGGCCATCCGTGTGGCAGCCACCATGTTCAACTGAACAAAACGCCCATCCATTGAATACGAACCAAGTAACTGGTTACAACCCCCAGAGCCGCTTAAACGGCTGTTATCGGTATGCAACATCAGACCTGGAGCACGCCCTGTCTCCGGCAACACCACCGGCTTGCCTTTCAGTTGAACCAAGGTCCAGAACTGATCTTTCAAACTTGCAGAGTACAGACGTGGAGCACAATCGCCCTTTGCAATGTTCTCAAACCGAAGGGGGTGCAAACTCGGCGTGCTGTTCTGCCCTTCCATGGGCGGCGCTGGCTTGATATGCGCATAAACCGTTGCAAGCAGGGCTTGCCCAGGTTCAGCGCGAAGTCGCAGATACGCATTCTCCAGCTTTGCATTGTCACCCATGGTCACTACCGGCAAGTCCAAGCCACTTGCACATTCTGTAAAACGGCCGGAATCTGCAAAATAGCGATAAAGCCCATTGAGTGGAAACAACTTCAAGTCCAGCGTTTCCGCTGAGGGGGTGCGGTTCAGGCTGTAATTGAGTATTGAGAAAATGCTGCGCGCTTCCAGATCCAGCATTTCAAGTGAATCAGCGGACTTCACCCGGAAATAACGCTGCTCAGAATTTTGCCCCTGCATGACAACGATATTGCCGTAATGCGACATCACCCAACGCCCTAGATCGTTGGCTTGATTGGGCGAAGCCTGCCCCTCATAAAGCTGGCGGGAAAAGAAAGTACCATCAGCTTGCAAGGTAATACTGGTTTGAATGCCCTCACAACTGGCGCAAGGCAAAGTGCCAGAAAATGTGGCAGGTAACTGGGGCAATGGAACTGGCACAGCCTCGGTGGCATTGACAGATTCGGGATGCCAAAAAACAAAAGCCATCAATGCTCCCACACAGAGTTTCTCGAACATGGGAATCTACTCCAGCAAATTTGTTGATTTTTAATTATTACATCCAAACTTTTCTACTCAAAGTACAAGCTTCATCTCTTGAGGAGTTTGTTGCATGCATTCTGAAACCCGGGTTTTTTGGTCGCTCTGCATTGTTCTGCCGTTTGTTTTTGGATGCACAGGTGGAGAGCCCACAACATTGCCAGCAGCACGCACGAACCCATCATCATTCGAACAGAACAGCCCTTGCTTTAACAACGCATGCGCCAGTTTGCAGGAATTATTGACAGTCCCAGATGCGGAGAACATGATTTTTTCAGCTGACGGTCGCCTGTTTGTGTCTGGCGGACAGTCTGTTATTGAAGTGCTGAAAAACGGCGATGATTTCGCAGCGCAAACTATTTCAAGCGGCGTATGCAATTTCACTGGTTTGGCGATCGCCAGAAATACCCTTTATGCCAATTGCGGGGACGGCACGCTTTGGGCGGGCGCATTGAACCAAACGCCAGTCACAATATCGCCTGTCTTCAACTATGAAGGCATGGCATTGGCCAACGGATTAACCAGCAGTGCGGACGGCCAAACTTTGTATGCCGTGGATGGGCCCATTGCGACCAGTTCTCTGCCTTCGCCAAAAATTGTGAAGCTAAAAATTGCAGCCAGCAACCCACTTCAAATTGAAAACCAAACCACCTGGCTAGACCTGGCAGGTCGCTTTCCAAACGGCATTCAACGCAGGGGTAATCTGCTTTACTTCACCGATTCAGAAATTCCAAACCTGGGCCGTTTGAATGTGGTGCCCATTCAAAACGACGGATCTGCAGGGATGCCTTTGGTTTTGGCTACGCTGCAAAGTCTTCCTGACGATTTCTCAATTCTCCCCGATGGTTTTGCTGTCACTTACTTTTTAACGGGACAAGTCATCAAACTCAACTTTCTCGGCGAGCAAACAGATGGCTTCAACCCACTCACCTTTTCAACAGGCACCTCACAGGTTATGCAAGGCAGGCCACCACTTTTCTCCAGTACCGATTTGCTGGTGACCGAGAAAGGAATTTTGGGCGAGCAAAGCAGCCCGATCGGTAACAAACTGACGTTGGTGCGAAAGACAAATATCAACTAAGTACCGCACCACCATAGAACTGCAAAAAGCACTTGTATTGATAATCATTATCATTTACGATGAATTCTCATTTGAATAAATCGGGAGTTCTTCATGCAGCAGGAAAACTGTACAGCTCAACTGGGTCAATGGCTGGCAGGCAGCGAAAACGGTTCAGTCTATTATTGCCAGGAAACCGAGGTAGTATCGCTCTGCCTTCACTACATGACCATGCGTTTTGAAGCCACCGCCTTTCGGGATTTGCTGGGCATGATGGGCTTTGCACAAGCCGAAATTCAACGGATCAAACAAGCTTTGGAGCACCCCACCTTGCAAAGCCAAAACCGCCGGCATGCAGGTGGTGCGCTTCATTGATTCATGAAGGAAATTGCCCCATGAAAGTCGAAGCCTACATGAATAAATCGATGGACACTTTGCTGATTGAAAACGACGCACTTTGCCGGCAACTGGCCAAACTGCAAGAGCGCGCCAGTGAGTTGATTCAAAAACGATCGGCCGAAGTGGAACAATTAAGCACGGTGGTGGAGTACCTGAGTGCAGAACTACATGACCGTGAAGCGATGATTCTTTTTTTGCGGGCAAAGCTTCAGGAGTTCAGGAAAATCACTGAACTCCAGTAAATCAACCCTGATCAATTGGTTTGAAGGTAACCAAAATCAAACTTGTGCGTGTCATCGTCAACACGCACAGTCACAGTGATGTCTTGCGCGCTGCTGGCCGATAGCTTTTTGGCCACGATAATTTCACCTTGTGTTTGCTCACCAGGTCGCACTACTTTCGGCTTTAAGCTGTACTTCTGAATTCGATCAAAGTCTGCAAAGGCCTGTTGCACATCAAGCCTGTCATTGAAATCGGTTTGAAACAAAAAGCCACTTCCGTGAAAACCTCGATAAAACTGAGGGTGATAAAACGGGCTGTAGAAAATTGGCGCCCTGAAACCGTAGTAAGAAAGCCGATTCTGAACATCTTGAATTTGTGCTTCATAACTAACCACAGTGGCTGGTTGACCATTGAATGTCACGGTGATGTTCTCTGTCGAAAACTCGACGGGAAACTTGCCTTTATTCACGAATGTCACGTTGAACCGCGGGTTATCGAATTGACGCATCGAGTTGTACACGGAACCAACCTGTACGGTGTGTTTTTTACTTGAGCTCAAAGACTCAAAACCCTGGTTTTGAACGGGCACCTGATTCTCGGCAACCACGGGCCGAACGCTGTACATGGAAGCACATGCACTCAAAAGCAAGGAAGCCCCTAGAACCACACCTGTTGACACGCTGAACATACGCATTTGAATCACCTTTTGCTGCTGGAGTTACTGCAAGAACCACTGCCTGATAAGGCCTGTTCATTTTATCCATATTGCATAGACCGTGATAGACATTCTTGGTTCACAGCTTGCGAGCTGGCACAGTTTCTGCATTGCAACATGCATACACGCAGTTTTGGAGACCAAAGCCGGAAATCGAGACTGTGTGGGAGGGCCAGGTGCACCTTTTGAGTGCGCGAGGTTTTCATTTGCAGCAAAAACGGGCAAAGGCGCTCACCATTTGAATGAATCCAGAGGTTCGTTCAGAAGGTGAGCGCTTTTTATTTTGATTTCAAAAAAGAGCCATTCGTTATGAACGACCATGCCAAACTGAATCTGTTTTCTTTTGCGGGAAAAATGAAAATCCTGCACATGAGCTGGATCGCATTTTTCATTACTTTCTTTGTGTGGTTCAACCATGCCCCCATGCTGGGTGCGATCGCAGAATCACTGAGCTTAAGCAAGGAACAGGTCAAAACATTGTTAATTTTGAACGTGGCGCTGACCATTCCGGCACGAATACTGATCGGCATGTTGACTGACAAATTTGGTCCCCGCCTTGTATACGCGGTACTGCTGTTTGTCTCGGCCATTCCCTGCTTCATGTTCGCGTTCTCAACCGACTTTGCGCAGGCCGCCATCTCCCGCTTTTTATTGGGCTTTATCGGTGCAGGGTTCGTGATTGGCATTCGCATGGTCAGTGAATGGTTTCCTGCGCACCAGTTGGGTACGGCTGAAGGCATTTACGGCGGTTGGGGTAACTTCGGCTCGGCAGGCGCTGCCATGTTGCTACCTACCCTCGCGCTAATGTTTGGCGGTCCCGATGGCTGGCGCTATTCAATTGCGCTGACCGGCCTGATCTGCCTGGTGTTCAGTTTCGTGTGGTATTTCAATGTCAGCGATACACCGAAAGGCTCTACCTACTTCAAGCCCAAGAAAAGCGGTGGCATGGAAGTGACCAGCGTCAGCGACTTCTATTTCATGCTGTTGATGAAGTTGCCCATGTACGCAGCACTGGCCTTGTTAACCTGGAAGTTGTCGCCAGAAGGTGTCAGCATGTTGAGCAGCGCTGCCGCCAATTCCATTTACGGCTTTCTGTTACTGATACTTGTGTACGACTGCTATGGTGCCTACAAGGTGAACAGTGATATTTTCAAAGTCCCGGTCCCTGAATTGCACCGCTACAAATTCAAACAAGTGGCAGTGTTGAATGTGTTGTACTTTGCAACCTTTGGTTCTGAATTGGCCGTGGTATCGATGCTGCCACTGTTTTACTCTGAAACATTTTCGCTGAGCCCGGTGTATGCCGGCCTTGTAGCCTCGATGTACGCTTTCATGAACTTGATGTCGCGGCCCGGTGGCGGCTGGATCAGCGACAAGTTCGGTCGCAAACGCACCTTGCTTATTCTCACCGCCGGCCTTGCCGTGGGTTACGCATTGATGGGCTTGACTGAATCAAGCTGGCCCCTGTGGCTGGCCGTAATCACCACCATGGCCTGTTCATTTTTCGTGCAGGCTGGTGAAGGTGCCGTGTTTGCAGCCGTACCATTGATCAAGCGGCGCCTGACTGGTCAAATTGCGGGCATGACTGGCGCTTACGGCAATGTAGGTGCAGTGGTTTACCTCACGGTGTTGTCGTTTGTCAGCTATCAGGCTTTCTTCTTCGTGATTGCTTTAACTGCTGTGGTGGGTTTTATTACACTGCTGTTCATGGAAGAACCACAAGGCCACATGGCTGAGGTAAAAGCAGACGGTACGGTTGAACTGATCCGCGTGGGGTGAATAAAAGCAATATGAGCAGCACACTGCAAGTTCGTTTTGGGGGTTATTCCATCGCAGGGCAAAAGCCTGTGAATCAGGATGCCTTTGCCGCCTGGTGTGGGCAAGCCGAATCGAACTTGCTCAAAGGCGCCGCGGCCGCCATTGCAGATGGGGTTAGCAGTTGCGCGGATTCTCATGTGGCCAGCCAAACTGCAGTGACCAGTTTTCTAGAGGACTATTCTTCCACGCCCTACACCTGGAGCGTTCACAAATCAGCTCGGCAAATTATTTCTGGCTTGAACGCCTGGATTTATCAGCAAAACACCAACCGTGCCAGCCACAACGACAGCCTGTTGACCACGTTCAGCGCGGTGGTGTTGAAGTCCATCACGTTACACTGTTTTCATGTGGGCGATTCACGGGTTTATCACGTGCGTGGCGATGCAATAGAGCGCCTCACCCAAGACCATGTGCGTACCGAGCGCGGGCAGGAATACTTGTCGCGCGCACTGGGCGCAGACCGGCATCTGGAACTGGACTACAGCACCCATGAATTGCAGGTGGGTGACTTGGTGGTGCTAAGTACCGATGGGGTTCACGGCGTGCTGAAGCGCCCGGAAATACTTGGCTTGATTGCGGAACATGGCACGAGCGATTTGGAACGACTTGCCCAAAACTTGGTGCAAGCGGCCTTGAGTGCTGGCAGCGACGACAACCTGACTGTGTTGTTGATGGCCATCGACGCCCTGCCCCATGAAACGCTGGACGAAGTACACCGAAAGTTGACGCAATTGCCCATACCGCCAGTGCTTCAGGTGGGCAATAAAATAGATGGCTATGAAGTACTTGAGATTATTTTCAGCGGAACCCGCAGCCACATGTACCGCGTGCGCGACATGGAAACCGGCGAACAATTCACGCTGAAAGCCCCTTCCTTGAACTTCGCTGAAGATGCCATGTACTTGAGCGGATTTGTTCGCGAAGAATGGGTGGGGCAAAGCGTTCAACATGTGAACGTGATGCGCACGCATGTACCGAAACGGCCCAAGCAGTTTCTGTATTACCTGGGCGAGTACATCGAAGGCATCAACTTGCGTGAATGGATGTACGACAACCCCAAGCCCGGTATGGATGCGGTGCGGCGCATTGTAAAGCAAGTGGTGGCAGGGCTGCGGGCCTTTCAGCGCGCCGACATGGTGCACCAGGACATCAAACCCGAAAACATCATGATTGATTCACAAGGGTGCGTGAAAATTCTGGACTTCGGCACAGTGTTGATTGCGGGTGCCGATGAACTGATTTCACCCTTGGACAAATCGGTGCCACAAGGCAGTGTGAATTATGTGGCTCCCGAATACCTGATGGGTGAAGTGGGTACTTTCAAATCCGATTTGTTTTCACTGGCCGTGGTGGTCTATGAAATGCTGACGGGCCACTTGCCGTTTGCAGAGAAAACCGTGAAGCAAGTTGAACTGAAAAGCTACAGCGATTTGCGCTACATTCCCGCCAACCACCCGCGTCGTGATTTGCCCCTGTGGGTGGAAGCCTGCCTTCGCAAAGCGCTTCAACCCAACCCGCGTTACCGCTATGATGCGCTGAGCGAATTTCTGCAAGACCTGACTGTACCCAACACCAAGCTGGAAGCCAGCTTGGCCAGGCAGCCTTTGATTGAAAAAAACCCGGTTGTAATTTGGCAGGTACTGGCTTTGGTTTTGCTGGTGCTGAACCTGATTCAAATTGTGCTTAATTAATTTGCCGACTAATTTGCCAACTAACTTGCCAACTAACGCGCCAACACCTGCGCAGGCACCGGGGCCAAAGGCGCTGCCCGTGAACTGCTGCTGGCTTGAACAGGCATGCCGTGCAAGGTGACTGAATCGACCTGGTTTTTGAAACGCGGTGTGGGCAAACGGGTGGGCTCATCGTTTGCAAAACTCACCATTTGCACACCCAGTACATCGGGTGCATTGTCTTGCAGCTTGTTTTGCCACCAGCATTCAAATACGGCTTTGTCTTGCTCCAACTGCACAATACCGTAGCCATGTTCCACCCATTCCATGAATTGAACATGCTTGTTGCCCAGCATGGTGGCGGTTTCAATGGCGCGGCTAGCGGCCACATGAACAGCAAATGGACTACCGGGCAAGGCGTTGGCTACAATTTCATCCGCCCCACCCCGTCCCATTGAAGAGGGTGCAAATTCGACTGCGGCTGAAGCTGCGCGCAAGTTAATACCAGGCAAATTGGCCGTTGCAGCCCGCTGAAAACCGGCCGCAATATTTTCTGGAGAGGTTCCCTGCCTCAAAGTGGGCACGGGTGGTGCCACTTGATACTGATTCAGCAATGCGGTTTGATCGTCCTCAACTACATCAGAAATCCAGTTGCCATGCATGTCTCCGGAGACAAACACAGTGCCATTCACGGGGGGCATTGCTCCACCGCCGCGCAATTGCGAAATCAACAAATTCCGTTCGGTGTTGTAATCGTTCCAGCGCACAGGCAATGGCACCACTGGCGAGCCCACCACATTGGGCACCACCCAAGGCGCAATCCAGGTTTGGTTGTTCAGCACTTTCCACACCACTCCGTCGGCCTCGTCTTGGCGCAGTTGTGAAAGCAGCCAGTCAAATTGAGGTTTTCCAAACAAGGTGGGTGCGCCTTCTGGCAAATGGGAAGCATCGGCCTGCAAACCATAACCTGGCAAATAACTTTGCGTGTCCAAGGCACGAATACTGGCCAGCGGGCCGTAGTTCAAACTGCGGTACACCAGTAAAGGATCAACTGGTGCGGGGTATTCAGTGTCAGGATAAAAAATGAATTCGCCACTGCCATCGGCTTTGACCGGGCGGGACGGGGTCCATTCCCAAAAGGCGCGTGTGGTGTCTAGCAAGGTACAAGTGGACTCAACACCCTCGGGCAAGGTGGTGGGCAATTCATTGCCAAAGCCTGGGTCGATGTCGTGGTTGTCCCAGGTAATAAACCAAGGGTGTTGCTGGTGCGCGGCCATCAAGTTTGGATCTGAACGAAACAGCGCATAGCGCCTTCTACATTCGTCGATGTTCAACCAGTCGCGATAATCCACATACGCGGTGTCTTCAATGTCGCGTCGGGCGCGTACCTGTTCATCTTCATCCACAAAATCGTAAATGTAGTCGCCGCAATGAATGACCAAATCCAGGTCTTCACGTTGCGCAATTGCGCCGTAACCGCTCCAAGTGCTGGACCAATAACTGGAACAGGACACCACGGCCAGGCGAATGGCTGAAACCATGTCTGCGGGTGCAGTGCGCGTGCGCCCTACAATGCTGCTGTGTGGGCCAGTTTTAAATTGATAGTAGTAAGTGGTGGCGGGCTGCAAACCCTGTGCGTCTACTTTCAAGGTGTGGTCATGCTCTGCCACCACGCGCTGTGTGCCTTGGCGCACTACATTTTGCATGTCGGCAGTGGTGCTCACCAACCAGCGCACCTGCACACCTTGTGGCGGGTATTCGGGCAAGGTAATTCGAGTCCACAAAATAACGCGGTCGGCCAAGGGGTCGCCACTGGCCACCCC
This sequence comes from Limnobacter sp. MED105, assembly GCF_000170915.1. GTDB lineage: Bacteria > Pseudomonadota > Gammaproteobacteria > Burkholderiales > Burkholderiaceae_B > Limnobacter. Next base: position 64,454 of record NZ_ABCT01000010.1, read on the forward strand.
GTGTGCAAATGGCATGGCCAACACCATGGGAAAGTCAAAACCAGCGGGTTCGAACCCTGGCTGTGGCAAGGCCTGCTCGAATTCATTGCTGGCAATTGGCGCGCCAGTGCCCGGATCAGAAGGCCCCACGGGTCCAGTCGGGTTGCTGGTCACCAGCGAATCGTCGCCCCCGCCGCAGCCTACCAAAGTGCTTGCCGCCATCACTTTCAACACATCCCGCCGCTTCATCCTGCCACCTTTGCTCTGTTCCTCTAGCTTGTACTGCCCAAAGCCCGGAAAGGATTGAAAATACAAAAGAGCAGGCTTACTAGATGACTCGTTTTGATTCTGAAATATGTCAAAAGCGTGGCTAGTCACACTGAGTGCTTTACCCAAACCGTGTGCCCGGTTGCGCAGTATCAAATGGTGCCGCTTTCTACATTTCTACAGGTTTCGCCATGCATCATCCAGCCATTCCCTCATTCAAACGCCGCGCTTTATTGCGGGCCATGTTTCTTGGTGCTGGTGCTTCGGCCCTGCCATTCTTGAGCGCGTGCGGTTCAGATTCCGATGCATCACTAGCCACGGCTACACCCACAGGGCCCAATGAAACCGGGAACCCGCCTGTGGTAAACCCGCCGAGTCTTGGGCCTTTGGCCATGGAATTGCCCCTGCAAGCCGGGCCTTTGGCTGGCATTGGCGAATTGGTGGCCACGGGTGTAGACAATATTTTTGCGCCAGCTGGTTTTACCGTACGCCCAGTGGCCAGGCATTTGAGCAACCCTGTGTTGGGTATTCCCGATTTACTGGGATTGACCGGTTATAACTGGCATATGTTTCCGGATGGTGGTGCAGTCTTCCCGACCGAAGATGGCGGTTGGGTCTATGTATCCAACAGCGAAACCGAAGCACCACAAGGTGGCGTGGGCGCGCTTAGGTTCAATTCACAAGGTGACATTGAATCAGCCTATCGAATTTTGACCGGAACAGCTCGCAATTGTGCAGGCGGAGCAACGCCATGGGGAACCTGGCTTAGCTGCGAAGAAACGCAAACCGGCGTGACCTCGGAATGTGACCCCTTGGGCAGCACGGCAACTGCGCGCGCATTGCCAGCGCTCGGTGTGTTCAATCACGAAGCTGTTGCCGTAGACATGGCCACCAAAACCTTGTTCCTGACCGAAGACGCGGGCGACGGCCGCTTGTACCGTTTTGTGTCGGAGGGCGAGCTACGCCCGGCAGTCAATGGGCAAATGGGCTTGAACATGGAGCAAGGCAAGCTGCAAGTTCTGGAAATTGTTGGTTTTGAAGCCGGCGCTTATCAGGAAGACATTGCCGTGGCCCAACGTGTTCACCGTGTGAAGTGGGTCGATGCGCTTGAACCAGAAAACCCGCAGGCTCAAGTGCGTACACGCACCGCCGCAGCCGGTCTTCCGGTTCCGGGCACCGTGTTCAGGGGTGGTGAAGGCATCTGGATTCAAGAATTCCCGCAGGGCGAAGCACCTTCAGTGAGCGGCGTGGCCAAGCCGATGCGCGCTGTGGTGTTCTTCGCCTGCAAGGGCGACAACCGGGTTTACGCACTGGATATCGACAATGATTTGATTGAGGTGGTCTTCGACAATAGCCAACTGGCTGAAGGCACCGGCTTTGACGACGTTGACAATCTGGTCATCAGCCCGGCTGGCGATGTCATCGTGGCCGAAGATGGCGATGCCATGCGCTTGATGGTGATGATTCCCAACAAGCCCGCAAAAATTCTGCTTCAAATTACCGGTGGTGGCAGTGAACTGGCTGGCCCCGCCTTCTCACCGGATGGCTCACGGCTTTACTTCAGCAACCAGCGCGGCCCCAACCTGCCAGCTTTGCCCGGCCTGCCCAACTTACCGGGCACTGGGGCCACCTATGAACTCTTGATACCGGAAGAATTCCGAACCGCGGTTGATTCCGCTGTGTCGCCCACCTGACACAAGCTGAAGGAACACTCAAAAATATCGGGCTGGCTTGCAAGGACAGTGTAAGCCAAGCCCCGAATGATGCAGACAATACCAAACACAATGATTATTTCGAAGTATGCTTTGGTAAGCATGTATCAATACTAAAAATAGAAGGTTCAACTTGGCCAAACCTGTCCGCAAGTCCAAAGGCAAAGAAGTCACACCCATTAGCGAAGGCGCAAAACTGGTTGATCAGTATTTTGACCACGTGGGTGAAGCTTTTCTTCGCCACGCCCCTGAAATAGACCCTGAAAAGCTGAAAGACTGGCGCCCGAAACTGTTCAGCTTCACCCGCTTGAACCCTTGGTACGGCGGCTTGGTGGGCGTGCACCGCAAGCGGATTGGTGTGGGCAAGGACAAACTGGTGTGGCTTGAAATCGGCAGTGAAAACAGCCCTGCGCTGCTGTTGATGCATGGTTTTGCTGCTGCAAAAGAGCACTGGTTGCCCTTGCTTCCTTTTTTCGCAGGTCAATTTCGCATTTTGATTCCTGACCTTCCTGGTTGGGGTGAAAGCGGTTTTAATCCGGACCGCAATTATGGCCTTGAAGACCAAACAGAACGCCTGCACGACTGGCTGACAGAAATTGGCGTTCACAAAGTGAACGTGGTGGGCAACTCCATGGGTGGCGCACTGGCGGGTCTGTTGGCCGCCCGCTTTCCGGAAATGGTCACCAGCCTGGTATTGATGGATGCGCTGGGCCTGCCTGGCACAGAGGAAACCGACTTCATTCGCGAAGTTCTTCGCGGCAAGAATCGCTTGGTTCCACGCGCCCCAATGGATGTCATGAAGTTGACAGACCTGGTATTTCACAACCGGGCCTTGGCGGCATCTGCTGCGTTTTTCTCGGCCACTGAACTGATTCACCGCAAAGATGTGAATGGATTTCTGTTTCAGGAAATGCTAAGCCGCCGCCCCGACTACACCAAAGCCACGTTTGAAGACATTTCAGCGCCCACCCTGGTGATGTGGGGCAAGCAGGACGATGTGCTGCACATTAGCTGCGCTTACGAATTCGAGCGACTGATCAAACGCTCGGAAATGTGTCTGTTCGACGGTGTAGGACACCTGCCGATGATCGAGACGCCCTACCCCTGTGCACAAGCTATCAAGGAATTTGTGCTCAGAAATCTTTAATTGAATATTTCCCTGTAGGATGCTCGCTGTAAATTGCCTTATTTGTAGCATTTTGCTACACTCAGGGCATTGCACAGTGCATCCCACCGAGGAAATATGCCATGACCAAAGCCTCTTCACCCATTCGCATTCAATCTGACTTGATGAGCAACGCCACCGTGTTGGGCAAGCTCAACCACCGCAGCGCAGCAGAACAAATCGAATACTGGGCCAGCATTGGTCAAAAAGTTGAAAGTGTGCTGGATCCGGAAACGCTGCTGCAAATCAAGGCCGGCTTGTTACGGGTCAAACTGGAACAGGTGAACGCACCGCCTGTCAGCGCCGATTGGGTGTTTGGCAACCTGGATATGAAACGCACCACTGGTGAATTGAAAGAAGAAGTAAGCCAGAACAAAGTACGTTATCAGGCCAGCAGTACACACCCTGGCCTGCTTGAACAAATCGATGCCAAAGGCAAAACCCGAATCGGTCAGTTTGAAAACGGCCAATTCAAGCCAGTCAAACTGGCATGAAGCAACTGTGGCTGCTGGTGGGTGGCAACGGGGCGGGTAAATCGACCTTTTACCGCACCCAGTTAAAGCCCTTGGGCATGCCGTTTGTCAATGCAGATGACATTGCCCGCGATGTGTTTCCCCAAGCCCCCGAGGAACACAGCTATGAAGCCGCAAAAATTGCCGAAAACCTGCGCAATAGCCTGCTGGAACAAGGCAAAAACTTCTGCTTTGAAACCGTGTTTTCACACCCCAGCAAAATCGATTTTGTCGCCAAAGCCAAAGCCTTGGGCTATCAAGTGGTGATGGTGTTTGTTCACCTCGAACAAAGCAGCCTGAACAAAGCTCGGGTGCATCAACGCATTGAAACCGGCGGGCATGCCGTACCCGACGATAAAATCGAAACGCGAATTCCACGAACTGTGGACAATGTGTTGAATGCCTTGCCTCTGTGCGATGATGTGTGGGTACTCGACAACTCCAGTGCACAGGACCCCTACAGAAAAATACTGCGAATTCAGGGTGGCGACCTGCAGGCATTCGTTCAACCGCTGCCCGATTGGGCCAGTCGCTTCAAAACACACTGAACGAACGGCATTTCGATGAGTCTTAAACAGATCAATTGAACTTTATTGAGTGACGCGAATTCGTGATGAAAACGGCAATTCGACCCCGAACCTGCTTGCTAATGGCCTGTGTGGCTGTATTGGCCGCATGCAGTGCAATCAAACTGGGTTACAACAACTCGGCAAGTTTTGCGCACACCTACCTCACCAGCAAAGTTGATTTTGATTCTGAACAATCCGCATTTCTAAAAACAAGCCTGAACGAAATTGTGGAGTGGCATCGCAACGCTGAACTTCCAGTGCTTGCCGGCGAATTGCAAGCGGCCCGCCAGGCTTTGGCCGCCCGCAATGGCGTGGTTACCCCCGTGAATGCAAATCAGGTGCAGGCACTGAACCTGGCGATCAGGGCATCGCTTCGGCGCACCGCCAATGAAGCCGCACCCGTGATCGCGAAAAACATGCTGGGTTTGTGGCCCAATCAAATTTCTGACATTCAAAAAGCGCTCGACAAATCGAATGTGGAATACCGTGAAGAACGATTGATGCAAAGCGCCGATCAGCGAGTGCGCGAGTCGGCTGAACGCATGACCGAGCGGTTCGAACGCTGGCTGGGCACATTAACTCCGGTTCAAATCAAACAAATTGAAGCTTGGGCCAGAGCCGAAACCCACAGGGCCGAGTCTCGCTATGAAAAACGGCTTGAGCGACAGCAACAATTCATGGTCTTGGTGAACAAAGCCGCCAACCGCCAAATTGATCAGGCCACATTAAGCCAGGAAATTGCCCGCTTGCTCAATGCCTGGCAAAGCCCCGCCAGTGCCGCTGAAAAACAGGAAAGCGAACAACGGCAAAAGGCAACCATTGGATTGATTGTTAATGTGCTTAATTCGGCCACTGCCGAGCAACGCAACAATGCAGCTGACCGGGCTGCAGGTTGGGCCAAAGATTTCCAGATTTTGGCCAGCAACAATTAGCTCACAATTGAATCCATAGGTACTTTACCGAAGTAATAGTTCATCGTGCTCAATACACCTATGGACCATTACCGTGCCTTTTACTGTGCCCCTTGCCCCTCAAAAGAAGCTGATCTCCTTAACTTTCACTGCATTGCTGGTTGCTTGCGGCAGCGAAGACTCCGTAGTTTCCAATAACCCGGGAACAGGTACACCGGTGACTCCACAAGAGACAGCCCAGTGCAACGAACAGTCCTGGTTTGCAGGTGTTACCGAGATTTGTAACGGGGTGCTGGTTTACCGCGATTATGTGTACGACGACTATGGTGCTGACACGGGCTTGCTGTCACCCAGCCCTGCCTTGCTGAACCTGGCGAGCCGTGGCGGGCAGTTGGGCAACCCTTTGGCCAACACCCCAGGTTTGTTGTCGCCCACAGCAGGCGATTCACGCTACCCCGCCGGCGCAGAGAGCACTGCCGACCTGATCGAACTCCGCTTGAGCCGCCAAGGCAACACCTACAGTGCAAGTTTTGAGATGAATGCCCTGTACGAAGCGGGCCAAAGCATTGCAGCGATTGCGGTGGACACAGACAACAACCCGGCAACAGGCACAGAAACCCTGATGGGACTGACGGTGCGAGGTGCCGACGCGGTGTATGAATTCAACACAGGAAACCCGGACAGCAACCTGATCACAGGCACCTTCCCTGCACCTGTAAGCAATCCGTTCAAAATGTGGGCAGTCACTGCACAAAGCAACGGCGAAGTCATGAACGTGGCATTCCGAGGTGCAGACGAAGAAGCCGACGCGCAAGGTACTGTGCCCTCGCAGGTATTGCCCAACAAAGGCGATTGGTGGGAGGACAAACAGGCGGCCGCCTTGGGGGCAGGCGACATCAGTCAGTTTTTCGCTGTGGTGGACAGCCGCAAATTGACACCAGGCACCACAGAAAAGGCGGTAGTGGATGCAGGTTTCAGACAACGGGTTTACACCTCGAAATACACGGCGCCCAATTCCACGGGTGAAGGCATGGTGCTGCAGGCCGAATCATCCAGCCCGGAGACAAACAGCCGCTTCTGTGGGCAGTACTTTCACTTCGTGGGCAAGTATCAGCCTTACGGGGTGTACATTCCCAAAAACGGCAACTTTGACGACCAGCGCAGCCTGCAAATGATTATGCATGGCTGCGAAGCCAACCATGCCAGCCAGATCAATCAGCCGGGCATGCAGGCCCAATTTGGTGACGCCCTGGACCGGGTGTTGATTTCGCCATTGGGGCGCGGTCCTTATGGGTTTTACTCCGGCTTGTCGGAACGCGATGCGCTCGACGTGCTCGACGATGCCTTGAACACGTTCAACATTGATGAGGACCGGATACTGGTGGGCGGTTATTCCATGGGAGGCTATGGTTCCACCCGCCTGGCTGCGCTGTACCCAGACCGCTTTGCGGGTTTGAGCAACTGGGTGGGCTTCACCGGCAGTATCTTGAATACTCCCTTGATTGGCGATGTGCTGATTCAAGGTGAAGAAGCACTGACCAGCGCCCTGCCCTTTGCCTTGCCAGTGAGCAGCACCATTGGCGGCGTGGGCAACATCAGCAATTACCTGGGTAATTTGCGTCACATTCCTGGTACTCATTCGTATGGTGCACTCGATGAGTTGGTGCAGGTGAACACCGGGCTTGACTGGGCACTGAAACTGAGCCAAACCGATGGCGTGCTGTACGAGTTTTACATGCACTTGGTGGCAGAACACTTAACCTTGATTGCGCTGGACGAATGGAGCAAAGAGGCAGAATTCACACGCAACTTGAAGCGCGTAAAAAACCCGGGCCGAATTACCTTCAAAACCAATGAAGCATTTGCCTATCCTGAGTATGAGATCAAGCATGACAAAGCTTATTGGCTAAGCCAAATCAAAGGCCGTGCGGAAGGTGACATTGCGATGGATGTTGAAAGCTTTGCCTGCGCACGCAGCACCAGCAACTTTGAAAACGGGCAAACCGCAGGCAATGGCCCTGTGCCCTTTATTCAAACATTCCGCAGGCTTGTGGGCATACCTGTACAGGCTGCCAGCGAGAACCGGTTGACAGCGAACCTGCGCAATGTGGCCTCGATGAGAATTGACACCACTGCAAGTTGCCTGCAAAACGGAGCCGCTTACACCGTGGTGTCCGACGGCCCCGTGGTGCTTAATTTCAGCAACGGCAAAGTATTGAATTTGCCGGCGGGCACCAGCACAGGGAATCTTTAAACCATTACCTGGCAAGAAGGTCTTGCACCTTCTTGCTGCTGTAAAAACGTTGAAGATTGCGGCGCAGGAAACTTTCTGCAACGCCTTCCTTAATAACCAGCAACGCAAGGTCGGGAATGTAATTGTCCAGTTCATCAAGGATCATTTCACGGCTGACACCAATGTCATCAAGCAAGGACTGCAGCGACTGGTCGCCATACTTCTCAAAGAAAAACTCAACACCCAAATCAATACACGACTTCAGGTATTCGGTGTTGCGGAACTCAAGCCAGAACTCATACCCCAATACCATGAATTCTTGAAGGTCTTGCTCGGTCAGGTAATCGCGATAAGCCGTCAGCGGCCATTCACGCACCACATCCCAAAACGCCAGGGCGCTATTCATGGCAGTTTCCCGATACTGCTCATTGTCCAGCGTTTCGTCTACCATCTCCAGCGAGCTTTTAACGCCACTCTCCATCAAGTTGCGCACCCGGTCTTCAAGCCCTTCTGACAAATCAGGCGCCTTCGTACTCAACCATTCACGCACCTTGCGGGTGCTGCTGGCCACAGTAGAGAATTTCATCAGGTTGTTTTGCTCAAACACGTAGCCTTTGAGCACCGTGAAAATCACATCGGACAAAAAATGCCGAAACGGCGTGCTGTTGCGGATATTGGTCACTGCGTGGTCAAGCACGCCATCCTGCTCAAAAATCTTTTCAATGAATTCAGTGGCAATGGAATCAGAGACCACTTCACCAATCCTGGTGGTTCGGCTGGCTGGGAATTCGAAAATCCGATTGGCAATCTCGCCAAACAACTCTGGAATGGCACCACCAATTTCCATCTCAACGGCATAGCGTTGAGCGGTGCCCTTGACCTTGTTTTCATCGACAGCGTCGCGCAGGCGAATGTGCTCCAACCGGTCAATCAGATACCCAACCTCTTCAGCCAGTAAGGCCTGAAACTTTTTACCCTTGAGGTTTTGCAGCCAGAAAGCCACCTCGGCTTCAAGCAATTGCGACGCCAAATCTTTGGGCTGCTCAGCGCTGGTTTTCGCCATGTCTATTCCGATGTGTAGTAGTGTTGAATGATTCTAACCTGCTGTATCGAGGTTCCCGTGTTGAAAAAACTGATTGCTTTGCTGTTTGTTAGTGCAAGTGCTCCAGCCTTGGCCCACCTGACCTGGATTGACGTGGGAGAACAAAGCCTGGGATTGTCGACCGGTCACAATTTCCCCGCCAAAGAAATTACTGTCAAGGGTGAATATGTAGACTCTGTAAGATGCGTCGGAGACGATGGCAATGTATTCGATTTGCCATTCAATGACAAAAGCATTCGCTACGTTTACAAGAAACGCCCCACCAACTGCCTGGCCATTCTAAAAACCAGCCAGATCGAGCTCTCCCCCCGCCAGGGTGCACAGCATTTTGATGAAAACAAAGTAGACAAAGTCTTGGTGAACAAGGTGAAGAACAGTGACAAATTCAGCGAAGAATATTTCAAGGCAGCACAAGTCAAACCTGTTGAGAAAGACGGTCATTTGTACAATCCCGACATTGCTCAATTCGTGACGCTGCCAGGCGATTCTTCAACGATTTATGTCTACAAAAACGGCAAACCTTTGGCTCAGCTACCAGTTGGTCTGGAGTATCCCGAAACACCTGTGACCTTGTGGTCGAAAACAGATTCAAGCGGCAAAGTCACGTTGCTGTTGCAACCCAAAGGCAAGGCACTGATTCGCACATTGATCACGGAGGAAATAGGCAACGCTTACAAAAGCCAGTTTTTGTCCGTGATTTTGAATGATGAATAAAAAAACCCCGCAATTTCTACGTTGCGGGGCTATCTAGATCAACTGAGTTTTACCCCAATACTCAATCGGGTAAATCAAACGGTTCATCAGTCTCCGAGGTCGCCAACATCAGGTTACTGACATCGTCAGGCTCCCCAGTTTCTGAAGTATCTCGCAACAGAGCGCCAGCTTCTGATGCATTGATATTTCCGTCGCCTCCTGCACTACCCAGGTTAAAAGGGGAACCATCCCCCCCGCAAGCTGCCAGTGTTACCAGCAGCGCTGCACCGGCAGCCAATCCAAGTTTGCTGTTCAGTTTCATATTCGTCTCCTTACGGTGCCGAGGCAGTTTGAGTTGGCGCTGGCGTGCCCGAGCCCGGCGTGGGCGTACTCAAGAAAGGAAAACGATTCATGAATGGCACACGCGCTTGATCCACGGCATCGTGAATACTCAAGGAAGTATTACCCAATGGCACACTGGTTGAGCTGCAATTCGAGCTAAGGTTGGTACCTGGCACTGTGTTCAGCCCCAATGCGTTTCCACTCCCATTGGCCACGCACAATCCACCCATCACAGCCACCAGCGATATATCTACTACATCATCAATTGGGCGACGACCATTTGGAAATCCAGCGGAATCACCAAAAGCCAATCCAAGCTTGTTTTGAGAAGCAATCGGAGTGGGTGCTGTTTCTGTGTTCAGTCGCAACATTTCGGAAAGCACCAAATTGGCGGGACGGTTTACACCTTCGATACCAGCAAGGAATACATTCAGCAGATCGGTGCGTGGAAAGTTTGTAGGCGCTGCGCCCGCGTTTCCCGTTTGAACCAAACTAATCAGTTGTGGCAACGTTGGATTGGACACGTAAGTGAGGAACTGACCATCACCGTTTGGCTTGGATGCATTAAAACGGTCTTTGTCTTTCAGACCAATGACCACTTCATTCACCAAAGGCATACCGAGGCGTGAAACCTGTACCCAGGCACCCCCCACCTTTTCAGCAGTTTGATGCCCTTGGGCAGGAACACCGTCACCAATTTGCACTTGACGCACACTGGCGGTGGTCCATCCCCCGATCACGTCCTCTGAGCTGGGGGTCAAACAATCTTTATGGATTTCCAACGCAATACTGGTTACGTTTTTGTCCTGAATGGAATTGACCGCAGCTGCATTTTCGAACGAACGATTGGAAATCACCTCGAAAGGCGCATTCACCAAATCAAAAATAGTACCCAGGTTAACGGCAAAACCTTCCTGTCTCTGGCCTACAAACACACGAGCCTGGTTGGTACCACTGGCACAACCGGGAATTGTCACATTGTGAATGTGCGCATCGGCATAGGCTTGATACGCGGCAGCATTACCCAGAGTTTTTTCACCAATGTAATCCACTGGTTTTTCCAGCGTGGTGCTACCACCACTGGTCTTGGCGGCCAAAGTACGGTTGTTGTTGCGCCGCCCGTCTCGTACCACCGTCAGGGTGTAGGTTTCATTCAAATTTAGATTGCTACTCCCGACCGTGTTGACTGGTCCCTGCTGAATCAACGGAATGCTGACCGACTCCGTGCCAATCATCTGCGACAGGTCGCGTAAATTGTTGCGAAAATTAAATTGAAATGTAATCTCCTCTTGTGCATCACCATCGTTGTCGATGTGAATTTCATACAGCGCGTTGGGATCCATTGAAAAATAATTTGGACCACCATAGCCGTCTTGAAGCGGCTGATAATTGGCGATCAATGTAATGAAATTAGACCGGTTGGTCTCGTAGCTACGGAACATGTAGAAATCTGTTCCATCCGCTTTTGGTGTGGTGGTAATTGAAGGCGCCTCGCGGTGGCTAGAGGCCATGGCTGCTGCGCTTACCAAGGCCAAAAGGCCTGTTGCAATAAAGTGTTTTTTGAATTTTGTATTTTTATTGAATGTGCTTGTCTTCCTCTGTGCTTTCATGATGACTCCCTTGCTTCCATTTGGTACTTCTAAAAACTACACCTGCCTAATTACATTTTGAGTATAGGGATCGATATTTCTTATCACAATGACAATTGTTGCAATAAATACTATCTTAATAACCTATTCTCTTGTTTACTAACCGTTCAACTGGGTTTTGGATGCGTCAATACAAATATTACGAATTCGTCCTGGTCGCATTTGTGGCCGTGCTGTTGTGTTCCAACCTGATTGGTCCTGCAAAAATTGCTGAACTGAATTTGCCTTTGGTTGGCACAGTCACCTTTGCCGCGGGCGTGTTGTTCTTCCCCATTTCTTACATATTCAGCGACATCCTGACCGAGGTGTATGGTTACGGTCGCGACCGCAGGGCTGTGTGGGCGGGCTTTGGGGCATTGGCCTTTGCATCATTTATGGCATATACGGTGGTGAATCTTCCCGCCGCATCTTTCTGGGTCGACAAACAAGCTGCAGTTGAAAGCGTGTTCGGCAACACTTGGCGCATTGTGTTGGCTTCGCTGATTGCTTTCTGGAGTGGCAGTTTCATCAATAGTTTTGTTCTCGCCAAAATGAAGATATGGACCCACGGCAAATGGCTGTGGACCCGCACTATCGGCTCAACTGTGGTTGGCGAATTCATCGATTCAGCCTTGTTCTACACCATCGCGTTTTGGGGCATCATGACGACAGACCAGATCATCACCGTGGCGCTGACACAGTACGTGTTGAAAACAAGCTGGGAAATTCTCGCTACGCCACTGACCTACTGGATTGTGGCCAGGCTCAAGCGTGCTGAAAACGAAGATTTTTACGACAGAAACACCAACTTCACGCCATTCAGTTTAAAGGTGTAGCACCCAGCACACCCACACGGCGTGCAGTAATGAAATGGCGTTGCCAATAAGGGCTGAGCAATTTGGCGATTTCAACGCCAGCCTTTGTGGAGACATGCATAAACTGATTGTTGCCGACATAAACGCCTACATGCCGGCGTGTAGGACCCGTGCGAAAGAAAAGAAGATCACCAGAACGCAAATCAGACAGATCAACCCGCTCACCCATGGTCATTTGCTCGCGTGAACTGCGCGGAAGCTGAAGCTGGAATTTGTCTTGAAACAAGGTTTGAATGAAGCTGGAACAATCAACGCCGTTGGCACCAGTACCCCCGAGTTTGTGTCGCGTACCCGCCCAGTTTGAATAATGAACCAACAGCGCATTTTGAACTTCATTGCTGTACGACTGCTCAACTTCAGGCTGATTCAACAAAGACTTCAGGGCAACGGAATCACTGAATGCAAAACCAGGCCACAGCGCAACGATCAACACCAGAAAACTGATTTTCATTTTGTTGAAGCGTGTAACACCGGCCATGCGAATGTTTCCAGAGTCGTGTAGTGAATGAGTGCGTGCTCTCTTCGAGGGACCGTATCATAGCGGCAAAGCGCAGAACAATCGGTAAAACTTGGTGAAAAACTCGAAACGAGTTCAAGTCAGGGCGGCAAGCCACATAAGCTGCGGCTTGCCGATTTGAAAAAACCAGAAATTATTTATTGGCAAAGTACTCGTTGGTGAGTTTCACGATGACCGGTGAAAGCAACAACAGCGAAACCAGGTTGGGCAAGGCCATGAAAGCGTTCAAGGTGTCGGCAACCAACCAAACAAAGTCGAGTTGAGTGACTGCACCCACCATGACAAAACCTGTCCACAACACGCGATAAGGCATGGTAATAGCGGTGCCGGCAATAAACTCCCAGCATTTTTCACCGAAATACGACCAACCAATAATTGTTGAGAATGCGAAGAATGCAAGGGAAATCGCCAAGATATATTCACCAATACCAGGCAAACCAGTAGCGTAGGCACTTGAACTCAACGCAGCGCCATTCACACCGCTGCTCCACACGCCAGTCACAATAATCACCAAACCTGTCATCGTGCACACAATGATGGTGTCGATGAAGGTGCCCATCATACCTACCAAACCACTCTCTACGGAATTTTTGCTTTGACCCGCCGCCTGTGCAATACCAGCGGTCCCAAGCCCCGCCTCATTGGAGAAAATGCCGCGAGCTACACCGTAACGAATCGCCAACATAATCGCTGCGCCAGCAAACCCGCCAGTTGCAGCTACAGGATTAAATGCGCTGTGAATGATCAAAGCGAAGGCAGCGGGGATCTCCTGAATATAAATACCCAGTACGATCAGGGAGGTAACAATGTAAGCAACGCACATAAACGGCACAATTTTCTGCGCTACCGCACCAATCCGCTTCACACCACCGATTAGCACGAAACCAACCAGCACTGTCATCACAATGCCGGAAATCCATTTGTCGATGCCAAAGGTCACATTCAGTACATCAGCCACGCTGTTGGACTGAACCATATTGCCAATACCAAAACCAGCAAGGCCTCCAAACAGTGCGAAAGCGATGCCCAGCCATTTCCAGTTCTTACCCAAACCATTTTTAATGGCATACATTGGCCCGCCAACCTGGTGACCGCGAGCATCGGTTTCCCGATAATGCACAGCCAACAATACCTCGGCGTATTTGGTGGCCATACCCACCAAGGCGGTCATCCACATCCAGAACAAGGCGCCAGGCCCGCCTAGCGCAATTGCAGTGGCCACGCCAGCAATATTACCCGTACCCACAGTGGCAGCCAACGCAGTCATCAAAGCCGCGTAAGGAGTAATGTCACCTTTGGCATCCGCATCGGGATTGCGGCTTTTCAGTACCCATTTAAAACCCAAGCCAATTTTTAGCAGGGGCATCAACTTCAGGCGAAGCTGCAAAAACAGACCAGTACCCAGAATGGCAACCAGCATGGGCGGGCCCCACACGATGCCGTTGATTGCATTAACAAACTGCGTGAGTGCTTCCATGCATTGTTCTCCTTGTTGTGAAAAGCGATGCGCCGATTTGGTGCTGCAATGGCGAATTGCCAGTTTAGTACGCAAGCAATGTGCCTGCGACACAATTTTTAACAAACCATGCAACTTATTGCCATAAAAAAACCCCGAACCAGGTCGGGGTTTTTCAGAAAAAGTATCGCAACTTACTGTTTCTTTTCGGGCTGCTTCTCGCCGGCTTTGGGTTGATCACCCAGAATCGACTTGGCAGGACAAATTTTAAATGCAGGACATTTTTGACAACCAACAGCAATCGCAATCGGGCAAACAGTCATGGCGGTCCTCGTTTTTAGTCATGGGAAAGTTCCCGCACGCAGTATTGCAGATTAGTGCAGCGTTCCGCTAGGGGATTTATTCAGTTGATGATTCACAAAATTCTGAGCCGCCTGGCGCGCAAAATTTTCCTCCTCAGCAGACACATCATCCAGCAACAATTGAAGCTGGTCGGGTAATTCGGTTTCAGGGAAAAGCACCTGATAAATATAAAGCCAACTTAAAGCCACACCACGATCCTTTTGCACCTCTACTCCGTCGAGATACAACAAAGACAAGCTCAACATGGACAAGGGTGAACCCAGCTTCGCCGCCTCTGTCAGGTAGGCCAAGGCCAAAGCCGCATTTTTGGCAACGCCCTTTCCGTGCAAGTAATACACGCCCACATTGTGCATGGCCTGCGACAAACCACTCTGTGCAGCTTTGTCAAAATATTTGAAAGCTCGCGGAAAATCGGGGGGTGTCGAACGCTCTAACTCAAGCGCCAAATGATAAGCAGAGTTGGGGTCGCCCAAGTCAGCGGCCTGCTGCACATAACTTTGGCTTAATTGAACATCGGCATCCAGGAATCCATCCACCCCGCCTTGGTAAATTTGAACCAGAGTCAGCACTGCCATCAACACATTGGCTTGCGCGGCTTGTTTTAGAAGGTCCATACCCCGTGGAAAATCCTGATTACCCAGTTCTCCTGACACCAACAAACGCCCGAGAATTACCTTGGCGTCTACCTCCCCAGCCTCAACGCCCTTTTCAAGCCATTCCAAAGCCTGCTTGCTATCATCGGCACTGCGGTTTTCGGCATACAAATAGGTAAAGGCAATCAGGTTTAAATGGCCGTCCCACTGCTTGTCCAGCGTGTCTAGCAAACGCTGGCGGGCCTGCGCTAACTTCTTCTCAACAAAAAGGGATTTGATTTCATCGGTGAATTCGACCGGAGGCTGGGATTGCATGGCGTGTTAAACGTAAACTGTTCGAATCGAGATCTTACTGAATAAACATGAACACACCTTACATTGCCGTTCAAATCAAAGAAGATGTTTACACCCAGATGAAGGCGCTTCACCTGCGCGCATCCAAACCCATCAGCGATGAAGACAAAGCACTGGGCGCCGACCTGCTGGCACAAACCTATGTGCAGCTGCTCGACACCTGCTTCACCCACCTGCTGGATGAATTGAACAAAACCCAACCCGACAAAATGCTGCAAGATGCTTCGAAGGTAATACACAAGGTGCAAAGCGAGGCACAACATTACATCGGCTGGCTAATAAAGTTCATTGCCAACAAACGCGTGCCGCCAGTGATTCACCACTTTCACGACATGGTTCACCTGTTGAACCTGACTGGCCAAGAACACCCTTACATCGTGATTCCGGTCACTACAACATATGCAGAAAAAGCAAGCGATGTAATGAATGCACTGGCCAGCAAAGACAGTACACGCATTGAAGAAGGTGTTGAGCTTTTGATTGAAGCGATAGAAACTGCGCTGGTACCGTTGGTGTATACGCCAAAAGACCTGATGGGTTTCAACTTTGTGATCAGCAAAACCATCAACGGTGTGATCAATGTTTTACACACCTTGTTTAAGCACACCTTGCGTAAACTACCCCCTCACATCAAGGTCGAAAGCTACCCCGCCGTCGCTACGCATTTTGAAACTTTCTTGATCAGAAAATAAACCTTAGGTGGTTTGAATGAAGTGGTGCAGAAGCGGAAACACTTCGGTTTTCGCGGCTTCACCGCGAATCATTTGACTGTGCGAGAAGTCTTTGCTAAACCCTTGCCTCACAGTGCATTCATGCCAGGTTTTGGGACCACCCAAAGCCTCGTAAATTCGCCTGCAACCCCGCGGGGGTGCAACGTCGTCCCGCCCACCGGCAATCACCAGGGAAGGCACTTTGACTTCATTCAATGCCGCCAGGTAATCAAAACCATCAGCCCCCTTCCATCGACCACTCAGGTTCCATTTACACCACTGAACCAGCAACAAGGTGGGCTCCCCCTCGGGCCCGATGGGCACGAGTTTTCTCGGTGTCCGGCCAAACAGACGGGTTAACGTTCCCAAGGCGAGTACCCGCATTTTTTCCTTCAGATTGGGGGCTGCATCGGTCACCTGCGCACCAATCAGGCTCAGGCTTTTGATTTGAGACATGCGTTCGGGCTGCCGCGCCAGCAACATCAAGGCCAGCAAACCGCCGCCACTGTGAGAAGTCCAATGCAGTTGTGAATGGCCCGTGTGTTGAACAATGAAGTCGATCGCCACGGGCAAATCGTTCAAGGCGGGATACTCGAAATTTTGTTTGCGGTGCGCAGGCCGGGCCTGGCCGTGCCCGCCCCACTCCAATAACCAGGTATCAAACCCTTGCTCGGCAAAAAAGGCGCCTAGGTGTTCAACCGCAAGCTGGTTGGACAAAGTACCGTGAGCCACCACCACAGGCAAGCCAATCGGGTTTGCCGGGCTGTAGCGATGCAAAGCCACATGGCCGCCAGCCTGCATCGGAACCAGGTGTGTTTCCTGTTTCATCACTGAATTACCTTGAGCAACGGTTACACCACCGGCTTGGAAATAAATTTCACCACCTTGGTGGCCCAGCTGCGAGGCGTGAAGCGAATGCTTTGAGCCATCGTCCAGTTCAAGGCACCGTGAATGTAAACACGCTGATTGCGCTTCATCGCGGCATAACCCTTCACTGCAACATCTTCTGAACTGGGCATTCGTTTGCCTTGCACCAACGCCGACTTCTGCATATTCGCTTCAGCCTGAAACCCCGATGCAGTCGGGCCTGGGCACAGGGTACACACTGCAACACCGCTGTCTGCCAACTCTTCAGCCAAGGCCTCACTGAAACTGAGCACATAGGCTTTGGTGGCATAGTAGGCCGCCATGTAGGGGCCAGGTTGAAATGCTGCGGTTGAAGCCACGTTTAAAATTTTTCCACGTCTGTTCAACAAATCGGGCATAAAGCCGCTGCACAACACGGTGAGTGCTTCCATGTTCAAACGCAGCATGCTGGTGGTGTCTTCGACTGGCGTGTCTTTAAACAGCCCATATGTACCCACACCCGCGTTGTTGACCAGGTAACTGAGTTCGATGCCGTGCGCTTTTACTTTGGTCACCAGCTCGCTGGCCGCATTGGGCTTGGAGAGATCCGACCCAATCACCATCACATCGACCTTGTATTTGCCCATGTAGTCCGCCGCCAGCTCGGCCAGCTTGGCCTCATTGCGCGCACTCAGCACCAGTGAAATTCCATCTTTTGCAAAACACTCCGCCAAATGCAAACCGATACCCGACGATGCACCAGTGACCAATGCCCATTGTTTCATTCCTGTTCCCCTCTTCTTACAAAATCGGCGATTGCCCACAAGGCTTTGTCGGCTTTCTCCACAAAGGCATTGAACATTTGAAAGTTGTGCCACATGCCTTCATGCACAGTGCAGCTTACTTGCACTCCAGCGGATTTGGCGCGTTGCTCGAGCAATAAAGCGTCGTCCAGCAAAATTTCATCACTGCCTACTTGGATCAACATGGGCGGCAGGTCTTCAAGATCGGCAAACACTGGGGAAACCTTGGGATCAGTTGGCAGCACTTCGCCACAATAAGCCTGCACACCGCGCTGCAAAGGCACCACACTCAACATGGGGTCGGCCTTGGCTTTTGATTGAATGGAAGCGGCAGACAATGTCATGTCCACAAAGGGGGAAATCATCACCAGGCCGGCAGGCAAAGGAAGACCTTCATTGCGCGCATAAATGGCCATGGACAAAATATGTGCTGCGCCTGCCGAGTCTCCGACCAAGGTCATGTCTTTCGGCTTCACATCGAGATCCAGCAGAGCCTGATAGGCAGCCATGCCGTCTTCAAGAGCCGCTGGGTAGGGGTCTTGCGGTGCCAATCGGTAATCAATCAGAAACACGCGTGCATTGCAGCGCACTGCAAGTTCGCTGGCCAAGGGCAAATGGGTTTCAAGCGAGCCTGCAAAAAAAGCGCCGCCATGCATGTGCAACAACACCTGGTCGGTGTGCGCATTGGCCGGGCGAACCAAGGCACACATACAGGTACCCAGTTCTAGATACTCCACACGGGCATCGGGTCGAACCTTGAACAAGGGTGCGCCGGCATTCATGGTGGCCGCCAACCAACTGAGCGGAATGGGAAGTTTGCCGGGCGCCTTGAACGTGCTGCGCAACGTTGCACGAACAGCTTTCTCGGCCACAAACTGAATCGGGTTCATGAGTGCAGGGTCTCCGAATGTTACAGCGCAATGCAATTTACGCTGTTTTTGTTATTTTCTTCAATATAGCGAATTTGCAGCAGGCCGCAGCACCAACCCACCACCCCACCCTGCAACAAGTTAGACTATTACTTCCAATTTATTAAAAAATCCCGTGAAAACAAACGCTTCCCCAAAACAATTAATTCTCGGCTTGATGTTGGCGGGCAAAGGTCGCCAAGTGAAAGCTGCCCACATCGTACTGGCTTGCAGCCTGTTTGGTGTGTCGGAAAACAGTGCACGCGTGGCCATGGCCCGCCTGGTTGCTGAAGGCCAATTAAAATCTGCTGGCCGTGGTATTTACACGCTGGGCAAACAAGCGGCGTTTACCGGGCAGGATATTCAGCGATGGAGCAACAGGCTCACCGCCACATGCGCATGGGATGGAAGCTTTTACGCCGTGTTCACTGCCCACCTTGGGCGCAGCAATCGCAAGCAGTTGCTGCTTCGCGAGAAAGCGCTGGCACTGTTGGGCTTTCGGGAATTTGAACAAGGCCTGTTTTTACGCCCGGCCAATTTAAAACTAGGCCTGACAGGCATTCAGGAAAAACTGACGGCGCAAGGGGTCGAGAAAAACGTACTCACCTTTGAAATGAAGCCATCCAGCCTTGCGCAAACCAGTCAAATTCAAAAACTGTGGGAGATTCGAAAACTTGAGAGGCTTTACTTAAGCCACACCAAAAAGTTGAACGACTGGATGCAAGGTTATTCACGCATGAAACTGGAAAAGGCTGCAAGGGACGCCTACCTGGTGGGTAGTCAGGCCATTTATGAAGTGCGCCGAGACCCCCTGCTTCCTGCAGAGTGGATTAACGCTGCTGCACGGCAACAATTCTTTGAAAGCGTGCTGCGCTTCGATGAGACAGGCACACGGGTGTGGCGCGAGTTGCAACTGCGTATATTGAAAGACGAGGAAGTGATCTAGAAAAGCATTTCATTACACTGCTTTACTTTTAATTCCACATCTGTAATATTACATCAGCAACTGTCAACGTCATTGATGGTAATGATGCACAAGACTCTGTGGAGGTCGTTATGCGCACACCCGTTTCTATTCACCAGAAAGGTTCGAGCTTTCCGGTACGCCGAATGGATTTCGATTTCTCCGACTTCAACCGACACTTTGTCAATAACGACCCAGCCAGCAGCCACGTGTGGACGGCGTTTCAAGCCTATTTTCCTGAAGGTGAGCAATTTTTTGTTGACTCGGTAAGGGATGCAAAAAAATGGGTGAAAGACGAAGCCCTGTTGAGGGAAATCAGCGCCTTTATTGGCCAGGAAGCCATGCACGGCAAAGAACATCTTGAGGCCAATGCCGAGCTGAAACGCCAAGGCATCAATGTGAATGGCTGGGATGCCCGCACACGCTGGGCCCGCAAACGGCTAAACAGCTTACTGTCGGTAAAAGCACGCCTGGCAGGTACCAGCGCGGTTGAACACTACACTGCCGTGATCGCTGAACACATTATGAAAGACAAAGACTTTCACCACATGATTGTCGACCCAACCCTTAAAAACCTGATTTATTGGCATGCCATGGAAGAAAGCGAGCACCGCGCCGTGGCCTTTGACACGCACAAAGCAGTGGGTGGCACCTATGCGCAGCGCGCAGTGGCCATGACGATTGTCTCGATTGGGATTGGCCCAGTGGTGCTGGCCGCCATGCTGAGCTGCATGAAACAGGACGGCGAGCTTTACAACTTGAAATCCTGGTTGAAATTCACCGATCTGTATTTCGGTCGCAAAGGGCTATTCCGAAAGATGATTCCCGATTTGTTGAAATTCTACAAACCGGGCTTTCACCCCATGCAGGCCAATATGGATGCGCCCATGAAACTCTGGAAGGAAAGGCTCTCGCTGGTTTAATAAAAAAAAATTTGAACGATTGATTGAATCTGAGTTACATTTCCGTCAGTATCAAAGTTAATCGTTGTAAACATAGGGTCTTTACTCAAGTATTATTCAGTGAGCAGACCCCGTAAAATTTTAAAAACAACCAGCACAAAACTCACGACACTCGAAGCCAGGCGCACAGCGACCCGGCACGTCGGAGCCAGGAGACAGACCAATGGTGTTTTTGCAGCAAAGCTCTCTTCGGAGAGCCTGTGCCGTGGCGTTTTCAATCACGGCGTTTTCGCTTAGCCAGCAAGCATTTGCTGGCGGTACAGCCAACGACAATCAAAGCACGATGGGCATTGCCACGGCCGGCGCAGGCCAGGCCGCTGAAGCCTCGGATGCGTCGGTGATCTTTTTTAATCCGGCTGCGCTGACGCGTTTCAAGCGCATCGAGGTATTGAACGTGGCCAGTATTGCCACCTTCGACAACGATTACACCTCAACCCAAAACAACGACGGTCCCCCCACCGATGACGGGCGTGAAGGCTCCGCTGGTGAGTTTTTCTCTAGAAAAGACGGCTACGACTCAGCCCTGTTCATTCCCGGTTTATTCGTGGCCATTCCGGTCAGCCCCAAGCTGGTGGTGGGTTTCAGCGCATCGGGTTCTCATGGTTTGTTGACCCGTTATCGCGAAGACTATCCTGGCCGTGGTTCTGGTCGTGAAAGTGATTTGAAGGTAACGCGTTTGAACCTTGGCTTTGGCTACAAGCTAACCCCTACCTTATCGATTGGTGCAAACGGTTCTTATGAACGCTATTTTCAGTCGATCAAACTGCGTGTAAATTTCCGCGATGCCGTGAGCAAGCTGGGGCCACCCGGAACAACCGCTCTGCTCGACGGCTTGAACACATTGGGACAAGCCCCCCCCATCCCGGGCGAAACCGACGGCAAGTTGCGGATTTTTGGTTGGGCTTTCAATGCGCAGGCTGGCCTGCTGTGGGAACCCACAGATCGGACAAGAATTGGTGCGTCTTATCGCCCCAAAACCCGGTTCAACGGCAACCAGGGCGAACTGACGATCAACGAAAATGCGGACACAGCTGCTTTCCGCAACTTTTGGCGACAGCCCCTCATTGGCGTGGGAGGCCCGATTCTGGGTGTGACGTCACAGCGGCTGGCGATTGCTTCACACACAGCTCGCCAAGCGTGATTTCCCGACGAGTCCGCATCTCGCTGTTCCCATACAGCCGAACTGGACTGATGCCACTACACCTATCAGGATACACAGAGACTTTCTGCGCTATGAGCGGGTGCACGGCCGAGTGATTGAGGACGTCCACAAACTTCAAAGCGGCACATGCTTACCGGGTTGGCTTGAACTACAAAGCCTACAAACGCCTGACTTTGCATGCAGGTTATGGCATGGAAAACGGTGTGGTGGGTGACGACCTGCGCATTCCAATTTTGCCTGACAACGATCGCCGCTTCTACGGCATAGGAGCCAGCTTCACGCCCAGCCGTGACACCACGCTTTCCGTGGCGTACGGCATTATCGATGTTGATGCAAGCGTGGTTGGTAACAACGATCAAGTTACACCGGTTGAAGTGTCAGGCGGTGAGTTCAAAGGTATTGCAGACCTCGACGCTGACTTCGTATCGTTCAGCTTGATTCAAAAGTTTTAAGTGTTGATAAAAACACCCTTGAGGCAGTAACTTGGAACGGTCGCTTTAGGCGACCGTTTTTTTCGCCTGCTCAACTTGTGCACGCAGCTCTACTTCCAGTGTAGGGTCCAGCCGCAACTGCTTGGCCAGTTCTTGCAGGTAGCTTCGCTCCATAAAACTTTCCTCGTCCACCACCAACACGCTGGCCAGAAACATCTCGGCGGCCAACTCAGGAGTAGTTGCATAACCCGCAATTTCCAGAGGGTCCAGCGGCTTGTTCATTTCTTGATCGAACCAGCGCTGCAATTGAGGATCGCTGGTAAGTTTTGCAATTTCACCGTCAATCAATTGGCGCTCTTTGGCATCAATATGACCATCGGCTTTTGCGGCGCCAATCAAGGCCCGCAAAATAGCTTGGCTGTGCTGCTCTACTTGTGGTTCTGGCAAACGGTCCACGGTTTGCGGTTCGCGTGTGGCGGCAATATTGCCTTGTTGCTGTTGCCAATTGCCATAAGCTTTATAAGCCAGCACGCCCAAGGCCGCCAAACCACCATAGGTAATCACCTTGCCTGCCATTTTTTTGTGGCGCTTGTTGCCCAACAACATGCCCAAGGCTGCTGTGGCGGCAGCACCGCCACCAGCGCCGACCAACACATCTTTCATTTGCATATTGCCAGTGGCCTTGCCACCACTTTGCAACATGCCAGTACCCGCTTTCAAGAGTTGATCAATCAGACTTTTCGAATTCACACACAGCTCCAGTTTTTTGTTCTTGAACTGAATGGACTGCGGCGATTAAAAAAGATTCCCTGCTTACTTGGGTGAGGTGTTGTAAGCACAACGAAAACCAAGGTGGGAGGTGCTGCTGGCCCCGGCAATGCCAATGCGAGCGGCAGGCCGATAACGCAGACAATATTCTGCAGCACACAGGTGTGAGCCACCCTTCAGGGTAAACAAGGTGTTGGAGTCTTGCTGCGGGCTGCACGAACAACAACCGGCCGGCTTGTCGAGGGCAGGAGCAGCAAAGGTCGACTGCGTCCATTCCCACACATTGCCGATCATGTCGTACAAACCATAACCATTGGCCGGAAACTGGCCCACAGCCACAGTACCCGGTAATCCACCGGGGGCGTAATACCAGGGAAACGCACCTTGCCAAACCTGCGCCATGCGTTGACCATTGGGTGCAAATTCGTCCCCCCAGGCAAATTGCGCATAGTGCGGGCCGCCGCGTGCGGCAAATTCCCATTCGGCTTCTGTGGGCAAGCGCCCACCTGCCCACGCAGCATAAGCTTTGGCATCTTCAAGAGCCACATGCACCACAGGGTGTTCGCTAAAATCACCGGGCAGCTCAGTACCTGGGCGTGGGTTGTACCAGCAAGCGCCCTGCACTGCTTTCCACCATTGATCGGGATTGTTCAAAGGCACTGGGCCTTGGGTCATTTGAAACACATGGGAATGACCCGTGCGCTCGGCAGCAGTCATATACTGCGTCGCCTCTACAAATTCGGCGAAATCTGAGTTGCGCACGGGAAAAACATCGATTGCGAATTCGGCCACACTCTCAGTGCGCTCAGGACGCTCTTCGGGATAATGGCGATTCGATCCCATTCGAAACTCGCCACCCGAGAGCATGTTGCAGAGTCTAGACATTCAATCCCATTTGGCTCAAAAAGCGCAGCATTTCAACCGGATTGACTTTACTGGTGTCTACATCAATTGTCACCTTGCCCAACTTGCCCTGAAAAGGATTGGGGCCTTTGTAGCGGGTCGATACCTGGTTACCTAAATCAGCACCTACCGTGAAGCCATCGTAGCTGGTTGAAAATAAAACGCGCTTGAAAGTGTGCTTGGCCACTTGCTGACCATTCACAAACAAAGCACCTTCCCCATCAAATGGGCGGCCAGTCATGCGCTGCTGATACCTGATTTTCAATTTGCCTTCGGGCAACACGTCGCTTGATTCCATTCTCTCGACATAAGGGACCAGGCTTTGTTCATAACACAGTTTGCCATTTTGAATGTAAAGCACCCAACCTGCATATTTGGCGCCTTGGGCCAGCAATACGCCATCGCCCGCAGCCTTGCTGCGTTCACATTCCAGCTCAATGGTGTGCGACAAACCACACACAATGGGTGCCACGTCGCGTGCCAAACGCTCAACAGGTGGATAAAAATCCCAACGTGCCCGCAAGCCTTTCTCTTGCCTGTCCTGAACCAAACGAAGTACCAAATTGCGATCATCGAGAGGCAACACATTGTACTGTTGCGCGGCCTGTAACCATTTGCTTTTCAGGCGCTCCACAACCTCTGGGAATTGGGTCGCGAGGTCTGTGCCTTCGGCGGGATCTTTGCTCAAATCGTAGAGTTCCCACACATCGTCCTCGAAAGGTTTGCCACGCGTGTGGCGCGCCACTGCACGCCAATTGTTCTCCATGTAAGCGCGGTGTCCCCCCAGCTCAAAGTACTGCTCACTTCGCGTAGGACTGTCAGCCTTGCTGAAGGTGGGCAACACACTTTGCCCTTCAATCGGCTTTTGAGGCTGACCTTTATACACAGCGGGGCGTTCAACACCGGTGGCTTCCAACAAGGTGGGGAACAAATCCACCACGTGCACAAAGTTGTTGCGCAATTCGCCCTGTGCTGCAATGCCCTTGGGCCAGCTCATAATCAAGGGGTCGGCTACACCTCCAAGGTGTGCATACTGTTTGTACATTTTGAATGGCGTGTTCGATGCACTGGCCCAACCCATGGGGTAATGGGGAAAGGTGCCCTCCTCGCCCAGCACATCGTACAACTGTGCGGCTTCTTCTACTGGAATCGGACGACCAAATGCAGGTGCGAACACATTGGGCGTGCCGGTGGGTGTGCCCTCAGGTGATCCGCCATTGTCAGAAAAAAGAACAACAATGGTGTTGTCGCGCACACCCAGCTCATCGAGGCTTTGCAACAAGCGGGCAATGTTGGAGTCCATATTGCTCATCAAACCTGCATACACTTCCATGTAGCGCGCCGTAATTTTTTTGTGCGCCTCAGGTAACTTGTCCCAGCTGTCTGAACCAAAGGAAAGCGGCGGCAATTCAACGGTATCGGGCATGATACCCATCGCTTTTTGTCGCGCAAGGCGCTCGGCACGCACGGTGTCCCAACCTTTGTCGTACCGACCTTTGTAAGCATCCCGTTCACGGGACCGGGCCTGCAAAGGCGAATGGGGGCCTGGAAAAGCCAAGTGAAGATAAAACGGTTTACCCGGCTCCAGCGCTTGCTGGGTGCGAATGTAGGTGATGGCGCGGTCGGTCAGGTCATCGCACACGAAATAGTCGGGGGTGTCTGGCGGCTCGACAGGCGCAATCCCGTCAAACAACTCGGAAGGTTTGAAGTAATCGGTGGAATGCCCCTGAAACCAGTAGGCACGGTCGAAACCGCGTTGTGTGGGCCAGTTGTCGTAGGGGCCATTGGCCCCGGTGGTGTGTGCGTTGTTCAGGTGCCACTTGCCACTGAGAAAAGTAGACCAACCAGCACCCTGCAGTATTTCAGCCAAGGTGGCTGCCTCGTGGGTTAAATCGCCACGATAGCCGGGGTAACCCGCGTCGATATCAGCAAGCCAACCCATGCCCGCGGAATGATGATTCAAACCCGTGAGAAACGAGGCTCGTGTGGGTGAACACATGGAACAGGTGCGAAAGTTGGTGTACTGCAAACCGGTTTTTGCCAAGGTATCGATGGCTGGGGTTTTTATTTCACTGCCGTAGCAACCCAAATCGGAAAAACCGCAATCGTCCAACAAAATAACCACCACATTGGGCGCGCCGTCTTTGGCCTTTGTTTTGCTGGCAGTGGCTGGGCGAGAATCCTGAAATGACAGGGCCACCTGCGCTGCCTCACCTTCTGGCAATGCTTTGGGTGTCATCAGGGCGCGTGCTTTGGTATTGGCTACGTGTGCACCGGTGGCAGCCACGCCCACTGTGGCTGCGCCCACGGCGAGGCCTGAGAGAAAAGCACGTCGTTTCAAACGTTTTGGAGACAAGTCTTCTGGATTGTCGTGGTCATGCTGATCGTCACTTTGCTGCGCCATGTTTGTCCCCTATTTGAATTGAATGTGTCTGATTTTTCTATTGCTTAACTAGTGACACTATTTGTGTCACTATATACAAAAGAAATTCGAATCTCAAGGAGTCGAGCACATGGCAATGCCTAAAGTTTTGAAGGTTCATGGTCTGGATCTTTCATACTTCACCGGAAAGCTTGAAGGCTACTTGCGTGGCAAGCAAATTCCCTATGAACTGATTGAAATGGACACCGCTGATTTCAAACGCTGCGGCAAGGCCACTGGCGTGGCACAGATGCCCCAAGTGGAGTGGATCAACGGGCAATGGTTGAGCGACACCACCTTGATCATTGAGTTTCTGGAAACCTTGAAACCAGAAACATCGGTGATGCCGGAACACGCCACACTTCGATTTATTGCACAGCTGTTGGAAGATTTCGGTGACGAATGGCTTTGGCGCCCTGCCCTGTATTACCGCTGGGCCCATGCGCAAGACGCAAGGTTGATGAGCCACCGCTTGGCAGACGGCATGATGCGAGATGTACCACTGCCTTTCTTCATGCGGCGCTGGGCAATATTAAACCGACAACGGCTACATTTCTTGTGGCTTGACGGTGTACGTAAAACCACCGCCAAGCGGATTGAAGCACACTATCTTGAAACACTGGATGCGCTTGAGTTGGTGCTTAAAAAACAACCGTTTCTTCTTGGTCAACGCCCTACACTGGCCGACTACGGCCTATACGGCAGCATGTTCAGGCATTTCTTTTGCGACCCCACGCCAGCGAGAATGATGCGTACGCGTGCCCCGGCTGTGCATGAATGGGTTGCACGCCTGTGGAATACAACACTGGCCGACTACAACAACGCACCATTTGCAGCGCAGTGGCCCGGCGAGTTAACCCCCTTGCTGAACATTGTGTGTGAAGAATTTTTACCCTATATGCAAGCCAATGAACAGGCCATTGAGCAAGGCACTCGGAAATTTGAATTCGACAGCAAAGGGGTTCAGTTCAAAATACCCACGCAACGTTACCGTGCCTGGCGCTATCAACGTTTAAAAACGCGCTACCAGGCACTACCGTACTCAAGCCAACAAGAGATAAACACGTGTTTTCCCGAACTGGGCACAGCCTTGAGCAAACCTGTAACATGCCCTGTAGAGGCAAGAATCAAGGGCTTGCCCATAACAACACCCACAACAATGACAAGTAGAACATGGTGAAAGTAGACGGCCGCACCACACGCGGACAAGCCAACAAAAAACAGATTGTTCAGGCACTCATTGAGTTAATACGGGAAGGCCACCCGGCGCCCACAGCAGAAATGGTTTCAGCACGCGCGGGCGTAGGCCTGCGAACCGTGTTCAGGCATTTTAAAGACATGGAAACGCTTTACAGGGAAATGACCAGTGAAGTGGATGCCATTGTTGCCCCCGTATTGGCCACCCCGGTGGTGGGCAATAACCTGCAAGAAAAACTGATGCATGCGATTGAACGTCGCGCCGACATGTTTGAAAAGCTGGCTCCGCTTCAGGCTGCAAGCCTGGTGCACCTGCATGAATCCGAATATTTGCGAAACAGACAGGCCGGTACCGTCGAATTGCAACGTTACTTGCTCAAGGCTTTTTTACCCAATGAAATTGTGAAAGACAAAGCCTTGTTTGAGGCATTTGATTTGGTACTGAGCATCGAAACATGGTTGCGACTTCGACGAGATCAAAAACTCAGCGTGAAGGCAGCCAAGAAAGTTCTCCAGCGCAGCGTTGAGCAACTATTGAAATAACAATTGGCTAGACGTTCAATCAAATCAGGCGATCAAGCAAGGCATCAAATTGTGCAATGCCTTGGTCGCGTGAAACCACAGCATCGCGAATCAACTGGCGAATACCCCAGAATGAGAGAATAACCATCCATACAAGGCCGGTGGCTGCGGCCTCATCCAGCCCTTTGGCCTTTCGAATGGCAGGCACCCAAAGCTTCAAAATGACCCCACGAATGCCCAACCGAATGGTGTCCAGTTCAGGCGAATTCAAACCCGAACCCGCGATTAATTGCCACAGTGCATCGCCTTTGCCCACAGGCATATCCAAAGACACAAACACAGCCGCACGGATGGCCTGTTTGATGTCATCTGGGTTGTTGGTAATCGCCAGTGCCGTGCCTTGCATGGTGTCCGTAAAAATAGCCCATGCAGTAGCCCCCAGCAAACTTTCAAGGTTCGGAAAATGTTGATACACCAACTGTCGGCTTACACCGGCACGGTCAGCCAATGCACTCATGTTCAACACGCCCCAACCTGCTTCTTCGACCAGCTCAGCGGCTGCATTCAGCAGCGACTTTCGGCGATCGTCCTTACCAAGGTAAGGTCTTTTTTCCTGGGTTGCGCGTGTGTTCATTCAAATAAGCTGCAAGGTTGAAACTGACTACAGTGTGCCACACATCCAAACAAATTGACACAGTGTAAATATTAATGTTTTAATCAATTATTAGAAACCCGCAACCAAGGGTCAAATGAGACACACCTACACTTTGTATGGCTGGCACTTGTCCTATTTCACAGGCAAGGCACTTTGCTATTTGCGCTACAAACAAGTTGACCATGTGCTCAAAGCAGTCAACCTGTTTACCCTCACCCGAACCATCAAGAGGAAAACCGGTGCGGCAGTCATGCCGGTGTTGAAAACACCCTCAGGTGAATGGATACAGGACACCAGCGAGATCATTGACTACATCGAGTCGCTGCACCACAAAAACCCGGTGACCCCCAATACGCCCGTACAAGAATTCGCCTCCATGCTTCTCGAGGCTTGGGGTGATGAATGGTGGGTACCTATCGCCATGCACACACGCTGGAATTACCCGGAAAACTTCGCCTTGTTTGAACACGATGCCGGCAAAGCCTTGCTGCCTTGGGCACCGCGTTTTCTACAAAACAAGGCTGCACAGCGACCAGCAAAAATGCTGCGCGGTATGTTGCCTTTTGTTGGAATAGTGCCCGAGCAATACAACACCATGAATGAATGGACCGTGCAAATGCTCGATGCCTTGAACCGACATTTTGAACATTTTCCGTTCTTGTTGGGTGCACGGCCAAGCCTGGGCGACTTTGGTTTGGTCGGCACCATGTATGGCCACCTTGGCCGCGACCCATGGCCCAAACGCGAATTGATCGAACCTCGAATACATTTGAATGCCTGGCTGGAGCGGATGAAAAACCCGGCTGGGTACGCCACACAAAACCTGCTGGGCAACGATCAGATTCCTGAAACATTGAATCCGGTTTTCAAATCGATATTTGAAGAATTCATACCGATGGTGGAACAGGTTGGCGAATTGGCCACCCAATATGCCCAGCAAAACGGATTGAATCAGCGGCTGCCCCGCCGCATCGGTGAAGTCACTACGACCATGGGCGGAAAACCCTTCAAACGTGGCGCTCTCCCCTACATGATCTGGATGATGCAGCGCGCCCTAGATAGTTATACCAGCATGGCCGACAGCGACAAACATGAAGTGCGCACCTGGCTGAAACAACACAATGCCGAACACCTATTGAATCTTAACCTGCCCCGCGTAGAGCGCCGGGCATTGACAGTGGCGGTGATCGCATTGCCACCACGACACATGGAGAAAGCAGCTTGAACAAAACAGTCGTTATTACTGGGGCCTCATCGGGCATTGGGAAAGCCTTGGCCCTTGAATTTGCACAGCGCGGTTACAACCTTGGCCTGGCTGCACGCCGACTGGACAAACTGGAAGCACTTCGCGCCGAGATCGCCCTGCTGCCTGGCTGTCAGAATTTACAAGTCGAAATCATTGAACTGGATGTCAACAACACCAATGCCGTTGGGCCTGCATTGCATACGGTGTTCAGTCATTTGAACCGGGTTGATGTGGTCATTGTAAACGCCGGTGTGAACAAGTTAACCGGTGTAGGCAAGGGCCAGTTAAACGATGAATTGGGATTGATGCAAACCAATTTGCTGGGTGCCATTGCCACCATCAATGCTGCTGTGGAATGGTTCAAACAGGCAGGTGGCGGTCATGTAGTGGGCATTTCATCGCTGGCCTCACTCACCCCCATTCCAAAGCAGGCAGCCTATTGCGCCACCAAGGCTGGGCTGTCCATGTACCTGGATGCCGCAGCCATTGAATTGAAAAAGTACAGAATCGATTTCACCAAAATTCTTCCTGGTTTTGTAAAAACTGAAATCGTGGATGACATGGACAAGTTTCCATTTCTGGTATCGGCAGAACAGGCTGCCCGGGAAATGGCCAATCACATTGAAAAACGCCGCAGCGTCGGTGTGGTGCCAGGTTACCCTTGGAAACTCTTGAAGCCTTTGTTGGCCAACATGCCCACGGGTGTGTGGCGTTACATGAAATGAACAGGCCATGAAACCTTCTTACTCCGTTCTTGGATTCATTGCGGTAGCTACGCTGATCGGCGTGCTTGAATGGCACAGCGGCGAGCAAGCTGCCAGCAATGAGTTGGTGGTGACCGAGGCACAGCGTGCCTTTGTGCGCGAACAGGTTCTACAGGCGGGTACGCAGGCGAACAGTTCTGCAAGTTTTGAGCAAGCAATGGCCACCTACATTGATGAGGAGATTCTTTACCGGGAAGGCTTGAAACTTGGTTTGGAAAAAGACGATTTGATTGTAAAGCGTCGTGTGGTGCAAAAAATGCGCTTTCTGCTCGAGGACATGACCCCAATTGCACCACCCACTGAAGCTCAACTCCAGACCTGGTTGGGTCAAAACGCGCAACGCTATCAAACTGAACAAACAATTGTGTTTGATCATCATTTTTTCAGTCGCGGCAAACGCGGCGATGAAGCGTTTTATCACGCAGGCATTGCACGCGACGATTTGCTTGCGGGCCAAAAGGTTACATCTGACCCGTTTCCCCTGCAAACAGATTCTGAATTACTGAGCCGTGAAAGAATTGCAAAAGAATTTGGTGTAATCACCAGCGCAACAATTTTCGATTTGCCCCTTGATGAGTGGTCACCCCCCGTGCAATCACCGCTTGGCGTTCATCTTTTCAAAGTGAGCCAGAAAAATGCGGGGCGTACCATGACGCTTGAAGAAGCAGGCAGTCAACTTCGATCCGACTTGATCGCAGCCCAGCGGGAAGCTGTAAACGATGCCGGCCTGGCTGCCCTGCGTGCCACCTACACCATCAAGGAAGCCCCATGAAACCCTGGGCAGTCGCTTGCTTGCTGGGTATGGGCCTGCTAAGCGCTGGCATCACAGGCCATGCACACGAAATGGGCACCTCGGCCTTGATTGTTCACGAGAGCACCCAAGGCACTGGCCAGTTTGTGTTCAAACGCACCGTGGGATCAGATGACCAGATACCTCCGATCGACTTTCAGTTTGAACCGGCGTGCGAGTTACGCGATGTCAGCACCGAGTGGGAAGGCAACACGGAACTGATTCAGCGCGGCAGTTTTTTTTGCAGCGGTGCACTGACTGAGCACCAAATTTCAGTGAGCGGATTTACCCGGCTTGCACCCGATCTGATCGTTCTTGCAAGCCCACAGCAAGGTGACCGAATTCACGCAGTGCTTACGCCCAAAGAGTTCACTATTTCATTGGACACAAAAGCCCCAATAACACCTCCACTCGAATACCTCAGCATCGGAATTGAACACATTGTGTTTGGTTTGGACCATGTGCTATTTGTGGCCGGACTTTACCTGCTTTGGAGAAAACGAAAACAGAACGTAAAACAATTGGTCGGGCAGTTCACCCTGTTCACGGTCGGGCACAGCCTGACTCTGGCCTTGTTGGTGTTGGGCTGGATTGCAGTACCCACACGCGCCATTGAAGCGTGGATTGCACTCAGCGTATTGTGGCTTGCCTGGGAGCTGGTTCGAGAAGAACCGGCTCAACCGTCGAACTGGTCCCATCTGTTATTGATCGCCGCTTTTGGTCTTTTGCATGGCTCGGGTTTTGCCCTGTCGATGGAAGAACGTGGGTTTCCTCAAGATGCACTGCTAAGCACGCTGCTACTGTTTAATCTGGGCATAGAAATTGGCCAATTGTGGATCGTCACGGTGCTGGCCACGGCATTCACACTACTCGAAAAAACCCACTTGCCCAATTACACACGCTTCGCCCAATATGCCCTAACCCTTTGCATCGGCGGCGCCGCACTGTACTGGACGCTTGAGAGGATTCACAGCTATGTATGAACACAGCACGGTGGTGCGCAAATTAATGCCAGCACGCCTATTAATTTCAACCATTTTTGTGCTGAGCCTTTCGGCCTGCCTGAATTCCAGCGACACAACTGTTGCCCAAACCAATACACCCACTACAGTAAGCCCGGCTGAACGCCCGGACGATGTGGAATGCTTGGGCAGTAGCGTGCGCAAGCAGGCCTTCTTTGGTGATTTGCACATTCACACCAAACTTTCTTTTGACGCCTACTTTTTCAATTCAATCAATGGCCCTCGCGAGGCTTATCAGTTCGCCAAAGGCGAAAACGCCTTTTTGCCCTCCGGTGAAGACCCTGACACACCCATGCGGCAAATCAACATTGGCCGCCCTCTCGATTTCGCGGCAGTCACTGAACATGCCGAACAACTGGGCACCTTCTCCAATATTTGCGAACTACAAGGCAACCTTCCAGCGGGCACCAACCCGGCCTGTGCGGTATTGGGGCAAGTGATTCGTGACAACGTATCGGTGTTCATTACAGGAAATGTGCCCCTTTACCTGCAACTGGTCACCAGCGCGGGTAGCCGCATACCCAGCACGCGAACCTGGGAAGAAATACAAGCCGTGGCCAATGCAGAGAACCAGCCCTGCAAATTCACCACCTTCAATGGCTATGAGTTTTCATCCAACAAAGGTGGGCAAGTTCTGCACCGCAATGTCATTTTCGAAGGCACCCAAGTTCCCGGCGATGTCATCAGTTCAATTCCGCCCATTCCGACCACCGACAACACCAACGACGAGTGGGGCTTGTTTGATCGCCTGAAAACCGAATGCCTTGATGTGGAAGGCTGTGACGTGGTCACCATTCCCCACAGCACCAATCAAAGCGATGGTCGCTTTGCTCGTGCACGCCAGGCCGATACTGGCCTGCCACTGGCCAGAAATAATGCCACACTGACTGCAGCCGATGCCACGTTGCGCAACACCTTCGATCGCCTGTTTGAAATTGTTCAACACAAAGGCGCCAGTGAATGCATCACCGGATTCAACAAAGGCTTAACCGGCGGCGAGGAATCGGGCTGCGGCTTTGAAGAATGGAAAACCCTGTGCAAAGGCAATTCAGATGACCCTGCCGAATGCGCCAAGGTTTGCAAGGGCAAACCCAATGACCCCTTGTTTTGCCAGGTTAACCGCCTGCAAGGCACCGGAAAAAGCATTCATGCTGCCAGCGAATGTACAGGCAGTGATATTGGTGGTTCAACTCCGGCCGACTGCACAACTCCATTGGATTACGCACGCAATGTGCTACCTGAAGGCAGTGCCATTCAACGCAAACTGGGCGTGAACCCTTATCAATACGGTTTCATTGGCTCAAGCGACACGCACAACGGCATTGCAGGCAACACAGACAAAACAAAATTTGCCAAAAATTCTGGCCACGGCGGTGTACTGGACGACGAACCCAACGAAGCCTTGGGCAACTGGGAATGCAAACAGCGACCATTGCCCACGGATTCCATCACTGGTTTCAAATTGCCATTCAGCACCGAATCAGCGGCAGACCCCAACAACTGCGAAGAGCGCGTATTCAACCCGGTGGCCTCGAATTTCACGCCTGGCGGCTTGGCCGGTGTGTGGGCCCGTGAAAATACGCGCAAGGAAATTTTTGCTGCCTTGAAGCGGCGCGAAACATTTGCCACCTCGGGCTCGCGCATGCGCATCCGCACGCTCGCATCCAGCAGGCCCTTCCCCACCAATATTTGTGAACAGCTGGCCTCGGGTGCAAGCCCGATTGAAGAAGGTTTGGTAGACGGCGTTCCCATGGGGGGCACGCTCAATGTCCAAGGTAGCGGCCCCTACATTGTGGCCTATGCCATTCAAGACCCCGGCGGTGAAGAAGCAGGCGTGCCCCTGCAGCGGCTGGAGTTGATCAAAACCTGGGCTGATTCAAAAGGCGACTTGAAACAACAGGTTTTAAAGCTGGCCGAAAATTCCAACGCACCACAGCCCAATTCTGATTGCAGCATTCAGCAGCAAGGCCCTGAGCAAATGTGTGCGGTGTTTCATGACACCCAATACAACGCGAGCACTGGTGCCAGTTATTACGCCCGCGCACTGGAAAACAACTCATGTCGCTGGACCACGAAAATGTGTACAGCCAAAGGTGTGCAATGCGAAGCACTGCAACCAGGCAACGGATTGTTCTCCGCGCAAAGTGGTTTTGCCGGTTACGAAGGTTGTTGTCGCATTGAGGGTGAGCCTGGGAATTTCCGCGGTGACTTCCGATTCATTACCCAACAGGAACGCGCCTGGAGTTCGCCCATTTGGGTTGAAGGCAAATTACAAGGTTCTACGCCATGATCAAAAAACTGCTGATTGCATCCCTTGCCTTGATGGCTGTTGGTGCATCCATCGCCTATGTTCAACGCAGCAATATTGCCCTGACACTGGTTGAAAAAGTAGCCACAGAACGCATGAAGAACCCGCTGGATGGTTTAAGCGATGGTTTGCATGTGGGTTTGTGCGGCACTGGCTCACCCTTCCCCGACCCACAGCGCGCAGCCCCTTGCACCTTGGTGATTGCAGGCAAAGACATGTTTTTGTTCGATGCTGGCAGCGCCGCCGCCAAACAGATTGCCAACATGAATTTTTCAACAGGCCAGCTCAAAGGTGTGTTCATCACCCACCTTCATTCCGACCACATTGACGGCCTTGGCGAAGTGCTAATGACCCGCTGGGCGCAGCACACTGAAGGGCAACGATTGACCGTACATGGCCCCACCGGCGTGTCCAATGTATTGAATGGCTTCAAGATGGCCTACGAAGCCGACAATGGCTACCGCACGGCACACCACGGCGCTGCAACCATGCCCCCTGAACTGGCCGGTGCCGACGTGAATGAGTTCACGGTACAAAAAGGCAGTACCACCACCGTGCTTCAACAGCCTGATTTGCTGATTGAAGCCTTTGCGGTGAACCACCAACCCATTAACCCGGCGGTGGGTTATCGAATTGCCTACAAAGGCCGAACCGTGGTTCTTAGTGGCGACACCACCAGTGACGAACAAGTGAAAAACGCGGCCCGCAAGGCTGACCTGTTGGTACATGAAGCACTAAGCCCCGAACTGGTGGCCCGTTTGCAAGACACTGCCATCAAAAACCAGCGAAGCAAGCTCGCCAAAATCTTCTCCGACATTCCCAACTACCATGCAAGCCCACTGGATGTAGCTGTGCTGGCGCAGGAAGCCGAGGTTGGCCATGTCGTGCTGAGCCACATTGTGCCGCCATTGCCCTTGCCACCCCTGAAGGAAATCTTTCTGGGCAAGGCGCCCGATGTATTCCAAGGGCCCTTCCGCATTGGGGAAGACGGCGATTTCATCAGCCTGCCCGCTGGCAGCAAAGAAGTGATTTACGGTCGCCGATAAAACTTTTTCCCAATTCGACAAGATTTCTTGTTACATTTGAAAAAAATGAGAATTGGAGACAAAAATGTCAGCATCAACCTTCGACGTGGTCATCAAGGGTGGACGGTATTTTGATGGCACAGGTGGCCCTTCGGCCATTCGACACATCGGTATCAAAGACGGCCGTATCGCCGCAGTCAGCGAAACAGCGCTTCAATTCGAGGGCAACCCGCGAATTATTGATGCGACCGGCCATTGGGTCACCCCCGGTTTTCTGGACACCCACACCCACTACGACGCCGAAATGATCGTGGCCCCCAGCCTGTCTGAATCGGTTCGTCATGGCGTAACCACAGTACTGGTGGGCAGTTGCTCACTCAGCATGATTTGCAGCGAAGCCGAAGATGCTTCGGACATTTTCACGCGCGTGGAAACCGTGCCCCGTGAAAAAGTGCTCCCGATTCTTCAAGAGAAAAAAACCTGGAGCACGCCGCGCCAGTGGGTTGAGTTTGTGCAAAAACAACCGCTGGGCCCGAACCTGATTTCATTTTTGGGCCACAGCGATTTGCGCGTGGGCACCATGGGTTTGCTGGACTCAACCGACCGCAAAATCAAGCCCACAGAAGCCCAAATGCAGAAAATGGAAGCCACGTTGACCGAAGCGCTGGACGCTGGTTTCCTGGGCCTTTCAACCATGTGCCTGAAATGGGACAAAATAGACGGCGACCGCGCCTGGTCAAAAAGCCTGCCCAGCACCTATGCCCGCTGGAGCGAGCTTCGCCGCTTGAACAAGATTTTGCGCAAGTACCGCCGCGTGCACCAGGGCGCACCGAACGCAGCCAACCCGCTGCAAATTTTCGAGTATCTGATTGAAACACTGGGCTGGATTCGCAAACCCCTGAAAACCACGCTGATTGCGCTCATCGACTTGAAAGGCAACAAAACCGTTCGGCCCATGGCGCAAATTTCAAGCAAGGTGGTGAATTGGCTAGGCGGTGCATTCCGCTGGCAGTTGCTGCCCACGCCGTTCACGGTGTATGCAGATGGCATTGATGTGGTGTTTTTTGAAGAATTTGGTGCCGGCGAAATGGCACTGGATTTGCGCACGCAAATTGAACGCAACAGCCTGCTTCAAAACGAAGATTACCGCCGCCAGTTCCGCAAGTTTTATGGCCAGAAACTCAGCCCGCGTGTTTGGCAGCGTGATTTCGGTGATGCCATTATTCTGGAATGCCCCGATGCCAATTTGGTGGGCAAAAACTTTGATGAAGTGGCCCGCGCACGCAAAGTGCATGTGGTCGATTTGTTTCTGGACCTGGTGGTGCAGTTTGGGCGCCAGTTGCGCTGGTACACCACCGTGGGCAATCACAAGCGCGAGGTAATTCGCGAACTGGTGCAAGACAAAAATACACTGATCACTTTCAGCGACGCAGGCGCGCACATTCGCAACATGGCGTTCTACAACCTGCCCTTGCGCTTTCTGAAACTGATCCAGGAAACCATCGACGAGCACCAACCCATCATGAGCATGGAACATGCAGTGTGGCGCTTAACCGGCGAGCAGGCCGACTGGCTCGGCATTGAAGCCGGCAAGATTCGCGTGGGTGACCGAGCTGATGTGGTGGTGCTGAACCCGGATGCGCTGAATCAGAACCTTGAGCAGGTGAGCTGGGGCGAGATGGAGAATTTTGGCTTGCAACGATTGGTGAACAGAAACCCGGGCGTTGTAAAACATGTGCTGATTAATGGCAAGATAGCAGTTGAGAACGAGGCCGTAGTGCCCGAACTCGGCAAAGAAATGGGCTTTGGGCAATTTTTGCCTGCAAGAACCTGAACAAAGTAAAAAACCAAACAATCCACGGAGAAGTACGATGATTGGATATGTAACACTCGGCACCAATGACCTGCCAAAAAGCGGTGAATATTTTGACAAGCTGCTGGCACCCTTAGGCGCCAAGCGCGTGCTGGATTTGCCGCACGGCATTTTCTGGGGCACCAGCCTGGCCGAGCCATTCTTGGGCATCATGAAACCTGCCAACGGCCAAGCTGCCAGTGTAGGCAACGGCACCATGGTTGCGATT
Source organism: Limnobacter sp. MED105 (assembly GCF_000170915.1). GTDB lineage: Bacteria > Pseudomonadota > Gammaproteobacteria > Burkholderiales > Burkholderiaceae_B > Limnobacter. Next base: position 102,214 of record NZ_ABCT01000010.1, read on the forward strand.
GCTGCCAAAGACCGCGCACAGGTCGACGCTTTCTATGCCCATTGCAAAGAGCACGGCTGCACCTGTGAAGGCGCACCCGGCGAACGCATGCCCGGCTTTTACGCGGCCTACTTCCGCACACCGGAAGGCCACAAGATGAACATTTTCAAAATGGGCTAAAGCTTGAATTCAGTTGATTCAATCATTGACGAGTTTGCAGGCCTTGAAGAAGTACCTGCACCCTGGACCTTGACCGGCAAAGGATTGATTGTGCTCATGCGCAGCAAGGCTGAAAAGCTGATTGCTGACAAACGCATTCCGCTGGACATTCGCGACACGCTGAAAACACCTTTGAGTGTGTTGATGTTCGTGGATTACACCCATTCCAACGTCGGGCCCTACAAGGAATTGCTCTACATTCCAGGCACCGCACAGTTCAGTGAAAAGCTTGGCAACAAACGCCTGCCAACCATCAGCAATATTGTGGTGAGCAGCGCGAGCAGCGTTAAAAATGGTCGAATCAATTGGGGCATTCCGAAAAACCTGTGCAGCATCGATGTTGCACAGGGTCCGGAGGGGGTGCAGGAAATCAACCTGCACCACGACGGTATTGCCCAGTTTGAACTGGCCTACCGCGGCAAGGGTTTTTCCTTCCCAATTCACACCAGCCTGGTGCCCGGTTTCATGAAAACCTTGGGTCAACGCTGGCAAGGTCAGGAGTTTTTATACAGCCCAAGCGCGAAAGGCAAGGCCCGGTTTGCCAATGTGCATGTGCTACAAAACCTGGGCGATGCCTTTCCGGATCTGGACATCAAGGATGTGGTCACTGCACTTGAAATCACCCAGTTTCAGATGACTTTTCCAGTGGCCCACATCGCTTGAACTAACTGCTCAAACTTATCGGTCAAACAAAGGCTGCAAGTCGGCCTTTTTGTTGATCCCCGATTGCAAAGCCAACATCAGCAAGATGCGTGCTTTTTGGGGTGACAAATCATCGGCCATGACAGCACCTGCATCGAACGTAGTTTTACCGCCACCCACAAAGCCATAGTTGGCCATCACCCGACCCTGGTGCACGCGCGTTGAAATGACCACAGGCACGTTTTTCGACAAGGCGTACTGCACTGCCTCAAACATGGGGATATTCATATTGCCCATACCCAAAGCCTGAACAACAATACCCTTCACGCCACGGTCAACGGCATTGCGCAAAGCGGCGCCTGTTGCACCGCCATACATGGCAACAATTTCCACCTCAGGCATGGGGCCATCGACCAACTGGAATGTTTGGCGACGCAGCGGTGTCGTGGCATACATGACACGGTCCGGGTACACCTCACCAATCAATCCAAATGCACCGCTCTGGAAGGTTTCAACGTTCTGCGTATGGGTTTTGGTCACATAACGCGCAGCATTGATCTGGTTGTTCATGGCCAGCATCACGCCCTTGTTCCTGGACTGTTCATCCACCGCAATTCGCACGGCATTCAGCAGGTTACGGGGGCCGTCAAAATCAGACGAAGAGGCGTTGCGCTGGGCACCAATCAACACCACGGGCTTTTCAGAACGCACAGTCAGGTCCAGCCAAAATGCGGTTTCTTCCAGCGTATCCGTGCCGTGGGAAACAATCACACCGGCCACTTCAGGACGAGCCAAAGCTGCATTCACTTCCTTGGTCAACTGCACCCAACGTGGCGGGTCCATGTAATCGGATGGCACATTCGACAAACTCTTGACCTGAATGTTGGCGTACTTGCCCACATCCGGCACCGTGGCCAACAAATCTTCACCTGAAATGGCTGGCACGGGCGCATTTTTCACCGGGTCAATTTTCATGGCAATGGTGCCGCCGGTGGCAATGAATTGCACCACGGGTTTGTCTTGTGCATGCACGGCAAAAGTAGTGGTCAGCAAGGCTGACGCAAGCAAGGCTTTTAATTTCATCCCAATCTCCTGTTTTTATGGAAGTCGCCCCGACACTTGGTTTTCGAGGCCATTTAACTCTAACAGGGCAAGTAAATTACCCGCGGGTCACTTAGTCAGAGTAGTCACAGGACTTGCCACACTTGTTAACCAACGCAGAATTTGATAAGCACTGCGATGTAACCTTTCCGGGAAATCCGGCGAATACCCTCCTGAACAAAACGCAGCATGCGGAGGGTTGTATGACAAGTCGCTTGAACTTCATGGCAGGCACAGGTGCTTTGGCCCTCCTCGGCCTGGGCAGTTCACCTGCTTTGGCCCAGCAAGGCAGTTGCAATTGGACGAGCCCCGTTGAGCGCATGATCGTCGCCGAGCTTTACACGTCGGAAGGCTGTAGCAGCTGCCCACCTGCTGACCGTTGGCTAAGCAGCCAGCTGACCACACCGGAGCGGGCAAACAATATCCTGGCGCTTTCATTTCATGTGGACTACTGGAATTACATCGGCTGGGAAGACCCCTACTCGAAAAAGCAATTCACCGAACGGCAATATGGCCACAAACGGGCTGGCAATGTCAGTCAAATTTACACACCGCAGTATGTGTTTTCCAACCGAGAGGTTCGTCGTTGGGGCCAGGCCGGGCTGATTCCTCAGCGACTGGCTGCCATGCAACAAGACAAGGCACCCGTGGGCCTGCAAGTGTCGCTGGAACGAAAGGCCGCCAATCAGGTCGAAGTGAAAGTTAAAACCGAATGGCTGGATGAACGTTATTCTGGAGGGCGCGTGTTTGTTGCCTTCTATGAAGACAACTTGAGCCAACAGGTGAAGGCCGGAGAAAACCGGGGCGAATTATTGAAACACGACCGGGTGGTGCGGCATTTGAGTGAAGCGAAAAAAGTGTCACCCACCGCGAAGGTTCAGGTGTTCAAGCACACCCTGCCAGCCGACTGGAACCAAAACAATGTGGGGCTTGGCGTGATTGTTGAAAACAATGAATCCAATACCGTTCTTCAGGCATTGAATGCACCAAGGGCCCTAGGCCAGTGCAGTTGAATATTGATTGAGTGATTTAAAAGAAGGAAATACCACCATGCAACGTCGTACAGTCATCGCAGGTTTGGCCGCCATCGGCGCAGGTCTGTTTTTCACAAAACCCATGAGTTCAATTGCCAGCATGAACAAGCTGAATAAATCTGAAGCCGAATGGCTGAAAATCATCAAGAAAGACCAGTACAACGTGCTGTTCAAAGAGGCCACCGAGCGCCCGTTCTCCAGCCCCTTGAATGACGAGAAACGCAAGGGCACCTATGTGTGTGCAGCCTGTAACCTGCCGCTGTTCCCTTCCCAATACAAATACGACAGTGGCACTGGTTGGCCCAGTTTTTTTGATGCCAACAAAGGCGCACTGAATACCAAAACCGATTACAAACTGATTTTGCCGCGCACGGAATACCACTGCAGCAATTGTGGCGGCCACCAAGGCCATGTGTTCGACGACGGCCCTGCCCCAACCGGCAAACGCTATTGCAACAACGGCCTGGCGCTGGCGTTCGTTCCCGAAGGTCAAACATTACCTGCAGTGCGCAAGGCGTAAAAAAATGACATACATGAAACTCAAAACAACCTTGGCCGTAGCCTTGGGCTTGCTTGCTGCAACAGGCGCACAAGCTGAAACAAAAACTGCGGTGTTTGGCGGCGGCTGCTTTTGGTGCACCGAAGCTGACTTTGACAAAGTGCCTGGCGTGTTGAAAACAATTTCAGGCTACGCAGGCGGGCAGTACAAAGACCCGGATTACAAGGTGGTGAGTGCAGGCCGTACAGATCACACCGAGGTGGTTGAAGTGACTTACGACGACACGAAAGTCAGCTACAGCCAATTGGTGGAATACTTCTGGAAAACAATCGACCCGACCGTGAAGAACCGCCAGTTCTGCGACGCAGGCACGCAATACCGAAGCGGGTTTTACTACCTGAACGAGGAACAAAAGAAAATTGCGGAAGCCAGCAAAGCCAAACTGCAAGCCAGTGGGAAATTCAGAACCATTTACACCGAAGTGGCGCCCGTGGTGAAGTTTTACCCGGCCGAGGAATACCACCAGGATTACTACACGAAGAATCCGATTCGCTACGGTTACTATCGCAATGGCTGTGGGCGGGACAAACGCCTTGAGGAATTGTGGGGCCCCAAGACGGGTCGCTAATTGCTATCCGTTAACGCATTTCTGGCAGAGAGAAATGGAAAGTGCTGCCCACACCCACCTGACTCTCTAGCCAAACCTCGCCACGCATCAACTCCACCAATCTTCGGGTAATGGTCAGCCCCAGACCCGTGCCCCCGAAGTTTCGGGTAATCGACGAATCAGCCTGTTCAAACGGTTTGAATATTGAGCTGACCTTCTCAAACGGCACACCGATACCGGTGTCGCGAATCGAGCATTTCAGCAATTGAATGCCCTGCAGGTCTTTGCCTGCCTGCACGTGTAGGTACACGCCACCGCGCTCTGTGAATTTGATCGCATTGCCCACCATGTTGTTGATGATTTGCAAAAGGCGTACCGGGTCGCCTACAAATTCTTTTGGGAACCCCTCCGAGAAAGTGCATTGCAACTCCAGGCATTTGGATTTGGCCCGTGGAATCATGGGGCCAAGTGCCTGCTCGAATATTCGTTTCGGATCGAACACCACAGTGTCGATGGTCATCATGCCTGCTTCAATTTTCGAGAAGTCCAGAATTTCGTTCACGATCAGCAACAAGGTGTTGGCTGAGTCGTTTGCAACCTGTAAAAACTCTCGTTGAACCTTGGTCAGTTTGGTTTCCAGGGCAAGCTCAGTCATACCGATAATGCCATTTAGGGGAGTTCGAATTTCATGACTCATATTGGCCAGAAATTCGCTTTTTGCGCGATTAGCGCTTTCCGCGACTTCTTTGGCTCTGGACTCACCGTCCAGGTGTTCTGTGGTCCGCTTCAATTTCTCGAAAGCGGGTCGAAACTCGGTCGGTAAATTTTCAATCAATAATTCAGATTCATCGCCCTCTACACAGGACGGCGCTGCGTCAAATGTTTCCACACGTTCAAGCGCCCCCAGCCAGCGTTTCAATGGAAACCAGATAATCAGCATGCCACCAACCAAACCGCCTACGGCGCTGAGCATGGCCACACGAATCAAACCCCAAAAACCTTCGGCAATCGCATCGACCGCAAAGGTGAAGCGCAACACGCCGTAGTCCAAACCACCGGCGTTGATGGCCCGGTTTACATCGTAAAGTTGCTCGGCTACTTTATTTCGCAACCAGGTCGGGGCTGTACTTTTTGAAATGCCAGAGTTCTCGCTTCGAATCATTCCTCCAGACAAATCGATGAATTTGGCAGAGGAAAAACGGGAACCTGCGATTGCCTTGTTCAAAGTGCGCTGAATAGTATCGTAATCGCCGATCACCGCACTGTCTGACACGGTTTGAGCAACCACTTCAATCATCATGTTGGCCGAGTCTTGCGCTTCCTCCAATGTACTGTGGTACTGAAAACGAGAAAATGCCACAAAGCTGATGGAAACGAACAAGAGCAAAGCCACCGTGTACAACAAGAACACGCGACCAATCAGGGACGACGGCAACAAACGAATTGGCATCATGGCAATAAACAGACTGGCATTAACGTACCGCCATGGGCGCTGTGGCATAAAAACGGCGATAACTCTCGTAATCTTTGTCAGTGGCCTGCAAGAAGTGGCTGTTCGCATCCATGCCCACCGACTCGGAGGCCTGCTTCAGAATCAATGCACCGGCTTTGCTTTTGTGCATCATGATAAAAGCGTTGGCGACAGCGCGTACATCCTTGGTGCTTACCTTGCTGGAGGCCATCAAGGCCAGATCCAGGTAGGACTCGGAAGTCCAAAGCACCCTGAACTTGATGCCCTGCTTCTCTGTGAAACCGTCGATCAACGCTGAATTACTACCCACCGCTTTTGCTTTGCCTGCCAACAACTGAGCAAATGCAGCATTCTGATTTCCCGCAAATACCGCGTTTACGTCAACACCTCGATTCAACAATTCAGCCTGTGGCACTCGGTAGCCCACAAATGCCTCGGGACCAGCAAAGACCATATCCTCTTTGTTCAGTTCTTCAAGTGTGCGAATCGGAGAGTTATCCAGCACCGCAATTTGTCCTTGCAAAGCTGGCCCAGTCCGTCGCCCGAACACCTTCCAACCCAACTTGTCACGTTCTGGGCTGAACAGGTGATTGGAAAATACGAACTCGACTTCCTGTGCCAACACATAAGCTGTGGTATCGGCAGAAGTTCTGCCGATTTTCAGTTCGAGCTGAACACCACTTTGCTGGCTGATGTACTGAATAATCGGATTCCAGTAAGCCGCTGTTTTGGGAATATCCCATTGGTTCACTGGCGAAAACCGGTAGACCACTTGCTGTGCTTGCGCCTGCTGGGGCTGAGCCAGCATTCCGGTCATCACCAAACACACAGAGAAAAACATACGCAACATGCTTGAACCGCCCTATCTTGAATATTCAAGGGCAAGGATAAAGCAATGACAGAAAAGTTAAACCATTAAATAGTCTATATTTTACAATTTAACTTTCCTTATACCTTCTGTCGCACTTATACAAATCGCAAGCCCTTGAACTTCTCTCGAAGCTCAGACTTCTGCACTTTGCCTGTTGCACCAATAGGCATGGTATCCACAAACTCGACATCGTCTGGGATGTGCATTTTGGTAATTCGCCCTTCATAAAAATTCAGAATGTCCTGTTTGCTGACATCCGTACCAGGGCGTTTTACAACAATCAGCAATGGGCGCTCATTCCATTTTTCATGAGGAATCGCAATCACTGCAGACTGCAGTACCGCCGGGTGCGACATGGCAATGTTTTCAAGATCAATTGAACTAATCCACTCCCCGCCCGACTTGATCACATCTTTGGTTCGATCGGTAATTTGCATCAAACCATCGGGTGCCATGCGGGCAACGTCCCCAGTTGCAAACCAGCGTTTGCCGGTGGCATCGTGGCTGAAGGCCTTGGCGCCATCACCCCCGTAGTACTCGTGCAATACCCAATGACCACGCACATGCAACTCGCCGCTCTGTTCAAAATCCCACGGCAATTCAGTGCCATCTTCTGCGAGCAATTTCATGTCTACACCAAAAATGGTGCGTCCTTGCTTGGCCACAATTTCGTATTGTTCCTGTTTGGGCAAACTGCGCTCATCACCACTCAATTTGGACACAGTACCCAAGGGCGACATTTCGGTACTGCCCCAACCCTGCATCAACTCCACGCCCATTTCGTCAAACTCTTTGATCAAACTGACAGGCACGGCCGAACCACCCACCAGCGAGCGTTTCAAGGTGCTAAACGTGAGCCCGTTTTGTTTCATGTGATTGATCAAACCTAGCCAAATGGTGGGCACACCAGCTGCCACTGTCACCTTTTCGCCTTCCAGCAAATTGTAGATGGACGGGCCATCCAGCTGCGGGCCGGGCATGACCAGCTTGCAACCCGTCATCAATGCGGCATAAGGCAAACCCCAGGCATTCACATGGAACATGGGTACAACAGGCAACACAGTGTCTTTTCGGGTCAGCGCAATGGCATCTGCGCAATTGGACATCATGGCGTGCAACATGGTTGAGCGGTGTGAATACAAAATCCCTTTGGGGTTGCCAGTGGTGCCCGAGGTGTAACACAGGGTACAAGCGGAGTTCTCATCAAACTCGGGCCACACGTACTCATCGTTCTGCACCTTGAGCAAGGCTTCGTAATTCAACAAACCGGCCACGGGTGGCTCTGCAGGCATCTTGTCTTCGTCGATCAACAAAATCCAGTTTTTAACGCTGGGGCAATGCGGTGCAATCGCCTTGATCAGAGGCGCAAAGGTCAGGTCGAAAAAAATGGTGGTGTCTTGTGCGTGGTTGATAATGTAGATCAACTGCTGCGGTGTGTAACGGGGATTCAACGTGTGAGTCACTGCACCCATGCCCGCCACAGCATAATAAATTTCAATGTGGCGGTGACTATTCCAGGCAATCGTACCAATGTTCTCGCCCTGCTGAATATTCAAGCCATTCAGTGCATTGGCAAGTTGCCTGGCACGCGCCGCCATCGCTTTGAAGGTGATTCGGTGAAGGTCACCTTCCACCCTGCGGCTCACCACTTCTTGCCCACCGTAAAATCGTTCGGCATGCACCAAAATTGAAGAAAGCAGCATTTCCTGCTTCATCATCAGACCTGGCTTCAACATCGTTTCCGTCTCCTCTGCGTTGTATTTTTTTAAAGTGTACCGCAGAGAATCGTAATCGTGATTCTATTTTTAGGGGTTAATCAAACTGACCGTGCCAAGAACGATGGGCCAGATCCCGGTGTAAGTTCCGTCTTCCGGTTGGGTTTTAAGGTCGAGTTGATAAACGATCCTGAACTCGCGTGTGAGCAGTTGATCAACATCGTCCATATTGAAGGTGATAACACCGGCGCCACCAGGCGTCAGGCTGATTGATTTTCCAATTTGCGTGCTGTCTTGAAACAAGCTCACCGAAATGCTGTTGACCTGATCATCCAGGTAGTGAATTTTGCTGCCCTTCAACATGCTGAGCCTGTTGCTGACAAAATTCAATGGAACAGAAACAATGGGAGTGGTGTTGGTTCTGATTGAAAAACAGCCCTCAGCGGTAGCACCCTGGCAACCACCCACAATGGTCGACGTATAGTTGACCGCAATACCACTGGACGATTTCACGATCGTAACAATCGCCGGCTGCGTGACCGCAGACGCAGTGGTTGTTGCACCTATTTCCACTGAAACACGTGGATTCGCAAAAATCGTTACCGCATTCGCATGCATGGCTGTCATGGCCAACAACAAGCCAACCAGGGCGGATGCTTTGTGGATTAAGCGCATAGTTCTCTTCGCACCCATGTCAGTAACTGATCGTTAAGGTTAATGTGCCGGAGTACAAACCAGCATTTGTATTCAAATTGCTGCCCACATCCAGAATTCGCCCGTACAGCGTAAAAGTGGGCGGCGTAGAAAATGAAAGTGGTTTCTGTGAATTGCCCAAGCCCAAAGGACAATTTCCTGTGAACGAGAAAACAGCAGAGCCCGCCACACTGGGGTACACATTGCTGTAGTTCGCATCGGAATACACGCCATAAGTCAGCGCGCTCCCGAGGTTTTGTAACAGCCGGTTAGCATTGCTGGTTGAATCAGACAGGGCGACAAAAGTGCTGCCAGAAACTGTTGTGGCGTTAAGTCCCCTGCAGGTGCAACTCATTTGCACACTGCCCACGGTGGTTCGGTTGCCATTGGAAGGTTGATAATTCCCAAATGCCAAGGTGCCACCTCCCACTGAGCATGAGCTAACGTCACCTGCGTAGGCCTTGCCACCCAACAATCCGAGCCCGGCCAAAGCCAGGAGCACTGAAAAAAATATGTTCAATGAACGGTCCGGCATTTCAATGTTCCCAGATCAATTGGCGAGCCGCCCTCAGGCGCACTCTTGTTCAAATCAAATTCAAAATGACATTCACCGCCCTTCCATTTCGCGGTATAGGCAGCTGCATCAGGTGCATCTGCCAAATAAACCAAACCTTCAGTGCCCACCACCAAATTAATGTGAACCCCATTGCGCTTGAAAATTGGCGCGCCTGAGGGCACATCATTCCCCTCAGCATCCTTCAGAACAAAGGTCACCGAACGCACAAGCCGTACAGGAAAATCGAGTACGACACCACTTCGGTAATATGGAACCCCCACCAGTTCAGTCGCGCCAATTTCCACTTCAAATGGCAAATCGGCTTGTTCAATTGAAATTCGGTTGTCCTCATAAGATCTTAGATTGGGCACCACCAGGGCCCCAGATGAATTGGTTCGCCCCACCGCCTGATTCTCAGCGAATACCGTCACACCCTCGAAGCCTTTAACCCGCACCACACCGAAACTGTCGTTCAGGCGTCGAGAGAGGTAAACACCACCATCCATGAATACCGCACTGCCTGATGCACCCACACTTTGGCTGCTCTGCCCTTGCTGCGAGCTGGCCGAGGCAGTGACCGTGGAGTAGTTGAAATTCCGCGCCACTTCAGCCCGGTAAGTGTTGTTCAAGCCAGCCTCCAGGCCATATCCTGTGCCCAAGCCCAAGGGCAGGCTTTTACGAAACTGTGCACTTGCAAACAGTTTGTCGTTGCCCGATTTGCTGACCTGGTACGCAGTGGATCGCGTTTGATCCAAAGGCATAAAAGCACTCAAGAAAAAAGAGCGTTGACCATCGGCCAGCAACGATTGGGTGTAAGACAAACTCACTGACAATTTGCCGAACAACTGCAAAAAATAAGCGGTCGAAAATGTTTCGTTTGGAATGCCTGCGAACTCGGACGATGAATAGGTAAAAGACACTGCACCGTATTCACCAAAGCCATAAGAAAACCGGGAATTCAGGGCATGTGAGGTGGTGCGCTGAGGACCGAATTCAGAAATCAGGCGAAAGTTGTCTGACGCTTGCTGATACTGAACACCAATCGCGGAAGTACGCGCCTGCCGCTCAAACCCAACAACAGTCAAGCTTCCAGAACCTTGATCCGACTGGCTACCTGCCAAGTCGAAGTTAACCGCGCCTAAACCTGCAATGGCCTGCACAATGCCACCGCCAGCCAGGCGGCTGCTTGCGCTGGACTCGGCATGAAAGCCAGCCGTGAAATCATCAGTGAAACCATAACGATGCGTGGCGCTGATCAGCGAGTCTCCATAGTCGTTGCCTTCACGACCAAAGTTGCGCCGAAGCTGACCTACTTCATATGAAAAGTCGTGCTGACCGTTACGCAACAAACCTGGGCTTTGATAGAACGACTGAGTCAAAATTTGCTCACGACCCGATGCATCGCGAATCACCACACGCACATCACCCACACCGGTGCTTGAAGGTATGTTGTCAATGTTGAAGGGGCCTGGTGCCACTTGCCGGCGTGATTGAAGCACGTTATTCACAAACACCTCAACTGTGGAAGGTGCAGTGGCTATGCCGGTTGCGGCTCTTAAGGGGCTGGATGTCAGGTAGGGTTGAGTGCGAAAGTTAGTGGCGTATTGAACGCCGCCGATCCGGTTGCTGATACTCCAGGGTGCAGACTTCGAAATTGAATCCCCAAAACGAAGCGAGGCCACCGAATCCGGCAAATCCATTTCCCAAGTCGAGTTCAAACGAATCGCCCCGGACTGAGTAGGTGACTGAGACACAAAAAAGTTGCTTGAACCGACCCCGTACGGGGTGAACACGGCAGGTTCCAGAAATGCAGAAGTGAAGTTCTCACTGTCAATCGTGGTGCTGGACAAATCGTAGTTGAAAAAAGCACCAAAGCCTGAAGTTAAAGTACCTTGATTGCTGGCTGACTGGTAGCTCATTGAACGTGCAATAAAACGTTCTGCTGCGGCATTGAACTGCAGAAACAGATTTTTCTCGTCGAGCACATAGCTGGTGCCCTCTGCAATGGGTATCCGGTAGTAGACAGCGCCACCATACTCAATGGTTGGTAAACCATTCGAGTCGATTCGCCACACCGAAAGTTCCTGTTCTTGTGCATACAGATCGTTGGTGACACCAAATAAAACAACTGAAGGATCTGGCAGATCGGTGCCGTTAATTCGAACCTGTACGACCAGCTCTTGAAATGCCGACGTATTGACCTGAATTTCCTGCCCAATCGCTGTTTTAGCGGGTAACAACAGTGCGCACAGCACAAGCAGGAAATAAGGCATTGATCACCAATGCCGAATCAATTGTCGAAGGACACAGTTTGCTCAATCAATAGTCCTTCACCTATTGCTTGAATTTTCAGATTTTTGCCGGGCAGCGTGCTTGCACCCGCCGCTGCCAAGGGGTAAACCTTGGTCGCGCCCGACAACACCTGGATGACCGGCGGAGCTGACTCCACGGGCAAACCTGTGGCGATGTCAGTAATCTTCACCTCAACAGCCTTCACATACACGTTGCCGGGGTTGTGGGCGGTCAAGGCCAGGCTTCCGTCTGGCAGTTTCATGTACTTGAACTCCAGGGCCTTTCTGTCCACTTTGGCAGGCACAACATGCACGGGAATGTTCATTTGCAAAGCCACACGAACTCCGCCCTCTTCAAGTGGCTTTTCGGATGGAATTTCTTTCACGAACAATCGGTAAGTTTGTTCAACCGGAAAGTCTTGGCGATTGCGAAGTGCAATGCGAACAATTTGGGACGCCGCAGGTGCAATGTTGAACACTCTGGGGCTGATCAAGATGTCTTTGCTGGCCTCATACACCTCCTGGCCGTCTTTCTGTGACCACAAATACGCATCCAGTTGCATGGACAACGGCTCATCGGCGGATTCATTGGTAATTGTCAACGCGTATGTGGGCTGACGCGAAGGCATGGAAATATTTACCGAAGACACGGTAAAGTTGCCTGCCTGCGCACCCACATTGGCGACTGAAAGCAGAATAAATGCAGAAATTTTTGTCCAGATATTCATAGGCCTGTGGCAGAGAGTAATTAATAAAAAACAAAACCCCGGCGCTCGGCCGGGGCTATGCTAAGCATTAACACAATGTGCCTGAATCTATTAATAAGTCAATGTCACAGTCGTTGTTGCTGAGTAGTTACCAGCACGTGCATTTTCATAGGCAGCTTCCTGGATGGTCGCTGTCACGGTGTGTGACTGAACCTTGCCTGCACCAAAACCAGCGCCGGTACCACTAGGTGCAGCAATCGCCAGGGTTGATGGAATATCAAAACCGCCACCAGCCAAACCCAAAGTCAGTGTGGCGAGAACGCCCAAGGTGTAAGTTGTCGCATTGGTACAGTTAACACTCACGCCACCAGTGCTTGACTTGGGGCCAGTGGTGTCACCAGCCGTGATTGGCGCAATCACGATGTTGTTTGCGCTGACCTTGCAAAAAGCAAGAACTGATGCCGACACTGAAAAATTGGCAGTTGTTGTTGCCTGAGCAAAAGCAGCAGAAGAAGTGACCAGAGCGATTGCAGCGACCAAAGAATTTTTAACGATTTTCATGATTTACCTTGTTTGTATAAGTTGGATAGAAACTGTTGGAGCACCTACGTTGTTCTGTAGTCTTCTGTAGGGGATTCTCAACACACGCTGTTCCGTGAACCGCTACAAACTCGCAAACGGATACTGTCATCTGACAACAATCATGGTCAATCTAAATTTCTGATTTTTAAAAGGTTTTATCGATTGTTAACAATTCATCAATTATTAATTAATACAAATTAAACCTCTTTACGCACAAGTCGCAACTCGCATGACAAATACACGGTATTGCGAAAGTTTATTTTGACGCGAAATTAAGAGAATTAAACCGGGGGAAATAAAACAAAAAACCCTCGCCTTTTGAGCGAGGGTTTTTTTAATTTGGTGCGGCTGGCAGGATTCGAACCCACGACCCCTTGGTTCGTAGCCAAGTACTCTATCCAACTGAGCTACAGCCGCTGTGAAGAAGCGAGATTATGCCCCAAACAATACCGTTGTGCAAGGGCACGCCTGCTCTTTTTACAAAAAACTTTAACAATCTGCATGCAGGCTGTATTGGGCCACCAGCCTGCGGAATTCCGCCTCTTGGCGGTCAAGCTCCTCATCGCTGTAACGCAACTCGTTTTGCAACACAAAGCGTACCTCATTCATGCATGCCAAGGCCGCTTGGCTATCCAGAAAAAGCGCCCTGCTTCGACGAGCCAATACGTCTTCAATGGTCACAGCCATTTCTTCAAGTACGGCCTGTGCAATTTCTGCTTCATTCAAATCGAGATTTTCGTGAATGGCTGAACCGGGCTTGCGCATGGGCAGGTCATCTTCCAGGCGCAGGTAGCGGGTTCTGGTTGGCTTGTTGGCCCAACCGTGTTGCTCGCACACCAAATCAACCACTTCTTCAGCCATGCTGCGGTAAGTGGTCCACTTGCCGCCGGTAATGGTAACCAATCCGCTGGGTGCAGTAATTACCGTGTGCTCGCGTGAAATGCTCTTGGTGTTCTGTTTCTCTCCGCCCGCACTCACAAGGGGGCGCAAGCCCACGAATACACTTCGCACATCAGCGCGCGTGGGCGCATTGGCCAAGTATTGTCCCGCGGTTTGCAAAATAAAATCCACTTCTTCGGGCAATGCATCCGGTTCCCAAGGGGAATCTTTGCGGGGCGTGTCTGTTGTGCCGATCAGCGTTTTTCCCAACCAGGGCACCACAAACAACACGCGCCCATCGCTTGTTTTGGGCACAAGCAAGGCTTCTTTCGCGGGGTAAAAGTGCTGGTCAACCACCACGTGCACGCCTTGGCTGGGGCTCAACATGGGTTTTGACTCTGCCGAATCCAATTTGCGAATGTCGTCTACCCACACCCCAGTCGCATTGATCACTGCTTTGGCTTTGAATGTAAAAGTCTCGCCGCTGAATTCATCACGCGCCTGCACACCATTTATTTTCTCTGCATTCTTTTCGAAGCCTTTGACTGGCATGTAGTTAATCGCCATGCCACCTAGTTTGTGCAGGGTTTTCATCAGGGCAATGGCCAGGCGTGCATCATCAAACTGCGCATCGAAATAGCGCACTCCTCCATGCAATTTTTGCTGAGAAATTGTGGGTACCGCGCGCAGCACCTCATTTTTCTTCATCATGGTGGTGGGGCCAACACCCAGCTTGCCTGCCAGCATGTCGTACATCTTCAAGCCGATCCAGTAAAACAGCTTCTGAAATACATTGCGCACGGGAATGACAAACGCCAAAGGCTTCACCAGGTTTGGCGCATTCACCAACATTCGGCCACGTTCTTCAAGGGCCTCTTTCACCAGGCTGAAATTGCCTTGCGCCAGGTAACGCACGCCGCCATGGGCCAGCTTGGTAGCGCGGGAACTGGTGCCTTTTGCAAAGTCGTGCCCTTCGAGCAACAGCACCTTCAGGCCACGGCTTGCCGCATCCACTGCACTGCCCAGGCCTGTGGCACCACCGCCAATCACAATTACGTCCCATTCATATTGCGCTTGTGCCTTGAGTTTCAGTGTCTCAAGGTGCTTTCTACGACTAAGCATCTGCCCATCCTTTGGAACGTTCTACCGCGCGGTGCCAGCGATCAAGCAGTGCGCCGCGTTCATCAATACTCATTTTGGGTTCAAACCGTGCATCCACTTTCCAGTTCGCCAGCAGGCTTTCCTCCGTATCAAAAATACCCACGGCAAGGCCTGCCAAATAAGCAGCGCCCAAAGCAGTGGTCTCGGTCACTGTGGGGCGCACCACCGGCGCACCCAATAAATCAGCCTGAATTTGCATCAGCAAATTGTTATTCGAGGCACCGCCGTCTACCCGCAGTTCACTGAGCGGTTTTGCGCCATCGCGCTGCATGGCCTGTACCAAATCAACCGTTTGCAGGGCAATGCTTTCCAGTGCTGCGCGTGCAATATGTGCCTTGGTGGTGCCACGTGTCATTCCAACCAAAGTACCTCGAGCATACGGATCCCAATGAGGTGCGCCAAGGCCCGCAAATGCGGGCACCAAACACACGCCGTCGGTGCTAGGCACACTGGCGGCCAGTGCCTGTACATCGGCCGACTTTTCAATAATGCCCAAACCGTCGCGCAACCATTGCACCACAGCACCACCCATGAACACGCTGCCTTCCAGCATGTAGCTTGTTTGGCCATTCACCTGCCAACCCACAGTGGTCAGTAGCCTGTTGTGGCTTTCAACCACTTCACTACCCGTATTCATCAACATAAAGCACCCCGTGCCGTATGTATTTTTAGCCTCACCAGGTTTGAAAGCAGTCTGCCCAAACGTGGCTGCTTGCTGATCCCCAGCAACCCCGGCAATCGGAATGGCTGCACCCAGCACAGCTGGATCGCAATGGGCGATTTCACCACTGGATTCGCACACCTGCGGCAACATGCTCGGCGGTATGTCAAACAACTGGAGCAACTCGGAATCCCACTTCAGTGTTTTGATATTCAGCAACATGCTGCGCGATGCATTGCTGACATCGGTGGCATGAACTGCCCCACCCGTCAGGTTCCACATCAACCAACTGTCCACCGTTCCAAAAGCAAGTTCGCCAGCTTCAGCCTGAGCACGCGCACCGGGCACATTATTCAGAATCCAGTTCACTTTGGTGGCTGAAAAATAAGAATCCAGTTCAAGCCCGGTGCTGCGGCGAATCAAGGCGGCCTTGCCCTGTTCGCGTAGCTTGTCGCAATACGCGGCCGTGCGGCGGTCTTGCCAGACGATGGCGTTGTACACGGGCTTTCCGGTTTTTCGACTCCACACCACGGTGGTCTCGCGTTGGTTGGTAATGCCTACACCCGCGATATCCGCAGGCTTCAGCCCGGCCTTTTCGATCGCGCCTCGGGCACAGGCCAACTGCGTGTTCCAAATATCTTCGGGGCCGTGCTCGACCCAACCCGCCTTCGGAAAAATTTGTTCAAACTCTTGCTGAGAACTAGCCACCACTTGCGCCTGCGAATTGAACACAATGGCGCGCGAGCTGGTGGTGCCTTGATCCAGTGCCAAGATAAAACCCATGGGTCGTCTCCTTTCTTGTTGTTACTTTCTTTGCCCGGTACTGTTCCAGTTGCCCACGTGTTTGTTCAAAAAAGCCTGCATACCCTCAGCCTCGAAGCCACTCACGCTCCACAGTTCATCGGTCAACACACCCGGGTTCAACCAAATGTAAGTCTCGGCTTTCAAAGTTTCTCCGCTGGTATTAAGCACTACCTCGATTTCACGTCGCTCATACTCAGGCCCCTCAAAAGCATCAAGATTCTTGACATCCTCTGGCAACACGTTCAGCCACACCAAACCTTGCACCTGCGCGCCCGGGTCGGCCACCATGGCTGGGTAAGTTTCACCGGGCACCGCATGTCGCTGATACCCTTTGGCCACAGCATTCAAACAGGGGTAAACGCCCTTCACCACCTGCCCCCAAACCGGCAAATACATGAGTGATCCGTACACAAAAACATGCTTACCGTCTTGCTCAAATTCCGGACCCATGCGATGTTACCTTTTCAGATGAAAAACAATTAGAAAATGCCTGTAAGGAGACGATGTGAAAACAACAACTGATTTGTTCAATTTACAAGATAAGGTGGCTTTGGTCACGGGCGCGACCCGCGGAATTGGCCTGGCCTGCGCGGAATTGCTGGCAGCCAAGGGCGCCACGGTGATTATTTCCAGCAGAAAACAAGAGGCTTGTGAACAAATTGCTGCGCAATTTCAAGCAGATGGCCTGAAAGCAGTACCCATGGCCTGCCATTTGGGCGAGATGGATCAAATTGAGGCGCTGTACCAACAAATTGAATCGAAGTTTGGAAAGCTGGATATTCTGGTGAACAATGGGGCGACCAACCCGCACTTTGGGCCCATTTACGACACCGACCTGGCCGCCTTTCAAAAAACCTGCGATGTGAACATTCGGGGTTACTTTTACATGAGCAGCCACGGCTGCAAACTGATGGGCAAGAATGGTGGTGGCAGCATTATCAATGTAGCCTCAGTCAATGGCGTAATCCCTGGCCTGTACCAAGGCATTTATTCCATCACGAAGGCCGCGGTTATTTCAATGACCAAAGCGTTTGCCAAAGAATGTGCGCCCATGAAGGTGCGTGTGAATGCCTTGTTACCCGGCGCAACCGACACCAAGTTCGCCTCGGCCCTTGTGCACAACGACGCCATTCGGAATGCACTGCTGCAGCATGTGCCCATGAACCGTGTAGCACAGCCCAGTGAAATGGCAGGCACAGTGTTGTACCTTGCCTCCGAGGCATCCAGCTACACCACAGGCTCCTGCATCAATGTAGATGGCGGTTACCTGGTGGTGTAAACATGACAAGGCTTACTTAATTTGTATGCCTTTGTAATCATCAGCGTTCAGCGTGCGCCCCATTTGTTGCCAAAGAATGTGGCGCATGCGGTTGAATGGCACCAGGCGCGAGCCCAACCACACGCG
>NZ_ABCT01000009.1 GCF_000170915.1 Limnobacter sp. MED105
GAACTGTGAGTTGCTTGGTCATGAGCAAACCATGCTCAAGTGGATTGCTGTGGCCTGTGCGGTTTCGGGGTGTTATTCCAGCGAACGTGAGCTTGCCCTTGAACATGCCATTTGCGCCGTGAGAAAGCAGCACGACCAGGCTGGAGCACGCAAGCGCAAAACCCCAGAAAGCTTTGTATTGCACAAGGCCGATTGTGCCAGTGCGCGTGCCTTTGATTTGGGCCAACCCAGTGTGCTGCTGACCCAGCACTTTGTTTGCGGAGAATAACCATGGGCTACTTCACAGACGGACCATTTAGAATGTCCAACAATGTTATGCGTCACCAAAAGCCTCAGCCCAAAGTGCCTGATGAGGATTTTATCCACTACACGCAAAGCGGCTATCACCGAATCCTCGTGCCCCTGGATCTGTCTGGCCAGATTGATGAGGTGATGCACAGGCTCATGCGAGAAAAGTTCAGGATCCAACTGATCCACCCTGAGAACTTCCCTGTTGTTCAGGAATACACCCTTTCAGACCAGTTCCGTGAACTGCAGCAGGAGGCCGAGATCCGGGCAGCGATCGCAGACGGAGATGATGACAATGAGGATGACCCGGGGCAAGGTGTCTCAGGCGCGAGACCGTTGCCTTTGAAATCACCAAGTGATTTTCCTGCACCCTCGAATCTGGATAGCTTTGTGCGTGCCATTCACCAGTGCATGAATGATGGCGAGGAATACGCCATGACAGAGCCCAACATGATTCGCGTGTTCACCGCCAAAGCGGCAGTTCAATTTGCAGAAGAGGTGGGCGAGGATTCAGAACGCATGCCTCGGGCTTGGCGCATGTTCACCCATTTTGCAAAAAACAATGGCTATCGCCAAATCATTGAGCCCAGTGATGAGCTTGAAGCACGTTTGCTCAAGCTTCGCTTTAACTTCCCCAATTTTGAGCGCGTGGTTGATCACCTGATCAATCAATTGCGACTGTGGCCCTTGAAACATCCCGATGAACGACGCTTCAGACCCTTGATGCTCGATGGCCCCAAAGGTGCTGGCAAAACTGCCTTTGCCAAGGAGCTCTCCAAAACACTGAACACGCGGTACGCGTTCTTCAATGTGGCCAGTGCGTCCATGGGTGGCATTCTGACGGGCATCTCCAGCAAATGGGGCAATGGACAGGCAGGTCTGATTTTCTCGGAAATGGCCAGAAGCGAGACCGCATCACCCTTGATTTTGCTTGATGAGATCGACAAGGCGATCGTGGGGGGTCCGTTCCCCATTGAAGGTGCATTGCTCAATGTGTTGGAGCCACAAACCTCAAGAGAAATGCGAGATGAATTCGGCGGCTTGGAGTTTGATGCATCACGCGTTATTTACGTCGCCACATCGAACGACCTGAACATGATTTCAGCCCCCTTGCTCTCGCGCTTTGATGTGTTCGCAGTGGATTATCCCGACCCATCACAACGTGAAGTGATCATTCGCAACATGCTGAAAAAGCAATACTTGCAAACCATTCTTACTCCGGTGGCTCTCTCAATCCTAGCCAGGCAAGACGGGGATCTTCGAGCGCTGCAGTCCTTGCTCGATAAAGTGGTGAGCCAGCATGTGCAGGCAGTGCTCAATCAAATGGGGGCCAAGGATCAGGTGGCTGACAAAGGTGGTGAAGGGAGCAGTGAAGGGATCAGTGGGGAGGGCAGCGGCGAGGGCAATAAAGCGGGAACAAAGAAATCCAACCCGCGTGCTTCGCTTTATGGACCACAGGTGATTGATGAACTCACCGTGAGGATTTGCCTCGCGCAACTGGGTGTGAAGACTCAGTCGCACTTTGGGTTCATCCATGTGTAGTGACAACGAATGCCGCCAGTCAGGGGTCTGGCGGTATTCAGATCAATTCAGATCTCTGGCTTGTTTAAGCTTAACTCCTCAACGAATTGTTCTACTTGCAAGCGAATTTCGTAGATGGAGGTGCCTTCATTGGCCAGCACCCAAATTTCTCCGTTTCGGTTTCTGTTGATTCGTGGCTTCTTGGATTTTGTACGGACGATTTCAACCTTTCCAATGTCTGGAAAGAACAGCAGTTCCTTCGGTACTTCGTGTTTCATTTACTGACAACCTTACCGTTTTACAGAATTCTCTTTTTTAAAATAGCTCAAGAAAACTAGAGTTGTCACCACCAATTTTTGGCATCAATCGTCCCTCGGCCTATTTTGTAATCTTTCGTAATCTTCAAGAATTCGTGGGTGTTATGTTCGCGCTTTGTGAGACCCAAAAGCTCGGCATTTGTTGTGCTGCTTGATCTCACCTCTTAACCACGGATGGTGACAAAGTGTGAGTAGCGAATTGCAGATTTTGCTGGTTGAGGACAACGAACAGTTGCGAGAGGAAATGCTCGACTTTCTGAACCGCCCCGGTTGGGTTGCGTATGCGGTAGGGTCTGGCGCACTGCTTGATCGTTTTCTGATTCAAAACACGCCCGATGTGGTGCTGCTGGATGTGAACCTGCCCCATGAGGACGGCTTTAGCATCACTGCGCGTTTGCGCGCGAGCCACCCCGGCATGGGCATTGTGCTGCTCACTGCCCGAGTGCACCCATCGGACCGGGTAATGGGCTACAAAGCCGGAGCGGATGTGTACTTGACCAAGCCCGCCCACACCGACGAATTGGTCGCGGTACTCAACAATCTCGCAAAGCGCGTAAAGCCTGTGGAAGTGACTCAGTATTTTACGCTGGACCGCATTGGCGGGCGACTGTTCACACCCGATGGACGCAATTGCACCTTGTCGCGTGGCGAATTGAGGTTGATGGAAGTCTTGGCCCTGTCTGCGGGCCAAGAAGTGGAGTTCGATCAAATGCATTTTGTTCTAAATGCCCTGGCTGACAAAGATTTGACCAAAGCCAGCCTGGCGACCTCGATTAGTCGGCTGCGAAGTAAATTCAAGGCCGAACTGAAGGTAGACAATTTAATTGCGGCAAGCCGAGGCGTGGGCTACCGGCTTACGGTGCCCATGCAATTGAGGTGAGCCGGACCAGAAAGTGGGCCTTGGGCCGGTTAGAAACAGGGGTGGATACCGCTTGAAAAAGGTGCAAAAAAGCCAAAAAAATTGGGTCAAAAAATCTGCTTAAAAAATATTGTGAACAATTGTTAAATAATAAAAATAACTTAAATCCGCACCCACATTGACTCTTGGGGTGGTGGGTTGGAAGAAAAAGTTGAGACTTCCTCTTTAAGGTGTCAGAAATCGCCTTACACGCTTCTTCAATGTAAACATTCGTAATGTTCACCAATTCGGGTTTGTTAGGCTGCGGAAAATACCTCCTAATTTTCTACAGGTCTACACCATGAATAGCTCGCTGAACCACATTTACCGCGTTGTATGGAATGCATCTCTTGGCCTGTGGCAAGTGGCCTCGGAAGTGGCGCGCAACGGTGGTAAAACACAAAGCGAGCAACGTAAAACGCGCCGCCCGAAAGTGGGTGCAGCAGCAGTGGCGGGTGCCTTTGCGGGGTTTGCCAGTATTGCAATACCTAGCGTTGCATTTGCACAGTTGCCCACGGGTGGGCAAGTGGTTGGTGGGCAAGCCAGCATTGTGCAAAATGGCAATGCGCTGAACATTAACCAAACCACCGATCGCGCAGCCATTGATTGGCAAACCTTTAATGTGGGCCAAGGCAACACGGTGAATTTCAACCAGCCCAGCGCCAGTTCAATCGCATTGAACCGCGTGTTGGGTAGCGATGTATCGGTGATTCAAGGTGCAATCAATGCAAATGGCCAAGTATTCCTTGTTAACCAAAACGGTATTTTATTTACCCCCACGGCCCAAGTGAATGTGGGCGGCATTGTGGCCAGTACACAAAGCATCAGCACAGCCGACTTCATGGCGGGCAAGCACACCTTCAGCGGCAACAGCACAGGCACTGTAGAAAACCAGGGCAGCATCACCACCGCTACAGGCGGCACGGTTGCGCTAATCGCCGCGAAAATTATCAACACCGGCACCATTACCGCGCCGCAGGGCACGGTTGGCCTGGCAGCAGGCAACACAGTAACTCTCGATTTGGGTGGCCCCGTCAAAATTCAAGTCACCGAAGGTGCGCTGAACACTGCGATTGAACAAGGCGGCGGCATTGTGGCCGATGGTGGGCAAATTTACCTGACCGCCAAAGCAGCAGGCAACCTTGCAGCCAGTGTTATTAACCACACTGGTGTTACCCGTGCGCGCACCTTGGCAGGCAATCAAAAGGGTGAAATCATTTTACTGGCCGACATGGAAGTGGGCACCACCACCGTGGCCGGCACACTGGATGCCAGCGCACCCAACGGTGGTGATGGCGGCTTTATTGAAACCAGTGCAGCGAATGTAAAAATTCAAGATGGTGTGAACATAACCACCCAATCTTCCCAAGGTAAGAACGGCCAGTGGCTAATTGACCCGCACGACTTTACGATAGCAGCCAGTGGTGGCGATATTACGGGCGCCGCACTGGGCACCGCCTTGGCAAACAACAGCGTGACCATTCAAACCCTGGCCAGCTCAGTGAGCTGCACAGGTACCACTTGCGGTACAGGTAAGGCTGATGGCAATGGCGATATTTTTGTGAATGATGCCATTAACGCCGGAACATCGACCAACACGCTGACCCTGCAAGCGCACCGCGACATTAATGTGAACAAAACAGTGACTGTGGGCGGTTTGAACCTGACCGCTGTGCGTAATGTGAACGTGAACGATGTGGTCACTGTGAACAACAGCCTTGCTGTGAACTATGGCGCAAATACCAACTTCACACCTAATGCATTGGTGCGCCCGACCGACAACGGCTCATTGAATATGAAATTAACCCCAGATGGGTTTGTTGGAAAAATAAATCTTGGATCATCTGCAACAGTTAATTTAAACGGTAGTAATTACACAGTTATTCGCGATAGGGCTGGTCTGGAAGGGATTCTAGCTGGTTCCGTTTCAGCAACTTTTAGCCCCGTCAAGTATGTGTTGGGTAATGACATTGATTTACAGAATGTGGCATGGACACCAACTGCCGCATTTCAAGGAAGTTTTGATGGTCTTGGACATAAGGTCACAGGATTGAGTGTTAATTCAAATGCTACCAATGTTGGGTTCTTTAGTCTCATATCACGAACCACTGCCTCTACCGAGGGTGGCAACGTGGCGAATTTCGGAGTTGAGGGCAGTGTTACTGGATCAAACTCTAATAATTCTAATATTGGCGGTCTAGCCGGGTCTATTTCAGGTGCTTTTACCCGAAATATCTATTCGAAGGTGAATGTAACAGGCGCTGGAACTCCTGCTCAGAGTCACGTAATTGGTGGAATGTTTGGTTCAGTAAATTCAAGTTCACGAATTCAAAATGCTTTCGCATCCGGTTCGGTCACGATTGCACCTACGGTAGCAAGCGCTAACTCAATAGCTGGTGGATTTCTTGGGGTGTTGAACTGTAGCTCGGGACCATGCAGTGTAGATCGAGTCTTTTCGACTGGCAATGTGAATGGTGGCGTAGGCTTTGGCGGTGGTTTGATTGGTCGTACGATCAACGTTACATCGACCACCACCATATCTAATGTGTATGCAACTGGTAACGTGGCCGGAAATAATCTCTCTGGTGGTTTGATTGGTCAATTAAGTACTAATACAGGTGCGGTTTCTCCCACGATAACAAATGCTTTTGCCTCAGGAATAGTCTCTGGGCCTAGGGCAGGCACACTTATTGGTCGTTTGGCTCTAGGGGCAGCATCTAATAACGTTAACAATGTTTACGTTAGAAGTGGCACATTAATTGGTGAGGTGTTCTCCACATCGGCTGCCCTAGATCAGGCCAGTATCACCGTGGCTGATTTCGGTAATCCAGCACAAACCTACCCCAATCTGGACCCGAATGTGTGGAGTGTCGTTAACGGAACTCCAGTGCTGAAAGTATTCCAGTCTGCAGCCCCCATGGTGATGCCCATCTTCATCCGCCTGGACTGCGGCCTGTGCGAAAGTATTTATGGCGAAACACCACAGTTCAGCTTCAAAGCATTTACTGCCGCAAGTGGTGGCACAGCGGTAGCTGATGCCATGCTGACTGGCACTGCGTTGTATTCACTCACCAATGGTGGCGTGGCTGCGGGCACTGAGCTCGGCCGATTAACCGATGCAGGCACTTACGCGGTGACTTACGCCAGTGGTTTGACTGGTAGCTCCATGTATGAATTGTCAGCAGGTGCTGCCACCAACTTCACGATCAAGCCCAAACTGCTGACGGTGGCCATTCAAGCCGCACTGGGTAGCCCATTGAGCAAGGTGTACGACGGCAACCAAAACATTGCGCTTGCTGCCAACAACTTTGCAATTTCTGGCTTCGTGGATCAGCAGGGTGTGGGTGCATCAGTCAGTGGTGTAACAAGTGGCACTTTTAACAATGCCAATGTGGCGCAGGCCAACACCATTACGGCAACGCTTGGGCAAAACAGCATTGTGCTGCCCTCAACTGCAAAGGCCGGTAACTACACCTTGCCCACCACGGCAAGCGGTGCAGGCACCATTACGCCCAAAGCATTGAACATCACCACCAATGAGTTTGTGTCTTCGGCCACGGCCAACGCGGTGATCGCCACGACCAACGGTTTGGTGGCAGGCCAAACTGTGAGCGCCTTGAACCTGGAGGGTAAAAACTTAAGCGTGGCTTTTGGTGAAAACACCCTTTCAAGTAACTACGCTACCACCGTGGTGGTGCCCGGTGCCACGGGCGCTGATTTGTCTGTGAACCGCGACCTTACCCTGGCCAGTGGTTTGAACCTGACCTTGCGATCAGACAAAAACATTTTCATCAACAAGGTGATTGATGCCACCACGGGCACGGGCGGCAAAGTGACCCTGGAGTTTGGTCAAGGTGCAGTGGCTGCGGGCAACACAGCCGAGTATGTGATGAACCTTGTTGACACCACATTCAACGGCAAAATTAACCTGCTCAAGGGGCAAAACTTTGCCACCAAGCAGGGCAGTGATGGTGAAGTGTTGAACTACACCGTGATTACGGAGCTGGGCGCACAAGGCAGCACCACGGGCACGGATTTGCAGGGCATTAATGGAAACGTTGCTGGGCGTTATGTGTTGGGTTCCGATATTGATGCCACGGTCACAAACACTTGGAATCTAAACAATCAAGGCGTAGCGCAGGGCTTTGCACCTCTTGTCTTAGTAACAAATCCAGGTAGAAACGCTGTAGTTACGCCCTTCTCTGGCGATTTCGACGGTCTGGGCCACGCGGTAAGTAATCTCACAATAAACCGGAGCGTAGCAAGCTCGGGTTTAGGTTTGTTTGGCAACAGCTCAGGTCATATTCGCCATGTGGGTCTCTCTGGTGGAAGTGTTACAGGCGGCACTGGGACCGGTGCATTGGTTGGTGGGCAAACTGGTGGCAGCATTGCCCATGTGTTCTCCACCACAAATGTTAATGGTACTTCTAGCAGCGTGGGCGGTTTGATCGGGCAGCTTCAAAACGCCGCCATTGTTCGCCATGCCCGCAGCACTGGCGCTGTGTCAGCTTCTGGCGGCGCTGTTGGTGGTTTGATCGGAAGCGTATCAGGCGCTAGCGTAGTGACCAACAGCCACGCCACCGGCAACGTTCAAGCGTCGAATGGATCCCTAGTGGGCGGTTTGGTGGGCTTTGTTTTAGGCTCTTCTACCCTGACTGATGTGTCGGCCACTGGCCAGGTAACCGGGTTTAATAGCACTGGCGGCTTGATTGGTTCTCTAGATGATTCAACCCTAAGCCGGGCCTTTGCCAGTGGTGCAGTCAATGGCCCCACAGTTGGTACCAACAACACCAATAGCTACGGCGGTCTTTTGGGAGATGCTAGTAATTCAACGATCAGCGATGTGTTTGCTACGGGCGCTGTTAATGCTGGAGCATTGCGAGAAGTGGGTGGCTTGATTGGTGGTTTAAATGGTGGTTCTCTTACCAACGGCTATGCCACTGGCGCTTTGACAGGTATGACCAATGTAGGTGGACTGATCGGATTTACTGGAAATAATGCCACACTGAGCAACAGCTTTTGGAACACCCAAACCACGGGGCGTGACAATGCGGTGGGTACTGGTGAACTCAGCGCCACCTCAGCGGGCAATGCCGGTAAAACCACAGCCCAACTGCAAAACGCTTTCACCTTCATTGATGCGGGTTGGAACTTCGAGACCGTGTGGGGCAAATCCACCCTCGGGGCGAACAACGGCTACATGCAATTGCGAAACTCAAGCAACGACAACTTTGACGATTACGTGAAAGTGGCCGATTCCAGCAAGGTCTATGGCGCAGCCAACAGTACCATCACCGGTGCAGCGCTTAGCGGCGTGGGTGTGGCCAATGTGACCGCCAGCTTTGGCAGTGCGGTGGGCGATCTAAGCGATGCGGGCGAATACCTGTACAGCACCAAGAATGTGCTGAACGTGACGAACAAAGTAGCCGGGCGCACTACCTTTGTAGAGCGCTCAGGCAAACTGACGATTACGCCGAAGGTGTTGACTGTTGCGTTGCAAGCGGCCATGAACAATCCGCTGACCAAAGTGTATGACGGCAACGAAACTATTGCACTGGGTAGCGGCAACTTTGCGCTCAGTGGCTTTGTAGGCCAGCAAGGTGTGGGGGCCACATTGGGTGGCGTGACCAGCGGCACATTCAACAGCAAGAATGTGTTGCAAGCCAGCACTGTGAGTGCCGATATTGCCAAAGCAACCCTCAGTGGCACGGCAGAGGGCTTTAAATCCAGCAACTACAGCTTGCCCACAGGGCCAGTAACAGCGGCGGGTTCCATCACAGCCAAGGGCATTGCAGTAAGCGGCCTTGCCGC
This sequence comes from Limnobacter sp. MED105, assembly GCF_000170915.1. GTDB lineage: Bacteria > Pseudomonadota > Gammaproteobacteria > Burkholderiales > Burkholderiaceae_B > Limnobacter. The sequence goes on from NZ_ABCT01000009.1 coordinate 8,836, forward strand.
GCAAAACAAAACTTACGATGGCAACCGAAACGCCGTGGTTACAGGCACCGCGGTGGTGGACACCACGGGTGTGATTCAAGGCGACACCGTGAATGTGACTGGCACAGTGAATGGCGGCTTGTTTGCGGATAAAGACGCAGGCACCGACAAAGCGGTGAGCGTGAGTGGCTTAAGCCTAAGTGGCACTGATGCGGGCAACTACGCCATTGCACCGGCTAACTTGAAAGCCAATATCGCCCAAAAGGCGCTGAGCATTACCGGCACCACAGTGGCCAACAAGGACTACGATGGCAACACCAATGCCACAGTGACTGTGGGCACGATCACCGGTGTGGTGGAAGGTGAAACCTTGGGTAGCACCACAGCCACTGGGCAGTTTGCCGGTAAAGACGTAGTGCGCAATGCACAAGGCTCTGCCATTGCACAAAACGTGAATGTGACCTACACCCTGGCCAACGGAGAAAACCCCGCGCACAAGGCGAGCAACTACACCTTGGCGAGTGAAACTAAAACCGCGACCATCAACCCCAAGGCGTTGACCATTACTGGTAGCCAAGCGGCCAACAAAACCTACGATGGCAACACAGTAGCCACGGTGAGTGCGGGCATTTTGAGTGGTTTGGTTGGCAGCGAAACACTGGGCACGACCACAGCCACAGGCCAGTTTGCCGACAAGAACGCAGGCACGGGCAAGAACGTGACAGTGGCTTACACACTGGTGGATGGTGTGGGCAGCATTACTGCAGGCGCACCAATTGGCGGGCCTGGTGGAACTATTGGGGGCGCTGTACCGATTGTTACTCCCGGTGCCAAGGCCAGCAACTACAGCCTGGCCGGTGAAACCTTGAAGGCGGATATTGCGCAAAAGCAGGTCAACATCACCGAGTTTGCAGCATCCAATAAAACATATGATGGCAACACCACAGCCACCATTTCCAATGCTGGCAAACTCAATGGTGTGCTTGAAGGTGATGCAGCCAAAGTCGCGTTGACCAACACAGGTGCAACGTTCGAGACCAAAGATGCAGGCACCGGCAAAACCGTCACACTGAACGGCAAAGCGCTGACTGGTGATGAAGCCAAGAACTATGTACTGGCTTCCGATGCAGTAACCGCCAAAGCCGACATTGCACAAAAGCAACTGACGGTGACAGGCTTTGCGGCAGACAACAAAACCTATGACGGCAACACCACAGCCACCATTTCCAATGCAGGCACACTGAACGGTGTGGTGCAAGGTGATGCAGGTAAGGTGGCTTTGAACAACACCGGGGCCACGTTTGCTACCAAGGATGCAGGCACTGCAAAAACAGTGACCTTAAATGGTAAAACCTTGACTGGTGATGAAGCCAAGAACTATGTGTTGGCTTCTAATGCTGTAACGGCCAAGGCTGATATTTCGCAAAAGCAATTGACCATTGCCGAGTTTGCAGCAAGCAACAAGGTGTACGACGGCAACACCACAGCCACGATTTCGAACGCAGGCAAACTGCTTGGCGTGGTGGAAGGTGATACCGGCAAAGTTGCGCTGGGCAACACCGGTGCCACGTTTGATACCAAGAACGCAGGCACCGGTAAAACTGTGACCTTGAACGGTGCCAACATTACTGGTGCTGAATCGGCCAACTACCTGCTGGCCCCCACAGCGGTGACAGCGAAGGCCGACATCACGCAAAAGGCCATCACATTGACTGGCTTTGATGCAGCGAACAAGGTGTATGACGGCAATACTGTTGCACAAATTGTAAGCAGTGGAAGCCTCACTGGCGTGGTGAGCAATGACACCGTGATGGTGAGCAACAGCGGTGCAACGTTCGATACCAAGAATGCAGGCACTGGTAAAACGGTAACTCTCAACGGTGTTGCACTGAGTGGTAGCGATGCAGAGAACTACAGCATTGCCAACACAGCGACTGACACAGCCGACATTGCACAAAAGCAACTGACAGTGACAGGCTTTGCGGCAGACAACAAAACCTATGACGGCAACAACACAGCCACCATTTCCAATGCAGGCACACTGAACGGTGTGGTGCAAGGTGATGCAGGCAAGGTGGCCTTGAACAACACCGGGGCCACGTTTGACACCAAGGATGCAGGCACAGCAAAAACAGTGACCTTAAATGGCAAAACCTTGACTGGTGATGAAGCCAAGAACTACGTGCTGGCTACCACACCGGTTACAGCACAGGCCAATATTGACAGACGGGCACTGAGCATTGCTGGCAGTGTAGTGGCCAACAAAACCTACGATGGCAACACAGCAGCCACGGTAACAGCAGGCACTTTGAGTGGTTTGGTTCAAGGCGAAACACTGGGAGCCACCACAGCCACAGGCCAGTTTGCAGACAAAAATGCAGGCACCGGCAAGAACGTGACTGTGGCTTACACACTGGCCAATGGTGAGCAGGGCCAAGCCAGCAACTACAGCCTGGCGGGTGAAACCCTGAAGGCGGATATTGCGCAAAAGCAGGTCAACATTACCGAGTTTGCAGCAAGCAACAAGGTATACGATGGCAACACCACAGCCACAATCTCCAATGCAGGCAAACTCACTGGCGTGTTGGAAGGTGATGCAGCCAAAGTAGCACTGACCAACACCGGTGCCACGTTCGACACCAAGAACGCAGGCACTGGCAAAACAGTCACATTGAATGGCAAAGCGCTGACTGGTGATGAGGCCAAGAACTATGTGCTGGCATCCGATGCGGTAACCGCAAAAGCCAACATCACGCAAAAGGCCATCACATTGACTGGCTTTGATGCAGCGAACAAGGTGTATGACGGCAACACCACGGCACAAATTGTAAGCAGTGGCAGCCTCACTGGTGTGGTACAAAACGACACCGTGATGGTTTCTAACAGCGGTGCCACGTTCGATACCAAGAACGCAGGCACCGGTAAAACTGTGACGCTGAACGGTGTTGCACTGAGTGGTAGCGATGCAGGCAACTACAGCATTGCCAACACGGCAACTGACACAGCCAACATCACGCAAAAAGCCATCACCCTGACTGGCTTTGATGCAGCCAACAAAGTGTATGACGGCAACACCACCGCTCAGATTCTAAACAGCGGAAGCCTTGCCGGTGTGGTGGAAAAAGACACTGTGATGGTTTCCAACAGCGGTGCCACGTTTGACAATCGCAATGCAGGCACAGCCAAAACTGTGACCCTAAATGGCGTTGCACTGAGCGGAACGGACGCGGGCAACTACAGCATCGCCAACACAGCCACTGACACAGCCGATATCACCAAACGCGGTGGTGTGGTGTTGACTGCCCAGAACAAAGAAAAGCAGTTGGGTGAAGCCGACCCAGCCTTGACCTTTGAGGTGACTGGATTGGTTCAGGGCGACAGCCTGACTGGAAGCCTGAGCCGTGTGGCTGGTGAAACCCCTGGGTTTTACGCCATCAACCGTGGCACGGTGGACAACGCGAACTACGAGATTTCGCAGTTCAACGCGGGCCAATTGCAAATCAACCAAAGCTTGCCGCAAGAAACCATTGCCACGGTGAACACCTTGAGCTCGCCCGAGTTGCGCCCCTCATTGGGCGAACGCCCACCGCTGGACCAAGGCGGTGTACCTCAGAGCCAGGCACAAGACACACCGTTCCTGGTAACCCCAGCGCAGGCGAATGTAGGTGGGCCTGCTCAGGTGGTGGTGATTGAGGGTGGTATTAACCTGAACTTTGCGGGTACCTCAGCAAGTGGTGCAGGTAACAACTCAGGCAATAACTCTGGCAACACGTCAGAACAACAATAAAGAGCAAGTTAAAACCATGACTACTTTTGAATCGAAAGACCAAAACACCACGGCTGCTGCTCCTGCTCCGCAAGAGCAGGAAACCATCAAAGGGCAAAGCGCATTTCATGTGGAGCTGTCTCCCGTGGGCATTGTTGTGCGAACTGTGTTTGTTGGCGAAAACTCTGAATTGAGAGCTGCACCTGCTGCTGTATTTCAGAATCTGGACATGGCTATTCACCAGTTGGATGAATTAAAGCGTTTGGTGCTGGGTCATTTTGGCCAAGCTGCTTTGATTGGCATGCAGGCACTGCAGCAAGCTGAGCAACAAGCTCAGCAAGCAGCGCCTCAATCTGCTTCTGAGTCTGCCTCTGAATCAGCTCCCAATCCATCAAATGATGCCAAGCCCGAAACCAAATAATTTAGGACAACGCTTGAAATGACAACAAAAAATACCTGCCTGACCCTGGCCTTGATTGCTGCTGGTGTGGTGTCCCCGGTGTACGCGCAAGTGGTGGCCCCGCCCCCGGATGCAGGTCGCTTGCAGCGCGAATTGCAACAAGCTCCCCCGGCGCCACAAAAACCATCGACTGGGGTTACCGTGCCGCAAGCGCCGCGCGAGAAAGTGGCACCGGGTGGTTTGCGGGTGGCTTTGAACCAAGTGGCCTTTAGTGGCAACACCGTGTTTGATTCAGCCCGCTTGGCCGCAGTGGTTCAAGGGGCCATTGGGCAGTCGTACGACCTGGCCGGGTTTTACGCCTTAGCCGATCAGGTGGCTGAGTTCTACCGCAGCGAGGGCTATGCATTTGCCAGCGTGTTTGTGCCCAGCGACGGTTACCGAGACGGCGTGCTCACCCTGCAAGTGGTGGAAGGGCAATACGGTGAGCGGCGCGTGCGCGCATCCGATGCATCGCAGGCCAAAGGTGCACAGAAGTTTGTGGATGTTCTCAAAGCGGGTGATCCCATTTACGCACCCGACCTGGAGCGCGCCGTACTGCTGCTGGATGATCAACCCGGCGTGGATGCCACACCAGTGATTAAACCCGGGCAAACCGTGGGCACAGGCGATCTGGATGTAGAACTGAAGCCGCTGGACAAAGTGGGCGGCAGCATTGGGCTGAGTAACCACGGCAACCGCTACACCGGTTACCTGCAAGCGCGTGCCAATGCGTTCATCAACAGCCTGTTTCAGTTCGGTGACCAACTGAACGTAACCGCCCTGCAAAGCGATGAAGACTTAAGCTACGGTGCGGTGCAATACAGCGTACCGATTGGTGGCAACGGCTTGCGTGCCACAGTGGGTTATAGCGTGACCGATTACGAATTGGGCCGCGAGTTTGCCAACCTGCGCGCAAGCGGCAAGGCCGAGACCGTGTCAGCCGCCATCAGTTACCCGTGGATACGTTCACGCAACACGAACGTGAGCTCCTCGCTGGTGTTTCAGAAAAAAGACTTCTTTGATGAACAGCAAGCGGTGAATGCCAGCGTCTCACGCACAAGCGACAGCGTATCGGTGATCACCAACTTTGACCATCTGGATGCCTTTGGCCTCACCTATGGTCAACTGGACTGGACCCAAGGCAAGTTCAATGGCCCAGTGCCCGATCCATCGAGAACCAATGGCGACTTCACACGGGTGAGCTATGACCTGGTGCGCCAACAATCGCTGAAACGCAGGCTCAGTGCCTATGCCCGCTTGAATGGGCAATTGGCCTTGGACAACCTGGACAGCTCAGAGAGCTTCACCCTGGGTGGTCCCTATGCAGTGCGTGCTTACCCCACGGGCGAGGGCACGGGCGACGAGGGCATGTTGGCGCAGTTTGAATTGCGCTTTCAGTACACCGAGCGAATCAGCCCGTTTGTGTTCTACGACATTGGCCGGGTGAAGTTGGAGAATGACCCCACCGCACCGGGCAACAACGACCGAACCCTCAGTGGTGCAGGTGTGGGTGTGCGTTACCAGGAAGGCCCGCTGGCGCTGGAATTGTCGGTGGCGGCTCGTGGAACAGGTGGTGCGGCACAGTCTGACCCAAGGGACAATAGCGTGATGACCTGGCTGACCATGCGGTATGCGTTTTAACTAAGGCAACTAAGCAATCTGATGGACTTCAACACTTCGATTCGCACTGAGGAAGACGCACGGCGCTACATTCGAGAAGCGCTAAGCAACATGCGATATGACGATTTAATTGAAGTGTTGAGTCAACTGCCGGCCTCAGAAGAAAAGCAGTGGCTTGAAGGTTTGATCTTCGAGGAGTTGGGTTGTTTATCTGACCGGGGTAAGTTCATTGTTTGATCTTCGCTCCTAAAAGTGATGACGCGCCATGGATACAGTCACCGCTACTACTTACTCTGCCGTTGCACCCAGCCCGGATCAAGTGCGATTGCTGACCCGAGTGAGATCCAAGCGAGGAGTGTACCTTCAAGTTCACTTTGCTTGGGTTGAAGGCGTATTGCCTGAAATTGCCTACAGTACCTGCATTCAAAAACTTCGCGAATTGGACGGATCAGAGACAAACCGAACCCGTTTGGATTGTTTGTTCATTGGCCATGATTTGCAGTTTTGGAATACCTTGGGTGTGTGGTTCTTTCCCAATACACATGCGCTACTGGCATTGATACGGTCTAGGGAGTTTATGGCGCTGGCTGCGCATGCCACGAATGCACTGGCCATGGTGTTGGTTCCCAATCCAGCTTTGAGTCAACGGTGGCTAAACTTGGGCCATAAACTTATGCCGCGATTGACTAGTGATCAAACCTCAAAGGCTTTAACTGCTGGTAATCAGTTCACTGGACTTGATCCCAACCCTGTGCAATTGAAGAACTTTCAGCAGTGTGATCAAGACACACCCATTCACATGTTCAATGCGCTGAAGTTTAGAAAGTTTGCCGACTATGGCACCCATCGCCAAGCTGTCTCGGGGCAACAGGTGTACCGAGAAAGGTATGGACGATTGGCCATCGCCTGCATTCACAAATCGGGTGGCAAGCTGGTGGCAGATGCGCAGTATCAATTCAACTTGATTGGCGCAAACGGAGATCCTCGAAGGGGGCAGTGGGATGAAGTAGTGATTGCGCAATACCCAAGCCGCCAAGCCTTTCTGAATATGCTGCGCTTGGATACCTATCAACACGCATTGGTTCATCGACAAGCCGCGTTAGAGAGAACGTGTTTGTGGTCTGCCACACCGCTCGAAATAAGCGACTGAAGCGAGGCTTAGTTCTCTTCAATTGCGTCGGCGATATTTCTTTGTTCAAAACTTTGTTAGCAATTGTTAATTCACCCTTTTTTAGATGATTGGTACTAGGCAAATCCGGCATGCTGCTTTTTGTCCGTAAAAAACTTATTGAGTCCTTATGTCCCAAATTATTTTGAAAACCGGCGAGCTTGCAGTGTCACGCGGCGAAGAAAAAATTCTTCTTTCCCCAGGTGATGTTATTTTGTTTGATGATGAAATTTTGAATCAAGGTCGGCAAGATGCCGTGGTTGAGATCGCATCTTTTATTGAAGGTCAGATTCCATCCGTATTGATGTTGCAAACGGGGGCTAGTGTAAGGATTCAGCGCAAGATTGATGATTCCACCGGTATAGAACAGGCCGAGGTGATTCCTACCTGCGAGCAAGGTGTGTTGCTGGAAAATGAGGACGATGAGCTGGCCGCAGGTGTGCTGGGTCAGGGTCAAGGTCAAGGATGCGGAGTTTTTGGATTGGTGGGTGGCGGTTTGTTGGCAGCAGGCAGTGGCCCTTTGGCCGGTGCAGCCGCCGCGGGTGGTTTGTTGCTTTTCTCCGATAGCGATGATTCTGGTTCCGGTGGTTCAAGTGCTCCCGGTTTGGGCGGGTCAACTTCTCCCGACCCTGGCCTATTGCCACCCTCACCGGCGGATCAAGCCAATGGCCTGGCAGGCACGGTGGATAGCGTGAGCGAAGGAGTTGCGCAAACACCCGCAGCGCCATTAGCGCAAGTGCTTGAGCCTGTTGCTCAGGCTTTGACTGAGGCTGGTTCTGCTTTGGATGAATTGGCCGATCAAGACCCCACGGGCGTGGTCAGAATCGTTGCCGAGGTGGTTGGTGTGAGCATGCCTGGCAGTGGTTCTGCTGACACGGGTTTGGTGGGTGGCATCAATGGTTTGGCGGCCGCCCTGGATGAAGGTACAAAGGGCACGGCGCTTTCGCCAGTGGTGGAGCCCGTGGCCAATTTACTTGGGTCTGAAAATGGACAAACCAGTGCACTGGCCTCCGGGGTGGCAAATTTGGGAACAGTGCTTGTTAACGATGAAAGTGCATTGAGTCCACTGACAGCCGGCTTGCTTGGACCGATTGTGGGTGGAACTGGAACAGGCGCTCAAGGGTTGCCAAAAACATTGGAAGCGGTAGGTGACGGTTTGCAGTCGCTGACTTCTGAGGATAGTGCCTTGGCGCCCCTGGCACCAGTTACTGCTGGTGTGACCCAGGTACTAGGCACTTTGACGGATGGCCTTACACAAGCAGGCCAAACTTTGGATGAAAACAAAGACGCAGATCCAACTGGTGTTGTGGATTTGCTTGCAGAAGTGCTCGGTGCACCAGTTGAAGCGGGCAGCGCAGATGACACGCCACAATCCAATGGTGAAACGACAGGTGCGGCCGGGCTGGTCTCCGATCTTGATTTGGCTTTATCCCAAACTGCGCTTGAACCACTGACTGCGGTAAGTACACCTGTGGCCGAAGCCTTGTTAACCGTAGGCGATGCAATCACCGGTGTATCTGCTGAAGATCCAACAGGAGTAACTTCGTTACTTGGCAATGTGCTCGGCACAAACGATACAAGTAGTTCATCGGACACTGGACTGGTGGGTGCGCTTAACGCGTTGGCCACCGGTTTGGACAAAGGCAGTGAAGGTACGCCTTTGGAGATGTTGGTTGATCCAGTTTCCAGAACCCTCGGCAGTGATGAGGGACAAACCAGTGGCGTTGCCTTGGGTTTGTCTGAGCTAGGTGGGGTGCTTAGTGAAGACGTTAGCCCACTGGCGCCTTTGACTGCTGAACTATTGGGCCCTGTCGTTGGAACGCATGATGGTTCTTCCAACGGATTGCCAGGAACCCTGGAGGCCGTATCTTCTGGCGTTGTTGAGCTAACTTCAGACAGCGCCTTAGAACCCTTGAGCCCGGTGACTGAAGGTCTTGCCACAGTGCTTGAGGCAGTTTCCGAGGGCGTTGAAATGGGTGGTGATACCTTGGCTGAAAATGCTGGGGCTGACCCAACTGGAACATTGGGTTTGATTGCAGAAATTTTGGGTGGGGAAATTGCCAAGCCCGAACCGCAACCGCAGCCTGAGGGGCAGAACATCAATGGTGTTGCAGGCTTGTTGGATGATTTGGGTACAGGCGTGGATCAAACAGCCTTGTCACCAGTTTCCGCAGTGACGGATGCACTTTCATCTGGCCTAGTTCAAGCTGGCGATGGATTGGGGACTCTAGCAGAACAGGACCCCACAGGACTTGCAACTTTACTGGCCAATGTACTGGGTACGACCGACACCAAGGCCAGTGCTGATAGCGGGCTTACTGGTGGAATAAACGCATTGGCCACTGGGCTGGATGAGGGTAGCACTGGCTCACCATTGGAAGCGTTGATTGATCCCGTGGCAGATTTGTTGGGTTCGCAAGAAGGCGAGACTTCCGGAGTGGCAGCCGGTGTGGGCGCATTGGGCACAAGCCTTGCGCTGGATACCTCACCATTGGCACCATTGACTGCTGAATTGTTGTCACCCATTGTTGGCGAGGCTTCGGGAGTGGAAAGTGGCCTTCCGAGCACCCTGGACCAGGTTGCAGATGGTTTGACTGATTTGACGAGCGACAGTGCGCTTGAACCGCTTGCACCGGTAACAGAAGGTGTTAGCACCGTGGTTAAAACTGTAGCCAATGGCTGCCGTGGAATCGGCAGGCAGGTGAGTGAAGTTGCTCAAGATGATCCAAGCAATATTTCTACATTGCTGGGCGATGTCTTAGGATCAGGTCGCGGAAGAGGGCGCTCAATTGGTCGTCGTGATGTGGATACTGATCTATTTGATTCCTCATCGTTGGGGCTGGATTCGCTAGGCTAAAACGACTGAAGACAAATCTGGATGACTCGTCTAAAGGCCACTCGGCTAGGCATGTGAGTTTCGGAGTTTAATAACTTGGGGTAGGGGCTTTCTATCGATCCCGGTGGTGGTGCTCCATAGACTCTCCGTTACGGCTTAAAGTCTCTCAACACACCACGTCGTTGGGAGGGTAGCTTTTTATCCAGGCTTTTTGCCAAAAAGAGAAACAAAGAATGCGGTGATACCAACGGCTGATGATAGAGCCACTACCGTATCGATTCCGTAAAAAAGAACGGTTCCATTCAGGCTAAGAATCAAGAATGCTGGCACCGTTGCCGCAAATCCCAATGATGTGGAGTTGATTACGGAAAACTGTCGAGGCTGCATGGCGATACTCCTTTTAAAATGACCAGTTGGTCATTAATAAGAGTACATCCGTACACTTAGAGGGTGCTCTACTAATTCCGGCATATTTGTCAATAAAACCAACAGAAATTGTAGGCTCCATTGTCAGTGTGACAATTCATGTAATTGTCATAGATTCCGTTGTCTCTTCATGTCAATAAAATGTCCATTCACATAGATTATTGGATCGAATCGGATCGCACAAAGGCGCAGTATCAACGTTGTGCTGTTGATTATCAATTGAGCGATTCAAGATGAATGTTCCTTCCCTATGTGCTGTATTCAGCATTTTGTTGCTCGTGGCATGCTCAAGCGATGACAATGAGCCATCCAATAGACAATCTGCAGGCGTCGACACTTCACCGAACGAAGTACAAACTGGATCGCGTGCTTTCGGCGGCTTTCCTGTGCCAGAACCCCTGCCTGTGGATGAAGGTATTTGGTTGGCTGGCGATTTACACGTGCATACCAACTACAGCACCGATGCGAGTAACAGGCCTATGGCCGAAGTCATTTCGATTGCAAAAAATAACGGGCTGAATTTCCTGGCTGTAAGCGATCACGACAACCATGTAGACGGAGATTTGGCTGGTAATACTTGGTCGGATCCAGGTTACAAATCAGATGATGAATTGCTTGTACTTTATGGGGCTGAGTGGACAACAGGCAAAGGACACGCGAATACCTTTTCAGCCACCCCCTATGATCATCAGGCTATGTACGCGGTTCGCGATGGCTTAAGTTCAGAGGTGGAGCGGGTAGTGAAATCGTTGGGGCTTCACTTTTCTGCCAATCATCCCGCCTCGGGCGATGCTTGGGGATACGGCTACGATGTTGTTCGCTCAATTGAGGTGTGGCAATCATCTGTTTGGTTTTTGAATATGAATGCTCAAACCATTTGGGACGATCAAATTCGAACTGGGCGACGAATGACTGGTCGCGGTGGCAGTGATTCGCATCACGGATATATCCGGTCGTTTCCAACCCGCATCGATCCCAATAATTTTCAACCCTTTGTCAATGCAATAGGCACACCTACCACTTGGGTTCGCGCGCGCAATCGCGACGCAGAATCGGTAGTTGAGGCTTTGAATGCCGGGCGTGTCACGATATCGGCGACACCTCAATCACCCAGGCTAGTTCTGACAGCGTCTTCTGGCGCTGATGGGGTGTTTGATGTGGGAATGGGTGACAATCTTGTGCTGAAAGAAGACCGCCCCGTTCGATTTAAAATCGCGCTTGAAAATATCGAGATTCAAAGCAGCTTTTACAGAATTGAAGTGATTCGTGATGGCTCGGCGCTGACTACATTGAATATTTTACCAGGACAAACCAGCGTTATATTCACAGATCAGCCAGGTGCAAATACCATGACGTATTACCGGGTCACGATGCAGGGAGTGTCTACACCCCTACTAGATTCACCGGGGTCTTTCATCCCCAGTTTGCCGATGGTGTCGATTAGTAATCCTGTTTACGTCAATTACAAAGATTAACTTGAAATTGACGCGTCGCCTCTGTAGAAGGTGACATGTCAGGCTCAAGGATATCTTTTTGAAATCCCCGATTAAGGGCTATGCAGATATGGCAAACATATGCGTATTAGGGAATAGCGGAGGAATTTTTTTCATGCGTTGAAGAAGGATCGGAATGGATCAACGCTAGGTTGTCAAAGCAACCGGAAGCATGCGTGTCGCGTAACGCCTTTTAACGTTTTTATTCACTTGTGAAGTCAACGGTTCGATATCAGTTGCTACCCCAAACAACCCGCTGAACGAAATTCAGCGGGTTGTTTTAATTGGGTGGTTAATTGTCTACAAGATTCAAAGGATCTGGTGCGTTGGGCCCAGTAGGGGAGGAGGAAATTGGGCTAGACGCTGCCATTGTTTCCATGTCTGCATTTGGTTGGCGATCTCCGCCTAGCAAATTGCCAACAGTTTCAACTAAGGGAGTTAATGGGCCAGCCATTTCCGCACCATCCACAATTATTTGACCAACTTGGGACACTCCGTCAGATATCGAAGAAAGCGCTTGTTCAGAGACAGCCGAAGTAACGGGGTCCAGAGGTGCGAGTGCACTGTCTTCATTTGTAAGATCGGTGAGGCCTTCGCCAATTTCTAGAAGAGTTCCACTGACTCCTTCCGAGTCTTGATCGGAGTCGCTTGTTCCGACAATTGGAGCAAGCAAATCCGATGTTATGGGAGAAAGTGGGCTTTGATCCGAGGCTAACACATCTCCTACATAGGTCAGCCCTTGAGCAACTCCATCGACACCTTCATCTTCACTGTAACCAAGCGTTTGAGCCAAGGGATCAACTATTGGATCTAGAGGTCCACCCTGGCTGCCAGCAGCTAACCCTTGAGACACGTTGCTAACCACGCCCGCTAGACCATCCTGTTCGTTACTGTATCCCGGTTGTTCCTGACCTACGGTCTGAGATAAAAGTTGTGCAAGACCTGTCGGATCTTGATCAGCAAGATCGCCAATTCCATCTGATAGTACCCCTAACCCGTCTGCTAACGCATTAGTTAGAGCGGTAGCTGGCGCTAAAGGGGTTTGTTCAAGACTCATATCTAACGATTGCAGGCCACCAATCACACCCGCGAAATCCATGTCAGCATCAGCATCAGCATCAGCATCAGCATCAGCATCAGCATCAGCATCAGCATCAGCATCAGCATCAGCATCAGCATCAGCATCAGCATCAGCATCAGCATCAGCATCAGCATCAGCATCAGCATCAGCATCAGCATCAGCATCAGCATCAGCATCAGCATCAGCATCAGCATCAGCATCAGCATCAGCATCAGCATCAGCATCAGCATCAGCATCAGCATCAGCATCAGCATCAGCATCACCTTCTTCATCAACGCGCACTGGGGAGCCACCACCACCGCCGCCGCCAAGAGAAGCCAATCCGAGCAGACCCGCTCCGATAAGTGCAGCCGTTGCAGCGTCGCCAACAAGATTGGCCCCAACTAGTCCAGTCATGTTGCCATCATAGACACCAAGAATCGCTGAGCTAATGTCATCGTCGATGTCATACAGTTCAACTCCTTCCGACAAAGGTTGAATCAGTGTGCGAGAGGCCCCGCCAGGAATTGGGGACTCAATTGCTTCTAGCTTGGCTGAAGACCCAGGAGCCAACTGAAGAAGAGTCTCACCGTGACCGCCGGACATAGCAGGAAGAATTACTTCGGCCTGCTGATTGCCAGCGTTGGTAATTATGTCATTCCATCTCAACTCATCGCCTTGTGAAAGCGTGATAGTTTGACCCGAACGTTGTACTTCGATAGGGCCTACTGCCGATTTCAATTTCCCTACTGCAAGATTGTTTGATTGCATTTAACCACCATCGCAAAAAATGAAAAATTCAGGTAAGTTTCGCACGGAGTACAGTGTGATTTTGCACGGCATTTAACATTTGACATTTTTTAACTGTTTTAAAAGCTGATGCGTTGGTTTTAATCCACTTCTGATATTTGTTTAGTAACTTTACCGACATATTAAATAGGAATATTACTAGTGAAGCTGAAAATTTTGCATAAATTTCTCTCTGAATATGAGAGGACTTCTGTGTCAGAAAAGACAGTTGTTGTAATAACTAAGCGCTGTGAAACTTATAGAGTTAGACAAGAAATATTTAAAATTGATTTAAGTTCATCAAAGGATGTCCTCGAATTTATCGCGTACTTTGAGAGTTGTGGTTATCACAATGCCAGGGTTGAAATAGTCAAAAATATAGTGCCAATCAAGTTAAGAATTTTGAGTGAATTTATCGGTGATACGAAAAGATTCTATTTCTTCCAAGGAATATCGTTTGATAGATATTTTAAGACCTTTTTTCTTCAAGAGGAGTTGAATGCTAATGCAATATTCTACAAAGGGGTTGAGCATGAAAATTCGCATTTAGATACCAATAAAATAAATTTTTTCCTCAATTTAAAATATGAGAATTATAAAGGTGTAATTGGATTGGAAGATACCGTATGGACTTTCACCACAGATGGATTCTACTTTGATGATGAAGGTTCAATATTTAGGCTGGAAAATACTAACTCTGCTGCTGGTCGAAGGGTAATAGGCAAGGATGATGGGTCTGTAAATGACGTAATGATTAAAGAGTCTTCACGGTATCTTGCAGCACAGATCGGTAACAATGGTCAGTTTAAATATGGTCAATTTCCATGTTTTGATAAAACTATAAATCATTACAATACACTTCGGCATGCAAGTTCTACGTTTGCATTGATAGAGGCTTATGAATATACAAAAGATGACTATCTTGTTGAACCAATAAAAAGATCTTTGTTGTTTCTAAGTACTGTTCTTGTTAGAACAATAAAGTTAGCTGGACACTCCGAAGTTTCCTTTCTATTGGATCTTAACAATGAAATTAAACTTGGCGGTAGTGCTGCAGCAATATTGGCGTTCGCCAAATACACTATTGTATTTGATGATCAAAAATACAAGGCGCTAGTTGACAAATTGGCATTAGGTATTCTCTCCATGTTGGACTTGTCCACTGGGGATTTTGTTCATGTACTTAATTTTCCAGAATTGACAGTTAAAGAGAAATTCAGAATCGTATATTATGAAGGTGAGGCTGTACTGGCTTTGTTAAAGGCTTATGAATTAACCAGAAAGTCAAGATACTTGCAGGCTGTTGAAATTATATTTGATCGGTTTATAAATAATCAATACTGGAAATATTCTGATCACTGGTTGGCCTACGCGACAGCTCATCTTATTCGGTATAGACCAAAGCGCGAGTATCTCGAATTTGGTTTGCTTAATGTAAAAGACAAATTAGATTTCGTTCTTGAGCGTCAGACCACATTCCCTACATTATTGGAATTGATGGTGGCTTCCAAGAAGATTCTAGATGTTGTTTTTCTGGAATCCGAAAATGTTGATTTAATTAATGATTTTGACGTTGAGAAATTTTACCGTGCAATAAACTATCGTGCTAATTATTTAAGAAACGGATTCTTTTGGCCAGAATGGGCCATGTTTTTTCCTAAGCCTCAAAAACTGAAGGGGGCTTTTTTTATAAGACATCATGCATTTAGAGTTCGTATTGATGATGTTGAACACTATTTATCAGGATTGATTGGGTATCAAAATATTTTAAAGTCAACTATACAGAGTGGTGAGAATAGTTCAGATGATTCTGTTTCTCAGGAATTTAATATTCGATCACGCTCAGTCCTACATTGGGACGCAGAACAAATAGCGCGAGTGACTGGCGGTATTTGGATAAAATCTCCACCAGACTCCTGGCGTCCATCTGGGATCTGCGTCTGGGAGTCTGGATTTAGACCGAATGATATCGTAGCACTGCGTAGTGAAAGTGAAAATGGAGGTTTGAGTGCTGATTCATTCAAGCGTTTGTCGCCTCTACCCAATGCCGTAATGATTACTAGTGGTACTCAGGTTCCACACACCTTGCCTACAACGGCCGGTGTTCTTGTTGTCAAGAGCATCCACCAAGCGGTTATTTTCATGGGACGCCATGCAAGGAGGTTGTTCACTGGAAAACTTGTGGGTGTAACTGGCAGTGCGGGTAAAACCACTACAGTTGCTATGCTGAAACACGCTTTTAACGATAGTGGGCATATCTCTGCAACACGTGGTAATGCAAATTTGCCCTACGGAGTTGCTTGGAACCTGGCTTCAATGGAGTCGGGGACAGATTATATGATTCTAGAGATCGCCATCGGGAGGATGAAGGAAAGCGCTGTTTTGGCAAGACCACATGTCGCCGTGGTGACTAATATAGGTTCTGCCCATCTGGAGTTTCACAAAACGATAGAAACAATTGCCAAGCGAAAGGCAAGAATTTTCTGGGGGCTTGTTGACGGTGGAATAGCAGTTATCAATCGAGATACTGAATGTTTTGATTTGATCCTACATGAGGCCAATAAGGTCAAAGCTGTAGTTATCACTTATGGAGAACACAGCGAGAGCGCAGTGCGTTTGATCAATATCAATGACAAGGATAAAGAGGTTGAAATTCAAGTAGAGGGTCGAATTTATATATTTGGTTCAAAGGTGCTATCCAAGCACCACATTTCCAACATGCTGTGCACAGCTGCTGTGGCTATCGCACTAGACTTACCGATAGATAAAACATTAAAAAAACTTATCAATTTTTCTCCTTTGCCTGGTAGAGGAGAACATTTCGAGGCGGTGATTGACGGTAAAACCATTTTAGTCATCGATGAAAGCTACAACGCAAATCCGCTATCGATGCAAGCAGCTATTCAAGGCGCTCGGACTACAGCGCGAAATAGGTCGAGCAAACTAATACTGGTGTTGGGCGACATGTTACAGCTGGGCGATCAGACGGAAAAATTACATCTGAGCCTGTTGCCCGAAATTTTATCGCCTGAAATCAGATTGGTGGTCTTAGTTGGAGAACAGATGGCTTTACTCAAAGGTCACATTACCGATCACGCCGAAGTAATCGCGGTCGACTCTGTTGAGGATGCACTGGAGCCTTTAATTTTCGGGATAAGGGCTAATGATGTCGTGATGGCAAAGGGATCAAACAGCATCAATCTCAACTACTTAGTGGATCAACTGAGAATGGGATGAATTAAATTGGCTTAAAAATGAGCTGATTTAAGTATGGATGCTATAAGTAAAATGCCTATTGTGTAATAAATTGCATAATTCATTTAACAATATTCTACATTGTTAGACTCAAAATTCTATTCACTATAGATAGTGAAATTACCTGATAAAGGTGACAAATTTGATCAATTGTTAAATTATTTCGGGAAGTTTACGACTTCTAGTAGAAACAGTTTGTATTTACGCTAACCAATCAACTGCTCATCATTTGCCAGTTAATGTTTAATGCAGTGAGTAATTGCGATGAGCAACCTCTGGAAAATTCTTGTTGGGCTGGCGGCCGGTTGCATGTTGAGCGGTTGTGGCTTGAAAGATCCGATCGACACTGTTAGGCATGGCTCGTTGGATGAGTGGGGGCCGATTGCCATTCAAGATCAATTAGTGTTTTGGGACTGCATTGACATTTCATGGAGTGTTGAGGAGGAGCATGAATCGTTTTCCACCGTAAATGCTGTATGCAAAAGCGCATCAAGAACGTCATTCAATTCCAAGGTTCGCACCACGGTTTGCTTGAGTGCGATTGAGTTCAGACATCATTGCCTAGATTTGTTTGATTCAACTGAGTCGATTGAGATGCGCTTTGCGCTTCACGATGATGATCGGATCGTATTGTTAGACGCCAGTGAAGTTCGCTTGAAGGCTGGGAAAATTGTGAGTGAAAGTGCCCTCCCAATGTCTTATCTTTCTAACATTCGAGACCATAGTCATTATCTGCCAGAGGTATCTTACGCGGTGTTAGAGTCAATCGAGAGAAATCCTAAATTGGTTGACCAGATTTGGAATGAATTGATTCTTGGTACTGCCAACACTAAAAAGAACAGCCATAGTTCCATGAACACCGAAATAGCGCGCTTAATTACCAAAAGACTAAAGGAGGTGTACTCTCCCAGTGAGTTGGCGTATTTAAGCGGTGTGTATGATGAAATTGATAGTATTGTTGAGTAAAGGGCTGGGAATTAGCACGATGAAAATTAAACTATTCGCTACTTTATGTTTTATTCTGGTGGCAACTTTTTCTAAAAACTTAGAGGCTCAGAATAGGATTCCACAAAACCAATATGGTACTCGAGAGGCAAATGAACAGCTTTTAATTGAGAAGCAAAGACTGATCAAAGAGATGGAGGAATCTAAGAATCTTGCCTTTAAACACAGTGACACTGTTTTAGTGGAATCTCTCTCGCAATTAAGTGATGGATTAAAAGGATGTCCCAAAGAATCTCTTGATGTAATCTACACGACGGCTGATGAGTCCTTTGGCTACGCAGTAGCAAACGCTTCCAGCACGAAATGGGAAGCTTTGATCCAGGATTGTTGGGTATTTGTAAAGCTCACCAAAAATAATTCTGATATACCAAGCGATAAAAGCTCAAACTATTTCTACTTTAGAACAATTGAAAAACTTGAAAGATTCGAAGTTGTGGATAGATCGAATGCCCAGTATATCTTGCGTGGAAGCAAAGAAGTTTATTCAAGGAAAGAGTCCGAAACGACCGTTTCTGTTTCCGCGTTTAGAGTTTCAGATATTGTGAAGTATCGTTAAATTGCTATTTGGAGTTTTTACAGGTAAAGCTGCTGTTATCAATCAAATAGTACTTTACTTAACCACGCTGGCTTCACATCTATATGCTTTAAATGCGAGCTTGACACTTCTTGTGTTCATGAAAGCTGAGGTTTTTGGCTACACGCTGGCCCTATTAAGCACCTCATTGTTAGTCTTATTATTCTCTATCGTTTGGGCTGATTTACTGCTTGAAATCGTTCTCCGAAGATGATGGTTGCTGCGCCTCAATAACCAACTTTTGCATAAACACATTTTTTGTGACTTTGGTATTTAATTTTGCTTTTTTGTTATTATTTCGATTCTTCTCTTTCGGGCATTCAAAGCAAGACTTCCGAACTGGTTCTTGCAATTGAGAAAGAGTTCTTGGTATTTTCTTTTTCCCGCGTGGATGATCTGAACAAGGCGATCGAATTTGCTGTGCCGAGTCTGATTGTATGCCGACATTCGATTAAGGATTCGGAATCGGATTCTTTAGATCGTTGTTTGAGAAAAGCAGCAAAATTCACATATCCGAAAATAATCTGGGCAAAAGATGAATACACTTACGGTCAATATTTTAATGATTCAAGATTTTTGCTTCTGTCTAATTCTGCGACAGTGGATGAATTTAAAAATCTCATTTCAATTCTATTTTCTCTTAAAACATAACTAGTAAATCAAAATAGCACTCGCTTCATCTTTGGTGTTTCTTGGAATTTTCTGGAAAAAGTATTAAACATTAGATGTGGCAAACCCTCTGAACCCTAGCAGTTCGTCAGTACTGACTTCGCCTTACACTAGGTTGAACGAATACCTAAAGCGCAAGGAATGGATAGGCGGCTTCAAGGATATTGTAGAGTCTTACTCCACACTGGATGTTTAAATAGTGCGCGCCTAGTGAATTCACGGTTTCTGGCTGCGGGCGAAATTCTGGAGGAAAGCTTATTCAATGAAGGGTTCCTCGCACAGGTCGTCGGAACCCTGTTTTGCAGGCTATCGACTGTAAAGCATCAAATTCAAAGTGTTTCTTGAGTCACTCACTACGCCTGAAGTGGCTTCATTTCTCAAGGCAGTGGCCACATTGCCAGGTGCAATACCTTTTGAAAGTAGTTTGGCTGCAGCGCCCGCCACATGGGGTGAGGCCATAGAGGTTCCACTGAGCACTTGTTGTGCGTTGTCATTGTTGATGCCGGCGGAGGTAATTTCGCTGCCGGGTGCAAACAAGTCGACGCAACTGCCAATGTTGGAGAAAGAGGAACGCCTGTCGTTGCGGTCGGTTGAGGCCACGGTCAAGGCCAATGGCTCGCGGGCTGGCGAGAATTCGCACGCATTGCGTGAATCATTGCCTGCCGCCACTACCGTTACAATGCCCGCATTGTGGGCAGCACGAATTGCTTGGTCTACCGCAGTGGATGCACCACCACCCAGGCTTAAGTTCATAACTGCCGGCTTTACATGGTTTTGAAGTACCCAGTCAATACCCGCCACGGTTGAGGACGAAGTGCCTGTGCCCGCGCAGTTAACCACCCGTACGCCGTGGAGAATTACATTTTTTGCCACGCCAAACTGCGTGCCACCAATGGTGCCCGCAACGTGGGTGCCGTGTCCGTTGCAATCGCTGGGTGTGGAGGATGGATCAAACGGATCCGAAGCATTGCCAGAGGATGGGGGCGGGGAACTGGGAGAACCGAACAAGCCCCCAAACAGCCCGCCACCGCCAAGAAATCCACCACCGAGAAAACCACCTCCCAACAAGCCGCCCGATGAAGAGCCGATCGTGGCGTCAAAACCGTTGCCCACGCGCCCCCTAAATTCGACATGGCTTGCACGTAACCCCGAGTCCACGACATAGGCATGAACTTGTGCACCTGTCGATGAGTAGGTGTATCGCATGTCTCGCGCATTCTCGCGAGTGTCCAAACGGTCAAGGCCCCAAGTGGCATTGTTCTGGGTCACTTCGTTGTTCAACTTCACAGTTTGGTCTTGCTCAACAAATGCCACCAAACCACTGCGATTCAAGCCGCGTGCGATGTGGTCGGGCAGGTTGACTGCAAAACCCTTGAATACGTTTTGATAACGGAAATTGATTTGTTGTGCTGGTAACCCCAATTGGGCTTGTGCTTGGTCCAACAGGCTTTTAACCGGGGTGCCAACAGGCAATTCAAGAATTTGGGTAAGTACAGCGGTGTCTTTCAACACCACAATGTATTGGTTTTGAATGGGTTCGGCTTGGGACAGACTTGCTGTGGCGAACAAGCTTAAGGTTGCAGTAATCCGAATAAGTCGAGAAGGCATGAAAGCTCCGTAAAAGTAGAGTAGGCGACTCCATTCACTTGATACTTCGCCTGATAAGAATTCGATTCGTGTTGTTTCACTAAATGACACGTCAATTGTTTGCAATCGTCAAGCAGTCCCGAAATACTGGTTTCGGGACTGCTTGAGTACTTTGGGTTCAAGTATTAGATTTAACTTCCAGTGGCAAACGCAACGCTATTGTTGTCGCGGTAAATCACCATGTTGCCATCACTTTGCAAGTGTAAAGTTGCATTGTTGAGGCCGCTGGTGTTGGATGCCCAAATCGGGTTGTCACGCAGGTCATAAATTACCAGGTTACCGTCGCGCTGAAAAATGATGCGATAGTTAAGGCCGCTAGTACCTGTGGCGAACCTGGCTCGTCCTTCTTTGTTGGTCTCCGGGTCGTATTCATACACCACAAAATTGCCATCTTCCTGCATGATGAACTTTCTGTTTTTCGTGATGTAGAAGCTACTCGTAGATAACTCGAATTCCCCTGCTTTAAAAATTCTGGATTCGGGCGCATTGTTCGCTGACGTCCCCGTGCAAGTTGGGGAGTCTGTTTCAGGTCTTGGGTTGATACCCACACCCTCTTTTTTGGGGAAGGGTTTATTGGTGTCAAATGCGAAATCCCAGCCATAAGATGCAATATGGAATTTTTTCTCGTAAGGAATAAATTTGTATTGGTACTTGATAAGGCTTTCAAGGGGTGAGTCGGTGGTGTCCACTTCGTAGAACACCCTGCCGCCTGCATATAGCGTTGCCGAGGCACTGCCTTGTCCATCCAGGCAGAACTTTTGCCCCACTCGCGACAATGTGGCGGGCTCGTTGCTTACTTGAATGGTAGGCCCTTCAATTTTGACTTCTGCCTGTACGAATGCCCTTGCAGCAACTTTGAACAGGTCTTTGTCGACACCGCGAATGCCGCTGTTAAGCGCCACTTGCAGGTAAGGTTCAGCCGTACCACTGACCGAAGAAGATGCTAGTTTGGCGGTGTAGAAAATACTGGGCACTACTTTCAAACCAGCTTGCACTCCGCCAACGCAGTCCCTCAAGAAGCTTTTACGACAACCCCATCCCGCTGCAAATGCACCGTCGTATCGTGTAACCACGGGTAGACGAACAGTTAGTTCTGCTGCGGCTGCAACAGCGAGCTCTAACCCTACGTCAATTGAAATAGTGCCGCGATACAAGGCGCCTGCGGGTAATGCATTTTTCGAATAATCAAATTCGTAAATTTTCTTACGCAAATCCGTCGAAGGACCTTTGCTGGCTTGAATGCCTAGACCAATTTCGGGCGTTAAGCTAACAAAGCCGTTTACAAACGCTTCCACTCGCAATGGTTTTACCCAGGTAATTCCACCGCGGGTTCGTGCTTCAATTTCAATTTTTGCCTTCACAGTCAAGGTGTAAACACCTTTGGTGATTTCAACTGAGAAAGGTGGGTCTCCCTCTTTGGGAAAACTGAATTTTGCCACCTGTGAAATGGGTGAGCCACCAAACTGTCCGCAGCCGGTCATGTGGGCGTTGCGTTTGCATACAACCTTCATCACCTCGACGGCACGCTCCTTGGGTGTGGCGGGCTTTAAATCGCCTTCGGCTTCAATCATTAACAAGCCAGGTTTGTTGGGGTTGCTGGTCAGGTAAACATTGTCGCCCAGGTCAAAAGCACGTCCGTAACCCGCCAGAATAATTTCCCGGGCTTTCACCATGCCATTTTTGTTGCCAGTCTGTTCTTTGGCCAGCACGCGCAAGGGCTTGTCATCCTCAGAACTCTTGGAATTGGAAGTCAATCGATCGTTGGTGGGAATACAGTACACACGGCCATCGACTGTGGTTAGCACATCTTCCTGAGGTACCTGGCATGATGCAGCAGACTCATCAGGTTCAGCACCTTCCTCAATACAGGCGATTACGACTTCTTCTTCCCCGTTCCCGTTGCGGATCGTGGCATAAATTTCTTCGTCTGTGGCAGCGCTACAGCTTCCTTGAGCGCCGCTTTGTCCAGATGGTGTTGGGCCTTCAATAAAGCTGCGGTTGGCGCGAGTGGGCAGTACGATTGTTTTCTGTGCCTCGTTCACCTCGGGTGCATAGCGCACGGCGGTGAGATCGTCCAGTTCAATTGGGCGGTCGTCTTCCAGGTAAGTCGCCTGCTCGAATGCGTTGAACAATTCAATGGATTCATAACGGAACTGTTTGCGGTAAAACTCCGGAGTGTTGCCTGAGCTCACCACCGGCGCCTCACCCAAGTCTTCCAGTACTTTTACCTGGGGAAAGGTGATCAAGCCTGTGTGAATCAAAGAGCCTGCCATGACGCTGTCAATTTTTGCCTTGCTCTGCGCGTCGTTCATCAGCGCAGTCAACGTCAGTGTGTTGTTGCCGGAGAGTACAACACCCAGTTTGCCGGGTGAGTCGCCCAGTGCAACTTGATTGGTCAGTCCTGCGACCAACTTGTTTTCGTTGAGCATGAATTGCGCCGACACCGCAAAGTTGTCCTCGGCATTTTGCACTACGCAAGTATCACCCATCGAAATGGCTGGCGCATCACAACCTACCCAACGTGCGAAAGTGAACCCTTCGTCCGCCGTGGCGCGAAAAGTGACTTTGCCGCCGTTGTTGGTCGCCGTTTTTCTGGCCATTTTGTGAACAAAGCTTCTGTTGCCCGAGCCTAGGTCCAGCGTTGGGATGTCTGGGCTAACCACTACACCCCCGTTGCCAGAGCTGATGTTGACAATGACCAGGCCTGTATCAAGTTGGTCAGGAAGACGCGACAAGGTCCGAACACCCAGCACAGTGTTAATCCCCATGGGAATCGCTTCCATGTTGTTGGTGTGAAACTTGGTGACCACGGAGGTACCATCGCTCTGAGGTTTCAGGAAATCGGCATAAGCAAAAGAAAGCAGCGTTTTGTCGCGTGCTCGCGTGGGGTTGAAGGAGAGCACATCGCCATAAGATATGAAACCGTCACCATCGAGATCTTGATCAAAAAGCTGATAGGCAATTTCTTCCATGGAACGTTCGATGGCCTCTTGTGGCACTGTGTCCATTTGTCCTTCAACTGCACGATAAATTGCTTCACTCAGCAAAGTGACAGCTATTGAACGCGTTTTCAGGTCACTGCCCTTTACTAATGCATTGATGGTACCTGTGTTGGGTGTTGGGTTTGCTTCGGGTATTCCGTCGTCGTTCACATCGGTGTCGTTGCCGCCGAAAACCGAAACTTTCAAGAGCTGAGAATCGAACTCAGCCGGAAGGTTCGAAGTATTCAAGGCGAATGCACCGGTTGCTGAAGTAGTACTTGAAACAAGTACGTTTTCAGGTTGTAGCAATGGTGCAACAGTCACGGTTGCGCCGGCCAGTGGGCCCAAGGCAGCCAGGTGCATGCCTGGTTCCGCGCCAGCGCCCAACACTGGTGTAGGTGCCGGTGTTGAGGAAGTGCCGTCTCCGCCACCGCCACAAGCGGCCAGGGCCAGAAAACCAACAGCAATTGCTGTTTTTGTGAGTAGAGTTGGAATAAGGCTTTGAACTGCATTGCCTTGGATTGTGTACTGCGTTTTAGACAATAAGGAAAAAATATGCATTGTAGTCTCCCGTCAGGAATGCCAAGTAAGACTAACAACAACTAATTTTTGAATATTACGTTTTCTTACAACGGCTGTTGGTACACTGCTGGGATCACCGTAATCTTTTGTAATGTTTCATTTCGGGGTAATGGTACATTACAAAATAAAGTGCCACTCCAATCAAAAGCCTGCCACCCTAAATGACCCAACCCGCCCGTTCGCCCGCCTTGTCTCTGTTAGTGGTCAGTGCGTTGCTGTTTGTGGCGTTGGGTTGGTTGTTCAGTTTTCCTGTGAATACTCCCTATCAGGACCTGGTGCAAGAACGGGCGTATTTTGAAGACACAAGCAATACGGTAACTATCGACAACATTCAAAAACAAACATTTACACCATTTATGGGGCCGCTGTTTCGTGGCAACAATTTAGATCCGGTGTGGCTCAGGTTGACAATGGCACCTTCCAGGCAGCCAAATTGGGTCGTGATGGTGCAGCCCAATTACACCCACCATGTGGATGTTTATTTGCCCACTGCTCAGGGTACCTGGGTTCAAAAAATCGTAGGTTCAAAGCATGCGTTTTCGGAAAAGGAAGTGGATACGTTAGCCCCGTCGGTGCGTTACCAACCCAGTGCAACTGATAGCTCGGTGGTTTATATCAAGGTGGTTACACCGACGACACCAATTTACGCACGCGTAATTTCTGAAACAGAAAGTGCCGTGTTCGACTCTCGCCTGCAAATGGTAGGCGGTGCTTTTGTCGGTATCGGATTTTTAGTAGCCATGATCTCGCTGATGGTGTACACGGCGACCAAAGACTCTCTTTGGTTATTGGATGCTGTTTATAACCTGTCGGGTTTGTGTGCATTGGCTTTGTTGTTGGGGCTGGCTTCACGCTTTGTGTGGCCAGATCGTGACAATTGGGTGAACCAAAGCATGGTGCTGGCTAACCTGGTGCACATGGCCATTGCTACAGCGGTGTATTACCGGATTTTCAAATTGTTTGAAGTGCCAAAGTGGCTGCTGTGGCATGCCTATGTACCTTGGGCTTTGATGCCATTGTTGATCTGGATGGCCTTTACAGGTTATCCAGATAAATCTTTGGCGGTGAACAACACACTTATTCTGTCTGGCAACTTTTTTGGCGTACTCATCGCGATATTCGCAAAACACAAAGACAAATACCTGCTGTATGCCTTGCGATTCGCCTATTTTGTGTTGACTGCATTCACTGTGTGGTGGGTTGTACCGCTTGTATTGAAGCTGCAAACTGAAAACTTCTCTGCTTTGTACCCCAACTTGCCCTTGGCCTTGTTCAGCGTGTTCATGTTGATGCTGATGTTGGTGCGCAATACGCAACTGAAAATCCAGGAAGGGGTGCGTACAGAAATTGAAAAGCGCCAGGTGGAATACGAATTGCAACTGGCCCGCAAGCGCCACGAGGAAAGCAGCAGCTTCTACGGCATGTTGATGCATGAAGTTAAGACGCCGCTTAGCACCATTCGCATGGCGGTCAGCAATTTGGAAAATGCATTGGCTGATCAGGATGAGGTAGTACTGCGTCGTCTAAAGCGTGTTCAAAATTCTGTCGACAACGTGGATGAAGTACTCAAGCGTGGTGTTGATGTGGACATTTTGGAGCAGGGCGCCCTGGCACCTGAAATTGCTCAGGTGAATGTGTCTGCCTTGGTTCAAGAGGTGTGCCGATCACACCCGAAACACCGCCGATTGAAGTGCACTTTGCCTGAACTTTTGATGGCCAAAGTGGACCGCCAACTGCTCGCCCTGATGTTGATAAACCTCATTGACAATGCAGTGAAATACTCGCCGGAGAATACAGACATTCCTGTAATTCTTCTGCAGCCAGATGTATCGCGTTGGGAGCTTTGCGTGCGCAATCAGGCAGGGCCGGTGGGTTTTCCAGATGAAGCGCAGGTGTTTGCCAAGTACTACCGTGCAGAGTTGGCCATTTCAAAAAGCGGTATGGGTTTGGGTTTGTATTGGGTGCGGGGTGTTGCTCGCCGCATGGGTGGCGATGCGCTCTATCAGCGCGATCAACAATGGGTAGTCTTTAAAGTATGTTTGCCGACTTAAGAATCTTACTGGTGGAAGACAACGAGCATTTGCGTGAAGAGATGCTTGATTTTTTAGCGCGCCCAGGCTGGACTGTGCACGGTGTGGATTGTGGCGAGGAGTTAAACGCCTACTTGAGCAAGAACACGCCAGACGTGGTGTTGCTGGATGTGAACCTGCCCTATGAAGACGGCTACAGCATTACTGCACGGCTGCGCACCACACACCCTGATATAGGCATTGTGTTGATTACTGCGCGTGTGCGCCCCATAGACCGCGCCACAGGCTACCAAGCCGGGGCTGATGTGTACCTGACCAAACCCACCAACACCGAAGAATTGATAGCGGTGATTGAAAACCTGGGAAAGCGTTTGAAACGCTTGGAAATGCAATACTTTATTTTGGATCGCTTGGCTGGAAAATTACGTACACCTGAGGGCAGATCATGCGCATTGACACATAGCGAACTGCGTTTGATTGAGCTACTCGCGTTGTCAGCAGGGCGTGAAGTAGATGTGGACCAAATGCTGACTGGCTTGAGTGTGAAAGATGAAAGAACTGCCACCAAAGAAAGTTTGGCTGCTTTGATTAGCCGTTTGCGCAGCAAGTGTAAAACTGAACTCGAGGTGGAAAATCTCATTTCTGCAAGTCGTGGACTGGGTTATCGACTAACAGTGCCAATTCAATTGAATTGAAAGATGCAATGAGATGAGAGTTCTATGACTGAGACCGAGGCGCGTCGATTTATACGAGAGGTATTTACAAAGATGAGACCCATGGAGTTTTTAGAAGTGGTCGAATCTTTGCCCGAATCGGAAGAGAAAGTTTGGTTACTAGGTCTTTTAGTAAACGAACTCAAGGAGTCTGGATATATGGTAGTTCAATAGCTTAGGTCTAAGCTGACCCCAAAAGTTCTGGGATCTCCCGCATAACCACCGTACTCACCCAAGCTGTACAGGGCTGAAACGGCAGCTTTGTAATCTTCATCAAAAAGATTTTTTACCCAAGCTTGCGCATGCCATTTTTGTTTCAAGTTGCGCACACCCAATCGTAGGTTGGTCAACTGGTATGCATCAATAAAACTGTTGCGGCTTTGGTCAACAGCGCCAAATGTGGCTGAGCGAAATGTGTGGTCTAAGCCTACATAAGGTTGCAGTTCGCCTTGGTTGGGTAATTTTTGTTCAAGTGACACAAAACCACTCCATCGTGGTGCGTTGTACAGTTGCTTTCCACTCAGGTTTTTGTCATTTTTGCGAGTATCTTCATTCGGCGCATTTGCAAATTCTGTGCTGATTGCGCGGTTGTAGGCCACACCTGCGCCCACCGTTAAACGGCGTGTTACTTCTCGAGCCATTTCAAGTTCAACACCTTGCAGCCGAACCTCAGGAATATTCAGTACATTGTTTTGGCGGGGGTTGGGAATCAGGCCCATATTTTCTTCGTAGGTTAAAGCCTGAAAGTTTTTAACGCGGGTGTTGTACAAGGTAAGGCTGGATAAGCTGCGCCCTGTGGGTTCAATTCTCTTGAGCCCAACCTGAAAACTGTCTGCAATTTCTGGGTCGAATTGGGCCCGCACGCTTGGGCTTAAACCAGCCAGGTTCAAACCACCGCTCTTGTAGCCGCGCGTCAGGCTGGCATGGCCTGAAAGAGTTTTAGTCAATTGCCGGTGCAGTGCCAATTGACCGCTTGTCCCGTGGTCTTTTCTGGAATCGGTGCGGTCAAACGATTCGCCCACCAGCATGTCGATCAGGCCATCGTAAGTTACAGCGGATAAATCTTGCCCGATCAAATTGCCCACTGTAGTCAGCGTATTGGTAAAGGCCAAAGGGCTAGATTGCAAGTTACCGCCAGACCTGCTTCGGCTAATGCTGCCGCGCCTTTTGCTCTCGGTGTAGCGAATGCCCGCTGTGGCAGTGGTGATGGCGTTGATACGCCAGTCGGCTGTGCTGAAGGCCGACAAGGTGTTGGAGCTTTGGCTGTAGGGTGTACTTAAGCGCAGGCCGTTGAGTGCATCTGGGGGTAATAAGGCATTGACCAAAAAACCGCTGTTCTGCCGGTTAAGGGTGGGCACTTGCTGACGCAAGGCACCACCCAGTGCCCACAGCGCGATTTCATCGCCAAGTATTCCGACTTCTTCGCCGCGTAGTTTCTGGTTCAACGCGAATACGCCCACAGTGGTTTTCAGGCGTTTAAAGTCGGTGTGCCAGCGAAGTTCTTGGGATATTTGCTGTGATTCCGAAGTGGTACTGCCCTCCAGCAAGTTCATGGAGGTGCCATCATCGTTGCGGGTAGGGTTGTAGGCCAAGCGGTTCAAACCGGTAATGCTGACAAACTTGTGCCGTCCGGGTGGACCCCATTCAGCCACCACGGCGGCACTTTCCTTGGTCAGTTTACTCAACGGTTGAATGTTGTTGTCAGTAACACGGTCGGCCGGGTTGGTACCAGGGCGGTTGTAGCCCATGTACTCATCAGACGCTTGAATGGTGCGCGATACTGGGCCGAACAAGGCAATTGCGCAGCACTGTTGATCGAGTTCACCGTACTCGCCGATGAAACGAATCACCAGTTCATCGCTTGGGGTCCAAAGCAGTTGACCGCGCACGCCAAATCGGTTTTGATCGTTCAACAGGGTGCCATCGAACTGATTGAATAAAAAACCATCGCGTTGTTGTTTGAACACGCTGATTCGCCCGGCCAGTTCACCCTCAATCAGCGAGCCAGTGCTCGCCGCGCTCAGTTCTCTGTACCCTTGGTTGCCTAGGCCCAAGGTGATATTGCTCTCACGGGTGTGGGAGGGTTGACGACTCTGAATTTGTACCTCGCCTGCGGTGCTGTCCAGCCCATATCGGCTACCCTGTGGGCCACGATAAACATCCACTGTGTCCAAATCGTAAAGGCCAAAGGCCGAGTACGATTGGCGAGCCAAATACACTCCGTCAACGTACAAACCTACGCTGCTGTCTAGCCCATCATTGAACTGGTTGTTGCCCAAGCCACGAATAGAAAAGCCAGCCAGTCGTGGGGTACTTCCAAAGCCATAAAAGCCCGGTACCTGTTGGCTGAGCTCCGAGAGGCTTTGAATTTTTTTTGTTTCAAGGGTGTCGCCGCTGGTTTTAATTGTTGAGCCAAGTGCAGGCGCTTCTGAAGTGTCGTTTTTCTCAATGTTGCCGGTCACTTCAACTTCTTGAAGCGAAGGATTTACCGATTGAGAAAAAGCGTTGTCCATGGGCAAAGCCAATACCAGTGCAAGACTGAATGCGGGGCGCAATTGGGCTTTTATCGCCGCGTGGAAGAGACGGCGTTGGAATTGGATTTGTCTCAATTGGCTGAACCTGGATAAGGGGGTGGTTCATTTGTAATATTGCCTAATATTAATTCACTTATTGTTATGAAAACAAATATCTGAACCAAGTTTTCTGAGGGAGTTCTCCTTAAGTTGGTAACTCATGTCTGATAGTTGCCCTCTAAGGAACTGAGGAATAGCGCGTCTAAGACCCTACGGAGCAATTCTTACGATATTCTTCATGGCCGCTGGCGGTATTAGCACTTCAATAGGAAAATTCCAGTTGAGTTTGGTTTCGAAGCAATCGGTGCCTGGGTGACGGATTATTGGGCTTCGCGAATTGTATTCATCAATTACTCGGCTTGCATACCTGCGGATATACAGGAAATAAATCCCTTAGAGAACTCCTCAAACTCCAATGAAAAATTAGGCTTTCCCGGATCCAGACTCGGTAGACGCCAGAGAAGTCCTTGATCTACCATCCCATTTAATGTGCTGTTATTCCCACCACGCCTCCACGTCGAAGAGGGGAATTGTAAATAACTACACTGCCCTCATCATCAACGCCCATAACAGCGATGGGCTCTTCCCTTGCCGGGGTGGAGTTGATGATGTCACCACTCATCCTGTCAACCGTTGTATTTGACATCACGAGAGGCCCAAACACCTCACTGCGATCTGGATCAATTTGTATTCCTAGGCCACCCATGAGCAACAAAGCATTCTCAGAAACGGTTGCGGTCTCAATATTTGACGCCTGAAGCTGAAGGGTGGCGGGGCTAGGCCAAGACGATCAAAGGCGTCAACCAAGGTCTGTAATACGGGCAATAGTAGTGGATCGCCATGAAAAATATCGTCAATCCTGGCTGACCAACCGAGCTCTCCAGTACTCCCCTTGTCAGTGATTTGAAACACGCCAGAACCCTAGGCAGCGTACAAGTAATTGTCGTAGGGCGATACGTTTACCGCCAGCATTAAGGTTGGCGGTATTCGGATAAATTCAGATATTTGGTTTGTCCACGCTTAATTCCTCAACAAATTGCTCTACTTGCAATCGAATCTCGTAGATGGAGGTTTCTTCATTGGCCAGCACCCAAATTTCTCCGTTGCGATTCTGGTTGATTCGTAATTTCTTGGATTTCGTCCGGACTATTTCAACCTTTCCAATTTTTGGGAAGAAAAGCAATTCCTTAGGCACTTCGTGTTTCATTTACTTACATCCTCACCAGCCGCCGCAAGAACGGGAAACAACGCCTTGTTTAAATTTGAAAGCTCGCCACTTACCAGTTCACGCTTGAGCTCAAGGCCAACGAGCAGGAAAAAGACGGACATACACATCGCGCCCAGAGCCGGAGCCGAGGTCGAGAATTCGTTTTCCCTTCAAGTCTGTGGGGCACACCAAGCCACATCGATAATAGCGGCTTAGCACCTCGTCATGAATATTCGACAGAAGTGGCTTTAGCCAGGCCGGTATGGATGAAAAATCACAACAGGCTGTGGTTTTCAGATCGCTGCTGCTTTGAAGTTCTTTGCCGTAGTAGTTCTTGACTGCGTCATACATGGTTTGTTTCCCTGGGAAATTAAAATCCTGATTTTTATAACTTGGATAATTCGTTTTTCTTCTCTTATAGGTTACATATTCTCGACGATAAAAAAATTTAGCAATTATTTTGATGTCGGCTGTAACTAAGTCCACGGAATAGTCGAACCCTTTGTTGTTGGCACGTGCCTTCATCAACTCAGGAGATCAGGATGACTACATTGAAAAACCTAACTTCACTGGCAGGCGCGGCTGCCATGTTTGCATTGAGTACGGCTGTGATGGCTGCTCCCGCTCCGAAGGGAAGTACCGGGGCCGCTGTAGCAGCGGGTGACAAGGTGCATTGCTATGGCGTGCATTCATGCAAAGGTAACTCGGATTGCAAAACTGCAGAACACAGTTGTAAAGGTCAAAATGCCTGTGGTGGGCACGGCTTCAAATCGATGGCTGCTGGTGATTGCCTGAGCAAGGGCGGCACAATTGGCGACCTGGTTGCCAAGAAGTAATTTCAAACAATTCGCGCTGTGAATATATCTGGTTTTGGACTCGGTCTTCGGACCGAGTACTACACTGATTTTCTGGAACACCTGCAACCAGTGGATTGGTTGGAGGTGCTTTCTGACAACTACATGGTGCCGGGTGGCAAACCACTTTATATGCTAGATCGAATCTGTGAGCGCTATCCCATTGTGATGCATGGTGTCTCACTTTCAATTGGTGCAGTGGCAGGCCCATGCCCGGAGTATTTGAACAAACTCAAAATACTTAAGCGACGGGTGGATCCTTGTTGGGTATCTGATCATTTGTGTTGGACGGGCGTGCATGGCCGTCAACTGCACGATTTAATGCCGTTGCCGTTTACCGAGGAAGCGCTAAGGGTGTTGACCCGGAATGTGCTTAAAGTACAAGACACTCTCGGACAGATCTTGGTGCTTGAGAATGTATCCAGCTATGTTGAGT
The DNA here is from genome assembly GCF_000170915.1 of Limnobacter sp. MED105. Classification (GTDB taxonomy): domain Bacteria; phylum Pseudomonadota; class Gammaproteobacteria; order Burkholderiales; family Burkholderiaceae_B; genus Limnobacter. The sequence goes on from NZ_ABCT01000009.1 coordinate 40,938, forward strand.
TTGCTTGTTCTGAAATGGCGGAATGGGAGTTCATGAACGCGCTAGCAGACCGCACGGGTTGTCGATTCTTGCTTGACGTAAACAACGTTTATGTGAGTGCCTATAATCACAGCTTTGATCCCATGGATTTCATCGGAGCGATGGAACCTGAACGTGTGGTTCAACTTCATTTGGCTGGACACAGCGACCACGGCACGCACCTGATTGATACGCATGATCAAGCTGTCCCAGATGGCGTGTGGGCACTTTACCAAAAAGCAATTGCGCATTTGGGACCAGTGCCTACGATGATTGAGCGTGATGGGAATATTCCACCGTTGACTGACTTGATAGCAGAGTTGAACCATGCTCGCTCTTTATGAAAAATTACAGTGTCAGTTTCAGGCAGATGTACTGAATAATACACAAGGTGCAGCAAGTCTATTTAAGCAGCACGGCAGAGTACAACCCGCCTTGGGGATTGAGATTTATCAGAATGCGTATCGCCTGCGCTTGCTTGAAACGCTGCGTGACACCTATGCTTACACGGCGATGTATTTGGGCGATGCCTGGTTTGATTCCTTGGGCCTAAAGTACATTGAAGAACAGCCAAGTTTGGACCACAACATTTCCTGGTTTGGTGCGTTGTTTGCGAGCTTCTTGCGTATTCAACATCCTGTTGATCCGGATATTCACGAACTTGCTTTGCTTGACTGGAATTTGAGACGTGCCTTTGATGGACCAGATTCAACGGCGTTACTCATAGACGACTTGGCAAATATTGCACCGGACGAATGGAATCGAGTGGTGTTCGAATTTGTACCCACACTTACACGTCTCATATTTCAAAGTAACGCGGTTGCCATGTGGCAGGCTCTTAAGGAACTGCAGACTCCGCCGACGGTGGTGTTGTTTGAAAGACCAGTTTCAGTGTTGACCTGGCGCAAAGAATTTCAGCCTCACTTTAAAACGCTCGGCGCAGAGGAAGGGCGTATGTTGGAAATGGCCTTGCAACAGATACCTTTTGGCGCACTGTGCGAACAAATGGCCAGCGAATTTGCAAATTCAGATACCACCGCATTGGTGGGTTACTGTCTGCATGACTGGTTCCAACAGGGTTTGGTTGTGGGGTTTAGATTGATTTAGCGATGCCTCAAAAATAACCTTAACTTGTTGTGAATTCAGTTTGATGGTGATGCTTAAATGCCCTATCGCTACTAAACTGTGGGAGGCTAATTTTTTGGCCTGAAGTTGCCATTATCGTTATATGTCATGCTGAACAAATCCTCCTTGGGATGGCTGTAGAAAAGATCTACCTACTCGATAAAATATCGGCCTTTGGGAGCGATACCATGGATGATTTTATTAAAGAGTTAAAAAACGTACGAAAGTCACTGGAGCATGCTATTGACGCTGCTGATGAGATGCCAGTTGCAGAGCGTACGCTAAAAGATTTGAAGGAAGCTCAATCTTTGATCGAATCTGTGATTCGAAGAAACAAGGCCCAACTCAGCAAAGACAAATAAGCAACTATTTGTAGATTTGGTGATTGATCACCCTGGATTCTGCTGGTTACCGTTTGTTGCGTAGATCATCTCCTTTGGGTATTCAGATGTTCATCCCTAAACGTCATTTGGAACCTGGGGACCAATCAGAAATCGGATGGGCTGCGTTATATTTTCACGCGTGATGTCATGCTGAATGACCGATTTGATTCGTTTTGCCAATCAAATAAACTACGGGTATAAGTCCGAGCAATGCGATGATGAGCGCAGGTGATGCAGCCTCCACCCAAAGTGATTCAGACGTTAGTTGATACACCCGCACTGCAAGAGTGTCCCAGCCATATTGACGCGTCATTAGTGTGATTGGCATTTCCTTCATGACATCAATCATCACCATTAAAAATGCTGCAAGTAATCCTGGTTTGAGTAAGGGTAAATGCAGTCTAACAAGTGTTTGCCGCGTATTTAGACCCAGGGACGAACATACATCTTCTTGATTTCTCGTGATGCGTTGCATGCTGCTGTCGGTGGACTGAAACGCGACGGCCATGAATCTAGCGGTCAGGGCCAATAGCATGGAAATCAATGTTCCTTTCAGCATTTGCAACTCGGTTATCTTGAAATTTTCTAGCAGCGCTCCTAGTGCATTGTCCAGCCACGCAATCGGTATGTAGATTCCTACTGCAAGCACCACACCCGGTAAGGCATAGCCTAGTGTTCCCAGCTTGCTTATCCATATTGTGGTGGGGTCAGGATTTCTTCTTTTTATCCACGAAAGGCTCAATGCGAGCATCGTAGCCAACGATGCCGCGAGTATGGCCAAAATCAAGCTGTTGGCTGCAAATTCAAAGTACCGCATATCAATTTGTTCTTTCCAGGATTGCCATGCCCATGCGATTAACTGCAGCATTGGGACTAGGAAAGAAAACATAAAAGTTGCAGCACATAAGACTGTGCACAGAAGTGCTTGCTTGCCTCGAAGCTGTGAACGGGCAGTGATGGGGTTGTTGACATGAAAGCGTTGCTGTTTGGATGCTCTTTGTTCGAAGGCAAACAAGGTCAATACACAAAGAATCAGGATGCTTGCCAACTGCGTTGCAGCTCCCAGGTTGTGCATGTCAAACCAGGCTTTGTAAATTGCTGTGGTAAAGGTGTCGTAATTGAATACAGCCACTGCTCCGAAGTCAGCCATTGTTTCCATAAGGACCAATGCCAATCCACCCAGTATCCAAGGTTTGGCCATGGGTAGGGCTGCCTTAAAGAACGACCAATATGGTCCCATTCCCAGGCATCGTGCTGCCTCCATGGCGCGTGGACCTTGAGTAATGAATGCACTGCGGCTTAACAAATATACGTAAGGGTAAAAGGCGCTGACAAGAACCATGACTAGTCCCCAAAGGCTGCCCCGAATATCAGGCAGCCATAACTCGGGGCCAAACCAAAGTCGAAGGGTGCTTTGAACAGGGCCAGTGAACTCAAAAATGCCCATTTGCACAAAAGCCAGCACGTAGGCGGGCATGGCCAAAGGCAGAACCAACGCCCACTGAAAAAAACGTCGCCCCGGAAATTCGCACACTGCGGTTATCCAAGCCAGGGGCACACCGATTACAATCACACCCGCAGCAACACACACCATCAAAAGCAGGGTGTTACCCACCACAGGCGGAAGCACATACTGTGCAAAGTGGGCCCACAGGCTTGTTTCTGAGGACAAAGCCAAATAGAAAATGACCCCCAGGGGAATGAGGGTCAACAGCGCAATTGGCAAAGCCTTAAGCACGCCAGTTTTAACGGTAGCCAACGCGGTCGAGCAATCGAATGGCTTGCGCCTGTTTGGAACCAATGTCTGCAGCGTTAAGCGGACTTGCTTTGAACTGGCCCCACGCTTTCACGATGGGGTCGGCATCTGCTTTCACATTGACAGGGCTTTCATAGGTGCCATGGGTGTACGCTGTTTGAATAGTTTGGGACGAAAGCCATTCCAGCAATTTACGCGCACCTTCCGGGTTACGTGCATGCGTGGTTACTCCGCCTCCCGACAAATTGACATGCGCACCACCTTCGCCCTCTGACTGATTGGCCCAAAACAGTTTGACCTGTTGTCCGAATTCTGGCTCGCGAGACAGGATTCGACCGTAGTAATAGGTGTTGGAAATACCGACCTCACACTGTCCGGCGGCAATTGCTTTTAACAGGCTTGCATCGTTAGTGAATACGTCTGTGGCGAGATTGTTTACCCAGCCCCGTGCGATTTGTTCGGCTTTTGCTTCACCATGTTTGGCAATCAGCATGGCCACCAACGATTGGGTGTAGGTTTGTTTGCTGGTGCGCAGGCAAAGCTTACCCTTCCATTTGGGTTGAGCCAGATCTTCATAGGTGGATAGATTTTTGGGGTCGACTCGGCCGGCTGCATAAAAAATGGTGCGTTCGCGTTTGGACAATCCATACCAGCGTTGGCCGGGATCGCGCAGGTAGTCGGGCACATTGGCATTGAGTACGGGTGAGTCCATTTTGCGAAGCAAACCCCTCTCGGCTGCATTCCAAAGGTTACCCATGTCCACCGTAATTAATACGTCAGCAGGTGAGCTTTTGCCCTCAGCATTCAATCGCTCGGTGAGTGAACCACCTCGATCTGTGAGCAGATTGATTTTGACACCGGTTTCTTGTGTGTATTGATCAAGCGTAGGTTTGAGAAGTTGCTCAATCCGCGAGGAATAGACCGTGACTTCCTCTGGCTTTTTTTGAGCCTGTGCAAGCCCGGGTAAAAGGACTGCGCAGAGTGTGGCAGTGATTGCAAGTTTCATGATTTTTGTCCTTTGTTCAGAATGTGACATTGGCAGAAAGCCAAAGGGTTCGACCACCTGGCAAGGTGCCCTTGGTAGACTGTGCTGAGCGGAAATAGGGGCTGCCGAATACCGTGTTTCCGTTGATGTCGGAGTACGGTGTGAATTCCCGGAAGTCTTTGTCCAGCAGATTGAAGAGGGTGCCGTTCAATGTCACGTTGTTCGAGACCTTGTATTGCCCCGCCAATGAAAAGATGGCGTAACCCTTCAAGTCACCCAATGCGCGGAACTCATTCAGACTATTGCCTGTGAGTGCGGCTGGGTCACCATCAAAGCGGCGGCTATCGCCACGGTACTCTCCCCGCAGTGACCAATTCCATTTGTCGCTTGCGTCCCAGCGCAGGGCCGCGTTTGCAATGTGTTTGGCCGTGTCGCTGAGTTCGCCAACATTCTGTCCGTCTTCCACCAATTCGGTTTCGGTGAAGGTGTAATTCAAGTTGGCTGACCACTGCTTAGCGATTGGAATGCGCGTGGCCAGTTCAAGTCCGTAGGTATCGGCGCGGTCCCGGTTTACGGGGTAGGTGGCGGTGGGATTGAAACTGCAAGTGGGGATCGCAGTGGATGTGCAATCGCCACCATCGCCGCTGATGATGTCTTTGATGCGGTTGTAGAACAGCGTGCTCGATACCGTGAAACCAGCATGATTGTCGTAGAGAGCGCCGAACTCCGTGTTCGTGCTGATTTCGGGTTGCAAGGCGGGATTGCCGATGCTGATCACAGTGCCTTGACCCGTGATGCCACTGATGCCATCGGCGAGTTGGTTCAGTCTAGGGGCACGGAATCCGCGACTGACCCCGCCTTTCAGAGTCCAGGTGTCGCTCGTGTTCCATACTAAATAAGCGCGAGGGCTGAGGTTTCCACCAAATGCATCGTGTTGGTCTTGACGAAGGCCCAGTGTCAAAGCCAAGTCGTCACGCAGGCGCCACTCATCTTCTGCGAATAGTGCCCAGGTGGTTTGAGTGTAGGGGTTTGGCACCAAGCCGTCTTCAAGCTCGGCATCCCAGTACTGCGCTCCAGCGGTTACCACATGTTGATCGCCAATCGGGGTTACCAGTTTAGTGTCCAGAATAGTATTGGTGGTTTCTAGTCGTCTGGCTGTGCCGATTGATACATCACCTGCCGGGCGGGCAGAGGACGGAACAGTGCGGCCCTCTGTTTCGGTGATACTTCGAGTCAGGCTGCTTTCCAGGGTGCCGAATTGCATGCGGGTGGTGTGCCCCAACACAAATTGCTGTCGGTTAAAGCTAAGCGAATCTGAGTAGCCGCTTGCTGTATTGCTTGGAGCACCTGTGTTGCAGTTGAGAAAGTCGCGTGTCCCAAGCTGACATTCATCATTGTCGTAGGTGGTGCGATACGATTCATAATCAAGCCAAAGGTCGTTGCGGGTATTGGGCGTGGCAGTCAAGCGAAAGCCAAGGTTATGTTGGCGAGATTCTACTGGAGACGGGCCACGACGGCTGATTGTGCCACCAGGGGTACTGGGTTCCAGTGTGGATTCATCCCGGCGAAACAGGTTGCCACGAATGGCTAAGCCCAAGGTGTTTTCCATCAAGGGACCGCTGACATAGAAACTCTGTTTTTGGGTACCTCCTTCGTCGCTGTTTTCCGGGATTCCAGTTTCCAGTTGGACCGAGCCTCCCCAGGCTTTTCCAACCTTGCGGGTGATGATGTTGATGACACCGCCCAAAGCATCCGATCCATACAGGGTGGACATGGGGCCGCGGATCACTTCAATCCGCTCAATTGCAGACAGCGGTGGGATCAAGCTGGTCAGTGCATCGCCAAAACCGTTGGGTGTAACATCGCCCGCTGTGTTTTGACGGCGTCCATCAATCAGCACCAATGTATAGTCGCTCGGCAGTCCCCGAATGCTGATGTTTAGGCCACCTGTTTTTCCAGTGCTGCCGCGCACATCGATACCCTCGACATCTTTCAATGCTTCAGCCAAGTCGCGAAACTGTTTTGTTTGCAGTTCTTCGCGACTGATGACAGAAATCGACGCAGGTGCCTGAGCCAGGTCTTGTTCAAATCCAGATGCACTAACCACCACGCTGGACAATTTCGGAGCGTTGTTTGGATTGCTTGAAAGGGCAGGCTTGGTGAGCACATAGTTGCCATTGCTTTCCAGAACCTGAAGACCACTACCAGCCAACAACAGATTCAGGGCCTGCCGCGCAGTGTACTTGCCGCTCACTGTTGGAGCTTGCAAGCCCTTCACAATTGATTGATCTACTACCAGTTGCGTGTTGTAAGTGTTGGCCCATTGAATAAGCGCTTGGTCTAAGTTCTGGCTGGACAAACTGACTTGTTGCGTGGAGCTGTTTTGAATTTGCTGTGCCAGTGCCAGGCTGCTTGTCAGAGCCATGCTGATGGCCACTGCGAGCGCGCTCATGCGGAGTTGATGGGATTTCATGCTGTCCTCTTAAAAATAAGAAATGATTCTCATTTAAGAAGACGTGGGAGAAAACCAAATTACTGTAGGCCAATGAAGATTTTTTTCAGGATGCCTCGCGTGCTTTATTTACGCACCAGCAGTTGCTGTTGATTCTGTTGAATGACTTTAAGGGGAAGTGCTTGGTTGAGTACCTCTGCGATCGCTCGCTTGTTGCGAACATCAAAAGAGGCCGATACCTTCAGACTTGCTAGTTCTTGATCGCCCAGTCGCCAGGGGATGGTGCTGTAGCGATTCAGCTCAGCTAGCAATTCATCCAGTCGCGTGTTCACCACGGTGATCCGGTGCGAAGTCCATTCAGGCAAAGCGCTGGCTTGAAGATTTCGCAATTCAATGGTTTTGCCCTTTGCATCTAACGCGAGTTGTTGAACCGGGATTAGCTCCGTTCGGTGTGCATAGTTATTGAAGGACGCCCAGTTGTCATTAATAAGGTGCTCCACAGCCACGTGTCCCTGTTTTACGGTGATCACTGGTCCTTCGATACCCGAGTGATCCGGGGTCCATCGAATATCGAATACGGTGCCAAGTACTTGCACCCGTGCTTGCGGCACAGTCACCGCGAAGGGGCGACTGGGATCACGGTGCACATCGAAACGAGCCTGCCCCCGGCTGATTTCCACCGTGCGGCGTGCACGGGTGTATTGCACTTCAAGTTGGGTATTGGTATCCAGAGTTACTTGAGTGCCGTCTCCCAGTTTGACTTTCTTTATTTCGCCTACAGCAGTTTGGAACTGGTGTTGCTCCACCGGCCAGAACTGATACCAGGCCGCAGATAGTGCGGCAGTCAGCAGCACTGGCAGGCTCGCCATTGCGGCAATTTGTAATGGTTTGAGCTTCGTTTTGGGGGGTGAGCTTAGATTAAGTCGCGATTTGTCTATCAAAAGCTGTGCGCGCAGACCTGCCAATTGCTCAGCTTGAACGTTTTGCAAGGTGGCATTCACCGCCTCACACTGGGCCATAGCACTTTGATTGTCAGGGTTGTCAGCAAGCCAAGCCCGAAAGGCTTTCTCCTCTATCTCGGTCCATGGGCCTTGTTGCCGCTTCAGGGCCCAATCCACTGCGTCTGCCTGACTGGCAGTTAAGACATCGCTGTGTGGCTCGGGAGAATAAGGGCGCATTGAAACCAATTTGAAGTGGGTCTATAAATGTTGACGGATCAATCGGGCAAATTACCGTACTCAAGCCCCTTGATGCAGGCGGCCATCGCAATTCTCAGTTGCATTTCAACAGTGCGAGGTGAGATATCCATGCGTTGGGCAATTTCCTGGTAGCTGAGCCCATCAAACTTGAACAGGATAAAGGCCTCGCGACAGCGGGGCGGCAAATCATTGATGATGGCGAGTAGCTTGTCCAGTTGTTGGTTCGCGCTGGCAATCTGCTCTGGATGGATAGGTTGCGCCGCAGTCGGGAAATAACCGTTTTCTTGCTCCTCTTCAAGTGATAAAAGTTCAGGCCGGTTACTGTGCTTGCGGTGCTCATCAATTAGCCAGTTGTTGGCGATTTTGAACAACAGAGCCCGCGGGTCAAGCACGGCTGCACCTTCGCGCTGCATGGCAACAGCCCTGGAAAAGCATTCCTGTGCAGCATCGGCGGCCAAGTCATGGTCGCGCAATCGATTAAGCAAGAAATGTTTGAGCTCTCGGTAATGCTTCTCAAACATGAATATTACTGAATAATGGGAATGTTAAAATGATAATCGATAATTGTTCTCATTAACAATAGAGAAGTTTTACTAAGTATCGGATGATCAAATTTGATAGTTAGAGCCTACTAACTCTTCAAGGCCTGCCTGGCTCAGTCAACATCATTTTTTCCTTTTTACGATTTTTAGTATCAGTCCTGATGCGTGATAAAAAGAACAATATAATGTGCACACATTATATTGTTCTATTCTGCTGCTCACAGCCCTCTTAGTCCCGCCAGCGTGACGCCAGAGGGCTTTGGGCCTATAAGGGCTATGGTCATGGCGAAGTGTCGTTTATGTGGGGCTGAAACTGGCTCATCCTGGTCTGTTAAAGACGCAAAGAGTGCTGAAACTTTAGAGATGTTCATGTGTGGCTCTTGTGCACTGGTTCAACAAGCCAATTTGCCCACCGATGAGGAATTGCGAATCTATTACTCGCACAATTATCGGGAGGACTACAAATCCACACACAAACCCAAGCCGAAGTATGTGTACCGGGCAGGTAGAGCAGCCTTAGACCGTTTGGTCAGAATACGTAAGGCTGGTGTTCCGCAGGGCGAGACCTTGCTGGATATCGGAGCTGGGGGCGGAGAATTTGTGTACATGGCGCACAAGGGTGGCTTTGTGTCGCAGGGCGTTGAGCCTCACCAAGGCTACTCTGAGTTTGCGCGCGATGAATATGGCGTGAAGATCGAGACTTGCCAGATCTCGGACATCGAGCACCCAGGGTTTGGGATTGTTACCATGTTTCATGTTTTGGAGCATTTGGCTCATCCTGAGCAGGTGATGGCCAAAGTACACAGGCTTTTAAAAGAGGGTGGTCACTTTGTTCTAGAGGTTCCGAACATTACCCAGAACGATGCAAGCCCACACAATATTTATTTTAAGGCCCACTTGTTTTACTACAGCCGCCCCAGTTTGATCGCTGCGGCCAGCGCCTACTTTGAACCTATTTATGTTGAAGATACCGGGAACTTATTTATTGTATTTAAACGTAAGAGCAACCCCTTGCCCAGCGTGTTACTACCATCTGCTGCCGATGTAAAACACGTGGCCAGGCGTTTGGAGGAAAAAGGCTGGGGTGAGTACTTGTTCGAGGGTGGGGGGTTGACCAAAATATTTACCCGCATTCCTAAGTCGTTTCGCGAGGGTAAGGTCAAGCAGATGGAGCCTAAGCAAATTCTCGATCAGCTTCACCAGCAGCCCGATGTTTAGAGCTCCAAGCTTCGCTTTCTCGCAGTTCTGGGCTTGTTCGCCGGCTTTGCTGCGGCAAGGGCAATTTCAGCCTCAACTTCTAGAAACAAAGCGGAGGGTTGGATGTTCAATGCATCACAAATGCTAAAGATGGATTCAACCGACGCACTGATTTTGCCGCGCTCAACCAGACCAATCAAATTTCGGTGCAGCCCAGAGAGCTCAGCCAGCTTCTCTTGCGAGAGTTCTCTGGCGAGCCTGTACTTCTTCACTGCTAGTCCGAAAGTGAGTACCCGATTCATTGGTTTTCCATGGAAAACCGAAGTGTCCGGTGCTTAAGAGCTTTTATCTACACAATATACTGTTCATAATTTGGAGCCATACCTCATCGGAGGGGAAGTATGAATCGGATTGCGCTCAAAAATGGCAAGTCCACTGAATGCTCAGGATTTCGCAATTGGTGTTGAAAAGTATGATTTCTGAGCGCTCATCGAAAGCGTATTTCGATGAATGCTGCTCATGAATATCGTACAAGTTAAGATGCTGAAAAAACTGATTTTCAGAATTCTTGTTGATTGTGTTACTGGGTGGTAATATCAAAAACACTACTATATGTAAGTAAAAAACTGACAAGATCAGCGAGACAAAATATGAATTCAAGCCGAATCCCATTTCGAATTCTGCAAGCGTCAATGGTCGTTTTCAGTTTCTTACTGTTCGCCTGCACTTCCGATTCCAGTGACAACGAAAACCCCACCGGTACCGGTGGGGTAACGGCCCCAAGTGAGTCGACAAGAAGCGTCTCGATGCTGGGAACCCGGTCAAGTCAGTCCAGACCAGTGTCAGTGATTGAGGCAAATGAGGGTCAATGGACTAGTTATGAGCGCGCCGAAGATTTCCCATCAACCGTAACTTTGCCCAAAGGCTTTATTCGCATGCGCGATGGCATTGAATTGGCCTACACAGTCACCTTGCCTGCAAATGATTCTGGTCAGCCCGTTCCCGGTGAAAAGTATCCTGCCATTTTGATACAAACCTCTTATAACAAGGCTGCAGGCGCATTTGTACCTGCGATCGGTGGAGCTGATCCATTTATGGTGAAGCGCGGCTACGCTACAGTCGTTGTTGATGTGAGAGGTACGGGTAATTCACAAGGCGTTTGGGATGCGTTTGGTGAGAAAGAGCAGGGTGATTATTCCGAGGTTGTAGATTGGGTGATTGCTCAACCGTGGAGCAATCAAACAGTGGGTGTGTACGGAGTCTCTTATCTGGGTATCAGCGCGATTTTAACGGCTGCGCAAAATCACCCCGCGGTCAAAGCCGCGTTTCCAATAGTGCCCATTGGTGATGGTTACAGAGACATTGTGTTCACAGGAGGACAAGTCAACCCGACTTTTATTCCGCTTTGGATGGGGTTGGTGACCGGGCTTGGCGTGGTGCCGTTTGACGCTTTACAAACAGACCCAGCCCGGGGGCTTGAGTTAGTTGTGTCGCACTTATTGAATGGGGTTGTTCAATTTCAAGTGCCAACAATTCTCAAGGCGCTTTTGGGCGAGAGTGAAACTGCATTTGATGGTGAGTTTTGGAAAACTCGTTCTCCGCTTGAACAGGCTGACAATATCAAAGTGCCCACTTTCATCGTGGGTGGCTTGCGTGACCTATTCCAACGCAGCGAACCTATGTGGTTTGAGCAGTTAAAGGACCAAACCACAGCCAAACTGTTGATAGGGCCCTGGACGCATATTGAATCTGCTGGGATTCCAAGCGATGGGTTGCCACGTGACGGGGTACCTACTCTGCAACAAATTCAGTTGATGTGGTTTGATCAGTACTTAAAAGGCATGGATGTGGACGCTGATAAGTTGCCCAACGTGACCCAGTATGTGCTGGGACATGAGAAATACGTGACAGCCAGTGATTGGCCTCATCCACGTGTCCAGGCCACCGAGTTTTATCTGCGTGGTGACAAATCGTTGAAGCAAAAACCTGCAGAAGCGATGGAGGCATCCAGTGTGATTCTTCAGGCGCCGCTTTTTGGTCTGTGTTCTCCTTCGACCAACCAGTGGACAGCAGGGGCTCTTGGTTTACTTCCAATTCCTTGCAACACGGAGGACACCTTCAATCAGATTCCATCGGCCAATTTCAGAACGCCGGTACTTACTGAGGATCTTTATATCAATGGACCGATCGCTGCGGATATTTGGATTACCACCACAGGTCGACAGGCCGCATTGTCGGTTCGTGTGTCTAGTCATGATCCAGCAACCGGTCGATCAAAATCGATCAGCAATGGATTGCTAACGGCATCGCATCGAGCCGTGGATGACACAAAATCCAGATTCATGAACGGGCTGCGAATTCAGCCCTGGCATCCGTTTACCAAAGAAGCGGTGTTGCCAGTGCAGCCCGGTGAACCAATGTTGTTGCCTGTAGAGATTTTTTCGACTGCAGCAGTCATACCCAAAGGGCATCAACTTCAGGTGTCGATCAATTCAAGTAATTTGCCTCAAGGTTTGCAACCAGTGCCGCAGTTGCTCGGGGGGTTGGTGGGTGCGATTTCCATACTGAATAGCGTCGAGCATCGTTCAAAGATTGTTTTACCTGTAGTGCCAACAAGTGCATTGATGCAATGAACTATTTTTCGTACATCAATTATCGAGCTGACTGAGAGAGGTTGGGGATGACTGCAAGGCGTCTGATTGTTGCCTCTCTTTTGTTGGCTTTTCACGCTTTGGCTGTAGGCGAATCAGCTCTATCTGTGTTTATCCCTGCACCCAACGATGCGCAGCTTAATGCCCATGTTTATCTTCCCTCATCAAAAACCTGTAAAGGTGTCGTCGTGGTCTCGCATGGCGCAGGTGGCAATGAGCGAGGGTATTCCTATCTTGGTGAGTTTTTGGCATCAAGCTCCTATTTGACCGTGATTCCAACCCATCGCATGAGCGACAAAGCGGCATTGACCCGTTTGCGAAAAAGCCATGGGCTTGAGGATGGTTTGATTCAATTGACGACTAATTCAAAGGCCTATAAAGAGCGACTCGCCGACATTGGTATTGCCAAATCGTGGGCAGAGAAAAAATGTGATTCAGGGTTTTCGGTACTGTTGGGGCACTCGATGGGGGCAGCCACGGTGATGCTGGAGGCTGGGGCTACAAACTTGATGGGCTTAAGTGGCGAGGATCGATTTGATGCTTATATTGCACTCTCGCCTCAAGGAGAGGGTTCCATTTTTAACGCGAAATCATGGGGTTCAATCCAAAAACCTGTGCTGTCCGTTACAGGAACAAGGGACGATGAATTAGGCGGCAATTCCTGGAGAAACAGAACACAACCTTTCAAGAATATGCCCGCCGGATGCAAATGGTTGGCTGTCATTGACGATGCAACGCATTTGAATTTTGCAGGACTGGGGTTTTCATATCGGACTGAGAAATACGCCACAGAAGTGATTGATGCTTTCCTGGCAAGAATTAACAAGGGGTGTACCCCCCCAACATCGTTGAAGTCGGTTCAGGGTCTACACGTTTCAATCAAATGATAATTCTTATCTTTGCGGCCTGCCAGTATGACCTCATAGGTCATCGTTTTATCAAATTAAAAGTTCTAAACTCTCCGGAACATTTAAGTAATCCCGAGGAGTCCGAATGAGCTTGTTTCGCATCTATCTAGTCTTGTTGATCGTTGGGCTTGGCGCCTATACCTTGGTTGTGGGATCAAACCATGGGTGGAATCTCCTCCCAATTTTTTTCAGCAATATCACCTCAGTAGATTGGCAAGGTCAGTTCAACCTTGATTTTATGACCTTTCTTTCTTTATCTGCTTTGTGGGTCGCATGGCGACACCAGTTCAGTGCTGCAGGTTGCTTGCTTGGAGTCATCGCTTTTTTTGGCGGCATGATGTTTCTTGCCCCTTATTTGATCTGGGCCAGTTTTCGTACTAATGGAAGTGTTGGCGAATTGTTGGTTGGTGCCAACCAAGCCTCAAAATGAGGCTTGATTTTTCAATGAATGACCGGGAGGCTCATCTTGCGATTCTCGTGTGTCTACGCTGCTTTTTTATTGGCCTTGTTCGAGGACTGTCTGATTACATCGTAATCAGACAGGTTGAAGTGGCTCAGTCGTTTTTTCAGCGTGGCGAGTGACCACGGCCAGGCAGCGAAGTTACGGCCGTTTTCGTCGAGGTAATAGCTTCTACATCCACCTGCATTGAATACAGTACCCTTCAGGTGTTTTTGCACTCTTTCATTGTGGGCATCCAGAACCTCAGGTTTGATGGTGAGCTTGCTGATGGCCTGGCTCTTGATCATTTTCAGGCCATCAATAATGTAGTCCAGTTGCGTTTCGGCCAGGCCAATGAACGAGTCGTATACCAACACGTTGGGCCCCAGCACCAGGAAGGCATTTGGAACATCGCGCAGTGTTGCGCCTAGGTAGGCCTCTGGTGAGCTTTTTTTCCACAAGTCGGCAATGCGCTGGCCTTTGGCATTGATCACTTTTTTGCCAATCGGTGGATGAGATACGTTAAAGCCAGTTCCCCAAATGATCACGTCTACTTCATGCTCCTCGCCATTGGCAGAAATGACGGTATTGCCAGCGATTCGGGTCAGCCCATGTGGAATGAGTTGGGTGTTGCTGGCTTGCAGGGCAGGATAGTAGTTGTTGGCAAACAGAATTCGCTTACAACCCAAGGTGAAATCGGGCGTAACTGCTTCGCGCAGGGTTTTGTCCTTGATTTGTACTTTCAGCAGTTGCTTGGCTGCTGTGCTGACAGGCTCGAGCACGCTGGGGTTTCGCAAGCCGAAGTTAATTACATTCAACGAGCCAGCAACTGCCTTGCGCCATGTGCTTTGAATGACCGGCAATTTGTCCATCAGCATTTTGCCCTTGGTGCCCAGTTGCAGGTCGGGTTTGGGCAGCACCCACGGGGCGGTACGCTGAAACACAACCAGGCTTTTGACTTTGGGCTGAATCCGCGGAATGAACTGAATGGCTGAAGCGCCGGTGCCTACCACGGCCACGCGTTTGCCTGTCAGGTCGATATCGTGGTTCCAACGGGCGGAGTGAAACGTCTCGCCCTTGAAGGTCTCCAGACCCGGCAAATTTGGAATTTGGGATTCGGTGATGGGGCCAGTGGCGAATATCACGGTTCTGGCCAAATACTGGCCCTTGCTGGTGTCCATCACCCAGAGATGGCGCGTGTCGTCCCAGGCAGCCTGTTCAAGTTCGTTCTCAAATTCAATGAGCGGGGTGATGTTGAACTTGTCGCTGACTTCTTCAAGGTATTCCAGAATTTCCGGTTGCAGTGCAAACAGACGGCTCCACTTGCTGCTGGGTGCAAACGAATAGGAGTAGAGGGAAGAAGGCACATCGCATCCGCAGCCGGGGTAGGTGTTTTCACGCCAGGTACCGCCCACTCGCTTGGCCTTCTCAATGATTTTGAAGTGATGGTAGCCTTCCTTTTTCAGTTTGATGGCTGCTGCGATACCGGAGATTCCTGCGCCAACAATGAATGTGTCATAGACGGTGTCACCGGAATGAATTGTGTTTTTATTGACTGGCATGTTGTGTACAGGGCCTTTTTGGATTATTTGACAAACTGATATGAAAAGCCGAGGAACTTTGCGTACAGGTTCGGGGCGGCGCGTTTCATGAGCCAGAACAGCTTGGCGTCGACTTGCGGTGTGGTGTAAAGCTCACCGCTGTCCAGCCGGTTCAGTGTAAGTTTGGCTACGGAGTCGCTGGTGACCATCGCGTAATTCATCAAGGCGTGGTCTGCCAGTTTGGAGTACCGTGCAGGCAGACGGCCATCTTTGATGATGTTGGTGGGTACCAGCGTCGGGCAAAGTACATTCACCGAAATCTTGTCTTTTTTGAGTTCTGCGAACAAGGTTTCTGACAGTGCGCGTACACCTGCTTTGGTGGTGTTATAGGCGCTCATTTCCGGGGCTGCCGTGTAAGACGCAGCGGATGCAACGTTGACAATGGCGCCTCGACCAAGCTTTTTGAACCTAGGTACAAAGTAATGACAGCCATGAATGACGCCCCACAAGTTGACATTCATGCACCAGCGCCAGTCTTCCAGCGTGGTTTCTTCAATTTTGCCGCCCAGCCCGACGCCTGCGTTGTTGATGAGCAAGGTCACCGGGTGCCCCATCAGCACTTCAGCTTGCTCGGCCAACTGTTGCACATGTTCTGCTACACCCACGTCGCAAGCCACAGCGAAGGCCTGTCCTCCCTGGGCTTCGATCAGTCGTACGGTTTCCTCCGCACCTTCCAGTTTCAGGTCGGCGCAAACCACGACACCCTGCCTGCGAGAAATTTCCAGCGCAAAACTCCTGCCAATACCACTGCCCGCACCAGTCACCACGGCGTAGGCGTTCTGGCTTGGCAGGTCTTTTTTTCTTCTCAGTAAACTCATACTTGACTCACTTTGGATTTCTCGACGCGGTATTGCGCAAACTCAGGCTGCCTTGGCACCAGGGTAGAATTCCCGTGTCATGAACGGGGTTAGCAAACCATTGGAAGGATTCAGCAGCTTTTCCTTGTAATAGGCCAATAGATCGCTTGTGTCGTGGTTGTTGGGGTGAAAGTCCCGGCGCAGGTATTCCAGAATATGCTTCATGCTGCCGCCAAATACACTGCCCTTTCCTGTGAACAGCAAATGAGCACTTTTACGGGCATCTTTCCAGAAACTCAGTTTGAACACACTACCCGGTTTGCGCAGAACCGGAATCAAGGCCCCACCTAGCGGTACCAGCATCAGGATGGTCACAAACGCCAGTCCGAATCCGGTAATGCGCATCAGGTAATCGCCCGACAATTGTTGATAAACGTCATAGGCAATGTCTTTGTGCTCGCACTCTTCCAGCATGTGCCACATCCACAAGGCGCGCTGTTTTTCATCATGGCTGAGGAAGAAGATTTCCTCATGTTTCATCATGTATTCAGCCAGTACTGCAGTGAAGTGCTCAATGCCTGCCATCAGTGAAAGCTGCATGCCGTTGGGCAGTTGCTTGAAGCCATACTTGAAGACCTGTTCGGCCAGGAAGCGGTAGAACTTCACGGGATAGTCATTCTCGGCAAGGGTGTCATTGAACTCATGGTGCAATTTGGAATGAATCGCTTCCTGACCAATCAGTGCCGTGACTCTAGCCTTCAATGCCTCGTCTTTGACAAATTGACGGTGGTGTCGGGCCGTGTCGATCACAAGGTCTTCACCAAAAGTCAGAAAAATGGACAAGGCGTGAAAGTAGGCACTGGCAAAAGTCGTATTCTGAAAGAACACGGAGTCAAGGTCTTTGCTGTCGAACTTGAAGTCCATGTGCCGAATTGGAATTCGGGGAGCTGTACCTGATTTGTTTGAGGCCTGGCCGCCGTTGGGCATGGAAAAAACGTTAGTCATGATTACACTTCCATTCAATAAAACTGAGCGTTTGTTCGGGTGTGGTCGAAACAATTTCGGGTTTGTGATCTATGCGTGGGGTATCAATTCATTAAGCATGTGGGTGCTGAATTTAGCCCGCTCGAGGCTGGGTAACTTGACGTTATTTAAGTAAGCATGGGCCACCGGATTGACGACGCTATTTTCCAAGGTTTGCGGGGTATTCACCATGATTTGAAACTTCCGTCGGTTGCAGAACATATTTAACCGTTACATTGACTGATGTAATGGTAAAGCGAATGTTTGTTCGGATTCAATACGGAAAATGATCGGTTTTGGGGATTTGCCAGTAATGGGTATAAAAACAGGGTTTGGCCTAGATCTGCTTATAAAAATGCACCGATGCATCGCGAATTTAGTTTGCTTGTTCGGTTTTTAGTTGTCTATTTTGTAAACCAAGAGGTGTATAGCACTCCCCTGAGAATCGTGCATTGATCAACCCTATGGCAATCAGCATCGTACCCTCACTCCTGGTTTTGTTCCTCGCTTTCAGTCTTTAGTTGTAAGAGAACTCAATCTCCATCTGCTTATTCAGTTTCAATGCGTCAACATGGCCAGTGTGGACGCGATTTAGAACATGAAGGTGAATTCGGGCGCCTTTGTGTGTGAATACTCCGGCATGATGTTTTGAGTAAAAACCAACCAAGATCACTTCTGCGTTTTGAAGTGTTTCAACAAATGCGCCAGCCTTGTGATTTTTTTCGCCACTACCAACCGGTAGTGGCGAAAGTACATGGTATTGCAGTTCATCCACAGTTCCTTTTAATGCGAAGGAAAATGGTTTGTCTGTGCTGATACCCTTGCGTGTTGCTGCAGCTTCAATTTTGGATTCTATGGTTTCAAGGTTGTCAGCATCGAATTGTATTGGTGTGGGCTTTGTCCATTTTTCAGCATAGGTCCAAACCAAAAAACTCGCTTTTAATCCAGTCAAATTATTGGTGGATTCGAGTTGACCGTTGATCACATGCGTAGCGTAAATTTGACTTTTGTATGCAGTGAATTCCCCTTGTAGTTCTTCAAGCGGACCAACAGCAGTCAGATTCGCCTTGTTACCCAGCGCATGCAAGTCAACTTTTCCTTCGTAGTTTCCGTGATGCATTTTTCGAAGTGAGCCTTCGAACTGTACTTCGCCTGCGATAGCTGATGGAATCAAGAATGCCAATGAAGCGAGCGACCAAAATTTCAGTATGTTGTTCATGCTCAAT
Organism: Limnobacter sp. MED105; assembly: GCF_000170915.1. Classification (GTDB taxonomy): domain Bacteria; phylum Pseudomonadota; class Gammaproteobacteria; order Burkholderiales; family Burkholderiaceae_B; genus Limnobacter. Next base: position 59,240 of record NZ_ABCT01000009.1, read on the forward strand.
ACCCGCTTAAAACTTCAATTGCGCGCCAACTGTGAAACTTTGCGGCTCGCCCGGTGCAAAGCTTGCTGTGTCCGCGCCGGCTGCATTGAGTGATGCACCAATTACTGTAGACGCGTAGCGTTCGTCGGTCAGGTTTCGTGCTTCAGCAAACAATACCCATTCCTTGAATTGAACTTGCCCGCGAAGACCAAGGGTTAGATAGTCACCGGCACGCACTGTGTTTGTGTAATCCACATAAGCACCGCGGCTTACTGATTGTGCGAACAGTTCGGTTTGCCAGTTGTTCGATTTGTTCAAGGCGAGGGCCGAATACATGCTCAAGGGGGTAACCACAGGCAGTGTGTTGTTGCCAAACATGGGGTCGGCATCAAAGCGTGCATCCACCCAGTTCAGGTTGAATTTGGCCAACAGGTCTGCGCCAGAACCAAGTAAGTTTTGTGCTGCCCTGGTTTGCGCATTCAGTTCAGCGCCAATGCGTTGTGTGTCATCGGCATTGCGCAGGTTGGTGTTAATTTGATTCACTGGGTCCAGCGTAGCGATTACTTCCTGATTCAGTTTTGCGTAATACAGGGTGAAGTCAATCGAAGAGTAGTTTGATAAATGCCGCCAGCCAGCCTCAAAGGTTTGTTGACGTTGTGCATCAAGTGGTTTGAGGGTTGGGCGCCGCGGGTCGGCACCATTCACCAGGGCTGCACCTGCTCCAGTGCCAGCACTGTTCAACAGCAGCATGTCGTAGGTGGGTGGTTCGCCCACTGAATTAAATCCCAGAAAAACTGTGTTGGTTTTACTTAGTGCGTATCGAATTTCTGCAAAACCCGACAACTGGGTGTAATCGGTATCCAGTTCAGCGGCTGGGCGTAACGCCGATGTTTGAAAGTTGTCTTCAATGCGACGCGTATGGTGGTTCAAGCCAACAGCCATCAAAGCGCTAAACGAATTACCAAGATCACGTTCCTGGCCAGCCGTGAATGCGAAGCGATCCGCTTTCAGTGTGTTGTCAGCCCATTTCAGCCCGCGCGTACCTGTGAATGTGGGCATGGTGCCACCACCGTTGAGGTATTGCTGAAGGCTGCGTTCATTGTGCTGGTAAATGGTTTCAAGAAACCACGGGCTGTTGTTGGGTTTGAAGTGCGCTTGAAGCGCAATGTCTTCGTTGCTTTCGTCTTGTTGATCACGGCGAATGAACTGTACATCAGCCAATTGATAGGCCATGTTTACGTTCAAATAACCGGTAGCTGTTGGGCCTTCAAGCCCCGCATTCAAGCGGGTTCGTTGGGTAATTCTGCGCCAGTTGCCGCGCACATTGCCGGGTTGCGCGGCGTTGGAGCCGTTCAAAATTTGCGTAAAAGTTTGCGGCCCTGGCAGTTGCAATTCGCTGGATGAATCAGCAACACCTGCACGCCAGCGCCACGCAGATTCCTTTATCTTGGCTTCCAATGAAAGTTGGCTGCGAAGTGCCTCCTGCCGGTTGTGTAGGCGAAATCCGTTTTTTTGGTAATCAGTGATATTCACTGTTGCCTGAGTGGATCCAATTTGTTTTGTGGCTTGGCCTTGTATGGAATGCAAACCGAACGACCCTGTTTCATAGCGCAGTTGATTTTGATGAATACCCAACTGCGCTGGGTAGCGAATGAAGTCGATTACACCACCCAAGGTGGCAGAGCCGGTAACCACTGCACGCCCCGAGCGCAACACGCGAACAACGTCAAAACTCAAAGGATCGATTGATTCCACAAAATCAAAGCTGCCGTCGGCATAGCCCAAAGGCAGTCCTTGCTCGCGAATTTCAATGCCGCGGCCTGCTGGTTGTGTACCACGTTGTAAACCCGATCCACGAATGGAAAGGCGAGGGTGGTCAATTCCGCCAAACACTCCTTCAGCGATCAGGCCAGTTTGTCCTTCAAGCACTTGGGGAAGCGTGTAGGCGGGGCGTTGTTTATCCAATTCGCGCGTGTCGGTGATAGTGTCTGCATAGCTGGGTGAGCCAACCGGGGTTGAATCGCTGTTCACCTCGACGGCAGGTAGTGTTGTTTGCCCGATCGCTGTTTGTGGTTGTGCAGCAAGCAAAGCGCTGGGCAACAAAAGGGCAGTAAATTTGTGTTTCATTTCTATGTATGAGTGGATGATCATGCTTTAATTGAGTTGAAGTATAAGCAAGACGGTTAACGGTATTCGATGACTTTGAGGCAGTTATTACCGTTTACACCCCAAGTGCGACACTATGTCGCACCGTGGCAGTAAGGGGTTTGTGAATTGAATTCAGAGTTTTGGGACAGGCGCTACAGCACCGATGATTTTTTGTACGGTGAGTTACCCAATGAGTTTCTGGCAGAAATGGTGACTCTGTTAGTGCCCAACGGCAGTGTGTTCGTTCCCGGGGATGGAGAGGGGCGTAATGGAGTTTGGTTGGCTCGCAGAGGGTTCTATGTCACCACAGTGGATTCTTCTGTTCAAGGCGTTGAGAAAGCGCGATCGCTGGCATCTCGGCATGGTGTAAGGCTGCTTCAGACAGTTGCGGATCTGTCCACCTGGGAATATCCCAAATCCACATTTGACGCAGCAGTCCTGATTTATCTGCATTTGCCGGAATCTATTCGACTGCGGGTTCATCAACAAATTGCCAGCTCACTTAAACCTGGTGGGATCGTGATTGTGGAGTGCTTCCACCCGCAGCAATTGAATCGCAACAGTGGTGGGCCAAAAGACATCAGCATGTTGTACGACTGTGACTTGCTTCGCAGTGATTTCAAGGATTTATTGACGCCCCATTTCGAGTACGAAGGCAATGTATTGCTTGCAGAAGGGGCTGGCCACTCGGGTTTGGGGTATGTGAGCCGATGGGTTGGGCGCAAAATTTCATAATTGAATACTCGCTGTCAAGTACCGACAGAAACTGTCATGTACTGCCAAAGCTGACACATATGCCAAATTCAATAAAGCTGGGAACACTGCGTGGATTACTCTAAGTGATTGATTGAGTTGAAGAAGTAATTCTTTCGTATGGCTGGCATGGTTCTTGTTAATAAAAGCAATGAGACGTGTGATTTTAATAGCTTTTGTTTATTGCACGTTTGTTCGTTTCTAATCGTTCAACAAGGAGAAAGACATGGGTCTGAGAATCAATGATGTAGTACCTAACCTGGACTTGGTTACTGATCAAGGCAGCTTCAAATTTCACGACTTCATTGGCGATAACTGGACAATTTTGTTCAGTCACCCCAAAGACTTCACACCGGTGTGCACAACCGAATTTGGAGCAGTGGCTCAATTGGCTGCCGAATGGGAAAAGCGCAACACCAAGGTCATCGGCCTGTCTGTAGATGGTGTTGAAGAGCACAAAGAATGGAAGTGCGACATTGAAAAGTTTGCCGGTGCAAAAGCCACCTTCCCAATTATTGCCGACGAAGATTGTGCAGTGTCCAAGGCTTTGGATATGTTGCCAGCAAACGCTTACCTGCCAGATGGCCGCACTGCGGCTGATTCAGCAAGCGTGCGCGTTGTATTCATTTTTAGTCCTGACAAGAAGCTGCAATTGTCGATGACTTACCCCATGTCTGTGGGCCGTAATTTTGCTGAAGTGTTGCGTGCGCTTGATGCGCTTCAGGCAACTTACGGTGTGCCAATCGCAACGCCAGCCAACTGGGTTCATGGTCAGGATGTAATTGTGGCTTTGTCCCTGAACGATGAGCAGGCCAAAGCCAAGTTCGGCAGCATCGATATCAAGTTGCCTTACCTGCGCACAACAAAACAGCCAAGCTAATTCAATAGTCGCTGATTTGTTGAAATAAGAACGGGAGCCAAGTTATCTGGCTCCCGTTTTTTATTTGGCAGTGTGCCAAAAATTTGGCAGATTGTGGCAGTTTTAAGGTTGATAGATTTTTACGCGTTAATCAAAATCCTATTAAATATCAGGAGCTTGACGATTTTTTGAAATATGAGTGCGGGCTGGTATTGATCTTGCAATTGACTTGTATGAAATCAAATTTCAAGAGGAAGTACAAGCCATGGAACTGGACCCAGCACTGTTGGCCCGAGCACAATTCGGCGCAAATATTACCTTTCACATTTTGTTTCCAACTATCACCATCGCCTTGGCGTGGATGCTGCTGTTTTTTAAGCTTCGGTTCAATTCGACCGGGCAGGCGCATTGGATGGAAGCCTATCAATTCTGGGTCAAAGTGTTCGCATTGACCTTTGCTTTGGGAGTGGTCTCAGGCGTCACCATGAGTTTTCAGTTCGGTACAAATTGGCCTGGCTTCATGGAAACAGTAGGCAACGTGGCAGGTCCATTGCTGGCCTATGAAGTGTTGACGGCTTTCTTTCTTGAAGCAACTTTCCTTGCCGTGATGCTGTTTGGTATGAATCGTGTAAGCCCACGTATGCACACCCTCGCTACTTTTTTGGTAGCAGCCGGCACCACAGCATCGGCATTCTGGATTCTTGCTTTGAATTCGTGGATGCAAACGCCTGCGGGCTTCGAGATGATCGACGGCAAAGCCGTTGTGACCAGTTGGTTTGAAGTGATCTTCAACCCTTCCTTTCCCTATCGCTTGACTCACATGCTGCTAGCTTGTGGCCTGACAGGTGCCTTCCTGATGGCAGGGCTTTCAGCATGGCAGTGGCACAAGGGTATTCGCACTCCTGCTGTGAAAGCGGCACTGCGAACCGGCGCGACAGTAGCGGCATTGGTGATCCCAATTCAAATTTTCGTGGGTGATTTGCACGGCTTGAACACACTACAGCATCAGCCCCAGAAAGTAGCGGCCATGGAAGGTGTGTGGGAAACCGAGAAGGGTGCACCGCTGTTGCTGTTTGCAATTCCTGACAACGAAGCGCGGACCAATCACTTTGAAATTGGTATTCCCAATTTAGCTTCACTCATTTTGACCCACAAGGCAGACGGGGAAATCAAAGGCTTGAATGAATTCAAGGGTGCGCATCCTCCGGTGTTTCAGGTGTTCTGGGCATTCCGTGTCATGGTGGGTGTTGGTGTGCTGATGTTGCTGGTTAGCTGGTACGCCGTTTGGCGCATGGCGCGTAACAAAAATGCAGAAAAGGCATTGAACAAGCCAGTGTTGTTCTCATTGATCGCGATGACTTTTTCTGGATGGGTAGCCACAGTGGCTGGCTGGTACGTCACCGAAATTGGTCGTCAGCCATTTTTGGTACAAGGTATTTTGCGCACTGAAGATGCAATTTCAGCCGTGCCCCCCAACATGATTCTGTCGACATTCATTGGTTACCTGGTGTTGTATGTCGTGTTGTTGGTGGCCTATGTCAGCACCTTGTTCTACCTCGCCAAGAAAGCGGGTAGCAAGCCAGCCCCTATTCAAACTGTAAACCCTGTAGGTGGCCAATATGTTCACGCCTGAAGCAATGAGTTTTGAGCAGGCACTGCCTGTGATTTTCATGATCCTGATGGGGATCTCCATGTTGGCCTATGTGATTCTTGATGGCTATGACTTGGGTGTGGGTGCCTTGATGGGCTATGCCACACCCGATGAGAAAGACACCATGGTGGCTTCAATTGGACCATTCTGGGATGCCAATGAAACCTGGCTGGTTTTGGGGGTTGGTATTTTGCTGGTGGCCTTTCCGATGGCGCATGGTGTGGTGCTCGGGGAGTTGTACTTGCCCGTGACCTTGATGCTGTTCAGCTTGATTATTCGCGGAGTGGCTTTTGACTTCCGTGTGAAGGTACCTGCCGACAAGAAGCACCTGTGGAACAAACTGTTTGTTGCCGGTTCAGTGGGTGCAGCGCTTTCACAAGGTTACATGCTGGGGAGTTACATCACCGGTTTTCATGATGGGGCTTTGAGCACTGTGTTTGCCATGCTGACCGCATTGTGCCTGTTAGCGGGTTATGTGCTGATGGGGTCTACTTGGTTGCTCATGAAAACGACTGGCGCACTTCAACTGAAAGCTGTTACCTGGGCGAGCAGAAGTTTGTGGTTGGCTGGCTTGGGTATTGCCGCCATTTCACTGGTCACGCCTTTCATTAGCACCCGTATTTTCGAAAAGTGGTTTGCCGTAAATAACTTCTTTTTATTGATGCCTATTCCATTGGCCACCCTGGGCTTGTTCTTCATCGCTGATCGCGCATTGCGTCGCCTGCCAAGCCGCTTGAGTTCGGGCAACGAGTACGGTGCATGGGTACCTTTTGCATGCGCGGTCGGTGTGTTCTTCCTGTCGTTTTATGGCCTGGCCTACAGCCTGTTTCCCTACCTGGTATTGGACAAAATCGATGTGTGGCAAGCCGCAAGTCACCACGATTCATTGCTGGTGATCTTCTGGGGTGTGGTGGTGGTATTGCCTGCAATTCTTGGCTACACGGTGTACGCATACCGCGTGTTCTGGGGCAAGGCGCAGTGTTTGAGTTACAACTAAAAAAAGTGGAAGAAGGGATATGAGTAAGCAATTGGATAACGATATTTCTGTGTCAGGCCAGATCAATGAAGCCATGATTAGGCAACTTGCCGAGCAGGGTATTAAAACCATCATTAACAACCGCCCAGATGCGGAGGAAGGCGGCCAGCCAGGAAATGCAGCGCTGCAATCTGTGGCTGAAAGTCTGGGTGTGAAGTGGGTTTATTTGCCACTGATTGCAGGGCAAAAACCAGACCCGGTTCTGGCACAAAACTACCGCAAAGCCATCGATGAAATGCCAAAGCCAGTGCATGTATTTTGCCGCACTGGTAGGCGTTCGGAAATGATTCATCAAGCGGCGCAAAATCTTACTTTACAAAGGCCCACACCGAAATCATTTGACGTGGTGATTGTAGGCGCTGGCACAGCAGGAATTTCTGTGGCCACCAGTTTGTTAAAACGAGACGCAAGTCTTGACATTGTGCTGATTGATCCTTCTCCAACTCACGATTATCAGGCTGCATGGACTTTGGTGGGCGCAGGGGAATACATGCAAACCGCGACCCGTAAGCCAATGGCTGAATTGATTCCGAAAGGTGTCAAGTGGATAGCCAAAGCAGTTACGGGGTTCTTGCCCGTTGAAAACAAGGTCGCCTTGGAAGACGGCAGCACGGTGGGCTATGACCAGTTGGTGGTGTGCCCTGGTTTGAAGCTGAACTGGGCCGCGATTGAAGGCCTGCCGGAAGCTCTTGGCAAAAATGGTGTGACATCGAATTATCGATATGACCTGGCACCATACACTTGGGAGTTAGTGCAAAAAATTCGTGGTGGGCGGGCCCTGTTCACTCAACCCGCCATGCCGATTAAATGTGCCGGTGCCCCGCAAAAAGCCATGTACCTGAGTTGCAGTAACTGGGAAGAAAAGGGTGTGCTGAACAACATTGACGTTGAAATGTACAACGCAGGTGGTGTGGTATTTGGCGTGCCAACATTCGTTCCACCTTTGATGGAATACATCAAGCGTTACAACGCCAAATTGAATTTCATGCACGACCTGGTGAAGGTGGATGGTCCCAGTAAGACTGCAACCTTTGAAGTGACTGCAGCAGATGGTAGCAAAACTGTGGTCGAGCGTAAATTTGACATGATCCATGTGGTGCCGCCCCAAGTTGCGCCAGATTTTGTGGCCAACAGCCCTTTGGCCAATTCGGCTGGCTGGGTGGATGTAGACCAACACACAATGCAGCACGTTAAATTCGCTAACGTGTTCAGTTTAGGCGATGCGGGTTCCATGCCCAACGCCAAAACAACTGCTGCAATCCGAAAGCAAGCCCCAATTGTTGCAAACAATATTGTTCGCATGCGTAAAGGTATGAAGCCCTTGGCTGAGTATGACGGTTATGGTGCTTGCCCACTGACTGTAGAGAAAGGCAAAGTGGTGTTGGCCGAGTTTTCTTATGGCGGCAAATTGGCACCAACCTTCCCCTTAAACCCAGCAGTGCCACGGCGATTGAACTGGATGTTGAAAAAGCATGTGTTCCCTGCGCTGTACTGGTTTGGCGCGCTGAAGGGCCACGAGTGGCTGACAAAGTGCGCAACCCAAGCTGACAAGGCGAAGGCATGAAACTGAGCGCCTGGTTTGGCTGCAGCAGTTGGCTGCCCCAATACAACCGCGAATGGCTGGCCAGCGATTTGGTTGCCGCAGTGGTGGTCACCATCATGTTGATTCCGCAAAGCCTTGCTTACGCCTTATTGGCAGGTTTGCCTGCCCAGGTGGGTTTGTACGCCAGCATGGCACCACTGTTGGCGTATGCCGTTTTTGGTAGCAGCAGGGCCATGGCCGTAGGGCCTGTTGCAGTGGCATCTTTGATGTCTGCTGCTGCGGCTGGCCAATTCGCACAAGGCAATGTGGAATTGTTCTATCAAGCCTCTGTGGTGCTGGCCTTCATCGGGGGCGGGGTGTTGATCGTGCTTGGCTTGTTGCGGGCAGGCTTTGTGGCGAATTTGCTGAGCCATCCTGTTGTGGGCGGTTTCGTGTCCGCATCCGCGCTGTTAATCGCGGTGGGTCAGTTGGGCTCTGTGCTTGGGGTAAGTGCCAAAGGCGAAACATTTTTTCAAACCGTGATGGCACTGCTGAAGAATTTTGCGCAGTTTGATGTGGCCACAGCCTTGATCGGCGCGCTTGCCTTGCTTTGGTTGTGGGCTGCAAGAAAGTGGGGAAAAAATGTTCTGAAAGGATTTGGCTTGAAAGGCCTGACATTGGAAATTGTTTTCCGCGCAGCACCAGTGCTTGCAATTGTGATGAGTATTGTGGCGGTGTCTTTGTTGCAATTGGGCACTGTACGAACCGTGGGTGCTATTCCTACTGATTTGCCAGACTTGTTTTTTCCTTCGCTTGAATTGAGTCGCTGGGTGGAGTTGTTTGTGCCTGCTGTGTTGATCGCTTTAGTGGGCTTCGTAGAAACCGTATCTGTTGGTCATGCTTTGGCGGCCAAGCGAAAACAGCGCATTGATCCCAATCAGGAGTTGCTGGGTTTGGGCGCAGCCAATATTGCTTCTGGCGTGTTCGGCGGTTATTCAGTAACAGGAGGCTTTTCCCGTTCGGTTGTGAATTTCGATGCCGGTGCGCAAACGCCTATGGCTGGTGTATTCACCGCGGGTGGCATTCTGCTGGCCACATTATTCCTAACCCCACTGTTAACCAATTTACCGCACGCCACATTGGCTGCAACCATCATCATCGCTGTGCTGGGTCTGATTGATCGGCACTTGCCTGGCATGTTGTGGCGTTACTCCAAGCGCGACTTCCTGGCTTATTTGCTGACCGTGATTGTTGTGCTTGTTGCGGGCGTAGAAGCGGGCATTATTGCTGGCGTGGTGTTTTCAATACTGGCTTTGCTGGCAGCAATCAGCAAGCCACACATGGCTGTGGTTGGGCAGGTGCCAGGTACTGAGCATTTCAGAAATGAAAAGCGTCACAAAGTGACTATGGTAGATGGAGTTGTTTCTGTGCGTGTGGATGAAAGTTTGTACTTTCCTAACGCGAGATGGCTTGAAGATGCACTGCTTGAAGTGGCTACTCAAAAGCCTGATACCAAAACCATGGTTCTTCAATGCAATGCGATCAACCACATTGATGCCAGCGCACTGGAGTCGCTGGAAAAAATCGACGAGAACCTTCAGGCCATGGGCATCACTTTGTATTTATCCGAGGTGAAAGGGCCTGTGCAGGACCAGCTTTTAAATTCGCATTGGTACGCAACCATCAAAAATCGCATCGGCTTGACCCATCTGGAAACAGTAGAGCGGGCGAGGCGTGGCCTGTGATCGATTTTTCCACTTGATTTATTCGAATTAATCAATTGGAAAGCATGAGCCAGTACGCATATATTTAAATTGTAGTTTCAACAGCAGTTGAAGGAGTTAGAAAATGAACCAGCAAAGCAGTATTCAATTCAAAGTGGACATGAGCCAGCAGCCCGAGGTGGTCCATTTTTTTGATGAACAAAGCAACACCTTCAGTTACGTGGTGAAGGATCCACACAGCAATTCATGCGCGATTATTGATTCGGTGTTGGACATTGACTATGCCGCTGGTCGTTTGTCGTATCAGGGCGCCGACGAAATTATTGATTATGTTCGCCAGCATCATCTGAAAGTGGAATGGATCATCGAGACCCATGTGCATGCGGATCACCTGTCAGCGGCGCCTTACATCAAAGAGCGCGTAGGTGGCTTGATTGGTATTGGTGAGAACATCAATGTCGTGCAAGATACCTTTGGCAAGGTATTCAATGAAGGCACAGAATTTCAACGCGATGGCTCTCAGTTTGACCGTTTGTTCTGTGACGGCGATTCTTACCAAATCGGTTCGCTAATAGGCCATGCAATGCACACACCTGGCCATACACCGGCTTGCATGACCCATGTAATTGGAAACTCGGCTTTCGTGGGCGACACCATTTTCATGCCCGACTCGGGCTCTGCTCGCGCAGACTTCCCAGGAGGCGATGCACGCACGCTTTACCGGTCCATTCACCGTTTGCTCAGCCTTCCTGAAGAGGTTGTACTGTACATGTGCCATGATTACGCACCCAATGGACGTGAGCTTAAGCACGTGAGCACCGTTGGAGAGCAGCGCCGCCAGAATATTCACGTGGCCGATGCGATCAGTGAAGACGAATACGTAAAAATGCGGGAAACCCGTGATGCAACGCTTGCAATGCCCAAGCTGATCATTCCGTCCATCCAAGTCAATATGAAGGCGGGGCATTTGCCCGAGCCTGAAAGCAATGGTCAGCGCTATTTGAAGGTACCCATCAATGGACTCTAATATGGAAATGAATGCGATGCATGTGAAGAGTTTGACGGATGTGTATTCTTGCTCAGCTCAAATATCCAAAGACGAGCTTAAGCACCTTCAAGCGCTGGGCGTTAAATCGGTGATTTGTTTCAGGCCAGACGGAGAACACCCCGAGCAGCCTGAGTTTGACGATTTGAGCCGTGAAGCTTCTGAGTTGGGATTGGTGTGTTACTACCTGCCTTATGATGTGGCGCAGGTGTCTTCAGAATTGATGCAACAGATGCATCGCATCATTGAAGAAGCGCCCAAGCCAGCGCATGCTTTTTGTAAAACTGGTCGTAGGGCGGCATTACCACTGGCTTTTTCAAAATTAAAGAATGGTGAAAGTGTTGAGTCGGTGGTGAATGAGTTCAAAGCGCATGGCTTTGACGTGGAGGTTTTGAAGAATCACCTGTAAAAAAAACGTCAGCTCATCACGAGCTGACGTCAAAGAAATGCGGCAAACAGCTTGCCGCTTTCGGGGTTAGCTACTTGGATCGATAAATCGTTTCAGGGTTCATTTTGCTGCTCCAGGGCAATCCACTGTTTAACCACCCATTAATCAAGTGTTGACCTTTTTGTGGTCCATCTTTCAAAGTTTCGCCTTGGAATCCATGGTCTACGTAGTAGGCGTTGGGAAAACCGTTTTTCATCAAAAACTCTGCGCTGGGCAAACCGCGTGAGCTACCCGTGCGGCACATCGTGATGATAGTGGCGTTGCGGTCAAGCCCACGCTTTTCCAGCTCCGCCTGAATTTCTTTGACGAAGTTCGCGTTTTGTTTCATGGCGAACGCACCAGATTTAGCGTTCCATTCGGTGCGATCCGCAAACATGAATGGAATGTTCACGTGGGTTGCTGGCGTACTGCCGATGAACATGATTTCGATCGGATCGCGTACATCAACAAACAGCACACCAGGATCGTTCAGCACCATCTCAAATGTTTTGTGCGGTGTGAGAGAGCGAGGCTTGATCTCTTGGGCGAAGCTTAGCGTGGCCGCGCCCAGGCCGATGGCTATCAAGGCGATCACCACCAAGTCGCGGAAAAATAGATATTTTCTTATTTGATAGGCCATCTTGTAGCTCCTTGGTTTAGTTTGAAATTACTTTTGTTTCCTGCTGCCCCATCATGGCAGCCATATCAGGGGGTGAGGCCACAGTGATCCCTTCACGTAAGTCTTCTTTGCTGGCGCCTTTGTTAGGCAGGTAAAGTGCGCAGACTTTCACCAGCGCACCGCCTTTAATAAGGTTCATCATCAATCCTTCTGGTGTAGCACCCATTGGTTTAAGAGTTTCACTTGTTGTGCTCTTCAACGCCAGGTCGCCTGCCTTGTCGCAGAGCAAAACATTGACTTGTGTACCTTGCTTGACCATGGCATTGGCCAACACCATGCTCATGCCTTGGGTTTGCAAAGAGTTGCTGGTCAAGATAAACAGTGCTTTTTCAGTTTTGGCGCCGCTTGTTTGTGCAAAAGCCCCAAAGCTGAGGGAGGTGCACAGAATGGTCAAGATTGTTTTTTTCATGATTTTGTTCATTGATAGTCCTTTGTTTACTTGAGTTTCTTAGCCTGAATCGGGCAGGTGTTGATTCCAAAGACGCGGTACACGGGGCAGGATCCACTTATGCCTGTTAACAAGGGAATCGCGCCAAGAAAACCCCATGCTCCAATGTTTCCTGTTGCAGCAAGGCCAATCAGACCAATTCCAATTGCAATCCGCCCAATTTTGTCAAATCCACCCACATTTTTTTTCATGTCAATCTCCCTGAAAAAATACTATTGCTATCTCTATATCAAGAAACATGCCTGATTGCTCATGTTTAAATTTATACATATGAAACAGATGTTTATAAGCTCTTATTAATTGAATCGCGCCTGGGGGAGAATATTTTTGATTCATTAAACCTGCCATTGGCAGTATTTTTGGCAGTAAGATGGCAGAGTTGTTGTTGGAGGTATTCACCGTTGAAAGAAAGTATTCAATCCCTCTTGTCATATCTGGAAATTGATTCCGAGCCTTCAATCGTCCTGGATCTCGATTACACAATTCTGGGTGCCAACAGCGCCTATCTTCGTGCGTATGGGAACCCCGCAGAAGATGCCCCGGTGGGTAAAAAATGTTTCCAGGTTTCCCATCACTACGACAAGCCATGTGATTTGTCGGGTGAGCAATGTCCGATGAATGCTGCGAAGAAAACCAAAGCGCCAGCCAAGCTGTTGCATATTCATTACACCCCACGCGGCCAAGAACACGTTGATGTAGAGTTGCGCCCGATATTGAACGATTCGCGTGAAGTAGTTGGCTACGTGGAGCGAATCAACACTATAAAGTCCGCTTCAGTGCAGGCAACTGGAAGCGGCTTGGTTGGATCTTCCCCGGTGTTTAACAAGGCGCTATCCGATTTATCGCGTGTGGCCAAAACTGATTTGCCTGTGCTGTTACAAGGTGAAAGCGGAACCGGCAAGGAGTTGTTTGCACGCGCTGTGCATGATGGAAGTCCCAGAAAAAATGCGCCGTTTGTGGTGGTGGATTGCACTGGGTTGGCTGATACCTTGTTTGAGAGTGAGCTATTCGGCTACGAAAAAGGAGCATTTACTGGTGCGCAACAGGCCAAAGCCGGGTTGATTGAAACTGCAAAGGGCGGAACTGTTTTTTTGGATGAAATCGGTGATGTGCCATTGACCATGCAAGTGAAGTTATTACGCTTATTGGAATCTGGAACCTTTCGTCGAGTGGGTGGTTTGGAAACGAAAAATTCTGACTTTCGACTGGTTGCTGCCACCCACAAGCCATTACAGAAAATGGTGGACGAGGGCAAGTTCCGGGCAGATCTCTTTTACCGAATTTGTGCGTTCCCAATCGAACTGCCCGCCTTGAGAAATCGAAGGGACGACATTCCCAAGTTAGTTCATTCGTTGCTGCGTCGGGGATCTGGACCGCTGGGAATTCAATATGTTGTGAGTGAAAAAGCCATGCATGCCCTGATGGGCTTTTCATGGCCTGGCAACATCCGACAACTTAAAAACGTTTTGGATCGCGCTCGCGTATTTGCTGATGATGGGCGAATTGAATTGGAGCATTTGCCCGAGGAATTGATTCGACCCGCTCAAACTAATCTAGCCAGAGAGTTTGCACCAGGTAAATTAAGGACTAAGAAGCTGACTTCTGATGAATTGCGAGAAATAGAAACAACTTTCATTGGTTCGCGAAAAGAGCTAGCAGAACACCTGGGTATGAGTGAACGGACTCTTTATCGAAAACTCGGAACTGGTTAGGATGTTGATCTGCAGACCCGGACATGGACGGAAATTACGTGAGGACGTCCGGTACCACAGAACCCAATGGTGCCACCCAGCGCAATGGGCTTGAGTTGATTGCAAGTTATTTCAACCGGTCAGGCTTTGAGGTAGATGGCTTCATCACGCTGGTAGACGCACGATTTGTGAACGTGGCTGACAACGGCATTCCCAACGCCATTGAAGAATCGGCGGCGGTGTCCATTGGGCAAACACTGGGCGACTTCAAATTGGGTTACAAGCTGAAATATATTGGCAGTGCACCGTTGGTTGAAGACCGCAGCATCAAGTCTGACTCGGTGATCAATTCAGACCTGTTCGTGAATTACGAAGTGAACAATCACCTGAGCTTGAATTTTTCCATATTCAATCTGTTTGATCGCGACAACAGCGACATTCAATATGCACACGATTATTTCCTGGCAGGCAATCAGGCGTTTGGAAAAACATTTCACCCCGCATTGCCACGGCATGTACGAGTGACCGCCAATTGGTTGTTCTAATTGAATTCAAATTGAATGCTTGGACTACCCTTCCTATAATGGAAATTATAATCGGTATCACTGAAGATCTAGTTTACGGTTACTCAACATCGAGTACTCGTATCAAAACGAGTTCACCACTGCAACTTGATTTTTCTACGATAACGGTAATTTTTCTAGCAGAACCTTGATCACGCTCCTGCTGAGGAAATGATTCTTTGAGGAGGTCACATTCACCCGAGATTTCAAGGGCTTGCGGAACTAATACTGTTACTGCTTCAAATCCATCTAATCCTATCGAATCTACTTGCTCTAAGGATGCCTGAGTTTCAGATTTGTTGACTTTACATTCGATAGTTATTTTTGATCGACGATTAGATTTTGTGGTTGGAGGTCGTCTGACCCAATCCGTCCCAATTAGGGCGCCCTGTATTATTACTTGAGCAACAATATTTTCACGCTCGATTTTTCTAAATTTAGAGGGTTGTTTTATTTCTGCTTTAACTGCCGATGTAGGGCTGTCAGTTGGTTTGTTTAAAATCACTGTGTGACAAGGAATAACAGTTTGAATCGTTGACTTGTGCTTGTTGTGAGGTTGTATTTCTTGAATTTCTTTGAACTTGATCTCGGCTGCGCGCTCTACTTCCGCTATCAGTTTTATGTAATCGTCGGGTAAATCGTCGAATGATGATTCTTCAAGGCTAAGGCTCTCTTGTACACATTCAAGCACTGGCCTTTCCGCGTAGGTGATTTGTGTCCTCTCGTCGAACTTTGTGGCTGACTTTGGGGTGTATTCCGCTTGGCCTTCATTGATTGCTTCTGGCTTGCTTAAAATTAATTGGACGATTTCTGTCACTTTTGCTATCTGATCTTCATCTGCTAGATCTGGGATGCAAACTGTCTGGTAAAAGACAAGCTCATTTTCCTGTTGTGAGAGCCTGAAGGTAGTTCGCCACTCAACTTTGAGTTGCTGCCCTGTGACTTGCTGGATCGCTTCACAAAAGAGGGTCTCATACATACAGAAGAGTGGTAGCTTGGGGTCTAAGAGCTTTAACTTTGCCCCTACTGACTGTAAAGAAAAGTGGAAGGATCCATTTGGTTGTTTGGCCACTGGAACTGATTCAGGTATTGAAAAAGTAATCATCAAATATTTGGGGCATCTCACTGGTTCAATTAGCATCGTGGCCAGTTGCGTCCCACCTCATCGAAGTTGCGATGATTCTATATTTGCAAGCGAATGGCAAAAGCTCAAGAAAAAGACCATGTAAAAAAGCAGTGCTGGTTTTGGGGCGATTGCCCTCACATCAAACTGGCTCTCCTCATGTAAAGGAAAGCCGTAGATCTTCCCCCCGGAGACATTCCTAGAGACCTTAACTTCTTTTTTAATGAATCGAGACTCAACATTGAAAGGGTCGGTTGAAGGGCAACTACCTTTCTTCACGAGGAATTTCAACTCACCTATGTATTTTTCGTGCTTTAAAAGTGTATTGACCAGTTCTTGGGCGACTAATAGGTTTTCCTCTCGGATTACAACTGTCCATTGGCTGGTGATGTTTATCAAAGGATCGGCCAGAAATGCGCTTGGTTTTTTTTCCACAAGGTCATCAAGATACTTCTCTGCATATTGGATAAACTCGATCTCTTTCTTTGGGGTTCTTCGGGCTCTTTTAATTAGGTCCGATCCTAGGTAACCCGGCTGATTGACCTGCGATCGCAGATCCTCAATTTTCTCCTGAAATCTACGAGCTTCCTCCCTATTGAATTGCGTCAAAAGACTAGGTATTTCATCGAATTTATGATGAGTCATTCGTATGACAATCTGCGCAATTAGTTTCGCCTTTAATTGATTTGATAGTGTGGGTTGTAGTTGAATAACATTCTCTGTTTTTATAGGTTCGAATACTACCTCAGTGCTTGGCTTCGGCTTCTGTAGTTGCGATGCCGCATGAAAGTACCGCGAAAGTGTCGAATCTTCGAGACTCATGTGTCCAACCATGCGAGCAAGTGAAAACAAAGAATACGCCCGAGGTTTTCCGAGTGAGAGTTGATTCATCATCCTATCAAGTTCCTCTTGTTCTGGATTTGAATATCCGAAAACCAGGCCGCAGTTGCGATCAACAAATGAATGTCTTAATGTGTGCAAAGACCCCATTCCCAAGGCATCTTTGAGTAGTAACAGAGCTTCGCTGTAAATTCGCATCTTGTGCTGTATCGAAAAAATTCGACCCTCATTTAGTGCATTTTTTTGATTGACTGCTGCATTTATTAGGGCTTGTTCCTTCCCGGGTAAATTTCTCCAGCATTGAGAAATTCGATTCGAACACGGATACTTTGTCTTTGCTCCCTTACGCCCCTGAACTTGGATTGTTAGATGTACGTCTCGTAAGTGAATATCTTGTGCTCGCAGATTCAAGGCTTCATTTCTTCTAAATCCGAATCTGTAGGTCAGGATAAAAAGAAGCTTAACTTCTTGACTGAACCTACTCGGAAGGTAATCAGATGCTGTTAACAAAGCCTGAAAGTCACTTTCGCTAAAGATGATTTCGGATCTTTCTACCTCGCCTGTTTGGGGAACTTGGACAAGAGGAAAATTTGTCCTTGAAGCTAAGAATTTAAAGAAATTATTTATTCTCGAGATTTCATGCGATTTTGTGGTCTTCGATCGCTCAATTGAATCGTAATAGTCTTCTGCAACCTCACTTATTTCATCCTGCTCCCAAGGTAATTCTAAAAGTACACCATCAAAGTACTTCAACATTGGATAAACCAAATCAAAGCTACGAATCAAACTGTCCTGCCTAAATTCATCTACACGCCCATGATGTGGCAGCTCTTCGATTGCCTTTATGAGCCAATTTTTTAGGTGATCAGCAAGTTTGTTTTCAGTGAGGGGTAGCTTTTCAAGTGCGTTGATATAGGTAGACTTCTTGTTACTTTTCGTTATTTTTACGATATCGCGTAATTTTTTTCCTTCAACCTCAAAGTTTGCTTCGAACTGCATTTCTTCCATTTGAGTCATGTAAGAGGGATTTCTTGATTTTGAGTTGACTGGTTGCGTGTCTTCAGATTCATGCAGCTTGTTGCCTGGCAACAGTTTTTTAACCAAGCATTGAAGATTCATTTCTTGTGTGACGATTGAACCGTTTAGCAGTTTTGCTTCAGCCAGTGGAAGTTCAAAAATATTTCTTTCGTTTGATGCGTATATAGCGATGTCAATTAGATCTTGAGCAGTTTCTAAATTGTCAGAGCGAGACAGTGACAGTGCGTCAACCAATTCTTCAGTCAGTGGCTTTTCCCAAAAAGTTGTGGCAGGTGAGTTGGGTTTATCTATGTCCTTGAGTAAATAAGCGACCCTTTGAGATACACATACGCGAGATGCTGTTTTTACCTGAGAGCTAGGCTTCCCAATCTGAATGTATTCCTCTTCGCCTATTGAAAAGGTGTGGAAATTTAACTTCTGAATTTCTTTTATGATTGATGCGTCAGCTCTTCTACTCTCCCAAGCGATCAACATGCAAGCCTCAATCAACCTTAGTTTTTTGCTTGTTCTGGCCTTTTTCTGTTCGAGTGAGAGTAGGATTTTTCTCAGCTTTTGTACTCGATTGGTGTGTCCAATGAATTCTTGTTGAAGAACCGATCCAGTGAGTGCTTTTTTAGACTGTTTTGAAAGTCTATTTTTGTGAGGCGTCATCCTCAAAAGCACGCTTAGGGCATCATTGATAACTTTAATGATGACTTCCTCTGGCCTTACACCACCTAAATCAATAGCTCTTGTACTGAGTTGATTGATCAATAGTTGCGGTGGAATATCAGTTTTTTTTAGTTGAGAAAATTGCGTTGCATGCTCTCTGATGAGTTGGTGGCGTATCGCCCGTAGCGATTGCTGATCTTTCTCTCTTTGCTCCTTTCTTCGTCTCCTACCCCACGATGCAGGTGGTCTTGCTTTTATATGCAACAGCGGTATAGAAAAATTTTCTTGATGCTGAAACGAATCCAGAGCTATATCAAGTTCTTCAGTCAGGAACCCTTCTATAGCAGCTCGAAATAAGTCGAGCATTTCTTTGGGTGCTCTAAGACTTTCAACGCCATGTGGTGTGAATGCACCATCTGAGTGGCCCATCACGTATTCGACGCATTCCCGGTCTGCGCGTAAAGATAACTCAGTACTTACGAAGTGTCTTTGCCAGTTGGTTGGCAGTCCTTGGTCAATTAGTAAATCTTTCGCTGTGATCGTTCTCCATCCCTCGGGCTGATTGCCCTCCAGTAGAAAGAAAAGCGGAATTCCATTTCTGTTTTCTTTTAGATTCCCTTTGAAGTTTTCTATGTCCCATTTTTGCTGATCAACTCTGATGTAACGCAGTAACGTTTTTAGTTGTGGCAGGTAGGTTTCTTTGAGAATCCTGATCATGAAATCTGGTATCGGTACGATTCTACCGGGAGCATCGGGGTCTTTGACCTTGTCTTCAACGTATGCGATCTTACCGTCAAGGTCAAAGTCATTGAGGCCTTCAAATAACTCATCGGTTCCCCTGGACGCGCTGCAAATACCTAGGAGTCTTACTACGCAAATACTGAGGTGGTTCCAATAGCCTATAAAGTTTTCTGTATTTGCTAATTCTTTGAGTAATTCATGCTCAGCCCTTAGGGTTCTCTCAAGTTCTGTAAGATTAAATTTCAGTGGCGATCCAATGACATTCAATTCTTTGGTTGATTGGTCATCTCCAATCTTCGAGTCGGCGGTGTAATTGCACATCGCCGGCTGAGCTCTGGCGTGATGACCATGTTTGAGAATAGATCTAACAACATCCTCGTTGCGCTGAATGTCAAACAGCAGTCCTTGTAGTGGAATCAATTTAGCTAAACCGTCCCCAACAGGAATTCTAATTTCTTTAAGATTTTTAACAAGCCATTCTTCAGTAAGCACTTCGCCATTACTGATTGCCTCAATCGGAGCAGTAAAGGGTAGCTGCAATGAAATTTGATTTTTAAACTCAATCAGTAAATTGGTATTTCTCGGTTTTGAGGGTTGCTGAGTACGTGTACGCAGAACGTGTGTCCCATCTGGAGATAATTTCCATTCAGACTCCTCTTTGCGGTTCAAGCAGTCAAAAGCCTCGATCGGCGAGAGTTCTAAATTTGTACAAATGAAAACGATGAGCTTGAAATAACGAGTCTCATTGTTGTCTTCCTCAAAATTTTTAAACCAGTTCTGTAGTGCGAGCCAATCTGATTGTGGAAGTTGATAGCGATTAGTTCCACTTGGCGCTACGGTTTCCTTTTTGCGAAAGAATTCGATCGCCCGGCTTTCTTTGAGCTGCGATAGCAAGTTGACTGGAACAGCAAATATATTGTTATTTAGATTCGGTTTTCTTCGTCGAGAGCCAATATCTAACTGCCCATCACTATCGTTGTCATATCTTCCGATATCGGTTGTTTCGTCTTGCAGTGAGTCTTCAGTGAGAAATCTTAAGCTAGGTAAAGTGAATTTGCGGGGTTCCCCTTGAAGAAGAGGTTCAGATGCTGTTTTTGTCAGTGCATCTGCAAGTTGAAATAAAGATTGTCTTGCTTTGCTCCTGTCTGATTTCAGTTGATTTGCGAATTTCAGCATTGCAACTGTGAATTCATCAAAGCTGATTGAATCTGTAATCGTTACATTTAAAAGGTAGCTTCGAGTAGCTTCATTTGTGCTTCCTTTTCCTTCTGCTGCTAACTTTAGTTTGTTACAAATCAGGTTCAGCGTACTCAGGTAAGGTTCGTCCTTTGTTTCTAAAGCTTGAAGGTGGCGAATTAACAAAAAGCAGATTAAAGCTGCATGGATATTTGCTGGTTTGTCGATCTGTCCTTTTTCGCTGACATGGCTATCAGGTTTAAATCCCGATTGTTCAGCAAGGGTGAATAGTAAAATTTCAGGGGGCCTTTGTTCTGCCTTTACTCTTATCAGAGCCCTTGAAAGAGTCTCTCCTTGGTATCGTGTGCGTATTGGTTTCTTAAACGGGTAATGATCTAAAGATTCAATGAACGAAGTGATCAGTTTGAACAGATGTTCGGCTGTTTTGTTCTGTTTTTGGAATATCGCTAATTGAGCAAGAATTTGTGGTTGAGCTAGGGTGTGTAAAAACCTCATAAGGTAGCCAGACCCGTCATTGCTAGTTTCGGCTTTTGTGATTTGGACAAGAAGGCGGGAAGTTTTATTTAAATGAGGATCATTCTTATTGGACTCTATGAAGTCTTTGATCAACGACGGTTTTGTTGCTATAGAAATTCCGTACTCAACGGGGTCTGATTGAGCTAATTGCTCGTTCTCTATGGTTGAACCGATACTCAATTGTTATCTCTCTTGGGCTTGGTTGAGCCCAATCGAGAATGATCTTAATCTGCGTCGTTCTACACGCGAGAATGGGGCCGTGGACGTTAAGATTCGAATTCGAGCAAGCTAGGTGTCCAGATTTACACAGTTTTGGCTCAATTGGCAACATTTTTGCGTGCATGCACGCAGAATATCTGGATAGTTCTTCTAAATTTGCGAAATGCACCGAAGATAGGCCAAATGTAGTGGTCTGCACATGGACGATGTTCGACCAACTGTACATCGCAATTTCACTTGCGTTATGGTGATGCCAAAGGAGAGTGTATGGAATCGCTTGGTGAGAAAAAACCGCTGCGCTTGCTGTTTGTGGGTGCCGGGGGCGTGGGTGCCTACTATGCTGCCCGCTTGATCATGGACGGAAATTCCGTGGTGTTGACGGCGCGCGGGGGTCACCTTGAAGCGATGAAAACCCGTGGCTTGCAGGTTGAGCATGATCAGTTTTCATTCAAGCAGCCTGTGTGTGCAGTCGATCAAGCCACCTTGCAACGCCAGTACCAATGCGAAGATTTTGATGTACTAGTACTGTGTTTGAAATCGCAGGACACGGCGAGTTGGCTCGATTCAAATTCAGTTTGGCTGGCCGCTGGCGCTACGCCAGTTTTGTCTTTGCAAAATGGTGTCGAGAATGAAGCAGTACTCAGCAAGGTATTGGGCGTTGACCGAGTAGTTGGCGGTTTGGCTGTAAGAATTGGTGCACATATCGTTTCGCCAGGGTGTGTTGAGGCACAAGGCTTATGTCAAATTGTGTTGGGTGCATGGCCAAATGCGGTTGTAAATGAAGGCTTGCAAAGCGTAGTTAAAAGGTTAGCGGATGCATTCAATGCATCGGGAATTCCCACCCGGGCCGCGGTCGACATTCGACATGAGTTATGGAAAAAACTGTTGGTGAACAATGGTGTGAATCCGTTGTCGGCTTTGACTCGCAAGGACACTGGCTTTTTAACGAAACACCCGCATTACAGGCAAGTGGTTTATGCGGCAATGCAAGAGGTGGCCGCAGTTTCAGGGGCAGACGATGTGGTGTTGAGCCAGTCTGATGTGGATGAAATGTTCAAATTGATCTGTGAGTTTGATCCGATCAAGACTTCGATGTTGGTAGACCTTGAAAAGGGCCGCCCTTTGGAGCTAGATGCGATCAGCGGCAGCGTGCTTAGGCGTGCTGAACGCTTGGGGATTGATACACCAGTAACAGCATTGATTCATTCAATGCTTAGCAGCTGATTACTTTCCAAATCTTTCTTTGGGTAGCTTTTGCACTGCGATCAAGGATCGATTGATGTGCTCAGCCAGAATTTGCGTGGCCAGTTCGCTGTTGCGGTTCAAGGTGGCATTCAAGATTTCTTCGTGCTCGGAATGCACATCTCGAGGGATGGGCTTCTCGGAAAGAATCAGCCTGCGATAACGTTCTGACTGCATGTACAGCAGATGCTGAAACTGCTTAAGCCAGCGGGAAGGGCAGGCGGAAATGAGCGTGTCGTGGAACAGGCGGTTTTTGCGTTCCCATTCGCTGCGGGTTTCAACTGTTTCCTCACCTAAGCGTGATTCTGCACGGCTTAGCATGTGAAATGCACCCATGACTTCAGCTTCCCACTGATCGTCGCCCAAGGCGATGGCCTGGCGCAGAGCCTCTGTTTCAATCATCACACGGGTGCGGGTAATGTCCTGAAAATCCTCAGGCGACATGGGGGCGACGGTGAAGCCTCGGTGCCCTTGCGCCACCACCAGACCATCATTCAGTAGCAGTTGCAGTGCTTCACGCAGGGTGCCTGCGCCCACGTCGTAATTGTCTTTCAGGTGTTCTACCCGTAGCTTGGTACCCGGCTTATGCACGCCTTCAATGATGTCGTGGCGCAACTTGCGGTAAGCGGTTTCGGCCAGGGTCAAGCTTTCGCCGTTGGTGACGCTGCTTGGCAGTGAGACCACTTCATTCATACACACCCCAAAAAAATTCTTTCTGTTTCGCCATTGTAGACGAGTTGCGGCGTTAATCAATATTGTCGATGAAAAATAATATTCTCGAGAAAATATATTGACGTCGAGAAAAATAAGTTTTATCGTTTGTTCATGGTTTAATCGATTGGCAAGGAAGAATGCAATGAAAGAAGTCTTGAACTTCATCAACGGGGAATTCGTCGCAACGGGAAAAACATTCCCCAAGCACTCGCCTTTGAACAATGCGGTGATTGCGCAGGTCCACGAGGCCAGCCGTGCACAGGTCAACGATGCAGTGGCCGCTGCCAAAGCTGCTTTGAAGGGCCCATGGGGCAAGATGACGGTGGCAGACCGGGTGCAAATGCTGTACGCCGTGGCCGATGAAATCAATCGTCGATTTGATGACTTTTTGCAGGCTGAGGTGGCCGACACCGGTAAGCCGGTGAGCCTGGCCAGTCACATTGATATTCCCCGCGGGGCGGCCAATTTCAAGGTGTTCGCCGACACCATCAAGAATGTGCCCACAGAATGCTTTGAAATGGCCACTCCGGATGGACGCGGCGCGCTGAACTATTCCATTCGTCGCCCTGTGGGTGTAGTGGGCGTGATTTGCCCCTGGAATCTCCCTTTGCTGCTGATGACCTGGAAAGTTGGCCCTGCGCTGGCTTGCGGCAACACGGTGGTTGTAAAACCTTCGGAAGAGACCCCACAGACTGCTGCGCTGTTGGGTGAGGTGATGAATAAAGTGGGCGTCCCTCCTGGCGTATACAACGTGGTGCACGGCTTTGGTCCAGATTCCGCGGGTGAATTCGTGACTACCCACCCCGATGTGAATGCAATTACCTTCACCGGCGAAACACGCACCGGTGCCGCAATCATGAAAGCGGCTGCGCAAGGTGCACGCCCCGTGAGCCTTGAAATGGGTGGCAAGAATGCCGCAATCGTGTTTGCAGATTGTGATTTTGATGCCGCCATTGAAGGCACCATGCGCTCGGTGTTTGCCAACAGCGGGCAAGTGTGTTTGGGCACTGAACGTGTGTATGTGGAACGTCCGATTTTCGACAAATTTGTGGCTGCCATGAAGAAGGGCGCGGAGGGTTTGAAGCCCGGATTGCCAGACGATAAAGACACTGGCATTGGCCCGGTGATTTCACAGGAACACCGCGACAAAGTATTGGGCTATTACCGAAAGGCGGTGGAGCAGGGCGCAACCGTGGTGACTGGTGGTGGTGCATTTGAGATGCCTGGCGAACTGAACCAGGGCGCTTGGGTGCAGCCCACCATTTGGACTGGCCTGGATGACGATGCGGCGGTGTGTGTCGAGGAAATCTTTGGACCCTGCTGCCACATTGCCCCCTTTGATTCTGAAGACGAAGTGGTGGCGCGTGCCAACAACAATGTGTACGGCCTTTCCACTGCTGTTTGGACCCAGAACCTGGCCAAAGCACACCGTGTGGCTGCCTCGATTGAAGTGGGTTTGGCTTGGGTGAACAGCTGGTTCTTGCGCGATTTGCGCACACCGTTTGGTGGTGCCAAGCAATCGGGTATTGGCCGAGAAGGGGGTGTGCACTCGCTGGAGTTTTACACCGAACTTAAAAACATTTGCGTGAAGCTGTAAGGAGCCCACGATGAACGCACCCGCTTCACCCGAAATTGGATTGAGCATTCAGGCCAACGGCCTTCAAACAAATTATCACGATCAAGGTCAGGGCACGAACCTGATGCTGATTCATGGTTCCGGCCCCGGTGTTTCGGCTTGGGCGAACTGGCGCTTGGTGATACCCGGTTTTGCAAAACAATTCCGCGTTGTTGCCCCAGACATGGTGGGCTTCGGTTTCACTGAGCGCCGCCAAGGTTACCAATACAACCTGGACAACTGGGTGGCCCACGCAATTGGTGTGATGGACGCACTGAACATGGAACAAACCGATTTGATTGGTAACTCGTTTGGTGGCGCTGTAGCGCTGGCGCTGGCGATTCGCCACCCCAGTCGTGTTCGCAAGCTGGTGTTGATGGGCAGTGTAGGCGTGCCATTCCCGATTACTGAGGGACTGGATGCAGTGTGGGGTTACCAGCCGTCATTCGAGAACATGCGTCGCATTATGGATTACTTCGCATACGACCGTAGCCTTGTGAACGATGAGCTGGCTCAGTTGCGTTTTCAGGCCAGTATTCGTCCCGGTTTTCAGGAAAGTTTCTCAGCCATGTTCCCCGCGCCGCGACAGCGCTGGGTAGACGCCATGGCCAGCCATGAAAGCGATATTCGCGCGCTGAATAAAAGCACATTGATTGTGCATGGCCGGGATGATCAGGTCATTCCCTTGAGCACTTCGCTGTGCCTGCACGAAATGATTGTGGATTCGCAACTGCATGTTTACGGCAAGTGCGGTCACTGGACCCAGATTGAACACGCTGCGCGCTTTGAGCGCTTGGTGACTGACTTCCTGCGAGAGGCTTAAAGCAAATGGACACTACTCAAATTCGCGACTTGGGCGATGAACTTTATAACGCGTTGACCCAACGACACACGATTGCTCCGCTAACCAGCCGTGGTTTCGACATCACGATTGAAGACGCGTATCACATTCAACAGCGGATGATTGCGCGACGCTTGGACAACGGCGAGCACGTTATCGGCAAGAAAATTGGCGTGACCAGTGCAGCCGTGATGAACATGCTGAATGTGCATCAGCCCGACTTTGGCTACCTGCTCAATGGCATGGTTTACAACGAGGGCGAAGCCATTGAAGCAGCCAGCCTGATTCAACCGCGTGCTGAAGGTGAAATCGCATTTTTGATGAAACGCGATTTGATGGGCCCTGGTGTAACCGCCGCCGATGTGCTGGCCGCCACTGAAGGCGTGATGGCTTGTTTTGAGATTGTGGACTCACGCATCGCCGATTGGAAAATCAAGATTCAAGACACCGTGGCCGACAACGCCTCTTGCGGCGCCATTGTGTTGGGTGACCGGGTTGTTGATCCTCGCAAAGTGGACCTGTTTACCTGCGGCATGGTGCTGCAAAAGAATGGTGACATCGTGGGCACTGGCGCTGGCGCTGCTGCACTTGGGCACCCAGTGAACGCGATTGTTTGGCTGACCAATACGCTGGGCCGTTTGGGCATTGGTCTGAAGGCAGGTGAAATTATTTTGTCAGGTTCTCTGGCAGCACTGATTCCCGTGAAGGCAGGCGATTCGCTGCACATGTCGATTGGCGGAATTGGCAACTGCTCTGTTCGCTTCGCGTAAGTTACAACGCAAAAGGCAAAAGGAATTCGATGATGAAAAAGATCAAATGCGCACTGATTGGTCCCGGCAATATTGGCACCGATCTCTTGATGAAACTGAAACGCAGTGCGGTGCTCGAGCCTGTGTGGATGGTGGGTATTGACCCTGAATCAGATGGCCTGAAGCGTGCTCGCGAGATGGGTATTAAAACGACAGCGGAGGGCGTGGATGGTTTGCTGCCCCATGTGGAAGCCGATGGTGTGCAAATTGCATTCGATGCCACCAGTGCTTATGTGCACGCAGAGAACAGTCGCAAGCTGAACGAACTGGGTGTGTTGATGATCGACCTGACCCCCGCAGCAGTTGGGCCTTTTTGCGTGCCTCCTGTGAACCTGAGGGAGCATGTTGGCAAGCGCGAGATGAATGTGAACATGGTGACTTGCGGTGGCCAGGCGACCATTCCCATGGTGTATGCGGTATCGCGTGTTCAACCAGTCAGCTACGGCGAAATTGTGGCCACGGTGTCATCGAAATCCGTAGGCCCAGGTACCCGCAAAAACATTGATGAGTTTACCCGCACTACAGCAGGTGCTGTTGAAAAAGTGGGCGGTGCCAAAAAGGGCAAAGCCATCATCATCATCAACCCGGCTGAACCGCCCCTGATCATGCGTGACACCGTGCATTGCCTGGTGGAAGGCACACCTGATCAGGAAGCAATCACCAAGTCGGTTCACGACATGATCAAGGAAGTACAGAAGTACGTGCCTGGCTACACGCTGGTGAACGGTCCTGTGTTTGATGGCAACCGTGTGTCGGTGTTCATGCAAGTGGAAGGCCTGGGTGATTACCTGCCGAAGTACGCAGGCAACCTGGACATTATGACGGCGGCTGCAGCCCGTACTGCTGAAATGTTTGCTGAAGAAATTCTCAGCGGCAAGCTGACCCTTGAACCCACCGTGAGCGCCTAAGGAGAACCCCATGAGCTTAAAAGGAATTGAAATCAAAGTGCATGACATGACGCTTCGCGATGGCATGCACCCCAAGCGCCACTTGATGAGTCTGGAACAAATGCTGAGCATTTCAAAAGGGCTGGACGAGGCAGGTGTTCCACTGATTGAAGTGACTCATGGCGATGGTTTGGGTGGGTCATCTGTGAACTATGGTTTTCCGGCGCACAGCGATGAAGAGTATTTGAGCACGGTGATTCCTGCCATGAAGCAGGCCAAGGTGTCCGCCTTGTTGTTGCCTGGTATTGGTACGGTGGATCATTTGAAAATGGCCAAGGAACTGGGTGTTCACACCATACGTGTAGCCACCCACTGCACCGAGGCCGATGTGAGTGAGCAGCACATCACTTATGCCCGCAAGCTGGATATGGACACTGTGGGTTTCCTGATGATGGCCCACATGGCCAGTGCAGAGAAGCTGGTTGAGCAAGCCAAATTGATGGAAGGCTACGGCGCAAATTGCATTTATGTGACTGACTCTGCAGGCTACATGCTGCCCGAAGATGTGTACGCAAAAATCAGCGCAGTGCGCGATGCACTGAAGCCTGATACCGAAATTGGTTTTCATGGTCACCACAACCTGTCGATGGGCGTTTCAAACTCCATCGAAGCCATTCGTGGCGGCGCTCGCCGCATTGATGCAGCCGCAGCCGGTTTGGGTGCGGGGGCAGGTAACACACCGATGGAAGTGCTGGTGGCGGTGTGTGAACGCATGGGCATCAAGACGGGTGTGGATGTATTCAAGATTTCCGATGTGGCAGAGGACCTGGTGGTACCGATCATGGATCACCCCATTCGAATTGATCGTGACTCTATGACTTTGGGTTACGCCGGTGTGTATTCAAGCTTCCTGTTATTTGCCAAGCGAGCCGAGAAAAAGTATGGCATCAGCGCCCGTGAAATTTTGGTGGAGCTTGGGCGGCGCGGCATGGTGGGCGGTCAGGAAGACATGATTGAAGACACGGCCATGACAATGGCCCGTGCAAGGAGCGTTGCATGAAACTGGATAAGAAAACCATCTCTGCACTGGCGGAGCACCTGGAAAGCGCAGAACTGAATGCGCGCGATGTGGTGAAGATTACCGATGACCACCCAGACATGGATTGGGACGATGCCTATGCCATTCAGGATGAAATTCGCGCTCGCAAAGAACGCCGTGGCGTGCGCATTGTGGGCTTGAAAGCTGGTTTGACTTCGCATTCCAAAATGAAGCAGATGGGCGTAGACACACCCGTATTCGGGTTTCTGGCTGATTACTACAGCGTGCCGGAAGGTTCGGCCGTGAAGGTGAGTGAGTTGATTCACCCAAAGGTGGAGCCTGAAATTGCCTTTGTTACCAAAGCTGATTTGCGTGGCCCAGGTTGCAACATTGCCACTGTGCTGGCGGCCACTGACTTTGTGATGCCAGCCATTGAAGTGATCGATTCACGTTACCGCGATTTCAAATTTGATTTGAAAAGCGTGATTGCAGACAACACGTCCGCTGCACGTTTTGTGGTGGGTGGCACCATGAAACCAGTCAACGGCATGGACTTGAAAACCACTGGCATTGTGTTGGAAAAAAATGGTGTGCCCGTGGCTTTTGGCGCAGGTGCCGCAGTGGTGGGTCACCCGGCAGCAGCCATTGCCATGTTGGCCAATGAACTGGCCAAGCGCGATCAGTTTGTGCCGGCAGGGTCGCTGATTTTGTCGGGTGGTATTACCGAGGCCGTGGCCGTGGAAGCCGGCGACAACGTCACCTTGCATGTGCAGGGTTTGGGCCAGGTCGGCCTGCGTTTTGAGTGAGGGCGAACACCATGCCATTTGCACAAATCAATTTGATTGAAGGGCGCACGGAAGCGCAAAAACGTGCGGTGATTGAGAAGGTGACCCAGGCCTTGGTTGAGGCTGTGGGTGCACCGATTGAAGCGGTGCGGGTTCAGATCATTGAGGTACCCAGCACCAATTGGGGCATTGCAGGCGTGTCTGCAAAAGACCGGGGGCGATAAGCCAGTGAGATAAACCACTCGCATTCCAGCTGCACATAAAAACCACAGCAGCTTTTCATTTGCCAAACAGAGAAGGCAGGAGACATTGTGAATATTCAGTATTCAGGGGCGCCTTTGCGCCTAAAAAAATCAACAATTGGCTTGGCACTGCTTGCAGTGGTCGGTGCTGCGCTGTTGAACGCTTGTGCTGATAGCACGGTTCAATCTGGCAGCAATTTAGCGCAACCCCCAAAAACTGTTGAACGTTTTGAGGTTATTCAAACCTTGAGCGCTTCCGGCAAGACCGTGTTGGGTGGTACGCAAACCGGTGTTGTGACTGTGTCTACCGACGCTGGTAATACGTGGACCCGCAAGCAGGTATCGGACACCGCATCGTTCATTGATTCGACATTTTGCCCCGATGGCAGCGCTGCCATGCTGGATGTGTACAACACGGTGTGGACCTCATCAGGCGATTTTAAAGACTGGCTGCCTACCAAATTCGACAAGCCCTCTAGCCCGGTGGCAATAGAGTGCCACAGCAGTGGTTTGTGGGTGGTCGGTTCTGGTTCCAACCTGATCAACTCCACCGATCAGGGCAAGAGCTGGCGCGTTGTCAGCTTCGATGAAGATGCACAGTTCACGGCACTGGCTTTTACCAGTGATACCCATGGAATTGCTTTTGGTGAGTTCGGCATGCTGGCGTTTACCGATGATGGGGGCCAAACCTGGCAACGCGGTGAACCGATCGCCGGTGATTTCTACACCTACGACGCTTTGTTCACTGATCCTTCCACAGGTTATGCAAGTGGGCTGGCAGGTCAGGTGTTGAAAACCACGGATGGCGGGGTGACTTGGGCGCGTCTGGTGAACACCACAGAGGCTCCGTTGTATCGCCTTTTCATGCACGCAGGGTTTCCACATGGTGTGGGTGCCAATGGCACGCTGGCGAAGCTAGAGGGTGATCAATGGGTGCGCGTGGCCTATGACCGCCCAGTGTTGTCTTTCCTTGGCGCTGCTGTGTCAGGTAATCAATCTATTGTTGTGGGCGGCCCGGGCGGTCTGCTTCGCACTGTTCAAAGTTCCAACTCCAGTCAGGCGGACCCATCATGATCAAGTCATTCGCCGATCGTTTGATCGCACAAATTATTCGCGCCGAGGAGTGGTTGTTTGCCAACCCGAAAATTGTGTTGGGCATGATCATGCTGGTCACTTTGGGTTTTGCCGCAGCCATTCCGCAGCTGAAGGTGTATTCCGATTTCTCGGACTTGTTACCGCAAAACCACCCCTATATCAAAACCTACAACCAACTGAAAGAAAACTTCGGTGGCGCCAATATGGTGGTGATGGCG
The DNA here is from genome assembly GCF_000170915.1 of Limnobacter sp. MED105. Lineage (GTDB taxonomy): Bacteria > Pseudomonadota > Gammaproteobacteria > Burkholderiales > Burkholderiaceae_B > Limnobacter. Next base: position 89,577 of record NZ_ABCT01000009.1, read on the forward strand.
GTGGAGGTGAAAGAGGGCACGATTTTCAACAACGATACCTTGAAGTTGATTGAAAAAGCGACCCAAGGTGTGGACAACCTGCCGAGTGTGAACCACAACCTGGTCAGCAGCTTGACTCACCGTTCCTCTCGAAAAATTTATCTGGATGAAACCGGTGCCTTTCTTTCCGACACGTTTTACGACAGCAATAACGGCGAGTTAAGTGATACCCAACTGAAACAATTGCAGAAAGACGTGACCGCGAACCCCACCATTTACGGTTTGCTGGTGTCGCCTGATATGAAGGCCGCCTTGATTAAAGCGCAGCTGAACGAAGGTGACATTGATTACGAAAAAACATTCGGTGCGCTGATGCAACTGCGCAGTGAGTTGACCGACGACAAACACAATTTGTACACCACGGGTAACCCTGTGCTAACCGGTTGGGTATACACCTATCTGGATCAATTGGTGGCCATCATGGCCTACACACTCGCTTTGCTCACGCTATTGCTGATTGTGTATTTCCGACGTTTCTACGGCATTGCCTTGCCTTTGTTGGGAATCGCTTTGTCATCGATTTGGGGTTTGGGTTTCATGGCCATGGTAGGTATTAACCTTGAGCCGCTGTCACTACCCATTCCATTTTTGATTGCCGCTCGGGCCACTTCGCATGGTGTGCAGTTGGTGGTGCGTTATTACGAAGAACTGGCTATTGTAAAGAACGGAAAGAAGGCGGCACGCAATGCGCTGGAAGCACTTTTCCGCCCAGGTTCACTGGCGATTATTGTGGATGCCTTGGGTATTGCCGTGCTGGTGCTGGGTGCTGCACCTTTCAACTACAAGCTCGGTATTGCAGCCGGCTTCTGGGGCTTCTCGGTCATTTTTACAGTGCACTTCATGGTGCCACTGGCGCTGACCATTCTTCCCCAACCCAAAAATACCAAAAACGAAAACCAGGGTATTCGTGATGCACTGGGCAGTATCACCAGCAAAACCGTGGCGCGTTTCAATGGCGCACTCACTGTGTTGATCGCCACCGTGGCATTTTCAGCGGCGGGGCTCTATTACGTCAAAGATGTACAGATGGGCGAATCCGAGCCAGGTTCTCCAATTCTGAACCGTGATCATGACTACAACCTGGGCACCAAGGCCATCAACGACCTATTCCCAGGTTCCGAAGAATTGCATGTGTTGGCACGCACGTCGGAGAAGGGTGGCATCAAGCGGCCGGAAGTGATGGCAGCGATTGAAAAATTTCAGGCACACATGCTTAGCGACCCTGAGTTGGGTGGCACCAAAGCCATTCCTGGTGTGGTTCGAGTGGTGAACCGATTGTTGCACAACGATGATCCGCGTTGGGCACAGCTACCCGACAACGAATCTGAAGTGGGTGGATTGATGTTCGCCTATCAGGTGTCAAGCCCGATTCCAGGTGCGCTGAAAGAGTTTGTAACGCCCGATGAGAACGAAGCCAACATGGTTTTTTACTACAAAGACCACAAGGCCAGCACTATCAACCGCATTGTTGCTTTGGCTGAGGAAGGAAAGCGGATGGCCGAAGCCGAGGTACCCGGACTGACCATTGAACTGGGCGGCGGCATTATTGGCGTGACAGCCGCAGCCAACCAGGCTTTGCACACCGACCACATGATTATTATTCCTGCCGTAATGATCATGGCCTTCACGCTGGTCATGGTGTATTACCGCTCCGTTCATGCCGGCTGGCTGATGATCATGCCCATGCTGTTTGCCACGCTAATGACCTACGCCTACATGGGGGCATTTGGTATCGGTATCAGTGTGAACACTGTGCCGGTGATTGCGGTGGGTGTAGGTGTCGGTATCGACTATGCCGTGTACTTCATGGACCGCATTCGCGAAGAAATGCATGTCGTCAAAAATATCAAGCAAGCCGTGATCAATGCCGTGGCCTCCACAGGCTATGCCGTCAGCTTCACTGCCGCCACGCTGATTGCTGGCGTGGTGTTGTGGATATTCATGTCCGATCTCCGATTCCAGTCTGATGCGGCCGTGCTGCTGAGTTTCATGCTGATTGTGAATGCCATCGCCGCCATGTTGATTGTGCCGGCGTGGTGTGTGGTGTTCAAACCGAAGTTTGTAATGGGTGAAGTGCACATAGAAAAGGCACAAGCCGCTGATTTGAAACTGGCGAAAGCCGCCTGAAAAATTATCAAGCAGTACAACAGCAAAAAAGGAGAAGGGGCAACATGAAAAAGATGAGACAAAAACCCGCCTTGCGTTCAGCGGTGTTGGCAGCAGCGGTACTCGGCGCATGGCCGTGTGTTGCAACTGCGGCAACGTTTGAAGGTGAGGATTATGAGGTGGACATGTTCTACGAAAACCACTCGGTGTATCGCGGTGAAGACAACACTGGCGAATCGGTGGGCATGGCCAAATTCAGAAATACACTTATTGCGGAAGGTGAAAAGACAGGCAAGAACGGTTGGCGTTACAACGGCACGTTCCGTGGTACCTACGATGGTGTGTATGACCTGAATAAGGACCAGTTTGGTAAGTCTGCGGGCGGTCCAATTCAACTTCAAAGTTCAATTGGTCCCGGTGGCAGCGTACCGCATGGCGGTGGTGTACCTTTGTTCAATGGCGCAACTTACCCCAATAGCCCCAATGAAGGATTCCGTGTATTGGGTGACCGCTGGCATGGGCAAAACGGTGGTGTGGCTTTTGGTGTACCGGTGCGTCCGTGCGACTACGATTCACGGGGTTGCGTCGACTTTGGTGGTTACGGTGATTTGACGTTGAACGAGTTGCGTCACCCGGAGTTCAACAGCCGCCTCGACTTCATTCGTGAAGCGTATGCAACCAATAGCTTTGCATTGAAAGATGGAACGGATCTATTTGTTCGCGTGGGCAAGCAGCAGGTTGTGTGGGGACGCACCGATTTGTTCCGTGTTCTTGACGTGATCAATCCAGTTGATTTTTCCCGCAACAATATTTACGACGAGCTCGAAGACATTCGCATTCCGATGTGGATTGCTCAGGCTGAGTGGCGTCTTGGTCCATCAGAAACCATGCAGGATCGCAACTTGCAGGTCGTTTGGAACTTCGATAAGTTTCGCCCCAACAATCTGGGTCAGTGCGGTCAACCCAACGTGATTCTGGATGCGGGTTGCCTGTTTCGCGGTTTGAAAAACCTGTGGGACAACGGTGGTACTGTGGCCAACTTTTTGCCCGATGGTGGGGGTATGCAGACCATTGCTGCCAACTTTGGCCCTGGTCAAATTGGTATTCGAAATGTGCATTTGCCCGACTGGAAACTGGACAACACCCAACTGGGTATCAAGTACGAAGGCATCACTGCCAACGGCACAGGCTTTTCTCTGAATGCACTGACTTATCGTTCGCAGTTACCATCGTTGCGCGGCATTACCAGTGGCGCTGTGAACGTAGGAACCGGTGCGCCTCAAGGCCCCGACAACACGCACTTGATCGCATTTGATTTCGTGTATCCACGTGTGAACCTGGTGGGTGGATCACTCGACTTCCAGATTGAAGCTGCTGCAGCTGCTGTGCGCGTAGAGGCCGCATTAACCGAAGGTGAAGAGTTTGCCAACACGCTGCAGCCGCAGTTGTACTCTGAGAACAATGTATTTCGTGCAGTGGTCGGTGTAGACCGCCCAACCTTTATCGACTGGATCAACCCACGAATTGCCACACTCATTTCTGGTCAGCTGTTTGTTCAGCATATTTTTGATCACGAAGTGGCACAGCGCCCGCAAGGTATTGCAGGTATGCCCGATTGGGAAACCAATGCAATTGGTACTTTGCTGGTGAAAGGTTTTTTGCAGAACGGCCGTGTCAGCCCAACGCTGATCATGGCACACGACTTCAAGGCAGAAGCTACCGCAATTGCGCCATCGGTTGAATGGCTTTACAGCGATAACCTTAAATTTGTGTTCGGTGCCAACTTCAAAGTGGGTGAGAACAACAAGTACCAGTTTGATGATTGCCGTTCTTGCAACCCATACCCAGGCGTAACTGGTCCACCCGGATCGACACCTGGGTCAGCAGGTTTGGGTGGATTTGAACCACTTGGCCGATTCCGCGCAGGCCCGATTGGCGCGGCATTCAAAGAAGACGATCTGTTTGTGCAGATGCGTTACAACTTCTAATCAGACAGGAGACACAACATGAAACTGAGAACTCTCGCAATTTCCATCGCCGCAGTGGGCATCTTGGGTACAGCCCAGGCCGCCACCGAGGCTGATTTGCAAAATTCATTCAATCCGTACAAAAGTGGTGTGCCTTCTGTGCCAGGTTTACAGCCCGGTACAGTGGTAAACAAATCCAATGTGGAGCAGTTTAAAGAGGTACTCGACCCTGGTATGTACATGACTGTGAAGAATGGTTGGTACGACATCAAGGTTGGAAAGACCACCAGCTTTGACGTGGATAAATTTTATGTGGAAGCTAGCCGCAAGAATATGGGCAAAACGAAGTTAGGTCCCAAGAATGGCGATTTGACTGGTTTTGCTGGTGGTCGTCCATTTCTTGAGGAGCCGGATGCCAAGGATGCACGTGCGGGCGAGAAGCTGGCCTGGAATTACAAGTACGGCATCAACTGGGGCGATGGCGCCGCAATTTATCCCTTCTACTGGAAGTTCCGTAACCTGCAAACCGGTCAGCTTGAGCGCACCATCAAGTACAACTTTCACTTTTTGAATTTCAAGCATCGTGTTCAACACTCGCCGACACCCGAGGTGACTCCGAATCCTTCAGACTTTTTCCGTGCAATTTATGTGAAAGTGCTTGAGCCTCAGGATTTGAAAGACACCCAGTTGTTGATTCAACGTTATGACGATGATCAGAAGCTGGACGAAGCCAACTTGTACCTGGGTTTTCAGCGCCGAGTTCGTCGCCTGGCCACCGGGCAAACCACAGATTCATTCCTGGGTTCTGACCTGATGATTGAGGACTTTGAGGGTTACAACGGTCGGGTTTCTGACATGAACTGGAGTTTCAAAGGCACAAAGAACATTTTGATGCCGTTTTACAATCACACCGAGATGAAGTTGACAGACGAGTTCAAGGAAGCTGATGGCTTCAAGTTCATCAACTTCACTGGGCAAGGCCAGTGTTTCCCCGACATTACCTGGCAGTTGCGCAAGGTGTATGTGCTGGAAGCCAAGCCTGTGAATCCTTCGCACCCCATCGGCAAGCGTGTGATGCACGTAGATGCGCAAACCTTTGCTGTGTCCAGAACGCTGGTGTATGACCGAAAGAATGAGTTGTGGAAAAGCTGGACGATTGGCAAGAGCCATCCTGATTTCCATCACCCCATTAACAAGGGCACAGGTGTGGCGATTGACGACAGTTTCAGCATGGTTGACGTTCAAAGCCAGCACTGCACCACAGGCCAGTTCAAGGGGTTGGTTGATCCCAAGCTGACTCCGCCAGAAATGATGCGCGTGCAGTTCATGCGCGGTGGCAATTGATCTGTTCATCCGCTAGTGTCCGGTAGCGTCTCGCCGGAACTGATCCTCCTCCAGGAGGCTTTAAGGCAAATTTCTGATTTTCAGGGATTTGCCTTTTTTTATTACTCCAGCGGAATGCCTTCTTTCTTCAGCCGGTAAGCCAGTTGTGGGCGGGTAATACCCAACACCCGTGCAGCTTGAGACAGGTTGCCTTTGGCCTGTTTCAATGCGGTTTGCATCAGCCGGCGTTCCAAGGTGTCTAGTCCCACATTCTTGGTCAAAATTTCGTTACACAAGTCATCAATAGGGCGCGTTTCAACTGGTGCTAATTCGCCTTGCGCATTAAGCTGCGATTTTTCTTTGCAGGGCTCGATGCGGTCATCAAACAAGTGGCAGGCCTCCACATACCCCCCGTCGGGTGCCAGCACCACGGCGCGTTCAATCAGGTTTTCCAGTTCGCGAATATTGCCGGGCCATTCATAGCTCATCACCTCTTGCATGGCTTTGTCAGTCAGCCCTTGCAGCTTCTTGTTATAGCTTGCGCAGTACTTGGTCATGAAGCGGTTGATCAGCGGCGAAATGTCCGCCTGGCGTTCCCGCAGCGGTGGAATTTTGATGGGGAAGGTGTTCAGCCTGTAGTACAAATCGATTCGGAACTTGTTTTCGCGAATGGCTTGTTGCAGCTCCACATTGGTGGCAGCGACAATTCGTACATTTACCTTTTGTACCCGCTCAGAGCCCAACCTTTCGAATTCCCCAGTTTGCAGCACGCGCAGTAATTTCACCTGGGTTGACAAGGGCAGGTCGCCTACTTCATCAAGAAACAGGGTGCCGTGGTCGGCACGCTCGAAGCGGCCTGCGCGCGGGGTATGTGCACCTGTGTAAGCGCCTTTTTCCACACCAAACAACTCTGCTTCAATCAGTTCATGCGGAATGGCCGCGCAGTTTACGGCCAGAAAGGGACCTTTGGCGCGCGGGCTGTTGTCGTGTAACCAGCGGGCAAACATTTCCTTGCCAACGCCGGTTTCGCCCAGCAGCAATACGGTGATGCTGCCCTGTGCTGCACGCTGCAGCAATTCGAATGCATTCATAAAGGCAGGAGATACGCCCACCAAATCGTCATTGCTGCGTCGGCGAACCAGGGCCGTATCCAGCTTCTCTGCACCCATGTGGTATTCAATCAATTCTTCGGCAAAGGCCTGTGCCTTGAAATACTCCTCGTAGTCGGGGTCGTTCCAGGCTTCAGCACTTTGGCCGATGATCAGGCACTGTGAATCTCCCTGGCTCATGCATTCCATCTCGCGAAACAGCACCAGCTTGCCCATGAAGGCGCTGGTGTAACCCGACGCGTAACCAATCATGGTCCAGCAGGCAGGTTCATCGCCTTGGCCATAGTCGGCCACATGCGCTTCGTCTTCCCACGAGTTCTTCCATACAAATTCACCGTAGAAGTGTTTGGTTGGCAGATTAATTTCCATGCTGAGCTTTTCAACCTGCACCATGCCCTCCAGCGTGTGCAATTGTGGTCCCAGCATGAAGGCTTCCTCGACAGAGCTTCCGGTGCGCCTGTGCTTCAGGGCCACCTGACCATCGCGGATACCCGAGGCAAAGCCGAGCCGAATCAGCAGGCCGCGCGCGCGTTTTAGGCCCAGGGTTTCAAACAATTCCTTGCGCAGCGCGCCCAGTGCGCGGGCATGCATCAATAGCATGCGTTGCTCGTCCAGCCAGATGTGGCCGGATGGCAGATTGAATTTCAACAGGGATTGCAGGTCGGTCACAGTATTCATGTCTCCAATGTGCCTTTGGCTTTTTTCTTTTGATTATGCCTTGTTTTTCAGCCAAACAATGTAAAAAAGCCCAAGCGGGTTGACTACCCCGTTTGGGCTTTTCAAGGCCGCAAGAACGGCCCACCGAAAGCAGTCTGTTGCTTAGGTGAATACGCCCAAAAAGTTCTCGTTGAGCTTTCTGTCATGGTAGAAAATCGCCCGGCCAAGATCGTCGCTTGTCCAGGTAATTATTGGCTTGTCCGGGTAGTGGATGTAACCTCCCGCAAACACCTCGTTGCGGTTGCCCGAGGGGTCGAAGAAGTAAATCGTCTCACCACGGGTAATACCATGGCGTGTGGGCCCAAGGTCGAGTGACACTTTCTTTTTGGAAATGATGTCGGCCGCGCGAAGTACCTCGCCCCAGTTGTCCAGAATAAACGAGGCATGGTGAAACGCCCCTTTCATGGGCTGTCGAATGAAGGCCACATCGTGCGGTTTTGTGGAACAACTCAAGAATACGCTGATGCGAAAGTCGTGGTTGTCCTCAGCCACTACTTGTTCAGTGATGTCGAAGCCTAGTACCTCTGTGAACAGTTTTACCACGCCATCCAGGTCATCGCCGTACAGCAGGCAATGGTCAAAGCGGGAGGGGCCCATGCCCTTCAGATCGTCGGGCCAAGGGTCAGGGTTCACCAGAGGCAGGCAGTTACCCACTTTGTTTTTCTCGGCCAGCAATTCCATCGTGTGGCCAGTGGTTGTGGTGAAGCGGAAGCGTTCACCAGTTTCCAGATGCTCGCCAGCAGGTATCCAGCAGCAGTCGGTGGCAAGGCCACTTTCTTCAACCTTTTTGGACAAGTCTTTCAGAGTTTGAATGCTGTCCACGCGCCAGCCCATATAGTCCATACCGGCAGCGTCGGCCTCACGCAGCACCACACTGTGGTGATCGTGTTCATCCCATGCTTTCAGGTACACGCGACCTTGCTTGTCGCGCCCGGTTTCCAGCAGGCCTAGCACATCGGTGTAGTGCTTCACGGCTGGTTCCAAATCCAGCACCCGAAGCGCCACGTGGCTTGGCCTTAATACGCCTGTCATTGCCATGTTGATCTCCTTATCCCTATGGTTTTATAGCTATGTGTGCATGGGTTGCTTGGCGAAATGCTTTGCAATGCACTTTTCCATTTTTCCGATTGCCGACAGTTCAAGGTCGGTCAGCGGAAAACATCTGCAGGCCAGCACCACACCTTGGGCTTGTTCTTCAGCAGTCACATGCTGTCGACTCATTTTCAGGGTGCGATATTCGCCCGATTCAATCCGGACACGGCATACGCCGCATCCACCTCCACGGCACCCCACCGGGATGCCTTTGCGGTTCAGTTGCTCCATGCCTTTCAGCAGGTTGTCCTCTGAGCTGCAGGTGTACTCTTCCTTTGTGTTCTGAATGGCCACGCGGTGCATGTGTGCGGCCCTCCATCACACGTGTTTGAACAGTGGACTTTTCTTGGCCAATCCCTCTGCATCGGCCGAGGTCAGGAACCGTTCGGTGTAAATGTCTCGTTCAAATAATTGCCCTTGCATCAGCGTGGAGATACACGCTTCAATCATGGGTGGTGGGCCGCACATGTAAGCCTTGTGGCCCCGAAAATCATTGTTGAAGTGCGCCTTCAATGCCTCGTGTACAAAGCCTTTTGCACCTGTCCATCCTTCGCCGATGTCTGCGTCCGATAGCGCTGGAATGTAGGTGAAGTTGGGGTGTTTTGCTGCCAGTTCCACAAAGTAGTTGTGGTAGTACAGTTCGGCTTCGTTGCGCGCACCTTGTACCAATGTGATGGGCAGTGTGCAACCCTCATTGAACAATTCTTCAATCATGGCTTTCGGGCTGGAAAGGCCAGAACCACCTGCCAGAAAAATCATGGGTAGATTGGCCGATTTGCGTGTGAAAAAGCGCCCTAGCGGGGCTGTGAACTCAAGCGTGTCGCCCAGGTTCAGCACATCGTGCAGCCAGGTAGTTGCTGCGCCACCTGGTACTTTTCGAATGTGCAATTCAACCAGGTTTGTGCCTGGGGCATTGCCGATAGAAAACGCACGTTCGCCCTGCACGCCCGGTACTTTCAGCATGACGTACTGCCCGGCTTGAAAGTGCACTGGCTCATCGACTTCAAGCCAGATACCGCGAATGGTGGGGGTGAGCATGTCAGCTTTGACCACACGCCCGGCGAAGTCCTGAAGACCAATGAATTGGGCATCGGGATCTTCGTCCACCTCAGCTTCAATCACGGTGTCGCATTCAACGGTTGCGCAGCACGCCAGAATTTTTCGTTCATCGCGTTCAAAGTCCATCAGCGCAAACGGCGAGGCTTCCCCATGTTCGAATTCACCTTCCACCACTTGTACCTTGCAAGTGGCGCACAGGCCATGACCACAGGCGTGGGGTAGCCAAACACCTGCACGAAGGCAGGCGTCCAGCACGGTTTGCCCTTCCTCGATGTCGATTGTTTGACCAATCGGTTCGATGGTGAGTTGATAGCTCATTGCGGGTTCCCCTTTGCGCTTACGCGCCCGAACCAGACAGGCCTGTCAAGCCGGGGGTGGTGAAGCGCAACACCGACTTGTGCGTCAAACCGTTTTCATCCAGCGATTTGCCCAAGTCGGGGGTGAAGTTTTCACGCCCGTGTTTCCACTGAACGGTGCTCCAGTCAATTTTTGCAAAGTCGGGGTGACTTCCATACAGCGAAGGCAGTACCTCATTCACCAATGCCCCGAAGGGCATGGCGGGTGGTAGTGGCAAGGCCATGGGTGCGCAAAACATGAGGTGGTGTTCCCAGTTCACGAACAACAAGCGGTTGCCGTGAAAGTTCTCTTCAAGATCGCGTACCACGCCGGTGTAGCCCGGCTGTAATGAAACGAGTGCCATGTTGTTCTCCTCCTAGTTGTTGTCAGGCCGCCGGTGCGTCTTTGTGGTCGCGCCCGGTCCATTGCTCCCAGTTCGTCTGGTCCTGACTACCCATGTACTCGCCGTTGTCCTGGCCGGGCACGATGTTGTAGTACTTCATGACGTTTTCAAGGCCTTCGCCACCGCAGTTACCCTGGAAAATCTGGTGCACCGGCAGCCAGCTTTGAACGTACTTCTCGGGCTCGTTTTCGAAAATGTCTTTACAGCCATCTGAGCAGAAGTGGTACTTCATGCCGTGGTAGGTTGTTTCCCGCAGGCAGGTGGTTGTGGGGTCATCGGGCTCCGTGAAAATTGTCGGCACCTGGCACAACTGGCACAGCATCGGCAGGCCAGGGTTGCTCCAGCGCTTACCTTCTTTCTGAAGGGCATCCCAGTGCTCAAAACGTGGACGATAGTGCTTGTCGAAAGTGTCGGGGTACTTCTCGCTCAACCACTTCAGTTCGCTTTCTTCAGGAACCCAGGTGTGGAAAGCTGCAGCATGGCTGTAGTTGTAGAAGGTGGCCCACACTTCATGGCTCAAGCGGCTTTTCTCTGCTGTGGCCACTTCGTGGTACTTTGGCATGCGGATGCCGTAGCGGCTCAAGTCTTCGAAAAGGGCGCCGCCGTTTTTCTCGAAGTAGGTTTCCCAGGCTTCCTGCCAGCTCATCACGCGCTTGGGCAGCATGTAGTCCATCATCATCGACACCAAGGCCAGCAGGCGATAACCGCGCCAGAACCATTTGTCGATCCATTTTTGAACGATGTCTTTGTTGCCTGGGTCTTGTTCCAGCATGAACTTGACCACTTCAAGACCAAGAGTCATGTGGCGGGATTCATCCGATTGTGCTGAAAAGCCGAAAGTAACCGTGGCCATGTCGCCGTTGTAGGCAGCACCGCTCATGAATGGCATAAACAACAGGTTGGTCAACACATACTCAAAGGAAAACGAGATGGCTGTAATGAACTCGAATGGCCCTGCTGATTGCGCATCTTCAAAATAGCTTTTGGGCACGCTGAGGTACCAGACACGGTCGTGCATGTGGCGGAAGTCGTGCAAGCCATTGAAAAATTTGTTGTAGTGGCTGATGGTGTGTACCTGCGTTTGTGCATGGCGCAATTCATCAATTGCCTGCATCTGCGATGCGATTCGTGCACTAACTCCACGGAAAGAACGACCCACGTGGGCATAGCCACGGTGCGCTGCATATTCCAGTGGTGATACACCTGTGAGAAATAACTTCAATGTGTTGATGTAGCGAGCATCCGTCACATTGAACTGGCCGTTGTTCTGTGCAAAGGCGTCAATGATGGCGTAGAGTTTCTTCTCTTTCTCGCCCTGGAATTTCCAGTACGCGTCCATGGTCAGGCGGAAGGGGTCTTCCCACTTGTCCCAGTCATGGATTTTGATGCCTTCGAACTGGTCGTAAGGGAATACATCGTCCATGGCCTGGTAGGTGGTGTCCCAGCCAAGTCCGCGGGTCATCATGCCGTATTTCTCTTTCAGGCCCAGTTTTTTGTTGCCTGTGTTCTTGGGTACTGCGCTCATGTCTCTACTCCTTCAAGTTGAAAGTTCACTGTGGCTAAGTCGCGTTTAAGCGGCCTGGCCCCAGTACAGTTCAAATTCATCCTCTGTTTCATTGATGCTGCCGGACAGGGAAATCAGGTTCAGGTGAATTTCCTGAAGATCCCAGTCGCGCCCCATCAGGTCGGATACGCTTTGGCGCTTGACCACCAAACGGCCGGGCGACTCGATCTTGACCATCGCCGGGAACTCCTCGACCGTGGCTTGCGGGTTGTCTTCCCGAATGGCGGCTACGATATTGCGCGTGTCGTCGTTGGTTACAAATGCGATGAACACCGGCGTTTTTGTGCGTTCGGGGGTAGGCGTGTTCATGCTGGGGCTCCAGGGGTTTTCAAACCGATTTTCTTGGCGCGCACCAGCAGCTCTTCCTTGATCTGCATGAAAATGCTGGCGGCTTCTTCTGCAAACAATGCGGTCATCAAAGGCTGCAAGGCGCGTGTGGTTTCAGTCATCCAGATGTCGAACCAGCGGCTCAGTATTTCCTTGTTCTCTGGTGATTCATCCACTGCGGTTTTAATGGTGGAGTCCACCCAACGCTGGGTTTCGACAAACCATTCCTGCATGAAATTGGTACACATAGAGAAGGTTTGGCCGGCCATTGGGTTCAGGCGGGTCTCAAGATGCTTGTAAAACATGGGATAGACCAAGCCGTCCATCACAAAATTCTGGGCCAGAAAGACTTCAAACCAGTCTTTGGTGACAAACAGGTTTTCCATGCTTCGGCGCAATTCTTGCCATTCGGGGGTGTGCAGCCAGTGTTGTTTACCCACTTCCAGCGAGTCGCCAGTGTTGCCATCGAGTAGCAAACCGAGGCGGCTGACGTATTGCGCCAGGCCCAAGCGGTCCATGGTGTTGTACATGGTGGCTTGTGTAATTGCAGCGCCGTAACCGAAGCTGGTGCAGAAGCAGTTGTTCATGTTTGCGCCCCACTCGTAGTGGCGAAGCGGCAGCACGGCGAAGATCAGATGTTCTTTGTCTTTTTCCGAGAGGTTGAAAAACACACCACGCTTTTCTGCAAACTCAAACTGCTTTTCGGCTGCATCTTGTTGCTTGGCACGGTTCATGGTGTACACGCCGTAGTAATACTGGCGTGGATCTTTGAAGCTGTACCAATCGGCCATTTTGATGGCTGTGCGGGCAGTGTCGTACAGTTCGTACTGTGGGTCCCAGATAGGGCGGTAGTGGAAGTTGGTGTCCGACTGCATGTCGAATGTGGCTTCCTGATACCGTGATGCAGGTTTGTCTGCGCCCAGCCTACGGGCCACATGTGAGAACGTGTTGCGCAGTTGTTTGATGTTCGACGTTTTGATGTCGACTTGCATGATGTCTTCTCCTTTCCTCTATTTATTTGATTTTTTATTCGCTAACGCCGGCCTGGCCAAACTGCCATTTCAGCCTTTCGTAATCCAGCCAGGCGCATTGTTCGGCGGTTAGCTCAACGGCCTTGTGCTGTTTGCAGAACTCTCGGAACTGCTCAAACTGCATGACCAGTTCCACGCACAGCTCTGGATCGCCAATCGAAAACTCGAACTCGACAAAGCGATTGTTCAAGGTGCCGGTGACCCGCACATAGCGTGGAATTGATGCCTCCAGAATTCCGTTCATCTCCGGTGGCGGGGTGTCGCTTTTTGATGTTTTGACTTCTTTGATCATTTGGAACCCTCTTGCTTGATTTCCCTAGTAGAGGGGGCAAGGGGTGTGCCAGGTGCTCTAAGTGATTGAAATTATTAGGTAGTAAAAAAATAGAGGGGGAATCTAAGAAATTACGGGTGTGAAAAGATCAATTGCTGCGGTGCAAGTTGATCAAATGATGAAGTGGATGCGTGTTTCAAACCGATTCCGTCCGGAGTCGAATGTTGACGCATGGATGATTGTTCAGATTGCACTATGAATCTGTACGACCGCGTTGACTTCACTCCTTTTAACAAAGTAGTAGCGTTGCCAGTAACGATATCGCGCGTGGCCTTTTTGTTACCGCTCTATCGCCAGATTTGACGTGCTTTAAAAACAAACCCCCGCGAGGTATGCACCAGCGGGGGTCCGAAACCGAAACCAGGAAGCAACGGTTTGTAGCTTGAGTTTTGTGTCTTTGTTTATTTCTTTTTCTTGGCAGGCTTTGTGTTTACTTTGGTCTTAAGACCTTGGCCTGGCGTAAATTTTGGTACTACAGCGGCTGCAATCTTGATTGTTTCGCCTGTGCGTGGGTTACGACCCTCACGGGCTGCGCGTGCGCCGGTTTGAAATGTACCAAACCCAACCAACACAACTTTGTCGCCATCAGCCATTTGTTGGCTTACGGTGTCGATGAAAGCATCTAGCATTTTACCGGCTGCGGCCTTGGAGCATTCGCTTTTTGTGGCGATCGCGTCAATCAATTCGGTTTTATTCATTGTTAGTCATTCCAAAGAGTTAATGAGCGTAGATAATATTCCACGGAAAACTGCATGTATCAAGGGGTTCAGGCTGTTTTGGGCCTAATTATTTGCAGATTGGGATGCAGAATTCGGGAAAACGCGTCTTCACTGCCCAAGTCGGTGATCATGCTGCTTACTTGTTCACTTTTTAAGGGCACGCGCATTGACGCCAATTGAACACTAATTGCGTGGTTTCCTACGCAGTCATGTGTACTAAATTTCCGCTTAGCAACAAGCCCCTAAAATTGGTGAATTAATACCTTGTTCAAATGGTATGGAACTGCCGCAACCTTGAAAAATTCCGTAGTGTCTGGAAAAGTCGCCAATGAACTGGAAGTGTTCTTTGAAGCGCGTGTTTTGCAACATACGGAAAGTGTTGCCGCACACGGGGAAAACCTTGCCGGTTTCCATGAAGTGGTGTTTGTCCAGCAAGAAGCCGTGTGGCTGGTTTTCGCTGGTGCCCTTGTAAATCACTGCCTGGCCGTGGTCTTCACATGCTGTTTCCAAACCGTCCAGCTTGAACAGGCGGTAAGTGGCCGAGTAAAAGCGGGTTTGCCCAACCAACTGGCTTAAACGTTCGTCGGTAATCTCCAGGGGGCGGTCTTCAACCAAACGCGGATCGGTGAAACCGTTTTTTGTAGCCACGCGCAAGAAGTCGTTCCAATACAGGGCACCACCCAGGCATTCGCCGTAGAGAACCGGGTCACTGGCCACATGTGGAGAAATTCTGCGGTCTGAATACACATCGGAGAAATAAAATTCGCCACCTGGTTTCAGCAGTTCGTAGGCCTGGCGCATAACAGCGTCTTTGTCGGGCGAAAGATTAACCACACAGTTTGAAACGATCACATCAAAACTGTTTTTCTCCAGACCCAGTTCATCGAGTCGTTCAATGTAGCCTTGAATGAAGGTAACGTTGCTGTGTGAGTATCCAAATTTTTTCCGGTGGTATTCGATGTGCCGGTTGGCCACTGCCAGTTGTTCCTCGGTCATGTCCACACCCACTACATGGCCAGTTTCACCAACCAGTTGTGCAAGGGCATACACATCGCGCCCAGAGCCGGAGCCGAGGTCGAGAATTCGTTTCCCCTTCAAGTCTGTTGGGCACACCAAGCCACATCCGTAATAGCGGCTTAGCACTTCGTCGTGAATATTGGACAGCAATGGTTTCAGCCATGCAGGCATGGATGAAAAATCACAACAGGCTGTGGTTTTCAGATCACTGCTGCTTTGTAGTTCTTTGCCGTAATAGTTCTTGACTGCGTCATACATGGTGTAATTCCTGTGTTGAAGGCTGTTTGCGTTGAGCACTGCCGTAATTCGCCTGCCTGCGCCGAAAAGTTACTTGCCCCCGGTTACAGGAATACGCGACTGAAGAATGAGTTGCTTGTGGTATGGTCTGAAAATTGAAACCTGCTTATTGATCGCATATGACCAACAACAACAGCCACAGTATCGTCATCGGATACATTCTCTGGATTTTCGGTTTCATGGGCGCCCACCGTTTTTATTACGGCAGGCCCATCTCCGGCATCATCTGGTTCTTCACGCTCGGCTTGTTCTTGATCGGCTGGATTGTGGATTTGTTCTTGATACCGAGCATGGACAAAAGCGCCGATCGTCGCTTTCTGCAAGGCCCGATCAATTACAACATTGCCTGGGTGTTGCTCACCTTCCTTGGCGTGTTTGGCATTCACCGCTTTTACCAACGCAAATGGATCACCGGTTTGATCTACCTGCTGACCGTGGGCCTGTTTGGTATTGGCATCATTTATGACTGGTGCACCTTGAATGACCAAATCGATGAGCTGCACCGCGACGGTACTTTGAACTGAAACCGGTTTATTTCATGGTACCGAAATGTTTCTTGGTGTCGCGTATGAACCCATCGAACAAAGCCAGTTTGGCGGCAGGGCTAATCAGCTTTAAGGGTAGGCCCAGCCCGAAACGCCCAGCCATTGCAAATTTCCACACAAATATGCAGCCCTTCTCAGTCGGCGTGACCTCATACAATTCTGCAAACTGCTTGAATGCAGGGGCGTTGGCCTGTTCCACGTAAAAGGCATGTCGGCGTTCAGCTTCGTCCCAAATGAAGAATCGCTCTTTCAGTTTGATGATGTTGAAGTTGGCTGCCACTTCCCGGGTGGTACCCACGCGAAAGGGCCTTTCGCTGGTGTAGCGGCCGTCCAGTGCTTTGCACCACGCCAGTGGTTTGTCAGCCACAAGGCCAGCCCACACTTCGTCAGCCGTGGCATCCAAGTGCATTGAGTATTCAAAGCGAAGTGGGGCTGTGTCGAAAAACGATTCGTCAGTGACCTTGTCGAGGTCGAACCAAATGGCCATGTTGTGTCTCCTTGTTTTGTTTTATGATTTTACTCAAAGCAGTTGTAGCAAAGGTAGCACCCATGGCGAAGCGAAATTCAATGAAGCAGGTTGAAAGCCCGGATCAATTGAGCAATCTGGATGAGCTGGTTGTCGACAAACGATACGGCAAACGCGCGAAGGCTAAAAAGGCGCGCCGCAACCGCCATTATGAAAAGCAGTTTCTTCGCAATGCGGTGACTTCCGGCATTCTTTCTGAAGACCCTTCCTGAAGCCTGTTTATTCATTTTGTATTCATCTTCCCGTGGCGTGTTGTTCATGGAACAGCACGGTTTAGGTTAAGGCGTGGCGGTCAAACTGATTTCCATGCAGACACGTTGCTGCACTTGACCGAGAAACCCCACAGGAGGAATAACAGGGATGTGATTACTGTTAGGTAATTTGTTTTAGAGTAGCCCAAACCCCTGCGCCTTGATTGCTGCCTCGGCGCGGGAGTTGATATTTAGTTTTCGATAAATATTTTTCACATGATCGCCTACTGTGTGGTGTGAAATTTCAAGTTGCTTGGCGATATCCACCAAGCGAATACCCTTCGCCAGAAAACCCAGCACTTCAATTTCTCTAACACTCAATACCGCAGTACTTGCTGATTGCTCACCCTGGTTTGGTTGAAAGTACTGCATGAGTTTTCTTGCAATGGAGGGTGACAAAGGCAGGCTGCCATTTGCAATTCCGCTAAGCTGAAAGATCAATTGATCCTGGCTTTGATCTTTCAGCAAATATCCCTGGGCGCCTGCCTGAAGCGCTTTGAACAGGTTGTCGTCATCTCCCATGACACTGGCCACCACCAGTGTGCAGTTGGGTTGCGTGTGCGACATCTCGCTAATCAGTTCGGTTCCATGCCCATCTTGCAGCAATAGATCGATGAGAGCGAGATCAAACTGACAGTTTGCTGCGGCTTGCTGCCCAGCTCTCAGTGAGTCTGCAAGTTCAATTGTGGTTTCGGGAAAGGCCTTTTCAGCTGCGTTGGCAAGAAGACTGCGAGCTTGGGGCAAATCATCAACAATAAGTATTTTATTCATGATGGTCAGGGGCAGATACGTGCTTGTATGCGTACTTCGGTTTCACCTGATGGTGTTAATCGCGCATCTAAGATGCCGTCGCATGTTGCCAAACGATCCAGTAATCCTTTTGTGCCTATACCGGGTGTCCATTGTGTTGGGTCGCTGCGTTCGCCGTTGTGGGTCACTAAAATAATCAATCTATCGTTCAGCATCTGGATTGTTGTAGAGATGGTGCTGGGTTTTCCATGCTTGATTGCGTTGGTCATGCATTCCCGAAATGCGCGTTGCAGCAGGGTTTTCAAGCGTGGTTGCAGCCATTGGCTACTCGATTCAAGTTTATTTTCCCAATGCAGCTGAATTTTCGCTGCATCGCATCGTTGGTTGGCCTCGTCGCGCCAATCTGCCACAGCATCTTCAAGACGTATTGGTAAGCCATCAATATTGCTCAGTGCAGTGCGAAGGTCTTCCATGGCCGAGCGGGCCAATTCTGCTTGCTTCGGGTTTTCGCTGCTATGAATCAGCATCAACAAGCGTGCGCCAACATCATCGTGTATGTCTCGGGTAATTCGTTTGCGCTCCTCAATGGCGCCTTGTTCCTTCGAGGCTCGTGCAGCGTCGGCTTGCCCCATCAACTCTGCGAGTGCATTGACGAATTGCGTATCCATCGTGGAGAAAAGTTGCTTGCCCTGACCACGGTGTATCAATTCAAAAGCAGGCATACCGGCGCAGCTTGGTACAAGCAATGCAAGGCCACTCTCGAAAAGTTCTGCCTTTTTGGCGGTACTACTGCTTTGCCGTATTTGCAGAGGCGTGTAAATGGTTCGCAGCAATCTTTGCCACTGCTTGGCACGCTGTTCCGCAGTACCAGAGAATGCAATCAGCAATAACTCGGGGAGTAAGGTAGGTAGCTCAGGCGCCTTTCTGGATACGAGTTTTTGCCACAACCACTGGCGAATTGGAAAGTACAATACACCGCAAATCCATAGCGACACGCCAAGTGCCAAACCTTGAGACCAGTCGAGTAAAAAGATCAGTGCGGTATCCAGTAAAACCACGGCGAGTGTGGCAGCAATCCAGAGAAGCAGACGATAAGCCCACACGTCAAGATCGAACAGGCGATACCGACCAATACCGAGCGCAATTCCAATGTAAATCATCAAGAAAAAGCCAAAGGCGTAACCCTGTGGAATGGCCGTAATCCATCCTAAACCTGCTGAGGCCGTGAATAGAAAAATATACAAAGACGCGCCAAGTAGCAGAGACAGCGCCAACCAGCGCAATGAGGCACGTTGTAATGGTTTGCCTTTGGTCTTGCGCCATTGTTGAAAACCGAACCAGAAAGAGAGCAGCAAAAGAAGAACAATGGCCGCACGCAGCCCGATATCCATGCTGGATACCAGTCTGCCAGCGTTAACAATCCACCAGCAAAACATGAGTACAAACAGGCCATAGAGCCATCTCACGTTTACCAGTCGAACAGGGTGCATCATGAAAATACCCACGAATGCACTACCAAACATTTTGCTGCCCAATTGGTTGGCGACGCTCATCGAGAAGAACAGGTTTTCGCTGAGCGCCAGTTCTCGACCGCTATAGATTGCTGCCGGTAGCACGAATGCTGGAAACAGCAGGCCTGTAATTCCAAACATTGTTGCGCCGAGTTCCCGGGGTTGAAGCACCCATACCCAGACGGCGATGAGACAGCCTAGGCTGCAGATTAGAATTTGAAACCAGAACAGAGTGGGCAAAGAGGAGAGTGGTCGTTCCCCTGGTTCTACCAAGGTGGATTGGGTTTGTCCGTTGACAGGATTTTGCCATTGGATAAAGACAGTGGGCGAATCAAGAATTTGAGCAATTTCTCCTTGCCTTGCGAAGAAGGCATCCAATTCCGTGTAGCCAGGTAGAAGGTCGGGCTCTTCCATCACATCGAGAGCCTGCAGTTCCAGCCAAGGCGAGTTAGGGGCGGGTGAGATAGCTTCGAGGATCGCTCCTTCGGGGATGCGGGCTGAGGGTCCGCGGGTAACTGAGGCGATTAACTGATCCGAATTGGCTTTGATGGTAAGACCAAGCCAGGGAGCCTGAAGTGATTGCCATACGGTAAGGCTGGCAAGAATAAATACGTAGAAAAGGGCAGCGCTTAGCCCCTGTGCGGGGAGAACCAGGATTTTATTTCGCAAAACAACGAAGTCCGTCTTTATATTGTTGAAACAATAAAGCGATGGCAGCTTGTCCGCTATTGGACATTTGTATTATTTATTAAATGATGTGCGAATGTTAGCGCAAAAAATGCTGAAACCCAAGTTCGCTGGGGCCTTGACCAAGATTCAATCCCGTGTTCCCGGGATTGTCGTTATGCCGCTTGAAACGTAATGTGAAACGAGTTTAAAGCGGAGTCTAAAAATGTACTTTTCTATTTCAGAATATAAATTAAGGGCGATGTGCAGTGCCATCGGGTTGAGTGCAGTATTGGTCGCCTGTGGTGGCGGAGGCGATGGTGCTGCTGGTGGTGCGTCAGCGGGCGGAGGAGGTACCACAGCCCCTGCCGCCAGCACGGTGAGTGGTGCAGTGGCAGTGGGTGCCCCGGTGAGTGGAGCAACCGTCACGATCAAGTGCGAAAATGCGGCTACGGCAATTACAACCACCACCACCGCAGCCGGCGCTTACACCGTTGAAATTCCATCAGACAGTTTTCCTTGTGCCTTGCAGGCCACAGGAGGAAACCTCCCGGCTGGTTTTAGCGCTTTGCATTCTTTCGCCTCGAGCAGCAATGCAAGCACCATCAACATTACTCAGTTGACGGATTTGGCCTTGACCGCTGCAGTAGGTGGTGGCATTGCGGCTTGGTTTGACAATCCCGTATGGGCATCGGGCAATAATCTGCCAGCAGAGTTGGAAAGTCTGCGTACCCTTTTGGTGACGCAGGGCTACACAATCCCCAGCACATGGACTTCCGGCAGCACAGCGCCTTTGACATTGGCTTTTACCCCAAGTACCACACCGCCTGCAGATAGCATTGACCGGCTGCTTGAAGACATTCAAGCAGGGATCGAAAACGCAGGGATCGACTACGACACGGCTCGTGGCAATTTCGAAGAAGATGAGTCCTTTCCAATGGCCATGACTGAGGAACCCGACACTGGCGGGGGCGGAAACACCGGTGGTGGCAATACAGGCGGCGGAACTGGTGTGGCCCAAGAATCATTGGGTGCCGCAGCGATCGGCGAGTACAACTCCAATTCCACGCGCGACCAATTTCTGGCAGCGGTTACCGGAACATGGCCAGTGGCCATTCACAAAGTGCCTGCAGGGCGCGAGAGCTTATACGGACAGGGCATGCTGACCTTGTCAGGAACCGAGCAAAATTGGTCTATGGAATTGAAAGGGGCAGACGGCACTACAATTTTCAATCGCACGAATCAGGGCGCACTCACCACACAGTTAAACCCTTTCATTGGTCAGCTGTTTTTGAATCATGGGGCGGACATTGATGAGTTTTTGAATGTGTTCATTGATCCGAATGGTTTCATCGAGGGCAGTGCAGGTGGAAACAGCGAAATCCAGTTCCGCAACGAAGTACGAGCTTGGGGAGAAGTGGCACCTCAGATTTTTGAATCACTGGCAGGAACTTGGACCAGCCCCGCAACTGTGTCATCGTCGGGCAGTCCATTTGGGCCATTCACGACAGTGACCAATACTGCTGCAATTACATCAACTGGGGATGTGACGTTGACTGGCAAAACCCAGTTGGGGAGTGATGTGAACACAACACTTTCATGGGGCGCTCTGGATGACTTCTTAATTCCTGACCCTGAGGATCCTGGTTTCATCATGCATCTCGATATTCGGACCACTGTGGGTGTGAGTATGGGCACCTTCCAGATCCGGTTTGACGACATTACTACCCCGACCGTGCGGAGAATGACGGGTTTCATTACCACCAGCAATGGTCAACAGACTTTCGAAATGAATGCCCCGAGCCAGCAAAATACTGCACCCGTTGAGGCGGTGGAATTGCGGTAAATTGAAACTGGTGGGTTGAAGAAAAGAGCGCACCTTCGAATGCGCTCTTTTCGTTTCAGTGGGGGTCGATTGAGGTCATAAACAATGCACCAAGCTTGCTGTATTCAGGATCGGTTTTGTCACCTTGATCTTTCTGAATTGCTTGCACCTTTCTTAGCACCTCTTCCCAGCGGCGCTCAATGTTCGGGTTGACCATGTTTTGGCGTTTCAACTCGAAGGCTTCGGCAAAAACTGACATGCCGGTTTCGATGTCTATTCCTTCATAAAAACAGCTTTGAATGCCTTGCAGAGTGTCTCGGTCCAGTACCCTTCCGCAAGAAGTGTCGAGTGCTCCGCCGAATACTTCGTCGATCCAATCCACCGACGCATCAAAAAACAAGTTTATTTGGCGGCCGCTGTCAACTCGATGGGGGTGACCGGCTGGCACAAACACGCCGATTGATCTGATCCATTGCCCGTCGCAAAAGCACTCCACATCGTGGCCATCCATGTCGATTGCAATTTGGTGTGTCCAGTGCGCGTGATCGTGGGTTGCACCCGGTACGCCGATGAATACGGCCAAGCCCATGGTGCAGGCGAACTTTTCGTTCAGTACCAGTATTCTGTCCATCATCACATTACCAACTATTCAACAATTGTTAAGAGTGTAACGACTGTTGGTTTAGTTGGGATGGATCACTGCCCGGTAAGCTTCAATAAAACGGGGCGGCTGCTTTTTAGGTCTGCCGGTTTTCATGTCGATGCACACCCACTGGGTGTGCCCCAGCATCACTGTGGCTTGGTCACTTTCTCGCACAAACTGGTATTGGCGGGTCATGTCGGCTTTGCCCTCGTTGTGACTGATCCAGGTGGCCACCCACAGTGTGTCCCCGGCGAAGGTGGGGCGTTTGTATTCCAGGTGATGCTGGCGTGCCACGCAGCCATAGCCCAATTCTACAAAGTCTTGAAAGGTTAGTCCCAGTTGAGCTGAATGCAGCGCCGCAATGGCCTGCATCCACACCAGGTAAATGGTGTTGTTGGTGTGTTCAAATTCGTCGAGATGTTCTGGCTGCACCGTTAACTTGCCCACAAATTGTGGGGTGCATTGCCACACGCCTGATGGTGTGTCGCTTGCGGCGATGGTTTGAATATCGCTGTCTTTGAAAATGTTCGAGTTGGTCATGAAGTGGGTGGTGCCAAACACAGAGTGAAAACAACAAGCTGTGATTTGACCGCCACCCGAGATCCAAGTCAATGAAAGTCTTGCTTAAAAATCCACTGAAGCCGACACGATGAACGTACGCGGTGCTGCAACTGAGGCAAAAGTGCCGCTGACCAACCAGTAGTTTTCATCGGTGAGGTTTTCAATATTGGCGCGCAATATCAGGGGTTTGTTGCCCAGGCTGGTGCGGTATTGGGCACCAATGTCGTAGCGTGTCCATCCAGCCACACTCAGGTTGTTGGCTGCGTTCACTGCCATCTCGGAGGTGTTGATGATGCGACCATTCACGCTGGCTTTGGGTAGCCAAGGCAAGTCATAGTCCAGGCCAAGGCTGAAGGTTTGGCGGGGCACGCTCGGTGCTTCATTGCCTTGGTTAACACCACCTGCAGTGCTGCTCAATTCAGCGTCGTTGAACAAGGCACTGGCCATGCCGCGCAGGCCCGGGAAGACCTCGCCGTATGCGCCCAACTCAAGCCCTCGGTTGCGTTGCTCTCCATCGTAGTTTGAGGTGTTGGTGGCTGCGTTGGTTTGCAGGTTGGGTCTGGAAATTTCAAACACCGCTGCGGTGGTTGTAATGCGTCCCCAATCTTTTTTCACACCAATTTCAAATTGTGGCGATTTAAATGGGGCCAGTACTTCACCCGCATTTGCAAATGCCGGGCCCACGATGGTGCCGCGTGTTAGGCCTTCTGTGTAGTTGCTGTAGATCGATGTGCTGGGCGTGGCTTTGAACACCACGCCAACCAAGGGGGAAATGGAGCTTGCGTTGTAGGAACTGGTTACAGCACCTGTGGTGGTGTTGAAGCCGTCTTGCTCCACGGTTTGATCTCGTGCACCCAAGGTGAGTAGCAAGCGGTCGTCCATGAACGCCATGGTGTCGGACAACACATAACTGAACAAGGTACTTTCACTGGCTTTGGCAGGGCCACGGCGCGGTTGCCCTACTGGTGGTAACGGTGTTGGGTTGTAAATATTCGAGGGTACATTGGCACCCCCAGATACAAACACATTGCCGTTTTCCTGTTCAAGCAAACTGACGCCCACATTCACGGTGTGTTTCACACTGGCTGTGTTGAACTTCAGTCGAACACCAGCATCCATGCTGCTTGTTTTGGAGTAAGAGTCAAAGAACGTACCGCGCACGGTGAAGTTGCCTTGTTCATCCAGATCACCTCCGGTCACAGGAAATACCTGCGTGGCATCGCCTTGGCGATAACCCAAACCACCATAGGTGGTTACGTGCTCATTGATGTCGTATTCAAACTTGCTCGCCACGGTGGTGTCTTGCAGTTCTAGGGGGTTGCCCGGGTAAAAATTCAGGTCGCCTGGGGGTGGAGCAGGCACCGCGCTCAACGTGGCTGGAATGCCAATTTGCGGGCGCAATTCCTCAATGTCCTCACGCTGCTCAAAGGCATCGAGTGACCATCTCAATTGGCGGCCACGGTAATCCAGCCCAATGGCTGCAAGCCCCAGTGCAGCATCGCCATTTTTAATGCTGCCTTCGCCATCGCGAAGCACGCCGTTGAAGCGAACACCCCATTCGTTGTTTTCGCCAAATCTGCGACCAATGTCCAGGTGTGCACCTACCTGACCTTCGCTTTGAATGCTGGTTTCAAGCCTTGTTAGTGGAATGTCATCTGCACGCTTGGTGACCACATTGATTCCGCCGCCTACACTGCCATTGGGGGCAATGCCATTGACCAAAGCACCAGGGCCTTTCAGCAGCTCGACGCGTTCCAGAATTTCAATTGGCAAACGGCTGGAGGACACCAGACCATACAAACCATTCAAGCCAACATCGCCACTGGGCACGTTGAAACCACGAATTTGAAAGTCTTCACCAAAGCCGCCGGTACCTGTGAGTACGCGCACCGAGGCATCATTTTCAAGTACGTCTTTCAGGGTTCGTGCCTGTTGGTTTTCAAGCAGGGTGGATGTGAAATTAACCGTGCTGAACGGAATGTCCATGACATCGTTGGTGCCCAAAACCCCGAGTGTTCCCTGGCGTGACACCTGACCACCTGCATAGGGCACGGTGCCCGAGCTACTTTCTGTTTCCGCAGAAACTTTGACTTCAGGAAGGGCGTTGTTTTGCGCCCAAGCGGAGGACAAGCCGGCCAGGCCCATGGCCAGGACGGTGGTTTTGAGTTTGAAAGACATAGTGCACACCAAGAAAGGAATGAAAGAAAGAATCTGATGGATTGGTAATGATAATCATTTTTAATAGGTGGGGCGCTGCCAATGCGCTGAAGGCACGAAATAAATAGTAATGACTCTCATTATTATTTGATGGATCTTTGAAAATAGTTAGTTTTATGAAATAAATGGGGTGTTTGGTCTGCCTTAATCTCTGTTAAGGTAAAAGCTGATCCCAAGAAAATCTGAGGAAAAAGATGAGCGACAGCAAAGATTTGATGGCACCCGACGGTGCCGTAAATCCTATCAATACAGACTACAAAGTGGGGCAGGACAATATCGTGATGAAGGTCGGTCCATTCGGACTCGACATACACAATCGTGTGTTTGCGATTTCTGGTTTGGCAGTGGTTGCATTTGTCATTCTTACCCTGGCATTTCAGAACGACGTAGCACCCCTCTTCACTTCCATGCGCAACTGGCTCACGTCAAATCTTGACTGGTTCTTCTTGAGTGCAGCCAATGTATTCATTCTGGTGTGTTTGGGTATCGCCGTCTCACCACTTGGAAGGGTACGGTTAGGTGGCACCGAGGCCCAACCCGACTATTCGTATTTGGGTTGGTTTTCGATGTTGTTCGCTGCAGGTATGGGTATCGGTTTGATGTTCTATGGTGTGTCAGAACCGCTCTCACATTATTCAAGTTCGGTAGGTGGAACCGACTGGGCTCCGCTGGGTGGTGCGGCAGGTGATCCTGAAGCTGCCGCAAAATTGGGGATGGCCGCCACAATATTCCATTGGGGTTTGCATCCTTGGGGCATATACGCAATCATCGCATTGGGTTTGGCAATCTTTTCATTTAATAAAGGATTGCCGTTGACCATCAGGTCGATCTTTTACCCATTGCTGGGAGAGCGCGTGTGGGGTTGGCCTGGGCATATCATCGATATTCTGGCAATTCTTGCCACCCTGTTCGGTTTGGCTACTTCGTTGGGGTTTGGTGCATCACAAGCTGCCGCAGGCCTTAATTTTCTGTTTGACTTTCCTGCCAATGACACCAGCAAGGTATTGTTGATCATCGGTATTACTGCCGTCGCGCTTATGTCGGTGGTTGCCGGGCTGGATGCGGGGGTCAAGCGCTTGTCCGAGATCAACATGTTGCTGGCGGTCACGCTGCTTCTCTTTGTCATTGTAGTGGGGCCTACGCTACTGATTCTGACAGGCGTGCTTGATAACCTGATGGCCTACATACAATATCTTCCAGCCCTGTCCAATCCTGTAGGGAGAGAGGACGCCAATTTCACACAGGGTTGGACTGCATTTTACTGGGCGTGGTGGATATCCTGGTCGCCATTTGTAGGCATGTTCATTGCACGGGTCTCTCGTGGTCGTACCGTACGTGAATTTATTGTGTCGGTATTGCTGGTTCCATCTTTGGCGTGTGTGCTCTGGATGTCGGTGTTTGGCGGAGTGGCCATTGAGCAGGTGGTTAGCGAGGGTTACAAGGCAGCTGCCGAGGCCGAGTTACCTTTGCAGTTATTTCTGATGTTGGAAGCATTGCCTTTGGCGCAAATCACCTCCTTTGTGGCCATCATATTGGTGATTGTTTTCTTTGTTACGTCTTCAGACTCGGGGTCATTGGTAATCGATGTCATATCTGCGGGTGGCAAGGTCGACGCGCCTACGCCCCAACGGGTATTCTGGTGCGTATTTGAAGGGCTGGTAGCGATTGCGCTGATCTTGGGTGGTGGCTTGGCTGCTCTCCAGGCGATGTCGGTTTCTACCGGATTTCCATTTACTATCGTGCTTCTGGTCGCAACCATTGCCGTGATCAAGGGCTTGGCCAGCGAGCCACGCGCCTGATGGATTTCGCATGAATGCTGAACAACTAGAAATCATCGAGTTTTTTCAGAAGCATGCGCCTTTGAACAGTCTTGGCGAGGCGCATGTTCAACTCGTCCTCGCTAATCTTGAAATCAGCTATTTCAAGGCTGGTTCACCTATTCTCAGTTTTGACGAACCTGCAAATTATTGGTTTGTCATTCGCAGTGGCGCTGTAGAAGTATTTCGTAGAGATGGGCAGTTGTATAACCGTCTCTGTGAGGGTGGCTACTTCGGCGAATTTGGATTGTTGCGGGGCAAGAAAGTACGTTTTCCAGCCAAGGCGCTGGAAGACACCTTGTGCTATCTGATTCCTGCAACCGTATTCGGCACATTGTTCGAGCAATGCGAGGCTTTTGCTGACTACGTGGAAATTGAAGACAACACTCGATTGAAGCAGGCGGTTTCCAGAAGTCATCAGAACAATGTGCTGTTTACCGCCAACATCGATCAGCTAATCAGTAACTCGCCTTTGTGTTTGAGCGGCGACACACCTGTTCAAGAGGCTGCGGTTCAAATGGCACAGTCAAATCAAACTGCCGTGATTGTGCAAGACGAGTCGCAGTCTTTGATCGGCATTGTGACAGATCAGGACTTTCGCGATCGTGTGGTGGCCAAGGGCTTGCCCTACAGCACGCCTATCCGGCACATCATGACCGAGAGTCCTGGAACTGTGAACCACAACCAACTGGTGTTCGAGGCGATGATGCTGATGTTGCGCAATAACACCCAGCATGTGCCTGTTTTAAAGAACAGTGAAGTGGTGGGTATGGTGTCGCAATCTGATTTGGTCAAATACCAGTCCAGAAACAGTTTGTTTTTGGTGAACAGCATTTTCAATTCGACTTCAGTTGTTGAACTGGCAGCCTTGAAGAAAGATGTCCAGGCAGCTTTTGTCCGAATGGTGCAAGAAGATGCCAACTCTCGTATGGTCGGCAGCGCCATGGCAGCCATCGGTCGCAGCTTTAAACAAAAATTATTGGAGCTTGCCGTGCAGGAGTTGGGTTCCCCGCCGGTGCCCTGTTGTTTTCTGGCATTGGGCTCCATGGCACGCGAAGAACAATTGATAGTCACTGATCAGGACAATGCTTTGATCATTGATGATCGGTACGACCCTGCGCTGCATGGTCAGTATTTTGAAAGGCTTGCAAATCTTGTTTGCGATGGTCTGAACGCTTGTGGCTATGACCACTGCACCGGAAAAATAATGGCGAGCAACCCGCAATGGCGGATGCCTCTGGCTCAGTGGAAATCCACTTTTCTGGACTGGATCAACAACCCAAGTCCTGAGGGACTTTTGAACAGCAATGTGTTTTTTGATCTTGATGGCGTGTGGGGTGAAACTGCATTTGCCAAGGAGCTGAATCAGTTGATCCGAAGCAAAGGTAGTGCTTCCTACAGATTTTTGTCATCTATGGCGCGCAATGCCATTTTGCGAACTCCGCCGTTGGGGTTTTTCAAAGATTTTGTCATGGAGATGGATGGTAGCCAAACCAAAACAATCAATATGAAGCGGCGCGGCACAGCGCCATTGGCTGATCTGATTCGTGTGCATGCCCTGTCTGTGGGAAGTCACTCTCGCAATTCGTTTGCGCGTTTGGCCGACATTGAAAAGTCGGGCATTTTGGTGAAGGGGCAGGTGGCCAATATTCGAGACTCTATGGAATTGATATCCATGGTGCGAATTCGGCATCAGGCGATTAGTCTTGAGTCGGGTGGTAAGCCTGACAATAACGTAGATCCCAAGAAGTTGTCCGATTTTGAGCGAAAGAATTTAAAAGACGCATTCCAGATTCTGAGTGATGCCCAGACTTTTTTGAAGTTTCGGTATCAGTCTAGCCGCGGTCAGTGAACGTCATGATGCCTTTGCCAAAGTTGAAAGGATTTTTGAAATCGAATGTACAGCGCTCATGGAGATCACCTGTTGAGCAGGCTGCCAAAGTTGCACAACATCCGGACCTTCAATCTTATTACGCCTCATTCTCGCTGGATGAGCAATTGACTTTGGGTCAGGCGCCGATGTTGGCAATTGATTTTGAAACAACCGGCTTGAACCCCGAGTATGACGATATCATCAGTATTGGCGCAGTACCTTTGATGTCAAACCGGATTATGTTGGGACAAAGCCGGTATTGGATTTTAAAGCCTGCTGCGAAACTTCGTTCGGACACCATCCCGATACACGGTATTACGCATTCCGATATTGCCAATGCTCCTGACTTGATTGATGTACTTCCAGAGTTACTGAAGATGATGTCAGGCAAGCTGGCAGTGGCCCATTGTGCAGCCATAGAGACGCGGTTTCTTGACACTGCGTTGCAATATCGGGTCGGCGAAGGAATCGTATTTCCAGTGATTGATACGATGGGTATTGAGCGACATTTTTCTGATCATCAGAATTCAGGGCTTTTTGAGCGCATGTTCAGAAAATCGCAAGGTGCTTCCCTGCGACTTCCAGACATACGGAAGCGTTACAAATTGCCTTTCTACCGCCCTCATAACGCCTTGGTTGACGCTTTGGCTTGTGCTGAGTTGCTCCAGGCCCAGATACAGCATCATGCGCTTGACGGATTCCCGGTCAGTGAAATTTTGCCCCTCAGTTAAGGAGAATAAAAACAGTGATCATTCAAAATAAACTAACTTGCTGTGCTCTTGTAATGGCCGGATTCTCATTCGGTATTCCTGCAATTGCACAGGAAAGCGCGGCAGATTTAAAAGATCGAATCAGGCTGCTTGAAGCTGAACTTGAACAGACCAAGCGCGCACTGGCCAAGGCCGAGGCAGAGAAATCGACCGCAAATGTCGAAGCGCAACCAGACACAGACATGGCATTTAATGTGGCGGGTGGTCGATTGAAAGTGGGCGGTGCAGTGCGCGTGAATTACACCGCAGGTACTTATCCGAAAGACACGGGCGGAGGTGAAAGCAGTCGTGCTTTTCCGGATGGTGGCAATGTGGGGTTGGACACTGCGCGTATTAATCTGGATTACGAGAACGGAAATGTGTTGGGCAAGTTCGAATATCGCTTTTACGATGGTTATGGTGGGTTTGGTACGGGCTACCACATGTTGCACACCGCCTGGTTGGGTTACAACTATGCCAACGGCAGCCAGGTGCAAGTGGGCGTGAACAGGGTACCGTTTGGTCCTGGTCCGTACGGCGTTTCACAAAGTTTTTTCTTTGATCAGCATTATTATGTTGGCCTGTCCGATGACATGGACTTGGGTGTGAAATATTCATGGACTACAGGCGACTGGAAATGGGATGCAGGGTATTACCTGCAGGATGAGGGGTCTTACAAAGGCGGATCCAAAAAAGCAGACCGCTATTCCTACGATGTGATTACTGACAGCGTTGGCAACGGTTATGAAGAAGAGAACCAGGTGAACTTGCGGGGTATTTATTCGACGAAGTTGGCGGGGATTGATTCTGATTTGGGTTTCTCGGTCCAATACGGCGAAATGCGCGGCAAGGGCGTTAATGTTCTTGGTAATCCCACGCGGGACGGCGACATGTCGGCCTACTCTTTGCACATGGTGAACAAATGGAATAATTTCACCTTGGCCACTCAGGGCACACACTACGATTACGATGTCGAACAGGCTGGGGTGGCAAATCAGGGCGAAATTTTGATGGGCGCGTTTGCATTCCCAACTGCCGTGGCGCGTGAGGCATTTATTCCTGCTGTTTCGTTGAGTTATTACCTGGAGACACCTTCGATAGCTTGGCTGAATTACGTGATCCCATTTGTCGAATACAGTTCGATTATGAAAGATGAAGCTGGCTTCAATGACAGTGAGTTGTACACGATCGGTGCCGCTTTTGGCACCGCTGGCGGATGGTATACCTATGCAGAATACGCAACCAGCAATGGCAACGATTTCATCGGAGGCGATGGCGGTTTTAATAGTCGGTTTGGAGCAAACCCAAACCCGACTCGAAATCATCGCTTCAACATCAATTTTGGTTACTATTTTTAAAGTCTAGAGGGTGTGGGCCCTGGAAGCGGGGCCTTAAAATATCATCAAGTATTGTTGTAGTCACTTCTCTTAAATTGCTTGGCTTCCACTTTGGCGATTTGTCCTTGTCAACCAGCAAGGCGCGTACACCTTCCGGAAAGTCTGGGTGAACACAACAGCCAATCGAGGCCTGGTATTCAAGCCGCAACACATCGGCGAGATCAGCGCCTGCGTGGCGGTTCATCAATTCAAACGACAGGGCTGCAGAGGTGGGCGACCCGTGCGCATAGGCCTGTGCTGCGTTTGCAAGCCACGTTACTTTGCTTTGTTGAAGTTCTCGCAATGACTGGTCAATATCTGCCAATGATTTCTGATTCATTACTGCATCGATCTCTTCGGCATGTGTATGTAATAAACCGGTGGGTGCTTCCACTTCAAACTGTTTGAGCAATTCTGACAACACGGCTTTGTCCGGGTTGAATTGACCAGTCCAATTGGTTTGCGCTACCGCCTTGAGTACTGTTGCAAATTGATCGTGAGGTACCACTGCATCGGCCCAATTGCCGATCAAGGCATCGCCTGCGTTGATGATTGCGCCGGTCAACGCCAAAAACAAACCAGTTCGCGCGGGCATGCGGTGCAAAAACCAGGTGCCCGCCACATCCGGGTACAGGCCAATGTGAATTTCCGGCATGGCAATGCGTGCATTCGGGCTGACCACACGGTGTGAGGCGCCCACCATCAGGCCAACGCCACCGCCCATCACAATGCCGTGTGCCCAACACAGAATGGGTTTGGGGTAAGTGTGTATGCGGTAGTCCAACCTGTATTCGCGCTCGAAAAAAGCCTCGGCTTCTGGCGGTACAACACCTGTTTCCACCCGCTTGCTGGCGTGGTGCAAACTAACCACGTCGCCTCCCGCACAGAAGGCCTTGTCGCCAGCAGCACTGAGCACCACACCTGCGATTGAATCGTCTTCAGCCCAGCTTTTGAGTTGCGGATCGAGCAGGTCGATCATGGGCAAGGTGAGCGCATTGAGCGCAGCAGGGTTATTCAAAACCGCATGCCCGAAACTGTGGCCACTGGCGGTGGTGAAAGTGCTGAAAGTGACAGGTGCTGACATGTTTTGATTGTGATGTACGGTTTTCAGAGTGACTGCAAAAGATACACCAATAAAAAAAGCCCGATGCTTTCGCACCGGGCTTTTTGCAACTACCAGATCAAATTAATGGTGCAGATCGAAACGATCGGCGTTCATTACTTTGTTCCAGGCGGCCACGAAGTCGTTTACAAACTTCTTCTCGGCGTCTGAACCGGCATACACTTCGCACAAAGCACGCAGTTGCGAGTTTGAACCGAAGCACATATCGGCCAGTGTACCTGTCCACTTTACTTCACCTGTCTTGCGGTCACGGCCTTCCAGCACGCCATCCGCGCTGGTTGACTTGCTCCACTTGGTGCTCATGTCGAGCAGGTTGGTGAAGAAGTCCGTAGTCAGTGCTTCTGGACGCTTGGTGAACACACCGTGCTTGGCACCACCTACGTTGGCGTTCATGGCGCGCAGGCCACCGACCAACACGGTCATTTCAGGTGCAGTCAGGCCCAGCAAGCTGGCCTTGTCGATCAAACGCTCGGCAGCGGTTCCTTCCAGGCCTTTGCGGGCGTAGTTGCGGAAACCATCTGCTGTGGGCTCCAGAACTTCGAAGGAGTCCACATCGGTTTGATCTTGCGTTGCGTCTGTACGACCCAAAGCAACAGGCACCTTGATGTCGTGACCGGCTTTCTTGGCTGCGGCTTCAACACCGGCAGCACCTGCGATCACGATCAGGTCGGCGATGGAAATTTTCTTGCCGTTGCCTGCGTCATTGAACTGCTTCTGAATGCCTTCCAGTTGCTCCAGCACCTTGCTCAATTCAGCAGGGTTGTTGGCTTGCCAGTTTTTCTGGGGGGCCAGGCGAATGCGGGCACCGTTGGCACCACCACGCTTGTCGCTGTTGCGATATGTGGAGGCTGAAGCCCAAGCTGTGCGCACCAGTTGAGGAATGCTCAAGCCGCTGGCCAGTACTTTGGCTTTCAGTGAAGCCACGTCGGCCTCGTCGGCATGCTTGTAATCCGCGGCGGGTACTGGGTCTTGCCAGATCAAATCTTCAGCTGGTACCAGTGGGCCAATGTAACGGCTCTTTGGGCCCATGTCGCGGTGAGTCAGCTTGAACCATGCGCGTGCATAGGCATCTGCAAACTCGTCTGGGTTGGCCAGGAAGTGGCGAGAAATTTTCTCGTAGTCCGGGTCCATGCGCAGTGCCATGTCAGCCGTGGTCATCATGGGCTGGTGGCTCTTGTTGGGGTCGTGTGCGTCAACCACTGTGCCTGCACCCGCATTGCCTTTTGGCTTCCACTGTTGCGCGCCGGCCGGGCTCTTGGTCAGTTCCCAGTCGTACTTGAACAGGGTTTCCAGGTAGCCCATGTCCCACTTGGTGGGATTGGGTTTCCACGCGCCCTCAATACCGCTGGTGGTGGCGTCGCCACCCTTGCCAGTGCCGTGCTTGTTGATCCAGCCCAAGCCTTGCTCTTCAATGGGTGCGGCTTCGGGTTCAGGGCCAACCAGTGCTGGGTTGCCCGCACCATGGGCCTTACCGAATGTGTGGCCGCCTGCAACCAGTGCAACGGTTTCATAGTCGTTCATCGCCATGCGACCGAAGGTGGTGCGAATGTCGTGTGCAGAAAGCTTGGGATCGGGATTGCCATCCGGACCTTCAGGGTTCACGTAAATCAAACCCATTTGCACAGCGGCCAATGGATTTTCAAGGTCGCGCTTGCCAGTGTAGCGGCTGTTGGCCTTGTCGCTGGTGGCGAGCATTTCAGTTTCCGGGCCCCAGTACACTTCCTCTGGCTCATACACGTCTTTA
>NZ_ABCT01000008.1 GCF_000170915.1 Limnobacter sp. MED105
CCCAAGTCCTTGTGATTGCAGTATTTTTACGCTCGGTCTAACTTTCATGTAAAGATTCTTTGAGTTTATTTGCCAAAAGTGTTTGACAGTTGGAAAGATGATGTGCATAATCTCGTTTCTCTGCTGCACGACAAGCAGCACGAAACGAAGCAAACAAGCGGTTCTTCAAGGTTTTAAGTAGTACCGAAGAGCAGCAAGGTTAGCAGAAATTTCGAAGCGATCTTTAACAAGTTAACAGCCGATAAGTGTGGGCACTGACCAGATGGGTTTAAGGTTTGTTCTTTTCTCAAAAAGAATGACTTTGAATCACGATTCAGAGTTAGTGCTCACGGAATAAAGTAAATGAATGTGAAAGCTGTCAAGGCTTTTATAAACATCTACTCCGTCGAGTTTAGTAAATTTTGCAGAGATTAAACTGAAGAGTTTGATCCTGGCTCAGATTGAACGCTGGCGGCATGCCTTACACATGCAAGTCGAACGGTAACAGGGAGCTTGCTCCGCTGACGAGTGGCGAACGGGTGAGTAATACATCGGAACGTGCCCAGTAATGGGGGATAGCTCGGCGAAAGCCGGATTAATACCGCATACGCCCTGAGGGGGAAAGTGGGGGACCGCAAGGCCTCACGTTATTGGAGCGGCCGATGGCTGATTAGCTAGTTGGTAGGGTAAAGGCCTACCAAGGCGACGATCAGTAGCTGGTCTGAGAGGACGATCAGCCACACTGGGACTGAGACACGGCCCAGACTCCTACGGGAGGCAGCAGTGGGGAATTTTGGACAATGGGGGAAACCCTGATCCAGCAATGCCGCGTGTGCGAAGAAGGCCTTCGGGTTGTAAAGCACTTTTGTCAGGGAAGAAATCCTTTGGGCTAATACCCTAGGGGGATGACGGTACCTGAAGAATAAGCACCGGCTAACTACGTGCCAGCAGCCGCGGTAATACGTAGGGTGCAAGCGTTAATCGGAATTACTGGGCGTAAAGCGTGCGCAGGCGGTTGTGTAAGACAGGTGTGAAATCCCCGGGCTTAACCTGGGAATTGCATTTGTGACTGCACGACTAGAGTGTGTCAGAGGGGGGTGGAATTCCACGTGTAGCAGTGAAATGCGTAGATATGTGGAGGAACACCAATGGCGAAGGCAGCCCCCTGGGATAACACTGACGCTCATGCACGAAAGCGTGGGGAGCAAACAGGATTAGATACCCTGGTAGTCCACGCCCTAAACGATGTCAACTAGTTGTTGGGGATTTACTTCCTTGGTAACGTAGCTAACGCGTGAAGTTGACCGCCTGGGGAGTACGGCCGCAAGGTTAAAACTCAAAGGAATTGACGGGGACCCGCACAAGCGGTGGATGATGTGGATTAATTCGATGCAACGCGAAAAACCTTACCTACCCTTGACATGGCAGGAACTTTCCAGAGATGGATTGGTGCTCGAAAGAGAACCTGCACACAGGTGCTGCATGGCTGTCGTCAGCTCGTGTCGTGAGATGTTGGGTTAAGTCCCGCAACGAGCGCAACCCTTGTCATTAGTTGCTACGAAAGGGCACTCTAATGAGACTGCCGGTGACAAACCGGAGGAAGGTGGGGATGACGTCAAGTCCTCATGGCCCTTATGGGTAGGGCTTCACACGTCATACAATGGTCGGTACAGAGGGTTGCCAAGCCGCGAGGTGGAGCCAATCCCAGAAAACCGATCGTAGTCCGGATCGCAGTCTGCAACTCGACTGCGTGAAGTCGGAATCGCTAGTAATCGCGGATCAGAATGCCGCGGTGAATACGTTCCCGGGTCTTGTACACACCGCCCGTCACACCATGGGAGTGGGTTCTACCAGAAGTGGCTAGTCTAACCGCAAGGAGGACGGTCACCACGGTAGGATTCATGACTGGGGTGAAGTCGTAACAAGGTAGCCGTATCGGAAGGTGCGGCTGGATCACCTCCTTTCTAGAGAAAGAGAAGTAGATCAAGTCTTGAATTTGTTTGGTTTTAGTGCTCACACTTATCGGTTTGTTTAGACGCGAAGATACAAGCAGCAAAAAAGAGGGCCTTTCAGTTCGATGTGAAAGCGTTGGCTAAGAGGTCAGGGCCCTGGGGCTGAAAAGTTTACGGGGTCTGTAGCTCAGTTGGTTAGAGCACCGTCTTGATAAGGCGGGGGTCGATGGTTCGAGCCCATCCAGACCCACCATCGGTTTGAAGTAGTTGTTGTAAAACACCTGGGGGTGTAGCTCAGCTGGGAGAGCACCTGCTTTGCAAGCAGGGGGTCATCGGTTCGATCCCGTTCACCTCCACCAAGTTTTTGCTGCCAACGGTGTGTTGCCAACTCGGTTTGGTTTGTATCAAGTGTGTAAATGACGGATCTTTGAATAAAAGATTGGCTGTTAGTGAAGTTGGCAAGTAAGCAATGCAAGCATTGCCCTTGCGGTCAAATGAATAAGCGCATGGTGCTGGGCACTGAGGTGTTTATTCATTTGGCTGTAAGAGTCGCCAGATCTTCAGGATCTGGACTTGTTCTTTAACAATTTGGAAATGATGAGATATCGAGATAGATACTCCTTTTAACGAAGGTGTAGATATTTTGATTGATGCGATTGCATCATCGTTCTTCTCAAGAAGTGGGTGTGTATTGTTCCTAATACGCACCGGCGCTTGAAATTTAGAATACACACAAACTACTTTGCTTTTTATGGTGATTACAGTGTTGTTCTTGTGAATAACTTGAGCAGGGCTTAACGCTATAGAGTCAAGCGAATAAGTGCACATGGTGGATGCCTTGGCAGTCATAGGCGATGAAGGACGTGGTAGCCTGCGAAAAGCTACGGGGAGCTGGCAAACAAGCTTTGATCCGTAGATGTCCGAATGGGGAAACCCACCCTTTTAGGGGTATCGCACAGTGAATACATAGCTGTGCGAGGCGAACCTGGAGAACTGAAACATCTAAGTACCCAGAGGAAAAGAAATCAACCGAGATTCCGAGAGTAGTGGCGAGCGAAATTGGAACAGCCTGTACGATTTAGCATTTGAGTTAACAAAACGGTCTTGAAAGTCCGGCCATAGAAGGTGATAGCCCTGTATGTGAAAACTCGATTGTGGAACTAGGCGTACGACAAGTAGGGCGGGGCACGAGAAACCCTGTCTGAACATGGGGGGACCATCCTCCAAGGCTAAATACTCATGACTGACCGATAGTGAACTAGTACCGTGAGGGAAAGGCGAAAAGAACCCCGGGAGGGGAGTGAAATAGATCCTGAAACCGTGTGCATACAAACAGTCGGAGCGGACTTGTTCCGTGACGGCGTACCTTTTGTATAATGGGTCAGCGACTTACATTCAGTGGCAAGCTTAACCGAGTAGGGAAGGCGTAGCGAAAGCGAGTCCGAATAGGGCGTCTAGTCGCTGGGTGTAGACCCGAAACCAGATGATCTATCCATGGCCAGGTTGAAGGTTGGGTAACACCAACTGGAGGACCGAACCCACTAACGTTGAAAAGTTAGGGGATGAGCTGTGGATAGGGGTGAAAGGCTAAACAAATCTGGAAATAGCTGGTTCTCCCCGAAAACTATTTAGGTAGTGCCTCGAGTCTCACTACAGGGGGTAGAGCACTGTTATGGCTAGGGGGTCATCGCGACTTACCAAACCATGGCAAACTCCGAATACCTGTAAGTGCAATCTCGGGAGACAGACATCGGGTGCTAACGTCCGGTGTCAAGAGGGAAACAACCCAGACCGCCAGCTAAGGTCCCTAATATCTGCTAAGTGGAAAACGAAGTGGGAAGGCTAAAACAGTCAGGAGGTTGGCTTAGAAGCAGCCACCCTTTAAAGAAAGCGTAATAGCTCACTGATCGAGTCGTCCTGCGCGGAAGATGTAACGGGGCTAAGCAGATAACCGAAGCTGCGGATGTACACGTAAGTGTATGTGGTAGGGGAGCGTTCTGTAAGCCTGCGAAGGTGTGTTGTAAAGCATGCTGGAGGTATCAGAAGTGCGAATGCTGACATGAGTAGCGATAAACAGAGTGAAAGGCTCTGTCGCCGTAAGCCCAAGGTTTCCTACGCAACGTTCATCGGCGTAGGGTTAGTCGGCCCCTAAGGCGAGGCAGAAATGCGTAGTCGATGGGAAGCAGGTTAATATTCCTGCACCGACGTGTAATGCGATGGGGGGACGGATCGTGGAAAGTGGTCCAGGTGTTGGATATCCTGGTCCCTGCATCATAGAGGACAGTTAGGCAAATCCGGCTGTCATATACTCAAGGGTGTGGGGGGAAGTAGCTACGGCTACGAACCCATTGGAAGTGGTCCCAAGAAAAGCCTCTAAGCTTCAGTTACACGTTGACCGTACCGCAAACCGACACAGGTGGGCGGGATGAGTATTCTAAGGCGCTTGAGAGAACTCAGGAGAAGGAACTCGGCAAATTGGTACCGTAACTTCGGGAGAAGGTACGCCCTTGTAGCTTGACCATGAACAATGGAAGGGTGAAGGGGTTGCAATAAAATGGTGGCTGCGACTGTTTAATAAAAACACAGCTCTCTGCAAACACGAAAGTGGACGTATAGGGAGTGACGCCTGCCCGGTGCTGGAAGATTAAATGATGGGGTGCAAGCTCTTGACTGAAGTCCCAGTAAACGGCGGCCGTAACTATAACGGTCCTAAGGTAGCGAAATTCCTTGTCGGGTAAGTTCCGACCTGCACGAATGGCGTAACGATGGCCACACTGTCTCCTCCTGAGACTCAGCGAAGTTGAAGTGTTTGTGATGATGCAATCTCCCCGCGGCTAGACGGAAAGACCCCATGAACCTTTACTGTAGCTTTGCATTGGACTTTGAACCGGTTTGTGTAGGATAGGTGGGAGGCTTTGAAGTGGGAACGCCAGTTCTCATGGAGCCATCCTTGAAATACCACCCTGATCTGTTTGAGGTTCTAACCTTGACCCATTATCTGGGTCGGGGACCGTGCATGGTGGGCAGTTTGACTGGGGCGGTCTCCTCCTAAAGAGTAACGGAGGAGCTCGAAGGTACGCTAAGTACGGTCGGACATCGTACTGATAGTGCAATGGCATAAGCGTGCTTGACTGCGAGACTGACAAGTCGAGCAGGTGCGAAAGCAGGACATAGTGATCCGGTGGTTCTGTATGGAAGGGCCATCGCTCAACGGATAAAAGGTACTCTGGGGATAACAGGCTGATACCGCCCAAGAGTTCACATCGACGGCGGTGTTTGGCACCTCGATGTCGGCTCATCTCATCCTGGGGCTGTAGCCGGTCCCAAGGGTATGGCTGTTCGCCATTTAAAGAGGTACGTGAGCTGGGTTTAAAACGTCGTGAGACAGTTTGGTCCCTATCTGCCGTGGGCGTTGGAAATTTGAAGGGGGCTGTTCCTAGTACGAGAGGACCGGAATGGACGTATCTCTGGTGTACCGGTTGTCACGCCAGTGGCATTGCCGGGTAGCTAAATACGGAAGAGATAAACGCTGAAAGCATCTAAGCGTGAAACTTGCCTTAAGATAAGATTTCCCTGAGGACTTGATCCTCCTGAAGGGCCGTTGAAGACCACGACGTTGATAGGCTGGGTGTGGAAGTGCAGTAATGCATTAAGCTAACCAGTACTAATTGCCCGTGCGGCTTGGCTCTATAGCATTGAGCCTTGCTTAAAAGATACGCACATGAAACAACACAGTAAATCTACCTCGGGGTAAAACCCGAATGAAAACCAAGGTAGTTTGTTAGATATAGATATACCCGCAACACGCATCAACAAGATAGCAGCGCTGTCTCAAAGATAACTCATCAGTTCCAAATCGAGCCAATCAGCCGCAACGCTGGTTAGCTAACAAGTAAGTGCAATCAAGGCACCGCACTTACAGCCAACCCTCTTTGCCTGACGACCATAGCAAGGTGGTACCACCCCTTCCCATCCCGAACAGGACCGTGAAACGCCTTAGCGCCGATGATAGTGTGCATTCGCATGTGAAAGTAGGACATCGTCAGGCTCTCCAATACCGAAAAACCCCGCTCTTCTGCTCAGATGGCGGGGTTTTTTACTTCTACATTCTCAATCTACAATCAGAACGAAGCTGCTTTTTCGAAGCGTCTCCCTCCTCATCTTGTTTTGTACTTATTCCTATATCTTCTCTGCTTTCCATTTGTTTTCGTTGTAATTGAATTTGGCGCATTTATTAATCCATTGTTTGCAGTGTCTTCTTGGCCTGTTTATTTTTCTGTTTCCTTGTGTTGTTTGCGCGGAAGGGGATGCATCAAGATATTCCCATCTCGATAAGCACTTTCAACACACCCTGGTCACTCAAACCGGGAGTTTGAAATTGAAACTCAACGCTCTACTTTCTTTGGCTGCGACTGATGAGGAGAAGGCGTGGTTGATTTACCGGTGGGTGACCTATCATTTCAAACACGATTCTGGACTAGCCAGCAAAATTGGAGATCCAGCCCAGCATTCGCTTGAAAAACTCCATGCGTTTGGAGGTGGTAGTTGTGCTGTGTATGCCAATGTTACTCATCGCTTAATGCAAATGGCTGGCCTGGAGGTGAAGACAATTTACGGCTTGGTGAAAGGTGGGCCTGCAACCTCTCGCCGCAATGGTAAATCAGTCAATCATGTATGGAACGCGGTCAAGGTGAAAGGTGTTTGGAAGGTCGTGGATTCTACCTGGGGGGCTGGTTTTATCGGTCGACAAGGATTTCAGCCCCAGCACAGCGATCTTTTTTTTCTTCTAACGCCGGAGAAGGCCATTCTCAGTCATTTTGATGAAGCAGATGAATTGGGTTACCAGCAGGCCTTTGGTGTCAATCAATTGTTGTTTGCCAGGTTGCCTGAAGATGCCTTGTATGCGGCTGCAGTCGGTTTGAATCCCACTTTAATAGTAGACGCTGTTCGAAGGGCGTCGAATATGAGTCTGGTGTCCACCTTTGATTTGCACGCTGACGTTTTTCGTGTGCTGTCAGTACCGGTCAATAGGCTGCTTGATCGGAAAACACAAAGTTTTGTGATCGAGTCCGAGGTTTTTGAGGAGCTGATGATTGTCCAGGGAAGGTCTTGGCTGCCACTAAAGAAAAGTGGCAAGGTTCATTCCCTGACTCTTTTGCCGAGTCAGGGTGAGTTGCTAGTCATGGGGCGGCGCCCAAAAGAATATGAGTTTGAGGCTTTGTTGGGCTATCAAGTGAAGTGACTCAAGTGTTCTTGAGAAAGGCTTGCGTAATTGCCAGCCACGCCGTAACACCCAGTGGGAGTATTTTGTCGTTGAAGTCGTAGCTTGGGTTATGCAAGGTGCACGGCCCTATGCCATGCCCATGGGTGCGGTGTCCGCCATCTCCATTGCCGATCCACAAGTATGCTCCGGGTTTGTGTTGAAGCATAAAGGCAAAGTCTTCTGCACCCATGGTCGGTGGAAGATTGGTGTGAACCGCTATTACTTCCGGTATTTGTTGTAACGCAATTTTCGCCAATTCGGCCATGTCAGCTGAATTGATGGTGGGCGGATACTTGCGCTCAAATTCCATTTCAGCGGTGGCACCAAAAGCGGCACAAAGCTCGGTGCTCAGCTTTCTCATGTGCTGCTCAATCAGGTCCAGTGTTTCAATACTGAAGGTACGGACGGTGCCTTGCAATACCGCATGATCGGGTATCACATTGATTGCTTCGCCTGCTTGAATCTGGGTGACTGACAATACTGCGGGTTCCACAGGTTTGCAGCTTCTGCTAACTATGGTTTGAAACGCGAGAATAAGTTGTGCTGCAATAACCACAGGGTCGATACCCAGATCGGGCATGGCTGCATGCGCACCTTTGGCTTGAATTTTTACTGAAAATTCATTGCTGGATGCCATGACCGCTCCAACGTGTGCTGCAAATTCACCTTCTTGCAAGCCAGGCCAGTTGTGCATGGCAAACACCGCATCGACTGGGTAGCGCTGAAAAAGGCCATCGTCGATCATGCGTTGTGCTCCGGCCCCGCCTTCTTCTGCCGGTTGAAAAATAAGCGCAACACTGCCCTTGAAGTTGCGATTTTCAGCAATTTCCTGGGCGGCACCCAACAGCATGGCCACGTGACCATCATGGCCACAAGCGTGCATTTTGCCGGGGTGGCGAGACGCGTGAGGAAATTGGTTCCGTTCCTGGATGGGTAAAGCATCCATGTCGGCTCGCAGACCGATCATTTTGCCTGGTCCCTGAGTTCCTTGAATCAGGCCAACCACACCAGTGCGTCCAATCCCGGTTTCCACTGCGTATCCAAGTTCAACAAGTCGCTTGGCGACAATGTCAGCGGTACGGTTTTCTTCGTAACGCAATTCGGGGTGGGCGTGGATGTCTCGACGGGTATTGACCCAGGATTCAATTTTGCTCGGATTCACAACAAACTTCGCTGGTTGGTACAGGCGTTAAGAATCGCAGGTTTTGCTCTCCGTGGCAATCACCGTGCTTTACTATGAATGTTCTTCACACGAGGTAGGGCAGGAATGATTCAGCGAAGTGCGTTGGTGGGCTGGATGCTGGCTTGCATTTTTCTATTGAATGCTTGCAGCACGGGGGCTTACTTTTGGCAGGCCACAACTGGTCACTTGAAAGTCTTGGCTGCCGCAGACACCATAGACGACATATTGTCTCGTCCTGATGTTCCCGAGAAATTACGGAATCAATTGCAGCATGTTCAGGACATTCGGGAATTTTCGGTGGCTCACTTGGCGCTTCCTGACAATCGCAGTTATCGGACTTATGCTGACTTGAATCGTGCCTATGCTGTATGGAATGTGGTCGCTTCCCAGTCTGACAGTTTGAGTTTGGAGACATGGTGTTTTCCGCTATTAGGTTGTATTTCTTACAAGGGATTTTATTCAGAGTCCAGTGCAGTGGACCTTGCGGACACCTTGCGTAAACAGGGTTTGGATGTCGCGGTTTTGGGTGTGCCTGCGTATTCAACCTTGGGTTTTACGCCAGACCCGGTTTTGAACACTTTTGTGAATTATCCAGCAGGTGAATTGGCTCGTCTGGTTTTTCATGAACTTGCACATCAGGTGGTTTATATCGCCGACGATTCGATGTTCAACGAAAGTTTCGCCACGGCAGTCGAAGAGTTGGGAGTGGTTGCCTGGCTGGCTGAGCCAGGGCGGGAGGCGTTGAAGACTCAATACGAAATATTCGATTCGCGCAGAAACGCTTTCAGACTGATGCTGGCGAAGGCCCGCGATGATCTGGAGCAAATTTATGAGAACCGCAACAAGTTGGACAAACAGCATGTTTTGAGATTGAAAAAAATGCGTTTTGATCAGCTGTTGGCCGATTACGCGGCGTTAAAAGATTCTTGGGGTGGATGGGCTGGTTATGACCGGTTCATGGCTGAAGATTTGAACAATGCGAAGTTGGGCGTGTCGGGTTTGTACACTCAATATGTGCCTGCATTCAAATCCTTGCACAGGCTCTGTGATCAAAGTTTTCCACGTTTTTATGCCGCAACCGAAGCATTGGGTGAATACCCTCGCGATCAGCGTGAAAGGGTGCTGACCGAGTTGCAACTAGGCGAGCCCTTGTCTTTTGGCTTCAAATGTTTATGAAAGCAGGCAGTGGCCGTTCTTCAATACAGGTCTGCCATCTTCGAACACCAAAAAAGATTGGGGTTCAAAAGGTGTCCAAATTTCGTCGTCAGTGAGCGCAGCGGTTGCAATCACCGCGACTCGATCATTCTGTGTGGTCACGGCACCAAAGTCGACTTGGATGTCGCAGTCGACCAAATGTGCGGCTTTAAATGGATGCGCGCGAACAATGTACTCAAGCTTTGTGGAACAGTGTGTATACATCGCTTCGCCGTTGGACAGCAGCATGTTGAATGTGCCGTGTTCCGCGATCTTGGAACACACCGGGCGGAGTACCTCATCCACTTCAGCGACACTGGGGCGGTTGTTCGCAGTGCGGTAGCCGAATTTGTTTTTCAGGGTTTGCAGCAATAGGCAGAATGCGAGTTCGCTGTCAGTTTCACCAATGGGCAAAAAGTCGCCTTGAAGACTTGGGTTGAAATCTTTCAGATCGCCGTTGTGCGCAAATACCCACGCCTGCCCCCAAAGTTCTCGAATGAACGGATGGCAGTTTTGGAGTTTAACCTGTCCGACTGTGGCTTTGCGTATGTGGGAAATCACGTTGTAAGAGCGGATTGGGTAGTTTCGGATCAATTCCGCCACTGGCGAATCGGATGCGGGGCGATGGTCGATGAAGCATCTTGCCGCAGAGCCCTCAAAAAATGCGATGCCCCAGCCGTCTGCATGTTCATCGGTCAGGCCGCCTCTTTTGGCAAAGCCTTCAAACGAAAATTGGATGTCGGTTGGCGTGTTGCAGTTCATGCCGAGCAATTGACACATGGTTTAATTGGTAAATTGTTGATTAATTGATTTTTTATTTTAAGAGACTTTTCATGTCTGAGAAGGATGATTTTTACAAAGACCTTTTAACTGAGGTTTTTGATGTGGGTGTTTTGGCAGCGCAGCCCGATCAAGCGTTGAAGGAAGCCTGGCAAGAGCAAATCATGCCTTGGTTGAGCCAACTGGCCCCAGAGAGAGAGCGGGTTTGGGTTTTTGGGGCGGGCAAGGCAGCTGC
The DNA here is from genome assembly GCF_000170915.1 of Limnobacter sp. MED105. Lineage (GTDB taxonomy): Bacteria > Pseudomonadota > Gammaproteobacteria > Burkholderiales > Burkholderiaceae_B > Limnobacter. Next base: position 10,587 of record NZ_ABCT01000008.1, read on the forward strand.
ATCCATGGCCAAGGCCTTGGAGGGTGTGGTTGGCTCAACAGAGAAACTGCAAGGTTTTGTAGTAACCCGGCGTGGACATGAGGTTAAAACTTCGACCATCGAAGTGGTTCAGGCGGCGCACCCTGTGCCGGATGAAGATGGTCAACGTGCTGCGCGCAGGCTGCACAAAGCCATTTCGGAGGTGCCCTCTAGTGACGCAGTAATCGCGCTGGTGTCGGGGGGCGGTTCAAGTTTGCTCAGTGTGCCGGTTCGCGACATTCCTTTTGTTGATTTACAGCAGTTGAACCGAGCTTTGTTGGCCTGCGGTGCGCCGATCGACGAAATGAATATTGTGCGCAAGCATGTGACCCAAACATTGGGAGGGCAGTTGGCGCAAATTTGCCGTGCGCCCGTGTTTCAGTTGCTGATTTCGGATGTGCCGGGAGATGACCCTTCATCGATTGCATCGGGTCCGTTCAGTCCGGATGAGAGCACATTCCACGACGCCATGGAGGTGATTAAGCGGTGGGCAGTGCAAGTACCACATTCGATTGCCAGATATCTCGAGAAAGGGGTAAAGGGTACCGTGCCTGATACTCCCAAGCGCAGTTCGCTGGTTTTTCGCAAAGTGAAAACCCATTTGCTGGCCAGCAATTTAAAATCGTTGAATGCGGTAACCCAGCACCTTGAGGGCAAGGGCTACAAGGTGCTCAACCTTGGCGACACCCTGGAGGGTGAGGCGCGTGATGTGGCACAGGTGCATGCAGCGATTGCAAGACAGGCGGCCATGGGCCAGGGAGGCTGGCCAGAGGCACCCTTGGCCATCATTAGCGGAGGCGAATGCACCGTAACCCTGAACGACACTCAGTTAAGGCAAGCGCGGGGCGGGCGGAATTCCGAGTTTTTGTTGGCCTTGGCTTTTTACCTTCGTGATTTGAACGCGCCCGTGGAGGTTGCCGCAATTGCCGCAGATACGGACGGAATTGACGGGATTGGCGGGCATGCTGGTGCATTGCTGTTGCCCGGCGACAGGCAATTGTGCAAGGCAGCCAAACTTGCCCCTCAGCTGCACTTGGACCAACACACCAGTTACGACTACTTTAAACGCTTGGACCGATTGTTGATGACGGGGCCCACGATGACCAATGTGAATGACTTGAGGATTATTTTGATCGGCAAGCCCTGAGAAATTCTGGGCAATCCGTGTAAGGTAAAATACACATCATTCCGAACTTTATTTGGCCCCAATGATTCAGACTATCCAAATTGCACCGCCCGATGATTGGCATTTGCACCTTCGCGACGGCGAGGCGCTGGAGTGTGTTGTTGCAGCCACGGCGCTGAATTTTCGGCGTGCGATTGTGATGCCCAATTTGAAACTACCCGTGACTACAGTGGATCAGGCTATGGCCTATCGTCAGCGTATTTTGGTTGCAGTGGAGAAAGCTTGTCAGACTGGTTGCTACTCTACTGAAGAGCAGGCAGTCATGCGTCTGTTTGAGCCCCTGATGGTCCTTTACCTGACTGGTGCTACCAGTCCGCAGGAAATTGAGAAAGCCGCCAGCAGTGAGGTGGTCCGTGCAGTGAAGTTGTATCCGGCCGGCGCCACTACGAATTCTGAGGCAGGTGTTTCAGATTTGTTGGGTCAGTGTGGCGCGGTGTTGGAGTCTATGGAGCGTCATGGTTTGCCTTTGCTGGTACATGGTGAAGTGACGGATGCGGATGTGGATGTGTTTGATCGCGAAGCCGCATTTGTAGAGACGGTGATGAAGCCTTTGCGTCGGCAGTTTCCAAATTTGCGCGTGGTGTTTGAGCACATCACCACTGAGCAGGCGGCTACTTTTGTGACTGAGAATTCTGGCCATGATGCGCAGGGCAGGTTGCTGCTGGCTGCAACCATCACACCGCAGCACCTGCTGTACAACCGCAACGCTTTGTTCAAGGGTGGTTTACAGCCCCACTGGTATTGCTTGCCGGTGTTGAAGCGTGAAGTGCATCGCAAGGCGCTGTTGAAAGCAGCAACTAGTGGTTTGCCGCAATTTTTCCTGGGCACAGACAGTGCCCCGCACGCCAGGCATTTGAAAGAAATGTCGTGTGGTTGTGCGGGTTGCTACTCTGCACCTTATGCCATGGCCATGTATGCGGAGGCCTTCGAACAGACGGGGGCGCTGGAGACCACTGAACTGTTTGAAAAATTTTGTAGTTTGAATGGCCCCGCGTTTTATGGTTTGCCTGTAAACGAAGGTGTGTTTGAGCTACAGCGCAGGTCTTTTGAGGTGCCACAAAAGCTGCCTTTTGTCACTGACAGTGGCATTGTGCCTTTAAGGGCAGGTGAGGTGCTGGATTGGACCGTCACCCGCCTTCGGTGACCGTTGGTGGCAAATTTAACGGTTAGTCCTTGGCTATGGCCGTATGGTGAAAACCAGGCCTGTTTCGATTCTCGAATGGATAGCGAGGGTGCCGTCTCTTGCCGCTTGAATGATCTGCGCAATGAGTCTGCCGAGGCTGCACCGGTTTTTGTTCATTCAACCGAAAACCTGGGGGCGATTGACTATGAACGCCTTGTGCACATTGGCCAGGTCCCGACAAGAGATATTTCCCACGATTGGTATAACGGCCAAGTGTGGCTTGCCTTTCCCAAAGTAAAGCAACTGATCAATACGCTTCATGTTCAGGATGCTGTTAAATGTGCGGAACAGCCCGGTCGTCTGCCTGCCAATGGTCGAAGTCGCTTGCGCGATGCCCTGACTTTGTTTGATGAAAGCGGCGCGCTTCTGCTGACCACGGAGTGGTCGCTTTGCAATGCTTTGTTGCAGCACGATTGGAGGAGTTTGCTGCTTGATCAGCGAGGAAACTGGGATGCCCGGGCCAAGGTTCTTTTGTTGGGGCATGGCTTGCTTGATAGCATGAGCAAGGCTCACAAAGGTTTGTGTGCAAAGGTGGTGCCGGTGCAGGTTCCTTCGCTTGATATCGAATTACCAGAGTTGCAGCGATTGCTGTTATTTGTGGTGGAACAACTTCGCGCACCTGGTAACTTGAGCCCGTTGCCAGTGATGGGAGTTCCGGGCTGGTTTCGAGATTCTGAGCGACCGGGCTTTTACGACGATTCTTCTGTTTATCGCGCGAAGCCAACACGTGGGATTTCTTCATCTCATGAAAGATTGGCTTTTATTTGGGATGGGTCTACACTAACTCCCGGAAAGTGCGTCGGACAGTCGCTGCCTGAATTTCAGGGAGAGGAAAGTCCGGACTCCAGTGAGCACGGTGCTGGTTAACGACCAGGCGCTATAAGGTTTTGGTGACAAAACTGAAAGCGACGGAAAGTGCAACAGAAAACACACCGCCGATGGAAAGGCAACTTTCACAGGCAAGGGCGAACCGGAGGTGTAAGAGACCCCCGCAGACTTGGTAACAAGGCTGGCTAGGTAAACCCCACTTGGAGCAACACCAAATAGGCGCGCAGGCGCTTTCGGGCGTCAACGGCGCTCCCCGTGCGCGCGGGTAGGTGGCTTGAGCTGAAGAGTAATTTTCAGCCTAGAGGAATGATTGTCACTTTGGCTGCAAGGCCATTGAACAGAATCCGGCTTACAGGCGCGCTTTCTACTTCCCTTCATCAAGATTTAATTCCCAGGCGTTTCTTAAGACATTACTTTCAGTGTTGTCTTTATGCTCTTATTTTTTCAGTCATTTTTTCTGCGTTAATTTCTTCAAAGTGCTTCTAAGTCCTTGGTTGTAAAGCGTTTTCCCGAGAGAACTGCTTGACCACCCATTTCATAATGCGTAAAGTGGTGATTCGTGGGGATTTGTGTGATTTTGTGGGAAATTAATTCGCGTGTATCAGGGCAGTTCTTCCTTATCAATGGATGCAAAAGGGCGCATGAATGTGCCGCAGAAGCATCGTGACGCGCTGCAAACGCAGTGCGAGGGAGCCTTGACGCTTACAAAACACCCCAACGGTTGTTTGCTGATGTTTCCGCGCCCGGTTTGGGAGCAGCATCGAGAAAAAATTGCCGCTTGGCCCATGTCTGCCCGCCCTTGGCAGCGCATTTTCCTTGGTTTTGCAACAGATGTTGAAATTGATTCTGCAGGTCGTATTCTGGTGTCGCCAGAATTGCGGGAAGCGGCGTCACTGAGCAAGGAAGTCATGTTGCTGGGCATGGGTAGTCATTTTGAAATCTGGGATTCCACGCTGTTGAAGGTGGAAGAGGAAAAGGCAATTGCTGCGGGCATGCCTGAATCACTGAACGAATTTAGTTTCTGAAGGTGAGTACCGATGAACACATCCCCGTGCTACTTCAACCCACGGTTGACGCCCTGTTGCACACGCCCGACGGACTGTACCTCGATTGCACCTTTGGCAGGGGCGGACACAGCCGCGCTCTGCTCGAAAAGCTTTCAGCGCAGGGACAGTTGGTGGCCCTTGATCGGGACCCTCAAGCAGTCCAGGCCATGGGAGAAATCAAAGACTCCCGTTTTCGGGGAGTTCGCAGCGCATTCGCCGATCTCGAGTCAGCGCTTGATTCACTGGGTATCGATCAAGTGGATGGTGTGTTGATGGATATCGGCGTCTCTTCACCCCAAATTGATCAGGCTGAGCGGGGATTCAGTTTCCGCCGGGATGGTCCACTGGACATGCGCATGGATCCGCAGACTGGAGAGTCCGCGGCCGATTTTCTTGCTCGGGCAGACGCCCGGGAAATCAAAGAGGTGATAAAGAATTATGGGGAAGAACGGTTTGCTGTTCAGATTGCAACAGCGATTGTTGCTCGCCGCACGGAGCGGCCGATCACTACAACACTCGACCTTGCCCAGATCGTGGCAGGGGCAGTTCGCACGCGGGAGCCGGGCCAGGACCCTGCAACGCGCACCTTTCAGGCTTTACGGATTCACGTCAACCAGGAGCTTGCGCAGCTCGAACAAGGTTTAACAGCGGCCTTCAAAAGATTGCGGGTGGGTGGCAGGCTGGCGGTGATCAGCTTTCACTCGCTTGAGGATCGGATCACAAAGCAATTCATCGAAAAGCTGGCGAATCCAAAATCGCAACAAGATGCGCGTTTGCGCAAGCTGCCCTTGCCTGAACCCACGCCGTTGATGAAAAAGCTGGATCGAATCAAGCCGACCAAAGAAGAGTGTGAGTTGAATCCGCGTTCCCGCTCATCCGTGCTGCGTGTGGCAGAGAAGCTGGCGGAATGGCCAGCCAGTTCTTCGGCCGGGGGGAGCACATGGGGCGCCTGAATATTCTGTTACTGGCATTGGTAATTTTCTGCGCCATGTTGGTGGTTGAACAACAGCACACTGCGCGAACCTTGTTTGTTGCCTTGGGTCAAGAGCAGCAGGCTGAACACCAGATAGAAGTGGCTTTTACGCGTTTGCAACTACAGCAAGTGGCCTTGGCCAAAGGTGAGCGTGTGGATGAAGTTGCACGGACAAGACTGGATATGAATCCCCCAGCCCCAGGCTCGGTGGTGTTCATGCAGTTGGAGGGAGGCTTTAAGCGTGAGTAAAGCTGTTCGGTTCGGCGGATCAGAATTGTTGGAAATGCGATTGCCAGCCTGGCGATCGCGTTTTGTTTTGGTGTGTATCTTTCTGGCCTTTGGTGGCTTGATTGCGCGCGCAGCTTACTTGCAGATTATTTCCAATGACTTTTTGCAGGAGCAGGGAGCAAAACGCCTTGAGCGAACGCTGCCTTTGCAGGCCAGCCGGGGCAGCTTGCTTGACCGAAACATGGTGGTGTTGGCGCAAAGCGTTCCTGCCCAAGCTGTGTGGTATGACGGCCGCCGGATTGTTGATGCTAAAGATGAAGATTTGCGCAAACTTGCTGCTGTACTCGGCCTGAAGCCAGATCGAATGATTGCCCAGATGCGAAAAGACAGCAAGCGCGCATTTGTCTATCTGGACCGCCAGGTTGATTCCGATGTTGCTGCAAAAGCCAAGGCATTGAAAATTCCTGGTGTTGGGTTTGTGACCGAAAGCAAGCGCTACTACCCACAAGGCGAGACGATGGCGCATTTGGTGGGTTTTACCAGCATCGAGGACAAAGGCCAAGAGGGCGTTGAACTTGCATTCAATGACAGGCTGACCGGTGAGGATGGCGAGCGCAATGTGTTGCGCGATCGTCTGGGAAATGTGATTGAAGACATTCGCGAATTGCGCCCGCCGGTCAATGGACAGGATTTGGTCTTGTCCGTGGATGCTGATGTGCAATATATCGTGTTGTCTGAACTGAAAAAAGCGGTTGAACAGCACAAGGCAAGGGCGGCAGCGGCTGTAGTACTGGATGCGAAAACCGGTGAGTTACTGGCCATGGCCAACATTCCCACCTACGACCCCAACAACAGGGGGCAGTTGCATGGTGAGAAGTTGCGCAACCGTGTATTCACAGACATGTTTGAGCCCGGTTCAACATTGAAGCCTTTCGGTGTGGCCTTGGCCATGGACCAGGGCAAGGTGAAAGCCAGTACAAAAATTGATACCGGCAACGGTCGCATGTCGATCGGCCCCGCCACAATTAGTGATACAAAGCCGCACGGTGTCATGACTGTTGAGGAAATTATTCAGAAGTCCAGCAACGTGGGGACTTCCAAAATTGTGCTTGAGCTTGAGCGCAAGGATTTGTGGGACTTTTTCAATTTGCTAGGGTTCGGGCAAACTCCCTCAATTGCGTTTCCTGGTTCAGTGGCTGGTCGTGTGCGTCCCTGGAATAAATGGCGCCCCATTGAGCAGGCGACTATGTCGTATGGGCACGGTATTTCTGTGTCCCTGATTCAGTTGGCGCAGTCTTACACCATCTTTGCCAACAAGGGTCACTTTGTACCTGCGTCCTTGATTAAACGTGGGCCGCAAGACCCGGTGGTGTCCCATCGCGTTATCAGTGAGAAGGTTGCTGACAGCATGTTGCATATGCTGGAGTTGGCCTCCGGACCTGAAGGAACTGCGATCAAAGCCCAGGTGCAAGGCTATCGGGTTGCCGGTAAAACCGGTACAGCCCACAAGCAAGAGGGTGGACGGTACGTGAACAAGTATGTCTCGTCTTATGTGGGCCTGGCGCCTGTTTCTGACCCCCGTGTAATTGTCGCCATCATGGTGGATGAACCCAAGAGCGGTGTGTACTTTGGTGGTCTGGTTGCAGCACCAGTGTTCTCGACCATCACGAAAAGCGTATTGACCCGTTTGAATGTACAGCCCGATGCAATTGAATCTACGGAACAGTTGCGCAAGTTTGTGGCGGCACCGGGCGCTGCGGGGAGTCGCTTATGATTAGCGCATACCTGCATTCTGTATCTGAGGTGCTGGCCGAGCTTCATGAGCGCGGCTTTTATGCGGATTGCTCGGGCCTGGTGACGGATCACCGGCGCCTGACAGGACCTCGGGATGTGTTTCTTGCAGTACCCGGTGAAAAATTTGATCCGCGCAATTTGGCAGATGACTTGCTGACTGAGCAGCGTTGTGGCCTTGTATTGGTCGATTACGATGATCAGCGCGCCTACCAAAGCGCCAGTGTATTGCCAGTACTGCATTTGAAAACCATGTTGGCTGACCTGGCCTTTGGTTACTACGAAACCCCAAGCGATGCCATGACAATTATCGCGGTGACGGGCACCAATGGGAAAACCACAGTCACTCGCTGGTTGGCACAGTCACTTAACCAACTCGGTAAAAAGGCTGCCGTGATCGGTACCTTGGGTTATGGCGAACCTGATCAGTTGAAGGCCCACACCGGTTTGACCACCCCAGATGTGGTGGGTGTTCATCACTTGCTACACGAGTTGCGGCAAGCCGGTTTCGATACGGTTTGTATTGAGGCTTCCTCGATTGGGCTTGAGCAGCGTCGATTGGCTTGTGTCAGCATTGATGTGGCTTTGTTTACCAATTTGTCTCAGGATCACCTTGATTATCACGGGGACATGGCTGCTTATGGCCGCTCCAAAATGATTCTGGCCAGCTGGCCAACTTTGCGATTGGCTGTAGTCAATGCAGATGACTCTTTCGGCGTGGAGTTTTTGGCGCATGTTCAGCACAGAAATATTGATTGCTCTGCTGTCGGGCATGTAAGCACTGCGGACTGCCAAATTGTAAGTGTTGCCCATCAGGAGAAGGGGCAACGGATTGAACTGAAGATCAATGGTGCAATTACCCAAATTGACACGCCCATTATCGGTGAATTCAATGCCGACAACATGGCTTTGGTATTTGCCACATTGGTGAGGCTCGGGTATGACGCAAGCGAGGTGAAGAGGGCTTTGGCTGGGGTCACTCCTGCCCCCGGACGCATGCAACACATTGAAGGTGAGCCTGCGGTGGTGGTTGATTATGCACACACTCCTGATGCGCTGGAAAAGACGTTGTTGGCGCTTCGCCCTTTTGCCAACAAGCGTATGGGTAAGCTTTGGGTGGTGTTTGGTTGTGGTGGCGATCGAGACCGCAGTAAGCGCCCCTTGATGGGTGCAGCGGCAGTCGCAAAAGCTGATTTTGTGGTGCTTACGTCGGACAACCCGCGCAGTGAGAAACCTGAAACGATTCTGCAGGAAATTATTGCCGGGATCGACGCGCCGCTACAGAACAATATTCATGTTGAGGTTGATCGACCGGTTGCGATTGAATTTGCAGTTCGCAAGGCCAATGCTCAAGACGTGGTGTTGTTGGCGGGGAAGGGGCACGAAAGTACACAAACGATCGGTACACAAGTGATTGCACACTCCGATGCGCAATGCGCATTGACTGCGCTGAGCAAGCGAGGTGCGCATGCTTGAGTTGAACTGGGCCTTTGAACACATTGCGACTGCTTTGAGCAAGTTGCTGATTGCGCAGGTAAACCAGGGTGTGCCGGAGTTACCGAGTGCTGTTCGTCTGATTCAAACAGACAGTCGACTGGTAGAAAAAGGCGATTTATTCGTGTGCCTGATTGGCGAGCGATTCGACGCACATGATTTTGCCGGGCAGGTCATGAAATCGGGTGCCGCGGCATTGGTAACCAATCGCGTACTTGATTTGCCGATTCATCAGTTTGTGGTGAACGACACTCGCCTTGCCTTGGGTGCGTTGGCCAGTGCCTGGCGACAGCAGTTTGATTTGAAAGTGTTGGCTGTTGTAGGCAGCAATGGAAAGACAACCAGTAAAGAAATGCTGGGTGGAATTTGCAAGGCGCAGTGTGGCGACGATCAGGTACTGGTGACCGCAGGTAACTTGAACAACGATATCGGTGTGCCACAAACATTACTAAAGTTGCGGCCTCAGCATCAAATGGCTGTGATCGAAATGGGCATGAATCATCCGGGCGAGATTGATTATCTGGCAGGGTTGGTAAAACCTGATGTCGTGCTGTTGACGAATGCACAGCGAGAGCATCAAGAATTCATGAAAACGGTGCTGGCTGTTGCCAATGAAAACGGTAGTGCCTTTACTCATTTGTCGTCAAATGGTTGTGCAGTGTTCCCGGTAAGTGATGAATTCGATGCCTGTTGGCAAGCGCTGTCAACCGGTAAAAGTACCTTGCGTTTTGGATCCGGTGCCGATTTCGAAATCTTGCCGCCCCGCAGTGATTTCGGGCAATCCGCCGTCGTGCTTCGTGCCTTGGATGCTCCGATCGAATTACGCCCTAACTTTATTGGCGAGCATAACTATGCTAATGCGGCAGGAGCCGCTGCTGCTGCACATGCTGCGGGTTGTACTCATGAGGCGATTCAAGCAGGTTTAAATGCATTTCAGCCGGTGAACGGTCGCCTGCAGGTTGCCCTGAATACGCCGTCGATATTGCTGATCAATGACAGTTACAACGCAAACCCTGATTCTGTGAATGCAGCAAGCAAAGTGCTGGGCCAGCAGGCAGGCAGTACTTTGCTGGTGCTCGGTGACATGGGCGAGGTAGGTAATCAGTCAGATGAATACCATGCCGAAGTCGGGAGTTATGCAAAACAGGCTGGCGTCAAGCACTTGTATGCCTTGGGCGATGCGACCACTCACACAGTGCTGGCATTCGGTGAGGGCGCAATGCATTTCAAGACTATAGAAACCTTAATAGAAAACACCATGAATACAACAAAGCAAGGCCGATGGTCTGTGCTGGTCAAAGGCTCCCGGTTCATGAAAATGGAGCGAGTCGTTCAAGCGCTGGTTCAACATCATTCAGGGGAGGCTAACCATGCTTCTTGAGCTTACCCAATGGCTTGCGCAAGACATTCGCGCGTTTGGTGTTTTCAATTATTTGACGTTACGTGCGGTGCTGGCTTGTGCCACGGCACTACTGGTTGGGCTGGTGGCTGGGCCCATGGTGATTCGCAAATTGACCCAATACAAAATCGGCCAGTCCGTGCGCGACGATGGTCCTCAAACTCATTTGGCCAAAGCAGGCACACCCACGATGGGCGGTGCGCTTGTCTTAATTGGCATTGGCATTTCAACTTTGTTGTGGGCAGATCTGTCCAACCGCTTTGTATGGGTTGTGATGCTTGTGACATTCGGTTTTGGCTGGATCGGCTGGGTTGATGATTATCGCAAAGTGGTATATCGCAACCCCAAGGGTTTGCCTGCGAAATGGAAATACTTTTGGCAAAGCGTGGTGGGATTGATTTGCGCGTTCTATCTGGCTTTTGCAGTGTCTGCACAAAGCGGGCAAGAGGTATTGGATATTTTTGTGGCATGGGTTGAAAGTGGTTTTTCAATGCACCTGCCCAACAATGCCGATCTGATTGTTCCCTTCTTCAAGTCGATTAGCTACCCATTGGGTGTATGGGGCTTTATTGCCCTGACTTATTTTGTGATCGTGGGTACCAGCAACGCCGTGAATTTGACCGATGGGCTGGATGGCTTGGCGATTATGCCCACAGTGATGGTGGCGTCAGCTTTGGCAATTTTTGCCTACGTAGCCGGCAACGCCGTGTATTCCAAATACCTGCTGCTTCCGTACATTCCGGGCGCTGGTGAGCTTGCGGTTTTCCTGGCGGCAATTGCTGGTGCAGGTTTGGCTTTCCTGTGGTTCAACGCTTACCCGGCGCAAGTATTTATGGGCGACGTAGGTGCACTCGCTCTGGGCGGTGCGTTGGGAACGGTTGCTGTGATTGTTCGACAGGAAGTGGTGCTGTTCATCATGGGCGGCGTGTTTGTTGCTGAAACACTCTCGGTCATGATTCAAGTGCTCTATTTCAAGTACAGCGGTGGCAAGCGGGTGTTCCGAATGGCGCCGCTGCACCACCACTACGAACTGAGCGGTTGGAAAGAAACCCAGGTGGTAGTTCGCTTCTGGATCATCACGATGATTCTGGTGTTGATTGGTTTGTCCACGCTGAAACTGCGTTGAAATGACGTTCAAATTGAGTTGAAACGAATGAATTTGCTTCTTGATCAATCGGTTTTACAAGTCGGACTCGGAGAGTCTGGTTTGGCTTGCGCGCGCTGGGCGCTTGCGCAGGGTGCCCGATTGACCGTGATTGACACACGTGAAATGCCACCAGGATTACAGGAGTTGCAATCCATTCAGTCCGATGTGCGCTTGTTCAATTCAGTCAGTGATTTGAACTGGGATTTTGACCGCGTGGTGGTCTCACCTGGTTTGCCGCCCTCTCACCCGCTGATGGTAGCAGTGCTTGCACAGGCTGCCGCGCATGGCACCCCGGTAGATTCAGAACTTGATCTGTTTGCTGATGCGCTCGACGCTTTGCAGCAAGAAAAGAATTATCAACCGCAAGTGGTGGGTATTACTGGAACCAACGGAAAAACCACCACAACTCGGATGGTGGAATGTCTTACGCAATTTGCCGGGAAGAAAGCTGTGGCTGCGGGCAATATCAGTCCGGCTGCTTTAGATGCTTTGCGTGAGCAATTGGAAGTGGGCGATTTACCTGATATTTGGGTACTTGAGCTATCGAGTTTCCAGTTGCATTGGACCAAGCGTTTGAAATTTGATGCATCGACAGTGCTCAACATTACGCAAGATCATCTGGACTGGCACCCTGATATGCAGGAGTACGCCCAGGACAAATTCCGAATCTTTTCGGAAAATGGTGTGTGCGTGATCAACCGGGATGACGCCTTGGTGCTCGATGCCAATTTGCCAGCTGGAACAAGGGTGTCCACCTTTGGCACAAGTGCGCCTGCTCAAGTCGATGATTTCGGCCTGATTCGAGAAGGTGGCATGCTGTGGTTGGCTCAGTTGGTGGGTGATCAGGAGAAATCGCAGGAAACACCAATTTCCACTCGCCGCAGAAAGCAGGAAGAAGTAGAGCCACGGCAAAAGCTGCTAATGCCAATCGAGGCTTTGCAAGTGGTTGGTTTGCACAACGCAAGCAATGCACTGGCGGCCTTGGCGTTGTGCCAGGGCCTGGGCTTGCCAATGGCCAAGTTGTTACACGGTTTGCGCAGCTACCAAGGCGAACCGCACCGCGTTCAGCATGTCGTCCAAATCGACGGAGTCGACTATTTCGATGACAGCAAAGGTACCAATGTGGGAGCCACTGTGGCCGCGTTGAACGGATTGGCCAAACCCACTGTATTGATTGCTGGCGGTGATGGCAAAGGGCAGGACTTCTCTCCCTTGGTGCAACCTGTGTCGAATTACTGCAAGCATGTGGTGTTGATTGGGAAGGACGCGGACAACATGATGAGCGCCCTTGCCCTAGCGCAGGTGCCTTGTGAAAAAGCAGCAACTTTGGAACAGGCTGTGCAAGTGGCAGCCAGCAAAGCTCGGGAAGGAGACTGTGTGTTGCTGAGCCCGGCGTGCGCAAGCTTGGACATGTTCAGGAATTATGTGCACCGCGCTGAGGTTTTTGTGGATGCTGTTCGAGCCATTGCGGCGGACAGGGGGCAGCCATGCTGAGCAAGTGGGGCAAGAAAGATCAAAGCAACATGCAATTCAAAAGCCTGATCCCTGCCACGGCGGCAGGAGGTGGTTTGTCATCTTCCATGTACAGAGTCAACCGTGGGCCTGCAGTGTCTCAGGTGATTGACCAAGGGCTGATTTGGGCTGTGTTGGCGTTGCTGTTTCTGGGTCTTGTGATGGTGTATTCGGCCACAGTGGCTTTACCCGATTCCAACAAGTACGCCAACTATCAAACCACACACTTTCTGGTTCGGCATGCGGTGTCCATTGCCGTGGCATTTGTAGCAGCCTTCTGTGTTTTCCAGATTCCAATGAAAACCTGGCAAGAGTTGGCGCCCTTGGTGTTTTTGTGTTGTATCGCTTTGCTGGTGTTGGTGTTGATTCCCGGTATTGGCAAAGAGGTGAATGGTGCTCGCAGATGGCTATCACTGTATGTGTTGAATATTCAACCGTCTGAATTGATGAAGGTGTGCGCGATCATTTATGCAGCCGACTACACCGTGCGCAAGCAAGCCTACATGCAGCGTTTTGGGAAGGTTTTGTTTCCCATGTTCATGGCTATGTTTTTGGTAGGCATGCTGCTTTTGCTTGAGCCTGACATGGGCGCATTCATCGTGATTGTCACAGTGGTGTTCGGAATCCTGTTTTTGGGTGGCATCAATGGCCGGGTATTTTTTGGTGTGTTGTTTGCGCTCAGCGCAGCATTTGCTTTGTTGATTGCATTCAGTGATTACCGTCGGGCTCGTTTGCTGGCGTACCTCGACCCGTGGGAGGGCGACAATGCCCTGAACAAGGCCTACCAGCTATCGCATTCCTTGATCGCATTTGGCCGGGGTGAAGTACTGGGCGTAGGTTTGGGTGGCAGCGTTGAAAAGTTGCATTACCTGCCTGAGGCCCACACCGACTTCTTGCTTGCAGTGATTGGCGAAGAGCTGGGCTTTGTGGGTGTGACGGTTGTTATTTTGCTGTTCATGTACATCGTTAAACGATGCTTTGCAGTGGGTGCCCAAGCCATTGCACTGGAGCGCACATTCTCCGGTTTGGTGGCCAAAGGGGTGGGTATCTGGATCGCGGTTCAGTGCTTCATCAACATGGGTGTGAATTTGGGGGTTCTGCCTACAAAAGGCTTGACCTTGCCATTGATGAGTTATGGAGGCTCCGCAATCCTCGTGACCTGCGCAGCCCTTGCCTTAGTGCTCCGGATTGATCATGAAAACCGAACCATGATGCGGGGAGGTGCTGCATGAGCAAAGCCCAGCGATTGGCATTGATTGTAGCGGGTGGTACCGGTGGCCATATTTTTCCGGGTTTGAGCGTTGCATCTGAATTGAAAGCCCGTGGTTGGCAAGTTCAATGGGCGGGAAACCCACAGGCCATGGAAGGTCGTTTGGTGCCAGCAAACGGCGTTGAAATGAACACCTTGGTGTTCTCGGGTTTTCGCGGAAAAGGTATCTTGCAGCAGGTTTTCATGCCATTGAAATTGCTGCGTGCATTCTGGACTTCTGTTCAGATCCTTCGTCGCACCCGGCCCGCAGTGGTATTGGGTATGGGAGGGTATGTGGCTTTCCCGCTGGGTATGATGGCCAGTTTGCTGAATATTCCTTTGGTGGTCCATGAGCAAAACTCGGTTGCAGGCCTGACGAACAAAGTGTTGGCCAAGTTGGCAGATCGCAACCTGGTTGCTTTTCCGTACGCTTTGCCAAATTCCAATTGGGTTGGTAACCCTGTGCGCGAAATGATCTATAGCCAGCCCGAGCCCCGCGCGCGTTTTCAAGGGCGCAGTGGTCCGTTGAAATTGTTGGTGCTGGGTGGAAGTTTGGGCGCACAAGCCTTGAATGAGGTGGTACCCAAAGCCTTGGCGATGTTGCCTGCTGATTGCAGACCCGAGGTTGTGCACCAGGCGGGAGAGAAAAACTTGCCAGCTTTGCGCGATAACTACGAAAAGGCAGGTGTCGGTGCGCAGCAGTTGGCATTTATTGATGATGTTGCGGCGGCCATGGCCACGGCTGATCTGGTCATTTGCCGGGCTGGGGCAATGACCGTCGCTGAAGTTGCAGCCATTGGGGTTGCGGCATTGTTTGTGCCTTTTCCCCATGCTGTTGATGATCACCAAACCCACAATGCAGGTTTTCTGGTGAAAGAGAATGCCGCGTGGCTGCGCCAGCAACATGAATTGGATGCCGCGTGGCTGGCCAACTGGTTGCAACAAACCAGCCGGGACACATGCCTTGCACAAGCAGAGCGTGCAAGGGCCTTGGCCAAACCACAAGCCACGCAGGAAGTGGCGAATTACATTGAACAGGTTGCGAAGGTATGAAACACAAAGTCAAACATGTGCACTTTGTCGGTATTGGTGGTTCCGGGATGAGCGGAATCGCCGAGGTATTGATTAACCTGGGTTACAAGGTGAGCGGATCGGACTTGTCTGACTCTGCGGTAACCCAGCGACTGGCCAAATTGGGTGCCACCGTGTTTACGGGGCACGAACGGTCGAACATTGCCGGTGCAGATGCGGTGGTGACATCGACCGCGGTTGGCGGCAGCAACCCCGAGGTGTTGGCTGCGCGTGCAGCACGTGTGCCAGTGGTGCCCCGTGCTGTCATGTTGGCTGAACTGATGCGCTTGAAGCAAGGCATCGCTGTGGCCGGTACGCACGGCAAGACCACCACCACCAGTTTGGTGGCTAGCATTTTGGCTGAAGGCAAGCTAGACCCCACATTCGTGATTGGTGGTCGTCTGAATTCTGCAGGTGCCAATGCCAAACTTGGCACTGGCGAATTCATGGTGGTTGAGGCGGATGAATCGGATGCCTCTTTTTTGAACCTGATGCCTGTCATCGCTGTGATCACCAACATTGACGCGGATCACATGGAAACCTATGGACATGACTTCGCACGCTTGAAGCAAGCCTTTGTCGAGTTCACGCAGCGCCTGCCATTCTACGGCGTGGCCGCAGTGTGTGTGGACGATCCTTGCGTACGCGAGATCATGCCTTTTGTTTCGAAAACAATTGTGACTTACGGTTTGTCTGAACAAGCGCAAATTCGCGCGGTGAATGTTCAGGCTTGCCAAGGGCAAATGAAATTCACGGTGTTGCGTGAAGACGAAGCACCGCTGGACATTACCTTGAATTTGCCAGGCGACCACAACGTACGCAATTCACTTGCGGCAATCGCGGTGGCCACGGAAATCGGTGTTTCTGATGAAGCGATTGTTGCTGCGCTTGAAAAATTCAATGGTGTTGGTCGCCGTTTCCAGCATTACGGCGAGGTGGCCGCCAAAGAGGGAGGCCACTTTCTGGTGGTCGATGATTATGGACATCACCCCGTTGAAATGGCCGCTACACTTGCGGCCGCGCGGGGTGCCTACCCGGACAAGCGATTGGTGCTTGCCTTTCAGCCCCACCGCTATACACGCACACGCGACTGTTTTGAAGACTTCGTCAAGGTACTGGGTACACCAGACCTGGTGATTTTGTCAGAAGTGTATTCCGCCGGGGAAGCGCCGATTGTCGCCGCCGACGGCCGCTCACTGGCGCGTGCTGTGCGCGTGGCTGGGCGCACTGAACCCGTATTTGTAGAAGACATGAATGAGATGAAAAGTACGATTTTAAACATTGCCCGCGATGGTGATTTGGTCATCACGATGGGTGCAGGCTCAATTGGTGCCTTGCCTGGTCGATTGGTGGCCAGTACTCAAGGAGGAAAACCATGAGCACACGTGTTGATGCAAAAAGCCTGGGCAAAGTGGTGGTGCTTTTCGGTGGTCGTTCCGCTGAACGGGAAGTGTCGCTGAAATCAGGCAGCATGGTGCTGGCTGCTTTGAAACGCAACGGCGTGGATGCGCATGGATTCGATCCGGCTGAGCGCAGCATGGTCGAGCTGGCACAGGGCGAGTTTGACCGCGCAGTGATTTCTCTACACGGACGCTTCGGCGAAGACGGCACGATTCAAGGTGTTCTGGAGTGGCTGAACATTCCCTACACTGGAAGTGGTGTGACTGCATCGGCCTTGGCCATGGACAAAATACTGACCAAGGCAGCGTGGATCAGCCAGGGCTTGGCCACGCCCGATTATGTTCGCCTTGAGCCTGGTTTCAACGTGAGTGAAGTGGTACAGCGCTTGGGTTTGCCCTTGATCGTGAAACCCGCTCAGGAAGGCTCAACCCTGGGTTTGACCAAAGTAAAAACAGTGGATCAATTGCAGGCCGCATTTGATTTGGCCTACAAATATGACCCTAATGTACTGGCAGAAAAATTTGTCAGCGGACAAGAGTTGACCGTGCCGGTCATGGGTGAAGGCGCTGGTGCGCACGCTTTGCCTGTGATCCGCATTCAGGCGCCCGATGGCAACTACGACTACCACAACAAATACATCGGCAATGAAACCAAGTACTTCTGTCCAAGCGGTTTGAATAGTGACTTTGAAGCCGAGGTACAAGCGCTTTGCGTCAAGGCCTACCAAGTCTTGGGTTGCGCTGGGTGGGGGCGCGCCGACGTGTTGGTCGACGAAAGCGGCAAGCCCTGGTTGCTGGAAATGAACACATCGCCCGGCATGACTGACCATTCTTTGGTGCCCATGAGCGCACGCGCAAGCGGTGTTGAGTACGACGACCTGGTGCTGCAGATCGCAGCCAGCGCACGCCTAAAAGCATCCGGTTTGAATGTGGGAGGCGCGCGCTAAATGCTGGGAGCAATCTGGAACGACGACAAACTCATGAGCATTATTGCAGGGCTGTTTTCAGCGCTGGCATTGGTGCTCTTGGGCTATGCGTGTATTCAGTGGTTGATTCAGCGCCCGGTGTTTGAACTGAAGCGCGTGGAATTGGTCGGCGATGTAGAGCGTGTGAACTTGATTGGTTTTAAGGCCAATGTGCTGCCGAAAATCGAGGGCACTTTTTTCTCGGCCAATTTGCAGAAAGTACGGGAACAGGTGGAAGCCCAACCTTGGGTGCGGAAGGCGGTTGTGCAGCGTACCTGGCCTAGTGGCTTACGTATCCAGATTCAGGGGCACACACCTTTGGCCTTGTGGGGCGAAACACGGTTGGTCAACACGTATGGAGAAGTCTTCTCTGCCAACTTGGCTGAAGTCGCAGAAGACCAGCAGTTGGCAGTATTGAACGGGCCTGCGGGCAGTGAATTGCTTGTATCGAAAATGTATGTGTCAAGCATCGAAAAACTGAAAACCTTGGGCATGTGGCCCTCGCGAGTGGAGTTGTCAGATCGTTACGCATGGTCGATTGAAACAGACACGGGCATCACGATTGAACTGGGACGCGCGCAAGAGAATTTCAGCATTGAACAGAAAATGGATCGACTGCTGGCGGTTTATCCAAAAATTACAAGCCAGGTGATGGCGGCAGTGGAAAGAATTGACCTGCGCTATCCAAGGGGTGTGGCAGTAAAGGGCGAGCGTTTGGCGGTGTCAAAACCTGCTGGCGCTTCAAGCATGAAATTGAACTGAATATGAAAAATTGAAACTGGGCACCATGAACAAAGAGCCGAAAGATTTGATAGTTGGGCTGGACATTGGCACTGCGAAAGTTGTGGCCATGGTTGCGGAGTTGCTGCCTGATGGCCGCTTCGAAGTCATAGGCGGGGCGCAACATGATTCGCGGGGATGAAAAAGGCGTAGTGGTCAATATGGAGTCCACAGTGCATTCCATTCAGCAGCCCTTTGAAGAGGCCGAGTTGATGGCAGATTGCAAATTCAAACCGTGCTCACGGGCATGGGGGGCAGCCACATTCGCAGTTTCATTTCTTCGGGCATGGTGGCCATTAAAGAACGTGAAGTCACACAGGCCGATGTCGCCCGCGTGATCGAAACCGCCAAGGCTGTGAATATTCCAACTGACCAGCAAATTTTGCATGTGTTGCCACAAGAATTCATCGTGGACGGGCAGGAAGATGTGCGTGAACCGTTGGGTATGAGCGGTGTTCGTTTGGAAACCCGTGTGCACATTGTGACCGGCGCAGTTTCAGCTGCACAGAACATCGTGAAGTGTGTGCGCCGTTGCGGTTTGGAAGTACAGGACCTGATGCTTCAGCCACTGGCCTCCAGCATGGCTGTGTTGACTGAAGATGAAAAAGAACTGGGTGTGGTGCTGATCGATATTGGCGGTGGCACCACCGATATCGCCGTGTTCACTGGCGGTGCAATTCGTCACACTGCGGTGATTCCAATTGCTGGCGATCAAATTACCAACGACATTGCAATGGCCCTGCGCACACCAACGCCAGATGCAGAGGAAATCAAAATTCGTCACGGCGTGGCCAAACAAGTACTGGCTGATCCACACGCAAAAATCGACGTGCCCGGCATTGGCGAGCGCGACCCGAGAACTTTGTCCAAACAAGCCTTGGCCGCTGTCATCGAACCACGCCTTGAAGAGTTGTTCTTAATGGTGCAGCAAGTGTTGCGCGAATCGGGTTACGAAGAGTTGTTGTCCTCGGGGGTGGTGTTGACCGGTGGTACCAGCCTGATGCCAGGTATTGCAGAACTGGGTGAAGACATTTTCATGAAACCTGTGCGGATTGGCGTTCCTGATTACGCGGGAGGTTTGGCTGATATGGTTCGCACCCCGCGCTTTGCAACAGCGATGGGTTTGCTGCACGAAGCGCGCGCGCAACATTTGCGTGGCCGCAGGGTGGCCTCGCAAGGTGGCGGCCTGAAGCAAACGGTACAGAAAATGAAAGAGTGGTTTTTGGGTAATTTTTAATTGCGGTTTTTTTAATTAGTTTTTTCGGCGATGTTAATTTTTGCTAGATAGGAGGCAAACACCATGTCATTTGAAATTCTCGAGACAGAAACCCAAGGGACTGTCATTAAAGTTGTAGGTGTAGGCGGCGCAGGCGGTAACGCGGTGGCCCACATGATTGCGCAAGGCGTTCAAAACGTCGAATTCATTTGCGCCAACACGGATGCACAGGCGCTGGCAAAAACCAAAGCCAATGTACTTATTCAGCTGGGCAAAACCGGTCTGGGTGCGGGTGCAAAACCCGAGGCAGGTCGCCAAGCGGCTGAAGAAGACCGTGACCGTATTCGCGATGCATTGCGTGGGGCACACATGGTGTTCATCACAGCCGGCATGGGCGGTGGTACAGGTACAGGCGCTGCACCGGTGGTTGCTGAAGTGGCCCAAGAGTTGGGTATTCTGACCGTGGCCGTAGTGACAAAGCCTTTCGAATTTGAAGGGACCAAACGCTGCAAGGCTGCAGAAGAAGGTCTGGAGAAATTGTCCAGCAAAGTGAACTCACTGATTATCGTGTTGAACGAGAAGCTGCTGGAAGTGGTTGGCGACGATGCAACCCAGGAAGATTGTTTCATTGCTGCCGACGATGTGTTGCACAACGCATGCGCTGGCATCGCAGAAATCATCAACGTGGAAGGCAACGTGAACGTCGACTTCGAAGACGTGAAAACAATCATGTCTGAAGTAGGCAAAGCCATGATGGGTACGGCAACTGCCAACGGTCCTGACCGTGCACGCGAAGCGGCCGAGCAAGCTATCGCTTCTCCTTTGCTGGAAGGTGTTGATTTGTCGGGTGCACGTGGTGTGTTGGTGAACATCACTTCAAGCAAGAGCCTGAAGCTGAAGGAAACCAAAGAAGTGATGAACATCATCCGTGCCTACGCAGCTGAAGACGCAACCGTGATTTTCGGTACAGCTTACGATGAAACCATGGGCGATGACCTGCGAGTCACTGTAGTTGCCACTGGATTGGGTCGTAAAGCAGCCAAGCCCACTTTGGTGCAGGCCGAGCAGTACCAGCCAATGGCTCGTACTGGTACGTTCGACGCTGTAAGCGGTCAGCAAGGTGAAACGGATTACGCCATTCCGGCTGTATTCCGCAATCCACGCGACAACGCAGCTTCACGCGTACAGGCTTTGCAAGACAGTGGCATGGATCGGTTTGACATTCCCGCATTTTTGCGACGTCAAGCAGACTGAACGTAGCAGGACTGCGAGTGCCACAATAAAAGCAAGCGATCTGCTTTTCGAGAACATTTTCGAGAAGTGAATGTCCTATCAACACCCTCGGTGGTTCGCGGGTGAAGTTTGCAGTTTTGCCGAAGACTGCAGATCCGCGATCTACCCAGGGTCGCTTGTGTGGTGTATTTTTGAGGTTTTAGGAGAAGTATAAAAATGACAATCAACATCGGTGACAAGTTGCCCAATGCAACCGTGTTCGAGTTTTTTCATGAAGAAACAGAGGGCTGTTCTTTGGGCCCAAACAAATTTGAAGTGGAAAAAGAGTTGGCCGGTAAAACGGTTGCGATTCTGGCCTTGCCTGGCGCGTACACACCTACCTGCTCTGCAAAACACGTTCCGGGTTTTATTGCGAACTATGATGCGTTTAAAGCCAAGGGTGTTGATGAAATTTGGTGTATATCGGTGAACGATGCATTCGTGATGGGCATGTGGGGCAAGTCTTTGGGTGCGGAAGGCAAAGTACGCATGTTGGCTGACGGTTCAGCAGAATTCACCAAGAAAATTGGCATGGAACTGGACCTGACGGCACGCGGCATGGGTGTTCGGTCAAATCGTTATTCGATGCTGGTGAAAGACGGCGTAGTGACCCAATTGAATGTGGAAGCGCCCGGTGTATTCGAGAACAGCACGGCTGAAAAGCTGTTGTCGCAAATTTAAGAAATAACCGAGAAAACAGGGTAATTCGTGCAATTTTGCGACACTTTTACCCCGTTTTAACCCTAATTGGAGTTTGACCTCCATAAAAAATCTTGGGTTGAACTGACCGGGTGGTTACACTTCGGTGACAATTCAAGGAAAGTTGTGTGAAACAAAGAACCCTAAAACAAGTGTTGAGTGCCACGGGCATCGGCTTGCATTCCGGCAAGCGGGTGACCATGACGCTGCGACCCGCGCCACCCGACACAGGTATTGTGTTCAGGCGAGTCGACCTGCCAGAACCAGTGGATTTCCCTGTGAATGCGCTGGCAATTGGTGACACCCGCATGGCCTCCACACTCGAGAAAGACGGTGCCAAAGTTTCCACGATTGAACACCTGATGTCCGCTTTGTGTGGCCTGGGTGTCGACAACGCCTACATTGATTTGACTGCGGTAGAAGTTCCCATCATGGATGGCAGCGCCATCTCTTTTGTGTTTCTTATTCAGCAGGCTGGCCTGGTTGAACAATCCGCCTTGAAGAAGTTTATTCGGGTGAAGAAGTCGATCGAGGTTCGAGAAGGTGAGGGCGCAAGCCTGAAATATGCCAGTTTGAAGCCCTACGATGGTTTCCGCTTGAAATTCGAAATTGATTTTGGTCATCCCGCGATCGACAAGACCGGGCAAATGGTTGAAATCGACTTTTCCAGCACATCCTTTACCCGCGATATTGCCCGTGCGCGCACCTTTGGCTTCACGCAAGATGTTGAAACCTTGCGTAATCTGGGTTTGGCGCTGGGTGGTAACCTCGACAATGCGATTGTGATGGATGAGTATCGAATCCTGAATTCAGATGGTCTGCGTTACGACGATGAGTTTGTGAAACACAAGGTACTGGACGCGATCGGCGACCTGTACGTGATTGGCCATCCTATTATTGGCGAATACCAGGCTTACCGTTCTGGTCACGGTTTGAACAATCAGCTGATTCGAGCCCTGATTGAAGACCCCTCCTCGTACGAAGTGGTGACCTTTGAAAGTGTCAGGGAAACACCTACCGTATTTAGAGCAGATTGGGCGGTTGCCTAAGCGCCCGATTGTAAAATAATATTAAACACAACAAAATCTTGTGGTTTTCGGATACATTCTAGAAACTACTTGAATTTGTGGTGTTTGTTCAGGGCTTGGGTGGCCTCCTTCACTGGCGAATCCCCCAGCCGGTTTTCAAGGTCCAGCCATGCTTTTCTGGCAGCATCCGAGAAAACAGCCCTTTTTGGGCGACGCTCCAACTGCTTCGATGTCAGCGGATTGGTTTGTATTTGTAGCTGGATTTCGTTTATATTCATGCCCGAACCCTGCAGATGTTGAATCAGGCTGGGTAAGGATTGCCTCAGGCGCGTCAGCGCCGCCGGGGTCGACACGAAAATTTTTAGTTTGTCTTTTTTGATTGGTCCAACACTAAAGGTCACACCGCGAAGCGATGGCCATGTGTGAATAATCTTTTCAAGTCGACGCGATTGCGCCGCTTGAGTGATTAAAGAGCTGGTTTGTGGTTCCTGCATCAGGCTTGCCAAGGGAGATAATGCGGAATGCTTTGGTTTCACCGGGGTGTTCTCACTAAAACCCGTTAAAAACGGGTGAATTCGGTTCGCTACGCGGATTGAGGAGGTTATACATGCAGTTAATTCTTATGCGGGGTCCTTTTTCTCGCACCAGTGTACTCAGTATAAAGACCAGCCACGTTGCATTGTTGCTTGTTTTGCTGGTTATGTTGGCGGGGTCTTTCATGGCAGCCGGCCTGTATTTGGCCGCGCGCTACGGTGAACAAATCCCGGTCGTTCAAGACATTGTCTATTCCCAACAATTGGCAAAGCATCATGACGTGGCTGAAACCGGAAGCCCGCTGGACGCCATGGCTATTCGTTTGGCTGAAATGCGGGCTCAACTTGCCCGCCTGGATGCAGTGAGCGTGCGATTGTTAAAATCCAACGGGCTGGATACCAAAGTCACTCTAACGGAGCAACTGGGTCAGGGTGGTTTGCAGCAAAAAGATGAAAAGTCATTGAACTACAGGGAAGTCAAAACCGCCATTTCGGACGTGGCAAACCAGATTGAGCGACAGGCGGATGTCTTCAGTATCATCGACACCGACCTTCAAAGCGCCCGAGTCAAGTTTCTCAGTGTTCCCAACGAGTCCCCCCTCACAGACACCATTGCAGTCAGCAACTTCGGTAACCGGATCGACCCGTTCACCGGCCGTCGGTCTGTTCATGAAGGGATCGATTTTATTGCACCCACCGGTACGCCTATTTTGGCTGCGGCAGCCGGTGTAGTGGTGGAGGCCAAGTGGCATCCAGGCTACGGCAATATGGTCGAAATTGAGCACAACAACAAAACCACCACACGCTACGCCCATGCGTCCAGGCTGCTGGTCAAACCCGGCGACATCGTACGGCTGGGTCAAAAAATTGCCTTGGTGGGCAGCACTGGCCGCTCTACGGGTCCTCACTTGCATTTTGAGGTGCGTGTAGATGGCGTGCCACAAAACCCCAATAAGTTCTTGGAAAAGAACGGTCTTCCCCGCCCTGGCCCTTCGACAGTGGCCGCCTTGAACGGCTTATTCTCGGAAAGCGCTCCTGTCCCGCTGGACTAGGCTTCGCGTGCTAAACTTCTAGGCTGTTTTTGGAATCGACCGGACCCAAAACCCGGTCGATTGACTTTCAGGCCCCTCAAGGGTCGAACCAGCCGACATTATGATCACAGACACTCTGAAAAAGCTTTTTGGCAGCCGCAATGAACGGTTGCTAAAGACCTACCGTAAAACCGTCAACCAAATCAATGCGCTCGAACCCACCATTCAGGCCTTGAGCGACGATGCCTTGCGTGCAAAAACTGCTGAATTCAAAGAGCGCCTGTCCAAAGGCGACACGTTGGACAGTTTGCTGCCCGAGGCCTTTGCCGTGGTTCGCGAGGCCAGCGTGCGGGTGTTCGGCATGCGGCACTTCGATGTGCAGTTGATCGGTGGCATGGCCCTGCATCAGGGCAAAATTTCAGAAATGCGCACGGGTGAAGGTAAAACACTGGTGGCTACTCTGCCAGCCTACCTGAATGCACTGGAAGGAAAAGGCGTTCATGTGATTACCGTGAACGACTATCTGGCTTCTCGCGATGCTGCCTGGATGGGCAAGCTTTACAGCTTCCTCGGCCTGACAGTGGGTTGTAACCTGTCCCGCATGCCACATGACCAGAAGCAAGCTGCTTATGCGTCTGACATCACTTACGGCACCAACAACGAATTCGGTTTTGATTACCTGCGCGACAACATGGTGTACAGCGTGGGCGAGCGTGTGCAGCGTGGTTTGAATTACGCGATCGTCGACGAAGTGGATTCGATTTTGATCGACGAGGCGCGCACGCCATTGATCATTTCCGGCCAGGCTGACGATCACACCGAGATGTATCGCAAACTGGACAGCTTGCCCAAGCAACTGGTGCGCATGCAAAGCGAGCAAAAGCCTGGCGAGGAAGAGGTGCCGGGTGATTTCTATGTGGATGAGAAAGGTCACCAAATCCAGATGAGCGAGGCCGGCCATGAAAAAGCCGAGCAGATTCTAAGCCAGATGGGTTTGTTGCCCGAAGGCGCCAGCCTGTACGATGCGGCCAACATTTCGCTGATGCACCACGTGATGGCCGCTTTGCGTGCCCACAATCTGTTTCACAAAGACCAGCACTATGTTGTTCAAAACGGTGAAGTGATCATCGTTGACGAATTCACGGGCCGCTTGATGCCGGGTCGTCGTTGGTCAGATGGCCTGCACCAGGCTGTGGAAGCCAAGGAAGGTGCCCGCATTCAGGCCGAGAACCAGACACTGGCCTCCATCACGTTCCAGAATTATTTCCGGATGTACAAGAAGCTGTCGGGCATGACCGGTACTGCGGACACGGAAGCGTTTGAGTTCCAGTCCATTTATGGCCTTGAAACAGTAATCATTCCAACGCACCGCCCAATTACCCGCAAAGATGCGCAAGACAAAATCTACAAAAGTGCGCGCGAGAAATACAACGCCATTCTTGAGGACATCAAGGACTGCTATGAGCGCGGTCAGCCTGTACTGGTGGGTACCACCTCGATTGAGAACTCTGAGCTGATCGCCAGTTTCCTGGAGAAGGAAAAGCTGCCGCACAACGTGTTGAATGCCAAGCAGCATGAACGCGAGGCCGAGATTGTGGCCCAAGCCGGGCGCCCCAAGGCCATTACCATTGCGACCAACATGGCAGGCCGGGGAACCGACATTGTGTTGGGTGGCAACTTGGAGCGTGAGCTGGCGGGCATTGAAAACAATGCTGAAATTGACGAAGCCGCCAAGCCAGCGCTGATCGAGAAAGCGCGCGCCGAATGGAAGCTGCGAAACGAGGCCGTGTTGGCCTCGGGTGGTTTGCACATTATTGGTTGTGAGCGCCATGAAAGCCGCCGAATTGACAATCAGCTGCGCGGCCGTGCAGGTCGACAGGGCGATGCGGGCTCATCGCGTTTTTATCTGTCGATGGAAGACCAGTTGCTGCGTATTTTCGCAGGCGACCGTGTCCGCGCGATTATGGAGCGCCTCAAGCTGCCAGAAGGCGAGGCCATTGAAGCAGGCATCGTGTCCCGCTCAATCGAGTCTGCCCAGCGCAAAGTTGAAGGCCGCAACTTCGACATTCGCAAGCAATTGCTGGAATACGATGATGTGTCGAACGAGCAGCGCAAAATCATCTACGCGCAGCGCAATGAAATTCTGGAATCCGCAGAAATTCGTGAAACCATCGGCAACTTGCGTCATGGTGCCCTGGAGGCAGTGTTCCGTGAGTACATCCCTGAAGAGTCTGTTGAAGAACAATGGGATCTCGAAGGCTTGGAAACCGTGCTGCGCAATGAATACCAGCTTGAGGCAACCTTGCGCAAATGGCTGGAAGAGGATGCCAAAAGCTCCGATGAAGACTTCCTGAAACGCATTCTGCAAATGGCCGATGAAATTTACGAAGCCAAAGTTCAATTGGTTGGTGTGGATTCCTTCGCCAAGTTTGAGAAAACACTGCTGTTACAAAGCATTGACACCCACTGGCGTGAACATCTGGCTGCGCTGGACTACCTGCGCCAAGGCATTCACTTGCGTGGCTATGCCCAGAAAAACCCAAAACAGGAATACAAGCGCGAAGCGTTTGAACTGTTTGGTGCCTTGCTGAACCGTGTGCGTGACGAGGTGGCCAAGGTGCTGCTGACCGTGCGTGTTCAAACAGCCGAGCAAGTGCAGCAGGCGGAGCAACAGCTGGAGCAGGAAGCCGCCGCGCATCTGGACAATATGCAGTACCAGCACCCCGATGCCAGTGGTGAAGAAGAGGAACAGGCCTCTGAAGAAGATCGTTCTGCCGCGCCGGCAAATGTTCCCCGCAGGGTGAGTGAAAAAGTGGGCCGTAACGACCCTTGCCCTTGTGGTTCCGGCAAGAAGTACAAGCAATGCCACGGAAAAATTTCCTGAGATTATTGAAATATTTGCGCGAAGCCCGCGTGCCAAGGAGTTGATTGCCATGCCTGTGAATTTGAATGTACCTGCTGCTGATGCACTGTTTCCAGTTGCTGGTTTGGACATGGGTTATGCCATGGCTCAAATTCGCAAACCCAACCGGAAAGATGTGCTGGTGGTGCGTGTGGCTGAAGGCAGTAGCGTGGCAGGTGTATTCACAAAGAACCGGTTTTGCGCCGCGCCCGTTCAGGTATGCCAAGCCCATTTGAAAGCAGGCAAAGGCATTCGAGCCTTGGTGGTGAACACCGGTTGCGCCAACGCGGGCACGGGCGAACGTGGTTTGGCGGATGCACGTGCAACCACGGCCAAGGTGGCCGAGCTGCTGGGTGTGCTACCTGAGCAGATTCTGGTGTTTTCAACCGGCGTTATTCTTGAGAACTTGCCCATGGATCGTCTGTTGTTGGGCATTGACCAGGCGGTTGCAGGTTTGGGCAAAGCCGACTGGCTGGATGCAGCCACTGCAATCATGACCACCGACACATTGCCCAAGGCCAGCAGCCGCAGGCTGAAGGTGGGTTCCGGTGAAATTGCAATCACTGGTGTGTCCAAGGGTGCTGGCATGATTCGCCCCAACATGGCCACCATGCTGGGTTACCTGGCCACCGATGCAGCAATCGCTCAGCCGGTGCTGGAAAAGTGGACGACAGCCATGGCCGATGCGTCGTTCAACCGAATTACGATCGATGGCGACACCTCGACGAATGACAGCTTCGTGGTGATTGCCACTGGCAAAAGCAAGGCAGTCAATATTCAAACCGGAGAAGAGCCCGAAGCAGCAGCAGTATTCGAGACACTGAAGGCCGAATCGATCAAGCTGGCGCAGGCCATTGTGCGCGACGGCGAAGGGGCCACCAAATTCATTACAGTGAAGGTAGAGCAGGCTGGTAACGAAGAAGAGGCTTTGAAAGTGGCTTATGCCATTGGTCACTCTCCTTTGGTGAAAACTGCTTTCTTTGCATCAGACCCCAACCTGGGCCGCATTTTGGCGGCGGTTGGATACGCCGGCATTGATGATCTGGATCAAACCAAGATTCAGCTGTACCTGGGCGACGTGTACGTGGCTCAAAATGGCGGCCGTCATCCGGATTATCGTGAGGAACAGGGCCAGGCCGTGATGAACGACGCAGAAATTACCGTGCGGGTTCAATTGGGGCGGGGCAGTGCCAGCACCACCGTGTGGACCACCGACTTTTCGCATGACTATGTCACCATCAACGCGGACTACCGCAGTTAACTGCGGAGCGCCATGAGTACCCAGCACAACGACGGCAAGGCCATTCTTGAGCAACTGAGCCGTATCGCCCAAGCCTTGGAGCAGGGGGTGATGAAGGCCCCCACAAACTGGAATGCCTCGACTGCATTCCGGCTGCATCACCGGGCAGGTCAGTTGCGACTTGAGCCAGTCAAAACTGTCGAGTCCCTGGATGCCGCAGTGCTTAAAAACATTGGTCCACAACTCGAAAAAGTGGATCGGAACACCCACCAGTTTGTGAAAGGCCTGCCAGCCAACAATGTGTTGCTGACTGGTGCGCGTGGCACAGGCAAATCGAGTTTGGTGCGTGCCATGTTAAGCCGCTATTCGGCACAAGGCCTGCGCCTGATCGAGGTCGACAAAACAGATTTGTTGTTTTTGCAAGATGTGGTGGATTTGGTGAATGGGCGACCTGAGCGTTTTATTGTGTTTTGTGACGACCTTTCCTTCGAAGAGGGAGAGGCCGGGTACAAGGCGCTGAAAAGCGTGCTCGATGGCTCTATCGCGGGCACCTCTGACAATGTGTTGATTTACGCCACATCGAACCGACGCCATTTGTTGCCGCAAATGATGAAGGACAATCTTCAAACCCAGCACATGGAAAACGGAGAAATCCGTCCAGCTGAAGGCATCGAAGAAAAGGTATCGCTGTCGGATCGATTCGGTGTGTGGGTGTCCTTCCATGCGTTTAATCAAGATGAATATCTGGCTGCGGTGCAAGTGTGGCTGGAGCATTTCAATATGCCTTACACCGATGAGGCTCGCCACATTGCACTTCGGTGGACGATTGAGCGCGGTAGCCGCAGTGGTCGACTGGCTTATCAGTTTGCCAAACACTGGGCAGGCTCGAACGGCTTGTGAACCAAATGGCGAGTTCGCATGTGAAACCCCGAATTGATGTTGCAGTGGCCGTGGTCTTCAACGCCGCTGGGCAAGTACTTTGGGGTTGCCGGCCAGAGGGCAAGCCTTATGCCGGTTATTGGGAGTTTCCTGGCGGTAAAGTAGAGCCAGACGAGACAGTGTGGCAAGCCCTTGTGCGTGAGCTGAAAGAAGAACTGGACATTACCGCACTGGAGGGTGGGCCTTGGTTCCGCATTGAACACGATTACGAGCACGCCAATGTGCGCCTGCATTTGTACCGAGTTTGGCATTTTGAAGGTACACCCAAATCGCTGGAGCAACAGCCCTTTACCTGGGCCAGCCTCGACAGTTCCGACCTTTCCCCGATTTTGCCTGCGACTGAACCGCTGTTGCCCAAATTGGCCCAGCCCACGGTGATGGCGTTGAGTAACTATGAAGCCGGGTTCGAAGCCTGTGCCGAGCGATTGGAGCGGGGCTTGAACGCGACCAAGCTCCCGGTTTATGTTCAGTTTCGTGAAAAGACCCTGAGCGGCGATGCCTTGATTCAGGCTTTTGAGCACTGTTATGGCTTGTGCCAGAAAACCGGACAGGCGATGTTGTTGAATTCGGATACCTGGGTTAATTTGCGTGAGCACCTGGACGCTTTGCCATGTCCGCTGCATTTGACGCAAGCGCATTTGCTGTCCGGGCAATTTCAGGATTTACAGTGCGCTGGCGCTTCTGTGCATGATGCAGGCAGCCTGCGAATTGCCTTTGATCGTGGCTTGAGTTATGCCGTGTTGGGTGCTGTGAAACAAACTACATCGCATCCGGAACAGTCGGGTTTGGGCTGGGAAAGGTTTCTTGAAATAACGCAAGCTGCGCGATTGCCAGTGTTTGCGATTGGGGGACTGGCCGGCTACGATATTCCTGACGCTCGTTTGCACGGCGCTCATGGCATTGCCATGCTCAGTCAGTTCGGGGTTGCCTAGGCGATTTACAGGTTACAAAGCCTGATCTTGAATTCAATCGGTTCGAGGTAAGGGTTATTTTTGCTAACCCCGTTCGCATTCGGAATGTTGAATCGAATCCACAACATATACTTGTTGGCGCTGAATTCGGGCACCACTTCCAGGTCGCTTGGTAAATCAACTCGCAACAGCTGAAATGTTTTGCCACTCATCTGCTGGGTGTAATTGCCTTGCTCGGCAGTCACTACGCTCATTTCGCCGCTGTGGCGCAAAATTTTCAGCACCAGTTCAATGGCTTTGGCCAGGGGCCGCATGGGCTCAAACCAGGCCTCAATATCGACGCGTCGCGCTTGGGCAGAACGGGACTGCCAGCGGTGATAACCAGGCAGGTCAAATTCGCAAACGCCGCCTGGAATAGTGCAGCGGCTGCGAATAATCATCAGGAATTCATTGTCTCGCAGGTGGTAGCCCAGTCGACCATTGCACTGGTTCAATTGCGTGGCGGTGGAGTCAATGCTGGCCAGTGTTTCCTCGAGCATGTTGCGATCGACGCCTGGGTGTCCTCTGAATTGAACCAGCGATGCGCGCTGCCGGTCCAGCTCCTGGAGCAAATCACTTTTTAAATCAGCACGCGAGCCGACTTCAATGATTTCAAACAGAGTGAGCAGGGCAGTGTGGTGGTCAAGTCGGTGGTCTTGCGACATGAAGAAGCCGAATTTGGCGAATAAATCTTCAAGGCGCAACAGCGTGCGAATTCTCTCGTTGAGTGGAAACTCGTATGTGGTGATTTGAGTGACCGGATTGGTGGTCTGTTGTTCGTCTGTAACTTGAGTCACCGAGCCATCGCAATTAAAAGGAACATCAGGTGTGATTGTGGCGCACCTGTGGTTTTCATGCAAATAGCAAGGTCATTTTTGCGCTTTTTTTATTAATTTTTGGTGCAGAAAGTCGATTTTTTTAATCAGTTCGGCTAGCCCGCCATTGTTTTCGATCACCTCTGTTGCACCTGCCAACCGCTTCTCTCGGGTGGCCTGGTTCTGTATTACGGCGCGTACTTGTGTTTCAGGCCAACCGTTGCGTTGAATCACCCTTTGAACCTGCTGTTCCACTGGGCAATCGACCACAATGATTTCATCCATCAGTTCGCCCCAGCCCCCTTTTTCAAACAGCAGCGGCACCACCAGTACGAAGTACAGTGTTGCGCCGGTGTCAAGTTGTTGCTGAACAAGCTGGCGGATTTTTGGGTGAAGAATTTTCTCCAGCGCAATACGCTTCTCGGGTTCTTTGAATACCAAAGCCCGCATGTGATCGCGATTCATGCTGCCGTCGGGAAGCAATGCCTCACGGCCAAACGCTTTCTGTATGTCGGGTATCGCCAGGCCTCCGGTTTTGGTCAGGCTGTGGGCAATTTCGTCGGTATCGATGATCGTGGCGCCCAAGGTTTGAAGTCGACTGGAAACCGCAGTTTTCCCGGATCCAATTCCGCCGGTCAGGCCCACCACCAACTGCTTGGGTTTGTTTAAGGCTATGTGCATGGCTTGTTTAAATCCACTTGGTCAGGTCAAAGCCTGCCATCCACGCCAATGCACCCATGACCAGGCAAGGGCCAAAGGGGAATGCATCGGTTTTTTTCTTTCCGCGAATGGTTTGAATAATCAGGCCGAATACAATGCCGGATACAGAGGCAAACAACACCACGCTGAAAAGGGATGTGACTCCCAACCAAGCGCCAATTGCAGCCAACAGTTTGAAATCTCCGTAGCCCATGCCTTCTTTTCCTGTGGCCAGTTTGAAGAGTTGGTAGATTAGCCACAACACCAGATAACCCATGGCTGCCCCAGAGACCGCGCTGGCCAAAGGCACAAATTCGACAAAAAGGTTAAACAGCAAACCAGCCCACAACAGGGGTAGGGTAATGCTGTCGGGCAACAGGTAAGTGTCGAGGTCAATCAGTGCCAAAGCCAGCAGGCTGGCTGCAAATACCATCAAGGCCAAGGCCACAACGCCGGGTGGGTGAAGCAAGCCAATGGCCAGAAAAAGCCCCCCGCACAACAGTTCAACGACAGGGTAGCGCAAGGAGATCTTGCTTTTGCAATGATCACACTTACCCCGCAGAAGCAGGTAAGAAATCACGGGAATGTTATGCCAGGCTTTCAAAGGCGTTTTACAAGCCGGGCAATGGGACGCGGGCAGAAACAGGTTAAACCGCGGAAATTCCTCGGGCTCACGGCCCTGGGCTTCAGCAAGGTCTGCATCCCAGGCTCGTTGCATCATGATGGGCAAGCGGTGGGCCACCACATTCAGAAACGAACCGATACAAAGCCCCAGCAGCACGCTTAGCACAAGCCATTGGGCTGGCTCCAAACCATTCAGTGCGGTCAAACAATGTCTCCCATATTGAAGATCGGCATGTACATGCCCACGATGAGCACGCCCACCAGTATGCCAATAATGCACATAATCATGGGCTCCATGACGGTGGACAGTGTATCCACTTTGTCATCAAGATTGGTTTCATACTGATTGGCCAGTCGTTCCAGCATCGAGTCCATCCTGCCCGACTCCTCCCCAATCCGAATCATCTGGATCGATTCTGGCGGAAACAGTCGACTGTTCTCCATGCTGTCGGAAACCCGACCACCCGAGGCAACGGCTTGCCGTATTTCAAGCGTGGCATCCTGAAAGCTTCGAATTTGGGACACACTGGCCACCGATTCCAGTGCTGAAGTAATCGGCACGCCCGAAGCGCTCAAGGTTGCGAAAGTGCGTGTCCAGCGTGCATGAACCGCGGTTTTCATCAGGTCGCCAACCAATGGCATTCGCAACAACAGAATGTCCATTGAGTTTTTGAATTTTTGATTTCGGCGATACATTTGAAACAGGCTGTACATACCCAGGCCCATGCCGGCCAGCACCATCAACCCGTATTCCTGAAGAAAGTCGGAGGCTTGCAGCAGCAGCGTGGTGAGCAAAGGCAGCTCAGCATCAAACTGAGAGTAAATGGACTTGAACGAAGGCAGGACAAACAGCAACATGCCCACTGTGACACCAATTGCCACCAACACCACAATGCTTGGGTAAATCATGGCTTTGCGCACTTTTTGCCGAATTCGCAATGTTTTTTCAATGTGGGTGGCCAAACGCCCCAGTGCTGAGTCGAGTTCACCGGCGTTCTCGCCGGCGGCCAGGGTGTTACAAAACAGATTGTCGAAACAGCGTGGGTGTTTGCGCATGGCCTCGCTGAGTTTCAAGCCGCTTTCCACGTCAGCCCGAATGGCTCTAACCACTGTTTGAATGGCTCTTTTGGATTTGCTGGTCATGCCGCCCGCAATCAAACCAAGGCTTTGCCCCAGCGGTACGCCTGACTGAATCATGACCGCAAGCTGCCTGACAAACGAGGCCACCAAGACCAATTGGATATTGCTGCCAGTGTAGGGTTTGGCTTTTCGAAGTGAGCTGGCTTTGACACCTTGCCGGCTTAGCTGATAGCGGGCATGGTCAATTGACCTTGCCCTGATTTCGCCTGATCGGGCCTTTTGTGCTTTGCCTTTGGGTTTCTCTGTCCACAAAAACAGCAAGTCCCCTGAAGGGGGTTTCTCTCTCAGGTTTGCATTCATTGTGCGCTCGCAAGCAGATTAATCGGCTTTTGTCGCGCCCAGAATTTCCTCGATGCTGGTGATGCCCAAGCGAACTTTGGCAACGCCCGATTCACTCATGCTGGCAATGCCCTCTTGGCGGGCAAGGCGCTCCATGTCGAGAGCAGATGCACCCGAAATGATGAGTTCCTGCATGGCCTCGGACACGGGTAACACTTCGTAAATCCCGGTGCGACCAGAGTATCCTGTGCCATTGCAGGCCTCGCAGCCCACCGCGCAGAAGGGTGTCCAATCCTCTTGGGGGACCTCTTTTAAAAGGCCTGAGGTGGTCAATGCCTGCAGCCCGAGCGGGTGCGGTGACTTACAACTGCAAAGTTTGCGCACCAGTCTTTGCGCAATAATAAGACTGACCGACGAGGCGATGTTGAAGGTTTCAACACCCATGTTTTTCAAGCGGATGATGGACGACACGGCGTCGTTGGTGTGCAAGGTGGACAGTACCTTGTGACCTGTTTGTGAGGCTTTGATTGAAATGTCTGCTGTTTCAAGATCCCGGATTTCGCCGACCATGATGACGTCGGGATCCTGACGCAGCAGGGCTCGCAAGGCCTTGGCAAAAGTCAGGCCGATCCGCTCGTTGATATTGACCTGGTTGATGCCCGGCAGATTGATTTCTGCGGGGTCTTCTACGGTGCTGATGTTGATGGAGTCGTTGTTCAGCATTTGCAGAAAGGTGTACAGGGAGACTGTTTTCCCGCTGCCAGTGGGCCCGGTGACCAGAATCATGCCGTGTGGTTTTGCCAGGGCTTTTTCGACAGCCGTGCGCTGGGTCGTGTCAAACCCCAGTTGCTCAAGTTTTAGCAGCGATTTGCTGGAGTCGAGCAAACGCATCACAATTTTCTCACCAAACAAGGTGGGCAGGGTGCTGACCCGGAAGTCGATTTTGCGTTCATCGGCTCCGAGAGTGAGTCGGATTCGGCCGTCTTGGGGAACACGTGTTTCGGTGGTGTTCAGACGGCTCATAATCTTGATCCGAGCCGCAATTTTTGATTTGGCGGCCAGTGGGGGCTGTGAGGTTTCCTGAAGTACGCCGTCAATGCGGAATCGAACCCGGTAGCTTTTTTCATAGGGTTCAAAGTGGATGTCCGAGGCCCCTTTTTTCAGGGCATCACTCAGCACTCGCTGAACGAACCGCACAATTGGAGCATCGTCGACGTCCGGTGAGGCTTCCTCATTGTTTGAATTGCCAGCGTCAGATTCAACCTCGGTCAGCAGGCCTTCATCCATGCCTTGAGAGGGATCATTTTTTTCGATGCGGCTAAGTAACTTGTCGTATTCAACCACGACAGGTTCCACCTGCAACTGGGTGCGAAACTTCAGTTGCTGAATGGTGCTGAGGTCAGTGGGGTCGGCCATGGCTACACTGAGCGAGCCGTGGCGGCGATTCAATACAAAAGCTTCCAGCCCCTTCTCAGCCTGAATCAAATCCGACTCAAGGCCTTCGCGGGTATCGTCAAACTGGCTGAGGTCAAGCAGAGGGTAGCCAAAATGCTGCGAAACGGTGCTGGCCAAAAGTTCGGCGCTCACCAATCCGTTGTTCACAATCCACTCGGCCACGGATCGGCCCTGGGCTTCCTCTGCCGTCAATTGCTCCAGCTGGGCGTTGTCCAGAATTCCTTTGGCGGTCAGTGCCCGCACAAGCCCCGAGCTTTTGACAATTGCACTACTGATGCTCATAGATCAAGATCCTTGAAAGTGAACGGTTTGGATCAACAGTTGTATTGCCCAACTATGCGTATTCAGTATGTACTTATCAATCACCTAGGCGGATGTTTTTCGCGCGGATCAAGTGTTGCGATTCACGGCAACATCGCACAGCACCGCCAGTGCTTCAGTATACGGGTTGCTGGTGAGTGATCCCAGGCGGGTTTTCGCCGAATCTGCCAGCGCCTGCGCCTTGTTGCGCGTGTAAGCCAGTGAGCCGGTTTGCTCTATGCTCGCCATAATGACGCTCACATCCTGGGTGCCGCCATTGGCAATCGCATCCCGAATTTGGTTTTGTACCTGTGGTTTGGCGTGCTGCATGGCGTGGATCAGGGGCAGGGTGGGTTTGCCTTCGCGAAGGTCGTCGCCCACATTTTTGCCCAAAGCTGCACTTTCTCCAGCGTAATCAAGTACGTCATCGATCAGTTGAAACGCACTGCCTACTTCTGCGCCGAAACGGCCCAGGTTTGTGATCGCTTCCTTGCTCTGCCCGGTGACAATGCCCGCCAGTCGGCAGGAGGCTTCAAACAGCTTGGCAGTTTTAAAGTCGATGACCTGCATGTAGCGCGCTTCTGTGACATCGGGGTCTTTGCAGTTTAACAGTTGCAATACTTCGCCTTCGGCGATGGTGTTGGTGGCCTCTGACAGTACGTCCATGACATCCATCAAGCCAATTTTTACCATCATCTGAAACGAGCGGGAATACAGGAAGTCGCCCACCAGCACTGCAGCCGAGTTTCCGTACTCTGCATTCGCAGTCAGGCGGCCACGGCGCATGTCCGACTCATCGACCACATCATCGTGCAGTAGTGTGGCGGTGTGAATAAATTCAACAATTGCAGCCAATTCAATGGTTTGCTGCATTTGTTGCTGGGTTGCGCCCAAGGCCCGTGCGGTCAATATAACCAATGCGGGGCGCAACCGCTTTCCACCTGCATTGATAATGTAATCGCTGATCTGGTTGATCAGGCTGACCTCGGAATGCAGGCTGGTTCGAATGACCTGATCAAGTTGCTGCATGTCGGCCGCGATGGGGGACAACACACTTTTCACACTGGGAACTGGGCTGGGCATGGGTTCACTGCATGTCGGGATGATTTATGTTGCGCTTATTGTACTTGACGGTGTTTGCGAAAAGCCGCACCGGGTCAACAGAATGAACGCTGGATGATCACAAGGCTTTGACAACATTGCACTTTCCGAGCATAATTGCGGGCTATCCGAATTTTTTCGGGTTCATTAATTGAAAGTTAGTTTAAAGAAATAAGGGTCAACTATGTACGCGGTCAT
This sequence comes from Limnobacter sp. MED105, assembly GCF_000170915.1. Taxonomy (GTDB): domain Bacteria; phylum Pseudomonadota; class Gammaproteobacteria; order Burkholderiales; family Burkholderiaceae_B; genus Limnobacter. Next base: position 47,278 of record NZ_ABCT01000008.1, read on the forward strand.
AAAAACCGGCGGCAAGCAATACAAAGTTGCTGCTGGCGAAAAATTGAAAATAGAACAGATACCTGCTGACATTGGCCAAGAAATCTCTCTGAACGAAGTGCTTGCTTGCGGTAGCGGCGACACAGTTAAAGTGGGTACTCCACTGGTTCAAGGGGCTTCGGTCACTGCAGTTGTTTTGGCACACGGTCGTCACGACAAAGTGAAGATCTTCAAGATGCGTCGTCGCAAGCACTACCAAAAGCGTCAAGGCCATCGCCAGAACTTCACTCAAATCCAGATCCAAGCCATCAACGCTTGATAGAGGAGAATGACTCATGGCAAGTAAGAAAGGCGGCGGCTCTACGCGCAACGGACGTGACTCAGAAGCCAAGCGACTGGGTGTGAAGGTGTTTGGCGGTCAGGCAATCAATGCCGGCGGCATCATCATTCGCCAACGCGGTACACGTTTTCATGCTGGCGACAACGTCGGCATGGGCAAAGATCACACATTGTTCGCCCTGACAGACGGTCAGGTGCAGTTCTCAGTGAAAGGCGCTCTGCGCCGCAAAACTGTGAGCGTGGTCAACGAGGGTTAATCCTTCGTTTGCACCGCACACCGTGCTTGGTCCGATAGCCCTGCATTGCAGGGCTATTTTCGTTTTTGGACAGGTACATTCAAATTTAAAGTTAAAAGGCGCAGTTAGCGGGCGCAGTTATCAGGAATAAGCATGAAATTCATCGACGAAGCAACAATCGAAGTGTTCGCAGGCAAGGGCGGCAATGGCTCTGGCAGCTTTCGTCGAGAGAAATTCATTCCCAAGGGCGGCCCGGATGGCGGCGATGGCGGTAAGGGTGGTAGCGTGTTTGCCGAAGCCGATCGCAACCTGAATACCTTGATTGATTACCGTTTTTCCAAACAGCACCGTGCCAAGGGTGGCGAAAACGGCCGTGGATCTGATTGCTATGGCGCAGCCGGGCCAGACATTGTGTTGAAAATGCCAGTGGGCACCACCATCGTGAATGCCGAAACCGGACTGGTGGTCGCCGACCTGACTGAACATGGCCAGCAAGTGCTGATTGCCAAGGGCGGCGATGGCGGCTTGGGCAACATTCACTTCAAAAGCAGTGTGAACCGTGCGCCACGGCAATTTACCAAGGGTAAAGACGGCGATTCAGCCCGCTACAAGCTGGAATTGAAGGTATTGGCCGATGTGGGTTTGCTGGGCATGCCCAACGCGGGCAAGTCAACCTTGATTGCTGCGGTATCCAATGCCCGCCCCAAAATTGCGGATTACCCCTTTACCACCTTGCACCCTAATCTGGGCGTGGTGCGAATTGGGCACGCCCAAAGCTTTGTGATCGCTGATGTACCTGGTTTGATCGAGGGTGCCGCCGAAGGCGCGGGCCTGGGGCACCAGTTTTTGAAGCACTTAAGTCGCACACGCGTGCTGTTGCACCTTGTTGATTTGGCCCCGTTTGACGACAACGTAGACCCGGTTTACGAGGCCGCGGCCATTGTCGAAGAACTGCGAAAATACGATGAAGACCTGTGGGCCAAACCCCGCTGGTTGGTGTTGAACAAAATCGACATGATCGCTGAAGAAGACCGGAAAGCCAAAATCGACGATTTTGTAACCCGATATCGCGAGAAGACCGGTTGGCAAGGGCAGGTTCACCCCATTTCAAGTTTGACCGGTGAGAATACGGCCAACCTGATGCGCTCTGTGTACGAGAACCTGGTGCAGCAAATGCAAGTGGAATTTCCACCCGAGCCTGATGCACGCTTTCGCGAAAGCACAGGTACACTCATCAATCCTCAAGAAACTGGCGACGATCAGGAGTAATTTTCGTGGCAGAGAAATCTCTGGCAAATCAACGTGTGGTGGTCAAAGTTGGCAGCTCGCTTGTTACCAAGGGTGGCAAGGGTGTGGACATGGAGTCCATTCGTGCATGGGCGGCACAAATCGCGGAATTGACCAATCAAGGTTGTGAGGTGGTGCTGGTTTCTTCAGGCGCAATTGCCGAGGGCATGAAACGCCTGAAATGGGCCAAACGCCCCAAAGAAATTCATGAGCTGCAAGCTGCTGCGGCGGTGGGGCAAATGGGTTTGGTACACGCCTACGAAATTTGCTTTGCTGAACATGGCCTGGTGTGTGCGCAAGTGTTGTTGACCCACGCAGATTTGGCCGATCGCGAACGCTACCTGAATGCACGTTCTACCCTGTATTCCTTGTTGGGCCACAAAGTAGTGCCCATCATCAATGAAAACGACACAGTCGTGACCGACGAAATTCGCTTTGGTGACAACGACACCCTGGGCGCACTGGTCACCAACCTGGTTGAAGCCGACACCTTGGTTATTTTGACCGACCAGGTTGGCCTGTACAGTGCCGACCCTCGCAAGAACCCTGACGCCAAATTCATTCATGAGGAAACTGCGGGCAACCCCGAGCTTGAGAAAATGGCAGGTGGTGCGGGCAGCAGTGTGGGTACCGGCGGCATGATCACCAAGATTCTCGCAGCCAAACGTGCTGCAAGAAGTGGCGCGGCCACGGTCATTGCCAGCGGTCATGAGCCTAATGTGCTGGTTCGCCTGATGAAGGGTGAGCCGGTGGGCACTTACCTGAAAGCCCCACTGGGTCGCTTGGCGGCGCGAAAACAGTGGATGGCCGACCATTTGAAATTGAAAGGTTCGCTGTTGTTGGACGCAGGCGCGGCCGATGCTTTGCGCAAGAAAAAAGGCAGTTTGTTGCCCATTGGCGTAACAGGTTGCCAGGGCAATTTCCAGCGAGGTGACGTGGTAGCCTGCCTGAGCCCAGAGGGCGAGGAAGTGGCACGTGGCTTGGTAAATTATGCAGCCGCCGAGGTTAAAAAAATTGCCAAGCAACCCACCAGCGCGATAGAGTCCATCCTTGGTTATCTGGATGAACCTGAGTTGATACACCGAGACAACATGGTGGTATTGGCCTGACACAACAAATTTGCAAGGAAGGAGTGGGCTGATGGAGCTGTCGATGTGGAAAAACAGCGGGCAGTTTTTCGACTGGGAAGGCCACTCCATCTTTGTGCAAGACACAGCGGCATCCAATAAACCAGTCTTGCTGCTTATTCATGGTTTTCCAACCGCCAGTTACGACTTTCATTTGCTGTGGCCTGATCTGGCCGAAACTCATCGTTTGATCGCATTCGACATGCTGGGCTATGGCTATTCCGACAAGCCGCGCACCTGGCAGCATTCCATTTTTAACCAGGCCGACATTGCAGAAGCATTGTTGAAAAGCAAAGGTGTGGATGAATGCACAATGATTACGCACGATGTGGGCGACACCGTGGGCCAGGAGTTGCTGGCCCGCCATGCTGAGGGAAAACTGGGTTTTCGCTTAAAGCGAGTGGTGATGCTGAACGGCGGCCTCTTCCCCGAAACACACCGAGCCATTCTGGTTCAAAAACTGCTCCTCAGTCCCTTCGGGTTTGTGTTCACCCGATTCATGAAAAAGGAAAAGCTGTCTGCCAGCCTGCGCAGCGTGTGCTCGGCGGGATTAAGCGATGCTGATATTGATGCGGCCTGGACGTTGATGGCCCACAAGAAAGGCAACTTGTGCATGCACCTGTTGATTCAGTACATGCGCGAAAGGCGCGAAAACCGTGACCGTTGGGTAGAAGCCTTGCAAAAAGCCGACATGCCCTTTGCGTTGATTGATGGCGTTGAAGACCCGATTTCCGGCGAGCACATGGTGCAGCGCTTTGAAGAACTGGTACCCGGCAAACAAACCATTCGATTGGCAGGTTTGGGGCACTATCCACACCTGGAAGACGCTGCAAAAGTGTTGGGTGCATTGAAACCCCTGCTGGATAGGCAATAGAATAAAAAAAACGCGAACCTGGTGGTTCGCGTTTTTTTATGTCGACTCAGGTTTTTCTTGGGTTTCTTCGGTTTTAACAGCAGGCTCCCAGTGGTCGCCCCTAGGCAGTCGCCTTGGGTCATTTCTGGAAAACAGCAGTTTGGCCAACTCTCCCAATGCTTGTTTGTACACTTCCCGTTTGAAATCAATTACGTTTTCAAGTGGAACCCAATACTCGTTCCAACGCCAGGCATCAAATTCGGGGTGTTCAGTAGCCCGCAGGCTGACATCACAATCCCTTCCAACCAATTTCAGCAAAAACCAGATTTGTTTCTGGCCCTTGTAGCTTCCCCGCCATTCCCGTCGAATCCAGTGATCAGGCACGGTGTACCGCAGCCAATTCCTGGTTCTTCCTATAATTTCAACATGTTCTGGCAACAAGCCAACTTCTTCGTGGAGTTCCCGGTACATGGCTTGTTCAGGCGATTCACCATGTTTAATTCCGCCCTGCGGAAATTGCCAGGAATGTTCACGAATTCGCTTACCCCAAAAGACCTGCTTTCGGGAATTGGTCAAAATAATGCCGACGTTGGGACGGTAGCCTTCTTTATCAAGCATACGCGCCCCGCAGATTTCTTTACAATTTAGAGTCATTATAAGCACCCGCCTGCGTTTGTACACCTAGGGTATCCGCGCTGCGAGCGGATAAAAGTACAATCGCAGTTCTAACCAATTCATTACTCACGAGTTTTTTGCAAATGCGCGCCACCCAGTTTTTTTTGAATACCCTGAAAGAAGCCCCTGCTGACGCAGAAGTGATCAGCCATCAACTGATGATGCGGGCTGGAATGATCAAGCGCTTGGCCGGTGGCATTTACACCTACATGCCTGTGGGTCTGCGTTCAATTCGCAAAGTGGAAAATATTGTTCGCGAAGAAATGAACCGCGCTGGCGCGCTTGAGTTGCTGATGCCAGCCGTTCAGCCTGCCGAGCTGTGGCAGGAAAGCGGCCGTTGGGAAAAGTACGGCCCCGAGCTGTTGCGCATGAAAGACCGGCACGATCGTGATTATGTGATTGGCCCGACGCACGAGGAAGTGATCACCGACGTGGTGCGCAAGGAAGTGAAAAGTTACCGACAACTGCCACTGAACCTGTACCAGATTCAAACCAAGTTTCGAGATGAAATTCGTCCCCGTTTTGGTGTGATGCGTGGTCGCGAATTCGTGATGAAAGACGCCTATTCTTTTGATCGCACGCAAGAAGCCGCCCTGAAAACCTATGATGTGATGTACGACGCTTACCGCCGTATCTTCACCCGCCTTGGTTTGAACTTCCGGGCTGTGAATGCAGACACCGGTTCAATTGGCGGCAACCGCAGCCACGAGTTTCATGTGATCGCCGACACAGGTGAAGATGCAATTGCATACTGCCCCAGTTCAGACTATGCCGCCAACGTTGAATTGGCTGAGGCCGTGTGCACCGCGCAACGCCCAGTCGCCAGCAAGACCATGGACAAGGTACACACCCCCGGCAATTCGACCTGCGAAGCAGTAGCTGCGCAGTTGGGGCTGGCTTTGACCGCAACTGTTAAAAGTGTGGTGTTTGCCAATGAGTACCTGGAAAAAGATGAAACCAAGCCAGTCAAGAAGGTACAAATTGTATTGGCGTTGGTGCGCGGTGACCACGAGGTAAACGACATCAAGTTGGGCAAACTGGCGGGCGTTCAGGAACTGCGCCTGGCCACTGAAGCTGAAATTGTGGCTGCTTTTGGCACCCAACCAGGTTATTTGGGCCCAGTTGGCTTGTCGCCAGATGTGCGGGTGGTGGCTGACCGCAGCGTCGCCGCCATGGGTGATTTTGTATGCGGTGCCAACGCCGCAGACTATCACTACGCGGGCGTGAATTGGGGGCGTGACTTACCCGAGCCCGAGGTGTCCGACATTCGAAATGTTGTTGAAGGCGATCCCTCGCCAGACGGCAAAGGTGTGCTGGCCATGTGTCGTGGTATTGAGGTGGGCCACGTGTTCTATTTGGGCACCAAGTACTCGGAAGCCCTGCAAGCCAAGTTTTTGGAAGAAAACGGCAAGCCAGCAGTGATTGAAATGGGCTGCTATGGCATTGGTGTTACCCGTATTTTGGGTGCTGCCATTGAGCAAAATTTCGACGATCGCGGCATTATTTGGCCATTGAGCATAGCGCCTTTTGAAGTGGTCTTATGCCCAATCGGCTACAAGAAAAGCGACGAAGTGAAGGCGCAGGCCGACAAGCTTTATCAGATGCTGAAAGATGCTGGCGTGGATGTGATGCTGGACGACCGCGATGAGCGCCCAGGCGTGATGTTCGCAGATTGGGAGTTGATTGGCGTGCCGCTGCGGGTTACCTTGGGTGACCGTGGCCTGAAAGAGGGCAAAGTAGAGTTTCAGTCCCGCGATGGCAAGGTTGAAAAGCGCGATGTTGAAGTTGGGGAAATTTTTGAGCAGTTGTGTGTTGAGCTTGCCAGCAGGCAAGTCAGTTTGTAATCCGTTTGCCCGGTTGGTGCGCAGTGCCCGCCGGGTGTTTGTGCTTGTTGCGGTTGTAGTGGCTGCGACCGGTGTTGGTTCACCGGTCTTTGCCAATCAGCAATACGAACCCATGGCAGACCATGTGCGCCTGGCGCTTCGTACCGCCTTGAATGCCCCTGCGGCACCACGTCCAATTTTTGATTCCGTAAGCCACCGTATCGACTGGATGGCCGACATGTCACGCCGCCTGGCCCGCCGTGTACCTGATTTCACCCAGCGAACAGAGCTCATCAAGATTATTCGCTATGAGGCGCAACGAGTTGGCATTGATCCTCAAATTATTTTCGCTTTAATTGAGGTTGAAAGTAACTTCCGTGCCGATGCGGTGAGCCATGCCGGGGCCATTGGTTTGATGCAGGTGATGCCGTTTTGGACTGATGTATTGTCCAGCGGAAGTTCTCGGGAGTTGTTTGAGCCGCGCGTGAATATTCGCTATGGCTGCCTTATTTTGCGGCATTACCTCGACATTGAAAAAGGCAATCTGGACCGGGCCCTGGGGCGTTACAACGGCAGCCTTGGGAAAATGACCTACCCGAATCTGGTGTATGACCGTTTGGATCGCAATTGGGGCTACAGCTATGTTGAACCCCCGAAGCCTGCGCCGCGCATTGCGGGTGACTTTTGAGCTGAACTTGAAGGTTCGCCGTTTCGGTTTATTGCCCACTCCGCGTGGGTTGTTTGTGTCGCACTGGACCGGTGACGTGGGAGCTGAACTTGAAGGGTCACCGCTGCCCGAAAACTTGGCATTTCGGCTTGTCGTCTTGAGCCTGCACTAAGCCAAGCCCTCCAAAAGTAACGGTCGGGTCTTGGCTTTCGCGCCAAGGCGCGATCGTTAGTCTCGGCGCGCCAAGCCGGCAAGTTTTCTGACTGGTCATCGTGCGACCCATTGCAAGTTCAGCTCCCAATCGGCGGCGGTGTTTCGATCGCCTCGCCTTCAAGAAAACCTGCCCTTGCGTGCCGAGCAGGGCCGGTGTTGCCCAGCATGGGCGACAGAGAACGGACCCGACCCGCAGTTTAGGAGGGTCGTTCTCAGGCATCGCAAGGCTCAGCAAGGGGAATACAGGTTTTCTGGCGAGAGATCGGAACCCAAGACGATTGGGCCTGAATCCGCAGTTGATTACATGCCTGGAAACCCGCCACCCGGTGGCATGCCGCCTCCAGGGAAGCCGCCTTTTCCGCCGCCACCCATTTTTTTCATCAACTTGGCCAGTCCGCCTTTCTGCATGCTCTTCATCATGTCGCGCATTTGCTCAAACTGTTTCAGCAAGCGGTTTACTTCCTGAACCTGCACGCCCGCACCCGCAGCAATGCGGCGCTTGCGGGAAGCTTTCAAAATATCGGGCTTGGTGCGTTCGGCAATGGTCATTGAGAAAATAATGGCTTCGGTGCGCTTCATCTGCTTTTCTGCGGCGGTGGCATCCACATCGCCCGCACCTTTCATCAGTTGGCTGGGCAATTTGTCCATCAGCCCTTGCAGGCCACCCATGTTTCGCATCTGGCTGATTTGCGCCAAAAAGTCGTTTAAATCAAAAGCCTTGCCACTTTTCAGTTTCTTGGCGAGTTTTTCCGCTTCGTGCTGGTCAATGCCTTTTTTGGCCTCTTCCACCAAGGAAACGATGTCGCCCATGCCCAGAATTCGGCCCGCCACACGGTCGGGGTGAAATTTCTCAAAGCCAGTCAGCTTTTCGCCCACACCCATGAATTTGATGGGTTTGCCCGTAATTTGGCGCACGGAAAGGGCGGCACCCCCACGCGCATCGCCGTCCATTTTGGTGAGTACCACGCCGGTCAGGGGCAGGGCTTCGTTGAAGGCCTTGGCAGTGTTGGCGGCATCCTGACCCAACATCGCATCGATCACAAACAAGGTTTCAGTCGGGTTAACTGCTGCATGCAAAGCCTTGATTTCATTCATCATGGCTTCATCAATGCCCAAGCGGCCTGCCGTGTCCAGAATCAGCACATCAAAAAACTGGCGTTTGGCGTGGTTCAGCGCCGCCAAGGCAATGTCGACTGGTTTTTGAGTGATGTCGGAAGGAAAGAACTCGGCGCCTGCCTGCCCGCTGACTGTTTTTAGCTGTTCAATCGCCGCAGGGCGATACACGTCGGCTGAAACGGTCAGCACTTTCTTTTTCAGGTTGTCTTTTAAATACTTGGCCAGCTTGCCGGTGGTGGTTGTTTTACCAGCACCTTGCAAACCTGCCATCAAAATCACCACCGGGGGCTGCGCGGCCAGGTTGATTTCTTCTGTTTTCTCGCCAATCAGCTTGATTAGCTGCTTGTGAACAATGCCCACCAGGGCTTGGCCGGGGGTTAAGCTGTTCAGCACTTCCTCGCCCAGCGCCTGTTCCTTCACCTGATTGATGAACTCTTTCACCACGGGCAGGGCCACGTCGGCCTCCAGAAGCGCCAAGCGAACTTCACGCAACATTTCCTGCGTGTTGGCCTCGGTAATGCGGGCTTCGCCTTTGATATTTTTGACAACGCGCGTTAGGCGATCGGAGAGGTTTTCAAACATCGTATGGTGCCCCTGACTCGTGCTATGAATCGAGTAAACTGATTGGTATGAACAACACAATATTGTACGCGCTCGCAGTGCCGCTGCTGTCCGCCTCGGGTGGATTGGCGGCGCTGAACGTTTTCGGCAAATGGTCTGCACCTGCAGGGTTAAACCGTGCGTTGGTTGCTTTGGCGTTGCTGGTGTCGGGTTATTTGTTGGGCACCCTGTTGTTTCAAACCGATGGCATGCACTTCGGTTTTGTTCTTGGCTTGATGTGCGTGGCCTGGCTGGCCTCCTTGGTCGCCTTTGTTGAAAGTTTTTTCAACCGTGTGCCACTGCTTGAGTTAATTGTGTTTCCGCTGTGTGCCGTGGTGTTTTTGCTTCCACTGTGGATGGGCGAAGACGCTGCAATTCGCATGGCTGGCGATCATTTGTTTCAGTTGCACCTGTTGATTGCACTGGCAGCCTATAGTTTGTTGGGTATTGCGGCTGCCCATGGCATCGTGATGGCCTTTCAGGAAAAAGCCCTGCACCAGCCTGTGGCGTCTAATCAGGAAAACCGCGTGCTGCGGGAACGGCTTCTGGATCAATTGCCCTCGCTGCTCACCATGGAGTCGATTCTGTTCCGGCAGCTTTGGGCGGGCTTTGTGTTGTTGTCGCTCACCCTGATCACAGGTTTTCTGTTTTCTGAAGAGTGGAGCGGCAGCAGTTGGCGATTTGATCACAAAACCCTGTTCGCCATCATTTCATGGTGTTCATTCGCGGTATTGCTGGGCGGGCGTGTGGTATTTGGCTGGCGTGGCAAAGTGGCTTTGCGCTGGTGTTTGGGCAGCTATGCGGTGTTGGTATTGGCTTATTTTGGTACCCAGTTTGTGCTGGAATTTATTTTGAAAAGGGCAGTTTGATGGGTCGTATTCTGTTTTTCCTGGGCCTGGCGTTGGTGGCCTGGATTCTTTTCAAAAGCTGGCAGCGCAAACAATTGGGTGAAAAACCCGGTGTAGACGTTAAACAAAAAGGCAATCTGGGCCGTAAAACCCAGGAAGAGATCATGCCTTGCCAGCATTGCGGCGCTTACAGCCCCATGTCTGAGGGCGTGATGATGCAGGGGCGCTTTTATTGCGGCATGGAGCATGCCAAGGCGGCCGGAGAGAAAGTTCGCTAACGAAGGGGCAGGCCATGTGGCTGGACGAAGGCTGGATTGAAGAAGACTGGGTACACCGCCTGCAAAGCCCCAATCAGGATGCGCGCCCCATGGGCACTGTGGTGGATACCCTGGTTGTTCATTGCATCAGCTTGCCCGAGCGTGGGCGAGACTCCGCCTTAATCACCGACCTGTTTTTGAATCGGCTCGATTGCCATTCCCATGCCTCGTTTGGCGAGTTGATCGGCCTGCATGTGTCCTCTCATTTTCTGATTGATCGGGATGGGTCTGTGACTCAATTTGTCTCGTGTGAAAAACGGGCCTGGCATGCCGGAATTTCAGCCGCAATGGACCGCAGTAATTTCAATCATTTTTCAATCGGCATTGAGTTGCTGGGCGATATTTACACCCCGTTTGAGCAAACCCAATACGCCAGCCTGAAGCGCCTTGCTTTGGAGTTACAAGCACGTTATCCACTGAAATATGCAATGGCGCACAGCGAGATAGCACCCACCCGGAAAACCGACCCCGGACCCTTCTTTGACTGGAAAGGTCTACGCAAATCAAACACCTACGAACTTCAGATTAACGGTCTTTAAAAGGCCGTTTTTTTGTTGCACTGCGGTTATCCCATGCTTGTCCACAAGTTGTTCACAGGGGATAACTCTGTGCACAAGTTGGGGATAAGAAAGTGTTTGCCAAATCGTGTTTCGACCACTACAATTAGTTCCAAGCCACATACAAAACACAAGATATAGTGGTTGCCAGTTTTACCCCACTACAAAAACAAACCCTCAAGAACACGTTTATTCCAGGAGAAAGATGCATGCTAACTAGCCATGGAACCTCAGATTTGGCGAGCAATTTGGCAACTGATGCGCCCTTGTCCACCTCTAAGCCTGCTGGTGCAGCGCCTGTGGTTGACAGCGCGTACTCAAACTACAAAATTATTCGCCGAAATGGTGCCGTGGTTGGTTTTGAGCCCAGCAAAATTGCCGTGGCCATGACCAAAGCATTTCTGGCAGTGAATGGTGGCCAGGGTGCTGCTTCTGCACGCATTCGTGAACTGGTTGAACAGATGACCGGCAGCGTGGTGAATGCCTTGGTTCGTCGCCAGCCTTCCGGTGGTATTTTCCACATTGAAGACATTCAAGACCAGGTTGAGCTGGCCCTGATGCGCTCTGGTGAAGCTGAAGTGGCTCGCGCCTATGTGTTGTACCGCGAGCGCCGTGCGCAAGAACGCGCAGCCAAGCAGGTTGAGCAAGCCGAGCAGCATGCTCTGAATGTAATGGACGGCGACATCAAGCGCCCCCTCGATGTTGAAGCACTGAAAGCGTTGATTGAGAGTGCTGCCGTTGGCTTGAATGAAATTGACGTTGCACACCTGCAGAAAGAAACCCTGAAGAATCTGTACGACGGCGTGAAAATCGACGAAGTCTTCAAGTCTGCGATTTTGGCCTCACGCGCCATGATCGAGAATGAACCCAGCTACACGCTGGTTACATCGCGCCTGTTGCTGCACACAATTCGCCGTGAAATTATTGGCCGCGAAATTGCGCAAGATGAAATGGCGCAGGTGTACCCCGAGTACTTCCCCCAGTTCATCAAGAAAGGCATTGCCGCTGGCCTGCTCGATAATCGCCTGGCCCAGTTTGACATGAAGAAATTGGGCGCGGCCCTGAAGTACGAACGCGATTTGCAGTTCGATTACCTTGGTCTGCAAACCCTGTACGACCGCTACTTCCTGCACGTAGAAGGCACCCGCATTGAAATGCCACAGGCGTTTTACATGCGCGTGGCCATGGGCCTGGCCTTAAATGAAGTGGATCGCGAAGCACGCGCCATTGAATTCTATGAAGTGCTGTCCACATTCGACTTCATGAGCTCTACGCCCACATTGTTCAACAGCGGCACCATTCGTTCGCAGTTGTCTTCTTGTTACCTCACCACCATTGGTGACGACCTTGACGATATCTATGAAGGCATCAAAGAAAACGCGCTGTTGAGCAAGTTTGCTGGCGGCCTGGGTAACGACTGGACGCCTGTTCGTGCCTTGGGCAGCCACATTAAGGGCACCAACGGCAAGTCACAAGGTGTTGTGCCATTCCTGAAAGTGGTGAATGACACGGCTGTTGCCGTGAACCAAGGTGGCAAGCGCAAAGGCGCGGTGTGTGCCTACCTTGAAACCTGGCACATGGACATTGAAGAGTTTCTGGAATTGCGCAAGAACACTGGCGACGACCGCCGCCGCACGCATGACATGAACACCGCGAACTGGATTCCTGACCTGTTCATGAAGCGTGTAATGGAAGGTGGTAACTGGACCCTGTTCAGCCCATCCGATTGCCCCGATTTGCACGACCTGTACGGCAAAGCCTTCGAAAAAGCCTACGTGGGTTACGAAGAGAAGGCTGCCCGTGGCGATTTGAAATTGTTCAAAACCGTGGAAGCAGCCAAGCTGTGGAGAAAGATTCTCTCCATGCTGTTTGAAACCGGTCACCCCTGGATTACGTTCAAAGACCCTTGCAACATTCGCAGCCCCCAGCAACACGTGGGCGTGGTGCACTCGTCCAACCTGTGTACAGAAATTACCCTGAACACGAACGAGAATGAAATTGCGGTGTGTAACCTGGGCTCCGTGAACCTGACGCGTCACCTGAAGCCCGCCGACAACGGCGAGCTGGTGCTAGACCACGAGAAGCTGCAGAAAACTGTGGGCGTGGCCATGCGCATGCTGGACAACGTGATCGACATCAACTACTACGCAGTGGCCAAGGCGCGCAATTCCAACCTGCGTCACCGCCCTGTGGGCATGGGCATGATGGGCTTCCAGGATGCACTGCACATGATGCGCAAGCCTTATGCATCCCGTGATGCAGTTGAATTCGCCGATGAAAGCATGGAAGCCATTTGCTACTACGCCTACGAAGCCTCGACTGAGTTGGCGGCCGAACGCGGTGCTTACAGCACCTTCAAGGGCTCGCTGTGGGACAAGGGCATCATGCCTTTGGATTCACTGAAGCTGCTGGAAGAAGAGCGTGGCGGTTATGTTGAAGTGGATACAAGCAGCCGTATGGACTGGGACGCACTGCGCGCACGCATCAAGAAGCACGGCATGCGCAACTCGAACTGCGTGGCCATTGCGCCCACGGCAACCATTTCCAACATTATTGGTGTAGCGGCTTCCATTGAGCCCACATTCCAGAACCTGTATGTGAAGTCGAACCTGAGTGGTGAATTCACGATCGTGAACGAACACTTGGTGCGCGACTTGAAGCGCTTGGGCATTTGGGACGAAGTGATGATTTCTGACCTGAAGTACTTCGACGGTTCGGTCATGAAGATTGACCGGATTCCAGAAGACCTGAAGCGCCTGTACGCCACAGCGTTTGAAATGGACCCACGCTGGCTGGTTGAAGCTGCAGCCCGTCGCCAAAAATGGATTGATCAAGGCCAAAGCTTGAACATTTACATGGCGGGTGTCAGCGGCAAGCGTTTGGACGACACGTACAAACTGGCCTGGATTCGCGGTTTGAAAACCACTTACTACCTGCGCACTATTGGTGCCACGCATGCTGAGAAATCAACCTTGGCAGGCGGTGAGTTGAATTCCGTGAATGCGGAAGGCGGTGCGTCTGCTGCGTTTACATCAGCCCCGGCCACTGGCTTGGTGCCTAACCTGCCTGAGCAAGAAATTGAAGGCAAGGTGTGCACCATGCGCCCAGGCGATGCGGGCTTCGACGAGTGCGAAGCTTGCCAGTAAAGTTTGAATAAAAGACCAGCGATTTGGGCAAGTGACCAAGACTTGCCCAAGTGAATAAAAATGAACATAATGACACTGTGACTTTATACAGTGTATTAGTTAAGGAGTTAGAAAATATGCTGTCTTGGGACGATGAATTTGATGCAACCATGGGCAAAACAGCAGCAGCGGCCAAGCCTGCCATGCCTGCCATGGGTTCTGTGGCTTCGGGTTTTGCTGCGCCTGCAGCCAGCCAGGGTTTGTATCAGCAAGCTGCGCGCCCTGTGGTGCAGCAACCTGCGGCTGAAGGTGCAAAGGCTGGCCGTGTAAACGCCGCCGACAAGCGCGTAATTAACGGCACCACCGATGTGAACCAGCTTGTGCCCTTCAAGTACAAGTGGGCTTGGGAAAAGTACCTGAGCCAGTGCGCCAACCACTGGATGCCGCAAGAAATCAACATGGACCGCGACATTGCGCTTTGGAAAGACCCCAACGGTTTGACCGAAGACGAACGCCTGATCGTGAAGCGTAACCTGGGCTTTTTTGTAACAGCCGATTCACTGGCTGCCAACAACATTGTGCTGGGTACCTACCGCCACATTACAGCGCCCGAGTGCCGCCAGTTTTTGCTGCGCCAAGCGTTTGATGAAGCCATTCACACCCATGCTTACCAATACATTGTAGAAAGCCTGGGTATTCCTGAAGCGGAAACATTCAACGCGTACAACGAAATTTCCTGCATCAAGGCCAAAGACGATTTCTTGCTGCCGTTCATTGATGTGTTGACTGACCCGTCATTCAAAACCGGCACGCTTGAAGCAGACCAAACATTGCTGAAGAGCCTGATCGCTTTTGCCTGCATTATGGAAGGCATGTTCTTCTACGTAGGCTTTGTGCAAATTCTGGCGCTGGGCCGCCAAAACAAAATGATTGGTGCTGCCGAGCAGTTCCAGTACATTTTGCGCGACGAGTCTGCACACTGCACATTCGGTATCGACCTGATCAACACCGTGAAACTGGAAAACCCACACCTGTGGACACCCGAGTTCAAGGAAGAGATCAAGGCCATGTTCCGCAAGGCTGTTGAACTTGAACACGCGTATGCCGTAGACACCATGCCACGCGGCGTGTTGGGTTTGAATTCTGCCCAGTTTATGGAATACATGAAGTTTATTTGCAACCGCCGTTCCAACCAGATTGGCTTGGGCACCTTGTACGAAGGCGCAACCAACCCATTCCCATGGATGAGCGAAATGATGGACTTGAAGAAAGAAACCAACTTCTTCGAACGCCGTGTAACTGAGTACCAAACTGGCGGTGCGTTGAGCTGGGATTAATCTTTCAGTTGCATGCCGTGATGTAAAAGAAAGCAGCCTTCGGGCTGCTTTTTTATTGGGCCTTTCAAGTATCACCCTGAGTGGGTGGCAGCAACCTAAATTTCTACCCTCTATCGCTGGCTGACTACACTTCCCGATTATTTAAATTCTTGGAGTTGGGGCACCATGTCAGCAGATCTGTTTTTGAAATTGGGCAATGTGAAAGGCGAGTCGGTTGACTTGAAGCACGCGGGCGAAATGGAGCTGCTAAGTGCACGTTGGGGCATGCAAGTGGCGGTGGGTGCCAATGGTGGCGTGTTGGCCCCAGCAGGGCGCGCGGAAGTGAAATCTTTACGTGTTGAAAAGCGCGTAGACCGTGCTTCCCCCACGCTGCATGCACAAACCTGTATCGGTCAGCTTTACGACACCATGGTGTTGACCAAGAGAAAATCTGGCCTTGTTCCGCTTGAATATTTGCGCATTACTTTCAAAGACGTGATTGTGAGTGACATTGATATTTCGCTGGGCGCAGGTGACGATGGTGACCTAGAAGTGGTCACCTTCGCGTTCACAGAGTATCAGGAAGAATACAAACCGCAGAATGGTGATGGCACGGGCGGTGCTGCT
Organism: Limnobacter sp. MED105; assembly: GCF_000170915.1. Classification (GTDB taxonomy): domain Bacteria; phylum Pseudomonadota; class Gammaproteobacteria; order Burkholderiales; family Burkholderiaceae_B; genus Limnobacter. Next base: position 62,983 of record NZ_ABCT01000008.1, read on the forward strand.
GTCACCGCCGGTTTTAATTGTATTAAGTGCGTGAAGATTTAACTTCGTTCTGGAGGCGTTCATACTCCTCCACATGTTGGTTGAACAGCCTCAGGTTAAGTTTGCGGATTGGGGCGGGCAGGTGGTACTTCACGTAGTCGTGGCGCCATTTCATACGCAAATGATGATTTCGAAAGGTAAGTGGATTACCCAATTCGCGTTCTAGTCTCATCACACTGGTTGTTTGTCCCATAAACATGAAGAGGATGCCAACCAAGGCAGCTGTGGGTATCATCGCCCCAACCTTGGCGAGTAATAGTTTTAGATCATCTGGTTCTGTGGTAATTGTTGGCAGAACAAAAACGTAGATCATCATGACCCCAATCAAAACCCAGGTTATGACCAATGCAGTTAGGCTCTTTTGTTTGTCTCTGTCCTCAAAAGAATGATCTGCAAGATAGACGTTAATAGTCCATAGTTCGATGGGCTTCCGAATGTCAACTTTGCCTTTGTTGATCTGTACGTTTGTATCAATTAAGGCCCAGATGTAACTGATTGTTGCGACAGCAAGTGCGTACCAAGAGTTGAAGTAACGGGATTCGTTGCTCAGAAAAATTGGAGCGTCTAGTACCATGCCCAAGACTTCAGGAAAAGTTGTCAGGCATGTGATTGGGAGAATAAAGATTGAAAGCTTGAGAGCATTTGCAATGTTGACCTGTGCAACAAACACGACGTAATACAAAACTGAAATCACGAGCAAGCTAACGGTTGCGAATAATGCGGTGATAGCCTGTTCGGAAAGGTCAAATAAGTAGGCTAACGGAACTACAACCCCATAGGCATAGAAGAACGCGAGGCAAAAGGAAGAGGTAAAAAAATCATTGAAGGGGAGGTAGGATTTAATCATGCTTAATTTGCCCCGAAAAAAGCTTTCGCTTTCTGCTCAATATGATTCGGCGCGCTAGACAGGTTATAAGCAACTCCGATCAAAACGCCAGCACCTAGCCCGATAAGTACGAGAGGTGCACCTGCGACAGTAAAGCCAGCCATACCTAAAGCCACTACCGCGACTTTTGCAAATGCGAGCCCACCTACCAAAGCCGCAACATTTCCAGTTTGATTCTTGGCGCTATCCACTGCGAATTGCATGTAGTTGAATTTTTGATCCAGCTTTGCGTTGTGGTTGTAGTTGGTCATCACGTCGTTGATCAATGTGGGGCCGAACGTTAGAACACCACCCACTCTCGCGGAGCCCAGAAAAGATGATCCTGTAAGCCTGCGCAACTCCCACATTTCATCTGAGGCTTGCTTGCTCAAGCTGAGTACCTTGTCATATTTGAATGCATTGGGCCCCATTGATTTAGTGCTCATGTTCTTACTGATTTTTTCGAACTGGTTTTTCTCCAGCAAGGTAATTTGTTTGGCGTTGGTTTGACGAACCCGGATAAGCACGTCGGCGTGTTTGCCAAACTGGTTGGAGCCTTTAAGGCCCACGGCTTTCAGTTCCACACCGTTGCCAAGTTTCACCGTGCGCGGTTTACCGCTGGCCAGTGTGGCTCGCAATTCGGTTTTCATTTTTGAAGTAAAGCGCGCTTTGGCTGCAGCTTCAATTAAATTGGCCAAGTTGCCGGGCAAGTTGGTTACACCAAATAACTGAGCAAGCAAGGCAGCGCTCACTGTGCCCTTTTCAAATGCACTTACCAGCGTACTGGTTTGCTGTGTGTTCAATTGCGAGGTCATCAGCATGACCCCAGCCACAGGGTCTTGCTGCATTACCTCGGGCACCATCGCCAGGCTAACTTGGGCATCGGGCTCGAAGTGGCCGAGAAAATCCATTTCCTGATGCAGGTATAGCGGCGCTGAACCATCGTGGCTATTCAGCGCACGGGTGTAGGCGAGTTGTAGCGATTGCGCTTTGCGCGTCAGGTGGTCTTCGTGAAATGTGCGGGCTTGGGTGTTCATGCGGCAGCAAAATAAAAACGAGGCAAGCCGCAGTATGCGTGAAAGGTTTTAAGGGGTAGAAATGAAGCGGTTTTTCGAAAAGGCAAGGGGGATGGAGCCTCCCCTTATATTTAGTTTTCAGATTTTTGCCATGGTAGCTTTTCGTAAAACTCGCATACCTTGAAGTACGCTAAATCAAATTCGGGCAGGTTATCTTGAATGTCGTTTGCAAGAGTGCGGTAGCCATCCGCCGCCATGTTTTGCACGGCTGGGTCTCTCAGGCTGTTTGTTGTGGCTTCAATTCCTTTGGTGGTGCAAGTTGTTTGTATGCATTCCAGTAAATCGATGTGTTCCCTATGGCCAGTGAGCGGTGCGTTCTCGATCAGAAAGTAAAGGTCGTAAACATCTTGATACCGGTTTCTTTTCCGGATGGGTTGCTGCAGCAGCGACCGATATTTCTCTGCCATCAAATTGACCAAGCTATACACATGCAGTTCGTCAAGGTCGCTAAGCCGAAGCATTTCAATATCCAGTACTGCCTCGTTGTAGCTGAAATCAATTTCGACAATTTGTGGGGACTGCTTTGCAATTAGGCGGCGCATGGCAGATGGGTTGCTTGGTGCTGCATATCCAATTCGCAGGTTAAGTGTAGGGTGAGTGCGGTTGTTGCCAGGTGGGTTTATTTTCGAAGATTGAATGGTGCAGTGGGTGTTGTAAGAAAGTAGTTGGTTGAAGTACTGAATTTGGGCTTCAAGTTCTTCAGTCAATTCTTTCTCGTTTCCTTGTTGGTAAAGTGCCGTGGTAGAAAAATCGGCGTCGCGGGTGAAGCGGGTGCTGTTGTAGCGAATGGCCATTAACATGCCACCTTTCATCACCATTTGCGTTCGAAGGGGCGCGCTGCTACCGATTGCAGACAACACAATATGAACAGCCTCCCGAAAAGCTTGTTGCTGTAAGGGTGCGCTGGCAACCCATTCGGCTACGTTCAGGGTTTCAATCTGCTTATTCAAAAGTGTTCTCGTTGTTCAATAAAGAGGGCAGGTTGATCGATAGCTTCCAACGATCTGAAAAAAATGGCTCAAATTCTGCCTCAGGGTTAAGTTTTCTAGACCCACCCCGCTGTGCAAACTTTTCCCAGTCGGCAAAAGCTGGGTGGTTAAGCTTGCAAACCTCGGACAGTAGGTAGCCAGCCCGAACCTTATCAATTGGCGCACCGTGGGTGTTCAGTTCATCTACAACAAATAGCAAGTACTTTTTGGCATGGTTGGTGTAAACGTCGACAACATGTTGCAGACCGCCGCACAAAGCGGGTTCTCGAAGCATGTCCAGAAAAACCCGACCAATTGTTGCAACGCGCAGGCTGCTGTGTGCTGTGGTGCGAAAGGCGCCCTGGTTTGAACGTTCAAGCAGGTGCACAGTAATTCCAGACAGTTTTTTAAAAGTAGGGCGAATTAGTTTTGGATAACCCAGTTTCAGAAAATTTTCAGTTTGCTGCCCAAGGTCGCGGTTCATTTTTGCCTTGGCCAATGCTGCCCATTCAGTAGCTTTTGGCCGCGTTAAATAAACCAACTGCGAGAAGCGGTCGGTTAAGCCGTAGTGTTCCATTGCGCTAAGGTGTGACACATACGCGAAAGGATCCAGGCTGCATGCAAGTTCAATTGCCGTGCTACGTTCATGCCCAAAGAGTTGGTATCCGCGTGTTTCTGCAAAGGGTTCAATGGGACGTATTAAGTGGAATTGTTGAAGTAGTTTTAAAACTTCTTCGAGTTGTTTTTTTGTGGCTGCGGTTGTTGATTTTTTATTCGGAAGGCATTGATATACCAGGCAAGCCAATTCATACTGAATAACAGCTGGGCCAGTTTGTTTGGCCAGCTGCGCAGCAATGGTTGTGACTATATTTTCGGGTTGAATAGCTTTAATGTTCTTTGCCATGCGTTTAACATCCGTCCTTAGGACGGATGTTAAACGCATGGCGTAATTTTGTCAAGAAGGCTTTTTATTTCGCTTAGTGCTGGGGTGGTGATGTCAAATAGGCTGAGTAGAGATGATGAAAGCAAATTCAAAAGCAGCTGAATTTGAAGCGGAGGCCCTGGGCAGACTTGCTCGCATTAGGGCGGGAGGGAAGATATTGAAATTGATTGAGGTGAAAAAGCTTGCGCGAGGGAAAGTTGGTTGCAAAGGTGCAGCTTAGTCTAAATGATTTATGTGTTCTGTTGATGTGAGATGAAGGGTGGCTTGTCGGCTAGTCTGTTGGTTCGCTCACTCCTAATAGAACGGACTTACTGCACCTGAGCTGTTAGAATAGATGAGGTAAGTAATCTCCCTTGGCCGAATTTCGGTGGGTATAGCTTCGAACGATTGGAAGTTCAAGCGTCGGATCGATTTAAGCTTCATTTCCAATCATTTTTTTGGTTCTATTAGTTGATGATTTTGTCGCTGTCGTTCTTGCAATTTCAATTGTTGAATTCGGATCTAAGACGTACTCTGATTGCGGTAATGATGCACTCTAGATTTTTGTGTCCATTAATTATTTTGATTTGTTTCGCTGAAATATTTTTTCGTTGAAACCCCTACGCTTTTCTCCATTTATTTTCGCCAACGTTCAATTACCTTAGAAAAGACAACGTCACGCCATTGTTCTTTCCACTCTGTATGAACGTTGACACTTTGCGAATGCGGCTCAGGAAGTGGTAACGGCATCTTTATGACTGCTGGTAGCAGTACGGCCTCACCAACTACAACGCATTCGCCCGGTGCCAAGTTCGGTAGAATTTCCGTAATCGCATTTGCATTGTCGGGAAATAGTCTGCGTACGTAACTCTGATCTGCGTCGTTCGTTAGTCGCAGAGACATAAAGTTATTACATTGGGCAAATATCGTCTCCGAAACTTCCGAAGGTCGCTGGCTCACCACCATTAGGCTCAGGCCGTATTTACGACCCTCTTTTGCAATTCTCTCGATGGATTTGCGAGAAGCCCGATAGGCTGCATGACTGTCTCGTGGCACATAGTTATGTGCCTCCTCGCACACGAGCATAACTGGGATGTCGTTCAGCTTTTCCTGTGCGTGTTGCAATTTGGAGTAATGGAAGCAAAAGTCGAATATCAGGCGAGAAATTAAACTGACAGTAATGCTAAGTACTTCGAATGGCACACCGCTTAAATCTACAATCGTGACGTTTGCCTTGTCGATATAGCCAATGAACTGCTTCATCAACTCCTCGAAGTCTGCTGTGACATGCGCTTGACCCCCAGCCTTTTTCGAACTCAAAAGGAAACGAAGTCGCTTATCAGATAATTTGGCCTCCAATCGGGATACAAATCTGTTGAATTCCCCGTTGAATGGTCCATTAGTTGCTTTAGTCGCAGCAGCAGCTGAGTTAGCGACGAAGTCATGGATCCTATCAAAGTAAATTCTCCGATCATTCACTAAAGTTCCGTCTGCTAACTTAGGCTTATCTTCCCCGGGCAACCGCCCGATAACTTCACGATTTAGATTTTCAATGAAGTTGTACACCTCAGCGATCGAAAAATAAACTGGCGTGTCGTAAGTGACCTCCTTCACAGCTGGGTTATGCTTCTCCTTATTCAAGACCACAGCATGCTTGAATTGGCTAACCTGGTTGTGAGAATTTGCTTCGTTGCTTTCGATGAACATGCTCTCCAATTCTTCAGAATTCATGAGCCAGTAGGGGAGCTGCAGTGAGTCAATGTCGAGTCGGCTGAGGGTGAAAGCCTCATCTTTTTTAAGAGTGAAAGCAGCAGTGTATTCGTCGTGGATATCGAATATCACAACATGGGAATTGTTTTGCCTGTCCTTATTGTTATTTTTGTGCTGGGAAATACCAACGACGTCTTGCAGCATTTTTGCGACGGTACATGACTTGCCAGAGCCTGTCGAGCCAACAACTGCAATATGCTTGCTGAAAAACCTATTGCCATTTATCAAGAAATCGATGGTTTTATTCATCGAAAGTTTGCCAAGTGGGAAGTTGTGATCGCTGTCAGCAGAAAAGATTTGATCCAGGGTGTCCTTTTCCGCGATGAATACGTGTTCGGTAGGCACAGGCAAAAGCAAGCTCCCACGATCAAATGTCTTGTTTTCAGCCAAAGTACCTATTGCTTGGCATTCAATCTGAAAGCTCCAAATCTGCTTTCCATCTGCACCAAGGGTATTGGTACCTTTGATATTGCGAATTGTAGCAATAGTGAAATCGTGATTGCCCTGAGCAATTTTTAAGAAGCGGCCAATCTGAAGCCCTTCTTTATTTTTCTCGAACGCTTCAAGGGTATCCACAGCGACGACAATAGCCTCGGGGGCACATGAGAGCACTGATCCAATCTTAATAGACATTACTTATCCCCATTAGGTACCTGATTTCATCAAACTTTTCGGCACCAAGGACTTCGAGGTTTATATCCTTGGTGTCTATTCCCGTGGTGTCTCCATGGCCAATGACGAAAAAATCGTCAGCTTTGACTTTGTGAGTGAGCTTCTTGTAATCCTCCCAGCGAATAAGCCTTAGTACGAATTCCTTTTTGTCTTTTTGGACCATCGGCTCGCGGAAGAAGTGGGTCTCAGCAAATGTCTTTACTGGTCGCCCCAGATTCGGCACGACATCCTTTTCAACTAGTCGCTCCGCGATTTCATCAAATTTATTTTGTGGAATATCTAGCGCAAATAGTGGGGTGTGAGTATGCGCTAATTTGAAATTGTATTTATCGATGAATGATTTGATGAAGATGACGATTTGTTCATCAAACTGTTCCAAAAATGTTGGGAATATGACAAGGTGACGGAGTCGTGCATTCGCATTCAAATTTACTTTAAGCTGTTGGCGTCGTATTTCTAAGATCTTCTGTCGTGTTTTTAATGCAAGCGTCCATTGAGATACCGCGGTAGTTCTGATCCGTCTTAGAGTTTCCAAAAAATCTTTCTTCGTAATTTTTCTAAGCTTCACATCATGTTTGATGCTTAGATCAGCAATCATTTGAATGGCATTAGGGTAAAAAAGTATTTCTACCTCCCCTTTATTGAAACCAAAAGCTTCAAGGCTAACGATATTTTTGGTCATTAAGTCATCGTATTTTGGTGTTACGGAAATGGTGAAAGCCTTAAGAAAGCCATCGACATCGACTCCAGCAACATCGGCTATCAAATTTTTTAAGTCCTTACTTTTGGATTTGAGCGCATTGTTGAGTTCCAACGCAGTTATGGTTATCTGAGGGTTTTCGGGAAAGTGCGCGAATAGGTGATAACTTATCTTCGCGTCTGGATTAGACTTAAAGTGCTTCATCATCTGAAGCAGTGGTTTGTAAAGAATGCTTGGGGTGTAATTATCGCGTGTCTCATGGTACTTGCACTGAATTGCCTTCGTTCCATCAAAGTTTTCGACTTCAATATCTTCGACAATTCCCTCTATGGTAATTATGTCATTCTCTCCTGCCAGCAATAGTTCGGAGAGCGTCTGATTAAACTGGTAAAGAAAACCTTGGATTGTGTAGTCTGCTGAACGACTCATTCTGATCTTCCAAATTTATGTAAGGTAAAACTACTTGTAGCCTGTATATCTATGTCACTTTCTGTAATAAGTTAAGTGTCAAGTTGTAGCTATTGAAGAAGGAGAATTAAGGATTGTGCTCGGATAAACTGTACAAAAAACACATGGTAAGTCGATACTCCGAACCGGGCTGTACTTATCGAGAGCGCGATGGCCTATCTTTGCCGAGAGTAACCCCCTTAATCCCTCTACTAAACCACTGTCAAAAACTCCGCCACCACAATCATTTCCTCTGCATCCTCAGCACTCAGCACAATCGCTTCATGCTTGTCATTCGTTGATTCTGGTGTCAACACAACCACGCTATTCACTACGCCATCTTCACCAAAATGCTTTTCGCTTTTATAGCGTTTTATGGTGTATTGCCCACCCAGTTCAGGGTCTGAAATTCGGCGGTGTTGTACCACCACAATCTTTCCGTTGCGGGTGCCCTGTGGGTTGAAGTGAAACAGGCACCATGCGCCGGGTGGTATGCGTTTGTTCATGGAATCGCCCTCAACACGCGCTACAAAATATCCTTCACTTGCGCGCAGGTGGGCGGGCAGTACAACATGGTCAAACGTGTCAGCTTGTTGGTATTCGCTAAACTGCCCGGCGGCGAATTTCAAATCAAAAATTGGCACGCTGTTGGCGGCCTCTTGGCCAGCTTGCACAATCGGTAGGTCTAGCCCTTCGTATTTGTTCAACATGGGTGCCACCTCCACGTGTTCAAAACCATTCACCAGTGTTTGAAAGTGTGTGCGTGTTTCTTCGTCGGTAAAGTAAACGTAACATCCTTTCATGCCGCGGGTCATCAGGGTTTTGTAGGTGTTCTTGATCACAGCGTCGGCCATGGCCAAGTTCTTTTCCCGGTCTGTTTTCAGTCCGCCCTTAAACCCTTTGATGCTTTGGTCCATATTGCTGCGCTTGAATGCGTTAGTAAGCACTTCGCCATTGCGCACCACAAAGTCTGGGCCAACAATAACGCCCACGTAGTCCAGCTCCAACCCTTGGCAGGTGTGTATGCAACCCACTTGCTCCACGCTATTGGGCTTGATAATCCATGTGCTGCCATCGTCGTCCAGGTTCCATTTGGCCTTGTAGTCGTGTTCAAGAAACTCGATGTCAAAAGCTTGCGGGTTCTTTTTACTTTTCCAGTCCCAACAGTAGCCAGCCACCACACGGGCTTTGTTGTTCACTTCGTTCTTCTGGCGAATTGCGTTGTGCAACGCCGTGGGCGAATCGAATATTTTGAAATCGAAATCCAACCCGTCCATATTCAAATTGGCGGTGGGTTTAATTTGTAGGTGGTGGTTTAACCAGGCAATGTAGCCGTCGCTGCCATTGCAGCGAAATTGGGATCGTAACTCTTGCTCAACCACTACCGCGCCCAGGGCCTGCGCCCATTTGCGAATTTCCGCTTTGCTGCCAATGTCTTTGAAGGTAACGCGTTGGTCTTCATCCACGAAGAAAATGCACAGCTTGCTGGCGTGGATCAATTCTTTAATTTGGTTCTCGCCCAAGTTGCCATATAGACCGCTTTTTTCATTCAAGCGGTGGGCTTCGTCCACCAGTAACACATCAAACTGGTTGGCTTGGTTGTCCACATATCCGCCCGACCCGCGGAACAAATTCGCAATGCGTGTTTTTTTGAATGTACCTGTCAGCTTGGCTTCGAACACTGCGCGGGGCGCTGCATTTTTAGAGACGTATTGGCACACCATGCCGCGCTGTGTGAATTCGCTGAGCAGGTTGATGGCCACCACCGATTTGCCTGTACCCGGGCCACCTTCCACGATCAGCACACGCTTGCTTGAATCATTGCGGGAATGGGCCAAGTCCAACGCCATTTCATACACCAGCTTTTGATCGTCAATCATCAAAAACTCGCGATTGCCCAGCAGCATATTGCTCAGGCTGTCAGCCAGGTTTTTGGAAGGGCGAATTTTTCCGTGCTCAATGCGGTACATCAAGTCGTTCTGATCGCCGTACTTCACGTGCCTTTTTAAAAACTCGGAAAGCTTGCGCGCGTCTTTTGAAATGAATACGGGTGCGCGGTCGGTGTGTGCTTTGTAAAAAGGGTCGTTGATAACCTCGGCACTGTCCAAGTTGTGTAAATACGCGCAGGCACTGAGGCGCACCTGTTCGTTTTGTACCACCTCGGAATAATCGTCGATGAGTGCGGCATACGTCCATGCTTGGTAAGAAGGGTGGGGCGTGTTGATGTTGCCCTTACCCAGCCAAGTGTTCACTACCGCATCTTGTTGGGTGGCTTGAACGTCGCTCCATTGCTTCAATTCAATGATGACGGCGCATTCCTCTAGCTGGGCATTGCGACCCGTCAAAATAAAGTCGATGCGTTTGCCGGTGAGCGGAATGTTGTACTCGATGGATACCAGCGAGTCGCCGGGAATGTCGGCGTCGTTCAACACCTGGCGCATTTCTTTCATCGAATTGCGCCAAGAATTTACTTCTGATTCGCCTGCTCTGCGGAATAGCTTGCGCTGAAATTCACGGTGAATGGCTTCGTGAATTTGATCGTCTAACACGTCGTCGAGAAATTTCGATTTGCAGGCGGTGTAAACGATCATTGCGGGTGTGGTTTGTTCTTGTGTTTCGAATGTATCAGGAAACCTTCGTTTAATGAACTATTTCAGGTGGGGTAATTGGGGGCTACAAATGGGTGGGGAGGTTAGGCAAAGCAATAGAACTGAATGCAGGTAATTGTTACTGAAGAAGCTCGACGTTCTTGAAATGGGTGGTTGTTGGTGATTCGTAACATACGTGCAGACAGCTTGACGAATGTACCAAAAAAGGTACAATCAGATAAAGGTGATGTTTTCATTAAGCAATTCAAATTGAATTGCGTTTTTTATCGCCAAGCATCTGGTGATGAGCCAGTTAGAGCATGGCTAAAAGCCTTGAAACCCGAGTCAGATAAGAAAATTGTTGGGGCGGATATTCTTGCTGTTCAATGGGGTTGGCCCTTAGGGTTACCATTGGTTGATCATTTGGGTGGGGGACTATGGGAGATTCGATCAAAACTAGAGAATCGAATTGCCAGAGTTTTGTTCGCTTTGGAAAAGGGCGAAATGGTTTTACTTCACGGCTTTATTAAGAAGACTCAGAAAACACCGCAGCGTGAACTAGAAGTTGCGAAGGATAGATTAAGTAAATTAAGGGGCTCCAAATGAATAAACACGTGGGTTCGAATTTTGAAGATTTCTTGAAAGAAGATGGCATTCAAGAAGAGGCAGAAGCTTCGGCTATCAAAAAAGTGATTGCCTGCATGATCGAGCAAGAGATGATTTCAAGATCAATACCGAAAACTGAAATGGCACGCAAAATTGGAACCAGTCGAAGTCAGTTGGATCGATTGCTGGATCCCGAAAACACCTCGGTTACTTTGGCAACACTTGTCAAATCGACAGCAGCAATCGGAAAAAAAATGATCATTACCTTTGAAGATCATCCACAAACAGTTGTTGCTTAAACCCCCACCAAATTCCTCGCCACTGCTTCTGCCACTTCAATGCCATCGACACCCGCTGACAAAATGCCGCCGGCGTAGCTGGCGCCTTCACCCGCAGGGTACAGGCCTTTTGTATTCAAACTTTGGAAGTCGTCGCCGCGGGTAATTCGCAGCGGCGATGAGGTTCTGGTTTCCACACCAGTCAGCACGGCGTCGTGCATGTCGAAGCCTTTGATCTTTTTTCCGAATGCAGGCAAGGCTTCACGCATGGCGGTAATCGCATATTCGGGCAATGCGTCGGCCAGGTCAGTCATTTTGACGCCGGGTTTATACGATGGTTCTACGCTGCCCAGTTCAGTCGATGCTTTGCCCGCAATAAAATCGCCCACCAATTGCCCGGGCGCTTCATAGTTACTGCCGCCCATCACAAACGCATTGGATTCTAGCTTGCGTTGAAAGGCGATACCTGCCAGTGGGCCACCGGGATAGTCGGCCGGGCTAATGCCCACCACGATGCCGGCGTTGGCGTTGCGTTCGTTGCGGGAATATTGGCTCATGCCGTTGGTGACCACGCGGTTCTCTTCAGATGTGGCCGCCACCACTGTGCCACCGGGGCACATGCAAAAGCTGTAAACGGAACGACCATTGGCTGCGTGGTGTACCAGTTTGTAATCGGCTGCGCCCAGCAGTGGGTGGCCCGCGTGTTGCCCCAAGCGGGCACGGTCGATCAAGCCTTGTGGGTGTTCTATGCGAAAGCCCACGGAGAATGGCTTGGCTTCCATGTACACACCGCGCTCGTATAGCTTGGCAAAGGTGTCGCGTGAACTGTGGCCCAGCGCCAGCACCACATGGTCTGCGCGCAGTTCGTAAGTGCCACCGTCTTTCAGGTTCTCAATGGTCAGGCCGCGAATGTGGCCGTCTTCAATGTGAAAGTCGCATACGCGTTGTTGGAAGCGAATTTCGCCGCCCATGGCGATAATTTGTTCGCGCATGTTTTCAACCACTTTCACCAGCCGGAAGGTGCCAATGTGGGGTTTGCTGACCAGCAAGATTTCTTCAGGTGCGCCGGCCTTTACAAACTCGGTCATCACTTTTCGACCCAGAAAGCGCGGGTCTTTGATTTGGCTGTACAGTTTTCCGTCTGAAAATGTACCAGCTCCGCCTTCGCCAAATTGTACGTTCGATTCGGCATGTAGTACGCGCTTGCGCCACAGGCCCCAGGTGTCTTTGGTCCGTTCGCGTACCTGCTTGCCACGCTCAATCACAATGGGTTTGAAGCCCATTTGCGCCAGCATCATGGCTGCGAAAATACCGCAGGGGCCGAAGCCGATTACCACAGGGCGAATTGCAGGGGCTTCATTCAATTTCACCGGCAACTGGTAAACCATGTCGGGCGCAGGTCGAATGTGCGAGTTGGTGGTGAATTTCGACAACAACTGCGCTTCAAGGCGATCGCTGCGAAGTTCGACATCAACGATGTAAACCAGCAACAATTTTTGTTTGCGTGCGTCGTAGCTGCGTTTGTAGATGCTGAAGCTTTTGACGTCTTCGGCTGTAATTTTCAGCGTGCTGTGAATAAGCTCGGAAAGAGCATGTTCAGAGTGGTCGAGTGGAAGCTTCAGCTCGGACAGGCGGATCATGGCAGGTGTACCTTGTGGATCTGTTTTTCGGATCAAGGCCGTATTTTATGCTTTTGCCCGCCAAAGTGCACTTATTCTTCTCGACTGTTGCTGCTGGCTATCAAGGTTGCACCACACCCAATTTTGTGACCGTGCAGTGCCACTGCCATGTAGTTGTCGGTGAACGCACCAAGGCCTTCAATAATCGGGAATACGTGGGGCTTGCACAAAGGGCAGGTGACCATGTCGCCAACCCTGGCGATGGGTCGGCCCTCAACTGTGGTGGTGGGGCTGCCAGAGATCACCACACCACCGTGGCTGGTGGTGTCGCCGATCAGGATTTGCGCGCGACCTTGTATGACGGGCCTTGAAGACATGGGTAGAAAAGTGAGTCGTGTAACTTCTTAAGTAATTAATCGACGGTGGTGGTTCCTTGCGGCTTCGGCCAGGTTTGCCACATCAAGGCCATGCGGGCTGCTATTTTCTTGCCGTGCGAGATCGCTATTTCTTCAACTGACAAGGCAGGTCTTAACGTTCGTGCCTGTATCAATGCTTGCTGCGCCAGTGGTGTATTGCCCAGTTTGTCCAATGCCGCAGCTTGCGCAACATGTGCCAAATGAAACCGTGTGTCGTGTTGTACTGCTTTTATTGCTTCTTCCAGCGCTTCTTCCGGGCGGTTTGCCCGCAGCAAGAAACAGCTCAGTATCCACAACCAAAATCCAAGTCTTCTGTCTTTGGGGCTTATACGCATGCCCAGACGCATTTGCGCAATACCGCCTTCCAGTTCATTCATCAGTACCAAGGCAGCACCGTGGGCAACCTGTGCCTGTGCATTGCTGGGGTTAAGCTGCAAGGCCGCTTTTAGTGTGATCAGGCCTTGCCGGGTTTGTCCAAGGTCGCACAGTGCGCAACCCGCATAACCCATTACCTCGGAATTGCCCCCGTCTAGTTCAATTGCAGTGTTTGCCGCTGTCAGCCCGCTGGCGAGAACGGCGTCAGAATGTGGCAACAGCCCGATGTTTCGGGACAGTGCGGTCAACAAGGCCAAATGTGCGTGGGCAAGGCCAAAGTTGCTGTCAATTTCAATGCTGTTTTCGAGTTGGTGCCGGGCATCGCGAAGACCCGCCTCGCTCCAGCCCAGTTGGGCCAAAGCGCCCGTGGCCTCATGATAATGTGCCCATGCGTCGAGATTGTTGGGGCGCTGTCTTCGAATCTGGGCTATTTCGGCTTTGGTTAGCGCGGGTTCAAGTTCGCTGAGCAAACCCCGGGCAATTTCCTCCTGTAAATCAGCGCTGGAGGCTGGCGAGCATTCAAACCGACTGTTCCACAACACTTGGCCGGTTTGCGCCTCTGCCAGCTGAACATTCACCCGAATGATTTCGTCCACTCGACGAATGCTGCCCAGTACAACGAATTGCACCTGAAGCTGTTCAGCAATTTCAGGTAGTGCAACGCTGCTGTGGTCGAATATTTGCGTGGAGGCTTGTGAAATTACCAGAAAACCGGGTACCCGAGCCAGCAGTGCAATGACGTCTTCAAGCAAACCCTCAGCCAGAAACCGCAGGTCGGTTTGTTCTCCCAGTACCTTGAAAGGCAGCACCGCGATGGTGGAATGTTTTTGCACTGTGGGTTTCGAGGACACTTCTGTTCGGCGAACTGGCAAACTGAATTGGTAGCCGCGCCCTGTGACTGTTGAAATCGCCTGACTACCCAGGAGCTTGCGCAAAGCAGAGGTTTGCACGGTTAAATTGTTTTCTTCCACGACCATGCCGGGCCACACCGTTTGCAGCAATTCGTCTTTGCTTAGAACACGTGTGTGGTTGGTGACCAAGCACATTAAAAAGTCAAAGGTGCGCGAACCCAAATTGACCGCTTCGCCTTCGCGCAGCAAAAGTCTTTCATTTGCGCGCAATTCAAAGTGATCGAAAAAATAGGAAGAATCCAAGCGCGCAACCGAAGGTGAGGTGTTAGCAAAATATAGCAAACATTTAGGAATTCTTAAGGACTAAACACAGCGTGTCCGTGCACAGTGAATTCATTGAGCAGTTGGCTGCTCAAAACCACTGGAGACTACTATGACTTTTTCTGTACCCAATGCTCAACGTGAAATGCGTGCACTTTACAAAGTAGAACCTGGTGCGGCGATGGTGACCGACCATGCCTTGGCTCGCGGGGTTGATCCCTTGGACCCTTTTCATTCTGTGGTGGAGCCCATGGATGGTTGTGGCGTGCAGGTGCCGATTGGTGTTCATCGTGCTTTGGGCGGTCTGCACGATGCGCCCACGCCTGGCGATCTGTTGTGTGCTGCGCTGGCTGCATGTCAGGATTCAGCCATGCGCATGGTGGCCAACGTGCTGGGTGTTGAGCTTGTTTTTCTGGAAGTGCGCGTGACTGCCGATGTGGATGTTCGTGGTGCATTGAATATGTCGCCAGAAGTACCAGTTGGTTTTCAAGGCATGCGCTGCAATGTGCAGTTCAAGGTAAAAGAGGGCACACCCGCCGACTTGATCAAGGCATTGACCTATGCAGCCAAGCGTTCTTGTGTGGTGCAGCAAACCTTGAAAAATCCACCCAAGGTTGAAACCAGTTTTCAGCTAAACTGAATTCGACCCGCACCCAACCCCATTCAAGGATCGCCATGACCTCTGTTCAACCCCATGTGAAAGAGGCTGGCCGAGGCCCTGCCGTGTTGTGCCTGCATGCCAATGCATCGCACGCCGGGCAATGGAAGGGCTTGATGGGTTTGCTGGCGGATCGGTTTCAGCTGCTTGCGGTGGATTCCTACGGTTCAGGCCAAACACCCGACTGGCATTCGGAACGAACCATTTCTCTGCAAGATGAAGTGGATTTACTGATGCCGGTGTTGGATAGAATGGGTGAAAAGTTCACCTTGGTGGGGCATTCCTACGGCGGTGCGATTGCTTTGAAAATTGCCTTGTTGTTTCCGCACCGGGTGAAGGCACTTGCACTATTTGAGCCCACTTTCTTCTCTGTGGTTGAGCATGAAAGCCCAAGCCCGAATGATGTAGACGGCATTCGCCATGCAGTGGCCGCCGCCGGTGCTGCGCTGGACAATGGCGATCCACATTTGGCGGCTCAGCATTTTATCGATTTCTGGATGGGGCAGGGCAGCTGGGCGAAAACCCCTGAAGAGCGCAAACCGGCGGTGGCGGCATCAGTGCGCAATGTGCGGCGGTGGGGGCATGCCTTGTTCAGCGAACCCACCGTGCTGAGTTCTTTTGGCCAGTTGAATGTTCCGGTGCTTTACATGGTGGGGGGAAAGTCGCAGTTGTCGGCCCACGCTGTGGCGAAGCGATTGGTGGCCACTTTGCCGAGCGTGGAGTTAATTGAGTTTGCGCAGATGGGCCACATGGGGCCGGTGACCCATCCTGATGTAGTGAACGAAGCGATTTCAGGGTTTTTACAGAAAGTGTTTTCTTAACGCCACCAAAGGCACTGCATACAACACAGCAAAACCGGTATTCATGACGGCGTTTTGCCAAAAACCGCTGTACAGCGAAAATGCGGTGTCGGGTATATACCAAAGCAACACAGATATCGCAATCATGTTGCAGGTCTCTTTGGCGTCTTTAATATTCAGTTTGCGCACCAGCATAAACATGAGCGCGCCCCAGCCCACCATCACCGAGCCCATCACTGCATGCGCAAGCTCGATGTAAGCCGTCGCTTGTGAGTCGAAGGCGGAAATTTGTGCGGGGTTCTGGAATACCAACAATCCGAAGGCCTGCTGGGTCAAGCCCGGTGCAAGCACCATGAAAAAGCCAAACAACACGGTGAATTCGGCGGTGTAGCTTAGCCACTTGATCCAAAAGGTGGGTGTGCTTGTGGCCGTGTTTTGCAGGGTACTGGTAGGCATGTCGGTTCTCCTTGCCGGGTTGAAAGTGAATCAGTTCAACGCCAGTTTGATGAGCCTTGGGTCATTGCAGCAATAACCTGCGAGGTCATAGATTCCAGTAATTTTCCGTGGCAGTATGGGCACATGCACACACATACACCCACCCAACATGCTGGAATTCGTCTGCGCGATTTGCGGGCAAGGCAAAAGATCAGCCAACTTGATTTGGCCTTGCGCGTGGGTGTTTCCCAGCGCCATTTAAGTTGCATTGAAACTGGCAAAGCCAGTGCCAGCAAGGAAATGTTGTTGGCACTGCTGGAGGGTTTGGATGCGCCGCTGAATGAACGCAATGAAGCGCTGGTGGCTGCAGGTTTTGCCCCCTTGTTTGGGAGCAGGCCGATTGATCACCGGGAAATGGACACCATCAATGAGGTGATCGATTTGATGCTGACTGCGCAGCATGCAGCGCCGGCCATGGTGCTGGACAGTGAATGGAATTTGGTGAAATTCAACGCCAGTTTTGTGCGCTTGTTGCAACTGCTGGAGTTTGATTTGGCCGCTTTGCAAGCGACTCCCAATGTGCTGCTGGCACTGACTGCGCCCGGTGGCCTGGCCACACGCCTGCTAAACCCGGCTGAAGTGTTGGGCGATGTATTGAAAAGGGCGCAGCGTGAGGCTTTGCATGTGCCTGCGTTGCAGGCCATGTTGGCGCAAATTCCGCAATCCATGTTCGACACCAAACAGCCACAGAATTTCAACAACCCCACCTTGGTCACCCGGTTTAAAAGTACGGTGGGCGAGCTTCGTTTTGTGTCAACTTTCACCAGTTTTGGAGCGCCCTTGGACATTACTGCGGCATCGCTGAGAATTGAACATTTGTTCCCCGCCGATGAGGCCACTCGAAAGGCATTTTCATAATGCGTACTTTGCTGCTTTTTCTGTTGATTGCCATGGGCGCATTTGCCACCTGGTGGTTTCTGCAAAAACCCAGCCACAACCGGCAATGGGCTGATGATGTTTCCCAAATGTTGCATGCAGATGTGAATGGCGACAGGGTGGTGTTGAAAAATGTGCGCAACTTTGAGTGGCGCACAGAAACCGATTACACACCGCGCTGGGAAACACGTGAATATGATTTAAGCCAGTTGCAAACAGCCGACCTTGTGTTGTCTTACTGGATGGGGCCTAAAATTGCCCACACCTTGGTGTCGTTCGGTTTTGCCGATGGGCAGTACCTGACTTTCTCGCTGGAAATCCGAAAGGAAGTCGGCGAGGAGTTCTCCGCGTGGAAGGGTTTTTTCAGGCAGTACGAGGCTATTTTGGTGGCGGCCGATGAGGCCGACATTATTCGCACACGGAGCAATGCGCGTGGTGAAAACGTGTACATCTACCGACTGGCCATTCCGCCAGAACAGCTAAGAACCCTGTTTTTGGCCTATGTAGAACAGGCACAAAAACTGGAAAAGACCCCCGAGTTTTACAACACCCTGACCAGCAATTGCACCACGGTGGTGTTTGATATCGCCAAGCGAATCGTGCCGGATTTGCCGCTGGATTATCGCCTGTTGCTCAGCGGGTACTTCGCCGAATACGCCCATGCGCAGGGCGGTTTGGTAGAGGGGTTTGGCTATACCGAACTTCAGGAGAAGGGCTATATTGTGCCCCGCGCCAAAGCCATGCAGGTCGGTGAAAATTTCTCGGAAGTCATTCGCCGGGGTGTGCCCGGCATGTAAGGCTTTGATCAGCAACCACCCGCCCAGCGTGGATCGTTGATGTTGTAGCTGCGCGGTTTCATGTAGTCCACCGGGTCGCGCAGGTAATCCACCTGGGGTGGATCGGGCAGCCTGCTGACTGCTTCCAGCCAACTGTTTTCATAAGCCGACGCCCCGCCGCCAATGCCAGGTGTCCAGGCGTCGTGGTGGTTGGGCAAGGCTATTTTGGGTTTTGTCAGTGCCACATAAGCCAAAGCGTCCCGGTAGGCACTGGTCACCAAGCCAAAACCAACAATCGCATTCAATTGCACATCCACACATTCAGGCAAATTCGTCAATGCGTTGGCCACCGCTTCGCTTTCTGCGTTGCCGGCTTTCATCACCCCAGTAGAGTTGTGCCAAAACCAGGCAAAGTCGCCTGCCCGGAAGTGATAAGCCCAAGTGCCGCCTGCAGGTTGGCCCACGCCGCCGTCGTCTTGCAGGGTGCCCACAAAGCGAAGTGCTTCGGCCAGGCTGGTGTTCAAGTAGGTAGGAAATGTGAGCACGTCGGGAATGTACACCAAGGGCATGCCACCGCTGAGCAGGTCGGCGGGTTCAGCGGCGGAGTGAGTGTGCTGTACAACATGCACGGGCTCGACATCTTCCCAAATTTGAATGGCGCGTACACTGCCGGCACCGGGGTTGGTTTGGTCGCCCAGGTTCAGGCAGGGAAAGGAGTTGGGTATGCCCTCACTGGCGGCGCGCTCGCGGGCGATATCGCACACGTTGCTGCCCGCAATCAACAGGGCATTGCTTAGGCCTGCCACATAGCCCGCATCGGCTGCATGGTCAAAGTGGCCGTGCCCAATGAATATGGCTTCAGGTTGAATGGCGGCCAGTTCTTCACGGCCAATGGGCACATAGTTGGCGTGCACGCCCACAATTTCCCACGCGTCCATTAAAAACAAATGGCCTTTCATGCTCACAATGAAACTTGAAACACCCACCCACCAAAACTTCACCTGCTCCGGGTCCATGGCGTTGGGACCTAATATGCGTTCGCGCGTGGCTTGCAGTTCAGCGCTGGGTGCACGGGCTGCGGGCAGGGGTTTGAAGCTGCTGGCGTCAAACACATTGGGCCGTGTTTCATTGGGTGTAGTTCGGGCGGTGCTGGTGCTGCCCGTGCCGGAATCGCCGCCCAGGCAGGCAGCCAACAGTGGTGCGCAAAGCAAGGCACAGGCAATCAGGCCTGTGCGGGAAAGTAAGTTAGTCATTGTTATTGGGTAGTTGCAGGTGTCTCCAACACCTTGTACTGCCAACAACGTTGTTTTAGATGCCCTTCACCAACGGTGAAAAAAAGCGAATGATCTTCACTAGGTCTTCTTTGGCCTCGGGCAACGCAAGGTTCATGGTTGGCCAAATGTGCGGCATGCCGGGGCGGGTGAGTAAGGTGATTTGCCCGCCCACTTTTTCTACCGCATCGCGTAGTAACACAGAGTCGTCCAGCAAACATTCGTCTTCACTGGCGGTCACCATGAGTGGTGGAAGACCTTTCAATTTCCCAAGCAGGGGCGATGCGCGTTCATCGGCGGGGTAATGGCCGCACATGTACAAGTTGGCGGCGTGTTCAATCATGTGTGAAGACAACATGCTGTCGGTCTTGTCATTGCCTTCAATGGAGGGTGACAGGCGGCGCATGTCGGTGGCTGGCGAAATCAGCAGGCCGCCGTGTGAGGGCAGTTTCTTTTTAAGTGCATGTTGCAACACGGCCAGGCTCAAGTTGCCGCCGGCAGAATCGCCCGCCACGAAAATGGGTTCGCCTGTGGGGGTATCTGCCACCAGGGCTTCAAAGGCTGCAATGCAGTCGTCCAGTGGGGCTGGGAACGGGTTTTCTGGTGCCAGGCGGTAGTCCACCATGAACACGCGGAAACCCAAGGCATTGGCCAAGGCGCCACAGAAGGGGCGGTACATGGGGGGGTGGCCCGCCACAAAGCCGCCGCCGTGGATGTACAACAAAGCGCCTTTGGGATTGACCGGAATAAGCCATTCACCTGGAACACCGCCCAAAGCGCCTTTGATATGTTTCAAGCCTTTTGGCACAGGAGCCAGCAAATTGGATGCAGCGGTCACCATGCGAAACCGGCGCACGAACCCAGCCCCGTTGCCCCGGTAGCTTTTCAGGGCAATGCTTGCAATTTTGTTCATCACTTTGGCTTGAATGGACGGCATGGTGTTCCTCTTTGAAAGTGGGGTGGGGTATTTATAGCACTGCCAGTGCTGCCCAGTTTACCTTGAGTTTTCAATGCACTTGATAAATTCGGACAAATCTGGAATGGAAATGCAAACGCTGTTTTCAGGCCTGAAAAAATCGGCACAATAAAAAAAAGAGCACAACCACACGGAGACACCATGGCGATATTCGACGAAGACATTTTGATCATTGGCGCAGGTTTGTCAGGCATCAGTGCCGCATGCCATTTGAAAAAAGAATGCCCCAACCGAAAGTTCACCATTCTTGAGCGCCGCACCACCATTGGTGGCACTTGGGATTTGTTCCGCTACCCCGGTATCCGCTCAGATTCCGACATGTTCAGTTTCGGCTTCAAGTTCAAGCCTTGGAAAAATGCGCATTTTTTCTCGCAAGGCAATGACATTCGCAGCTATGTGCACGAGGCAGCCACCGAGAACAAGGTGTTCGACCACATTCGTTTTCAGCGCAAGGTGAGCGACGCGAACTGGGACAGCGAGGCCCAGCGCTGGGTGATCAATGCTGTGAATGAAGCGACTGGCGAGCCAGAGCAATACCGCGCGAAATTCATGATGGCCTGTGCGGGCTACTACAACTACGACCAAGGCTATCGCCCTGATTTCCCGAATGAGAAAAGCTTCAAGGGCTTGGTGGTTCATCCTCAGCACTGGCCAGAAAACCTCGACTACACCGGCAAAAAAGTGGTGGTGATTGGCAGTGGGGCAACAGCTGTAACATTAATCCCAAGCATGGCCGACAAGGTGGAGCACATCACCATGTTGCAGCGTTCGCCGTCCTATATTTTTTCCTTGCCCTCCGTGGATGCGCTGACCCGCGTGCTGCAAAAAACCCTGCCGTCCAAACTGGCTTATAAGCTGAACCGCACGCGCACTATTGGTTTGGCGCACTTCATGTTCAAGGCCAGCAAAAGCAAGCCCGAGGTGGTGCGCCGCTTCCTGATCGCGATGATGCGCAGGCAGTTGAAAGGCTCCAGCGTGGATATCAAACACTTCACACCCAACTACATGCCCTGGGATCAGCGTTTGTGTTTGGTACCCGATGGCGATTTTTTCAAAGCCCTGCGCAGTGGCAAGGCCAGCGTGGCCACAGACACCATCAAGCAGTTTGTGCCCAATGGCATTGAGTTGAACTCAGGCGAAGTGCTGGAAGCCGACATCATCGTGACTGCCACCGGTTTGAATGTGCAAATGGTGGGTGGCATGAAGATTAGCCTGGACAATGCGCCTGTGAACTTGAGCGAAAAAATGTTCTACAAAAGCGCCATGTTGCAAGACCTGCCGAACGCGGCGGTGGTGCTGGGTTACACCCACGCATCGTGGACGCTGAAATCAGATTTGGTCAGTGGTTTTGTGTGCCGCCTGCTGAACTACATGGACAAGAAGGGCCATGCTGTGGCGGTGGCCAAAACTGAACACGTGCAGCCTGTGGAAGGTTTCACTGTGCTGGGTGGATTGAATTCAGGGTATTTGAAGCGCGTGGCCGACCAGTTGCCACGCCAGGGTGAAACCCACCCGTGGCACAATCGGCAAGATTATTACCACGACACCAAAACCTTGCTGGAAGACCCCGTGGATGAGCCCGGTTTGGTGTTTGAACCTGCAAAGGCAGGGGGCAGGGCCAAGCCGAAGCTGAAGGCGGTGGCTTAAACCCAGTGGCTTAAGTTAGCTGTCGCTGTCGACCAGGGTGAAGCGCTGGGTCATGCGCTCACCCACCTGCACCATTTCAAAAAATACATTCAAAGGCCTGGTCCACGCGGTGTGGGTATCGCCACTCAAAGGGCGGTAAACCACCACAGGGCTCAAATCGCTTTCCTGAATGGCTTGGCAAATAATTTCATACAGCCCACCTTTGTAGTGTCGATAACGTTCGCCCGTTTTTACGCTGTGAGGTTGTTCTGGCACATGGCTCAAGGGGTGTCTCCTTTGTTGTTGTGAGTCATATTTCTTGAATATTCAAGGTCATATCGTTAAACTGTACGGCTGTCCTTGAAGAATTGAAAGGAGTTCCTGAATGCCTGCAATCAAGCGAGCAACCGAGGAAACCAGCAAACCAGCAACCAAGCCTTTGACCAAGTCGGTCGCGAAGCCTGCTGCTGCCAAAGCAGAGCTGCCCGAAAGCAAAGCACGCCCGGTGGCTACAACCCGAAAACCTTCCAAAACGGCGCTTTCTCCCTCCGAGGTCACGCCTTTGGCACTGCTTACGCCCAGCAAGCCTGCGCGCCGCCGCCGGTCGGGCGCTGCAAAGCCCAGAAAGTTGAAGGGTGCCACAACCACTTGGCCATTTCCAACAGGCTCACGGCCTTAACCTGCTGAACGCTTCACTATGCTTCTAATCGATATTTTGCGCTTACTGCTGGAAACAGCCGCCAGCCTGCTCACCTTTTGCCTGTTGCTGCGCGCATTGATGCAGTGGGTACGTATACACCCCAGTAACCCCCTGTCACCGTTCATTTTTTCCATGACCGACTGGCTAGTGAAGCCCTTGCGCAAGGGTGTGCCCGGCTATGGTGGCATTGATTGGGCCTCCATTTTTGGCGCCTTTGTGGTGTCTTTTGTGCTGCACATTGTTTTGGTGTTGCTCACAGTTGGACTTTCCAGCGGTGGTCCGGGCGTGGGTTCGCTGATTACGCTGACTATACCCATTGCCATTTTTTGGGTGTTGCGCAATGTGGCTTATCTGCTGATGGGTATTGTGCTGATTCAGGTGATCTTGAGCTGGGTGAATCCGTTCTCGCCGATTGCGTCGATTCTGAATGAGCTGTCACGCCCTTTCCTGGAGCCATTGCGCAGGGTGCTGCCCACCATTGGCAATGTAGATTTATCGCCTTTGGTTTTCTTCCTGATTTTGCAGATCGTGATGATGGTGCTGCAAAGCCTGATGCCCGGGTTTTAATTTGGCCAACTGGCATGGCATAAAAAAAGAGCACCTTCAAAGGTGCTCTTTTTCATTTTGGCGGGTTATTTAAATTCAGCGTGTAACGCGCGATGTACCGCCACCACTGACAATTCTTACACGGTCACCAGGCCGGAAATCTTCACCTGCTGCATCCTGAACATAAGCACGCAAGGTGCCGTTGTCCATGCGAACGGTAATTTCCAGGCCCTGACGGGTCGATGCATTGCGTTCTACGGCCTGACCTGCAATACCGCCAGCCACCGCACCCACAATTGCACCCACAGCACGACCGCTGCCGCCACCCACGTTGCTGCCTGCGATACCGCCAATGATGCCGCCAGCGGCAGTACCTACGCCGTTGGTGTCGCCCTGAATAGTCACGGTGCGTACGCTTTCAACTGTGCCTTGCTCGATAATTTGTGCGCGGCGGGTTTCACCTTCGCGATATACCTGACCCGAACTGCTTTGGGTGGCACAGCCTGCAAGCGCAGAAAGCGCAATCAGGGCCACTGCACCGGTGCTTCTTAAACTGAACTGAATTGACTTGGCCATGATTTGATTTTCCTTTCAAGTTACCAGGGTTGTTGACCAAAAGCGGCAGTAAACCTGGACGCAATTTCTTCCCGGCTGTACTGGTAGGTTTGAGGGCCTTTCACTGCAATTTTCAGAGAACCCATCAAACTGGCCAGTTTGGCCGCATTCACAATGCCCATGCCTTCTGTAAGGCCGTAGAGCAAGCCGCCGCGGTATGCATCGCCACAGCCAGTGGGGTCGGCGATGCGTTCTGCTTTAACGCATGGTATGTCGTGCCGTTGACCCTGTGTAAATACCCAGCTGCCTTCGGCACCGCGGGTCACCACGAGTGCTTCCAGCTTCTCTGCGATCTGCTCCAGGGTTAGCCCGGTGCGCTCACACAGCATCTTGGCTTCATAGTCATTGACAGCCGCGTAGGTCGCAAGTTCCAAAAACCGGTCAAGTTCGGGTTTGCCGAACATGGGCAGCCCCTGGCCTGGGTCGAATACAAATGGAATGCCTGCGGTGGCAAATTGCTCAGCGTGCTGCATCATGCCGTCCCTGCCATCGGGGGCAATGATGCCCAAGGCGATGTCGCCGGCATCGCTCACCTTGTTCAGGTGCGAGTGACTCATGGCGCCTGGGTGGAAGGCGGTAATCTGGTTGTCGTCAAGGTCGGTGGTAATGAAGGCCTGCGCCGTGAACTCTTCGCCAATTTGCTTCAGGCAGTTGGTTTCAATGCCCAAGGTTTGCAGGCGCTGAAAGTAACCTCCGGCATCATGCCCAATGGTGGCCATGGGTACGGGTTTGCCGCCCAGCATATTCAGGCTGTAGGCAATGTTGCCCGCGCAGCCGCCCCAGTCTTTGCGAAGACTGGGAACCAGAAACGCAACGTTCAGAATGTGTACCTGATCCGGCAAAATTTGGTCTTTGAAACGGCCTTCAAACACCATGATGGTGTCGAATGCGATAGAACCGCAGATTAAAACGCGTTTGGTGTTGGTTGGGGAATTCATGGTGAAGCAGTCCAGTATCTAAAAAATTGGCTTGGCGGTTATTGTTCGCCTGGGCCTTGGTCAAATAATTCAAGCCTGAAGCCAGTCGCGGCGCTTTCGGGCAGTTGTGTATTCAAAGTGCTCAAGTTCAAGTATGCCAGTACTTCCACGGTTTTTTCGCCAGCAATCAACGGCGCTTGGCTGGCCGCATTTTCATCGCGAAGTTGGTAATCGCTTGGGCTTAAGGATTTGCTGGCCAATACCAAACCTTGCGGGTCGAGCAATTCCACTTTCAGGTGGGGCCACAGGGCAGGCAAAGGAAGCTGGTTGTGTAAGGTGAGGTCAACCCGCAGATTGTGTTCATCCAGAGCTTGCAGGCCGCTGCCTTCAACTCGCAGAGCCTGGGTGGCCGGGCTTGCAAACAGTCGCTGAATAGTTGGCCCTGCCGTATTAATGTGTTTGGCCATGTCGGGGGTTTGTTGCAGCAGGTCAATACGTTGCCACCACAATGCTTGCAGCCCAAGCGCCAGCAGCAGTGCAACACAAGCCACCTTTAACACCGGGTTGCCTTGGCTGAAATTCAACAGTGGTTTAGAGGGTGCCGTGTCGGCGAACAACGCTTCCGAATCTGTGCCATCGCCGCCGGTCAAGTTGTGGTCGCTGGTGTAGCCAGTGTCACTATGCTTGGGGCTAAGGTCCAGTTTTTGCCAGGCTTCAGTGTCGGCTGAAGTAAGGTGCTCAATGCCGGAAAATATGGTTTGGCAATGCCCACAGCGTACCTTGCCCTCGTGCATTTGCAGTTGGCCAGAGGTCACTTTGAACAGGGTGTTGCAGTTGGGGCAGCGTGTGGCAAGGCTCATGGCGCTAGTTTAACCTTGCCGGTGGGTGCAAGGCGGTCAGTCCGCCGCTTTCTGGCCATGCAGGCATACCCAGCCGTCGCGCTCGGCCCACACCGCAAGGTTGATCCATTGGCGGTAATGTGAAATCACTTCTTCGGCCTGGCGGGCCAACACGCCTGAAAGTACCAGTTGCCCGCCTGCTTCTACATGGTTGCACAGCGATGGGGCTAAAACTTTCAGCGGGTTCGATAAAATGTTGGCGACCACCACCGGAAATTGGCGCTTGGCCAATGGAAAGTCGGGCAAACCACAGGGCATTTCGACGCCATTGTTGCCGGCATTGTAGGCGGTGCTGTCGACAGCTTGGGGATCAATATCCACGCCAATGGCTTCAGATGCGCCCAATTTAAGCGCTGCAATGCCCAAAATACCCGAGCCACAACCGTAATCCAGCACACTTTGTCCCTTCAGTGGAAACTCGCTTAGCCAACGAAGGCAAAGGGCAGTGGTAGGGTGTGAGCCGGTGCCAAAGGCCAAGCCGGGATCGAGCACCAGGTTGATTCGATCGTCGATGTTTTGGGGTTCGTGCCAGGAGGGCACAATCCACAAACGGGCTGAAATGGGAATGGGGTCGAACTGGGACTGGGTTAGACGAACCCAGTCTACCTGAGGCACTTCGGTGTAATCAATTTCAGCTTCACCCAGCAATTCGGCCGGGATTTCACCGAAAATTTGCTCACCTTCAGCTTTGTTGCGAAACAAGGCCACCACATGGTTCAAATTCCACGCCGCTGATTCTGGCTCCATGCCGGGTTCGCCGAACAAGGGTTGTTCGTCTTCGCTGTCGGCATTGGCGTCTTCCAGGCTGACCGCCAAAGCCCCCAACTCCATGAGCAGGTCGGAAACTTCGTCGGCTTGCTCAAAGGGCAGGGTGAGTTTGGCTTGTATCAGCGGTGTGGCCTGTGGGTTCATTTACTTGAAACGTGCTTCCAGTTTGTGCTCAAGGTAGTGAATGCTGGTGCCGCCTTCAACAAAGCGGGCGTCTTCCATCAATTCACGGTGCAAGGCTGTGTTGGTTTTAATACCATCGACTACCAATTCTGCGAGGGCTTGGCGCATGCGGGCCATGGCCTGCTTGCGGTCTTCGCCGTAAGTAATCACTTTGGCAATCATGGAATCGTAATGCGGTGGCACGTTGTAGCCACTGTAGACATGGGAATCCACGCGCACGCCGGGGCCGCCAGGCGCATGCCAGTTCTTGATTGGACCAGGTGAAGGCACAAACTTGAACGGATCTTCCGCATTGATTCGACATTCCATGGCATGGCCACGGAATTCAATGTCGCGTTGGCGGAAACGCAGTTTTTGCCCCGCTGCAATGCGAATTTGTTCCTGAACAATGTCGACACCAGTAATCATTTCGGTGACCGGGTGTTCAACTTGCACGCGGGTGTTCATTTCAATGAAGTAAAACTCACCGTTCTCGTACAGAAATTCGAAGGTGCCGGCACCACGGTAGCCAATTTTTCGGCAGGCTTCTGCGCAGCGTTCGCCAATCCGTTCAATCAGGCGGCGTGGAATATTCGGTGCCGGTGCTTCTTCAATCACTTTCTGGTGGCGGCGTTGCATGGAGCAATCGCGTTCGCCCAGCCACACGGCATTCTTGTGTTCGTCGGCCAGGATCTGGATTTCAATGTGGCGGGGGTTTTCAAGGAATTTTTCCATGTAAACCGCCGGGTTATTAAATGCAGAACCGGCTTCAGTTTTGGTCATGGTGACTGCGTTCAACAGCGCGGCCTCGGTGTGCACCACACGCATGCCGCGGCCACCGCCGCCGCCAGCGGCTTTGATAATGACCGGGTAACCCACTTGGCGTGCAATTTTCACGATTTCGCGTGGATCGTCGGGCAATTCACCTTCAGAACCCGGCACGCAAGGCACGCCCGCAGCAATCATGGCCCGCTTGGCCGATACCTTGTCGCCCATCAGCAGAATGGATTCAGCACGGGGGCCTATGAACACAAAACCACTTTTCTCGACACGGTCGGCGAAGCTGGCATTCTCGGACAGAAAGCCGTAGCCCGGGTGGATGGCCTCAGAATCGGTCACTTCTGCGGCGCTAATAATGGCTGGAATGTTCAGGTAGCTTTCTTTGGAACTGGGGGGGCCAATACACACCGACTCATCGGCCAGCTTGACATACTTGGCGTCCACGTCGGCGGTGGAGTAAACCGCCACGGTTTTAATGCCCATTTCCTTGCACGCACGCAGAATGCGCAGGGCTATTTCGCCGCGGTTGGCGATCAATATTTTTCCAAACATGGTGGCTGCTCCTGTTCTATTCAATGACGAATAGAGCTTGACCAAACTCCACGGGTTGACCGTTTTCGACCAGGATGGCCTTGACCACACCAGACTTGTCGCACTCAATTTCGTTGAGCAACTTCATGGCTTCAATAATGCAGATGGTTTGGCCTTCTTTCACCGTGCTGCCAATTTCCACGAAATTGGATGCGCCGGGGCTGGGCGCGCGATAAAACGTGCCAACCATGGGTGAAGTGACTTTGTGGCCGGCATCGGCTGGTGCTGCGGGTGCTTCAGCAGCAACAGCAGGGGCCGCAGCCGCGGCTGGCGCCGCCATGGCTGGCGCTTGCTGCATCATTTGCTGTGGCATGGCCATGGTGTATTGAGGCTGGCTTTTGACGATGCGTACCTTGCCTTCGCCTTCAGTCACTTCCAGTTCGGAAATGTCGGATTCGGCGACCAGGTCGATCAATGTTTTTAGCTTTCTGAGGTCCATTTACTTGCTCCATCTAGGGAGGTTGGTTTTGTATGGCAGTACGCAACCAAGCGCGAGGTGAATTGAGCCTAACTTCGCTTAGTGTGCACTGAAAATCAATTATTTTCCACCTTGGAGGGCTTTGATGAACCTTGCTTCGCGGTTCGCCCAAGTCAGGCGTTGCGTGAGCATACCCGATTTTAACGTTGCAGTGCGTTAGTGATAGTACTCATCTGTATTCTGCCGGCTTCTGTGAGTATTTCATTACCATTTTCGTCCAAAATGACGGTAAATGGTAATCCACCCTGTTGGTTACCCAGTGCTTTTCCAAGCTCTGTACCAGTCATGCCTGCAAGCACGATAGGGTAATTTACAGGTGTTTTTTGCAGAAATTGCTGCACGTTGCTGGGAGAATCAATTGCAATTCCGATCAACTCCACATTTTGGGCTTGAAGTTGCGGATACAGCTCGTCCAGTTCAGGCATTTCTTCCACGCAGGGTGGGCACCATGTGGCCCAAAAGTTAAGAACCACAACCTTGCCTTTCAGTGCACCCAAGTCGAGCGATGCGCCTTGCGGCGTATCAAAGGTGTAGCCACTCAAAGGATAATCAGGGCCATTCTTGGGTTTCAGGCCAAAATACAGACCAATCGCCAAGGCGAGGACTGCGGTCAGAATCGGGATAAGTTTGTTGCTCATGGTGCGTCTATCAAACGGGTCAAGCCCGCAATGTCGGTTTGAAAAAGGGTTCCGTCAGGCGCTTGCCGGTTCAGCAAGCCCCTGCGTTGTACCGGGCTGGCCACACCCAGCTGGAACCAGCGCTGCTTCCAGCGAAAGGCCACAGCCGGAAATGATTTTCCAGCCAACAAGGCATCTTCACAGGCGTCGAAATGGATGTTCTGGTTTAACAGCCAGTAGTCCACTTCTTTTTCGTCGTCGGCGAACGCAATGATGTGCACATCGGAATGAGCACTGCCCGTGCCATTGACCGCTGCGCCATACACAATGGGTTCGAACTGCTGTATACCTTGCATGAATTGGAGTGCAACTTCACGCAATTCGTTCAATTCACCGGGTTGGCTGTCAGCTTGAAACAGGGCTTGGTAGGCGCGCAGCTCATCTTGAATGTCTTGATCAGAAGGAAGTCGTTCCCGGGGCACACGCTGTTTTCCAAGCAAGGCTTTCACGGCCTGGTTGCGTGCGGTGGCGTAGTCCAAGCCTTCCTCTGCAATCAGTCTGGCTGCGGTCATCGCAATTTCTATGCGAAGTTCGTCTTGCGGGGCGAAGAATTCTTCCATATCGGCAGTGTATCCAAATTCACAGGCACTACAATATGGGCTTGTTCTGAAAGGAAGAAAGAATGCACATCCACATTCTCGGGATTTGTGGCACCTTCATGGGCGGTGTTGCCCAGTTGGCCAAGTCCCTGGGCCACACCGTGACCGGTTGCGACGCCAATGTTTACCCACCCATGAGCACCCAACTAACCCAGGCGGGGATCGAGTTGACCGAAGGTTTTGGTGTGGAGCAACTGGCAATCAAGCCCGATCTGTGGGTGGTGGGCAATGTGGTCTCGCGCGGTAACCCCCTGATGGAAGCAATTTTGAATCAGGGGCTGGCCTACACCAGTGGCCCCCAGTGGGTGGGCGAACATATTTTGCGTGGCCGCAAGGTGTTGGCTGTGGCGGGTACGCATGGCAAAACCAGTACCAGTTCGATGTTGGCTTGGGTGTTGCAACAGGCGGGTTTAAACCCCGGCTTTTTGATTGGTGGTGTACCTGGCGGTTTTGGCGTATCAGCCACATTGGGGCAGGGCGACTGTTTTGTGATTGAAGCCGACGAGTACGACACGGCCTTTTTCGACAAGCGTTCGAAGTTCGTGCATTACCGCCCCGTGGTGGCTGTATTGAACAACCTGGAGTTTGACCACGCCGACATTTTTCCCGACCTTGCGGCCATTGAAACCCAGTTTCACCACCTGGTGCGCACCGTGCCGTCGGAAGGGCGGGTGGTATGCCCAGCCAACACAGAATCGCTGGAACGGGTACTTAAACGGGGTTGCTGGACTCCTGTGGCGCGTTTTTCCGCCAATGGTGATGAGGCACCCTGGCAAGCCCATGTATTGGGCGCATCCCGATTTGAAGTGTTGATGCATGGTGAGGTAAAAGGCCAGGTGGAATGGGACTGGTCAGGCCTGCACAATGTGAACAATGCCTTGGCGGTGATTGCGGCTGCACATGCCGTGGGGGTGAAAGTGGCTGATGCTTGCAATGCCTTGAGTGCATTTCCCGGTGTAAAGCGCAGGATGGAGTTGCGCGGCGAGGCGGCCGGTGTGAGGGTGTACGACGATTTTGCGCATCACCCAACCGCCATTGCCACTACGCTGGAAGGCGCAAAAGCCCGCATGGCGGAAATTGCTTTGGCCAATGGCCAACCCGCAGGCCGCTTGATTGCACTGTTCGAGCCGCGCTCCAACACCATGAAAATGGGTACCCTTGCGCAAGCACTGCCTGCCTCCTTTGATGAGGCTCAGGCCGTGGTGTGCTACACCGCAGGTATTCAATGGAATGTGCGCGATACCTTGGGCAGCGTCGGTGAAAGATTGTTCACCAGCGACAATTTGAATGAAGTGATTGATCATGTGGTTTCCCAGGCACAGCCGGGTGACTGGGTGGTGGCCATGAGCAATGGTTCGTTTGGCGGCATTCACCAAAAACTGATTGATGCTTTGGCTTCACGGGTGAAGGCTTGACGCCCTTTACCCTTCACAGCCCGGGAGGTTTTGCGCGTACCCCGGGTGTAGCCGATCTGGTGGTGTACCTGCACGGGTTTCGTTCGTCGTCCAAATCGGTGAAAGCCCAGAAGATGATTGATGCGTTTGACCAGGCCGGTTTAAGCAGCCATTTGTGGGTGCCCGATTTGCCTGCCTCGCCGGCGCAGGCATTGGCCATGATCGAGCAGCACCTGGATGCCCGTTTACACAGCCAACCCGAATTGTCGATGACCTTCATTGGAAGTTCCTTGGGAGGATATTACGCCACTGTGTTGGGAGAGTTGCATGCTCAGGCTTCGGTGGTGTTGTTGAATCCGGCCATCAAGCCTTATGACGACCTGCAAGATCAAATCGGAAAAAAGAAGGTTTATTTTTCTGATGAAGAAATCGAATTTGTACCCGCCTACCTGGGCGATTTAAAAGCCATGGAGCAAACCAGCCTGACAAACCCGCAACGTTACTTTTTGGTGGCTGCGCGTGACGATGAGGTGCTGAACTGTGACACCATGCTGGCGCGTTACCGCGGTGCACACCAACTTCACCTCCTCGGTTCTGATCACGCTTTGAGCGATTTTGATGATATTTTGCCCTTCGTGAAGCTGGCTGTGGGTTTGCCATGAGTGGTGTTGTCGCGTGGGCCAGGCGTTGCCCGCCAAGCTGGCCTGCCTGGGCCCGAAACTGGGCATGTACCTCCGGTTCGCTCACCCAGCGTTTGGTGCGCCTGAACCAAGGGTTTAAAGTAGAGCCTGTTGTGCAAGCCAAGGTGTTGATTAAACACGGGCCTGGCGCCAGGGGGCAAAGTGTAACGGGGCAAATGATGCGGCAGCGGCTGGTGCGCTTGCACGTGAACAACGCGCCTGTGGTGCTGGCCCAAACTCTGGTTGAAATGGATGGCCCAGTAAATGATTGGCATTTTTGGCGGGGTTTGGGCACCCGCTCATTGGGCACGGTGTTGTTTTCCGACCCGAAAGTAAAACGGGGCAAACTTTATTTCGCACGCTTGCCTTTGCAGCAGCCTTGGGTGCAACGCTTGTTGCCCCCGGCGATGAAAGCCGAGATGAACCGGCTGGGCAGTGGCCGCGTTTGGTATGCGCGTTGCGCGCGCTTTTCGCGCAAACCCGACAGAACGCCGTTGTGGGTCATGGAAGTGTTCCTGCCCCAACTCGAGAACTACATTTAGGACAGTTGATGAATTTGTATTACGAAGAGGCCGGAGCCTTCAAAGTGGGCCGAGTGCTTCAAGAGCAAGGCAACGCCTATCAGGTTGAAACCTTGCATGGCAAACGCACCAAGGTGAAATCCAACAGTGTGATGCTGAAATTTGATGCGCTGGAATGTGCAGAATTCCACACGCAGGTTGAGGCTTTGGCCAAGGAAGTGGACACCGAGTTTTTGTGGGAATGTTCTCCTGAGGGCGAGTTTGATTTCACGGCCATGGCTCAAGAGTACTTCGGTGAAAAACCCACAGTGGTGCAACAGGCAGCCACCCTGGCAGCTTTGCATGCTGCCCCCATTCACTTTCACCGCAAGGGCAAGGGCATGTACCGTGCAGCCCCGCCAGAAATTTTGCAGGCTGCTTTGGCCGGTTTGGAGAAAAAGCGCCTGGCGGCTGAACAGCAACAAGCCTGGGCCGATGCCTTGGTGCGCCGTGAACTGCCGGACGGTTTTGCAAAACAGGCAGCCACATTGCTGGTTCGGCCCGACAAAAACAGCGCCGAATACAAAGCCTTGATGCTGGCTTGCACGGAAGCGGGCCGGTCGCCCGATGTGTTGTTGATTGAATGTGGCGCTTTTAAATCTGTGCATGAAATGATGCGTGCACGTTTTGCTGCCGTGTATTTCCCGAAAGGCCCGGAAATTGATTTGCCTGCGCCCGAGGTGCCAGCCGAGTTGGCGGAGTTGCCCGTGGCGAATGTGCGCGCGTTTTCGGTTGATGATATTTCAACCACGGAAATTGACGATGCATTCAGCGTGGTGTGGCTGGATGAAAAACGCGCCCGAATTGGTGTGCACATTGCAGCGCCTGCGCTCTTGATTGAGCGCGGGAGTCCATATGATCGCGTGGCCCGCGAGCGCTTGTCTACCGTGTATGCGCCCGGCGATAAAATCACCATGTTGCCCGACCAGGTGGTTGAGCTGGCCACATTGGCCGAAGGGCGAACAGTGCCATCGGTCAGCATTTATGTGGAAGTGAGTACTGAAACAGGTGAGCTGATCAGCGAGCCTTACAGCGCGATTGAGCAAGTGCCCATGGCAGCGAACTTGCGCCACAATCACCTGGATGCGGCTTTGTCGAAAGAGGTGCTGGAAGACCCCGGTCTGAATGAACTGGATACGGTGGGTGAATTTTTCCCTGCCCTGAAAACGTTGTGGAAAAGTTCGTGTGTGTTGCGAATGGAGCGGGAAATTGTTCGTGGCCAGCCCGAGAAGCACACGCGGATCGATTTTAATTTCTACGTGAGTGATGACGGCACCGTTGAAATTCAGCCCCGCCGCCGCGATGCGCCACTGGATTTGTTGGTGGCTGAATGGATGATCTATGTGAACCGCGAGTGGGGCGGTATGCTCGACGAGTGCAAAGTCACTGGAATTTACAGGGTACAACCGCCTATGGGACGTGTGCGAATGTCGACCCATGCCGCGCCGCATGTGGGTTTGGGCGTGCCGCAATACGCCTGGAGTACTTCGCCTTTGCGCCGTTATGTTGACCTGGTGAACCAGCAGCAATTGATTTCGCTGCTTCGCCAGGAACCACCGGTGTACACCGCAACCGATGCGGAATTGCTGTCAGCCGTGAACAGTTTTGATGTGACTTACAAAGCCTATGCCGAATTCCAGCAAAGTATGGAACGCTACTGGTGCTTGCGCTGGATTCAGCAAAAGGGCCGCAAACAGTTTGACGGCGTGGTGGTGAAGGACGAACTGGTGCGCCTGGACGACATTCCCCTGTTTGTTCGCTTGGTGGGCGTTACTTCGCCAGGCCGTGGGGTGCAGGTAGAGGTTGAGCTGGATCAGGTGGATGAACTGACCCTTACAGTTTCTTGCAAGTTGATTGCCTTGAAAAAAGGCACAGCAACGCGCTTGCTGGATGACGACGAGGAAGAGGAGGTTGAACTTCCCGAGGCGCCGGTGGCGGTGCTTGAAGCGGGTGAGTCGGAGGGGCTCAATCCTCCAGACGATTCCGCAGGAGGTTCTGCAGCTTGACTTCGCTGCGTGCACCACTGGGCGGGATCGACTTGAAAAAGGCACTGGTGTTGTCGGTGCTTCTTCACGCCTTGTTGTTGCTGGTGCATTTTTCAAAACCGAAAGTAGACACCGCTTTTAGTCGTCCGCTGGAAGTGATTCTGGTGAATGCGCAATCGCAAAAAACGCCCACTGATGCCAAAGTACTTGCACAAGTTGCACTGGATGGTGGCGGGCAAGCAGACAAGGGCCGGGCGACCACTTTGCCCGGGCAAGCGGATGACAAGGTCAACCAGCGCGAACTGATCGCCAGCCAGGAACGGCTGAAGGAGCTGGAGGCCTTGCAGCGCAATTTGGCGGGTGCGGAGTTGCGCACCACACCGCAAAACGAAGTGCTGGACACGCGCCCCGGCAATGATCCGAAAAGCCAGCGTGCGCTTGAAATCAAGCGGTTGCAGGCTCAAATTGCCGACAACATCAAAAGCTACAACGAACGTCCACGCAAGCATTTTTTCTCGCCACGTACCTCGCCCTATGCTTTTGCAATTTACGAGGAGGCGTGGCGCGCCAAGGTAGAACAGGTGGGCAATGCGAATTACCCCGATGAACTGAAAGGCCGTATTTACGGCAAGTTAAGGCTGACTGCCTATGTGCGTGCTGATGGCACGCTGGAAGATGTGGAAGTCGACCGTTCTTCGGGATCGGCCGTGTTGGATCGCGCTGCATTAAGAATTTTAAGAATGTCTACGCCGTTCCCACCTTTTCCCTCAGAGATGCGGCAGAAGGCCGATATTTTGGCGATTACACGCACCTGGGTGTTCAGCCGTGACACCATCAGTACCGAGTATTAAGTTCAGGGAGATTCGTTGTTGAATGCATTGATTCGTCAAGCAGATCGGTATGTGGTGATCGGGAATCCGATTGCACACAGCATGTCGCCGTTCATTCATTCCGACTTTGCGGCGCAGCTTGGTTTGCCTTTGCAATATGAACGAGTGCTTGCCCCACTGAATGGTTTTGCACAAACTGTAGCAGCGCTGCAGGCTGCGGGTGTGAAGGGCGCCAATGTGACCGTGCCATTCAAGCTGGATGCCTTTGCATTGGCTGGCAAGCCTCCCAATTCGCTGACACCCGCCGCAGAATTCGCGCAGGCGGCCAACACCTTGAAATTTAACGTCGATGGCACTGTGCTGGCCGACAACACCGATGGTGGGGGCTTGTGCCGCGACTTGAACCGCCAGTTAAATACGCTGGGTTTGCGACTGGAGCAATGCCAGATATTGATGATCGGTGCAGGTGGTGCAGCCAGCGGTTGTGTGGCAGCTTTTCAGCAGGCGGGTGTTCAGCACCTTACGGTACTTAACCGAACTGTGGACAAAGCGCGCCAGCTGGCGCAGCGTGCGGAAGCGATTGATCTTCCCGCAGCCGGTGGCGGGCTGGATACACCGCCTTCTCATTTTGATGTGCCCGGCGCACCGGTGGTGATTGTGAATGCGTCGTCAAGCAGTCTGAAAGGGGATGTACCTGTACTTCACCCTGATTGGTACGCGCGCGCTGTATTGGTCTACGACATGATGTATGCCGCCGAACCCACAGCATTTATTCGGTCTGTCAGTAAGCTGGAGTTACCGTGCAGCGACGGCCTGGGCATGTTGGTTTTTCAAGCCCAGCTCGCCTTTGAGGTATGGACCGGGCAGTCGCCCAATGCCCTTGAAACTTTAACCAAAGTTCGGCAAGCCTTGCTTGCCAAAGCAAAACAACAATGACCATGGCTCGCAGAAAATCTTCTCCTGGTGGCAGCAAGCGCAAATTCAGCCTGAATCCATTGGTGTGGTTGTGGCGAATTTTCTTTTGGGGATTCTGCGCCATCGTGTTGTTACAGCTTTGGTATTTGGCGCAAATTGCGGTGTGGACTCATGTGAACCCCAGCAGCACGAGTTTCATGCAAACCCGTTTGGCTGAAATTCGCAAGACCGAACCGGGTTTTCAGTTGAAACATGAATGGGTGCCTTACGACAAAATTTCCTTGAACTTAAAGCGTGCTGTAATCGCTGCTGAAGACAGCGGTTTCATGACTCACAAGGGCGTGGAAGTGGAAGCCATTCAATTGGCCATTAAACGCAATGAAAGACGAGGAAGGGTGACACATGGTGGCTCTACC
This sequence comes from Limnobacter sp. MED105, assembly GCF_000170915.1. Lineage (GTDB taxonomy): Bacteria > Pseudomonadota > Gammaproteobacteria > Burkholderiales > Burkholderiaceae_B > Limnobacter. Next base: position 99,486 of record NZ_ABCT01000008.1, read on the forward strand.
ATCACCCAGCAGTTGGCCAAAAACCTGTTCTTGACCAGCAAGCGGAGCTACATTCGCAAAGGTCAGGAGTTGGTCATCGCTTTGATGATTGAAGCGCTTTGGGACAAACGCCGTATTCTGGAGGTGTACCTGAATGTGGTGGAATGGGGCAACGGCGTATACGGTGCGCAGGCCGGCGCAAAACACCACTACGGCGTCAGTGCTGCACAACTGAGCAACTATCAGGCTGCGCGCATGGCAGGCATGTTGCCTGCGCCACGCTATTTTGACAAACGCAGAAATTCGCCTTTTTTGGCGCGTAAAACAGGCACGCTGCAAAAGCGGATGTACCAAGTGACTGTGCCGAAGTAATGCGTCTACGTTTACTTGTTCAGGTGCATACCCTTTTGCGCCAGAAAGCCTGAGTTCCCCCTTGAAGACGATTAACCACCCTGAGCGCCCCCGCTAACAAAGCGGGCGGGCTGCGCTCCCGGCGTTGCCGAACGGGAGGTGAATCGACTACAAGGGCAGGCTTTCTTGAATGGCGCTGCAAGGGCATTGCTACCTGAACAAGCAAAAAGGCGTTACTTCGGCAACGAAATATTTGTTTGAGAATGCGTTTGAATGTGTTTATTTTTGACGAATATTGGAATGAATTCTGAGCGCGGGCAGATAGTCTGGCCGGATTGTCTAACTTGGTAGTTTGAGTTGGTGAAGTTACAGTGTGATAGCAGTGTAGTGACGCTACGAGGTGTGCACGCAAGAGCAGAATTTCTGGGAAACTAGATTTATTGTGATCTATTCAAACAACTGGTGATTCAATTCAAGTTATGAGATTCCACGCTGACGGCCCGATCATTCCCGACATACTTTTGAATCGTTGTGATGAGGGTCGTGTGGTGTTTCTTTGCGGTGCGGGAGTATCTGTACCGTCAAATATGCCTGATTTTGTAAAACTTACTGAGTGCGTAATCAATTTCTTTGACCCTTCAGCTGACTCGGAAATCAGGATTGCATTTCAGCCTTGGTTGGATGAAAAACAGAAAGGGAACGAGTCTTCCTTAAAAACTCCACTAGACCAGATATTCAATCTTCTCCATATGGAGTACGGTAAACATGAAGTTAATCAGTTGGTGGCAAGACGGCTAAGTGCCAAGCCTTCCGGCAAGATTGGACATGAGCATGGGTTGATCAAGCGAATTTCTAAAAGCGCCAAAGGAATTCCGCAGATCGTAACCACTAATTTTGATCGCTTGTTTGAGGGGCGCGATCAAGAGGAGCACACATATGAACCGCCAGCTTTTCCTGATCTTGGATACGGTTCAAGTATCGAGGGTATTACATATCTGCACGGAAAGTTGCAAGACCCTGATTCTGAAAGTCATCCATATGTACTGAGTAGTGCAGATTTTGGTCGAGCCTATCTTTCTGAAGGTTGGGCGACAAAATTTATTCGAGATCTATTGGGTCGATATACCGTAGTGTTGCTAGGCTATAAAGCGGAAGACCCACCGATTAAATACCTCCTACAAGGCCTTAACCATGATGGAAAATATGACCGATCCAGGTTGTATGCGTTTGATAAAGGTCCTCCTGAAGAAATAGAAGCAAAGTGGCATGATCGTGGTGTAACGGCGATAGCCTTTCCTGATTTTCCAAAGTTGTGGGAGAGCATACAAGCTTGGGCTGAACGCGCTGATGACCCTCGTAAATGGCGAGAGTCGGTGATCGCCAAGACTCAACAAGACCCAAAAGATTTGGCGGCTCATGAGCGTGGGCAAGTAGCACATGTTTTACGCACGGTACAGGGCGCGAAATTATTCTCCCAGGCAGATCCAGCTGCAAATCCAGAATGGGTGTGTGTGATGGATGAGATGGTGCGTTCCGCGGAGCAGGTTGAGGGGTATGGTGAAGATACAGAGGTTTTTGATCCCAGGGCGGCTTACGGCCTTGATGACGATTTAGAAGATTTTTCTGATGATAAAAATAAATCACCTGTTAACAACGACGATCTTTTGATTTGGAGAGAGGGAGATGGCAATCCGCATGATTTTCACCGGATAGGTGGAAGGCGGCCTGAAGGTTTTGAGCCGCTTTCTGCCAGGTTAGGTCACTTGATTACATGGTTTGCTAAGTCCATTCATAGTCCGGTGCTGGCTTGGTGGGTGATTCGTCAAACTGGTATACATCCCCGATTGTTGAGAGAACTTGGAGGGGAAATCGAACGTTCAAAAAATTTACATTCGCGAGCTCGACATATTTGGAATCTGATTCTTGAGGCGCAACGTGATCCTCGAAATAGGGCTCATCAAGATCGGAATTGGTTCGATTTCAAAAACAAAGTTGCAAGTGAAGGCTGGACTTCTCATGTTCTGAGGGACTTCCGAAAATTTGCAACTCCAAGGTTGGATGTTAAAGCGCCTTATGGCTTGAGTAAGGCTAAACCACCTCAGGACGATTGGCAGCATGTTGATCTCGGAGGACTAGGTCAATTCGAAGTGAAGTTCCTTGAGCGTTATAACGAAGATGTAGAAGTACCTGATGAGGTCTTGCCTGAAGTATTTGGCATCATTGAGGCGCAGTTTAGGGTGGTGTCAGGCCTGCTTAAGGATATCGATAGGGATATTTACAATTTTGAGCTACCTACTTGCTACCCTGATCGAGATGTTGAGGGGGAAGTTCATGTAGAAGAAAGTGCGCAATCTGTGACTTGGTTCATCCAGCTTTTTGACCGGATGGTTGCGGAATATCCAGAGTTAGCCCGTGCGCATGCAACGACTTGGCCAATTGCAGATCCTTTATTCTATGGAAGGTTAAAGCTGTATGCGTTTAACAAAGTAGAATTATTTGAAGCGGATTATGTTGCTGAGCAAGTGTTGTGTATTCAGCAAGAAATTTTCTGGGATAGCGATCTGGTTCGAGAGCTTGTGTTCTTGCTGATTGATCGATGGCATGAGTTCTCTATTGATCATAAAAGTCGATTGATGAAGAGAATTCTTGAAGGGCCTGACAAGCGCTCCTACTGGTCTGATGATGAATATCCTAAATTACGAGATGAGTCTGCCGCCAGCTACGCAAGATATATTCAATTACACGGATGTGAGCTAACGGTAGACCATACTAAAAAACTCGCAGAATTGATCGAAAAGCTTCCAGAATGGCGTGAAAGCTGGGCTTCATCAATTGCAATCAAACAGGGCTCTTCAGGCGGATGGGTGTCCACCGACGAAAATCCAGATGAAATTTTAAGCCTTCCAGTGGGGGAATTGGTTAGTAAAGCCAAGGAGGCGTCAAAGCGGGATTTGTTTAGTCTCACCGATAAAAGACCGTTTATTGGTTTGGTTAAATCCAATCCGAGAAAGGCACTTGCGGCGCTTACAATTTCTGGAAAAAAGGGGGAGTTCCGGGAAGATTTCTGGTCGGAAATGATCAATCACTTTCCCGAGGAAGTAAGGCCGCGGTTAAGGCTGGTTTTCTTGAGGCGATTATCGCGTTTACCTTATTCGCTGATAGTAGAACTCCGCTTTACATTGGGACGATGGTTTGAAAAGAACCTTAATGTCATTCTGAAGTTTGATGAAGCCCTTGGTTGGGCTTTGTACGATCACATCGTTGATGGAATTATGAGTGGCGGAGCAGACGCCACTGGGAGTAGCCGTGGTGAAGTGACTTTGAGGGGAAAAGTCATTCAACAATCCCGGCGAACTTATGATCATGCAATTAATGGTCCCATCGGTATGTGTACGGAAGCTCTTTTCCGTGTCGTGACGGTAGAAAAGCTGGAGGCGGGTTCGCTTATTCCGGGGCACATCAAATCTCGTGTCGAACGTCTTTTTTCGGCAGTTGGGGAAGGCTCGGATCATGCGGTTTCAGTAAGTTGCCGAAGGCTCAACTGGTTGATGTTCATCGATCCAGGTTGGAGCAATACGCAGTTGATTCCTATGCTGAATTTCCAACATCCTCGTTCAGAAGCTGCATGGAACGGATTCTTACATAGTGGGAATATACCTAGCCCACCTTTGTTGGAAATAATTAAACCGCAGTTACTTGGACTTTTCCCAAAGATTGAAGAGTTTTCTTGGGGTGGCAAATTAGCAAATGTAGCTGCCCGGTGGCTAGGTTGGTTGCGGGTTTTTGCTTGGGATAAGTCTTACGGTTTATCGTGTAATGAAATGCGTTCAATTCTTCGGGCAATGTCGGAAAGTACCCGGAATCAATTTATCTTCTGGCTGAGCCAGGTGGGACGTCACAAGGAGAATGACTGGAATAAACACGTTCTTCCATTGATTGAAGAAGATTGGCCAAGAGAGCGGCGATATAGGACTATGGCAGCCACTGAAGCGTGGGTTAATTTACTTGGCGAGACTGGGGTGAATTTTCCAAGTGTCTATGAGGCGGTGAAAAAATTCTTGGTGCCCTTGGAGACAAATAGTCACTCACTATATCGTTTCATAAGGGAAGCCGCTGGCGAGCAGCCGATCACGGTCTTGTTTCCGGAAAAGACTTTGGACTTAATGAACAGAATTGCGCCAGATACGCTCGGCCCCCTTGCGTATGAGTTACCGAAAGTTCTTGCATTAATTTCAGAAACTAAGCCTGACCTGACCTCTGACCCGCGTTATTTGCGTCTTATTGATCTGCTTGAGCGGACTTGAAAATCTTGAGTTTTCAGTGTTTCATGCCTGTAAGTTCAGATACCTCATCGTGCAAACAGATGAGTAACTGAACAAAAAAATCTATGCTATCTGTGTAGATAGAAACCTCACCCCAACAAAGTTTCCCATAGCTTCCGAATCGGCTTTCTCATCACCATCAACGCGGGGTCGCTGGTGCGTGATTTGTCATGTCCTGCCAGCCGCAAGGCATGTTGCTTGGCCCGCAGTTGTCGGTAGGCATCGGCCACATAATTGGCAAGCTCAGCCGGCACCAGTCCCAGCTCCCCAGCTTTTTTCAACAAGGCAATATTGCCTTTGTTTTTTGTCAGGTCAGGGTGCTTGTTGGCGTAGCCCAGCACCAAGGCCTGCACCATGAATTCCACATCCACCATGCCGCCCAAATCGTGTTTTACATCAAACAGCTCTGTGTGGTTGGGGTGTCCATCCAGCATTTTCTGGCGCATGGTGATCACTTCTTTCTTCACGTCATTCCAGTCGCGGGGCAGTTGCAAAATTTCTTCCCGCAGCGTCTCAAATTTTTTACCAATCTCTACATCGCCCACACAAAAGCGCGCACGGGTTAGTGCCTGGTGTTCCCAAAACCAGGCGCCCACACCGCCTTCGCGGCGTTGATAGTCTTCAAACGATTCCACACTGCTCACCAGCAAGCCAGCTTCGCCGTTGGGTCGCAGTCGAAAATCAGTTTCAAACAAAGTGCCTGCTGCGGTTTGTGTAGTCAGCCAGCGGTTCATGCGCTTGGCCAGTTGGGCATACAAATCTGGGGCGCGGTCATCCTCGTCTTCAAACAAAAAAATCAAGTCCAGGTCGGAGGAGTAACCCAACTCTTTGCCGCCGTGTTTGCCATAGGCCACCACCGCAAACCGAGGTTGTGCGCGGTGCCGTTTCGGCAACTGGTCCCAGGCTCGCTCCAGAATAATTTCGAGTGTGCAATCGGCCAGTTCAGACAACAGGTCCGAGACATGCTCCACTGTCAACAGGTTTTCAAGGTCTTGTGTCAGTACCCGGAATAGTTGCGCATGGTGCTGTTCCCGAATCAGGTCCATTTGACGTTCAAGGTCGGGCTGACCGTCGGGCAATTTGGCTTGGTCGAGCAGTTCACGCAATTGCTGTTTCCATTGAGCAAAATCGGGTGGCGTCAGCAGGGTTCTGCTGTCTAGCAACTCATCGAGCAGCAGTGGGTGTTTGATCAGGAAGTTGGCGGCCCACGGGCTGGCCGCAAGCATTCTGCTGACTCGCATGCGGGCTATTGGGTATTCGTCCAGCAAGCTGAGGTAAGCCCCACGGCGCGATACGGTTTCAATCAGGTCGCAGCAGTAACGCCAGCAGGAGTCTGGTGCCGAAGATGCGCCGGCTGCGGCCAGCAAAGTGGGCATCAAACGGTCAACCCGTTCCCGGTGCGCGCTTGGCAAAGCCTGATAACGACTCGATTCAATCAGGTGTTGATAACGATCTTGCGCAGCTTGAGGGTGTGTGAACCCTTGGGTGAGCGTGTCTGCCCATGGCAGTTCAAGGCTGGGGGTTTCTTCGTCTTCCTGTTTGTCGCCAAACACGACATCAAAGTGGCTCGCCACGTAATCCATGTGGCGGTTCAAAGCCTTCATAAAATTGCCTGGGTCTTGAAATCCCATGGATCGCGCAATGCGCAGCACCTCAGTCGGGCTGGCTGGCAAGCGGTGGGTTTGCGCGTCGTCCACATACTGCAGGCGGTGTTCAAGGTTTCGCAGAAAACGGTAGGCTGCCACCATTCTGTCGTGGTCGTCTTTGGTAATCAGCCCCAACTCCACGCATACTTCCAACACATCAACCGTGCGTCGCAATTGCAGCTTGGGTTCGCGTCCGCCGCGAATCAACTGAAAAGCCTGTGCCGTAAATTCAATTTCGCGAATACCGCCTCGTCCCAGTTTGACATGCACCGAGCCCGGGTGTTGGCTTTCTCGTTTGTTCACTTCATTGCGAATTTGCACATGCAAGGCCCGCAAAGCGCGAATGGATCCAAAGTCCAGGTATTTACGAAACACAAAAGGCCGAACAATGTTGTTCAGGTTGTCCAGGCTTTGCTGAAAAGCCGCGTCTTGCGCCGGGTCTACCGCCCAGTTCACCACGCGGGCCTTGATCCAGGCATAGCGCTCCCATTCGCGGCCTTGCACCACGAAGTACTCCTCCAGCATGTCCAGGCTTACCACCAGTGGGCCTGAGTCGCCATTCGGGCGAAGGCGCATGTCGACCCGAAACACAAAACCTTCGTCGGTTACTTCCGAAATAATCTTGATGACACGTTTGCCCACCTGCGTGAAAAATTCTGCATGGGATTGGGTTTTACCCGTGGGGCCGCCCAGTGTTTCCCCATCCTGGTTGTACAAAAAAATCAGGTCGATGTCGCTGGAGGCATTCAATTCAAGACCGCCCAGCTTGCCCATGCCCACCACCATCATGCAATCGCCATCGGCCGGTTCACCAAAACGCTCAGCCTGCATTTTGTGGCTGAATTTCAGCGCAATTTGTACAGCGGCGTCGGCCAGAAAGGACAAGGCCTCTGTCACTTCGAACAAGTCAACCTTGCCCTGCAGGTCGCGCCGCATGATTTCAATCATGCTTCGTTGTCGTACCAGGCGAAGTTCTGCCATCAGGGCTTTTTCGTCGCTTAACTCCCGCGCTTTCTCCAGCCAGGTTTCAATACAGTTCAAAAGGTGGTCTTCATCGTGCTCGGTGCTGTCCCATTGAGGGAAACGGTTGAGCCAGCGTTTGGCATATTCGGAGTGGGTGGGCCAAACCTGATGATAGAAATCCAGTGGGTCGTTCATGCGTGTCGTAATAAAGGGAAGCTTGGTTCTACAATAGCGTACTACAGGTGTTGACGATTATTCGGGCGGTATTTCTTGCAGGAAGGAACAAACCAGGCACTGGTGCAACAAGTCAAGGGCATCCCCTCGCTTCGGCGTGCAGGGGCGGTGCTGTTTTGGGTGTTGATTGCTGTGTATACCCCACTGTGTATGGCGTTGTTGGCCATCAAGTGGTTGGTGCTGCCTGAAATTGACCGCTACCGTCCCGAAATTCAGCAGTACTTGCAAACCCAAACTGGTACTGCGATCGAAATTGGTCAGATTCAAGCCAGCTGGCGCGGTTTTGGGCCTTTGCTCGAGGTGCGAAACGTTCGACTGCAGCAAGCCAACGGCGAACCAGGTTTCACCGCCGATCAGCTTAAATTAACCTGGTCTTTGCCCAGCATTCTCGCGTTCAACCCCCGTTTGAAGAATCTGGAAGTGCAATCACCGGCGCTCAGTGTAGTGCGCAATTCGCAAGGTGTAATCGAAGTTGCCGGCATACCTTTGGTGGACGATGGCAGCCAGGGCAACCCCGGGCTGGACTGGTTGTTGGCGCAGCAACGTGTGTTGCTAAAAAATGGTGTCTTGAATTGGCAAGATGCCATGGGGCAATTTCCCAGTGCCCAGGCCATCGAAACCGAACTTTTACTGGAAAACGGATTAAGCCGCCACCAGGCGGGTCTTACCTTCAAGTTGCCCGTGCTGGCACAAACACCAGTGAATGCCCGTTTGAACTTTAAAACGCCTTTGTTGGAGCGCCAGCTGGGTGATGTGTCCAAATGGAAAGGCAGTTTTTATCTCAGTGCCTTGGTGGATCAAACTGCACCACTTGAGTCGGTGTTTAAAACCTTCGGTCTGGATGTGGATTTAACCCAACCACAGGGAAAACTCTGGATCGATTTTGAAGACGGTTTTGTGCAGCGTTCATTGCTGGATGCGCGAATCGGGAAATTGCGTTTTTCCAACCCCGAGGTTGATGCTCCACCTTTTGACATGACCAACACCAGCGCATTGGTGGAGGTGCAAGGTCAGCATGCGTTGTTTGAGCCGAATGCCATTTCGATTCGTCAATTGAAAGGCCAGATTGCCGGGCAAAAACAGTTTGGGCCAACCGATTTGTCCCTGAAAAAAGAAGAAGGTGCAGGCGGAGTGGATTGGGGGGTTCAAATCCAGCAACTGGACGCAGCCCAGGCCCAGGCGGTGGTGCTCGAGTTGGGCCCGCACCTGGGGCAGCTTCAACGGCTGGAGCCTTTGAAGTCTTTCGAAGTGGCCGGGCGAATTAACCGTGTTGCACTGGATTGGCGTACCACGGGTAAGAAGCCACACGAGGAGTCAGTCTCGTTCAAGTCCGATGTTGATTTCAGCAAGCTCACCGTTTTGTATCGCGACCCTTCACCAAAATCGAATGGGCGAATCACCGGTTTCAAGAATCTCAGTGGCACCTTCAAAGGCAGTGATTCCAAAGGCGAATGGAGCTTGGTCGGCAATAATTCTGAAATTTCATTGCCCGAAATATTTGCAGCGGAGACCCTGGCGTTCGATTCGATTGAAGGCAGTGGCGCTTGGCGGGATGTATTCACGGCCAATCAGCCAGCAGAATTTTCCGTGGAGCAACTGAAGGTCGCCAATGCTGATTTACAGGCCCAAGTGGCTGGTACTTACCAGTTTCGCCGGGATGAATCGGATGTCATCGATATCAAGGGCACTTTGCCCATGGCCAACCTTGGGCGTGTGGCCAACTATCTGCCATTGGTGGTTGGGGCCAGCGCCCGTGAGTGGCTAACCGAGAATCTAAAAGCGGGAATGGCAAAAAATGGCCAGTTTGAACTGTCTGGCCGCTTGAGCGACTTTCCCTTTGCCGACCCCAAACACCCCGGTGTGTTTAGAATCGACGTGCCGATTGAGAACGGTGAGCTGACTTATGCCCCTGGCTGGCCTGGCATTCAGAAGGTGAACGGCAAGGTATTGTTTATTGGCAAACGCATGTCAATTGAGGCAGATCAAGCTGAAACCGCTGGTGTGGCTTTGAAAGATGTGCAGGCCAGCATTGATAACCTGGATGCTTGGGAACCCTTGCTGGAAATCAAGGGGCAAGGCCAGGGTGAGTTGGGCAAAATGGTGGCCTTTGTGAATCAAAGCCCGGTGCGGGAAATTTTGAATGAGGCGCTGATCAATGCTCAGGTGGAAGGCAACGCCAACCTGGATTTACGCCTGACCATTCCAATTGCCGACCCTGAAAAAACCCAGGTCAAGGGCGATTTGAAATTGAAAGGCAATGCCATTCGAGTGGTGCGGGGCATGCCGATGGTCAGCAATGTGGATGGAGTGATCCAGTTCTCCAACAAAGGTTTGTTTATCGACCAGCTTTTGGGTCAGGCTTTGGGTGGACCTGTGGTGGTCAAAGGCACCACCGATGCCAACGGGCGTATGGAAATTCGTGCCAACGGTACTGCGCGCGCCAAGGGGCTTGCCCAGTATTTGAACCCTCTGAGCGAACCTTACCTCGGAGGTAGCACACCGTATTCAGTGCTTGTATCCACTCGCGAGAATGGTGTGACGGTGGATGTCAACAGCCAATTGCAGGGTTTGGAAGTCAAGTTACCTGCACCTTTTACAAAGAAAACGGATGCCCGTTTGCCATTCAGGCTGAATCAAACTGCCAGTGCGCAAGGCGAACGTTGGCAAGTCGATTTGGGCCCGGATGCAAAACCGCTTGCACAACTCCGAGCAATTGTTCTTGAAGAAGCCGGGCAGGCGGGTATTGATTCCATGCAGTTTGCAATCGGCGCGCCTCTGGCAGCGCCCACTGCTGGAATACAAGGTGATATTCGGGTGCCGGCAATTGATTTGGACACCTGGCGCACCATTTTTAACGATGTCACCTCGGCCTCGGGTAACACAGGATTGATGGGCGAATTGATGGGCGACCCTACCGCGGCCACCAATGTAAAATTAAAGGTGGGTATTCGCACCGAGCGACTGAATGTGGGGAGCAAATCATTTGAAGGTGTATCCGTGGCCGCCCGCACGGTAGAGAAAAGATGGCAGTTCGATGTGAAAGCCAAGGGGGTTGATGGTTATCTCTCCTGGATCTCCGACAAACAAAGGCCAGACGGTGCAGTGTTGGCGCGTTTCAAAACCTTGGCCATTCCCAAAACGCTCGACAGCAACATACGCGATTTGGTTGAAGAACCAGCCTCCAGCATTCCGGCTTTGGACGTGCAGGTGGACAACTTCACCTTGAATGATTTGGTTTTGGGCAACCTGAAATTAATTGCTGTTAACCAAACCCGTGAGGAGCAGGCGCGCGCCGCACTGGGTCAACGCCCGAAAGAGTGGAAGCTGGAAGAACTGCGCATTGAAAACCCCGAATCGATTACCAGGGCCAAGGGGGTTTGGCAGTACGGTGAAAACCTTAAAAATCAGCGCACCGACATTGAAGTCGACCAAACCGTGAAAAATGCGGGAGGCTTGTTAACCCGACTTGGCATGGCCGGGGTGTTTCAAGGTGGCGAGGGTACGCTGGTTGGGCGGTTGCGCTGGAATGATGCCCCCACGAACATTGACTATGGCAGCTTGAGCGGGCAATTCAAGTTGAAAAGCAGCAAAGGGCAGTTTTTGAAGGCAGACCCTGGAGTTGCCAAATTGCTGGGTGTGCTTTCTTTGCAAAGCATTCCACGTCGTTTCACGCTCGATTTCAAAGACGTATTTTCTGAGGGTTTCGCCTACGACACCATGGAGGCTGATGTGGCCATGAAGGAGGGCATTGCCAGCACCCAGAACTTCAAAATGACCGGGCCCAGCGCCACCGTGTTGATGGACGGAAAACTGGACCTGGAAAGCGAAACACAAAACCTGAATGTGGTGGTGTTGCCCGATTTGAATCCCACGGGCGGATCGCTGATTTACTCGGTGATTGCAGCCAACCCGGCTGTGGGAATCGCATCGCTGATTGCTGACTTTGTCCTGAAAGATCCGCTGTCGAAAATCTTCTCGTTTCAGTACAAAGTGAGCGGCCCTTGGGTGGCCCCGGTGATTGAGCGTGTGCGCAAGGGCGATGCAGTTACCCCGCCCACCAATGATCCCAACACAAGGAATTAGCATGAGCAAATCCATGACCGTGGCAAGCTTGCAAATGATTGCAACCCCCGACCTTGAACGGAACCTGGATATTGCGCAACGCTTAATTGGGCAGGCTGCTAGGCAAGGTGCGCGCATGGTGCTGTTGCCAGAGTATTTTTGCCTGATGGGACACAAAGACACCGACAAACTGGCGATTGCCGAGCCTTTCGGCAACGGTCCTATTCAACAATTTCTGATCGACCAGGCGGTGGTGCGCAACCTGCACATCGTGGCAGGCACCCTGCCAATTGCCAGCGGCGTCGACGGCCGCGTGTACAACACAACCCTGGTATTCAATCCCCAAGGTGAATGCACGGCCCGCTACGACAAAATTCACCTGTTTTGTTTCACCAAGGGGCAGGAAAGTTACGATGAAGCGCGGGTTTTACTTCCCGGAAAAACACCGGTAGTGGCTGATGTAGACGGCTTCAAAATCGGCTTGTCAGTGTGCTACGACCTGCGTTTCCCTGAACTTTACCGCGCCATGGGCCCAGTGGATTTGATCGTGATGCCCGCAGCATTCACTTACACCACTGGGCGCGCCCACTGGGAGGTGTTGATGCGTGCCCGCGCCATTGAAAACCAGTGTTACGTGCTGGCTTGCGGCCAAGGTGGTGTGCATGAGAATGGGCGCCGCACCTGGGGCCATTCCATGTTGGTGAACCCGTGGGGCGAGGTTGAGAATGTGCTGGAAGAAGGCGAAGGGGTCGTGCTGGGTCAGCTTGACCCTGCTAAGATAGTTGATGTGCGAAACAGCTTGCCCGCACTTACGCACCGCGTGCTTTAAAGGATTCAACATGAAAGTAGTAGACCCCGCCATTTCCAACCTGGCCATTGCCCAAAGCCTGTTGTGGACCCCCTACGGTATCGACGAAGGTCACATTCAGAAGGCCTTTGGTGAAATTTTTTCCCACAAAGTTGATTTTGCTGACTTGTACTTTCAGTACGGCTGCATTGAAGGCTGGTCACTCGATGAAGGCATTGTGAAATCGGGCAGCTACAACATTGAACAAGGTGTGGGTGTACGCGCGGTCAGCGGTGACAAAACAGCATTTGCTTATTCCGATGACATCGCCTTCAAACCCATTCTGGCGGCTGCCAAATCGGTGCGCGAAATCGCAAGCCTGGGAAAAACAGCCAATCGAAACCTGAAAACAGGCAAGGGCTTCGCGGGTGCCGAAAGCCGTGCACTTTACAGCCCCTTGAACCCGATTCCAACGCTGACATCGACAGAGAAAGTTGATTTGCTCAAGCGCCTTGAGCAATTTGCCCGCAAACGCGACAAACGCGTGAAGCAAGTGATGGCGAACATCGTGGGTGCTTATGACGTGGTGCTGGTCGCGCGCAGCGACGGCGTTCTGGCCGCCGATGTGCGCCCCTTGGTGCGCGTGAATGTCAGCGTGGTGGTTGAACAAAAAGGCCGCCGTGAAACCGGTTCATCGGGTGCTGGTGGCCGGTATGACTTTGGCCATTTCAACGATGCCTTCCTGATGCACCATGCACACACTGCAGTGGATCAGGCCCTGATCAATCTGGAAGCCCGCCCTGCGCCTGCCGGTTTGCAGACCGTGGTACTGGGTTCTGGCTGGCCCGGTATTTTGTTGCATGAAGCGATTGGTCATGGCCTGGAAGGCGACTTCAACCGCAAGGGCAGTAGCGCATTTTCAGGCATGATCGGCCAACGCGTAGCAGCCAAGGGCGTGACCATTGTGGACGATGGCACTTTGGCCAGCCGCCGGGGTTCTTTGAACATCGACGATGAAGGCAACAAAACCCAGTGCACCACTTTGATTGAAGACGGTATTTTGAAAGGCTACATTCAAGACATTACGAATGCACGGCTTATGAAAATGCCGGTGACCGGCAACGGTCGCCGCGAGAGTTTTGCCCACTTGCCCATGCCCCGCATGACCAACACCTACATGTTAAACGGCGACAAAACCCCCGAGGAAATTATCGCCAGTGTGAAAGACGGTGTGTATGCAGTTAACTTTGGTGGTGGCCAAGTGGACATTACCAGCGGCAAGTTTGTGTTTTCAGCGTCGCTGGCCTACAAAATTGAAAATGGCAAAATCACTTACCCACTCAAGGGCGCTACCTTGATTGGCAACGGTCCGGAGTCGCTCACCAAAATTTCAATGGTGGGCAATGACATGGCGCTTGACGATGGCGTAGGCACCTGTGGCAAAGAAGGCCAGAGTGTACCCGTGGGTGTAGGCCAGCCTACCCTTCGAATTGATGGCCTGGTCATGGGTGGTACGCAGTAACGGGTCAGTGAGGGGTCGCCAAGCGGTATAAGGCATCAAATTTCCTGATATTTCAGTGGGATGCCAACCACAGCCGCTCGCGACTTGTTAGAATTTCGCTCAGCGCGCTTGCGGAGCGGCCATGAATTGATTACATTTAAAAGATGAACACGAATTTCGCGCACTCTTTTTATTCTTTTTTTGGCTTCTTTGCCTGGTTTGGGCAAGCGGCGGAAGAGGGTTGTGCGTAAAAACACATAGTTCAAACAGATCCCAAAACCGCCAGGCCTGAACCTCCTGGCGGTTTTTTTTTGAACCGACACTTTGAACAAAAAGCGCGCCAGCATTCAGGAGAATTGGCATGAACACGGTAACAGACGACTTGAGAATCAAAGAAATTAAAGAACTGATCACCCCTGCGGCGCTAATCGCAGACGTGCCCATTACCCCTGCAATCGCCGACACAGTCGCAGGTTGCCGTTCAGCCCTGCACAAAATTTTGCATGGCGGCGATGACCGCTTGATCGTAGTGATGGGGCCTTGCTCCATTCATGACGTAAAAGCAGCCATGGAATATGCCAACAAGTTGAAGGTGTACCGCGAAAAGTACGCTGAAGACCTGGAAATCGTGATGCGCGTTTACTTCGAAAAACCCCGCACCACTGTGGGTTGGAAGGGCTTGATCAACGACCCCAACCTGGATGGCAGCTTCGAGATTAACAAAGGCCTGCGCATGGCCCGTGAAGTACTGTTGAATATCAATGGCTTGGGTTTGCCCGCGGGTACCGAATTTCTCGACATGATCACCCCCCAATATATTGCTGATTTGGTCAGCTGGGGTGCTATTGGTGCGCGCACCACTGAAAGCCAGATTCACCGTGAGCTGTCATCGGGCCTCAGCTGCCCGGTCGGCTTCAAGAATGGCACTGACGGCAATGTAAAAATTGCAGTGGATGCCATCAAGGCCGCGCAACATCCGCATCACTTCCTGAGTGTGACCAAAGAAGGTCGTAGCGCGATTGTCAGCACTTCCGGCAACGAAGATTGCCACATCATTTTGCGTGGCGGAAAAGGTCCGAACTACGACGCAGCGTCTGTGGAAGCCGCAGCGACTGACATTGGCAAGGCAGGTTTGGCCGCTCGCATCATGATTGATGCAAGCCATGGCAACAGTAGCAAGGTGCCCAAAAACCAGGTTGGCGTGTGCGAAAACATTGCTGAACAACTGGCTGCGGGCGATGCTCGCATCATGGGTGTGATGGTTGAAAGCCACTTGGTGGAAGGTCGCCAAGATTTGGAGCCTGGCAAACCGCTGACCTATGGTCAAAGCATTACTGATGGCTGCGTGGGTTGGGATGACAGCCTGCAAGTCCTTGAAACTTTGGCACAGGGTGTGCGCAAGCGCAGGCTTGCACAGGTTGCTTAAAGTAAGCGCTTCAAGCCGGGTTAAAGCGATTGCTGCAGGTACAATTAAACGCCTGTAGCAACCGTTTTACCCCAGGCGTCCCATGACCACCAAAACGAAAAAAACCGAGAATTCCCAGTACCTTGGCAATCTGATTCGTATTAAAGGGGCGCGTCAGCACAACCTTAAAAATGTCGACATCGACATTAAAGCCGGTGAAATTACTGTGTTCACCGGTGTGTCGGGCAGTGGTAAAAGCTCATTGGTGTTCGACACCCTGTACGCTGAAGGCCAGCGCCGTTATGTTGAAACCTTCTCGCCCTATGCACGCCAGTTTCTGGACCGCATGGACAAACCCGACGTAGACAGCATCGAAGGCGTGTTGCCAGCCATTGCCATTGACCAGGCCAACCCCGTGCGCACCTCCCGAAGCACCGTGGGTACGATGACTGAAATCAACGATCACCTGAAGTTGATTTATGCCCGCGCCGCCCACCTGCATTGCCGTCAGTGTGGCCAGTGGGTGCGGGAAGACACAGTAGCCACCATCAAGCAATCCATACTGGACAAAGCCGCCGCACAAAACGATCCACGCATCGTGATTACCTTCCCGGTGCGCGTGCCCGCCAAGTTCACCACCCAGGAAATTGAAGATTTTCTAAGTGCGCAGGGCTACACCCGCATTCACCGGGAAACACCGATTAAAAAAGGCCGCAGCGTAGTGGAAAAACTGCTGGATGTGGTTCAAGACCGTTTCCGTGTGGCAGGTGTTGAGGAAAGCCGTTTCAGCGACGCTGTGGCCAGCGCCCTGCATCGCGGCAAAGGCAAAGTGAATGTGTTTGCACTGCCCGAAGACGGAGGTGAGGAGCAAGCGCCTTGGCGTTATTCCGAAGGCCTGCACTGCGCCACTTGCGATCTGGATTACTCCAGCCCGCTGCCCAGCCACTTCAGTTTCAATTCACCCTTGGGTGCATGCGACACCTGCCGTGGTTTTGGGCGGGTGATTGGAATTGATTATGGCCTGGTGATTCCTGATGAAAACAAATCGCTGGAAGAGGGTGCGGTAAAACCCTGGACTACGGAAAGCTTTAAAAGCTGCCAGAAAGACCTGGTGAAATTCGCCAAAAAGCGAGGCATTGCCACGGACATTGCCTACAAACATTTGCCCGAAGAACACAAGTTGTGGGTGATCGAAGGCGATGCGAATTTTGACGGCAATTGGGATGGCCATTTGTTCTACGGCGTCGCCCGTTATTTTGAATGGCTCGAAAGCCGGACCTACAAAATGCACGTGCGCGTCATGTTGTCCAAATACCGCAGTTACACGCCGTGTGGCGATTGCAATGGCGCACGCTTAAAGCCCGATTCACTGCTGTGGAAATTGCCCAGTGAATCGGGCCAACACAGCATTCATGAAATTATGCAAATGCCATTGTTGAAGGTGGCACAACTGTTTAAGAACCTGCAATTGCCTGGTGCTCTGGACGAAGCAAGCGATTTGGTATTGCAGGAAATTCGCACCCGCCTGGGTTTTCTAATTCAAGTGGGTTTGGGCTATTTAACACTCGACAGGCAAAGCAGAACGCTCAGTGGTGGCGAAGTACAGCGCATTAATTTAACCACTGCATTGGGCAGTTCGCTGGTGAATACTTTGTTTGTGCTGGATGAGCCCTCGGTTGGTTTGCACCCGCGCGACATTGCGCGCGTGGCCCAGGCCATGCAGCGTTTGAAGGAAGCCGGTAACACGCTGGTGGTGGTGGAGCATGACCCGCAATTGATGAACCAGGCTGACCGACTGGTGGACATTGGCCCCGGCCCTGGCGAGGCGGGCGGCAATATTGTGTTCGATGGCGCCCCATCCAAAATTGGCAAGGCAAATTCGCTAACTGCCCGCTATTTGAAAGGCGAGTTGAAGGTGGTGGAAGCCAGCCAACCTTTGGGTGATTCGAAAGAACACATTGCCTTGACGGGTGTGCGTGCCAACAATTTAAAGAACATTGATTTCAAATTGCCGCTGAACCGGCTGGTAGTGCTCACCGGTGTTTCAGGTTCAGGCAAAAGCACCTTGGTGCAAGACGTGCTGGTGCCTGCCATTAAAAAGATAAAAGGCGAACCCACGGAAGCACCCGGCGAGTTCGATTCCCTTGAAGGTGTTGAACATATTTCGCAACTGGCCTTTGTGGACCAAAGCCCGATCGGTAAAACCACCCGAAGCAACCCTGCCAGCTATGTGGGCGCCTTTGATGAATTGCGCAAGCTATTCTCCAAAACAAAAATTGCAGTTGAGCGTGATTACAAACCCGGCTTTTTCAGTTTCAACAGTGGCGATGGCCGCTGCCCCATGTGCGGCGGCAATGGCTTTGAGCATGTGGAAATGCAATTCTTGAGCGACGTGTATTTGCGCTGCGGCGAATGCAATGGCACACGCTATCGCCCCGAAGCACTGGAAGTCACGCTTGAACGAAAAGGCCAGGTGTTGAACATGGCTCAGGTGCTTGAACTGACTGTAGACCAGGCACTTGATTTGTTCGACAAAGACACGGCCCTGTTAAAAACACTGCAACCACTGGCACAGGTCGGCTTGAACTATTTACGTTTGGGGCAACCGGTGCCCACGCTGAGTGGTGGTGAAGCGCAACGATTGAAACTGGCCGGTTTTCTGGCCAACTTGAAGCCCACCGCAAGTGGTCAAAAAGTGGCCAAGCGTGGCGATTTGTTTGTGTTTGATGAACCTACGACCGGTTTGCATTTTGATGATGTGGCCAAGCTGATGCGTTCGCTGCGCTTGTTGCAGCAGGCAGGGCACAGCGTGTTGATTGTTGAGCACAACCTGGATGTGATATGTGCCGCCGACTGGCTGGTCGACCTGGGCCCCGAGGCGGGAGAGTACGGCGGTGAACTGGTGGCCCAAGGCACGCCGGAACAGCTGGCGAAAAACAAAGCCAGCCACACGGGTGTTGCGATCAAGCAGTACCTTGCGCAAACCAATTTGCTGGATGCTGCCGATTTAAACAAGGGAAGCAGTGATTACCTGGTGGCTGAAGCCGCCGCGCTGTATGGCCTGAACACTGCACACACCAAGCGTGGTTTGACCGACGGCATTGAAATTCTGCATGCCCGCGAGCACAACCTGAAGAATGTCAGCCTGACGATTCCACGCGAGAAAATGACGGTGATCACAGGCCCTTCCGGCAGTGGGAAATCCACACTCGCCTTCGACATTCTGTTTTCTGAAGGTCAACGCCGTTACCTTGAAAGCCTGAACGCCTACGCTCGCCAATTTGTGCAGCCTGCTGCCAAGCCCGATGTGGATGCCATTTTTGGCATTCCACCCACAGTTGCGATTGAGCAGCGCACAAGCCGGGGTGGCCGTAAAAGTACAGTGGCCACGGTGACTGAGGTGTACCACTTTCTGCGCCTCATGTTTGTAAAACTGGGTATTCAGCATTGCCCCACTTGCGAAGTGCCCATCGCGCCGCAAAGCATGGACAGCATGCTGGCGCAAATCATGCAGCATTACAAAGGGCAGGAAATTACCTTGCTGGCTCCGTTGGTTCAGGGACGCAAGGGCATTTACAACGAAATTGCCAAGTGGGCTGTAGACCGCGGTTATGAACGCCTGCGTGTCGATGGTGAATATGTGCCCACCAACCCTTGGCCCAAGCTGGCCCGTTATCAGGAACACCACATTGAATTGCCTGTTAAAACCTTGAGCATTCAAGCCAAAGGCGAGAAAGAATTGCGCGAAGTGTTGGCACTTGCGCTTGAGTATGGCAAAGGCACCGTCATGGTGGAAGCTCCTGGCAAGAAAAGCGAATCACCTTCCATCCGCTTTTATTCCACCAAGCGCGCCTGCCCCAGTTGCGCACGCAGCTTCCCTGAACTTGATCCACGTTTGTTCAGCTACAACAGCAAGCACGGTTGGTGCGCCAGTTGTTTCGGTGTGGGCGAAGAAGTGGAGGGCTTTGATGCCGAAACCACGGGTGAAGAAGGCAAGTGGCTTTCCGAGCAAGACAAGAGCGCTGAAGATGGTGCGGAGGGAGATGAAGGAACCTACCTACGTGAAGCCGCTGTATGTGGTGCTTGCAATGGCCAACGCCTGAATCCCACCGCGCTGGCCGTTAAATTCAAGAACAGCAACATTGCCCAATTGGCAGACCAAACCGTGAGCGACGCACTGCAGTGGGTCGATCAGCTTGAGCTGGACGAACGCGAAAGCGCGATTGCCAAAGACATTCGCATTGAAATGGCCGGGCGCTTGAAATTTTTAAAACAAGTGGGTCTGGATTACCTGCACCTGAACCGCAGCGCGCCTACCCTGAGTGGTGGTGAGGCGCAACGTATTCGCCTGGCCTCGCAGCTGGGAACCAACCTGCGCGGCGTGTGCTATGTGCTGGACGAACCCACCATTGGCCTTCACACCCGTGACAATCACCGCTTGCTGGATGCGCTTGAAGAACTTCGCGCCAAGGGCAACACCTTGGTGATTGTTGAACACGACATTGACACCATGCAACGTGCCGACCGCCTGGTCGATATTGGTCCCGGCGCAGGCAAATTGGGCGGTGAAATTATTTCCCAAGGTACTGTGGCAGAGGTAACAGCAGACATAAATTCGCTGACAGGCCGCTACCTTAAAAACCCGATTCCACACTTGTTAAAGCCCAATCGCCCTGTTGAAAAAGACACTGCACGATTGAAAATCAAGGGTGCAAAACTGCACAACATCACGGGTTTGAATGTGGATATTCCTTTGGGCCGCTTGGTGGCCATCACCGGTGTTTCCGGCAGTGGAAAGTCAACACTGGCACGCGATATTCTGTTGGCCAATATGCGCCAGTATGTGTTGAATCAAAACAAGAAGGGCAAGCCCACACACAACTGGTTTGCTTGCGATGCCATTGAAGGTGCTGAGCAAGTGGCACGGGTGCTGGAAGTGGACCAGACCCCGATTGGTAAAACACCGCGCAGCTGCCCGGCCACCTACATTGGCTTCTGGAACCGAATTCGCAATGTGTTGGCCGACACCATTGAAGCCCGCATGCGTGGTTTCGCGGCCAATCGCTTCAGTTTCAATGCTGGCCCAGGCCGTTGTCCGGTGTGCGATGGACAGGGCATGCAAACCATAGAAATGAACTTCCTGCCCGATGTGAAAGTGGTGTGCGAAGCTTGCCGTGGCAACGCTTTAACCCGGAAACCTTGCAGGTTACCTGGCGGGACAAAACCGCGGCTGAAATTCTGAACATGAGCTGTTCGGAAGCGGCCCCGTTCTTTGAAGCCCACCCGGCTATTGCACAGGCTTTGCAGTTGCTCAATGATGTTGGTTTGGGTTACCTGACCATTGGCCAACCCAGCCCCACGCTAAGCGGTGGTGAAGCACAGCGAATCAAGCTGGTGACCGAACTGGTGAAGGTGCGTGAAAACAAAGCGGGCGTACAAATGAGCCCACCCACCTTGTATGTGCTGGACGAGCCCACCGTGGGTTTGCACATGAACGATGTTGAGAAGCTGATTGCCGTGCTGCACAGATTGGTGAATGCAGGGCATACGGTGGTCGTAATTGAACACGACCTGGACTTGATTGCGCAAGCCGATTGGGTAATCGACATGGGCCCCGAGGCTGGTATTGGCGGTGGACAATTGGTGGCGCAGGGCAGTCCGCAAGACCTTGCAAAAGCAAAAGGCAAGAAAGCGGGGCACACCGCAACCGCGCTGGCGCAGTTTTACACCAGTAGAACCTGACAGTAATCAATAGCCAGAGGAACTTTCTGGCCACATTTGTTCCTTAAGCGAAAGGGGATGCGTTCCCCGTCGTTTTGCTGTTTTCAAGCAAGGGGAATACATGCCGGCCAGTCTTTCCGAAGTAGGTAATTCATCCTCCTTACCTCCTCAAAGTGTAGCTGCGGAAATCGCCGCGAGTTCTTCCTTGGGTCATGGGGCCATGGGTGAGGGCGGTGTGTCAAAGACCGCACTGGCTATCTGGAAAAAACTCAGTGAAAGTCTAGCTGAGAATCCCTCCGCCCACTGGAATGAGGCGCTGAACACGGCAGATGAGCTTGCACGGTCTGTCTGTGGTCAAAACCTGGCTATGGATTTGCAGGCCGATTTGCTGGGTAATTTCAAATTGCTCGAGCAAACCTTGAGCAAACTGAAAATTCTACCAAGCGAGGAGTTCCTTGATCCCCAGGCTTTTATCAAGACCAGGCTGGCGGTTCTGAAACTCAACATCGTGACCGATGCCGAGGATCTCAGAAAACTTCAAAGTCTCAGCACCCATTCATCCAATTAATCAGAACTGACTATCCGGAGTACCTAGCCATGACCACCCCAACGACCACCGCAGTACCCAGTGCTATCAGTCAGCGCACAGTATCGTCCAGCGCTGCAACTGGCAAGTCAGGTTCAGGTGTCCAAGCGGTGCTTACCCCCGGTTTGGCTGCTACACAGCGCAATGCAAACTTTGGCAAAACACCCCTTGAACAACCCCATGTCATTGACATGATGAAAGCGTGTTACAGGATGAATGGCACCGAAGAAATCAGTGAGGCACTCAATGCCCTGATTGATGGCCTGGTTAAGAAAGTAGAGGAGGGTGGTGGTCAAAAAGCAGAAGAACTCAAGTCCATGATTGTTGAAATACTCAAGAAAGCCGATCCAGTGCCCGCGAGTTCATCTTCGTTCTCTTTCCCGTCTGATGCAACAACTGCCACTCCATCCATTTCCGCAGTCGAGTCTTCATCGTTAGTCGCCACACCCACCACCTCTGCCCAGTTGGCGAAACCAGAAACAGGTACCAAGCCATCAAGTTCATGGTTGCGGTGGATTGGTAGCTTTTTCAGTGCTGCACAGGATCAAGCTGCCGCATTGAATGCTTTGCAGCAAGTTGCGGTCAAGGAAGGTGTGCCGGCGAAACTCGCGCAGTATCACAAGCAGCTCGAATTGGACAAGGTTACCAAGAGAATTGCCGAACTGACAGATACAGGTTCGCTTGAACAAGTGCTGAATGAGGTTGATGGCAGGGCCAAGACGCTGGTTGCGATCACGTCAAATGAAAAGAAGTCGATTGTAGATCTTGTCCGAAAAGCGGATTTGAGCAACAGGAAGCAAGGCCAGGTAATGGGTGTTCAGAAATCGGTCATTGAGGCTTTTCACTCGGCTGGCGGGGCGTTATCTGCATCGGGTGGCTCAGCCGGTGTTTCCAATCATGCAGAAGCAAAGGTTGTTCAGAAATGGTATCGAGCCGCCAAGTCCCAGCAAGTTATGCATGAGAAGGCTGTTCAAGGGTACAAGATGATTCAGTCCAAATTGGAATCGTCTATCCGAGATGTTGTGGGACCCAACAAAAACATCCTTGAGTTGAGTCAGGTCGAACTGAGTGAGTTGGGGAAAAAGCTTGACGAGTGGGGGACTCGGGAGCGAAAGAAAAAGTCTGAACTTCAGGAACAGTTAGAGCAAACAGGTCAAGAGCAAGATGGTGCAAAGGTATCTGGGTTGCTGAATGACCTGGATACATGCGAAAAAAATATTAAAGGTATTGAGGACCAGAAGAAAAAAATCGCAACGCTTTCACGCACGGTAGGCTTGGCAGAAATGGATCTCAGAGTGATCAACGGTTTGTCCGATAGGTTTGCTGCGGCGCCTGGCTTCCAAGCCAACGCGCTGCCATGTAGCTTGCCTTTGCTGGCCAATGGCGTTGAGTCGCCTTCTGTCAAAGACGGTTTTAGCTTGAATAAGGCATTGGAATACGGGCGAGCTGGAGCATCGTCGCGATCAGCGGCTTTAAAAATTGGTCTGTCCGAGTTTGGTTCCTGGTTCAATACTTTTGACAGTCAGGGAAAGTCCACGCATTCAACAACACGCGGGGAGAAGCTGCCCTTTCTCGCCGAGTTAGGTGGTTCACTGAAAAACCCGGGCGGTGAACGCTCAGAAAAAGTGTTGAAGTTTTTGGGCACAGCAGATTGTGATTCACCGCAAGGGTTGGATAAGAACGGCAGAATATTCATTCATAAACTGGCAGCTGCAAATGTGAGTGCAGCCGGTTTCAATTCAAAAACCTTGGCACTGAGCGCGCCATCGTTGGCTTACAAAGTGGAGTCCAGCTATTCGCGTAAATCTCAGGAGCATGTGGGAGCCCGGTTGAAGGTACTTGAAAGTTTGTCAGGAACTTTGCAAGCGGAGATTTTTAAAGCGGGAAAACCTGTTGATATCACACACGCCGTAATTACCGACCAACATGCCGTGGAGGCTGCCTCACTGATTCTCGCGGCCATGCCCAATGACTTGTTGACCACAAATCACGCAGAGGTCGAGCGTTTCATGAAAGCGCTGAAGGCGTTCGAAAACAAAGTTGAGCTAGCAGGGCAGCAGAACAATGGGCAGGTTGGTCCCAAAGATCTGGAATCTTTCAAGCAGGAGTTGAGCACTTTTCATAAAAAAGCTGCCTTGTGGATTTCAGAAAGAGACACCGCTGGCGCAGAACAGTCCTTGGCTGCAGCAAGAGAAATTTCCAAGGAGATAGCTGAGAATCGTCGCGGAGGTGTCTTGCGACGCATTTCGGTGAACGTGGGTAATTTTGTGAACCTGGCTGGGGGCAAGGCAATTCGTGAGAGTTTCTCGGCAATCCAGAATTATTTTGCCAACGTTAACCAGAAAGAACGGTTGCGCCAACAGCTCGGAAAAACAGAGAACATCGCAACAGTCTTCGAACTCAAAGCGCAGTTAAAACCGCTATTAAGTTCAGCAGATGCAAGTAATGCACAGGTGCTCATCAATTATCTGGAAGGCAAAAGCCTGACTGTCAAATTGCAAGGACAACTCAGCCCACAACTCAAGAGGACCTTGGTTGAGGTGGAAAGTTTTGTGCAAAAGCTTTGGAAGTCTTGTGGCCACGGAAAGCCCCTGCCGAAGGTGATTGAGTGGTCCTCCTCACTCGATCAGTCGCCTTCTAAACTTTTGGTCGGGGCTGCCAATGATCAGCCAATCAAGGTCAATCGTTCTGCTGGTTCAGCTAAAACAAGCAGCCCAATCAAGCCTATGTCTGAAATCGCGATTATCGAC
This sequence comes from Limnobacter sp. MED105, assembly GCF_000170915.1. Classification (GTDB taxonomy): domain Bacteria; phylum Pseudomonadota; class Gammaproteobacteria; order Burkholderiales; family Burkholderiaceae_B; genus Limnobacter. Next base: position 123,793 of record NZ_ABCT01000008.1, read on the forward strand.
AAGCTGCTGTCAGCGCGTGGTCGCAAAATTCAAGAGGTGTCTGGCCAGGGGAATCGCTGCTGGTTGCGGGCAGCGAACGCCAGTGCAATTTCTTATTCAGATATCCAGGATGTATCACAGCGCGTGTTCGATGCGCTGGAAAAGGTGAAAGCGGATTGGGTCACTAAAATTCAGCCAGACGCAAACAAAGCGGGCATGTTGATTGATGGTTATGAGCCGTATTGGCCTGCCAATGTGGATGAGGTGAAGAATATTTATCAAGCACTTGTGGCAGCAAAAGACCTTGGGTATCGAATTGGCGATGCGCAAATTGAAAACAATTTGCAGAAAATGACCTTGCAGCTGGCCATTCCTCGGCTAACAGGTAATGTCCTGGATATTGTCGGTACTTCTCGTTCAAGCAAAAATGAAGGCACAACCGAAGCCAACGAATTGGCACAAAACCTGAGAGAACTCTCGGGCATGGCTGAGGTTCAAGGTGACCGTCAAATCATTACAGCATTTTTTGAGTCACTTGATTCGAAGGTTGATTTTATTAGCGACAAGGACCGTGTAAAAGACCTGGATTCCAAACAAGCCAATCAGGACACAGTACTCCTCAAACATTCAGGGGCGTCGGTGCACTCTGGGCACTATCGCTTTTACTCCAGGCACAATTAATTCACTGACGACTGTGCTCGAGCAACTGGAATCATGAGGTTTTTTTATCGCCAATTTTGCTTTCCTTTCCGGCAATCAGATTCGCAATATTTTGTTTGTGACGGTAAATAAGCAGGGCAGACATGATTGCAATTGCAGCCGCTTGCCCGTTGATTCCAAATAGCAGCACATTGTAGAACACAGCGAACAGCGCGGCGATCAGTGCTGCCAATGAGGAATAACGGAAAAAGTAAGCAATCACAACCCAAGTAATGGCGGTGGCCAAGCCCAAAACCCAATTCAGGCCAAGCAGCACGCCAAGTGCGGTGGCCACGCCTTTGCCGCCTTCAAATTTGAAGAATATTGGGTACAGGTGACCAATAAATGCAGCCAGTCCAATCCAGGCAATGTCCGTGCGGGTGTAACCCAACTGGTCTTGAAAATGAAAGGCCAACGCCACTGCAAGCGTGCCTTTCAAGGCGTCACCCAGCAAAGTCAGCACGGCGGCTTTTTTATTGCCACTGCGCAGCACATTGGTGGCGCCCGGGTTTTTTGAACCGTAAGTGCGTGGGTCGGCCAAACCCACGAATTTGGAAACAACCACTGCGAATGAAATTGAACCAATCAGATAAGCGATTAGCAGGCCAGCGGCAAAGTTAAGCAAAGGTGTCTCCTGGTTATTGGGCTTTGGCGTCGATTTTAGCGACTTTTTGATCGTGGGTGGCTTTGATTGAGCAAGGTGTGCAGGTGTTCTTTGGCCACGTGGGTGTAAATCTGGGTTGTGCCAATGTCAGCGTGGCCGAGCAGTAACTGCACCACGCGCAGGTCAGCGCCGTGGTTAATCAAGTGCGTGGCAAATGCGTGTCGCAACACATGCGGGCTCACGGTTGTGTTGATTCCGGCAATCAAAGCCAGGCGCTTTGTGTTTTTCCAGAAACCTTGCCGGGTCATCGGGGTTCCAAAATGGGTGACAAACAAAAAATCGCTGGTTTTCCCCTTCAGTAACTCGCCACGGGCCTGCTGCAAATACAGCTGAATTGCCAACCTTGCAGGTTCACCCATGGGTACCAAGCGTTCTTTTTTGCCCTTGCCCAGTACCTTGACAGCCCCCACATTCAGGTCAACGGCGCGCAGGGGCATATTCACCAATTCACTAACCCTCAGGCCGCTGGCATACATGAATTCAAGCATGGCTTTGTCACGCTGCCCTGCTGCGTTACTCAGGTCGGGTGCAGACAGCAGGTCCAGCACTTGTTTCTCGCTCAGGGTTTTGGGGATGCGTAAGCCGCGTTTTGCACTTTGCAGTTGCGAGCAAGGGTTGTCCTCGCGTTGCCTGGTGGTGTTCAGCCACAGGTAAAAGCGTTTGTAGCTGCTTAATTTGCGGTTCAAGCTACTGGGTTTTAATTCCAGTAAATCATGTACGTGGTTGCGAATATGTTCATTGCTGGCTTGAAGCAGGTTCTCAGCAAAGTGCTCGTCCAGCCAGTTCCCCAGTTGTTGCAAGTCGCCGCGGTAAGCCTGCAGCGTGGCTTTGGCCAATCCTTCTTCAAGCCACAAAGTGGTGCAGAATTCGTCGATGAGATCGGCATTGCTCTTCATTGTGGTGCTGGCAGCATGTGAAAATAAAGGTCATCATACCTTTAGCAGCATCAAGGAGTTTTGTTTTATGTCGATCGCAGATCTTCGAAAAGACTACACCCAAGCCACACTCGATGAAGCCGACGCTCTGGCCAATCCATTCGACTTCTTCAAGCTTTGGTTTGAGCAGGCATTGAATGCCGATTTGCCTGAACCCAATGCCATGACGCTGGCCACGGTGAACGCCAAAGGGCGGCCCTCAGCACGCATTGTGTTGATCAAGGGTCTGGATGCACGGGGTATTACTTTCTTCACCAATTATGAAAGTCGCAAAGGTCAGGAATTGACGCAGAATCCGCATGCAGCTCTTCTGTTTCACTGGACAGAATTGGAGCGGCAGGTCCGGATCGAGGGTCGGGTAGAAAAGTGCAGTCCTGAAGAGTCGGATGCATACTACCTGTCGCGACCGGCTGGTAGCCGCTTGGGTGCTTGGGCTTCGCCTCAAAGCCAGGTGATTGATTCCCGCGAGGTGCTTGAAGCCCGGGTGCGTGAGGCCCAGGAAGCGCAGCAGGGTGATCCGCAAACCCGCCCACCATTTTGGGGTGGTTACCGTTTGGTGCCCGATTTTTTTGAATTTTGGCAGGGCCGGCCATCGCGACTTCACGATCGCCTGGCCTACACCTTGCAAGGTGATTCATGGGCAATGTCCCGTCTTGCCCCTTGATGAATGAGTAAACCTGTTCATGGTCAATAGCAAAACCGGCAAAGCCGCCACACCGCCACTGAAAGTACTCCTGGTTGACGAAGAACCAGGTCGGGCTGCCATACTGGAACGCGCCTTGCTAGATGCTGGTTATGTGTTGGTATCCCGTCTCAGTTCCGCTGATCGTTTGGTTGAGCATGTGGCGGTGTCCCAACCCGACATTGTGATTGTGGACATCGACTCGCCCGATCGCGATTGCCTGGAAAATATGGCGGTGTTGTCTCGCAGCAATCCAAAGCCGGTCATCATGTTTTCGGATGAAGACAACGAAGACACCATTGCCAGTGCCATCAAGGCTGGTGTGAGTGCCTATGTGGCCGATGGCATGAACCCTGATCGCGTTCGGCCTATTGTGCAGGTGGCAGTGGCCCGTTTTCGTGAATTTCAGGCGCTGAAAAACGAGTTGCAGAAAACCCGGGATCAACTTGCTGACCGCAAGCTGATCGACAAAGCCAAAGGCCTGTTGATGAAGCACCGCAATTTTAATGAAGATGAGGCCTACCACGCCATGCGCAAGCTGGCCATGGAACGCAATCAACGCCTTGTTGACACCGCACGCAACGTGATTGAGGTGTTTGAAATGTTGGGTGGAGGTGGCTTGTGATGCAACAGGAAATTCGCATTGGCGTAATTGCCCTGACTGATTCCGCGCCATTCGTGGTGGCCCAAAAAATGGGTTTCTTCGAGGCGGAGAGTTTGACTGTGGAACTGGTCAAACAGGCGTCTTGGGCTACGCTGCGGGACAAGCTCGCGTATGGTGAAATTGACGCAGCACATATGCTTTCGCCCATGGCCATTGCGCTACAGCTGGGGTTGGGTGGCTCTCCCAAAAAAGAGGTGTTGGCGCCATTGGTGTTAAATCGCAGTGGCAACGCAATCACGGTCAGCAAGTCCTTGGCTGATTTGATATCTGGCTTGGTTGAAGGTGAAACACTGGGGTCAAAACTACGGGCTTCAAAATCGCGGGGAGAACGTGCCATGGTGTTTGGTACCGTATTTCCGTTTTCCATGCACACGTTGCAGCTTCGCCGTTGGTTGCGTTTGAATGATGTTGATCCAGATCAGGATGTATGTTTTGAAGTGGTTCCCCCGGTTCGAATGGTCGCCTCGCTGCAGGCCGGGTTGATTGACGCTTTTTGTGTTGGCGAACCCTACAATTCTTTGGCAGTCAACGAAGGCTTGGGTACTATCGTGGCTACTTCGAATAGCTTGTGGCCCAAGGCCCCTGAAAAAGTATTGGGGTGCACCCTTTCCTGGGCCACAGAAAATCCGCTTGCCTTGAGTGGTTTGTGCAAGGCGCTTCGACGTGCGTGTATTTGGCTAGAGAGTGGCGTGGAAAACCGCAGCAAGGCAGCCGCCTGGCTATCGACTTCGGATCACGTGAATTTGCCGGGCTCTGTACTTGAAATGGCTTTGTTGGCGACAATCAAGGATGGGACTGACCCGTTTATTCAGTTTGATGGTGCTGAATTGACTGAAGAGCAACGCCCCATGTTTGAATCGCTGGTGGTTGAAACCCATGCATTGACCAGTTCGCGGTCGTTGGACTCGACGCAGTTTACAATTGGCCTGAAGCCATTTGGTTTCTAGCCAATTGCATTGCACCGATGCTTTGATTACGCTGAAAGCAGTCATGTTGCTCGAAGTTGGAGTGGAGTATGTGGAGTGCACGGATTAACGCCCTGAGATCTTTATGGATCGTTTGTTTGGGCATTTCGTTTTCTTCTTTGAGTGCGCAGGCAGCAAGCCGCACTGACATTGACCATGCAATTGTTCAGTTGGGCAAAGCCGTGCCCGAAATGAAGCTTGAAGTTGAGCTGACAAAAACCTGGAGCAGGGCTTACGTGTCAGATCGTATCGAGGGCGCGCTGCTCACCATGGATCCTGATTTTTTGAGTCGTCTGACGCCAGATGGTGTGTTGTTTGTAATCGCTCATGAGTATGCACATGTGCACTTGGCGCATCAAAAAAAATTGGGTTTCAAAGCCATGGAGTTGGCTGGTCAGCCCACGCCTGATATGGCTTTTGATGCCATTGAACGCGACCCTGCAACCATGGAAAAATTGCACGCGATGAACCGCCAGTTTGAACTGGACGCTGATGAGGCCGCCACCAAATGGCTGGCCAGTTTGGGCGTTACTGCCTGCACCGAAGACGTGCTTCGCAGCATTGATGGTGCAGACATGATGATGCCAGTGGTGCCTTCACACCCCGGATATTACAGCCGCAGACAGGTGATTTGCAGAAAGTAAGCAAGCTGCTTGTGTTCAGGCAATGAATTTTCCTGGATCGAGGTTCATTGATTTTGCGAGGGCCTCGAACCTGGCTTTCTGGGCTGGTTGAATATAACTGCTGACCAAGGCTGAATTGACTTTTTGAAAGCCCTGATCTCCTCGTGCCACATGTTCCAGCAGTGTCCACGCGCACAAGCCTCTTTGTCTTTCCGATAACAAACCTGGGTTTTGAATTTGATTGTTCACCAAGTACGTGGACAATGCTTTGCGAGTGTTGACTTGAATCGATGGGACGTCTCGATCAATTGCATTGCAGTGAAAAACAATTTGTTGGCTTTGTTCGTTTTTTAGTGTTTCGCGGGCAATCGCCAGAGCCGCTTTCTTGGTGGGTCTTCCCTGTTCTTCCAGGCTGATTTGGCTGAGTGCCCTTGTCAATGAACTGATCGGGCGTGTACCGGGGTTGCTGTTGGTGTCTGTGATGGTCATGGCTTCAGATGCTTTAAAATTGAAAGGACCACTTAGTGAATAGCTAGCCCTTTCAGTTCCCTGTTGCCGGGTTTTTCATTAAACAGCCTGTGCAACCCACTCCACCCAATGGCGAACATCTACGGTCGCATCGCTTTCCAGATGACCCAGACAACCAATGTTGGCCGATGCAATCGCCTGTGGCTTGCCCGCCATCAAATTGGTCAGTTTGCGCTTCTTCAGTTCTTTCGACAGTTCGGGTTGCAATACGGAGTAGGTTCCAGCCGAGCCGCAGCACAAATGTGAGTCGGCAACCGGGGTTAACTGAAAGCCCAGGGTGGTCAACACGTTTTCAATGACGCCCTTGATTTGTTGTCCGTGTTGCAGTGTGCAAGGCGGGTGAAACGCAATGGTACCGGGTATGCGCTGCTGTTCAATGGCCGCTTTGACCTTGGTGCCCAAGCGGGCCAGGCCGTCCGCATTTTGCTGGGTAATGAATTCGCCGATGTCCAGTGTTTTGTCGCTGACCAGTTTGGCCTTGGCGGCGTATTCAGAGTCCTTCTCAAAGTGATGCGCGTATTCACGCACGGTAACCCCGCAGCCTGATGCATTCATCACCAAGGCTTCAGCTTCGCCGCTTTGCAGTAGCGAATACCAGGCATCAATATTGGTTTTCATTTGTGCCAAGCCACCGGCGTGGTCGTTCAGGTGAAACTTCACGGCGCCGCAACAACCCGATTCCTGTACCACCATGCTTTGAATACCCAGCGCATCGAGAATGACCGATGTTGCGGAATCAATGGACGGCATCATGGCAGGCTGTACGCAGCCCTTCAGCAAGATCACCTTGCGGGTGTGGGCTGTGTTGGCAAAGGGTAGGGTGGCGCGCTTGGCGGGCACTTTTTTCTTGATGCTCTCCGGCAGCATGCTACGCACTGCCTTTCCCATGGCCATCCCCGCGGTGAACATGGGGCGATTGGTCATCAACATTTTCAGACTTTCGCGAGTCAGCTTCTCGGCCATCGGGCGTTCAACCCGCTCATCCACAATTTTGCGACCAATGTCGATCAGTTGGCCATATTTCACACCGGAAGGGCAGGTGGTCTCGCAGTTGCGGCACGTCAGGCAACGGTCCAGGTGTTGCTGGGTTTTGCGTGTAACTTGCTTGCCTTCCAGCACTTGTTTGATCAGGTAAATACGACCGCGTGGGCTGTCCAGTTCGTCGCCCAGAATTTGGTAAGTAGGGCAGGTTGCAGTACAAAAACCACAGTGCACGCATTTGCGCAAAATGGCGTCGGCGGCTTTGCCATCGGGGGTGTCTTTGATCCAGTCGGCGAGTTGGGTGTCCATGCTTTCTACTTACAAAATGGGTGACAGGCGGTTGATGCTGAACACACCAGCCGGGTCGAATTGTTCTTTCAGGCGACGTTGCAGTTTCAGCATGACGGCATCGGGTTGCTGGAATGCATGCACGCGAGCTGCTTCGTTGCCGGTGCGGTACAGGGTGGCATGGCCGCCCACACGCTTGGCGATCGCGCGAATTTGCTCGGCATTGACCGTTGACGACTCATCAGCGCGGAACCAGCGCAAACCACTGCCCCATTCATGCACGCTTTGGCCGTGCATGGCCAAATCCACCGTGGTAGGTGGCACGGCCAGGCGCCACAAGTCACCTTCGCGGTTGAAAAATTCATGGTTCTGGTCGCGTACGCTGGTCCAGAAGGCCTGTGCCGGCGCCTGCGCTATTTCCTGCCCGCCCATGTTTTTAATTGCGGCCTGCACTGCGGCACTGGCGCCTCGCAGGCGAACAGTCAGTTTGCCGTTTTCAAAAAAAGTGGCTGAAATGGGCAAAGGTTTGGACAACCATTCATTGCTTTGGGCAATGGCTTTGTTCACGTCCATCTCGAACTGCAGGGTGGCCTCTGCCGGGGCAACCGGCATCACCTTGATCGACAATTCTGTGGCAATGCCCAGCGTGCCCATGCTGCCAGGAATAACACGGGCCACGTCATAGCCGGCCACGTTTTTCATCACCACGCCACCGAAGTGCAGCAACTGGCCCTTGCCATCCAGCAGCGTGCAGCCCAACACATAATCTTTCACGCCGCCTTTGCTTAAGCGGGCAGGGCCGGCAAGACCGCTGGCAATGGCACCGCCGATCGAGCCGCCTTCGCTGATGCGCGGGGGCTCAAATGCCAATTCCTGCTTTTGTGCAGCCAGCGCGGCTTCCACTTCAGCCAGCGGTGTACCCGGCTTAACTGTGATCACCAATTCCGTGGGCTCGTATTCCACAATGCCCGCCCATTGGCGCATGTCCACCTCTTCGCCTTGCAGGGGGCCGCCATAAAAATTCTTGGTGCCGCCGCCCACTGGGCGAAGTTGCGTGTTGTTGCGTGCAGCCAGTTCTACCCGTTTGCACAGGTCGTCGATAAAGTCGCTCATGGTCTCGTTCTTTTAAAAGCGGGGCAGGTCTGCGAAAGGCACTTGCCCGCCGTGCACGTGCATGCGGCCATATTCAGCGCAGCGGTGCAAGGTTGGAATGGCTTTGCCAGGGTTGAGCAAACCAGGTTCGTCGAAGGCTTTTTTCACCGCGAAGAATGCATCCAGTTCCGCGCGTGAAAACTGCACACACATCTGGTTGATTTTCTCGATGCCCACGCCGTGCTCACCGGTTACCGTACCGCCCACTTCCACGCACAGCTCAAGAATTTCGGCGCCGAAATCTTCAGCGCGTTTAATTTCCTCGGGCTTGTTGGCATCGAACAAGATCAGTGGGTGCAAATTGCCATCGCCTGCATGAAATACGTTGGCGCAGCGCATGTCGTATTTCTTTTCCATCTCGGTGATGGCGTTTAACACATCAGCCAGACGGCGACGGGGAATGGTGCCGTCCATGCAGTAATAGTCAGGCGACACACGGCCAGCGGCAGGGAAGGCATTCTTGCGGCCCGCCCAGAATTTCAGGCGTTCGGCCTCGCTTTGGGAAACTTTGATGGCTGTTGCTCCGCAGCCGTTCAGCACGCGCGTCATTTCGGCGATTTCTTCGGCCACTTCTTCCGGGGTGCCATCGCTTTCAAGTAGCAAAATGGCCTCAGCCTCGGTGTCGTAACCGGCTTTTACGAAGGGCTCCACCATCTGGCTGGCGCGCTTGTCCATCATTTCAAGACCTGCCGGGATAATACCGGCGGCAATGACTGCCGCAACGGCATTGCCCGCGTTGGCCACGTCGTCGAAGCTGGCCATAATCACTTGCGCAAGTGCGGGCTTGGGCACCAGTTTCACGGTCACTTCCGTGACCACGGCCAGCATGCCTTCTGAACCAATCACCAGGTTCATCAATTCAAGGCCGGGGGCGTCGGGTGCTTCAGAACCAAATTCGACGATTTCGCCTTCGATGGTAATGGCGCGCACTTTCAGTACATTGTGAACGGTAAGGCCATACTTCAGGCAATGTACGCCACCGCTGTTTTCTGCCACATTGCCGCCAATGGTGCAGGCAATTTGGCTGGACGGGTCGGGTGCGTAATAAAGCTGGTGCTGGGCTACGGCTTCGGAAATCGCCAAATTGCGAACACCGGGTTGCACCACTGCACTGCGAGACTGTACATCCACTTTCAAAATTTTGTTGAATTTGGCCATGCCCAGCAAAATACCGTGCTTGTGGGGCTGGGCTCCGCCAGACAAACCCGTGCCCGCGCCGCGGGCCACCACAGGCACGTTCAGGCGGTTGGCCAGTTTCAGGATCTGAATCACTTGTTCTTCGGTTTCAGGCAAGGCCACTACCATGGGCAGCTGGCGAAACAGGCTTAAACCATCGCATTCATAGGGTTTGGTGTCTTCGACCTCGTGCAGCACAGCATGAGCGGGCAGGATCTGGTTCAGTCCTGTGATGACCTCTGCGCGCTGGGCGGCGTTCAGTACAAAATCTTCGGTGGGCGCATTCATAGGGGTACCTCTGTGACAGCTTTAAAGAATACCTTTTTCAGACCAATATGGTAATTGGTGCTTGCCCGGAGCAGTTTTGCGTGTTGGTCAAAAGTGAATTGCTGATTCATTGATCTAGACCGGCGGGGCTTATCCGTCAACTCAGCGGGTTGCCGAGATATCGCCAACTCGGCGTGGTTGCCTGGTTCCGCACAGAAAACCGCTGTTTCCCTTTTTGAAGCAAGGCATTCAATTCACCCAAGCCCGACAAAACAGATGGTCGGGTCTTGGGTGTCGCCAATCGGCGAGCATTGAAGCCTTGGTTCAAACGGGGCGGTTTTCTTGAATGTGCGGAACAGGCAAACCCACTGCCGAGTCGGCTGGAGGTGAAGCACCCTCGGTCCGCCGGCGCCCGCGAGTCATCGGCTTGGAGCCCAATCAGCAGCGTTGTCCCGATCGCCATGCCTTCAAGAAAACCTGCCCGTTTGAAATCACACGCCGCGTTCGGCCGAAGGCTGACAATCCGATCGACCGTCAGTTTTGTCGAGCGGATTGAGTCAGTGTGAATTCAAAGAGGGATCAACAGGTTTTCTGGCAGGCGATTGGGATTCGCGCTGAGTGGGTGACAATGACGCGCCGAGTGGGTAACAACGACGCGCTGAGTGGGCGGTGAACCCGTCGAGTAAACCGGCTAGCGAGCCGCGAGCTCGCACCGTGGTCGCGTAACCATGCCGTAATCCCGAGCACTCAGCAGCGCTGGGTTCTCAGCCAATTGCATGGCTCCCGCAAACGCGATCATTGCGCCGTTGTCAGTGCACAGGCTAAGTTCCGGGAAATAAACCTCGACACCACGTTTGCGCGCTGCTTTCACCAATTGTTCTCGCAGCAATTTATTGGCTCCCACCCCACCAGCCACCACCAGTCGTTTGTGGTCTTGCTGAAGGCAGGCCGCCAGGGCCTTCTTGACCAAGGTTTCAACAATTGCTGCTTGAAAGCTGGCCGCAAGGTCGGCTTTGTCGGTGTCGCTGATCACCATGGTTTCAGAAGGCTGCTTGACGTCCGCCAGCTTCATAGCCGTGGTCAGCACTGCTGTTTTCAAGCCAGAGAAACTGAACATGAAGTCGCCGCTGTGCAGCATGGGGCGTGGCAACTTAAAGCGTTCGGGGTCGCCATTCTCAGCCAGTTTCGACAAGGCGGGGCCGCCAGGGTAAGGCAGGCCGATCATTTTTGCTGTTTTGTCAAACGCCTCGCCCGCCGCATCGTCGAGTGTTTCACCCAACAAGGCATAACGCCCCAAACCTTCCACGCCCATGAGTTGCGTGTGTCCGCCGCTGACCAACAAGGCCGTGAAAGGAAAGGCTGGCGGGTTGGCTGAAAGCAGGGGCGACAGCAAATGACCTTCGAGGTGGTGCACCGGAATAACTGGCAAGTTCAAACCCATGGCCAGGCTGTAAGCGAAGGCGCAACCCGCCATCAAGGCGCCAGGCAGGCCAGGCCCCGTGGTTACTGCAATCGCATCAACATCAGACATTGAAATGCCTGCTTGCGCAAAAGTGTCGTCCATCAACGGAATCAAGCGGCGAATGTGGTCGCGCGAAGCCAGTTCGGGTACCACACCACCGTAATCCTTGTGCATGGCAATTTGGGAATAAAGGGCCTGTCCTAAAATGCGGCCATCAGTTGCGCACAGCGCCACGCCGGTTTCGTCACAGGAACTTTCAAAACCTAGCACTATTTTTGGGGCAATTGCAGCGGGGGTCACTTTGGGCAGCCAGAACGTATTCAAGGCCGTATTTTAGCCCAGGCCTGCTGAATTCGGCAGCCTGTTCACTTCAAGCACCATGTTCTGTACAGAATGGTGCGCTGCACTAGTTGGGTGCCAGCCCTCCCGTTCAATATTCCCCCATTTCGCCAGAATCAGCCTCTTTGTGGTGCAAAACCCGCTTGAATTGGCTGGCACGCCCCTTGCATTGACACGTGCGTAGGTCGTCAACGGCGGCGATCTGCAGGTGGATTGACAGGTCTCCCAAGGTTGCGAAAGTGGCCAAGGGAGTTGGACAACGGCGTCCGTGCTGCTTCGTGCAGCCGGGGGCCGTTTTTTTTTTTGGGTAATTTGGGAAAAATAGTATGCTGATGTCCGTCAAAAAACAGAAGCTGGTGGTAATTGGTAACGGCATGGCCGGTATCCGGGTGGTTGAGGAGCTAATCAAGCTTGCACCTGACTTGTATGAAATCACCGTGTTTGGCGCAGAGCCGCATCCCAATTACAACCGGATCATGCTTTCGCCCGTGTTGGCTGGAGAGCAGAAATTCGAAGAAATCGTGCTCAATGATTGGGACTGGTACACCAGCAACAACATTACCCTGCACGTGGGCCGAGAGGTCACTGAAATTGACCGTGTAAAACGCTTGGTGAAATGCGCAGACGGCACCACCGCTCCGTACGATCGTTTGCTGCTGGCCACGGGCTCCAATTCATTCATTCTGCCTGTGCCTGGTTCAACTTTGCCTGGCGTCATCGGTTACCGCGACATTGCCGACACTGAAGCCATGTTGGAGGCCGCCAAGCATTACAAAAAAGCAATCGTAATCGGTGGCGGTTTGCTGGGCCTGGAAGCCGCCAATGGCCTGGCCATTCAAGGCATGGATGTCAGCGTGGTGCATTTGCCCACCTGGTTGATGGAACGCCAACTTGACCCCACCGCAGCAGGTTTGCTGCAAAAAAGTCTTGAAACCAAAGGCCTGAAATTTTTGCTGGCCAAAAACACCAAAGCCTTGCACGCAGGGGCTGATGGGCGTGTGGCCAAAATTGAATTTGCCGATGGTGAAGTGCACGACGCAGACTTGGTTGTAATGGCGGTGGGCATTCGCCCGAACGACAAATTGGCCGCCAGCAGCGGTTTGCACTGCAATCGAGGTGTTGTGGTTAACGACACCATGCAAACCATCACCGACCCCAAAATTTATTCTGTGGGCGAATGCGCCAGCCACCGTGGTGTTGCCTATGGTTTGGTGGCCCCCTTGTTTGAACAGGCCAAGGTGTGTGCCAACCACCTGGCTCAGTTTGGCATCGGCCGTTACGAGGGCTCTGTGACGTCAACCAAGCTCAAAGTCACCGGTGTAGATCTGTTTTCTGCTGGCAATTTCATGGGTGGCGAAGGCTGCGAAGAGCTACTGCTTTCCGACCCGATTGGTGGCGTGTACAAAAAGCTGGTTATTAAAGAAGACAAACTGGTGGGCGCCTGCCTGTACGGCGACACGGTGGATGGCTCTTGGTACTTCAAGCTAATGCGTGAAGGCAAGGCCATCAAAGAGATTCGCGAGAAGCTGATGTTCGGTCAGAACAACATTGGCGACACCGGCCACGAGGGCCAAAGCCAGGCCAGCAAAATGTTGGATACCGATGAAGTGTGCGGTTGCAACGGCGTGTGCAAGGGCACCATTGTGCAGGCTATTAAAACCAAGGGCCTGTTCACCATTGAAGAAGTGCGCAAGCACACCAAAGCCAGTGCAAGCTGCGGTTCATGCACCGGTTTGTGCGAGCAAATTTTGATGAGCACTGCGGGTGCCGATTATTCCGCCACACCCAAAACAAAACCCATGTGTGGCTGTACCGACCACGGCCACCAAGTGGTTCGCGATGCGATTTTCAAGCACCACTTAACCACCAAAGAAGAAGTGTTCGCGACCATGAACTGGCGCACACCCAATGGTTGCGCAAGCTGCCGCCCAGCGGTGAATTATTACCTCATCAGTTCCTGGCCAGGCGAGGCGGTGGACGATCCACAAAGCCGCTTTATCAATGAACGTGCGCACGCCAATATTCAGAAAGACAAAACCTATTCCGTGGTGCCACGCATGTGGGGTGGCGAAACCACTGCGGCTGAATTGCGGCGCATTGCCGATGTGGTCGACAAGTACAACATTCCCACTGTGAAGGTCACCGGTGGCCAGCGCATCGACTTGCTGGGTGTGAAAAAAGAAGACCTGCAAGACGTGTGGAAAGATTTGGACATGCCTAGCGGCCATGCCTATGCCAAAGGTTTGCGTACAGTTAAAACCTGTGTGGGTAGTGAATGGTGCCGCTTTGGCACGCAAGACAGCACGCAGATGGGCAAAGACCTTGAACGTGGTTTGTTCAAAATGTACGCACCCCACAAAGTAAAACTGGCTGTCTCGGGTTGTCCGCGCAATTGCGCTGAAAGTGGCATTAAAGATGTGGGCGTGATCGGTGTTGATTCCGGTTGGGAAATTTATGTGGGTGGTAACGGCGGTATTAAAACCGAAGTGGCCCAGTTCCTGTGCCGTGTCAAAACGTCAGATGAAGTGATGGCCGTCAGTGGTGCTTTCCTGCAGCTGTATCGCAAGGAAGGCTGGTACCTGGAGCGCACAGTGCATTATCTCGAGCGCGTGGGTCTAGAGCATGCCAAGGCCCGTGTGGTTGATGACGTCGCCAATCGCAACGCCCTGTGGGCCGAGCTGCAAGCCGCGCTGGCCATTGAGGAAGACCCATGGCACAAGCCCAAAGAAGCACAGGTTGATTTGCGTCAGTTCATTCCAATCAAACTGGCGGAGGTGGTCTAATGTCGGCATCACTACTTGAGGAACAGAAGGAAATTCAAATGGAATGGATCAACATTTGCGCAGTGGAAGACATCCCGGTCTTGGGGTCACGCATTGTGCGCCGCCCTACCGGGCAAGACATCGCAATTTTTCGCAACAGCGAAGAACAGGTGTTTGCGCTGCTGGATGAATGTCCACACAAAAAAGGCCCGTTAAGCCAGGGCATCGTTCATGGCACCACCGTAACTTGCCCCCTGCACAACTGGCAAATTGGCCTGGCCGATGGTTGTGCACGTGAACCCGATGAAGGTTGCACTGCCAAGTTCACCGTGCAGGTGGTGGATGGCCGTGTGCACTTGAAAGCCAGCGAAGTGAAAAACCACGGCATATAAATCACCATGACCGAATTGCTGCAAACCATTAAAACCACCAAAACAACCTGCCCTTATTGCGGCGTGGGTTGTGGTGTGGTGGTGCGTACGCAAGCGGGAAAAATTATTGATGTGAAAGGCGATGAAACACACCCCGCCAACCTGGGCAAGCTGTGCAGCAAAGGCAGCAAGCTGGCTGAAACAGCCTCGGCAAATGTGTATGGGCAAGTGCGGGCAAGCCAGCCGCTGCTGCGCATTCAGCGCGATCAGCAGGTGACCCCAACAAGCTGGGACGCCGCACTCGATTTCACCGCCCGTGAATTTGCACGGTTGATTGCTACATACGGCCCCGACAGTGTTGGGTTTTACATCAGCGGCCAACTGCTGACCGAAGACTATTACGTGTTCAACAAACTCGCCAAGGGTTTGATTGGCACCAACAACATTGATACAAATTCACGCCTGTGTATGAGCAGTGCAGTGAGTGGTTACAAACGCACCTTGGGTGCCGACGCGCCGCCTTGCAATTACGATGACCTGGCCTTGGCCGATTGTGTGTTCATCGCCGGTTCCAACATGGCCTATGCGCACCCGGTTGCCTACCGCAGGCTTGAAGCCGCGCGTGCTGCCAAGCCTGGTCACAAACTGATTGTGGTTGACCCCCGTGCCACCGACACCGCGCTGATGGCTGATTTGCATTTGAAAATTCAGCCCGGTACCGATGTGATGCTGTTCAACGCCATGTTGCATGTGATGATGCAAAACGGCTGGCTGGACATGGCTTACATCAACAAACACACCGAAGGCTTCGAGGCTGTCGCCAAAGGCCTGGCCGATTACACGCCAAAACTCGCTTCCAGCGTGTGTGGAGTTCCCGAGGCAGACATTGTATTGGCTGCCACCTGGTTCGCCCAAAGCAACAGGACACTCTCCCTGTATTGCCAAGGGTTGAACCAGGCCACCACGGGAACCGATAAAAACACCTCGCTGATTGCCCTGCATTTGGCCACTGGTCAAATTGGCAAAGAAGGTTCTGGTCCGTTTTCCCTCACCGGGCAACCCAATGCCATGGGCGGCAGGGAAGTGGGTGGATTGTCCACCTTGCTGCCCGCACACCGTGAATTGAATAACCCGGCACACGTGGCAGAAGTGGCGGCATTTTGGGGGGTGAAGCAAATTAGTGCCACGCCCGGCGCCAGTGCAGTTGAAATGTTTGATCAATTGGAGCAGGGCAAAATCAAGGCGGTGTGGGTGGCTTGCACCAACCCTGCGCACTCATTGCCCAATTCGCAAAAAGTAGCGCGTGCCTTGCAAAATGCCGAGCTGGTGGTGGTGCAAGACGCTTACCTAACACCTGCCACCGTGCAGTATGCCGACGTGCTGTTGCCTGCAACCACTTGGGGCGAAAAAGAAGGCACCGTCACCAACAGTGAAAGGCGAATCAGCCGCGTACGGCCAGCAATACCCGCCTATGCCGATTCAAAAAACGATTGGCAAATTGTGGTGGATTTTGCACAGCGGCTTGAAGTGGAATTGCAAAAGCTGGGCGTGCAAAGCCCACGCCTTGACAACACGGCCAACGCTTTCATGCCGTACGCCAATACCGAAGAAATTTTTAACGAGCACCGCGAAACAACGCGTGGCCGTGATTTGGACATTACCGGTTTAAGCTACGCAACGCTTGACACTGAGGGCCCGCAACATTGGCCCATGCCCGAGGGTGCAACACAAGGCAAAGCCCGCCTTTACGAAGACGGTGTTTACCCCACAGCCACTGGCAAAGCCAAATTTGTTTTTGCCAGTTATGAACCTGTGGCCGAAGAAGCAGACGCGCGCTTCCCCTGGCGCTTGAACACGGGGCGCTTGCGCGACCAGTGGCATGGTGCAAGCCGCACTGGCACTTTGGCTGAATTTTTCTCGCATGAAGCCGAACCTGTCATTGCATTGCATCCGGCTGATTTCAAACGCCTCAACTTAAAGCCCTCCAGCTGGGTGTCGGTGAAATCTCGCCGCGCAACCATCACTTTGCGTGCAAAAGAAGATGAATCAGTTGCACGCAATCAGGCTGTGTTGCCCATGCACTGGGGGCCAGAATTTTTCGGTGGAAAATCGGGCGTGGGGGGGGTCAATGCCCTCACCATTGAAGCGTTCGACCCTTATTCCAAGCAACCTGAACTGAAGCATTCAGCCGTGAATATTCAGCGCGTGCATTTGCCCTGGCAGGTGGTGGTGTTTGTACACAGCGAACACTGGCTCAGCCTGTGGCAAAAAGCCCGGGCGCTGTACGCTGAATTTGACGCGGCTGTGTGTGTGCCGGTTGGCCGTGAACAAACCGGCGTGCTGTTTCGCGCCGCCAGTGCGCAAGCGCCGGCCAGGGAAGTAATTGACCGGCTGCAAGCCCTGTTTGAATGCGAGGGCAGCGACGTCATGGTGTATTCCGACCCGAAAACCGATGCCCGTCGACGCATCGGTGTGACAGTTCAAACCACGCAACAGGGTCAAACTGCGACGTTGAACAAAGTGTTTCTCGCGGGCAATATTGAATCCGAAGGCTGGCTGAGAAATTATTTCGATCAGCAACTCGATGTCATGCCCTTGCGCAGCTTCTTGCTGGCACCCGCAAGCCAGCCACCTGGTGTGCAAACCGAATCGGTGCGCATGGTGTGTAACTGTGTGGGTGTTTCTGAACAATCCATTGAAGCCAATATCGCAATTGCCTGTGCAAAAAATCCGAATGTCAGCGAAAACGAAGTTCTCGCTGGTTTGCAAGGCACGCTGAAATGCGGCACGCAATGTGGGTCGTGCGTACCTGAAATCCGTAAACTGATTCGCACACAGGCCAGCCTTGCTACAATAGCGTCTTAAGCATTCTCTAAGACCCCATGTCCAATTCCGCTCAAGCCGACAAGTTTTCTTGCGCCCCCTTCATCAAAGAAATTGGTCGAGGGAAAGATGGCGCGCGTGGCCTGCCTCGCGAGCAAGCGAAAACCCTGTTTTCAGCCATTTTGCGCGGCGAGGTGTCGGATTTCGAATTGGGTGCAGTGCTTATCGCATTGCGGGTCAAAGGCGAAAGCCACGACGAGCTGATTGGTTTTTTGCAAGCCATTGCCGAGCACTGGCCTGATGAAAGCCATTCGCCGCATTTTCATACCCTGCAGGCGCTCAATGCCCAATCCAGGTCGGAAAACAAACCCGTTATTGTGATCCCCAGCTACAACGGGGCGCGACGCAAGCCCAACTTCACCCCCTTGCTGGCAGGGCTCCTGGCGCAGCGTGGTTACCCGGTGTTGGTGCATGGTTTGCAAAGCGATTTCACCGGGCGCGTGACCAGCGCAGAAGTGTTTGCCCATTTGAATTGGAATGCAGTGGACATGCCCCACACCGCCCCCGTGTACATGCCCATGGCGCAAATTTACCCGCGCATTGAAGCCTTGTTGCAAACCCGGAAAGTGCTGGGCGTTCGCAGTTGTACGCACACCTTGGTCAAGTTGATGGTGCCCAGTGCATTCACCAACGCATTGCTGGTGACCAGCTACACCCACCCGGAATTCTGGAATTTGCAGCGTGAAGTGTTGTGCGCCACCGGCCACACATCGCTGGTGTTGCGCGGCCATGAAGGCGAGCCAGTGGCTGCCCCTTATCGCAGCCCGCGTATGGATGGCGTGAAAGCTGGCCGCACCTGGTGTATTTCCGAACCCGAGAACCTGTTTACCGAGCAGCCCGATCCTCACCCGGACATTGATGCAGAATCAACCGCACGTCTCATTGAAATGTGGCTGAACAACCCGCAGGAAATGCCGCACGGTTTTGCGCGGCAACTGGACGCAATCGAAGCCGTAAATCAAGCACCTGAGCAAGCACCAAACCAAGCAACAAGTCATGCAGCAATTTGATGTCATTGTGATTGGCGCCGGTGCTGCAGGCTTGATGTGCGCTGCGCAGGCCGGGCAGGGCGGTTTGCGTGTTGCATTGCTTGACCACAGTGAAAAGCTGGCTGAAAAAATCCGGATCAGTGGCGGCGGGCGTTGCAATTTCACGAATGTGAACGTGTCTGAAGCCAATTTCATTTCTGAAAACCCCAGGTTTGCGCGCTCTGCCTTGGGGCGCTACACCCCGGCCAATTTCATCGCACTGGTGAAGCAATACAACATCCCTTTCCATGAAAAGCACAAAGGCCAGCTGTTTTGCGATCGCAAAAGCGATGACATCATCGACATGCTGGCTGCCGAATGCAACGCGGGCAAAGTGAAGTGGTTTCGTCCCCACAGTGTGAACATGGTTGAACACGATGGCAGCCAGTTCAAGCTAAGCACCACGGCTGGCCCTTTGCAGGCCCGCAATGTAGTTGTAGCCACGGGTGGTTTGCCAGTGCCCAAAATAGGCGCCACCGATTTTGGCCTGAAATTGGCCAAGCAATTTGGCCATGCATTGGTCGATCAGCGCCCCGCCTTGGTGCCACTTACTTTTGATTCCAGTCTGTGGGAGCCTTTTGTAGAACTGGCCGGCGTGGCTTTGCCGGTTTTGAGTCGCGGCAGTGATTCCAATGCCCCCTGGTTTGACGAAGACCTGTTGTTCACCCATCGCGGCTTGAGTGGCCCTGCGGTATTGCAGGCCTCGACTTACTGGAACCCCGGCCAGCCAGTTACCCTGAACTTGGCTGGTAAGGAAACAGACGCAGCAGCGCTACAAACCGATTTGCTGCAAGCCACGCTGGGCGCAAAAGCCAATGCCGAGAACTGGTTTGCTGCGCAAGTGCCGCACTGGCCCAAGCGTTTGGTGCAAGCCTGGTTGAAGAAACCGGAATTGCAGGCCATTGCAGGGCGCAAAGTGGCGGAGTTGGGAAAAAAGCAACTGGGGCCCTTGGCGCAGTTAATTGCCGCGTGGCAGTTGGTGCCCAGTGGCACAGAGGGCTATAAAAAAGCGGAGGTGATGCGCGGTGGGGTCAGCACTGCTGATTTGCAGCCCAAAACACTCGAATCGCGCAAAATTCCAGGTCTGTACTTTATTGGCGAGGTGGTGGATGTCACCGGCTGGCTGGGTGGCTATAACTTCCAATGGGCTTGGGCCAGTGGCTACACCGCAGCCCATGCAATATTGGACCAAAAATAGTTGAAAACCCTTGAGAAAGCCGGCTTTCACATGGTACTATCTCGGTCTTT
>NZ_ABCT01000007.1 GCF_000170915.1 Limnobacter sp. MED105
CCAGCGGACATTGCTGCAGAACTGGAATTGCTGAAGCAGTGCGACTTGCTGGTGTTGAATTTTCCGCTTTACTGGTTTTCCTTGCCTGCAATTTTGAAGGGCTGGATTGATCGGGTATTTTTATCGGGCGTGGTTTATGGCGGCCGGAATTTTTACGACCGTGGTTTGATGAAAGGCAAACAGGCCTGGCTTACTTTTACACTCGGAGGTCGCGACCACATGTTTGGCGACGAGGCCATTCATGGTGACTTGAACACCATGTTGCGCCCAGTGTTGCGGGGCAGCTTGGGATACGCTGGCTTTGACGTACTGGAACCCTTCGCGGCCTACCATGTACCCTACATTACGCAAGAGGCCCGGGTTGAAATGCTTGAGCAGCTCGATGATGCAGTGAACACACTGGCTTCACGCCCGCGGGTTTCATATCCCAGTCTGGATCACTTCGATGCGCAAATGAACCCGCTCGGAAAATAAAAAACCCGCGGTGCTTTCGCACAACGGGTTTCAATCAAGTCTACAAGAAGACCTTTCATACGAAAGGTCGTGTAGCGGTCTTATTATTTTTGCTATTCCTGGATTACTTCATGCCCAGTTGCTTTTTGATCTTGGCGATCACGTCAGTTTGAACTGACTTGACCATGCCCTTGACTTGTTTCTCAAGGTCCTTGATCTGCTTCTGAACATCACTCAACAATTTCTTGCGATCCGTTGCGCTAAATACTGATTTGGCTGCTGCGGCCTTGGCCTTGGCGGCTGGCTTTGCTTTGGCCACAGTTTTCTTCGCCTTGGCTGCAGCATTCGCTACGCTGGCAGTGGCTGCCTTGGCGCGTGATGTTACTGGCTTCTTCGCTGCGGGTTTTGCTGCGGGCTTCTTGGCAGCAACTGGCTTTTTAGCGGCTGGCTTTTTCGCTGCAGCTGGTTTTGCAGCGGCGGGTTTTTTGGCAGCAGCTGGTTTGGCGGCTGGTTTCTTGGCAGCGGCTGGTTTTGCAGCAGCTGGCTTTTTCGCGGCAGCGGGTTTTGCTGCTGGTTTTTTCGCTGCTGCTGGTTTTGCTGCAGTTGCTGGCTTCGCAGCAGTCGCTGGTTTTGCAGCGGCAGGTTTTCTTGCAGCAGGTTTTCTTGCTGCTGGTTTTTTAGGAGCTGGGGTTGCTTTGCTTGCCTCGGCTTCGACTGGCTTTTGATCTGTTGTAACCATGTTGTGTAACCTTCCTTAAACGGTGTGGTGAGTTATGTGTACATCAAATTTTATTAACTGAAAAGCTTTTTTCATCAATACATGATCAACAACCCGTTTGTGTGTAATTTTCAATAAGTTTTGTCGTTTTTTTTTCGCACCACTCGCGTGCAAATTTTCAAAAACTTTTTGAATTTTATTGGCACTGCTCTTGCTAGTTTGATGTTGATTCAACTTCGAGTGCACTGCCGTGTTCAAGCATCTTTCCAAACTTTCTCATCACGCTGCCTGGCGAAGACAACTTGAATTGTTGCTCGACTCAACCGGTGAAGGCATCTATGGCATCGATCTGAAAGGGCGCTGTGTTTTCATCAACAAAGCGGGCGCAGAAATGTTGGGTTATTCCGCCGATGAAGTGCTTGGACGGAACATGCATTACCTGATGCACCACTCGTATGCGAACAACGATTTGATGCCTGTTTGTGAGTGTCATATTTTTCGTGCCTTTCAGGAAAACAAAGGTTGCCGCGTTGACAACGAGGTGTTGTGGCGCCGGGACGGAACCTGCTTTCATGCCGAGTATGCTTCTTACCCGATTTTCGAAGAGCAAGCGGTGGTGGGCGCTGTGGTCACTTTCAACGACATCACCGAGCGGGTTGAAGCGCAAAACATTCGCGCGGCTGCACAGGCTGAACTGGAGCGCAGGGTGATTGAGCGCACGGCTCAATTGCAGAAAGCGCACGACAGAATGCGCAGACTTTCCGCACACCTGACCACCGTTCGTGAAGAAGAGCGCACCCGAATTGCGCGCGAGATGCACGACGACCTGGGTGCCAAGTTGACAGCATTTGATCTGGAGTTGAAAGCACTGTCTTACCGCTGTGCCAACGATCAGAAATTAACAGTGCGAATTGAAAGTATGCTCGACCTTGCCCAGGGGGCCATGGAAAGTTTGCGCCGAATACTTTCGGATCTTCGACCCGGGGTGTTGGATCATCTCGGACTTTGGGCCGCAGTGGAACATTTGCTGGGCGAGTTCTCCCAACGCACCAAAGTGGTGAGTGTGCTCGACATTGCCCCCGAGCTGGAACATGTGCGTTTGAGCAAAGCCACCGAAACTGCGCTGTATCGAATTTTGCAAGAGGCGCTGAACAACGTCAGCAAGCATTCAGGTGCAAGCAAGGTTGAAGTAACTGTGAACACCGAGGGCAGGGCAGTTGTATTTCAAGTCAAAGACAACGGCCGTGGCATGGCGGTGCGAACCTTTAATGCGGGCTTCGGTTTAATGGGCATCGAAGAAAGGGCGTGGGACATTGGTGCGCGTTGCACGATCGATTCTATTTTGGGGCAGGGCGTGTGCATCAAGCTGCGTCTGCCCGAGGTGTTGGCCTTATGAAGATTTTGATTGTGGACGACCACATGATTATTCGCCGCGGCCTGGTTCAAATTCTTGATGAGTTTGATGGGCAGTACCACAGCGAGCAGGCGGCCGATGGCGTGGAGGCCATGCAGAAACTTCGCAAGGATAACTTCGATGCCGTGCTGCTGGATGTTGCGCTGGGCGAACGCGACGGCTTTGATGTACTTAAAAGCGTGCGCAGTGAATTTCCAAAACTGGGCGTGGTGATGTTGTCGGTCTACCCCGAAGCGCAGTTCGCTTTGCGTGCAATTCGAAGTGGCGCCAATGCGTACCTGAACAAAGGTTGCTCGCCTGCAGAGTTGACGCAGGCCCTTCAAATGGCCTGTGCCGGGCAGGTGTACCTGACACCGGCCACAGCCAACCTGATGGCAAACGATTTGCGTAAACCCGCTGACAGACCGCCCCATGAGCGCTTGTCCAATCGCGAAATGCAGGTGCTGCGTTTGATGGCGCAAGGCGAGACTGTTCAACACATTGCGCAGGCCTTGTGCCTGTCGGGCAACACGGTTTCAACCTACCGGGCCCGCGTGTTTGAAAAGCTGGAACTGAAGAACCTGGTTGATCTGGTGAACTACACCAAGCTGCATGGGCTGTAGTGTTCTTGTAGGGCCAGCACTACAACACAATCACAAATGGCGTGATACCCAGTCCAAGGCCAGCGCGGCACACTGAAAGCCTGTTTAACGCAGTGTTGCCGGAGAAGCGCCAATGGCCAGAATGCAAGGGTTCAGACTGGGTGTGTATGTGTTCAAGGAAGCCGAAGTGGTGGACTACGCAGCACCCTACGGCGTGTTCTCGGTGGCCAAGCGTTTTGACCCTGAGCTTGATGTTTTTCTGATTGCCGAAAGCATGCGCCCGGTACAAACACAAGCGGGCTTCACCGTGCTCCCCAATTATTCATTCGGCGACACGCCTGCAATGGATGCGTTTCTGATCCCCGGTGGTTTCGGTACACGGCAGGAAATGAACAACGGCAATTTGCACCGCTACATTCGGTCGCTTCCCAACACCTGTTTGCTGACCAGCGTGTGCACAGGCTCCTGGATTTATGCCCGCATGGGTTTACTCGATGGCCTGGCTGCCACCAATCGCAAAGAACCCGATCGTCTTGAAGCCTCACACCTTGGTAAAACACCAATAGACCGCTTGGCCGAAATTGCACCGGCATGCCAGGTGAGCCACGCACGGGTGGTGGATGCTGGCCGCATTGTGACCGGCGGCGGAATCGCCAGCGGCATGGAAGTGGGTTTTCACCTGCTGCGCCGCGCACGTTACGACGAAGAATTTATTACCGAGGTGGCTCGCGTGATGGAGTACACCAAAGCTTATCAGCAATACCAGCACGACATTGATTATTTTCGCCCCGCTTTGAACCGCGCTTCAGCTTGATCGTTGAACAAACTGCATAGGAGTTCACCATGTCCTTTTTCAAGAACCCGTTTGACCCCAACACCCGCCTGGGCATGCGTTGCGCCTGTGGCCAGCACAACAGCCAGGCTGAACACGACCAACAACTTGCCGTTCAACAAATGGAAGAACGTGCCGTTGAAAACGCGGTGATGCATGCGTTGTTTCCCGATGACAACCTGCGCCGCAATTTCCTGCGTGCAGTAGGCAGTGGCACTGCCATGGCTGCAATCGGTAGTCTGTTTCCATTGGCAGCGGCCAAGGAGGCCTTTGCGCAAAGCAATGGTCCCCTGGAGAAACAAAAACTCAAGGTGGGCTTCATTCCAATTACTTGTGCAACTCCAATCATCATGGCGCAGCCACTTGGCTTTTACGCCAAGCAGGGCCTCGATGTTGAAGTGGTGAAAACAGCAGGTTGGGCCGTGGTGCGTGACAAAGCGCTTGCCAAGGAATACGACGCGGCGCACATGTTGTCGCCCATGCCTTTGGCCATTTCCATGGGGGTTGGTTCAAACGCCATTCCATGGACCATGCCCGCCGTTGAAAACATTAACGGTCAGGCCATTACTTTGGCGATGAAGCACAAAGACAAACGCAACCCCAAAGACTGGAAAGGCTTCAAGTTTGCGGTGCCATTTGACTACTCCATGCACAACTACCTGTTGCGTTACTACCTGGCCGAGGCTGGCTTGGACCCCGATCGTGATGTGCAAATTCGTTCTGTGCCACCTCCCGAGATGGTGGCCAATATGCGTGCGGATAATATCGACGGCTTCCTGGCGCCCGACCCCGTGAACCAGCGTGCGGTGTATGACGGTGTGGGCTTTATTCACATTTTGTCGAAAGAAATTTGGTCTGGCCACCCTTGTTGCGCGTTTGCAGCCAGCAAAGAATTTGTGACCCAAAACCCCAACAGCTACAAAGCATTGTTGAAGGCTGTGCTGGATGCCACTGCGTATGCGCGCAAAGCCGAGAACCGCAAAGAAATTGCAGCAGCGATTGCGCCCACCAATTACTTGAACCAGCCATTGACCGTGGTTGAACAGGTGTTGACTGGAACATACGCTGATGGTTTGGGCGGTATCAAGAAAGACCCGCAGCGCATCGACTTCGATCCCTTCCCGTACCAAAGTTTTGCGATCTGGATTTTGACGCAGATGAAACGTTGGGGACAGATCAAAGGCGATGTGGACTACAACAAGATTGCCAAGGATGTATTTTTGGCCACCGATGCAACCCGCTTGATGAAAGAAGTGGGTATGCAGCCACCGGCATCGCTGGACAAGAAGTTCAGTGTGATGGGCAAGCCGTTTGACCCCAAGAAGCCTGAGGAATACCTCAACAGCTTCGCAATTTCCAGAACCAAGGGCTAAGCGGCATGAAAGATTTCAGGAAGCAAAAGTGGGCACCATCGGCATTGTCTGCATTGATCCTGGTCGTGATGCTTGCGATCTGGACCATTGCAACAATGCCGGAGGAATCGGAAGTGATTGTGGATCCGGAATATGCCGCATTGGTTGGACAGGCGGCATCGACTGGCGGTGAAACGCCATTGCCCACACCGGGCGATGTGGGCGAAAAACTGTGGGGGCACATCAGCGATCCGTTCTACGACCGTGGCACCAATGACAAAGGCATTGGCATTCAACTGGGCTATTCCATTTTTCGCGTGCTCGTGGGTTTTGGTTTGGCGGCCTTGGTGGCGATTCCCTTGGGGTTTGTGATTGGCATGTCGCCTTTGCTGTACAAGGCGCTTGACCCCTTCATTCAGATTTTGAAACCCGTGTCGCCTTTGGCCTGGATGCCGCTGGCTTTGTACACCATTCAAGACAGCGACACCTCTGCCATCTTCGTGATTTTCATTTGCTCGATCTGGCCGATGTTGGTGAACACCGCTTTTGGTGTGGCCGGTGTGCGGCGTGACTGGTTGAATGTGGCGAAAACGCTGGAAGTGAGTTCGCTTCGTACAGCCTTCCAAGTGATATTGCCTGCGGCGGCACCTACCATCATGACCGGTATGCGCATATCGGTGGGTATTGCCTGGTTGGTGATCGTTGCTGCCGAAATGCTGGTGGGTGGTACAGGGATTGGTTACTTCGTGTGGAACGAATGGAACAACCTGTCGATTGCCAACATCATCAGCGCCATTTTGTTCATCGGCTTGATCGGCATGTTGCTCGACACGCTGTTGGCCCGCATG
Source organism: Limnobacter sp. MED105 (assembly GCF_000170915.1). Classification (GTDB taxonomy): domain Bacteria; phylum Pseudomonadota; class Gammaproteobacteria; order Burkholderiales; family Burkholderiaceae_B; genus Limnobacter. Next base: position 6,199 of record NZ_ABCT01000007.1, read on the forward strand.
GCCAAGCTGGTCAGCTACAAGGAGTAAACAACAATGACGACTGAACACAAAATATTCAGCAAAGACCTGGTTCCCGGCGAAAAAGCCGCAGCATTCCTACAAGTGGAGGGTTTGGTAAAAAGTTACGCTCCTTCGGATGCCACAGTTCCACCCGTGTTTGAAGCTGTGAACTTCGATATTCAGAAAGGTGAGTTCGTTTGCATCGTCGGCCATTCAGGCTGTGGCAAAAGCACGATTCTAAACATTCTGGCCGGGCTGGATGACGCCACGCAGGGCTACGTGATCATGAATGGCAAGGAAGTGGTGGGCCCGTCGTTGGATCGTGGTGTGGTGTTTCAAAGCCATGCACTGATGCCCTGGATGACAGCGTTGAAGAACGTGGAGTTTGGCGTGCGTTCCCGCTGGCCTGATAAAACCCCGGAGGAAATCAGCGAACACGCCATGAAATATTTGGACATGGTGGGTTTGAGCAAAGCTGCCAACAAAAAGCCGCATGAGCTTTCAGGCGGCATGAAGCAGCGTGTGGGCATTGCCCGTGCTTTTGCCATTCAGCCGCAGATGCTGTTGCTGGACGAACCCTTCGGCGCGCTGGACGCACTGACACGCGGCACGATTCAAGACGAGTTGTTACAAATCGTGAAGGCCACCGGGCAAACCGTGTTCATGATTACGCACGATGTGGACGAGGCCATTTTGCTGGCCGACAAAGTGATGCTGATGAGCCATGGTCCACGCGCCCGCATTGCCGAAATTGTTGAAAACACCATGCCGCGTGAACGAACCCGCAGCACTGTTCATCACGATCCACAGTACTACGCCATTCGAAATCACTTGGTTGATTTTCTGGTCAACCGCGCTGCACCCGCACCCAGCACTGAACCCGATGGCAACAAGTTGAACGCCGAACTACACAAACAACCCACGGTGGTTCGCCCTGGCCTAAAAGCCTTGGCCAATACCGAGACAACACCCCCACTAAATTTGATTCAAAGGAGTGCACCATGAAACGAACCGACGTAACCGAAATGATTGTATTGGCCAAGCGCAAGAAAAAATGCACTTGGGACGACTGCGCCAAAGTACTGGGCCAGTCCAAGGAATGGAGTACAGCTGCATTGCTGGGCCAGATGACCTTGACTGAGGAGCAGGCCAAGAAAATTGGTGAGTATTTGGCTTTGCCACCTGAAGCGGTAGATTGCCTGCAAGTGGTGCCTTACAAAGGATCGCTGCCCACAGCCGTGCCCACCGACCCCCTGATTTATCGCTTTTATGAATTGATTAGCGTGTACGGCACCACCTTCAAGGAACTGATTCATGAAGAGTTTGGCGACGGCATCATGAGCGCCATCGACTTCAAAATGGATTTGCAGCGTGAGCCAAACCCCATGGGCGACCGCGTTAGTATCAATATGAGCGGCAAATTCCTGCCCTACAAAACCTATTGATTTCAAGGCTGAATTTCCAGCTGATTGAACACCCCGGGTTAGAATAGACGCTTGTCTTAATTCTTACCTGGGGTAATGCCGTGACTGATTCAACCAACAACGCCGCCGCTGGCGACGAACTCGTACTGCCATCTGGCGTGAAGCTGACTTTCAAAAAGCGCGGCACTGGTACGCAAAAGCCAACACCCAATTCAATCGTCGAAGTGCACTACGAAGGCACCTTCCTGGACGGTCGCGTTTTTGACAGTTCGATCAAGCGCAATGAAAAAATTTCCTTCCCTTTGAACCGTGTGATTCCTGCCTGGACTCAGGCTTTGTGCGAAATGGTGGTGGGTGATCGTGCGATCGTGTTCTGTCCTTCAGACACTGCTTATGGCGCGCGTGGTGCGGGTCCGATTCCTGGCAACACCGACTTGGTGTTTGATGTCGAGTTGTTTGACATTCGTTAATTTATAGCCAACTCGGCGGGGTTGTCTTAGTTATAACCAACTCGACGGGGTTACCTGCTTCCTCACAGAAAACCGCTTGATCCCTTTTTGAGCCAAGGCATTCAATTCACCCAAGCCCGACAAGAAAGATGGTCGGGTCTTGGGTGTCGCCTACGGGCGAGCATTGAAGCCTTGGTTCAAACGGGGCGGTTTTCTTGAAGTTCGGAACAGGCAAGCCCACTGCCGAGTTGGCTTAAACTAGCGCCAGCGGCTCACCAGCAAGTTCGCGTCACAGCGCAACTGGTGCGAACTACTATCTACCGCCGCGCAGTTCACAGCAGGTTTCAGGGCACAATCGGCGTCGGTGTTTCGATCGTCTCGCCTTCAAGAAAACCTGCCCTTGCGTGTCGAGCAGGGCCGGTGTCGTCCCAGTATGGGCGACAGAGAACGCGCCCGACTCGCTTTTTGGAGGGGCGTTCTCAGGCATCGTAAGGCTCAGCAAGGGATATACAGGTTTTCTGGCGAAAGGGCGGAACACGAGCTGATTGGGCCAAGTGAACCAGCCGGTTGTGCTAAACCGCTTTTCGTAGTTGAAATTGCCGCGTTCCCCACTGAATGAGGAACGGCACCAAAGCCAGTGCCGCCAGTGAAATGACCACCTCAAGCGAAATAAGCTCCTCAAGCCTGTTCACCTTGGCCAGCTCATTGCCCGCATTCACATACAGCATGGTGCCAGGCAGCATGCCTAGAAAGCTGGTCCACAAGAAGGTCCACGGCTTTACACGTGTAAGGCCAGCCAGCAGATTGAATGCAACGAAAGGAATGATGGGTGCCAGTCGCAGGCTGAGCAAGTAAGCCACTTCGTTTTTCTCAATGCCTTTGTTGATGTCATTCAGCTTGTTGGCAAAGCGGCTTTCAACTGAGGATCGGAAAAAGTGCCGCGCAAACAGCATGGTGAGCAAGGCACCCAAAGCCGATGCTGCGGTGGACACGACCATGCACAAGCCAAAACCCATGCAGCCGCCACCCACCAGCATCAACACGCCTGCACCGGGCAGGCACAGCGCTGTGAGCAATACAAATACACCGAAGTAAATGACAGTGACCAACGTGGGGTTGTCCATAAAGTGCATGGCCAATTCGCGCTGGGCAGCCAACATGTCTTGCAGCGACACATCTGCACTGAGCCACACCAACAACAGCACCGCCGCGACCAGCATCAGTGTGGTTTTCTTCCAGTGTTGTTGAACAGCATTTTGCATCAAGTGCTTCCTTAACCCTTCAATACAATCGGTTCAATGGCTTCGCCCTGAGGCAGTATGCGGCCAATAATGGCGGTGTGTTCATAGCCCAGTTTCTTCAATGCAGCCACACAGGCCTCAGCTTTGTCACCGGGCACGGTGGCCAGCAAACCACCTGCTGTTTGTGGGTCAAATATCAGCGGGTAGCGCGGGTCATTCACATACTCAGCCTGATTTCGAATGGCGCGGCGCAAGCGCACGTTCGCCGGTTGCAGAGAGCTCACAATACCAGCGCTGACCATTTCAAGCGCGCCGTCCAGCAAAGGCAGGGCGCTTAGATCAAGTTCAGCGTCTACCTCTGAAGGGCGGGTCATTTCCACCAAATGGCCCAACAGCCCAAAACCAGTCAGGTCGGTACAGGCCTTCGATCCATATTCACGAAGGCACTGTGCGCCAATTCGGTTGCTCTTCACCATCGATTCCAGTGCTGCATCAATCCAACGACCCTTCGTTTTCAACTGGGGCAAGGCGGCAAACAGTGTCCCGGTACCAATTGGTTTGGTCAGCAATATTGCATCGCCGGGGCGCATGCCACCTTTGATCATCACGCCGTCCAGGTTTTCATCGACCAAGCCATTGATGGCAAAGCCCAAGGCCAACTCACGACCTTCGCCAGTGTGACCGCCCACCAGTGCGCAACCTGCTTCGTTCAACACTTCAACTGCACCGCTCATCATTTGAAACAACAGTTCTTCAACTTTCGATTCCAGCCCGGGGGGTACGGTGACCACGGCGGTGGCCGATTGCGCCTCGCCACCCATGGCAAATACATCGCCCAGCGCATGGTTGGCGGCAACTTTGCCGAAAATGTAAGGGTCGTCTACAAAAGCCCGGAAGAAGTCGACTGTGTGCACCATGGCTTTGCCGGGGGGTACTTTCACAATCGCAGCATCGTCAGGGGCATGCAGGCCTACCAATACATCTTCGCGATCCACCGGCTTTAGGTTACCGAGTGCGCGAGATAAAACTGTTGAACCCACTTTGGCGCCGCAACCACCACAGCGCATGGCGATGGCTGAAATGGCCTGTAGGCTTTCTTCCTGAGTCAATGCGAGGTTGGGCGTGATGCTACCACCAGCCGGCTTCGCGTTGGGGTCCATCTCAGGAAATTCACTGAATTTCGCCATGAAGCGGCGGTCAATCCAGTCTTTCCACTGCCACACCCAAGCGCCTGCAAAGCCCAAGGAGCCTTTGGACGCCACGGCGTATTTGTCGCCAGTGCTGATCAAGGCCAGCCAGGTTTTTTGGGGTCGGTATTCCAGCAGGTCGGCCCCCTGCACAAACAGGTGCAGGTTCTTGGTCAGTGGTTTGCCCATGCGTACAGCAAACACACCGGCTTTTTCCAGTGGTGTGCTGGTCAGGTTGGCGATGTCGCCTGCTGCAAAAATTTTGGGGTCGCGCGTAGTTTGCAGGGTTGGTCCCACGTTGATAAAGCCACGGGAATCCAGTTCAAGGTCGGTGTTCTTCAGCCACGCTGCACCACCAGCCTGTGTGACCCACATGATTTCATCGGCATGCAGGTTTTCACCCTGTTTGGTTTGCAGGGTGTGGCCGTCGAGCTGAATCACTTCTGCATCGCGGTGAAGCATTACGCCGCGCTCGGTCAGCACTTTCTCGAAACGAGCGCGCACGCCAGCGTTGTGCGTGGGCAGTACATCAGCATCGGCGGTGAACAGGTGAAATTCAAGTTCATCGGGGTTGCGGCCCATGGTGCGCAGTTCGTTGCGCAAGCGAAACTGCATGGCCAGCGCCAGTTCAACACCACCGGCTCCACCACCCACCACGGCAATGGTGGTTTTGCCTGCGTGGGTTTTTACTCGCTCCAACAGGCTTACCCAGCGCTGGTTGAATCGTGCAATCGGCTTCACGGGCACCGCGTTTTCCAAAGCACCCGGTACCAGTTGCACTTGCGGCGTGCTGCCAATGTTGATGGACAAGGCGTCGTAAGCCACGGGTGGTCTGTTTTTGCAAATCACCTTTTGATTGGCGCGGTCAATGCCCACCACTTCGTCTTTGAACAAGCGTGCACCCGCAAATGCACACAGGCGGCCCAGGTCGATATGAACGTCGTCGTAGCTGTAGTGGCCCGCAATGTAGCCGGGCAGCATGCCGGAATAGGGTGTGTGAATGTCGGTACAAATCAGGGTAAGGCGCACACCGGGCCAGGGCTTCATGCCAAACATGCGCAGCACACCCACATGGCTGTGACCGCCGCCAACTAAAACGATGTCACGAAGAATGGGTTGGTCAAATGTTTGCATTGTTTACTTCTTGTTTGTTTTGAATGGCTCGTTGTACGAGTCGAATTAGGTGATTTTGTTCGTTTTCCGGGGCAAATAATTTCGCTCGCTCGGCGCACTGGTTTTTTAGCTTGGTGTACAAACTGGATTTACCCGGTGGCAGGGGTTTCGGATTCACTATGTCTTCTTGCAACTGGGTCAGCATATTGGCCAGGGCATGCGAATTGCCCAAAGGGAAATAACCCTGGTAACCTGCGCCCAGCATGCCGATATTGCCATCAATGTAGCTGGCCACCACCGGGGTTCCGCTGCACACCGCTTCCATGATGACATGCGCTCCGCCTTCCATTTTGCTGGCGTGCACCAGCACATGGGCGCGTTGAATGCGTGTTCGGGTAGCGCCATGTGGCTGATTGCCCAGCCAGTGGTAGTTGGGGCAAGCCTGCATGGTTTCCTCGGCGGCTTGGGCCAGCTCGGGGTCCAGGGGGCCACCAATGTGATCAATGTAAATGTCGGGGTAGCCACGCAACAACACGGCAGCTTCCATCAGGGTTTGGGGCATTTTTTCATCGCGCAAATGGCCCACCATAACCACCTTCAAACGACGTTTGGCCTTCGAAAGGGTTTTGCGTGTCGTGGTGGACTGAAAAATAACAGAGGTCTTTTCCTGCAAGGCTTCGCTGAGTTTCTCTGTGCCTTTTTCCTGCAACACGATCAAATGTTGTGCCAATTCCAGCGATTTTTGCGCAGTTTCATCGGTTTCGATATCGCGGTACAGGTCGGTGCCGGTCAGCGCCAATATCAGCCCAGGGCTTCCGTTTGCATCGGTATCACGGCTGTGTGCCCAGGCGGCGATTGAATCGGCAGAGCGCCGTGCATGCAGCGCGATCATTGCAACATCGTGTTGTGTGGCGGGTGTGTTTTCCCAGTGCTTCACAATGCGCACATTGAAATGCCCGGACAAAAACAATTGCCAGCGGCGGGCGGTTTGCCAATTCCCATTGTTGGAATCGGCAAGTGCGGGGCTTACGATGACGACAGACGGTTTAATCAAGACAACAGCCACTTAATTGGAGGGGGTAAATTCGGGGGAGATAACCACCCGAGGTGGTACACTGCGACCCTGAAGAAGTTTACACGATCCGACCCGCCATTCACCGCGAGAACCCGCATGCAATCAGCCCAAGAAACCCCTGTGATCCAATGGACCAAAGGCGAGGAAACGTTCAGCGCGCGCTGGCAATCGGAGCGCAATTTGGCGGTGCCCGGCAAAGTGATGCTGGCTGACGACACCCTGACCGCTGACATGGCTTACCGCCTGGCCTGTGAGGGCAATGTGTTTTTGTGGCAAAGCGACTTTCAAAATGCTCGCCAGTTGATGCAAGCCTTGGTGCGCCGTGTGGACAAAAATGCCGAGCACAAGAAAAGCAAGTCGGCCAAGGCAGGCAAGACCGACGTGGAATATCCCCAAAAATTTCATTTGTATCGCCAAACCCAGGCACAGCGCGCGCGAATTCTGGGTTCAATCCTGATTCCGTTCAACGCCGATTACAGTATTCCCTTGCGCCGCGCACCCGATGTGTTGTTGGCGTGCACGGAAGCCTGGGGCGAGCCACAAGTGGACGGCCCAATGATTGTGACTTCGCTACGCGAGATGATGGGCGTGGTAGGTGCGCATGAATGGCGCAAAAAAGGCGTGGATGTACCCGCGCTTGGCGATCCTCCCAATAATCGCATTCACCCGTACTACGGGGTTTTTTCCCCGGTGCGGGGCGAGTATGTTGATTTGGTACTGAAAGCCCCCATGCCCAAAGCCTGTGAAGTCAACGGCTCGGCGGTAGATGTAGGTACGGGCACGGGCGTGTTGGCAGCCGTGCTGGCTCAACGCTGGTTGAGCAATATTGTGGCCACCGACAACGACCCGCGCGCGCTGGAATGTGCGCAATTCAATGTCCAGAATTTGGGCATGGGCAAGCAGGTGAAAGTGGTGCAGGCCGATTTGTTTCCCGACAGCAAAGCCGATTTGATTGTGTGCAACCCACCCTGGTTGCCGGGCAAGCCCACTTCACCGATTGAACGCGCTATTTACGATGAAAACAGCGGCATGCTGAAAGCGTATCTGGCTGGCCTGGCTGCGCACTTGAATGCAGGCGGCGAGGGTTGGCTGATTTTGTCTGATTTGGCGGAGCACCTGAAATTGCGCACGCGTGAAGAATTGTTGGGTTGGATTGAACTGGCAGGTTTGAAGGTACTGGGCCGCATGGATGCCAAGCCCAAGCATGGCAAGGCATTTGATGCCAGCGATGTGCTGTTTGATGCACGGAGCAAGGAAGTGACCAGTTTGTGGCGGCTTGCTGCTGCGTGATTGCTTTAATGCCCACTCGGCGCGTGTTTGTCGCTCAATCAGCGCGAATCCCAATCGCTTGCCAGAAAACCTGTTAATCCCTTTTTGAAGTCACCCTGACTCAATCCGCTCGACAAAACAGATGGTCGATCGGATTGTCAGCCTGCGGCTGAACGTGGCGTGTGAATTCAAGCGGGCAGGTTTTCTTGAAGGCGAAGCGATTGAGACCACGCTGCTGATTGCGCGATTAGTTGGTGAGCAACAAACAGGTCGGTGAATGATCACGCACCCGCGCACTATCGGAAAATTGAGAGAATCGCCAAAGTCGGCGTTTCTAAACTCTGCCACTTTGACTCGCAGTGGTCTGAGATGCAGCCAACTCGGCAGGCGGTTTTCTGTGCGGAATCGGGCAACCCCGCCGAGGTGGCTATTAAACAGGCAAGTTCGCGGAGCTGCCTTTCAAGCCTGCGCCCAAAACACCGCAAACTTTTGATCCGGGTCGGTGTAAGCCTTACACGCCAAAAAACCCGCACGTTTCAGAAGGTCTTCAAACCCGGTCAGCGTCCACTTGTAAGAGTTCTCTGTGTGGATTCGTTCGCCTTCTACAAATTGGCGTTGTCCACCTTCCCAAGTCACCACCACATCGCGCAGTGCTTCCAGGTGCATTTCAATTCTGTTCAGTTCGGTGTTGTACAGGCCAATGTGTTTCCAGTCTTCCAACTGGAAGTTGGTGCCAGCCAGTGTATTGAAGTGCAGCAGCATGTTGCGGTTAAATGCCGCAGTCACACCCAGTGCATCGTCGTAAGCTGCTTCAAGCACCGTTTTGCTTTTCACCAGGTCGACACCAATCAATAGACCGCCACCGGTTGCTGTTGCACACACAGTATGCACCTGTTTCAAAAACAGAAGTGCCTCTTCAGGGGTGAAGTTGCCTATGCTGGAGCCCGGGTAAAACATCACGCGTGGCTGAGCCGGGTTCAGTGCCAGGCCAGCAGGCAAGTTCAGTTCGCTGGAGAAGTCCATGCCTACGCCGCTCATTTCAAGTTCCGGAAATTGCCTTTGCAGGCATTCCAGCGCGCCTTTCAAAAAGTCCACGGAAATGTCCACAGCCACATAACGCGCCGGGTGGAATACATTGAAAAGTTTGGCCGCTTTTTCGCAATTGCCTGCGCCCAGATCGATGAACACCGAGCCCTTGGGCACCTGCCTGGCCATGTCATGTCCATGGCTTGAAAAAATTAGTGCCTCGGTGCGGGTGGGGTAGTACTCGGGGATGCAGGTGATGGCTTCAAACAGTTTGGAGCCCAGCTCATCGTACAAATACTTGGGCGATGTGTGCGCCTTGCTGGCGCGTAGGCCGCTTAGCAACTCCTCACGAATGTGCTCGGCTTGGGCTTGGTAAATCTGTATGAATTGAGGTGTGGGTGTCATTGGTTCAGATCGATTAACGGGTCATACGACGGCGAAGGTGATAGCTCATGCTGTCCACGATTGCCACCAACAGTAACATGGCGGCCAATATGGTTGCTGTCTTGCCCATTTGGAACAAGCCCATGTGGAAAGATAGAAGCTGACCTAAACCACCGGCACCAACCACGCCCAGAATGGCCGCAGCACGAATGTTGTTTTCCCACCGGTAGAGGGTATAGCTCATCAGTTGCGGGATTACCTGTGGCAAGGTGGTGAAATAAAACACGCGCAAGTTCCCGATTCCTTGGGTACGAAGGGCATCCGCAGGCTCTGGCGGCGCATTCTCGATAGACTCGGCAAACAATCGCCCAAGTACACCAGTGGTGTGAAAAGCCAATGCCAATGTACCAGCGAATGGCCCCAGGCCAGCTGAAATCAGCAAAAGTGCTGCCCACACCAATTCCGGAATGGAGCGCAATGCATTCAGAACCCAGCGGGTCGGCGTGCGCATTAAGCCTTTGTCGCCACTGTGCAGTTTGCTGGCCGGGATTGCCAGCGCCAGCCCAGCCAGGGCGGCAAGGGCGGTACCCATTAGGGACATGGCCAGTGTTTCAACAGTACCCCAGCCTACTTTGACGAGAAATTCTGAGTCAGTTTCGATTGGAAAAAATTCAGCAACAAAGCGTCCCATGGATCTGAAGGCTTCCATGGACAGAAAATCGCCCCATTTCAGGCCCAATGTCCAGAAGCTGGCGATAATCAGTGACAGCATGGCCAATAGCAACATGGCCGTGCCGCTTTTCATGATCGCGGGGGCTTTGCTTGGGCAGGGCGTTGGGTTGGGCTGTGCGCTCATACAAGCCTCTTGCGGAAAAATGCACTAACCGCATCAGCCAGTGCTACCAGCAAAATGAATACGATCAGCATGGTGGATACTTCTCCACCATTGAACATCTTCATCGAATTGTCCAGTTCCTGACCCAGTCCGCCTGCACCGACAAAACCCAAAACCACGGATGATCGAATGGCACATTCCCAGCGATACACCGTGTAAGACGTCAGCTCCATCACATTCTGGGGTAACAAGCCGTAAAAGAATGCCTGCAAACGACCGCTGCCATTGCGCAGCAATGTCTCGGTGGGCGTGGTTTCACCACTTTCCAGAATTTCGCCGTACACCTTGCCCAACATGCCGCCGTAAGTCAGTGCAATGGCCAACACGCCCGCCGTGGGGCCCAGGCCCACCACGCGCACAAACACCAAGGCCCAAACCAGTTCGGGAATGCTGCGTAGAAAAATCAGCACCCAGCGAATGGTTTGTCGAACAATAAATGGCAGTGCATTCATGCGGCCCGAAATGGCGGAAACTGACAGCACACGGGTGGACAAAATGGTGAGCGGAAATGCAATGGTCAGCGCCATGACCATACCCGCCGTTGCGATGGCAACCGTGGTCCAGGTGGCGTCAACTATTCGCCACAGTAGGTCAGGTTCGAGCACAGGCGGAAAAAAACTGCCTATAAATTCGGCGCTGATCCGCATATTCTCGGCTTCAAACAGCACTCCCGGGCGGAATTCGGTGGCCACTGCCAACGGCCAAACCAGCACCAGGGAAAACACAATCCAGAAGACTCGTTGGTGCCAAGCGGGGTCGCGTAGCGGCACGTCAAACCGCGGATTGTGCACAGGCAGGCTGCTCATCGACAATTGTTGACCACCACGGCGGGTGTCATTTTCTCGAACTGCTTCTCGATCAATTCGCGGTCTACCTGACCGAGCAGTTCATGTTCGTATTGCGAATACAAGGTTTTCAACATGGCAGGTGTTACCTGTTCTGTTGGCAGATCAAATTCAATCTGACCGTTTCGCAAACCCACAATACGCTTGAAGAAAGCAAGCGCCATGTCAACCTGATGCAGTGTGCACACCAGGGTAATGCCATTCTCCGTAGCGGATTCGGTCAACGCAGACATGGCCTGGCGTGCCCTTGTGGGGTCTAATGCTGAAAGAGGTTCGTCCACAAGCCACAACTGGGCAGGCGATACGAACAAACGCGCGAGACCCACCCTCTGACGTTCACCACCAGAGAGCCGGTCAACACGTTCAAATATTTTCTCGGGCAAATCCAGTTTGCTCAGTGCGCTGTGCGCAGCGGGAATGTCTACCGGATAAAACAGTGATTTGATGCTCTGAAGCAATCCCATCGCTGGAAGCTTTCCGGCCAATACGGATGTAATTACCCTTTGCCTGGGGGGTAGGGGGGGCACCTGCGGGGCGACAATCAGGTTTCCGCGCAGTTTTTGTAATTTGCGTTTGCTCAGTGCCCAAGGCGATTGATTGTTCACCTTGAATTCACCGTTCAGCGGTTTGAGCGTGCAGGCCAATACCTGCAAAAGGGTAGTTTTGCCAGCGCCAGATGGACCTATCAAGGCGACTTGCTCACCTGCCTGAATAGTCAAGGACATGCGCTTGATTGCAGGAATACCGCCGGTTGGCGCTGAGGGGTGGCAGGCATCGATGTCCTGAATTTGAAGCTTCACTGCGCGGCTCTTCCTTTAAAACAGTGAGGGGCTGATCAGCCCCTCAACCGTTCGATTATAACAAGCCTGCGCTTTTTGCAGCAGCCTCAAGTCCTTTGTAGTTCTCGGGCTTGGTATCGATGTAACGAGTGGCACGGTTCAACTTCAGTATCTCGGCATGTTCGGGTACTGCCGGGTCCAGGTCAAACAGGGCCTTTTGAATCTTCTTGCGAAGTTCTGCGGGCATGTCCTGATGAACGGTCCAGTTGTAGTTGTAATACGGTGGGGTGGTATAAAACACGTTCACTGCATTGGTGTCGACCTTGTTGGCGTCCACGAATTTTTTCCACACAGTGATGTCCAGTGCTGCAGCATCCACTTTGCCACTGACAACAGATGCAATGGTTGCATCATGCGCGCCTGAATAAGCCACACGTTTGAAGGCTTTCTCGGGTTCCAGGCCCGCTTCTAGCAGGAAATTGCGGGGCATTAGGTGGCCCGAGGTGCTGCTTTGTGACCCGAATGACACTTGCTTGCCCTTCATGTCTTGCAGGCTTTTGATGCCTGAATCGGTTTTGGCGATAAACACAGACTGAAATTTCGTGTCTTCCACGCGTTGTGCAATTGGAATCACCTTGCCATCGGAACGGCGAGATGCTTGAATAAATGTGAATCCGCCCAGCCATACCAAGTCGACTTTTTTATTGGCCAATGCTTCCACAGCAGCTGGATAGTCGCTCACTGGGGTGAACTCGACTTTCATGCCCACAGCTTTGGACAAGTAATTGGCCAGTGGCTCAAATTTACGGATTTGCTCGGTAGCCGCCTCTTCAGGAATGGTGGATACCTTCAAGACCTGTTCTGCGTGGGCTGAAACGGAAAAACCTGCAGCCAGCGCAATGGCTGCCACAGAAAAGAGACGACGTGAAATGGAAATTGCTGAACTTTTCATGAGTACCTCGTTATATAGAACGATTGGAAAAAACTCGAAAATTGATGATCGCACAAACAATTCACGTTTCAATGATGAAATGTTTGTACGACTGTTTTTTTAACATTTAATTTTTAATCTTCAGCTGCCCAGCTTACCGGCGGCCTGAACTTCAGCGGCCTGCTCTTCTCCGGTTTTGTAGTGCGGTACGCGAATGACGAGGCGCTTTGCGCGTTGAATGAAGCTGTTGTTGCCCTTCACCTCTTGCTCCCAATAGTCGTCAGCCAAGGCAATATTTTTCTCCATTTCAAGCTCGAAGGCCGCTTGCGACACCGTGCCGCCGAAAATGTACAGTTTCCCGTTCACCACGTTGAAGTCGGTGGCATTGCCACCCCAGGGAATGCCGAACATAATGCCGTTGGCGCAGTAGCCGCCATATTGAGGAATGTATTTCGTGGGTTCTGCATCGAACAGCGCCTTGTGTTCAGCGCTCGAGAAGTGAAAATCCACTTCCTGGTAGGTGCTGCTGAACTCAGGCTTTCCCTGCACGTAGGCGTTTTGTGTGAAATAGGCCACCACATCGGCGCCAAACAGCATCAGGCGATCTGCACCTTCCATTTCTGCGGCGTTCACAGGCGTCAATTCGCTGGCGGGGTTTTGGGCGGTCATTGCGCTACAGCCGCTTAGGCCCAACACCAGGCTGGCGGCGATCAATAGTTTGTGGGTGCGTGTAAATGTCAAAATACTTCTCCTGTGCGGGGTTGAATCAAGTCGATGAACTGACCTGTTTCGCTGAAAACAGTTCCTGCCGGGTCTTCAAGATAAGGCGCTGGCCAGCCTAGCATGGCGCTCGCCTGTTCGCAGCGATGCCTTAGATCACGAGGGTTGTCGCCACCCAAGTGGATGATTCCATAGCGGTAACTGCGCAGCCACTTGAAATCCCGGTGCAACTCTTTGGTGTCTTTGGGGTATTCAAACAGCAAGGCATCCGGAAAGGCTTTCCGGAAAGTGGTTTTTTGTACAAAGCTTGGAAATGGTACCGTGGCTTTCGGATCGAATGAGCGGTACACGAAGCTGGCGGTGGCGCCTGCAGTGGGCACCTGGCGTGCCAGTGTGGCCGGGTCAATGCCGTGCGCCAGTGCAAATGCGATTTCATGCAGATCGATGCCGTCCACGCGCAAATACAAGTCAGAGAACTGCGAGGCCATACGTGGATTGAATTCAATCACGGTGATTTTGTCTGTGGCTTCGTCATGGAAAAATTCCATGTTGAACAAACCATGATCAAAACCAACTGCGTTCAGAAAACGCCTTGCTACATCGGCCGCGCGTGCCTGTACATCAGGGTGCAATTTGCTGGGGTACTCAAAGCGCATGAAGGCATCGGTGTTTGGGTACATGACCTCGTCCACCACGCCCAGCGGTCGAACCTGGCCTTGCCACACATAGCCGTCGAGGTTGAATTGCCGCCCACGCATGGGGGCTTCCAGCATCATGCTGTGCGCAGTGCCTGCTTCAGGAAGCCGTTTCTTGGCGACGCGCTCGAACGGCTCAACCAGGTGCTTGATCACCCACAGTTCCCAGGGCCCAAAGCGGGTGTGGTCGTGCAGTTCCTGGGCATTTTTAACCTGTCGTGACAACACCGAGAAAGCGGCCTTCACAGGTTTCACAAATTGTGGATATTCAATACCTTGGGGCACAGGGCCGCCATAGGCTGCATTCAGTCTGGCGAAAGGCAGGTTCGCTTCCGGCGCTACTTGCTCCAGCACCTCGCGGGCGTGCAATTTGTGCTGACAAGCCAGAATGGCGTTCACAGGCGTGCCGGGCCAGCCCATTTTTTCGGCCAGCAGGGCAGCGCACAGGGCACCAAACTGTTCGTGGTTGGACGCCACAGCTTTTGCACCGTGAAGTTTGGCCAGTACTGCAGCCTTGGCCACGAAGCGCTCGGTGTCGAACCAAGCCAGGCGTGCATTGCTCGGAAAGCTGAACAAATCAAATCCTGAAGCCACACTGGGCCACTGGGCACGAAGCCGGTTGGCTCCTTGTTCGTCCCAGTCGTAATTAAACAGTAGCAGCGTTTTTGGATGAGGCATGAATCGGTGAATCAGGATTAACGTGGGATGTCGTTGAGCGACCAGTCGTACTCTGTATACGTCACCGGCAATGATTTGGATGCGATTCTATCGACTATTTCCGGCGTAGAGCCCATATCTTTGGCCCATTTGGCAAATACATCCTTCACTTCTTTGAAACCCTGATGTCCTTTTTCAAAGTCCTCGGCAAACCATTTGAATATCGGGCTCACTTGCAACTCACCGTTCTTGACCCGGTTGCGGCTGGCGTCGCTTAGAAAACGGCGCATGCCGTCGTCCAACTGGGCATTCAGTTTGATTGCGGTAAAGGCTTCGTTGCGCAAGGCCGGGCAGCCAATGCTGGCGCAGTTTACAGCAGCGTGAACGCGGGGTTCTTTGTACTTGGGGCGAAGTTGCTCGTGTTCAATCCAATCCAGGTGTCGCTTTTCGCCCAGCAATGTAAAAAACTCCTGCTTCCAGGGGCTACTGAACACGCCTCCGATTTCCTTGATGGATTTGATTTTTGGATACTTGGTCAAAATCAACTCAATGGTGAAACCATTGTAGGCGTTGATCAAGAATGCCATTTGCTGGCTTTTCGAGAAGCTGTTGAAATCGGTTTGGCTAAGCGTCGACCAGTCGCCGAGAATGGCTTTCAAGGCCTGGCGGTCTTTTTGAAAGCCCGCGTAGTCCACAGCGGTTTGTTTGTTGTCGGGTAGCCACTTCACATGTTTGGCAAGCAGACTGTTCCACGCCGTGTAGTTGTGGTCAAAGTCGGCTGCAAAACTGGCGCTGCTGATTGAAAATGCGATCACCAGCAACAATGTTTTTACAAATTTAAGCATGGCAAATTGATTACTCGGTTATTTGAATTTGAGTCTAGGTAGCGTATTCGTTCAGTACGGCAATTTGGTTACACTAGCTCAGATTCAATGCCGCAAGTTCGTCAAATCATCTGGAGTTGCCATGCCCGCTGTTCCGGTCACCATTGCCATGTTGTTGATCAGCAATATTTTCATGACCTTTGCATGGTATGCCCATTTGAAAGACATGAGCCAGAAACCCTGGATTATTGCTGCCTTGGTCAGTTGGGGAATTGCCTTGTTTGAATACCTGTTTCAGGTGCCTGCTAACCGTATTGGATACACGGTGTTGTCGGTGGGGCAATTGAAAGTGATGCAGGAAATCATCACGTTGACGGTGTTTGTGCCGTTTGCGGTGTTTTATATGAAAGAGCCGCTAAAGCTTGATTATTTGTGGGCCGGTTTGTGCCTGGTGGGTGCAGCTTATTTCATTTTTAGGGACAAGCTTTGATCACACTGCGCCATGAAGTGTTCAATGGCCTGTGTAAACCTTTGACCTTGACCGCCTTTTTCAGCGGCTTGAATTCGACCTGCAGCTTGCTGTTCCAGCTGCCATGGCAGTTCTTCCTCGGTGGACTGAACAATGACAGGTGTGTGTTCGCAATACTCGAGCAAAAAGCGGGCGGTGTTTTCTGCTTTGGAGTCGATTACATTCAGATCTGAGATAAGAAGCTGGCAACGGCTGTTCGAGGCCTTTAGCTGTGCGAGGCTCCTGAAGTATTTCACCTCGACCCGATCGGCGAGCAGGCGTGTCAAATGCGTTTCCAGAACAAAACGATGCATTTCAAAGTCTTCGAGGCAAAAAATTACAGGTTTCATGCGTTTTTAGAATTCAGGCGGTAACATTTGTATCGTACGAGAAACGCATCCGGGATGAGAAATCGAGCGAATTCTTATCCCTCACAATGGGGTTGTTGCACAGGGGAAGTTGAATGCTCATCGACGTGTTGTTGTTTGTAGCCGGGTTGGGTTTGCTGGTGTTGGGGGCCAATGTGCTGGTGCGTGGTGCATCCAACCTGGCCTTTTCGTTCGGCATTTCGCCCTTGGTGGTGGGTTTGACGGTGGTTGCTTTTGGTACGAGCGCTCCGGAGATAGCGGTATCTGTGGGTGCTGTATTGGTAGGGACCACTGATATTGCAATTGGCAACGTGGTGGGCAGCAACATTTTCAATGTGCTGTTTATTCTGGGTTTAAGTGCGTTGATTTCACCTCTGGTGGTGAATCTTCAACTGATTCGCCAGGAGGTACCAATAATGATCGGTGCATCGGTACTGCTTCTTCTGCTGAGTCTGGATGGGCAATTGTCATGGAGCGATGGCGGTATTCTTGTCGTGTTGATGGTGGCTTACACCGCTTTTTTGATTATTCAGTCCCGAACCCAAGTTAAAGAGGCTCAAGCTGAGTATGAGCAAGAAATACACCCTGCTGCGCAAGGCAGTTGGGATTCCAAATTGCCTGTGCAACTGGCTTTGATTGCTTTGGGTTTGGGTTTGTTGGTATTGGGTTCAGAGTGGTTGGTGGGTTCAGCTGTGGTGTTTGCCAAGGCCATGGGAGTCAGCGACGTGGTTATTGCACTGACCATTGTGTCGGCCGGCACCTCCATGCCGGAGGTGGCCACTTCGATTGCTGCCGCACTCAAGGGGGAGCGCGACATTGCCGTGGGCAATGTGGTGGGCAGTTCAACTTTCAACATTTTTGCTTGCCTGGGTATTTCAAGCCTGGTGGCAGTACCCGCTGGCTTGCAAGTTGCACCTTCTTTGCTCGCGTTTGATATGTGGGTGATGCTGGCGGTGGCGTTTGCCTGCTTGCCAATTTTCCTGACCGGGCGAGAAATTGCGCGATGGGAAGGTGGCGTATTTCTGGCCTACTACACCGCGTATGTGGTGTATTTGATTCTGGATGCGCAAGGCCATGATGCACTCGATTTGTATTCAAATACCATGCTGAGTTTTGTGGTGCCGATCACGGTGATCACCCTGGTGGTCAGCTTGTTGCGCAGAAAAGGCGGGGAGGGGAATTCAAACGCTTGAACTCGATGTGTTTAGCAGCATTGATCACTAGATTCAGGGACTTACGCCCCCTTGTTTAAAGGCGTACATTGGTATCGTGTATTGACCTGCAGTACAGCTTGATCAGGAGAAGGCTTTGAAAATAGCCCCCGCCGTTGTTGCCGTTGGTTTGTGCGTGTTTACTTTGGGCAGTGTTGCCCAAGCTGCGAACACAGAGAGTGATTTGCCTGTTTGGCTTCAAGAACGTTTTGAGCCAGTGCATTATGATTTAACCCGAATGGTCGACAACACTGCACGCAATATTGACCAGTTTTTTGGCACTGAAGACAGCCTGTTTGTTGAAAACCAATCGTTTCTGCGTGTGGCGCTGGACACTCGGCTTCAGCCCGGCGACTCCAAATTAGACCCCAGTGTTCGCTTTCGGGTGGACATGCCCACCACCAAAAAACGATTGCGCCTGATTATTGAAAGTGACATTGAAGAACCTCTGGGTCGTCTTTCGGAGCAGGGTATTCGAGAAGTGCGCGGTGGCGAACGGTTCGATACCAACAATTCGGCGGTAGGTCTGGAACAGCGTTCGTCCAAAGACCCCACCCAGGCGTGGGTACAGGGCTTGGGCCTGGGTGTGAAGTTTGGTGCACCACTTGATCCTTACCTGCGTTATTCCGCCTTGCGGCAGTGGAATTTCAGCGAAAGCAAATGGCAAATCAATTCCTCAAGCCGGGTGACCCAGTTCAACCAGCGCGGCTTGCAGGTGCGAACCAATTTCGATTTAAACAAGCCGCTGGACGAAGAGAAAACCCTGCGTTTTCAAACCTATGCAGAGTACGACGAAAGGCGCGACTCTACGGTGTTTTCTCAGACTGCTGAAATTAACCGTATTCTGGACTCTCGTACTGCGCTTCGATACGCCTTGATTGTTGTTGGCGAGGATCGCGGGGAGAACACAATCAAGGATTATATTTTGCAGGCCTATTATCGGCGTGACATTCACAAAAATATTCTGTTTATGGACATCATTCCTGAAATTCATTTCCCGACCGAAGGCAATCGCGACCCCTATGTGGCTTTGACCTTCCGCCTGGAGGCATTTTTCAGAGGTAACTTCAGCCGCTCCCTATGACGTATTCTGTTCTTAATTTGCAGCGCGATGACTTGCAGCTGAGTGCGATGGTGGAGGGTTCTGCGAGTGGACCCGCCAATGGCCCTGTTGCCATGTTGGTGCATGGCTTCCCCGACACACCGCACAGCTGGCACGCTGTAGCCGAAGGGCTGGTGCAGGCGGGCTACCTTGTGGTGCGGCCATGGCTTCGCGGTTACACCACTGGTTCGGTTAATTCAAATGCAGATTATGATCCGTTCAATGCAGGGCTTGATTTATTGGCCTGGCGAAATTTATTTGAAGGGCGTGATGTTCACCTAATAGGGCACGACTGGGGTGCCGTGGCCGGCATGGCTGCAGCGGCCACTGATCCACAGGCCTGGAAAACTCTCAGCCTGCTGGCAATTCCACCATTTCAAAGAGTTGAGCGGGCCTGGCGATTAATGCCCAAACAGCTTGTGCTTTCTGCATACATGCTGGAAATGCAATCGACCGCAGCACCCGCTCGGTTGGTGGCCAATCAGTTTGGTCGCATTCGGGCGCTGTGGAACAGTTGGTCCCCAGGGTGGCAGTATGCCGAGTCCGAGATTCAACCAGTGCTCGATGCGTTTTCAAATCCCGGGGTGGCTTGGGCGGCCACCCGCTACTACCGATCGCTGTTCACATTGCACCGTGGTGTAACCCGTGCCATCTACTCGCTGTCCAGAAAACCACTGAATGTGCCCACACTGGTGCTGGCTGGTGAAAATGACGGTTGCATGCAGGCTGCCCTGCAAAAGCCCATGGTTGATACACAATATTTTCCGAAAGGAGTAAGAGCCTGTACCCTGTCCGGGTGCGGCCATTTTCTTCAAGCCGAACAACCGGGTGCCGTGTTGCAAGAACTTCTTGCGCATCTGCATGGTCAAGATAGAATTCATTGAATCGATTTTAAAGCAGTACGCCCATGCCCTCCGTTTTTGCGCTGTTTGCTTTTGTGTTGCTGGTTGTCGGGGGTTACGGTTACATCAACCAACCTGCTCAGGAACCGCCCTGGAATCAGATTATTCCAGGCTTCGCGTTTTCGCCCTACCAGGCCGGGCAAAGCCCCATCGACAACATCGAACCCAAGCTTGAAGACATCAATCGCGACTTGTCCTTGTTGGCAGGTAAAACACTGGCCATTCGAACCTACACAGTGGCTGGCATATTCGGAGAAATTCCCGCGCTGGCCCAAGCCCACAGCATCAATGTGGCCTTGGGGGCCTGGTTAAGTCCAGACCTGCCCGCCAATGAAAAAGAACTTGAACGTTTGCTCAGCGTGGCGCACAGCCCGCCCTACAATGTTGTCCGTTTGATTGTGGGCAACGAAGCCCTGCTGCGAGAAGACCTGAACCTGAAGCAAATGATTGCTTACCTGGACCAGGTGCGTGCTGAAACGGACATTCCGGTGAGTACCGCCGAACCTTGGCATGTGTGGTTGAAAAACCCGGAACTGGCTGAGCACGTCGATTATCTTGCCGTGCATTTGCTGCCTTTTTGGGAGGGAATTGCGCTGAACGATGCGGTTGATTTTTCAATCAACACCTACAAGCGACTGCAAATGGCGTTTCCTGGCAAACCAATTGTAGTCACGGAAGTGGGCTGGCCCAGCAATGGTCGCTCCATCAAGCAGGCCGATGCATCACAGGCCAATCAAGCCAAGTTCTTGCGCCGTTTCATTCAGCGTGCCGAGCAAGAGAACATGGTGTTTTATGTGATGGAGGCTTTCGATCAACCGTGGAAGTCGGATATTGAAGGCAGTGTGGGCGGGCATTGGGGCGTGTTCGATTCATTCCGCGATCCGAAATTTGAACCCGATCGGCCGATTATTGCCATACCGCAATGGAAGTTGCTAGCAGCGGCATCCATCGTAGTGGCGTTGATGATGACTTTCCTGCTGCTGATTGACAGCAAAACCCTGCGCGACAGCGGGCGCACATTCCTGATTTTCAACGCATTTGTCATTTCATCTTTGATTATTTATGTGATTTACGACTTCACCTTGCAGTACCACACCTGGGCCAGTGTCGCGATCTCGGTGTTTTTGTTGTTGGGCGTGGTTGGGGTGTTTGTGATCGTGATGTCGGAAGCCCATGAATGGGCCGAGGCCATGTGGTACAGCAGTAGGCGCAGGCTGTTGACCTTGCCCAAGGGTGCAGAAGTCGAGGCCGCAAGTGCTGCGGTCTATCAGCCTTTAGTCTCGATTCACGTGCCAGCTTATGAAGAGCCGCCTGAAATGCTGATCGACACTTTGAATGCGCTGGCCCGGTTGGACTACCCGCACTTTGAAGTGATTGTGGTGGACAACAACACGAAAGACGAAGCTACCTGGCAACCTGTGCAGGCCCATTGCCAACATTTGGACCAACAGCCAAACAAGCGCTTCCGGTTTTTTCATGTGAGCCCCCTGAGCGGCTACAAAGCGGGTGCCTTGAATTTTGCATTGGAGCGAACCTCCCCGCAGGCCGAGGTGGTGGCCGTGATTGATGCCGACTACAAGGTGCTGCCGCATTGGCTAAAACACCTGGCACCCGAATTTGAAAAGCCCGAGATTGCAATTGTGCAAGCGCCGCAAGACTACCGGGATGGCGTGGACAGCGCATTCAAATCCGTGTGCTACGCCGAGTACAAAGGTTTTTTCCATCTGGGTATGGTCACCCGCAATGAGCGCAACGCAATTATTCAGCACGGCACCATGACCATGGTTCGCCGGTCGGTGCTTGAGCAGGTGGGGTGCTGGGGAGTCAGCACGATTACCGAGGACACCGAACTGGGGCTGCGAATTTTTGAGCAGGGCCATGAAGCGGTGTATATCGATCAAAGTTATGGACATGGTTTGATCCCCGACACTTTTACAGACTACAAAAAACAGCGTCATCGCTGGGCTTATGGGGCCATGCAAATTTTGCGCGAGCATGCGGGTCAGTTGCTGGGGTTCAAACGAAGCAAACTGACCGCAGGCCAGCGTTATCACTTTGTGTCGGGTTGGTTGCCCTGGATCGCCGATGGGGTCAATCTGATTTTCACCCTGCTGGCTGTGCTGTGGTCGGGATTAATGTTGTTCGACCCCTTGGCATTCAATGCGCCGCCGTTGTTGATTAGCGTGGTGCCCATCATGTTTTTTGCGTTCAAAATCACCAAACTTTTTACGCTGTATCTGGTACAGGTCAAGGCCAGCTTTCGAACGGCATTGGCGGCCACATTGGCGGGCCTGTCGTTAAGTTACGCGATTGGGCGTGCCACCCTGTCGGGTCTGTTTGTGGGGAGAAAAATTCCCTTCATCCGAACCCCAAAAATGGCCAATCGAATGGCTGTGTTGTACGCAGTGAATGCTGCGCGCGATGAATCTGTTTTGGCGTTTGTGTTGTTGTGTGCCGTAGGGCTGATTTATTTTCAGTTGGGCTTTGATTCCAAAGAAAACCTGGCTTGGTGCCTGGTGTTGGTGTCTCAAAGCTTGCCTTTTGTTGCGGCGGTTGTCGTTTCCTTACTCAGTGCTGCGCCTCCCAGGGCTGTGGCGCACAATGAAATTGGTGTAAAGCAGTCATGAGTTCTACAGATACAGCACTGCGGGGCAACCTTGGCCTGGCTGTCGGTGGTGCAGCAGAGGTTTCAAAGTGGCGTTTCAGTGGCCAACTGCTGTTGGCCTTGATTTTTTTAAACTCCACCCTGTGTTTCTCGGCAATTTGGCCCACGGTTTACGTGCTTCCCGACTTGGGAGTATCGCCCGAGTTTGTGTGCCTGATCATGCTGTTGTCCGCTTGGGTTGCAGTGTTCGGTAAACCTTCCGCACGGGCCTTGAGTGTTATTTCTGCAGTGTATTTGTTGATGGCGTTTGGCCACTACGCCGATGTAGTGGTACCCAACTTATTGGGTCGACCGGTTAATTTGTATTGGGACGTACCCCAGCTTCCACGTTTTGTATGGGTTACCGTTCAGGGCTTGCCTGTGTGGCTGACGGCCTTGGTGACGCTTTTGGCTTGTGCAGCAGTGTGGGCCTATTACCGCCTGCTAAGGATTGCCATGCAAACCGTGAGCAATGCTGTACAACCTGTTGCGAAAACACTGTGGTTGTGGAGTGCCTTGCTGTTGGCCGGCGTGGTCGTGCTTGTTAATTATTCCGAAGACCCGGACAAACCCACTTTTGTATCGAAGGCTGTGGTGCCTGTTTACTGGAAAGAGGCGATGAAGCTGCGCGACATTTTGGTGCCCTCGCGTGCGGCGCAATTGCTGCCAGCCACCACAGTGATCGACGAGACCTTGGCCAAGGAAAATACACCCGCCTTGGCTGCGCTGAACAATCGCGATGTACACATGATTTTTCTGGAAACTTATGGCGCCGTGCTTTATGACCAGAAAGATTCTTCAGCGGCTGTTGCGCAAACCCGCACACAACTTGAAAAGTCTATTTTGGCGAGTGGCCGCAATGTAGTGTCTGCGTTTTATGTGTCGCCGACCATTGGCGGTGCGAGTGATCTTGCGCACTTGTCTGTGTTGTCGGGCATTGATTTAAAAGATTCACGTAAACATGATGTGCTGTTGACCACTGAGCGACCCACTTTGCTGGATGTGTTTGAGCGAGAAGGTTACGAAACCTTTGGCCTTTATCATTCCGTGGGCTGGGAGTGGGTGGAGCGCGCCTTTTACAGTTTTGATCAATACATTGATGGCCCGGCCTTGAATTACGAAGGCCCTGCATTTGGTTTCTGGAAAATTCCAGACCAGTTTGCTGCGGCCCGGGTTGAGCAGCTGTACCCGCGCGATGAATCGGCCAAGCCCAGGTTTACTTTTTTCCCAACCATTTCCAGCCATTTTCCTTTTCACCAGGTGCCACCCTATCAGTCTGACTGGAAAAAGTTGTTAGGCCCCCAACCTTTTGATGCGGCGGCTGCAGCCCGCGCGCAGGCCGAGCCTGTGAATTGGGAATACATGAAACCCGATTACCTGCGCACGATCAATTACACCAACACTTGGCTTGCGGGTTATTTCAGCCAGCCCGAGCCACGAGAAACCGTGTATGTGATGATCGGTGACCACCAGCCCACAGGCAGCGTATCGCGAGAGCCAACGCCTTGGGACGTCCCAGTGTTTGTTGTGTCCAAAGATGAGCGCCTTCTGGACCGTTTCAGAGCCATGGGTTTCACGGATGGATTGACGCCGAAGAAACGAGTACCCTTGGGGACTCTGAATGAGCTGACTGCCGTATTGCTGAAAGGTTTTGGCAGCTAGGTTCGTGAAATGCCTTAACAAGGAGATATCAATGGGTTTAAGAATTAATGACGTGGTACCTAATCTGAGCCTGGAGACGGACCAGGGAAGCTTTATGTTGCACGACTTCATTGGCGACAGCTGGACCATTCTTTTCAGTCACCCCAAAGACTTTACCCCTGTGTGCACCACTGAGTTTGGCGCAGTGGCGCAGTTGGCCGAGGAATGGAAAAAGCGCGGCACCAAGGTCATCGGTTTGTCGGTTGATGGTGTTGAAGAACACAAGCAATGGAAAGGCGATATTGAAAAGTTTTCTGGCGCGAAGGCATCTTTCCCAATCATTGCGGACAAGTCGCTTGACGTGTCGAAGGCGCTCGACATGTTGCCAGCAAATGCCTACTTGCCCGATGGCAGAACAGCGGCAGACTCTGCCAGTGTTCGAGTGGTATTCATTTTCAGTCCCGACAAAAAAATGCAGTTGTCGATGACTTATCCAATGTCGGTGGGCCGAAATTTTGCAGAAGTGCTGCGCGCGCTTGATGCGCTGCAAGCCACGTACGGCAAGCCAATTGCAACACCAGCCAACTGGGTACAGGGGCAAGATGTGATTGTTGCTTTGTCGCTGAACAATGAGCAGGCCACCGAGAAGTTCGGAAACATTGACATCAAGCTGCCTTACCTGCGTACCACCAAAATGCCAGGCTGATGGCTTAACCCTGTAGCGGTTGTGCCAGTATCCAAAGCCCCACGCTGGTGAATACCACCATCAACACCAGCATGGGCAACTGGCTTAATGTGGCGCGGCTGCTACTGTGTTCAAGTTGCAAAGCCTGTTGGTGAGCCAACCACACAGCCGCAACATGCCCCGCCAAAATCAAGACCACCTGGCTAGTCCAAATGTTGGCCATGTCGGGCAGCCAGGGCAGGCGGCCCGTGATGGCATTGCCAAAAATATTCCAGCCCCAGCCGAAGGGATCAGACACCAAACCCCGAATTTTCAAGCCCTGGCTAAACAGCAAGGTGTAGTAGTGCGTCAGGTGGTACACCACGGCAATGGGCACCAAGCTTGGCAAATAGCGGCAAAGCAGAAAGGCAATGGGTTGTTTGCCACTGGTCAGCATGCGCCCCAAGGCGAGAAACAGAATAAACAGCAGCAGGTAAAAAAACGGGGATGCGATCAGCAAGACCATTTCCCAGGCAATGAACCAGGGCCGCACTTGGGGATAAATTTTCAGCGGGTGATCACCAAAGGCGCTGGTTAAAATTCCCCATGGGTCTTGCCAGAAAATATTGAAGTACACCGCGGTTTCACGCAGGCCGTCGTAAGCGGTGGACGACAGCAGAAACAGCACGAACAGGCATTGTGCAGGGTGCCACAGCCGAAGGCGGCGAAGATCGGAAAAGGGCAGGGCAATACGCCACCGGTATTTTCCATCGGTACTGGCAGTTCTGCGCAGCGGTGCACACGCTGCGAACAGCCGAAACAACACCGCAAACAATTCACCACGTTGCAACCAGCGCCGTGTGCCCCACAGCCACATACCTGCGAGGTTGAAAACCCCGAAAGCGATCAACAGCAAAGCGAGCTTGCGCGGCGTGCTGTGAAAAAACAGTTCAATGGCAACAAGGCACACCAGTTGCAGCAAAGCTGGCCAATGGCCAAGCCAGTGTGGATATTTTCGAACGCCAGGCCAGTGTGCGGGCAGCAGAAATCGCCAAGGGTGTTGGTGCTTGTACCAGTCACCAATCAGCATCGATGCATAGGCACCACCCAGCACAAACAGAATCCAGAAGAAGGTCATGTTGAAGTTACGGTGGCTGTCGTTGCTGCCCACAAGGCCTGTGACAATGCAAAACAGCAGCGCGCTTAGCCAGAACAATGAGCCTGCCGCGCGTACCCGGTCAACCCACTGTGCAGGCCAGGCAGGCCAGGGCAACAGGCCGTATGCATTCAATCGATGGAGCAATTTGCCGCCAGCTTGACCACTGAAAGCCAGCAGCACGAACGACAACACCAGCGCCAACACCGACCCTGCAATGTACAGCCCATAGGGCATGGGCAGTTGCACAGGCTCGCCAAAGGCGTGTGCCCAAACGCTGGCGGGTGCTGCAAGCAGCACCGCGATCAAGCCAAGCAATTTCATTTCGGATTGTTGCGGTAGTACACGTTCTCCCACATTTGTACGTAGGCTTCAGCGCTGTTGTACAGCGCGTCGATGGCTTCACCGCCGCCTTCCAGGCGCACTTCTTCCACGAAGTCGGCCACCATGCCGTAGTGCGCCATGCCCACTTCATCGATGTGCCAGAACTTGCCACTTTCCGGAATGGTCAGCAGGTTCACTTTCATTTCTGGCAGCGATTGGTAGCGCGGGCCCCAGCCTTCACCCCGGAACAGGGTGAATGGGTATTGAACCGGCACGCTGTCGCCACCGCGCGGGCCGGGATGCCCACCAAAACCGTTTCCATCTGCACCGTAACCCAAGCCTAGTAGCGAGTTATTCATCCCAGCCTTGTTGCGCCAGAATTTCAGCTTTTCCAGAAATTCCACGTGTTTGATGCCGTTGCCTTTGTAGGGGTAAATCACACCACCACTTTTCAGCATGCGCACAGCCTGGTCGCTGGTCAAGCCACCGTGCGCATCGTGCGAAGACGCCATGGGGTAGGGCGGGTTCATGCTTTCGGCCAAGTCCAGCATGATGTCTTTGCTGTGGTAGGCCGCATGGTCAATGTCGATCACAAAGCCGCGGTTCATCAGCGCAGTGAGCGCGTATTGGCCAAGATCGGTCACCGTGCGGGCATTGCAACGCTTGCCGTCCGGGTACAGGGGCGTAATGCCACCCACGGCCTCAAGCAACATATTGGTCAGTGCGTTGCTGCCCGTGCCGGGCACAGCAGTGGTCATGTTGGTGCCGGGTTCACGCACCGAGGGTTCGTTCTCGGGAAAGTCGCGGCATTCTGTGGTTTTCCAGAAGGCGCCGGTGTCCAGAAAGTTCAGGAAGTTGATGACGTCGCCACTGAAAATACCGGCACCGCCCAGTGAACTGTCGATGTCGTGGAAGGGGTACACATGGCGTGCACCCAGTGCCCACAGTTTGTCGATTTCTTCGTCAATTTGCGCTTGGTCACATTTGCGAATTTCAGCGCCACCGGGCAGCATGGTGACGCCACAGTTGAACACTTGCGCTACTTCCACGCCCAGCACCACGGCCAGTTTGCCTTCATTGGCCACTTTGCGGGCTTCGGCCGGGGTTTTTACAATTCGGTACCAGCCTTTGCCGGGGCCGCCAAATTGCGCGTCCACATAATCTTGTACGTCGTACAAATACTCCACCTGTTTGCTGGCCACACTCATGTCGTTGCAGTCTGCTTCAGGTTTTCCTGCATAGGTTTGGCCGACCCGGCACAGGGCCGCAATGTTGGTGCCGTGGTTCACCATGACACGCAAACCTGCGCGCCATGCGCGTTCAACCCAGGCGTGATACATCACTTGGTGGGTCAGGAAGTTGCGGCGCGGCCAGTCCACAAATGTGGGCCAACCCTGTGTGTCGTGCTGAGCGCCTGGAGTTGTTTCCAGAATGTTGTTGGCATCGCGAATACCATTGGGACCGTGAAAACCTTCACAACTGCCCAGTGCGTGGGGAATGCCAAAACGGTGAACCACTTCGCCGTACAGCACGCCACCTGCGGAGGGGCCTACGCTGCCATCCAGTGACATTTCACTGGACATGCCCATGTGCGTGTGGGTGTCGGCAAAGCCAATAATGGGTTGGTTTTCACCGCGGCCTTTGTAGGGCGTGCCTTCCATGGCGGTGGGCATTTCGGGGTAGGCCGCGCAATCACTGCTGGGTGTTAATTTGAATTGAGTGCGTTCGGTGGGTTCGCTTGTGGTGCTTAGGCCGGTAGTTTCATCCAGCGCCAGAAACTGGCCTGCCGCGTTGGTGAAGCTGAACTGGCTTTTGGCTTGGTCAAAACTGGCTTGCCACACGGCTGCATCGGTGGGTTCAGCGCTGGCCACCAAGGTGTTGCCTTGGGCTGTGATCATTCGCCGATCGCTGCCGTAAATCAGATACTTGCCCAATTCAGTGGGGCGCAGGGTGAAGTTTTCTGCCTGCGTGGCCGGGCCTGCTGCATAGCGGGCGGCTGCCGGTTGCACAAATTGCCGGCTGAATGCGGATTGCAAACCGAAGCAACCGTTGGCCACCGAGAATTCTGACAATTGCAGAGGTGTTTCACTGGGGTTGATGGGTTGGCCAGTGCTGCTGGCGCTTGTTGTGGAGTCTCCGCCAGACAGGCAAGCGGAAAGGAGTGCTGCTGTTGCGCCAAGGGCGAGAAGTGCTTTCACATTCATCAGGCAAACCCCATTGAAATATTGGTGGTGATTGTCTGTTACTGAAGGGGGGAAAGATTTAGATGTGTTTGTGACACGGAGAATGCCAGTAATGTAAAAAGGCCGACACATCCCGGGCGAGGGCAGAAATGAAAAAAGCCTGAGCTTTTACACTCAGGCTTTTTGTATTTTGTGGTGGGTCGTGCGAGATTCGAACTCACGACCAAAGGATTGAAAGCACCTTTGTACACAACCATGTCCTAGCTCGAGTTATGCGTGTTGGGGCTAGCCAGCCGAGTGTAGTCGTGTGAAATAGTTTAAGAGTGAATAAGTAACCCGAAAAATGGCTACTGCTTGACTACCTAGAATTTTACTCATAGAGGAGGCTTTGATGTGAAATCAAAAGTGGAATTCTTCTTTAGTCAGCTCCGGAGGTTGCAGTGTGATACCGTTTTCACTTATTGAACATGTCGTAGGCATCGATAAATTCCTTGTGGTATTCCTTCGATTGCTCCAATAATTCACGATAAGTTTTCACAAAAACCTCTCCAGAGTTCATATAAGTTCTCTCTTTGCTTTTAAAGTTGTAGTCATCAGATTTCTCACCGCCGACTACAAAACAAACTACTTTGGAGAATCCCGTTGAGCTAGCATATTTATTAGTCAAAAAAGAGCCATACTCATAAGCCTGTTCTAATGCTTTATGATCGACTTTATATTTACTTTTCTTAATTTCGATAACGTACAAAATTTCACCGAGAGCATTACTGCATAGAAAATCGATCCTACGATTTTTTTCTTCTAATTCCGAGTTCGGAAATGTTTCTTTTAAAAGCGACGAATAGGTAACCTCATCCCGAAATTCAAGGATTCTTGGGTCTAAAAGCCATGAAAATTTCTTGAGAAAGTTATGAAGTGTTGGTACCTCTTTTGTATCGTTTTTAATGTGTTCTTCAAATTGCTTAATTACTTCGACTCTAGAGCACGCAAGATCTTTAAACTGCTTAGTCTCTATTGATTTCCACTGATTCATTAAATCAAGAAGTTTTGGTATGTCTTCGTCTCTCGAGATATTCGCGATATCTGAGGCATATCTTTTAAAAGTTTCATTATTAAATTTATCTATTACCCCACCAATTATGCTAGACGCACCCTCAGAGCTGATGTTGTTGTCTTCAAGTATAGGATTTATAATTTGGCTGCTAAGTTCTTTTTCGTATTTTGGTAACGAACTTTGCCATTTTTCAATATCCAAATTTTTTTCTAATTTTATTTGATCAAGTTTTAATTTTTGTCTTTTTTTTCTCCATTCGCTTCCTATGTCTCTTATAACTTTCTTGAGGTAAACCTGAAGCTCCTTTGTTACATCGTATTCCCAATTTAAAGAGTGTCGATCTGTGGAAATTAGATCTTTATCCAGATCGTCAATAAAATCAATGTGTAGATAGCCTGTAATATAATTGTGGAACTGATCGTTGTCACGCAAACCGAAAAAACTGGCGGAATTTACTATTTTTCCTCTGGATGCGAGATATATCCCGCGCATTTCGGTATCTTTTATTGGTGTTTCTGAGGTTATTATTTTTCCGGTGATGCTGTTAAAATAACTGTAGTCCTCGCCAAATTCTTTACTTGGAAATTCCCATGTAAATTGACTTTTCATTCCTTTAAATTTGTCCTCATTAAGAACTTGTTTTGGGTTTGAACCATTCTCTAGAAAAATTAACTTAAATTGATCCAGTACAGTAAATTTTTTAGATATGCTTATTATCATTTCCTCTATATTAAATGAGGACTTTCTTCTTACGTCTTTCAGTGTTATTTGAGTCCCGTCGGGATCTGTAGTTTCTATATCTTTTTCAATGATTGTAGGATGATAAGAGTTATGCGTACTGCTTTTTATTTTTTCTAGATCAAGTATGAATTGGTTCGCCTTGCCAAATTTAACAGATCGAACTACTACGGAATTACATATGCCAAATACTGACAGTTTACCTAGACCTTTTTTTCCAATCGGCTTTCGTCCTTTTGGTGTTGTCGGTGTTCCTGACAGTCTTCTGTTGCGGCCTATAACCAGATAATTTTTGTTTAATTCCTCAAATGTCATTCCATGACCGTCATCTCGAATACTAATTTCCTTTCTATTCTCCAAGGTTAGAAAGTCAACCTTTACTGTCGTAGCATCTGCGTCCCAAGAGTTGGAGATAAGCTCTGAAAGAACACTCGGCAATTGTGAATAAAGCGAAACACCGAGGTGTTCAATTGTATTTGGATCAAATTTTAATTCTAACGTAGTGTTCATGAGCTGCCCTAAAGAAAAGATTTTATCTTCAAAAGGATTGATTTGATTTCTTGTTTTTAATTATTTTTCTAATGGTGATAATTTTTTGAGTAATTCCTATATTTTTTCTGATTAATATTATTCGATAAAAAATAGTTTTAAAACAAAATTATAATATTTGATTTGTTCTCTTAAGTATTATTTATACCAAGTGTTAAATATTCATATTTACTATATAAGCTACTGATTTTTTTATGGTTTATTCGGAATTGGCTTCGTCTTTTTATTTTGGGTTTCGTTGAAGAAGCCTCTTCTAGTTTTATGGCTGGATCGTAGTAGACGTTTCCCTGAGCGATAGCTGCCAAAAGCATTTCGAAACTAGTTCCTATCCCTAATTCTATATTATTTCCATATTTGTATTGCTTTATAGCTGTTGGCGATTTTTGAGCCATGCAGGGTATATAAACTGCCTGTGCGTGCTTACGTTTCCAGTGATCCATAATTTTCGCAAAACTCCAGCTTGCTGCTACATGATCGTTGCTACTGATCAGCGCGATAGTTCCCGCGGCGTCTGTGATCAGGCCATTTTCTGGGTCATATCCGGAAAACTGCAGTCTTAGGTTTGTAGCCCTGCACAGCTTACCAATTACGTGGCGACCCCCAAAATTTATTCGATCGGGTTTGTTTGATTTGTCGTTATAACCAAATTTCCTTACGAAATTTTCCACGCCGTTTTCGACATAAAATCCTCCATTAGGTTCAGGGGTCATAAGCGTTGTTGGTTTTGCTCCAATTTTTGGAAATCTTGTGATCCCAAATTGCTTAACTTCCCAGCCTAGGAAGTCTGGTTCCGCGACACTATTGGGTACGATTCCCAATTCAGCTTCAAGAGTGTAACCCCCAGCGTTGGAGGCGCTGTAGGGTTCTTTTATTCCAGAGCTTTCAAGTTTTTGTCCATCAATCCAGCCTAATTCAGTAATTTCTAGAAGTCTAGTTATTAAAGCGATTTTCGTCGATTTGATTTCTGTTTGCGTAAACCGTAGCTCACCAAATATTGAGTTTATTTCGATAATTTTGGTATCGTTAAGTTCATGGGCAACAGTGCTGTCTGGAGTTGCTAGGTATGCATAGACGGTATCGTCAGTCGAAATCCCAAGAATCATCCATCGACCTCGAGCCCTACCTTTTTTTTCAACGTTCATCCAGTCGCTTAAGTTCACAGACGATCCCTTCAAGAATCCTGATAGACGTACTTCAGGGTATTGGGGATAGTAAATAAGTTTTGCTTGTGGTGCTGGGTATGTACGTCCTTCTGCGTCGAACCATATTAACTTCATCGTCGCTTGAAATTTAATTTCTCTGTTTTTATTCTTTTTACTTGGCGATTTATTTGATTTAGTTTTGGAGGCGACTGTTGTACCGGTCGGAATAAAGGGGATATCTGAGAAATGAGCGCCGAAGTAAGGCTGATTCTTACTATTGTCATTGGGTGATAGCTTTTTAACGAAAACTCTTTCCGCTCCTAGATCTGAAATAATTCTTAATATCTTTTTTAGGTTTGCATCTTTTGATGGTTTTGTGTCATACGTGCCAATTACATTCGACATTTAATGGCTCCATTTATCGATCTCGTTGAATATTGTATTCTGTTGAATCAACGTAAGGTAGTCTTTATGGAGTGATCTCCGTGGAAGGAATCGGCTCAACGGTAAGCCATTTGATGATTTCTTCCATGACCTTTTCATAACCATCAAGTTTGAGTTCACGCAATGCGCACTCCCAAACGGTGAGTACTCTCCAACCTTGCTTCAGAAGCGCGTCTCTGTGAAGGCTGTCGCGTGATCTGTTTCCGTTAATTTTTGCGAGCCAGAACTCAGTTCGTGTTGAAGGGACTTTGAAGAATTTGCAATCATGGCCATGCCAAAAGCACCCATGAATGTTGATTACGGCTTTGTATTTTGGGAGAACAATGTCTGGCTTACCAGGCAGGGTTTTGTCATGCAGTTTGAACCGGAAGCCTCGCCTGTGCAGCGCAGAGCGTACAAGAATTTCAGGCCGGGTGTTTTTGCCTTTTATCCCGGCCATCATCCTGCTTCTGGTTTTTGGATCGACTACATCTGTCATCCTGCCATGCGAACAAGTGGCAATTCGGGTTGCATGTCTTCAGCTACAAACTGGCACATCAATTTGGCAGCATGCTCCATCACATCAACAACTACAGAGTTGCCAAACTGTTTGTAAGCTCGGGTATCAGAAACCGGAATTCTGAAATCATCAGGAAAGCCCATCAGGCGAGCACACTCGCGAGGTGTAAGGCGTCTGGGATTCTTTTTTTTGCCTTGATCAACAAGAATTTCCGATCCGTCTTTGTAATACCGTGCAGACAGGGTTCGGGTTGTGCTCTCTGGGCCAACCAGACCAAACCCAAAACCGTTGCCTTTGGCTTTATGTTTCGCTGCATAGTTTTGCAGGTAAGTCCAAAGGCCCGGGGTTAGGGTGTATTTGTCTTGCACTTTCTTGCTGTCGTGGTCGAAGAAACGGTTTTCATCCCAAGGCAGGTAGGGTTCTGAACCGTCTGTCTTGTGCAAAATTTCTTTGAGTTTTCTGGAGCCTTTCGGCGGCAAAGGAATTGCGTCCCAATCAAAAGCAACCTGGTCTGCAAAGCCAGCGATCAAAATACGTTCGCGGTGTTGCGGCGTGAAATGAGCGCCATCGATTACTCGACAATGAATCTTGTAGCCCAGGTCTTTCTCTAGCGTTTCTTTGATCACTGTAAAGGTACGGCCCTTATCATGCGATACAAGGTTCTTTACGTTCTCGAGCAGGAATGCACGTGGACGTTTGTCTTTGATAATTCGGGCGACATCAAAAAACAATGTGCCTTGAGTCTCATCCAGAAAGCCATGCGAACGGCCAAGAGAGTTCTTCTTGGATACTCCTGCAATCGAGAAAGGCTGGCATGGAAAGCCTGCAAGCAACACGTCGTGATTTGGAATATCGACAGTATTGACCTTTGTGATATCACCGGAAATCTCGTGATGGTCACGCTGGTAGTTCTCTCTGTACGTTTTCTGGGCGTAACTGTCCCATTCGCTGGTAAATACGCATTTTCCGCCCTGGTTTTCAAATGCTCGTCTAATACCACCCACGCCCGCGAAAAGGTCGATGAAGGTGAAAGCGTGGTTTTCGTCCTCAAGAGGAAGTTCTGGTGGAAGGAACTGACGCAGGGCAATGCTAGTGTATGAGGGAGGAATACTGTCGCCGTTTTCCCATCTTCGAATGGTTCTGGAGTCCACTCGCAGGGCTTGTGCAATGTCTTTTTTGGATTTGAATTTAAGGACTTGCGCTAACAGTGCCTGGAAGTGGAAGTTCTCTGGAGCATTCATCAGTACGAATTCCTCTGGGTCAAAAAGCGGACAAATTGTCATGTAATCGTTCCTATCATAGCTAAAAAATGCCCCTAAGCCTTCTGAAGTCGACAAATATTCAGCGAAATCGTCATTTTTATGGGAGCCGAATGACGCGGAATACTGATTGGGGTGGACAGGAATTCAAACACGAAAAAACTGTATATTAAAACAGTATTATTCTGAATGGGGTGAGTGGTTAACCAGATTTGATGGAGTGAAGTTCTTTTGAGAGACAGAAATGAAAAAAGCCTGAGCTTTTACACTCAGGCTTTTTGTATTTTGTGGTGGGTCGTGCGAGATTCGAACTCACGACCAAAGGATTAAAAGTCCTCTGCTCTACCAGCTGAGCTAACGACCCACATTTCGCTTTTGGGCGTTGGCCCTCAACCGAAGACCGCGATTATGGCCAAGTTTTTAAAAGTGGTCAAGCCCTGCGGCCGTAAAAAGCCACTATTTTTTAGCTGAAATCACGTAAGGGTTTGAAATCTTGAAACGTTTTAGAATTTCAATTTCCCGGTTTTCCATCAATTCAGCTTGATTGTCGCTTTCATGCACATAGCCTTGGGCGTGCAGGCAGCCGTGAACAATCAGGTGGGCCAGGTGGTCAATCGGGTCTTTGCCCTGTTCCAAGGCTTCGCGTTCCACCACAGCCGGGCAAATTACAATGTCGGCCATGAACACGGGCAGGCCCGAGTCAGCGCCCAGGTCGGGCATGTCCATGGGAAAAGTCAGCACGTTGGTGGCGTAGTCTTTGCCCCGAAAATCCCGGTTCAGTTGTTGGCCTTCTTCTTCGCCCACCATGCGAATGGTAATGTCAGCCCTGTCCATGAAACAGGCTTTGGCCCAACGGCGAATGCGGCTGTTGTCCACTTCCGAGAAGGGAGGGTGGTCGGCCTGCATGGCCCATTGAATGGCCACGCTGACCAGTGTGTTTGTTTTACTCGTCATTGGTTTCGCCAGCGGTGCCGGTTCGTTCTGGGTTGTGAAAACGTTCGTAGGCCTCAACAATGCGGGCCACAAGCGGGTGGCGCACCACGTCGGCGCTGGTGAAGTAGGTCATGGCAATGCCTTTCACACCGCGCAGTACATGCTGGGTTTGCACCAGGCCGCTTTGCTGGCCGCGTGGCAGGTCGATCTGGGTCACGTCACCGGTGATCACTGCCTTGCTGCCAAAACCAATGCGGGTCAAGAACATTTTCATTTGTTCGGGCGTGGTGTTCTGGGCTTCATCCAGAATGACAAAAGCGTGGCTGAGCGTG
Source organism: Limnobacter sp. MED105 (assembly GCF_000170915.1). Classification (GTDB taxonomy): domain Bacteria; phylum Pseudomonadota; class Gammaproteobacteria; order Burkholderiales; family Burkholderiaceae_B; genus Limnobacter. The sequence goes on from NZ_ABCT01000007.1 coordinate 41,366, forward strand.
CGGCCGCGCATGTAGGCCAGAGGCGCAATTTCAATCACATTGCGCTCAAACCATTTTTGAACGCGCTCGTAGCCCGCCAAATCGTAAAGCGCATCGTACAAGGGGCGCAGGTAGGGGTCTACCTTCTGGTTCAGGTCACCGGGCAAGAAGCCTAGGCGTTCACCAGCCTCCACAGCGGGGCGAGTCAAAATAATTCGTTTCACGCTGTCGCGTTCAAGTGCATCCACGGCGCAGGCCACGGCCAGGTAGGTTTTACCAGTACCGGCTGGGCCAATACCAAAGGTCAAGTCGTGCTCAAGCACAGCTTTCAAGTAGTCTTTTTGGCGTTCTGTGCGTGGCTGCAAGTCGCCTTTTTTGGTGCGCAAAACCACGGGCTCCTCAGCCCCGGCAATCAGGGGAATTTCTTTTTTTGTGCTGGCCACGGTGCTGGTGTTTTTCAGTTCAACCAAGGCCAATTGAATTTCGTCAGCAGTAACCGGCTTGTCGCTTTTCTCAAAAAAATGATTGATCAGGATGAAAGCCTGCTTGGCATTTTCCTTGTCGCCCACCACATTCAAGGTGCCATTGCGGCGTGCAATTTTTACATTCAAAGCGGCTTCAATTTGCCGAAGGTTGGCGTCCACCGGGCCACACAGGTTTGCCAGCTTGTGGTTGTCGTCTTCGGGGGCGTGCCATTCACTGCCTTTTGCTTTCATTGGGTGCTTCTAGAAAAGTTGAGTTTGTATTTTAAGCATTCAATCTTCCATTTGCCGGTGGCGCGGCGGGAAACTGACACGCATCAGGGTGCCTGGTCGGTCGGGATTGCTGGATTTCGGGTTGTCATGGATGCTGACGTTGGCATCATGCTGTGTGGCGGTTTCCTGCACAATCGCCAATCCAAGCCCTGAGCCATCTTCGCTGGTGCCCAGTACGCGGTAAAAACGATCAAATACCAGGTAGCGTTCGCTTTCCGGAATGCCGGGACCATCGTCTTCCACTTCCAGCACAATGGCTTCACGTTGGGGGCTGTCATCCACCCGCACAGTCACGCAGCCTTCATTCGGAGTGTAGCGCAGTGCATTTTCAACCAGATTCTTCAGCATCTCGGTCAGCATCAAGGTTTGGCCGTTCACGTACACTGGGTGATCGGGTACTTCAACGCCCAGGTCGATGCGCTTGTTCATCGCGTCTGGCACAAAGTCGCGGGTTACTGTGCGCGCAATGTGGGTTAAATCAAGTTTTTCAAACTGTAGAACGGAGGGTGCCTCGGTTCGAGCCAAGGCCAGCAATTGGTTCACCAGGCGGGTTGACCTTTCGGTGCCAACTTTCAGGCGGCGCAGGCTGCGCAGCTTGGCGGCCTCGTCGGTTTCATCGCTCAGCAATTCAACCTGCATGCGCAGGCCAGCCAATGGTGTTTTAAGTTGGTGGGCTGCATCGGCTACAAATCGCTTTTGAGTGTCGATGGTTTGTTCAAGCCTTTCCAACTGCTCGTTCAAGGCCGTAATTACCGGTAGCAATTCTTCGGGTGTGTCCGTGGTTTGAAGGGCGCTGAGGTCGTCGGGTTTGCGGGTACGAATAATGTCCAGCAAGCTGTTGAGGGGGGCGATGCCTCGCGACAGGCCAAACCACACCAGCAATACGGCCAGGGGCAGGATCACGAATTGCGGCAGAATTACGCCCTTGATGATTTCATTGGCCAGGCTGTCGCGTTTGCCCAGTGTTTCTGCGATCTGAATCAGCATGAACCGGTTTTCGCCCACGGTGGGAAGTTCAATCCACAGGTGGCCTGCGCGGAAGTCCTCGCCATTCACCACGATGTCGCGGAAATTGACCACGCCAATTTGCCGGGCCTCGCGTTGCGGAATGGGCAGTGTGCGTTCGTCACCCAATAAAAATTCGCCGCCTTTGCCCAACACCTGAACGCGCAACTGGTCGGTGCCATCGGCCAGCAATATTTCCATGGCTTCTTTGGGAATGGCAAATTGGTTGCTGGGTGCTTGCGCAGCCACTTCTTGGGCCAGCGCAGTTATTTTGTCATCAAGAATATGGTCGAAGGGATCGTTGGCAATCGACTTGGCCACCAGGTAAGTAACGCCAATGCTCATGGGCCACAAAATAAGCAGAGGCGCCAGCATCCAGTCGAGAATTTCGCCAAACAGGGAGCGCCGTTGTTGTTGCCCCGAGGCCAGCGGGTTGCGTTTGTACCAAGCCAATCAGGCACCTGCCTTATGTGTTGGCGTTGGCATTCGCATCTGGAGTGGCCTCTTTCTCGACAAATTTTTCAAGGCAATAACCCAGGCCACGCACGGTGGCAATTCGAACACCGTTAACTTCAATTTTTTTGCGCAGTCGGTGAATATAAACCTCAATGGCGTTGTTGCTCACCTCTTCGCCCCACTCGCAAAGGTGGTCTACGAATTGTTCTTTGCTGACCAGGCGGCCTACCCTTTGAAGAAGTACTTCGAGCAAACCCACTTCGCGAGCGGAAAGGTCGAGCATGTCGTCGTTGATGTAAGCAATGCGACCCACCTGGTCAAAAGTTAATGGGCCGTGCTTCCAGATGCTGGCCCCGCCACCCGTGCCCCTTCGCGCCAAAGCCCGAACACGGGCTTCGAGCTCTTTCAAGTCGAAAGGTTTGGCCATGTAGTCGTCGGCCCCGGCGTCCAGGCCTTGCACGCGTTGTTCAACGCTGTCGGCTGCAGTCAGGATCAGCACAGGCATGTTGTTGCCGCGAGCGCGCAGCCGCCGCAGCACCTCCAACCCACTCATTTTTGGCAAACCCAAATCGAGTATCAGAATGTCGTAGTTCATGGTGGTGAGCGCGGTGTCGGCGTCGCTGCCCTTGAACATGCAATCGACGGCGTAGCCAGCCTGTCGCAACGATTGCGACAAACCTTCAGACAACAAACTGTCGTCTTCGGCCAGAAGTATTTTCATCCCTGTCTCCTCAGTGCAGGCCGGCCAGTGTGGCTCTTTTTACCTGAACATGAATATGTGTAGTGCTTTGATTTTAGCCTGAAAGTGCCGCAGCTTTCGCAGCTTGAATTGCGTCACGGGTATTTCGGGCTTCGAGCGCTGCGGCACTTGCGAAATCGGCTTTGCTGCTGGCGTACAAAATGGCGCGAGATGAATTGATCAACAGGCCCCAACCTTGGCTACAAAGGCCGTTTTTAACAGTGTTCAGCAAGTCGCCACCCTGTGCGCCAATGCCGGGCACCAGCAGGGGTGAATCACCTACCAAAGCGCGCACGGTTTTGATTTCTTCCGGATAGGTTGCACCCACCACCAAGCCTACTTGCAGGTGGGGGTTCCAGGTGGTGGTGGCCAGTTTGGCGACTGTTTGGTACAGCGGTTCGTTTTTCTCAGTGTTTAAAAACTGCAAGTCGTTGCCACCGGGGTTGGAGGTGCGGCACAGCAAAAACAGACCCCGGTCGGCATACGCATGGTAGGGCTCGACAGAATCGCTGCCCATATAGGGGCTCAATGTAACGCTGTCGGCCTTATAGCGCTCGAATGCTTCAATGGCGTATTGCTTTGCGGTGGCGCCAATGTCGCCGCGTTTTGCATCCAGAATGGTAGTGGCGTGTGGCGCAATTTCGTTGGCATAGGCCAGAATGTTTTCCAGCGCAGCTTCCGCGCGATTGGCAGCAAAGTAGGCAATTTGCGGTTTGAATGCGCAGGCGAACTCGGCTGTGGCTTTCACAATTTCCATGCAGAAGCGTTCGATTTCAGCCGGGCTGGTGCCGTAACCTTCTGGCATGCGGGACACATCCGGGTCCAGACCCACACACAGCATGGAATTGCTGTGTTGCCAACTGTGCGCAAGGCGTTTCGGGAAAGAGGTAAATTGCGTAAAACGATTGCTGGCCATTGCGTGCAGGAACAGTTGGAAGGTGTCGCTATTGTACAGGATCAGGGCAAGCCCCTAGGGGCAAGTATGGGCCAATGCACTACACTGGGGCGCTTTACTGAACGATCATTCACTTACGTGCCAGCTGCAACTCTTTCCTTAAAACAAATCCAGCTTCTGCTTGGCATCACCGCCATTTGGGGAATGAACTGGCCCGTGATGAAGTATGCGGTCACGCAATACCCGCCTTTGCACTTTCGCACTTTGTGCATGGTGTTTGGCATGGTGGCCATGTGGTTTGTCGCGCGGCAAATGAAAGTGTCTCTGAAGGTGCCCCGCGAGATGTGGGGCAGGCTTGCCTTGCTGTGCATTCCGAACATGATTGGCTGGCACCTGTTTTGTATTTTGGCGGTGAAGGAGCTCAGCTCGGGTCGCGCAGCCATTCTGGGCTACACCATGCCCGTGTGGGCGGTGTTATCAGGTTTGATGTTCGCGCACCCAGTTAGTCGGCGTGGCTGGATCGGTTTGACCCTGGCGATGGTGGCTGCGATGTTGCTGCTTTCGTCCGAGTTTGCCGCAATCGCTGGCAGCCCACTGGGCGTGATTTTGATGCTGATTGCCGCCGCATGCTGGGGTTTTGGCACCACGCTGATTCGGCATTACCCCACGGGTTTGCATGCCCTAACTTTCACTCATGCCATGATGCCGCCGACCATTGTTGCCATGGGCTTGGCTGGTTTTTGGTTTGAGGGTACTGACGTGGGCGCGCCGCAGGGTTGGTCACAATGGTGGCCAATTTTTTACAATGCATTTGGTGTGTTTGCGTTTTGCCAAGTAGCGTGGTTTAGCTTGGCGAAGTCGCTGCCACCGGTTGTGTCGAGTTTGTCGATCATGATCATTCCGGTGGTGGGTGTGATGTCGGGTAGCCTGTTCTTGGGTGAAGTGCCGCACTGGCCAGATTTCGTTGCGCTGGTGTTGATTCTTGGTGCGATGGCCGTGATTCTCGTGCCGGGGCGAAGAAGCAAGTGAATTTGTAGCCCAATCTGCGGCGGTGTTTCGATCGCCTCGCCTTCAAGAAAACCTGCCCGTTTGAATTCACCTGCCACGGTCGGCCATGGGCCGGCACCGAGACTCGGCTCGCCCTTTTGCCGAGCGAGGTGAGTCAGGGTGAATATCAAAAAGGGAAAATCAGGTTTTCTGGCGAGAGATTGAAACCCAAGCCGATTGGGCGATATAAACAAGCCTGCGTAAGAGCGGAACCTAAGCCAATTGGGCAATGAATATTCACCGATCAGTTCCGGAAGTACTTCCTCGACCGATACACCAGCGCCTCACCTTCCCGGAAGTCGCAACGCAACACCTCGCCCACCATAATGAAGTGATCGCCTTCGTCGTAACGGCTGCGCACTTTGCACTCAAAATGTGCCAATGCATGGGGAATCAAAGGTGAGCCACCCAAGCCTTCGATGACTTCGACACCAGCAAAACGGTCGCCTTTGAATGTCGAAAAATGATGCGATAAATCTTCCTGATCGGCCGACAACACACTGACGCCATAATGGGTGGCCTCAGCAAATGCATCGTGGCTGCTGGCTTTCTTCGACAAACTCCACAACACCAAAGGCGGGTGGAGTGACACCGAGTTGAATGAATTGGCGGTCACCCCCACGTACTTGCCCTCGGCGTTTTTGGTGGTGATGATGGTGATGCCGGTGGCGAATTGGGCCAGTGCTTGCCGAAACATGTGCGCGTCCAGCTCGGCGTCGCCTTCGCGTTTCTCGGCGCGAATGAATTCGGGTTTGGCAGGTTGTTGCATGGGGTACTTCTAATTTTGTGAATGTCTCCATTGTGCCAAACAAGCGCTTGAATTGCTGGAATGGTGACTCAAAACGTGGTTTTCAGGCCCATGTGCTTGAAATGATTTAAAATACGGCCAATTCTAAAAAGGCATTTTCCTTGAGCGCACTGTCCTTCAAACTCAAAGCCACCTCGGGCAAAGCCCGTCGCGGTGAAATTACCACCGCACACGGCGTCATTCAAACGCCGATTTTCATGCCTGTGGGCACGTATGGCACCGTGAAGGGCATGACGCCGCGCGACCTCACCGAAATTCAGGCGCAAATCATTCTGGGTAATACCTTTCATTTGTGGATGCGGCCGGGCCTGGACATCATGGAAAAATTCGGTGGTTTGCATCAGTTTATGGGCTGGAATGGGCCAATTTTGACTGATTCAGGTGGCTTTCAGGTGTTTAGCCTGGGGGCCATGCGCAAAATCAAGGAAGAGGGTGTTCATTTTCGCAGCCCAGTGAATGGCGACAAATTGTTCCTCACCCCCGAGGAAAGCATGCGCATTCAAACGGTGTTGAATTCTGACATCGTCATGATTTTCGACGAATGCACGCCTTATCCAGCCACTCACACTGAGGCACGCTTGTCCATGGAAATGTCCATGCGTTGGGCACGCCGTTCCCGTGACTCCTTCGATGAATTTGGCAACAACAACGGTTTGTTCGGTATTGTGCAGGGCGGCATGTACGAGGACCTGCGCGACATTTCACTGCAAGGCCTCGAAGAAATCGGTTTTGATGGCTATGCCATTGGTGGTTTATCGGTGGGTGAGCCCAAAGACGACATGCAACGAATTTTGGCGCACACCGCGCCCAAGTTGCCACAGCACAAGCCGCGTTACTTGATGGGTGTGGGTACTCCCGAAGATCTGGTGAACGCAGTGGGGCAGGGCATCGACATGTTCGACTGTGTCATGCCCACCCGCAACGCGCGAAACGGCTGGTTGTTCACCCGCACGGGCGACATTCGCATTCGCAACGCGAAATTCCGCAACGATGAAAGTCCACTCGATGCCACTTGCAGTTGTTATACCTGCAAGAATTTCTCACGTGCTTACCTGCACCACCTGGATCGCAGCAAAGAAATTTTGGGTGCACAGTTAAACACCATGCACAATCTTCATTACTACCTGGAATTGATGCGTGAAATGCGCGAAGCAATCGAGCAAGACCGCTTTGAGGAATTTGTCAAAGAGTTCAATGCGCTGCGGGGTCAGAATGCGCAAATGGCTCAACAGCAGTTGCAGCAACAGCCTCAATAGCAGGCGATACAGTCAGACCAAACTGATCGAGAATCAGCAACACCTGCTGTTGCAAATCGATTACCTCCACCATGCGCTGGTGTTTTTCTTCTCCAATTTGTGCAAGGCGTTGCGTGGTCTTTAACTGACCATGCAGCAATTGCCGCTGTTCGCCCAGTACGGGCACACTGGGTTCCCATTGCGCATTCTCAATCGCAGTCAGTGAAGTAACAGCAAAGCCAACGCTGGCACCATGTGCATTCACCACCAAAATGCTGGATTCATGATCAAGACTTTGGCGTTCTGCACCCAGCCACTGCGCGAGGTCAAAAACCGGAATGGATTCATTGCGGTGGGTCAGCATGCCCAGCATGGGATTACCGCGTTCAAAAATCTCGATGTCTGCCCGATAAGGGAGCACCTCTCGCACTTGCTCAATGGGCGTAGAAAATTCGGTGCCCAATCGGTACACCATCAAGCGGTCCAGGCCATGTGTGGCTTTGCCTTGCTGCTTGTCGGTATCTTGCTGGGCTGTTGCACTGGCCTTGGCCATAATACTGGCCAGTTCAATCAACTCCTGGTCTTCGCTGATTCGCTGGCAGGACAGCACGAAATATTGCGGACCACGTTGTGAATGTGGATCTTCTTTTGAAAACACCTTGCTGGGCAAAGCCCCTTCAAGTTGCGCCGCCTTGGGCAGACCAAAACCGGGCAGGGGAATCACGGAATTGTGTGGCACATGCACAATGTCCAAAACGCGATCGATCAACAGGGCCAGCGGGTGTCCATCAACGCGAATGACAAAGGCCTGCTGCGTAGGCTGTTGCGCTTGTTTGTGGGCGCCAAGGCCCATGTAACCTGCAAGGTCTATTGCCGGAATGGTTTGTTCCCTGTAATCCAGGTTGCCCTTGTAAAATCCTCCAGCGTACTCACTGGGCAGCAGCACCGGGTTGACCACGGTGGTTTCAATGTCTTTCGGATTCACTGCAAACAGGGTGGCCATGCTTTGCATCAGCATCAGCGGCGTGCGCGTGTTCAGGGCAGTGTCTTCGTTCGACGTTTGCAATTCAAGTGATTGGCGGTGCGGTTCTGGGTCTTTTGCTTTGGGCAAGCCGGGCAACTCGAACAAGGCTTGCGTGGAAAGCACCTGAACCAGTTGGTTTAGTTCGCGGTTCATCAGGCTGCCGGCAAACAGGCGGCCGATTGAATCTGTGGAACTGACGGTGTGCAGGCTATTGGGGTTTGCAAAAAACAAGGCTTTCACCTGGTCGGCAATCAGCCCCAGCAAATGATTTTCATGGGCGATCAGCAAAATACAGCCCGGTGAATACTGGTGGCCGGGCCGGTTCAACAAACATTCCAGGTCCAGCACAGGAATACTTACGCCGCGCAGGTCCAGGCCACCCTTGATCCAAGGGTGGGGGCAAGGCAATGCCATCAAGGGATGAAAGGGCACCACTTCCCTGACCGACTTCATCGGCAGGGCCAGGGTCATCTCGCCAATTCGAAACGACCCAAAGCCCTGTTCGTATTGGCTCAATTCACTCATGCGGTTTTGTTGCCAGTGTGTTTTTCAAGGCCACCTGTGAGTTCTTCAATCAGGCGGTTTACGGCAATCGCCAGGTCGCGCTGTTGTTCTGCCGAGCTGGTAATTTGCTTTACGCTTTGGCCTGTTTCAGTCACGCTGCTCAAAATGCCTTCAAAGCTTTGTGCCGCATTCTGGCTTACCTCCACGCCTTCCTCAACCTGTGCAACCGATTCTTCAATCAATGTGGCAATTTCACGTGCCGCGCTTGAACTGCTTTCAGCCAGCTTGCGCACTTCGGCAGCCACCACTGAAAAACCAACACCATGTTGCCCGGCGCGTGCCGCTTCAATGGCAGCGTTAAATGCCAGCAAGTTGGTTTGGTTGGCGATGTCGCCAATGACCCGCACAATTTCCGATACCTTGCTGGAGCTGTTCTGAATGGCGTGAATGGCAGCGATTGATCGCTTCAATTCGCGGCTTCCCTGGTTGGCTGCGTCCAGGCCTTTTTCAGCAAGCTGGGTGGCAGTTGCAGAGTTGCTGGAAATGTCGGTAATACTGTCGACCAGTTTGGACACACGTTCCCGCATTTCGCCCGACTTTTTGTTGATACCCTGTTCAAGCATCACTTCTTTGGTGACGTCGTAGGCATATTTCACCACTTTAACCACATTCCCATTCAAGTCCAGAATGGGGTTGTAGGTGGCTTGAATCCACACATCACGGTTGAATTTGCCCACGCGGTGAAAGCGGCCGCTGACAAATTTTCCTTCGTTCAATTTCAACCAGAAGTCGCGATATTCTTCACTTTGGGTGTACTCCAGCGTACAGAAAATGCTGTGGTGTTGCCCTTGAATTTCACGCGAGGTATAGCCCATTGCGTTCAGGAAGTTGCGGTTTGCATTCAACACATGGCCGTCCAGATCAAACTCAATCACCGCCTGCCCCAGGTTAATGGCTTCGACCTTGGCTTCAAATTCCGAGTTTTTCAGTTTGCTTTCGGTGACATCGCTGGCAAATTTCACCACCTTGACCAAGTTGCCGCGTGGGTCGTAAATCGGGTTGTAAGTCGCTTGAATCCAAACCTCGCGCCCACCTTTGGCCACCCGCTTGTATTCACCTGACTCGAACTGGCCGCGTCCTAGGCTTTCCCAGAAGGCCTGGTACTGCGGTGTGGCGGCATAAGCCGCATCCACAAACATGCGGTGGTGGCGACCGGTAATTTCCTCGGCTGAATATTCCATCAGTTTCAGGAAGTTGCTGTTGGCCGCAAGAACCTTGCCCTGCATGTCAAATTCGATCACCGCTTGTGAGCGGTCAATGGCGCCCAGTTTGCCTTCGGCATCCAGCCGGGACAGTTTGGATTCAGTGATGTCTTGCAGCATCAACACCACTTTGATCAGTTGCCCTTCAAGGCCTATTACCGGGCTACGTGTGCCTGAAAGCCAAATCTCTTTGCCACCCACGCCCTTGTAGCGGAATTCACCGACGAGGTTTTTACCTTCGCGCAAATCATTCCAGATCTTGAAGTGATTGCTGTCGTTGCGTTCCTCGTCGAACATCAAAAAACCTTCGGACTTGTCGATTAGGTCGGCTTGGCTGTATCCCAGTGATTTCTGCATCAGTTCGTTGCTGTTGAGAATTTTCCCCTCCGCATTGAACTCAAGAATGCAGCTCGTGCTGGACACTGAGTCCATGCGTGCCTGAGTTTCAATGGCATGCAATTTTGACTGGGTAATGTCGCTACAAAATTTGATGACCTTCACCGGGTTGCCTTCAAGATCCAGAATAGGGTTGTAGCTGGCCTGTATCCAGATCCGCTTGCCGTGGTTGCCTACGCGCAGGTATTCACCCGAATCAAACTCGCCTTGGCCCAGCTTTCGCCAGAAAGCGCGGTAAGCGCCGCTGCTGGCCTCTTCCTTGTCCACAAACATGCTGTGGTGTTGGCCCACAATGTCAGCCAGTGAATAACCCGTCAGGCTCAGGAAATTCTCGTTGGCATGCAAAATATTGCCGCCCAGGTCAAATTCGATAATGCCTTGTGAGCGATTCATCGCATTGACCTTGCCGTCGTCCTCAATCGCCTTCATTTTTGTGGCAGTGATGTCGCTGGCAAATTTAACTATCTTCACTGGCTTGCCGTTCAAACCCAAAATTGGTGTGTATGTGGCCTGAAGCCACACAGGGCGGCCATGCCGATTCAAGCGCATGAATTCGCCTGATTTGAACTCGCCAGCCGCAAGGTCTTTCCAGAAGTTGCTGTATTCCTCGGATTCCGCATGGTTTTTTTCACAAAACTGACGGTGATGTTGCCCCACAATTTCTTGCAGGCGATAGCCCATGGTGTTCAAGAAGTTGTCATTCGCAGCCAGAATGCGACCACTGGTGTCAAATTCAATCACGGCTTGAGTTTTGTCGATCGCGGCCACTTTGCCTTCATTTTCAAGCGACCTGCTCTTGGCCTCCGTAATGTTCGACGCAATCTTGATGACTGACACCAAATTGCCGTCATCGTCCCGAACCGGGTTGTAGCTTGCCTGGATATAAACTTCCTGACCTTGCGAATCCAGTCGCAAAAACTCGCCACTTTGAAACTCGCCCTCGCGCAATTTGCTCCAGAACAACTGGTATTCGTCTGACTCGGCGGTACTTTCAGTGCAAAAAAGGCTGTGGTGTTTTCCCAGCACCTCATCTTTCGAGTAGCCGAAAACATTCAGGAAGTTTTCATTGGCATACAGCACAGTGCCGTTCAGGTCGAATTCAATGCAAGCTTGGCTTTGGGTCAGCGCGTTGAACAGGTGGATACGGTGGTTGTTAGGCTGCTCGGTATTGGGTGTCATGGGTCGCCTTGCTAATCAGAATGAGTTGGCTTGATTGGGGTAACTACCATTGTGTGGGGCATAAGTCGACTTGATCACTTAATAAAACAGGTAATTACCGGCCAATTGCGGTTTTCCAAGCCTTGGGAATCGCACGTTTGGGTAGGGGGGCAATGTTGGGGGAGGGGTTTAATCGCCTATCTGACAGGCTTTCAGTTTGGCGTAAGTTTTCGCTTTGATACTCGTTCGCAAGCCTAGGCTCGGAGGGATGTGACCTCGTATTCCGGCCTGCGGTTAACAACAACCTTAAAAAGGAGACAAGCGATGAGCAACCCAAAGGGCGGTGAAGCCTACTGGAAAGCGACACTCGGCCTGTTGACCAAGATCATGATCGTGTGGTTTTTGGTTTCTTACGGCGCCGGTATTCTGTTTGTTGAGCAACTGAATCAATTCAGCATCGGTGGTTACCCACTGGGCTTCTGGTTTGCCCAACAAGGTTCTATTTACACATTCATCATCCTCATTTTCTACTACGCGAAGAAAATGGGTCAGATCGACCGCGAACACGACGTCCACGAAAACTAAGGAGATTGCTAATGGATTTGCAAACAATCACCTACGTCATCGTGGGTTTGAGTTTTGCGCTGTACCTCGGTATTGCGTTTTGGGCTCGTGCAGGCAGCACGGGTGAATTTTATGTGGCTGGCGGTGGTGTGCACCCCGTGGCCAACGGTATGGCGACTGCGGCGGACTGGATGTCAGCCGCTTCGTTCATTTCAATGGCGGGTCTGATTGCCAACATGGGTTACGGCGGTTCCGTATTCCTGATGGGTTGGACCGGTGGCTATGTGTTGTTGGCGATGTTGCTGGCTCCGTACCTGCGCAAGTTTGGCAAGTTCACGGTACCCCAGTTCATTGGCGACCGTTACTACTCCAACACAGCCCGCACAGTGGCTGTGATCTGTTTGCTGGTGGCTTCCATTACTTACGTAATTGGACAGATGACCGGCGTGGGTGTGGCTTTCTCCCGATTCCTGGGCGTGTCCGCTGAAGTGGGTATTTATGTGGGTATGGGTATTGTGTTCATGTACGCAGTGTTTGGTGGCATGAAGGGCATTACTTACACACAGATCGCACAGTATTGCGTGTTGATCATGGCGTACACCATTCCCGCCATCTTCATTTCCTTGAACCTGACAGGCAATCCTTTGCCACAGTTGGGCCTGGGTTCTGACATGTTGGCCAACGGTCAGCCGATGTTGGCGACCTTGGACAAAGTGGTGACTGACCTTGGTTTCAATCAGTACACCACCACCCCAGCCGGTGGCAGCTACCTGAACACCTTCTTCTACACCGTTAGCTTGATGATTGGTACCGCGGGTCTGCCCCACGTGATCATTCGCTTCTTCACTGTACCCACAGTGGCTGATGCGCGTTCATCTGCTGGTTGGGCACTGGTATTCATTGCGATTCTGTACACCACAGCACCTGCTGTTGGCGCAATGGCCCGCTACAACCTGCATGCAACGGTCAATTCCAATGTTGCGACTGGTGGTGACTTGTTTGCCGCTGAAGCTGCACTGGAAAACGACAAGAAGCCGGCCTGGATGGGTCGTTGGGAAACCACAGGCTTGTTGAAGTTTGAAGACAAGAACGGTGACGGTCGCATTCAATACTACAACGACAAGTCCAAAGACGAAGCATTCCTGGCCAAAGCAGAAGCGGCAGGCTGGAAAGGCAGCGAAATGACAGTAAACGCCGACATCATGGTGTTGGCCAACCCTGAAATTGCATTGTTGCCCAACTGGGTGATCGCCTTGGTGGCTGCCGGTGGTTTGGCTGCTGCGTTGTCGACTGCTGCTGGTTTGTTGCTGGCGATCTCGTCTGCTGTATCGCATGACTTGATCAAGGGCGTATTCAATCCAAGTATTTCTGAAAAGAGCGAATTGCTGGCCGGTAAAATTTCCATGGCCTTCGCGATTGTTCTGGCCGGTTATCTGGGCTTGAACCCACCTGGCTTCGCGGCGGGTACTGTGGCCTTGGCCTTCGGTATTGCAGCATCAAGCCTGTTCCCTGTGATCATGATGGGTATTTTCTCCAAGACCATGAACTCCGCAGGCGCAATCGTAGGTATGTTGAGTGGCTTGGCTGTGACCCTGTTCTATGTGTTCGCACACAAGGGTATTTTGTTCATCAACGGCACTGAGTACCTGCACTTGGTGGGCGGCGCCAACGGCTTCTTCGGCATCACGCCTGAAGCCTTCGGTACCGTGGGTGCGATTGTCAACTTTGTAGTGGCCTATCTGGTCAGCAAGGTAACAGCACCACCTCCAGAGCACATTCAGCACTTGGTTGAAGACGTTCGTACCCCACGTGGTGCAGGCGTAGCAACCGGTCACTGATTGACTGTTCAACAATAACCACTGCCTTCATCGAAAGGCAGGGCTCAAGAAGCTTGAAAGCCCGGTGAGAAATCACCGGGCTTTTTGTTTTTCTAGAGTAAAACTGTTACTTCCACACTCAAAAAAATGCTCCAATGCTTTGAAATTGCGCATGCACCCAAGGGTGGCTTGCCAAAGCAGCAATGAGTAAACCCAGCAGCAGAATAATTCCGAAAGGCTTGAGCGGGCTTGTCTTGGCGGGCGGCGCAGGCAAATGGGTGGAAGTGCTGGCAGTTTTTTGCGGTGCTGGCTGCGTGTTGCCTTGTTCTACCGGCAAGCTGTTTTTGACTTTTTCAGGAACAACTTTGCCTAAAAACCACATTGCAGCGCTAATCACGACCAAGTCGTCGGTGATGCCAAACAACACCAAAAAGTCGGGAATCATGTCGATGGGGCTGAACAGGTAAACCACCACAGCCAGCATGAAGCCCTTGATCCATTTTGGGGTGTCGGCATGCCGAAAGGCGTGCCACAGCATGCGGCCATGGGTCTTCAGGGCTTTGAGTTTGGTAAGAATTGGAAAAAACCGAGTAAAAAACATACGTTGTGCCCAACTATAAAAGAGGAAACATTGTGACCCAAGCTCCCTTGATGATCCAGCGTTCATGCCGAATCCCGGTGCCCTTGGCCGATTGTTTTGCCTTGTATACCCGTTTGAAAGCGGATGAATACATTCACAGTGACGCATTGATCGCGCCCATCACTCATATAGAAATGATTCAGGGCAAATCGTTCAATGAAGTGGGCGACGTTCAGCGAATCACCTTCAAGGGCGGCGCTGTGATTGATGAAGAAGTGTTGGCCTTTGTTCCCAATCGCCAGTTTGTTTACAGGGGTACCGGCTTTAGCCAACCCCTGTTGAGTTGGCTTGATCACGCCAAAGGTTCATTTGAATTTGAGAAGGATGGCGACGGCACCCTGGTGACTTGGCGCTATCTGTTTTATTTAACACCCGGCTTGGGCATTGGGCCCAAGCGACTCGTATTCAAGGCGGTTGTAGTTGATTTGATTTGGAACCGGATGATGACCAAAACCCTGGTCAACCTGACCCAAATCATTACGCTTCGCGCCTTGCAGGCAGGAAAAAAATGATGAATCCATGTGTAAAAAACAGTTTGCGAATCGCGGCTGTTTTCAGTTTGATGCTGTTGGTTTTCCTGGGCTTCCAGAACACGGCACGTGCTCAAACGCTTAGTGGCGTAGAGCCTAATATTTGCGTGTTCGACTTGCTGGGTGCCAAAGGGCCGATATTTGGTTTGGCTCAGGAATACGCTTTGGAAGGTCGCAAAAACGGCTATGGCTTTAAACCAGTGGTGTATACCAATGAATCGGTCGCTGCCAAAGATTTTGAAATTGGTGAGTGCGATGGACTGGTGGCCACGGGTATTCGCACCCGAAAATACAATAGCTTCACCGGCAGCCTGGATGCTGTGGGTGGCCTGCCCAACTATGATGCAGTGTTGCTGGCCTTGAAGTCGATGGGCAGCCCGCAGTTGCAAAGTGTGATGCAGCAAAGTGACTTTGAAGTGGGTGGGGTGCTGCCCTTCGGCACCGCTTATGTGTTTGTGCGTGATCGCGAAATCAATTCACTGGCCAAGGCTGCAGGCAAGCGAGTGGCGGCGTTGTCGCATGATGAGTCGCAGCGACGGCTGATTGAGCAGGTTGGCGCACAACCGATTGCTGCAGACGTGTCCAACTACGGCTCAATGTTCAATAATGGCGCCGTGGACATTATCGTGGCCCCTTCCATTGCATACGCTCCGCTAGAGCTTTACAAAGGCTTGGGAAAACGCGGTGCAATTATTCAGTTGCCTGTGGCGATGGTCACTTACCAAATTATTCTGCGCAAGTCGAAATTTCAGCCTGGTTCAGGTCAGAAATTGCGGGCCTTTGTGGCGCGAGAAATGCCCAAAGCCTTGGATGCCGTGAAAAAAATTGACCGCCAAATTCCAGAGAAAGCCTGGTTGAAAATGAGCGATGCGGACAAGGTGGAATACACCACCATGATGCGCGAAGCCCGCATCAGCTTAAGTAAAGACGGCGTGTACGATGGCTGTGCCCTGCGCCTGTTGAAGAAAGTGCGCTGCTCGATCGACGGCAAAGCCTCGGAGTGCAGTTTGCCTGAAGGTTACAAAGTCCAGAAAAGCTGCCCAATAGAGCCCATGTAAAACCGGCTTGGGTGTTTATCCAATCACCACTGGGGTGTCGGGAAGCTCATTCTTGCCACCCCCGTTGTGCGGAAAGTGTTCAATCAACTTCTCGCTAACCGCCGCAATGCAGTTCATCACCCCGGCTTCGAACTGCCCTTGCGCAAATGCCTGCTCCACTTCCTTGCATCGTTCTTCCCAGTATGCATGACCTACCTTGGCGTTTATTCCCCGGTCGGCCACAATTTCTATGGCATGGTCTGCCAACAGCACGTAGATCAGCACCCCATTGTTCAGCTCGGTGTCCCACACATGCAATTCGCTGAACACCTCAATGGCACGCTGCCGTGGCGTTTGCTGCCTTAACAGGGGTTGCAGTTCAAGCGAGCTTTCCACTGCAACGCGAATTTCACCTGAGTGGCGTGTTTCACTGGCTTTGATGGCAGTTGAAATGTGTTCCAGTTGCTGTGTCTGGAAGATTTTCCGGACATGGCGTTCTGCAGTCATCAGGTGCGTGAAAATGCGATTCATGCCCATATTCACCACCTTCCCGAGGCGCCACCGCCTCCAAAACCGCCACCACCACCACTGAAACCACCGCCGCCGCCAAACCCCCCGCCGCCACGACCAAATCCACCGCGACCACCACCAATGCCACCCACCGAGTTGCCAAACAGGGTGAGCAGGGCAGCGACCACAGCAGCCAGCAAGGCGAAAACCACCGCACCAGCAAACAACCAGGCCACCACAAACACCAAACCGCCAGTGGCCATTGCGGCGGGTAATTTGCCAATCGCTTTGCGTAGAAATCCGCCGATGAAAAGCGTCCCCATGAACAGCAGCGGTGCAATGTCTTCAATGGTGCTTGCCTTGTTTGCGGCTTGTTGCGCAACAGGCTCTGGCAAGGGTTCGCCATTAATTACTTTGATCATTTGGTCCACGCCAGCGGCCACACCACCTGCAAAGTCGCCTTGGCGAAACTGCGGCACAATAATTTCTTCAATAATTCGTTTGGAAGTGATGTCGGTCAGTGCGCCTTCAAGGCCGTAGCCCACCTCAATGCGCAGCGCGCGGTCTTGCAAAGCCACCACCAAAATGGCGCCATCGTCCACATTCTTGCGGCCAATTTTCCAGTTTTCTGCCACACGCAGGGCGTATTGCTCGATGGTTTCAGGTTCAGTGGTCTGTATCAGCAACACGGCAATCTGGCTGCCTTTGGCAGCTTCAAAGGCCTGCAGTTTTTGAATCAGGGCAGTCTGTTGGTCAGCGTCCAAGGTGCCGGTGGTATCGACTACTTGCGCAGTCAAGGGGGGCACTGGAACTTCCTGAACCCCCGCTTGAGCCCACAGCGGCCCTGGTAAAGGTACAAGTATCAACGCCAGCAGGGTAAACAGCCAAAAACGGCTAAACATGTTGCGCATGGTGGCTGTCACTTGGTACCAAAATCTACAGTGGGTGGTTTGGAAATCGCAGCCTCGTCTTCAACCGTAAAGCTTGGTTTGACTTCATAGCCCATGACCATGGCAGTCAGGTTGTTGGGGAATGAACGCACGGTCACGTTGTAGTCTTGCACCGATTTAATGTAACGGTTGCGTGCCACTGTGATCCGGTTTTCGGTGCCTTCAAGCTGCGTTTGCAAATCACGAAAGCCTTGGTTGGCTTTCAGGTTGGGGTAGTTCTCGGTGATCAACAACAGCCGCGACAAGGCACCACTTAGCTCACCTTGAGCCTGCTGAAATTTGTTGAAGGCTTCCGGGTCGTTGATCAATTCCGGAGTGGCTTGAATCGACGTTGCTTTCGAGCGCGCCTCAACCACCTGTGTCAGTGTTTCCTGCTCAAAATTGGCTTCTGCCTTCACCACATTCACCAGGTTTGGCACCAGGTCGGCCCGGCGCTGGTACTGGTTCAATACTTCCGCCCAAGCGGCTTTGACCTGTTCGTCCGTGGTTTGAATAGTGTTGTAACCGCAGCCGCTGAGTGTCAGCGCAAACATCAACGTGAACAGAGAAAAAACGCGATTCATATGAACGCTCCTTGTGGGGTGGTTAACTGATTGTGCAATTAAAAAAGCCCATGGTGCAACTGCAGCATGGGCTTTGGTCAGAAAAGATGACTTGAATTACTTCTTCATCATCTCGAAAAACTCTGCGTTGTTCTTGGTCTGGCGGATCTTGTCCATCAGGAATTCCATCGCAGCAATTTCGTCCATGTCGTGCAGCAGGCGGCGCAGCACCCAAATCTTTTGCAGCAAATCGGGCTTGATGAGCAATTCTTCGCGGCGTGTTGAAGAGCGGTTGATGTTGATGGCCGGGTACACACGCTTTTCCGCCATGCGGCGTTCCATGTGAATTTCCATATTGCCGGTGCCCTTGAATTCTTCGTAAATCACTTCGTCCATCCGGCTGCCGGTGTCGACCAGTGCAGTTGCGATGATGGTCAGTGAGCCACCTTCTTCAATGTTACGTGCGGCACCGAAGAAACGCTTGGGGCGGTGCAGGGCGTTGGCGTCTACACCACCTGTCAGAACCTTGCCGGAAGAGGGCACTACCGTGTTGTACGCACGGGCCAAACGGGTAATCGAATCCAGCAGAATGACCACGTCGCGTTTGTGCTCAACCAGGCGCTTGGCCTTTTCAATCACCATTTCAGCAACTTGCACGTGGCGGGTTGCCGGTTCGTCGAATGTGGAGGCAATCACTTCACCGCGCACCGAGCGCATCATTTCGGTCACTTCTTCCGGGCGTTCGTCGATCAACAACACAATCAAGGTGATGTCGGGGTGATTGGCAGTAATGGCGTGCGCAATGTGCTGCAGCATCACGGTTTTACCCGATTTCGGTGGGGCCACCAGCAAACCGCGCTGACCTTTGCCGATTGGGGCCACCAGGTCGATGATACGGCCAGTGTTGTTTTCTTCGCCGCGCATGTCACGTTCCAGCTTTAGGGGCTGGTTCGGGTGTAGCGGTGTCAGGTTTTCAAACAGAATTTTGTGTTTGCTGGCTTCAGGCGCTTCGCCGTTCACCTTGTCTACTTTTACCAGTGCGAAGTAACGCTCGCCGTCTTTGGGGGTGCGCACTTCACCTTCAATGCTGTCACCTGTGTGCAGGTTGAAGCGGCGAATCTGGCTGGGGGAAATGTAAATGTCGTCCGGGCTGGCCAGGTAAGATGTTTCTGGTGAGCGCAGGAAGCCAAAGCCGTCGGGCAGTACTTCGAGCACACCGTCACCGAAAATTTGCTCGCCGTTTTTGGCGCGTTTCTTCAGGATTGCGAACATCAATTCTTGTTTGCGCATGCGGTTGGCGTTTTCAATTTCAAGGCCACCAGCCACTTCAAGCAGGGCAGAGACGTGTTGCGTTTTTAGTTCAGATAGATACATGTTTGGCTATTTGTGTAGGTGGCGAACGCCGCGAGGTAAACAGGTTAACGAAGGGTGGGGGTTTTACTGCAGTGAGGGGGTTCGATGCCCGGCACATGCCGGGCGACTCAATCAATATTGTATTACAGGTGACTGTCGATAAAAGCGGCCAGCTGTGATTTGGACAACGCACCCACTTTCGTGGCGACCACGGCACCGTTCTTGAACAACATCAAGGTTGGAATGCCGCGAATGCCGTATTTGGCGGGCGTTTCAGCATTCTCGTCCACGTTCATCTTGGCAATTTGCAGCTTGCCGTTGTATTCAGATGAAAGGTCATCAAGAATTGGCGCAATCATTTTGCAAGGACCACACCATTCAGCCCAATAATCCACCAGCACTGGGCCGTCGGTTTTCAAAACATCGCTGTCGAAAGATGCGTCACTGACGTGTTTGATCAGGTCACTGCTCATTTAAATCCTCAGTTGGGTAATTGCTTTGGAGGGTGTTCACAAAGCGTGTCCGGGTGATTAAAGCACACGCGCAGACCATGAAAGTTCTTCATTTAAGAAAATGCTATTCTGAATGGTACAGCGAAATCGAACTGAAACACAAACCCGCGTACGTTTTAATCGACTTAACAACACACACCAGCCCATACACGTTTTGACCCAACACCCTGTTTCTAGCGATCCTTTTCAATCCACCCCGTTTGCGGCGGCCTTTGACTGGCTGAGCCAATCGGGTCTGGATGCCCGCCAGGTGTTGTGGGTGATGCCCCGCATCGAGACTGTGGGCAGCTTCAAACGGCACTGGGCGCGCCACCACGCAGGCCTTGCCACGCTGGGCCCGTGGATTCAAACAGCAGACCGCTTAAGCCAGCCTGCTGCCATGGGCCCCTGGCTAGCCCTGCAAGCCGATTTGGTGGGTGTGTTGCGGCAATTGCCTTTGTTGGGTGGCGGTTCATCGCCCTCGCAATTGTGGGGTTTGGCCCAGGAATACCTGGAGTTGGCCTTGCGACAGATTTTGGTGCAAAAACGCAACACCAGTGCGCTTGCCCAGTATGTTGAGAACAACACTTTCGCCGCCGAAGAGGCGCAGGTGGTGGCCACCTTGGCTCAAACCTATGCAGCTGAACTCATGGACCTGTTGCCCAAACCCGCCGAACCCGGGGGCAAGCCGCCACTGCATGTGGTGTGGTTTGATGACGGCGAAACTGTGCCTGGCCTTTGGCTGGAACTGTTCTACCCCGAGGTGCCGGTTCAGGTGTTCAGGCTTTCTGCCATTGAGGGCCCACAACCCTGGCAACAATTGGGCGCGACGCGTTTTAACATCCAGCCCAGCCCCGTGGTGTTGCAGGTGGCGCCCGATGAAACCACGCAGGCCCAGCAGGCTGCGCATCAAATTCTGGAATGGTTGCGGGAAGACCCCGTGACCGAGATTGCGGTGGCTGTACTGGATCGCCTGGCTGCGCGCCGGCTGGTGGGGCTGCTGGCAGATATAGGCGTGTTGGTGGACGACCGCACGGGCTGGCGTTTGTCCACCTCGAATGTTGCAGGCTGGTTTGACCACTTGTTGCAACAGTTTGTAGCGCAAGGGCAACTCACCGACATTGTTCAGCCCTTCACCGGTTTGCCGCTTGAGCACCTAGAGCCTTGGGCTTTCGGAAAAACAGGGAGCCGACACCCGCTGGCGCAGTGGGCAGGCGCTTTTCTGGCCTTGTTTGAAAAACATGGCCTGGATACCGCCTTGCAGCCTGACGAGGCAGGGCAACAATTGCTGACTGTGTTGGGTTTGATGCGACAAGTGCCTGCACAAACCGAATTTGATGCACACGAATTTTTGGCAGCCTGGCGCAGTTGGGCTGAATCGCAACGTTTTCGGCCGTTGGACATTGAAAGCCCCGTGCGCATGGTGCCCTTGCTCAGTACGCGCATGCGGCAATTCAAGCGTGTGTTGGTATTGGGTTGTGCACAGTCGCATTTTCAGGAAAGCCCGCCCGGTTTGTTGCCGCCCGCTGTGGCACAGGAATTGGGTTTTCCCGGCCCGCGCTTGGCCCGCATTCAAAAAATATCTGCCTTGTACGAGTTGCTGTTGCACAGCAATGAAGTGACCTTGGTACACAGTGCGCAAGTGGCTGGCAAACCCGAGATGCTGTTGCCTGAATTGATGTGGCTGGACATTGTGCTGCGAGATTCCGAAAGCCATGCCCAGCCTTGGGCCAGCCAGTGGTACCGCGCGCCATCCGATTTTGAAATTGAAGTGCGCGAAGCACCCGAGCAGGCCTTGCAGTTAACGGCTTTGAGCGATTCGGGTTCGATACCAGAGTCGTTGAGAGTGACCGCGCTGGACGACTGGAAGGCGTGTCGGCTCCGCTTTGGTTTGAAACATGCCTTGCCCTGGCCTGCGCAGCGTGATGAGGGTGCCATGCGCTATGAGCAGCTGCGCGGTATTTTTGTGCACAAGGTGCTGGAAAAAACAGCACAGTACATGGCTTTGCCCGGCCAGCCCGTCAATCAACTACAAGCATGGAAACAAACCTTGTTGGACCAGGCCCAGCTTGTGTGGAACAAGCTGGAGTTGGATGACCGCGCAACCGTTTACCCTTTCCTGAAATTTTTTGATCAAATTGTGCCGCGCCTGGCCGGTAAATTAATGGAACGTCAAATTCAGGGTTGGCAATTCAAGGGGGCGGAGCAGCAGATTGAACACACACTTGTATTGCAACCCAGTGGAGCCTCGCTTGCATTGAAAGGCCGGGTCGACAGGCTCGACACACGGGGCGAAGCGCTGGCGATTTCAGACATTAAATTTACCAACCCGGCTGTGTTGAAAAAGCGACTGGCAGACCCTCTGAGTCAACCTCAACTGCCAGCCTACCAGGCCATGTTGAACAGCCCTGGTGCGCAACTTGATTTTCTGGGTTTGCACAAAGACAAAGTGGATTGGGTCAGTTTTCCGCCCTTAAGCAATGAGTTCAGTGAACAGGGGTTCAAGTCGTGGGGCGAGGTGTTGCTCAGCCAACTGGCCACTGAACTGAATTCGTTTTTTCAGGGCAAAGCGGTGTGGCAGGCCAATCCGGGTGAGGCTTGTGAATACTGCGCCGTGCGTGGCGTTTGCAGGCCAGAAACGCACCCTGCATTCAACGAAGGAATGAACGGTGAGGAGGGTGAAGATGACTGATTTACACACCAACTTCACCTCGATTGCCTGCAACCCTGCCAACAGCGTTGTTGTGGAGGCTTGTGCAGGCAGTGGCAAAACCTGGTTACTCACTGCACGCTTGTTTCGTTTGCTGTTAAGCGGGGCGCGGCCCGATCAAATTCTGGCAATTACTTTCACACGCAAAGCCGCGCAGGAAATGCAGGAACGCCTGTTTGGCTTGTTGCGTGAATGTGCCTTGTTGAGTGATGACAAACTAAGCACCCTGTTGACCGAACGCGGCGCTGTGGCCAATGAGGCCAACTTGAATAAAGCGCGGGCACTGGCTGGCGAGGTGTTGACCAATTCTCGTGGGGTAACCATCGACACCTTCCATGGCTGGTTTGCATCGCTTTGCCAAATGGCACCCTTGGCCAGCGGCTTTTCAAGGCAAAGCGAACCCACCGATCAAACCCTGTTCTGGATGGACATGGCCATTGATGTGTTCACTGCCAATTTGCTGAACGATCAATCGGAGTTGCTGCCAGCCTTTGACACGCTGGTGTCACAAATGGACCGCGCCGTGGTGCGGCAGGTGTTACAGCATGCATTGACCAATCGTGTGGCCTGCAGCCTTTGGTTGCACAACAGCGAAGCGCCGCCGTTGAATAGGGTGTTTGAAATTGGTGAAGGCGAGCAATGGCCTGTCGAGGTGTTGAATAACAGGCATTTTCTTGAGCAGTGGCAACAGGCGGCACGCTGGTTGGCTTTGGGCACCGCGAAGCAGCAGGGCCATGCGGTAGACATTGAAAAGGCACTGACTGCATTGCGCGAGGGTGCGCATGCAGCGGATGTGTTTGAGCAGTTAAAGGCAGTGTGTTTGACCGCAAAAAATGAGCCAAGTAAAAACTTTTTCAAGATGACTGCGGGGCAAAAAACTGCAGTGGATGAAACTGACTATGTGCGAACACTGGAGGGCCTGGCCCTGCAAACTGCACAGGCTTTGCAACTTGAAAAAGACCAGCTCGACATGCAGGCGACTGCCGCTTTGGCGCAATTGATTGAGCCACTGTTTGACACTTACAAATCAATCAAGCTTGAGCAAGGTTTGTGCGATTTCGATGACTTGGAAGCCACAGCCTTGCGCATGCTGATGAATGATGAGCAGCGTGCTTACATGCAACAAAAACTGGATACGCGCGTGCGCCATTTGTTGGTGGATGAATTTCAGGACACCAACCCTGTGCAGTGGAATATCCTGAAACTCTGGTTGCAAGACTACAGTGGCGATGACAAGCCCAGTGTGTTTTTGGTGGGTGATCCCAAACAATCCATTTATCGTTTTCGACGGGCCGAAGCGCGATTGTTCAACCACGCGCGCGCTTGGCTGGTTGAACACTTCGCCGCGAAAACTTTGGAGTCCGATTCAACACGACGTTGTGCGCGGTCTGTGGTTGATGTGGTTAACGCCGTGTTCGAGCCAGGGCAAACTCGGGGACAAACCGCTTTTCGCGCTCACACCAGTTTGGCTGGCGAAAGCGTTTCAACCTTGAAGGGTTTGAATATTTATCCCAAGCTGCTCAAAGAAGACGAAGGCCCCGATGAAGCGCAGCGCGTGGTTCAAACCCTGCAACAATGGCTGGCCAATGGCAGCATCCAGAATTTAAGTGAAGTGATGGTGCTGGTGCGTGCCCACAAAAGTGGTGTGCCCTTGATGGCTGCTCTGCGTGAAGCGGGCCTGGCCTACACCATCAAAGACAAAGGCGAGCGTTACACCTCGCAGGTGTGGGGCGACACCATTGCATTGTTGGGGTTTTTAAACGACCCGCACGCCAATTTGCACTTGTTGCAATTGCTGCGTTGTCCGCTCATTGGCCTTTCTTCAGCGCAATTTCAGTCCCTGATACAGGCCGGTAAAATGAATCAAACCGCCACGGTGTGGGGCACGCTTGAGCTGTTGGCTGGCCAATGTAAAGCGCCGTGGACTGCGCTGCATGCGCAGTTGTCGGAATGGTTGCGCATGGCGCGCGCCTTGCCGCTGTTTGAAACCCTGTCCAAAGTGGTTGCTGATACCAAGGCCTCTGAAAAATATTTGAATTCTGCGTCACCGCGTCAGCGGGTCATGATGGCTGAGCACTGGGACTGGCTGAAGGCTTGGGCACTGGGTTTGAACAAGGGTCGTTTCCCTGGTTTGCAACAGGCCTTTGATGAGGCCGTGAAACTGCAAACCTATGCAAGTTCTGACAGCGAAGGTGCAGCCAACAATCCCGACGTGTTGCGCATCATGACCGTGCATTCAGCCAAGGGGCTGGAGGCCAACCATGTGTGGTTGTTCGATGCAAACTCGTCGCCCAAACCGGGTGGCAGCAATGCGGGTTTGCTGATTGATTGGGCCTTGGGCGAATCGCACCCCAAGTCAGTCACGGTGATGGGCAATTTGGGTAACCCCAGCCCAGGCCGTGCTGCCGCACAACAGATTGAACAACAAGCCTATGCCGATGAAGAAGACCACCTGCTGTATGTGGCGCTAACCCGCGCCCGGCATTCCATTCACTTGAGTGGCAGTGAAAAGCGGGGCGCCAGCAAGGGCTGGTATGAGCGTTTGTTGCCCTTTGCCACACAGGTGCACAGCACATGGCCCATGCCGCAAGGCGCGACGCAATGGCCAGGCCAGGCTGAATTGGCGGGCTTGTTTGATCCACCAGCACTGTGGGTGCGCCCGCAGTTTCCGGTGCTCAATGCATTGAGTGCGCCTGTGGGCAATGTGGTGCCCCGGCTTGCCTCGCCCGAGCTGCGAAAAGGTACGGCCTGGCATGCCGCGCTTGAATGGGTGGATGAGCTGGCTGAAACGCCGTTCGATGCCTGGTGGGCGAAGGTGGCCGTGCGTTGCGAGGCGGTGTTTCGCCCCCTGCGCGATGATGAATTGCAGCATGTGGAGCAAGCCTGCCGTTTGCTGGTGAACAAAGGCGATTTGCAGCCCTGGTTGCAGGGGGCGGTGGCCAACAACCACAGCGTGTTCAATGAACTGGAATGGGTATTGGGCGATGGCCGATCGCTGCGGGCTGACCGGGTGCTCGAGTTGCCCGACCGTTTTCTGGTGCTGGACTACAAATGGGCAGTAAATTCAGGCAATTTACAAGGCTATACCCAGCAAGTGCTTGAATACGTGGGCTTAGTTGACTTGAGCCTGAACAAGGGGGATAAACCAGCGCCCACACAAGCTGCACTGATTGACCGGCATGGCGAAGTTCACTGGCTGACTTCGGTGTAGAATTCAGTCTGGCGGGCCTCCCCGCATGGCGTAGCGGCCAACCTGGTCAGGTCCGGAAGGAAGCAGCCACAACCGTGAAGTCAGTGCCGGGGTTCTGGCTCGCCTCTTAATTTGTTGGACACACCTGTGCACACAAACGTGGACCCACTCTGAATGAATCAAACTGCATCTCAGGCTTTGGCTCGAAAATGGCGACCGCGAGACTTTGATTCGCTGGTGGGCCAGGCCCACGTGGTCAAAGCCCTTTCCCACGCGCTCGACAATCAACGCCTTCACCATGCCTATTTGTTCACGGGCACACGCGGCGTGGGCAAAACCACGATTGCACGAATTCTTGCCCGAGCAGTGAATTGCGAACAGGGCATTAGTCGCACCCCCTGCGGCAAATGCCAGGCCTGTGTTGAAATCAGTCAGGGTCGATTTGTTGATCTGCTGGAAGTGGATGCGGCCACCAACACGCGTGTGGATGAAATGCGTGCTTTGCTTGAAAACGCAATGTATGCACCCACGGCAGGCCGCTACAAAGTGTATGTGATCGACGAAGTGCACATGCTGTCCACCAGTGCGTTCAACGCCATGCTGAAAACGCTGGAAGAACCACCGGGGCATGTGCTGTTTATTCTGGCCACCACCGATCCGCAAAAAATTCCGGCCACCGTGCTGTCGCGTTGCCTGCAATTTGCCCTGCGGCAGTTGCCGCCCGACCAGTTGGCCGATCACCTGGCGCACATTCTTTCTGAAGAACAAATTGCCTTCGAGCCCGGTGCTTTGCGCCTGTTGGCCAAGGCGGCCCGCGGCAGTGTGCGTGATGCGCTTTCACTGACCGATCAGGCCATTGCTTACAGCGCAGGCCATGTCACTGAGGACACGGTGAGAACCATGCTGGGTGCCATCGACCAGCAAGTGGTACACCAACTGTTGCAAGCCTTGGCCCAAGGTGATGGCAAGGCCCTGCTTGAATTGAGCAATGCCCTGGCCGCAGCCAGTGCGCCGTTTGGTGCCATTCTTGATGAACTGGCCGCCATTGCGTATCGGCTTTCTGTTGCGCACTTCGCGGGCGGGCTTGATGCAGATGACCCCGATCAGGCCGCATTGCAAAACCTGCAAGGCGCCTTTGGTGCGGAAGACCTGCAATTGATTTATCAAATTGCCACCCACGCCCGCGCTGAATTGCATTTGGCCCCGGAAGAACACATTGGATTTTCCATGGCACTGGTGCGCATGCTGGCGTTCAAGCCGGGTGGGCAGGGCGCAGTCACTCGTTCTGCACCATTGGCCCCGGCAGTCGTGAAAGCGACAGTGCCCGTGATGGCAGCAAAACCAGCAGTTGCCCAATCACCTTTACCCAAAGCTGCGCCCCAGGCCGCTGCCCCTGCAGTGGCAGACGACTTCGATGAGTCGCCGCCTTGGGACACTGCCGATGATTTACCGGTGGCCCAATCACAGCCCGCTGCGCCCGCCATCAAGCCACAGCCGGTGTACAACCAGTCAGCCAGCGGTGATTTGCCCAGCGCAACCAATTGGCCGCAGGTGTCCCAAGAAGTGCCAGCCAAAGGCCTGACACGCCAGGCATTGGTGCAGGCCGAACTGGTTGAGGCCAGCCGGGAAGGCGACGTACTACAAATTGTTTTGCGCACGGCAATCAAGGCCTACACCGAGGCCAGCATGGTGACCCGCCTTGAGGGTGCCCTTGGCCAGTACTATGGAAGTACCGTACGGCTGCAAATGCAGTTTGGCGAGGCGCAGCAAACCGCGCACGCTGTGCAAAGTGAAACCCGCAGGCAGGCCCTTGAGGGGGCCAAGCAGGCTTTGCAGGAAGACCCGTTTTTAAAAGACATTCAGAACTTGATGGGCGCAACCGTGGTCTCAGGTTCAGAACGCACGCTGAGCAACACAGGCCCAGCCGATATTTGACAGGAGAGATTTCGACATGAACATGATGAAAGGCCAATTGGCCGGCTTGATGAAACAAGCCCAGCAAATGCAGGAAAAGATGGCCAAAATGCAGGCCGAGATCGGTGCCCTGGAAGTTGAAGGACAATCGGGCGGTGGCATGGTGAAAGTGGTGATGACCTGCAAGCACGATTGCAAGCGCATTACCATCGACCCTTCGCTGTTGGGCGAAGACAAAGACATGCTGGAAGACCTGGTGGCTGCTGCATTCAATGACGCTGTGCGCAAGGCCGAAGCCACCATGACTGAAAAAATGTCTTCAGTCACCGCTGGTTTCCCAATGCCCCCCGGCTTCAAAATGCCATTCTAAGCAACACCCATGAGCCGTTCCGCGTTTGACGCCTTCGATGGCCTCGACCCCTTGGTTGATCTGGTGCAAGCGCTTAAACGCTTGCCCGGAGTAGGGCCAAAGTCGGCGCAACGCCTGGCTTTCCACCTGTTGCAAAATGATCGTCAGGCTGCCACAGCCTTGGGCGAATCGCTGCTGAAAGCGGTGGCTGAAATTCGCCACTGCAGTATGTGCAACAATTTTTGCCATGCCGATGTGTGTTCCATTTGCAGCGACACCCGCCGCAACCCCGGTTTGCTGTGCGTGGTTGAAACCCCGGCCGACCTGGCTGCCATTGAAGCCACTCAAACCTATCGCGGTTATTACTACGTGCTGATGGGCCGAGCTTCGCCTTTGGACGGTGTGCGCCCCGAGTCGCTGGATTGGCCCAAGCTGAGCCAGCGACTGGACGACAGCGAAGTGAAGGAAGTTATTCTGGCCACCAATTTCACCAACGAAGGCGAGGCCACTGCCGTGTTTCTCACCGATCGAATTCGCCGCATGGCGTTGAAAGTAAGCCGCCTTGCCCGTGGCGTGCCAATTGGCGGTGAGCTTGAATACACCGATCCCAGCACTGTAGCGCGGGCTTTGTTGGACCGCCGCCAGTTGGGTTCTGACCCGGAATAATGTTTCGCATGCACAAGTGCACATCATGACCAATTCCCCTGAGCAATCGTCACCTGTTAACAACGGCCCATTGGCTGGCATCCGCGTACTTGAATTGGGTTCGCTGATTGCGGGGCCTTTTGCAAGCCGAATGCTGGGTGAATTCGGTGCCGAAGTGATCAAGGTTGAAACGCCCGGCACCGGCGACCCCATTCGCAAATGGCGTGTGCTGCACGAGGGCAACTCCCTGTGGTGGGCTGTGCAGGCCCGCAACAAAAAATCGATCACCCTGAACTTAAAAGCCGAAGAAGGGCTGGCTGTGTTGCGCAAGCTGATTGAAAGCGCCGACATGCTGGTCGAGAACTTTCGCCCGGGGCAACTTGAAAAATGGGGGCTGAGTCCTGAACAATTACAGGCCTTGAACCCTGGCCTGATTGTGGTGCGCTTGAGTGGCTATGGCCAAACCGGCCCTTACAAGGACCGCCCAGGTTTTGGTGCGATTGCTGAATCGATTGGGGGCATGCGTTTTTTAAGTGGCGACACCGATCGCCCGCCTGTGCGCGTGGGTATTTCCATTGGCGATTCTTTGGCTGGTTTGCATGCGGTAATCGGTGCGCTGATGGCCTTGCAGCATCGCCACAAAACAGGCAAGGGGCAAGTGGTGGACGTGGCCCTGTATGAATCGGTGTTCAACATGATGGAAAGTCTGTTGCCCGAGTACGACTTCGCAGGCGTGGTGCGCAAACGTTCGGGTGCCAGTTTGCCGGGTATTGTGCCGTCGAACACCTACACCTGCGGTTGTGGTGGATTCATTGTGATTGGTGGCAATGGCGATGCAATTTTCAAGCGCTTAATGATTGCGATTGGTCGAAGCGATTTTGCAGAAAACCCCGACATGGCCAGCAACGATGGCAGGGTTCGCCACACAGAGTTGATTGACGACACGATTGCCCAGTGGTGCAAAGAACGCAGCATTGATGAGGCACTTGAAGTGCTTGAAAAAGCAGATGTGCCTGTCAGCAAAATTTACAGCATTGAAGACATTGTGCATGACCCCCAATTTGCGGCCCGCGGCATGATTGAAGAACATGCGTTTGGCGAAGACCGAACTTTGAAAGTACCGGGTATTGTGCCCAAGTTAAGCGATACGCCCGGGCAAACCCGTTGGCTTGGCCCCAAGCTGGGTGAGCACAATGCGCAGGTGCTAGAGGGGCTGGGTTATTCGGCTGAGGAGATTCAGCGCATGTTGGATGATGGCGTAATTTGAATAGTGCTTAGTGCTTAGTGATTAGTGATTGTGATTCGTGATTTGCAGTGCATCCCTCATTCTGCCTTGATCAAGTCCAATTCCTCGGTGTTGAATCTTGCTTGGGGCATGCGAAACGCAAAAGCGTCTTCGCATCGACCTTGCAGGTCGCCCCTCGCTTCGAATCAAACCGGGCGACTTGATCTTGAATCGGCAGAACGATGCGATGCTGCTGCAAATCTTCGCGGGCTGACCAATCAACTCCCGCCGGTTAAGAGATGGCAGTGACTTAATCCGCATCGGAGCAGCATGTCGCAAGTCATTAGACCGTTTCTCGCACTCGCAAAGATCGCTTTGCCGTCCTTCCGCCTTCAAGAAAGCCTGCCCGTTTGAACTCACACGCCACGTTCGGCTGTAAGCCGACACCGAGTTCGGCCATCAGTTTTGCCGAATCTCGGTGAGTCAGTGTGAATTCAATAAGGGGAATTCAGGCTTTCTGGCGGAGGAGGGCATGCGACTTTGCGAATGTCTGGTTAAAAACCTTCCCGCAAGTTTACGCTTTCAACAACCCATCCAGCGTAACCGAGTCTTTCACAAACGCTCGAATGCCTTCCGCAAGTTTTTCAGTACCCATGGCATCGGCATTCAGTTCAAAGCGAAATGCCGCCTCGCCGTCTGGGAATGTCTCACGCGGTTGGGCAAGTGCCCAGTCAGCGTTCAACTCAACATTCAATGGCGTATCGTCTGCCCGCAGTTCGCCCAGCAATTCAGGGCTGATGGTCAGCAGATCGCAGCCCGCAAGCGCCTTGATTTGCCCCGCATTGCGAAAGCTGGCACCCATCACCTCTGTGCGAATTTCATTTTGTTTGTAATAGGCATAAATACGGCGCACCGATTGCACGCCAGGGTCGTTTGCGCCTGCATTGGCTGCTTCATCCCAATTGCTACCTGCTGATTTCTTGTACCAGTCGTAAATTCGACCCACAAAGGGCGAAATCAATTGAACACCTGCTTTGGCGCAGGCATGTGCCTGAATGGGTGAAAACAGCAGGGTAAGGTTGCAGTGAATGCCCTCTGCTTCCAGCGCCTTTGCGGCCTGAATGCCTTCCCAGGTGGAAGCAATTTTGATCAGCAGGCGCTTTTGAGTGTCAATGCCTTCAGCCCGGTACAAAGACACAATGCGGTTGGCGCGGGCTATGGTTGCTTCGGTGTCAAAGCTAAGCCTTGCATCCACTTCAGTGGAAACGCGACCAGGAATAATTTTCAGGATTTCAGTGCCAAAGGCCACCAGCAGGCGATCAGTTTGCAGCTCAAGCGGCTCATGACCAAACTTGATCTTGATTTGCTCCAGCAAGGGCAAGTATTGTGGTTTTTGAACTGCTTTTAAAATTAGCGAAGGGTTGGTGGTGGCATCTTGGGGAAGAAAGGCGGCAATTGCCTGAAAATCACCCGTATCAGCCACCACAGTGGTGGCTTGTTTCAGTTGTTCTAGTGCGTTGCTCATGTCTTGATGGTGGCGAAAATTCAACGAAGTACGGCCCAGTATAGGCGTTTAAGGCGTTTATTTGATGAATGAAATAGTATCCTTGAGTCAGGAATTAAAAAAACACAACAAACGATGAGTACTCGCCATGTATTCTGAACAAGAACTTGAACAACAACCCTTGATTGACGATGATCAGTGGGGGCGCCTCGAGAGTGAATTGGGGCTTGAGATGCTGCAGGAATTTGCGCTGGAGTTTTTTGAGGAAACCCGTGAAATCTGGTTTGTGCCTGGTTTCGACCCTTTTTCCATGGATGAGAAAGCGTTTAAGTCCATGGCGCACCGAAGCGCCGGAGCTGCGGGCACCATAGGCTTCAAGAAACTGAGGTTCGCTTTTTTGTGCATGGAGCACAATCCGCTTGGTGAGGAAACCCGGCGCTACCTGTCTGCCATGAATGCTATTTTTCAATCGACCCAGGACTGGGTACAAAGCAAGCAATAAATCATGCAATATTCTTCCGCACGGCCTTGGGCCAGCCTGGGCCTGGCCATTAGTTTCGGTGCGCTTGGGGCTGCACTGTTCTTTCAAATCAGCAAAGAATGGTTTCCCTGCCCGCTGTGCATTATTCAGCGTTACGCTTACCTGGAAACTGCCTTGGGCTTTCTCGGCATTGGTTTGACCAGCAAAAAAAGCATGTGGTCATCGGTGTTTGTGTTGTTGACGCTGCTGGGGTTTCTGGCCGGGGCGGGTGTGGCTTTTTATCACGTGTGGGTGTTGTCCAACCCTTCTCAAACCTGTGGCGTCGACCCCCTGCAAAACACTTTGAATGCCTTGCCTTGGGTTCAGTACTGGCCCGATATGTTTGTTGCTGATGGTTTGTGCACCGATGAATTTCCACCCCTGTTGGGCTTGTCATTGCCCA
Organism: Limnobacter sp. MED105; assembly: GCF_000170915.1. Taxonomy (GTDB): domain Bacteria; phylum Pseudomonadota; class Gammaproteobacteria; order Burkholderiales; family Burkholderiaceae_B; genus Limnobacter. The sequence goes on from NZ_ABCT01000007.1 coordinate 73,523, forward strand.
TGTGGAGCGGACTTGGTTTTCTGGCGCAAGGCCTGGTGTTGTTGATCGCTGTTCGTACTCGACAGTACGTTAAAGGCTCATGGTGATGGGGTTGGCCAGGGTCACCCAGTTCTGGGTACCTTGGCTGCTCAACTGTTTTCTTTCCAGGGTTTCCATATAGCCCAGCAAGGCGCCCAGTGCGTCCATGGCATGCGGGTTTTTGCTTTGCCTGACAGCATTCAGAACCACGGCCAATGCATCGTCCAGGTTGGTGTCGCTGTCTAGCAATGGCGCAGCCATTTGAAGCTCAACCGTTTCCGGGAAGCGGAAGTCGTGTTTTGGGGTGGCGTGCAGTTGTATGGCTTGCATGGTGGTGAACCTGAATCTGACTTGATCCAAGAATCTCACCTTTGCCTGTCTGTCCACTTTCCGAATAAACCACTTTTTTTCACTCAGTTCAGCAGATCCCTGAAGCGGACTCCACCGATCGGGCGATCTTCTTTTGGGCAAGCCACTCGTTATCAACATGACGAATAGGAGTCTGCCCCATGTTGATCAATATTTCAGATGCCCAGGTGGTGCAACCTTTGTTGCAACGCAAGTCACTGTCGCCCGAGCATTTGTATCTTTATTCCGGCAAGCATTACAACCCGGGTACGCGCATGGTTGGGGAAAGCCTGGTTGCGCTGGAAACTGAACTGACTCAATCCACTTTGCTATACCTTCAAGCGCAGGATCTGTTTGAAGAACTGGATTGTTGTTACAAGGTGTTGTCCAAAGCCTTGGTGGATGAAGAGCCTGAAACTTTCGTGTTGGTGATGGACGAGCTCGCTGGGCGGTTCAAGCACATCGCTATTCATCACTTCGACCTTGCCTACGCTTACCTGGCCTGGCACACGGCTGACGATTATCCAGTGATGCACCATATGCTGGTGGCCTTGACCCTGTTTCGAGTGGGTTTGTGCAGCAACCGGTTTTCAGAGGGCGAGTTGAGTTCGCATTTGAAAGCCGCGTTGACCATGAACATCAGCATGTTGACTTTGCAGGCGCGTTTGCGGGCTCAAACTGAACCACTGTCGCGAGACCAGCGAGAAACCATTCGCAAACATCCGGAGCAAAGCGCCAACAAACTGAAGTTGCTGGGTGTGAAGGATGAAATCTGGATTGAATCGGTGCGCATGCACCACGAGTTGCCCGATGGTTCGGGGTATCCGAACCAGATACCCAACAACAATGTGGGCTCTGTGCTGTTGAGTGTGTGCGATTCGTTCAATGCAAGAATGGCCCAGCGCGACTACCGCAGCAATTTCACGGCGGAGCAGGCTGTAAAAGACCTGTTTGCCCATGCGGACCACTTGTACAGCTGTTTCACTGCCATCATTCTTGAGGAGTTGGGAATTTACCCGGCTGGCAGCCTGGTGCAGTTAACCGGCAATCAGATTGGTTGCAGCCTGATTCGGGGTGAAACCGCAATCAGCCCGGTGGTACTGGTGTTTCGCAATTTGCCCTCTCCAGGCCCGGGCGCTGCATTGGTCGACACCTCCACCGATGGCAACAAGGTGCGCAATGCATTGCCCAGGCGAGACCTTGGTAAATTGCCCGGCCTGCTGGAGTTGTTGTCCAAGGTGGTTTAGAACGATCCGCGTTCAGGCAGTTGCAGGCTGGCCACTGTTTGATTGCCCACGCGGTTTAATTTCAGGGCGATGTGATGGCGAGAGGCAATGCGCTCGGCGGTGGCCAGGCCAATGCCTTCGCCTTCGAACTCGTCATTGCCATGCATGCGGTGAAACAGTTGAAATTTCTGGGCATCGTGGGTTTCCGAGAAGCCCACCCCGTTGTCGATGATTTCCAGGTTGTTCGGGCTGCTTTGCCGAACAATAACTTTTGGAGACTCCACCGGTTTGGAGAATTTCACAGCGTTGTCAATCAACTCTTTGAATGCCTTCATCATCATTGGCTTGTCAAATCGCCATTTGCCTTGAACCTGGATTTCAATTGGCACAGGCGAAAAGTCGAAATGCTCGTTGACCACTTGCACCAGTGTCTCGTTGAGGTCGTGCAGTTGAACATTCAATGGGCAAACACCGAGACGCAGGTATTCAATCAGGGCGTCCAGCAGTACACCCATGCGCTTGCCGTTCCGGCGAATTTCTTCCAGTGATTGGCTGGCCTCGGGCGGCGCATTGTCGCCCAGGTCGTCGGCCAGGAAAAAAGAGTAGGCATCGATGGCGCGAAGTGGGGCTCGGAAATCGTGGGCAATGGTGCCAGACAACCAGTTCAACTGACTGAGTAAATCGTTGTTCTCTTTCAGTTGTCGCTGGGTTTCAATGTCGACACTTTGATTCAGTTGACCCAGTGATTCTTTCAGGCTGTCAATTTCAGACTGCCGGGCGGACAGTATTTGTTCATGTGAACTTTTGGTTTCTTTTAACTGTTCGCGTGCCAGGGCTTGCTGGCGTTTCATCTCGCTGCGCAGTTTGCTGGACAGTGATTCCAGTGCAGCCTGTTTGCTGCGCAGGTCGTTGAGTTCAAGTTGTTGGCTTGCGGCCTGCTCGGGTGTCAGCAGCCGTTGGCCGGTGACAAAAGACAGCAGTTTGAGTAGCAGGCGCAGCACGTAAGAATTTAGTTGGTCTTGATCGTTGAAACCTGAGACACCGGTGCTTTTTGATCTTTGGAACCAATTGAATCGGTGTACGCCCGGTAGGCTTTGCCGGCTGATTCAGCGCTGTAGGCTTCAACCTCGCCCCGGTTAATTCCCTCGGCCTGCTCTTTCAGCCAGGTGCGGGTGCTTAGGCCAGTTTCCGCATCGGTGGTGCCGGAAATGTGCGATGAGCCTTGGTTTGTCGTGGGCGCAGCGTCCTGCGCGGCAACCAACAAGGGGGAGGCACTTAACACGGCTGCCAATATCCATTGCTTGCTTGAGTTCATTGGGGGTTTCCTTTGGCGTCAAAACGCCGTTTGATGGAATTGGCTTGCGACATCACCTGGTTGCGGGTGTTGTCAGACCATTGCAGTCGGTCCGCGATGTCCATGGCCATGTTGAAATCATCAAATACCAGGCCCCACAAGGCGAGGTTGGCCATGATCTTCGAATCGCCGCTGGCCAGTTGATTGGCTTTCATCAGCGTGTTGTAAGCCGGTTCTTTCTGGCCTTCCAGCAAGTACACCAAACCCAGGTCCGAGTAGGCATTGATGTTCAGCGGGTCAACCTGAATGGATTTCTCCAGTCGGGTTGCTGCGGTTTTCAAGTCGCCTCGTTCAATGGCCACTTTGCCCAAGCCATACCAAACCGGCCCGCTTTTTTGTTGACCTTGTCCGCTCAGCAGTGATTTGTAAACCAGCTCGGCTTGGTCCAGCTGGCTGGTTTTTCGCAGTGAATCGGCGCGCAGTTGTTTGCTTTGCCGATCGGATCCCCATTTTTGGTCGTAAGCATCCAGGTGGGCCAGGGCTGCGTAGGCGTTGTCCTGTTCAATCATGGTTTGAACAAGTTTCAGGTGCAGGTTTTTCTCGCGTTCGGCGCGGGCTTTTCTGGTTTGTTCGTCTTCCCGGTCAAGTTCTTTGCGTTCGGCTTCGATCAATGCATCTTGCGTGGGGCTGGTGGCACTGATGTTGGGCACGCTGGGCGTAATTGCGGGCTCGGGTGCCGGCGCAGGGGCATTGGGTGACTGCTGCGGTGTTGCACACGCGGCCAGAATCAAGGGCAAGGCGACCATGGCCAGTTGCCGACTGAATTGTCCTGAAATTAAACGACTGCTCAACACGCTTTAACCTCCAACCCGTTCAAATGCACGAATAATGGAGATGATACCGGGGCCGCCAGTCATGATCAGCAAGGCTGGCAGCATGGTGATCACCATCACACCAGTCAGTTTAACAGTCAGTTTGCCCATTGTTTCTTTGGCGTTGGCTCTTTCTTTTTCTACGAGTCGGTCTGAGAACTGTTTCAAAGGTTCCTGAACAGCACCACCAAACTTTTCAATTTGCTCCAGCACCTGCACGAATGATTTGAATTCGTCGCTCGAATACATGCTGCTCATTCGTTTCAACATCACTATCCAGGGTACCCCGGACTTCACCTGGGCACGAGACCGTCGCAGCATGCGGCCAGTGATCGGCACGAGGTCGTAGAGTTGTGAGGTCATGACCTCGATGGATTGGTCTACGCTCAGGCCCACGCCTTGTAACAAGCGCATTACGTCAACCACAGCCACGAGTTCCCGTTCAAACGCAGCCTCTCGGCCTTCTCCAACCGTTTTCAGGTACCACTTGGGTGCCATGAAACCGATGCCCGTGACTGCGATGACCTGAATCATGGGGATGGCACCAAAACCGGCATCCCAGTTCAGGAAAAGTCCAATTAGCAAGCCAAGAAGACCCAGTGCAATACGAATGAGCACAAATCGGCTGAGGTCTTCTTCGCGTCCGAAACCGGCACGGCCCAGCAGTTTTTTGTCTTCTTCTTCAACGAAGTAAGTGAAGGCTTTTGTTTTGCTGAATTGTTGACCAAGTCGCTCAATGCGGCCTGTCAGCACACTGGTTGGAACCTGGTTTCGCATGTTCGCCGAACTTTGTACTTTGCGTCGCAGTTCAGTGTATTCATCAATTCGGGCCAGCGCTTTTTCTTTGCGGCTGGTTTGGCTGAGAAGGCTCCACGCCAGCCCGACAAAACCCAGACCCAGCAGGAAGATGCCTATCGCCAGTAATGTGTTCATGTCCATAATGGCGCCCTTAAATGCTCTTGACCATGCGATAGATGATCGCAGCGCCAGCAATTTGCAAGATACCTGCAACAAACAGCAACATGCGGCCGGTGTCGTCATTCCACATGGTGCCCAGGTAGGCCGGGTTCAGCGTGAGGATAATGCCGGCCAATGCCGGTGTTAAGCAGCACATGAACACGGCTGACATGCGGGCTTCCGATGACATCGCCAGCATTTCCTGATGGTGTTGTTCGCGGTCGCGCAGGTACTGCGCAAGGCGGCCCAGCAAAATATCGCTCTTGCCACCATAGTTCAGCGCCAGCGCTACCACAGAGGCAATCAGTTTGAATTCGCTCAGCCCATACACCCGCGCCAGTCGGTGCATGGCCTGGTCCAGTTCCAGGCCCGCATACTGCATTTGAACTGCCAGACCCAGCGCTTCTTTCAGGGGTTGTTCGGCATTTTCAAGCGCAGTGTTGAACGACACGGTCAGGCTGTAACCTACTGCACTGACACGCACCACACCGTCCAGAAAGTTGGGCAATTGCCCCAGCATTTGAAGTCTGCGTTTGCGCTGGCGATACAGCACATAGGCGGCAATGCCCAGGATGGCGAGAATGAGTGCACCTGCTGCGCTGGCCGCTCCCCGAAAAACAAAGGCAGCGAGCGCCGGTATCAGCGTGAACATGGCAACGCGAATGCCGAGTGTTCGATCAATGGTGAGGCCGGCTGAAATCAGGCTGTCTGTGATCCATTGCGGAATGTATTTTTTGCGCAGGGGGTCTTTTTCCAGCGCCAGTGGATCTCTGGACTTGCTCAGTGCTACATCCAGTCGGCTTTCCGCCAGTTTGCGGTTTTGTTCTTCAGCACCCCGGCCCAGCAACAGCAGGGCCAGAGAAATGAATACCAAGGCAGCGGCGATCAGTCCGAATGTCATGTCAGGCGGATGTGCGAGATTTTCGGGTTTTTGGGGTAGGGCACCACGGGTACCCAGTTGTCCAGCTCCTGCCCATCGGGGCCGAGTCGGCTTTCATGGCGATACAGGTCTTGAAGCAGAATATTGTCATCTACAATGCCGGCCACTTCCGTGATGCTGTAAATGCGGCGTTTGCCAGAAGGCAGACGAACAATTTGAACAATCAGGTCGAGCGCCGAGGCAATTTGTCGGCGCAAACTCATTTCATTGCCGGTAAAGCCAGCAAAGCCAGACAACATTTCCAATCGGTGCAGGCAATCGCGGGGCGTCGAGGCGTGAATGGTACCCATGGATCCATCGTGACCCGTGCTCATCGCCTGTAGCATGTCCAGCACTTCGGCGCCGCGTACTTCGCCCACCACCACGCGGTCGGGGCGCATACGCAAGCTGTTTTTGACCAAGTCGCGAATTGAAATTGCACCTGCACCTTCGTGACCACCCGGGCGGCTTTCAAGTCGAACCACATGGTGGTGGTTCAGTTGCAATTCTGCCGTGTCTTCAATGGTGATCAAACGTTCGCCGGCTGGAATAAATTCAGCCAATACGTTCAACATGGAGGTTTTACCCGTGGAGGTTGCACCGCTCACCACCAGGTTGCAGCGTTTGCGAACGGCTTCCTGCATCAATTCATACACACGGGCATCAAAGGTGCCCAAGCCCATCAGGTCTTCAGCGCGCAGCGGGGTGCTTCTGAATTTACGAATGGACACCACCACGCCATCACGGGCCAGTGGGGAAATAATGACGTTGATCCGGCTGCCGTCGGGCAGGCGGGCGTCGACCATGGGGCTGGACTCATCAAGCCGGCGACCCAGCGGTGCCAGGATACGGCGAACAATTCGCAGCAGGTGTGCATTGTCGACAAAGCGAGCCTGAACACGTTCCATACGACCCATTTTGGACACATACACGTCCTTGTAGCCGTTGATCATCACGTCTTCAACGTTGGGGTCAGCCAGCAAATCTTCCAGTGGGCCAAAGCCCGCAATTTCCTTGTACAACGAGTCGGCCACGAAGGCCACCTCAGAGTCATTCAATGGAATCTGCTTGCCATAAATCAGGCTTTGCACTTCACCTTGAATAAATTTTTCAAGGGCACTGTTGTCCATTTTGGCAAAGGTAGCGCCTTTCTTTTCGATGATGGCCAAAATGTGTTCATGGGCCATTTCTTTGACATCGGCCAGCACTGCAGAGTCCATTTCGCTGACTTTCGCGGTGGCAAACTGCAAGTCTTCTACGGCATTTGCAGCATTGGACACTGAACCTTCGGCATGCTCAGGTTCTTTGGGTTTTGGGGGCGGCGCTTCCTGGCCGAAAATGATTTCACTCATTTGTTGAACCATTTCTTGAATGTACTGGCAAGGCCGCCTTGGCCGTCCATGTGTTTGCGGTTGGCATTCACTTTGTCGAGCAACTGGGCCACTGCTTTGGCATAGGGATCTTTTGAATCAGCTGCAGACAGCACCTGGCCGCCATTCACCGCATTGATTAGTGGTGCGCGTCGGTCGGGCAGGGTGTGTACTGTTTCAATGTTCAGTTTCTTGGCAATTGATTCTGCATCCAGCGCAACATCTTTGTGATAAGGCGTAACCACCAGGTCGAATGTCTGGGTCGCAATGCCCTTGTCGTTCAGGCTTTTGATCAATTCGGCGGCAGTCACAATGCCCGGCACCGACTGTGGTGTCAGCACCATGGTGGCGTCGGCGCTTCGCAGCAGGCTGGCCACAAATTCAATGTTCGAGAACCCGCACAAATCAATCACGATATTCTCGAAAAATGATTTGATCAGGTTCAGAAATTTCAACGCATCAGATGCGGAGATATCACGCAGGTCTGCCAGGTTTCGCGGCAGTGAAAGTATGGCCACGCCGGTAGCGTTGTTGCGGCGAAATGCCGTTTTTGCCAGGGTCGCATCAAAGCGTTTCAGGTTGCGCACGCATTCCACAAAATCCATGGCACCCTGCTTGTCTTCGGCGGGCAAGTGCACAAGGCCATCGCCCAAGGGCAAACCAAAATCCAGCAGCAACGTGCTGTCTTTGTTTTGTTTGGCCAGCTGCACTGCCAGGTTGACTGCAAGCGTTGTGGAGCCTACGCCTTGCCGTCCGCCCAACACCACCAAGGCGTAGCCCTTGCGCTCGTTGCTTTGTTTGGGCGCTTTTTCAACCACGCCTGTCAGAATTTTTGTGACTTCGCCAGCGCTGGAGTCGAGGCTCAAAAAGTCTTTCACACCCGATCTCAGCGCATTGACCACATCTTCAGTCGAGTCTTTTGAACCCATGGCCACAACAGGCAGATCGGGGGCCAGCTCGCGCAGTTCTTTCACGATCAGGCTGGCGTCCAGGCCCACTTGGGGAGAGTAATCCACCACGGCCATGCTGGGCGATACCAGGCCCACGCGTTTGGTAATTTCACTGAATGTGCCCGATTCGCGCACCAACATGAAACGGTCGCCCACTGCGTCTGACAGCCAAAGCCAGTTGGCGTCAGACCCACTGATGAACAATATTCGGGGCATGCTTTGTTGCATCGCTAATTCCCCTTAATTGGTGGTGAAGCCAGGAACAGGCTCTTTTGCGGAAGGCAGGAAGAGTTGGCCCCACACGCTGCGCGGGCGCATACCTACGTTTTGACCTGGAAGGGCCAAAGCGGGTGCGTCTGCTGCACGGGGTTTTACAAATCGCGGTGTCACAATAATCAGCAATTCTTTGTCTTCCCGGCTGTAGGTGTTGCCCTTGAAGAAGGCACCCAGAATCGGAATTTCAGACAACCAGGGCACCCGGTTGGCGTTTGCGATAATGTTTCGACTGATCAAGCCACCGATGACGAAGCTTTGATTTTCGCCCAATTCAACCGTGGTGCTTGCACGGCGCGTCAAAATGGCGGGAACCAGCACACCTTGAATGGAGGTGCCGCGAGAGAAGTCGAGATCGCTGACTTCGGGCGATACTCTCAAAGCGATTGTTTTGTTCGACAAAATGGTGGGCGTGAAACTTAAACCCACACCAAACTTTTTGTATTCAATACCAATGGTTCCGTTGCCGGAGGGCACGGGAATTGGAATCTCGCCACCCGCCAGAAATGATGCATCCTGGCCAGATTGGGCGATCAATGAAGGTTCGGCGAGAACTTTGGCATAGCCGTCGGCTTGAAGGATGTTCAGACCAGAAACCAGATCACAGGTGCGTGGACCAACAGGCGTCGGGTTAAGCGCGCCAATTACGGCCTCTCCAACGCACCCCGCACCATTAAAAGCCAAAGAGAATGCATTCGATACCCCGCCCGAACCGCTCACACTTGCCGGCCCCGCAATTGAGTATGTGAATCCCCCACCATTAACTTGGCCTGTCAGGTTAATCCCCAAGCGTTGCAATTCACTGCGGGTGAATTCAACCACTTTCACATCCACCTGCACAGTGCCAGACGTTTGAATGGTGGCCTGGTCAATCAGTTCTGCAGGTTTGCCGTCACTACCGGGCTTGATCAAACTCTCGCGTGCTTGCTGATAGGTGCTCACATTCGGTGTTGAGCCCGAAAGTTTCAATACCTGTCCTTCGGTTTCAAGGTTCAAGTCTTTCAAGGTGGAAATGGTTTCAGCCGCCTTGCCGGTTACCGATACTGTGATTACCCGGGCCATGCTGGCACCGCGGTCCCAAATCAGCAGCGACGTGGAACCTGTTTTCAAACCAGTGACCAGCACGCCTGCATTCTTGCCGCCGCGGTCAGTGGGTTTGAGTACGGTGACTGAGGCAATCGTGGGGTCTCCAATCGACACCCGTGCCGGAATACCTGGCAAGCTGATGACTTTTTGAAAACCAGTGCTCAAGGTGAGCACAAAAGGTGCTGCGCTGCTGGGTGCAGCAGGCGTTTGTCCTACTGCCACCTGAGGGCTGATCAGCCCTGCGCAGGCTATCAATGAAATTGCTGCAACCACGCTTTTCAAAGTGATGTTGTTCTTGTTCATCGCGCTGTTTCCCGGGTTGTTTCTCCGCCGCGAATGACTTCAACAGTGGCCGGTTCGGCCGTGCGTTGGGTAGTTTGCGCGGGTTTCTTGTTGTCTTTTGTGTTGCCGCTACCGGGCAATATGGCATTGTCCAGCGAAATTCCAGCGAAAGCTTTGTCGCTTGCTGTCAGCTCAACCGGGGGTTGATTTTTCAGCACCTTCCCATCGGGGCCCTTCACCAAGGCCGGTTTCAAGATGGGTTCAGGTTGTGGATACTTGCTCATGTCGGGCAATTCTTCTTCGTCGGGGCTACGCAACACCACGAACAACTCGCCTTGGGTTTGCGCAATCGCCAAAGTGTTGATGTCGCCAGTGGGTACTTCAACCATCATGGCTTTCAAGCGCACAGGGCGATTGTTGACATCTTTGTCATTGGCGGCATTCGTTGTTTCTGGCGCATTCACCAGTTGTGAACCCACCGACAGCACGCGAAGCTTGGGCATGATCAATCGAGAAATTGTTTCTTCAATATCCCGGCTGTTGGATTTGAAAATCGAGAACACATCGACATAATCACCTGCCTTTATTTTGGCGGTGGCCACGTTGTTTTCATCCAGGCGCAAGGCAAAGGCACGGTAGCCTTCACGAACTTCAGCCGCCACGGCGCCAGATTCAAAGTATTGATTGGTCACTGGCAAACCTTTGCCGATATTGAACAAAGGTTTTTTGCCGATCACATCGCCAATGTCGGTGAAGGCACCACTGGGGGCAATCGCAAATTTCTCCACCTTCAGCATCTCGGGGGTAACAGGTTTACCGAATTGAATTTCGACTGTGCTGACTACCACTGGAAAACGCTCGAGTTCGGTTTTGATGGCTTCCCCACCTTTCTTCACGTTTTGGCCGGATAGAAAAGCCATGACCATGAAAATCAATCCGATTCCCAATAGCAGCAGTGCGAGTATTTTTGTTTTTCCTGACATGTCGCGAAGGGCTCCCGGAAGAAATTACAGTGCGTCGGTGTTCTGGTACAGAACTACAGCGCTGGCGCTGAGTTGTTCTGGAAAAAAAGTATCTGCAAAAGGAATGTTGGACAAAAACGGATTCTCGGCGGTGTTGAAAAACCCTCGAAATTCCAGGCAACTCAGGGCTGGATTGGTACCTGCACCCAAGGCGTTGCCACAATCTGCTGCACCGGCCAATTGGTCGGTTGAAAAACTGAAGCCTGCCGGGTACATCGCGCTGGGCAGGGAATTCAATAACAATTGCCTGGCAGCAGCCTCCGGATCGGCTGTGCTTCCTGCAACAGCCACGCTTCGCGCAGCCTGAGATACTGCTGAGCTAAGCGTGTGTTGCACCATGAACAAGAGGCTATAACCCACAATCGCAAAAATGACGGTGAGCACAACCGGCAACATCAAAGCCAACTCCACAAGCTGCGCACCGCGCTGATTTTCAGCGCGGTTTACAAATGCAGAGTGAGCCCGAGTGGCTGTAGTCATGGTTACTTCATCGGCAGAGTCTTACTCTGCACCGCCACCGGTCAGGGTGTTCACGATGTTGGTGAATGCGGTATCCAGACCGTCACCCAAAGTAGCAAAACCAGCCACTGCCAGCGCTACTACCAAGGCCGCGATTACTGCGTACTCGATCAAGGAGGCACCTTCTTCTTTACGTTTCAAAACCAACTGCTTGTTTGCTGCTTTGCTCATGACATTCACTCCTGTGTGAAAACATCGAACTCTAGGTCGAATTCCCCCATATTAGGGGTACTCCAAATGGATCAAAACCACAATCAGACCGTGAATTGCACCGTCTATTCACAATTTTGACCCCAAGGACCACAGCAATCCTAGGGAAATACCCCCAAACTGATTACTCCTTGTGAGTTACGATAGTAAACCAAGTCTGTGACTTGTTGATTAGTACTATTAGAAACAATTTGCCTTTGATGAATTATTCATGCAAAAGACCAATTTACCCAGAGCCCTAATGGGGCCCCTCCATGCCGTAATCGGTCTAGTCACCGGTGGAGTGCCCGTTTCCAAAGAGCCAGGCAAAGCCAAACGCCCCTATGAGCGTTCAAAAGAAATTACGCAGAAGGCCTGCGCGAAGGCGGCTGCTGTGTCGGGTAGCTTGGCCTTGCCAGTGGGTCCCCTGGGCATGCTCACCGTGTTGCCCGACCTTATTATTGTGTGGCGTATTCAGGCACAAATGGTGGCCGACATCGCTGTGGCGTTTGGTCACAAAAAACCTTTGACTGAGCAAGATTTGATGACGTGCCTGTTCAGCCATGTTGCGGGAACGGCTGTGCGTGAGTATGAACGATCAATTCCCTTGGAGCATGAAGAGAAAACAGGCAAGTCTGTGCTTGACTTGATCGATCGTTTCACCCGCAGTGGAAGCCGTGATGTGGCCATTCGGGTCACCAAACAAATTGGGCAGGTGGTGTTTGAGCGAGTGGCCAAACGCACCGCATCCCGAATTGTGCCTCTGGCCGGCGCAGCTGTTGTGTCTGCCTATGCTGCGCTGGATACCAAAGAAGTTGCGCGCACTGCGGTTGAAATGTTTTCTGGTGAAAAATTACCAGCCCGCAAAACCAAGAAAAGTTACCCAAGGCCAGAGGAAATGTTCAACGTGGACAATGTGAAAGATATTCAACCCGACCAAGGGGCTTGAACGCTCGCGGGCTCTGTGTAACACTCGAACAGAGCCTCGTGTTGCTCACAAGGCAAATCCAAGGCACCTCGCACTCGCAGAAACTCATCCGTTTCGTGGAGGAAAGTGGTCATGAATGCCCCTCAGTACCCGCTGTACCGCGCAGTCACGCTCAGTGACAAATACACCCTCTCCCAAGGAAAAATTTACCTGACGGGCACGCAAGCCCTAGTGAGACTCATGTTGCTTCAGTCACAGCTGGATCGCATGAATGGCTTGAACACAGGCGGATTCGTGTCGGGTTATCGAGGGTCACCCCTTGGCGGAGTGGACCAGGCATTTTGGGCGGCACAACAATTTTTGAAGCCTGCAAACATTCACTTTCAGGCCGGTGTGAATGAAGACCTCGCCGCCACCGCCGTGTGGGGCAGTCAACAACTTAACCTGTTCCAAGGCGCAACCGTCGATGGTGTTTTTGGCCTTTGGTATGGCAAAGGGCCGGGTGTGGACCGAAGCCTGGATGTGTTCAAACATGCTAACGCAGCAGGCACCTCCAAACACGGTGGCGTGTTGCTGGTGGCGGGTGATGACCACGCCGCGAAAAGCTCCACCTTGCCTCATCAGTCTGACCACGTGTTGAAAGCCGCGATGATCCCGGTGCTGTTTCCAAGCAATGTGCAGGAAATTCTCGACTTCGGTGTACTGGGCTACGCGATGAGTCGCTATGCCGGCGTGTGGGTTGGCATGAAGGCAGTGGCCGATGTAGTGGAGTGCTCGGCGACAGTTGATATTGATCCCAAGCGATACCAGTTTGAGTTACCCGGCGATTTCACGATGCCTGAAGGCGATTTGAACATTCGCTGGCCCGACACTGCTTTGGCCCAGGAAGCCCGTTTGATCGATCACAAATTGTATGCAGCGCTTGCTTTTTGCAGGGCCAACGGCATCAACAAAACAGTGATTGATTCGCCCGTCGCCCGCTTCGGTATTGTGGCCACAGGCAAAGCGTTTCAGGACACTTTGCAGGCCCTGAGCGATTTGGGGTTGAACCCACAGCGTTGCACCGAAATCGGATTGCGGGTGTACAAGGTAGGCATGGTATGGCCACTTGATGCGGTGGGTATCCGTGAATTTTCCAGGGGTTTGCAGGAAATTCTTGTGATTGAGGAAAAGCGCCAGTTCGTGGAGTACCAAATCAAGGAGGAGCTTTACGCATGGCGTGAGGATGTTCGTCCCAAGGTGTACGGCAAGTTTGATGAAAGACTGTCGGAGGATGGTCGCGAGGGCGGAGAATGGTCTTTGCCGCAAGGCAACTGGTTATTACCCAGTCACTACGAGCTCGATCCTGCCCTGATTGCCGTGGCCATTGCAAAACGCCTGCGGCACATGCAGTTGCCTGCCGACATTAAAACCTTGATTGACAATCGCATCGCCACGATCGAGCACAGCCATGAGGTAGGGCATTCAGCACATTTGCCCGTGGAACGTAAACCGTATTTTTGTTCAGGATGCCCGCACAACACCTCGACAAAAGTGCCTGAAGGCAGCCGTGCCATGGCTGGTATTGGATGCCATTACATGGCCGTGTGGATGGATCGGAATACTCAAACTTATACACAAATGGGCGGCGAGGGTGTGCCCTGGATAGGGCAGGCACCTTTTACGCACACTCAACATGTGTTTGCCAACCTGGGTGATGGCACTTATTTTCACTCTGGTATTTTGGCCATTCGCGCCAGCATTGCTGCGGGTGTGAATATCACCTACAAGTTGCTTTACAACGATGCGGTTGCCATGACGGGCGGACAACACCTGGATGGCACACTCACCGTGCCACAACTAACCCGCCAGCTTGCTGCTGAGGGCGTGGCCAAAATTGTGGTGGTCAGTGACAACCCTGCATTGCACTTGCGCAACTTGCCAAACGACCCGAAGGCCGAGGGCACTGAAGTGTTTCACCGGCGCGACATGGACACCGTTCAAAGATTGCTGCGTGAAATCCAGGGCACCACAGTGCTGATTTATGAGCAAACCTGCGCCTCGGAAAAACGCCGAAGGCGCAAGCGCACTGATCCGGTCACGGGCCAATTGCAATTTCCGAACCCACCCAAGCGCGTGTTGATCAACCCGCGTGTGTGCGAGGGTTGTGGCGACTGTTCCAAACATTCCAATTGTTTGTCGATCGAACCTGTATCAACGCCCTGGGGCGTTAAGCGCACGATCAATCAATCCACCTGCAACAAAGACTACAGTTGCCTTGAGGGGCTTTGCCCAAGCCTGGTGACGGTGGAGGGTGGTGAATTGCGAAAGCCGGATGTTTCGACGCATCACAGTGCGCTTGTCAAAGTTTGCGAAAGTCTTGCTGAGCCGCAATATCACATTCATCCCGATGAACTGGATCAACGTTATGCTGTTTTGATCAATGGCGTGGGCGGCACTGGTGTAGTCACCATTGGCGCATGGCTGGGCATGGCTGCTCATTTGCAGGGTATGGAGGCCTTGGCGCTGGACATGGCTGGTTTGGCGCAAAAGGGCGGTGCCGTGTTTTCTCATGTGCAGTTTGCCCCAGCGGGTCACACCCTGGCCTCGTCCAGAATTCCTGTGGGTGAGGCCGACTTGATGATTGGCGGCGACCTGGTGGTGTCGGCCCATGAAAAAACGCTGGAGCTGCTCAACAGCCAGGCTTTTGCAATCGTGAATACCGACACACAGCCGACAGCCGATTTTATTACTCAGCGCGACTGGTGCGCTCCGGTTGAACAAATGCATGCCGACATAACCGGGGCCTTGAATAACCCAGGGCAACGTTACACATCGATTCGTGCTCAATGGCTGGCCGAAAAACTGTTTGGCGACACCGTGTATGCCAATGCACTGCTGCTGGGCGCCGCCTGGCAACGTGGTTGCCTGCCTTTGCAGCTGGCAGCCCTGCGCAAGGCGATTGAGTTGAACGGCGTGAAGGTGAATGAAAACCTGTTGGCCTTTGATGCGGGCCGCGTGGCGGTCTCAAAGCCCGGTTTGCTTGAGCAGATGCTGGGAAAGAATGTTGCACCCAGTGCTCAGTTTGAAAGTGATGAGGACAAACTGAGCCGCTATCAAACCGAGTTAGCGCATTATCAAAACGAGCAACTGGCGGCGCGCTATGCCGCCAAAGTGTTGCCATTGCGTGCAATGTTTGATTCTCAGGGTTTGAAGCACCAATGGATGCGCCTGTGCAGCACCTATTTCAAATTACTGGCTTTCAAAGACGAGTTTGAAGTGGCTCGCCTGCACACCAGCCCTGAGTGGCAAGAACAGACCATGGCGCAATTTGAACCGGGTGCGAAGTTGTACTTTCACTTCGCTCCAACGTGGCTGGCAGGGCACGGCAGCCGGCCGAAAAAAATAAAACTGGGCCCATGGATTTACCCCTTGCTCAAAATATTGGCCGCTTCACGCCATTTGCGGAACACTGCATTTGACCCATTTAGAGGGAGTTTAGAGCGTAAAAACCAGACTTTACTGGTGACTTGGTTTGAAACCTGGTTAGAACTGATGCACAATAATCCTTCAATGTTGCAGCACAGCAAACAGATCGATCACCTTCTTGACCTGTTCAATCAGGTGAAAGGATTCGGTCATGTTCGTGCCCAATCATTTGAACAAGTGCGGTTCGAGATTCAAAAGTCCGTGGAAAACAAGCACAACCTGGATCAGCATGACCAAAGCAGACAACAAACCTGAAACCAAAGTCACCAAACGCAAGGAAACCAAGCGCTCCGAAAAAGTATTGCCTGATGCTTTGGTGCCCGAGAGCCAGTGGGAAATCTTAGGCCAGGCCTGCATGGTCAACGGCAAGGCAGTTCGCTTGCGTCAATGGCCAACGCGTTATGGCGACATGCCTTCCAAAGAAGACATGCACGAGCGCGTCGATCAATTGTCGGAGCGCCTTAACCACCTGCTGACCTGTCTGTATGCACAAGGTGAGCACAAACTGCTTGTGATTCTTCAAGGCATGGACACCGCCGGCAAAGACGGTGCAGCCCGTGCCATTATGCGTTCAGTGCACCCCATGGCTTTGCGTATGGTGTCTTTCAAAGAGCCTTCCGAGCAGGAAGCGGCTCATGATTTTTTGTGGCGTGTTCATCCCCACGTGCCCGGCGCGGGTCAATCGGTGATTTTTAACCGCTCACATTACGACGGCATCATCATGCCGATCATTCAAGACAATGTCTCAGCCACCTGGATCGATGAACGTATTCGCCAAGCGAACGACTTTGAACGACTCTTGGTTGAAACCGGAACCACGGTCTTGAAAGTATTCCTGAATATTTCCCGTGAAGAACAGCATCAACGCATGATTGAACGCTGGGAAACGCCCGACAAGCGCTGGAAGCTGACTGAAAAAGATCTTCATTGTGGCGAGAACTACAGCATGTATGCCAATGCCTACGAACAGGTTCTGGAAAAAACCTGTACCAAGCAGGCACCCTGGTGGATTATTCCCGCCGATCACAAAGGCTTTCGAAACATGCTGGTGGCTGAAATTTTGGTGGGCACACTGGAGCGCATGGGCCTGGCTTGGCCCGATCCTGATCCGGCTGTCGCCAAAAGCGAGTTCTGGAAAAAGCCGTCAACCACTCCAGGAACATAACCGTTATTTGTGTTCCCAAACAACATTCAATAGGGGACTTTAACCATGAATAAAAATACCTTGAAATTTGCCGTACTGAGCAGTGCCCTGATGTTTTCCGCTTCCGCCATGGCGGTGGGCTTGGGTGTGAACACAGGTGTAGGCGTAAAGGCTGAAGTGCCCGGAGTTTCTCTGAATGCAGACGCCAAAGCCAAAGCCGATGCCAACGCCAATGCTGACTTGAAAGGCAAGTCCAGTGCGGCCGTGAAAGGCGCCAAGTCTCAGGGCGATGAAATGCGCAGTGAAGCAGGTGCCTTGCATTCTGAAGCCAAAGGTGAAGTGGGCAAGCGCACAGGTCAGCTTGAGTCTGCCGCCGACGTGAAAGCCAAGGCCGACGTAAAAGCCGATGTGAAAGCTGGCGGCAAGCTGAAGGCTGACAAGAAGTAATTTGCTGTTTCATTCAGTCTTTCAAAACGCAGTGTTCAAAAATGCTCCTTCGGGGGCATTTTTGTTGTTCAGGTTCTCTACACTGTTTCTTTTCGATACCAACAAAAAGTAGTCATGAATTTTTCCAGCCTGCAAGAATGGCTTGTCAGCTTGGGTGTGCCCAGCAAAGTGTTTGCTTACAACACTTGGGTGTACCAGGTTTTTATGGTTGTATTTCTGACCCTTTTGGTCAGTTACACCGTGGGTTTGGTTTTCAATCGCTTGGGTCGACTTGCTGAAAGATCAAACAATCCCTGGGACGATGTGTTCCTCGAAAGCGCCCGTAAGCCACTGAAGATTCTGATCTGGTTACTTGGTATTTCCTGGGCTGCCAGAATCACACATACCGCGAGCAACGCGGAAATCTTTGAATTCATCGACCCAGTTCGCAGGGTGGGTGTCATTGTGTTGATCACCTGGTTCCTGTTTGGTCTGGCCAAGCGATTCGAGCTTGCCCTGCAAAGTCCGGACCGGGTCAAAGAACCGCTCGACGCCACCACGGCCAGCGCCATCGGCAAACTGCTTCGCGCCTCCATCATCATCACTGCTGCCTTGGTGATTCTTCAAAATCTGGGGTTCAGTATTTCGGGTGTACTTGCATTCGGCGGAGTGGGTGGTATTGCAGTGGGTTTTGCTGCGAAAGACTTACTGGCGAATTTTTTTGGTGGTCTGACTGTGTACATGGATCGACCGTTTGTAGTGGGTGACTGGGTACGCTCACCCGACAAAAATATCGAAGGCACCGTAGAGCACATCGGCTGGCGACTCACGCGCATACGCACCTTTGACAAACGCCCGCTGTATGTGCCCAACGCCACTTTCAGCACAATTTCACTTGAAAACCCGTCGCGCATGACGCACCGTCGAATTCAGGAAACGGTGGGTGTGCGTTATGAGGATTTGCAACAGGTGCGCAGTATCGTCGATTCGGTCAAGCGCATGTTGATTGAGCACGACGAAATTGATGACAATCAAACCTTGATTGTGAATCTGAATCAGTTTGCTGACTCAAGCGTTAACTTGATGGTGTACACCTTCACGAAAACTACCATTTGGGTGAAATACCACGAGGTGAAGCAAGACGTGTTGCTGAAAATCGCTGAAATTATTGAACAGCACGGCGCTGAAATTGCTTTTCCCACCACCACATTGCACGTGGCCAGTCTGCCTGAGCAATTTGCACAGGCAGGTGTTCAACCGGTTCAGCAGCCTTAAAGTTTGCGGATTTTCTCGAGCGTGGCGGTGGTGCTGCGCTCGTGCTCAAACGCGATAGACAGTGCCGTGCCTCCCCAGCTTTGCACCTCTTTGGCCCCCACCATCTTTTCAACGGGCCAATCGCCACCTTTTACCAGTACATCCGGGCGCGCCGCCAGAATTGCATTCAAAGGCGTGTCTTCTTCGAAGTAGGTGACCAAAGCTACGCACTCCAGCGCGGCCAGTACATGCATGCGATCCACTTGGGTGTTGATGGGACGGTCTGGTCCCTTGCCCAAGCGTTTGACGGATTCATCCGAATTGACTGCCACGATCAGGCTCTGGCCTTCTTGCGCGGCTTGGTCCAGGTAAGTGACATGCCCACGGTGCAACAAATCAAAAACCCCGTTGGTAAAAACCACGGGGCCTTTGAGTTGCTGTGCGCGTTCAGCGAGTTCGCTGGGGTGGCACACTTTTTTTTCAAAGCGTGCCGGTTTTCCGGTTGTTGTCATGGTGCAATCTAATCAGGCTGCGTTGCCAACAGGCGGTTCGGTTGCGCCCAAACGCGCCATGACTTCCTTGCGGTAGCGGTTCAAGTCTTGCACCGATTCAAAAGTGCGTTCAAACAGCAAGCTCATGTTGTGCAAAATGCGGTCAACCACTTTCTTTTCCCAGTCGGCGTCAAAGCGAATTTGACCATCCAGCCAGTTTTCCAGCCAATCCGGATCGGGCAAGCGGCTTTGTACGGTGTCGTTCGGGAACAGGTCTTTGTTCACATGCAAATTGGTGGGGTGCAATGGTTTTTGTGTGCGACGGGCCGAGGCCATGAGCACGCCAATTTTACTGAATGCAGCACGTGCACCATCGCCCACTTCGACCAAGGCTTTTTTCATGTAGCGCAGGTAAGCACCACCGTGACGTGCCTCGTCATGTGAAATGATTTTGTAAATTTGCTTGATCACCGGTTCTGTATGCCAATCTGAGGCGCAGCGGTACCAATGGTTCAATCGAATTTCGCCGCAGAAGTGCAGCATCAGTGTTTCAAGGGGTGGTGCCGGGTCAAATTCAAAGCGCACAGCGTGCAGCTCTTCTTCTGTGGGCAGCAAGTCGGGGCGGAAACGGCGCAAATATTCCATCAACACCAGTGAGTGCTTTTGCTCCTCAAAAAACCAAATGGACATGAAGGCAGAGAAGTCGCTGTCGTGTTTGTTATCACGCAAAAACATTTCGGTAGCGGGCAAAGCCGACCACTCGGTAATGGCGTTCATTTTGATGGTTTGGGCCTGTTCTTCAGACAACTTGGAGGCATCAAACTGATCCCAGTTGATGTCCTTTTCCATGTTCCAACGAACGGACTCCAACGACCTGAATAACTCTGGATACAACATGTTGCTCCACCTTCACTGAATAAATTCGACTTTGTGATTTTAACAAGACATGTCATGAAGCGCATGAAGATTTGGTGACACATGGCATTTATGTGCACATGTGTACGCCGAAACAGGTCGAATTCAGGCTTTCAGCCTGCCTGTTTTTTCAACCAGCGCATCAGTCCCCCCAGCACCGGGATCTTCTCGTACAGCTCCTCAGCTGTGTCCCAATAGTCCCTGTGTGACTGCACAAGGCCATTTTGGTTCAACTGCAGGTGCGACGATCCTTTGATGCACTGCACTTGCCCCACCTTGAAGCGCTTCATCTCGAACAGGAAGTCCCAAGCCATGAACACTTGTTGACCCGATTGAAACGCGGTGTGCACTACAAAGCGCGGGTTGTCGACCTGATGGAACATCTCGCCAAAAATACGGGCGATGTCTTCTACCCGGTTCACTTCGTTGAACGGGTCTTTGAAATAGGCGTCACCCGCGTAAAACCTGGGCATGTCAGCCACGGTTTGCTCAGTGAGGTGCTCAAAAAAATCGATTAATCTGCGCAAGGGTTCGGACAACTGCTGACGATCCAGCGGAGCCAGGCCACCAGTTTTGTGGGCGGTGTTATTTGCTTTGCTCATGACCCAGTTCCGCTTTGTTTTTGTTTGCAGTCAGTTTGCGCACCGCAGCAAAGTACAGTGAATAAGGCAGTATGCGCAAGGTACGCAGGGTACGTGTGAATGCTTTGGGGAAATGAATTTCGAACTCACCTTTTTCCAGCCCTGTAATAATTTCCTGTGCCGCTTTTTCAGCAGTAATTAAAAATGGCATGGGAAAGGTGTTTTTGCGGGTCAGCGGCGTGTCTACAAAGCCTGGGTTCACCACGCTTACGCCCACGTGGTGGGGTTGTAATTCCACATGCAAAGCTTCGGCCAGATTGATCAATGCCGCCTTGGTGGGGCCATAGGCCAGTGAGTTTGGCAAACCCCGATAACCCGCCACACTCGAGACGATGGCCAGGTGCCCCGACTTCTGTTCAAGCAGCTTGGGTAGTGCATTGGCCAGCACATACATGGTGCCGTTCAGGTTGACATCAATTTGTTGTTTTACTTTTTCAATGTCGAATTCAGCAACCGACATCTCCGAGTAAGTGCCTGCCATTAGCACGATCAAATCCACACCACCCCAAGCGGCCATGACATTGTCGAAAGCCGTTTTCACTGCGGCTTGTTGGGTAATATCCAGGGGCAGGGCGGTGGCGTGTTGCAGCTCACCTGCCAGTGTGGTTAGTTTGTCGGCACTGCGCGCCGACAACATTTGTTTGCAACCCAGCTGGTCCAGCTGACGTGCCAAGGCCTCGCCAATACCGGTGGATGCGCCCACCAGCCACACCCGCTTGTTTTTCCACTGGGTCAGTTTCGGGTTAAAGCTCATGCGGGTTCCTTCTTAATCTCGTTTGCGAAAGCTCAACAGCACTTCGCCCAATTCAATGCCAAATTTGCTCATGGTGGCCCGGTTCAGCATCACCTTGTCGTCCATCTGGTACATCCAGTCATCGAACTGCACTTCGTAGGTGGTGCCATCGACTGGCAGCAGCATGGTGTACTTCCACTGAAATGCGTTGCCAGAAGTTTCTCCGTTGGCTTGCCCCAGAACGTCGCCCGCGGTGCCGGTGTACTTGTTACCGTCTTTCTTCAATGTCCACACCCGTTTTTGGGTTGTGCCATCGGAGTAAACAAAGTCTTCATCCAGTACGCCAGTATTGCCATCCCAAGTGCATTTCATGACCACGGTGAAACGCTTTACAACTTTGCCAGAACGGTCCTGAAACACGCCCCACGCATCAATAGTGCCATTGAAATATTCTTTCAGGTCAAGCACCGGTTTTTCCTGTGCATAGTCCGCGGGTTGCGGGCTCGCGCACGCGGTTAAAATCAACGCACCAGCCAGGGCAAGGAAGCCCAGTTGCAGTTTGCGTGCCCATTGTTTTGCCCATTGCTTTGCGATAGTCATGCTGTACTCCCAATTGCGGTATTACTTGTTGTTCGGTTCAGGCTGGCCAGGCCACTGCGGCCCAGCAGCACAATGGCCAGCAACTTCAGGGCACAGGGCACCAAGGCGTAAACCCACAGCAGCGGGTCGTTGGCCAGTTGTTGCAGCAAACCCATGTTTTGATAAGACTCGGTTTTTGCCATGTCTGCTGAATAGCTGAACCACTGCAAGGTGCCCAGTGCAAAGCTGGGTGCCAAGGCCAGGTTGAATTTGTTGATCCAGTTCCAAAGACCAAAGTAAGTGCCTTCGGTTTTGCCTCGCTCGCCGTTTTCCTCGATCAAGCGGGCGACCAAGGCTGCGGGTAGCGACAAATCGGCGCCCAACGCGAAGCCAGTGACAATGCATACAAACAGATAGCCAGCCAGATCACCTTCACCCAAGGCAATCACAACGATGAAGGCGGGGATGGACAGCACCATGCCCAACAACCAAGAACGCGCCAGGCCAATTTTGCTGGCCAGCCACACCCAGAATACCGTGGACGCTGCGCCAACCAAAAAGTAAACAGCCAGCACCCATTGATCAGAATCGCCCAAGCCCAGGCGGTCGCGCATGTAAAAAGGCACTAGCGTGGCCGGCAGTGCAGCGGCCAACCCGTTGCACAAAAATACTCCCATTAACTTGCGGAAGTTTTGTCGGCGCAACGGTTGCACGATGTCGGCAAAGCCTTTGCGAATCGCAGCGGCCACGCTGGCTTGCGCGTTGTTGAATGTTTGAGCCAATGGGTTGGCAGTGTGCTGAAAACCCTGTTGAGCTGTTCGGTCGGGTTGTGGCGAATACTTCAGCAACAAAAACATACCCAGCACCAGCATCACGGCGAACACCGTGAAGATCAGTCCTGCATTCGTTTCAAGTGCCAGCGACACGGCAAACACCACACCCAGAATGCCTACGCCTTCACGCACTGCCACATAAGTAGAGCGTTCTTTGTCGGTGTGGCCCAGTTCAGCTCCCCAGGCCTGGTAAGCAATGCTGGCAAAGCTGTAGCCAAGATGTACCACAATCAAACTGACCATGAGGCTGGCCGCATATTCAGTGGGTGTGCTTCCCAGCGGGAAAAATACACCCGCCATGCCCAATAACAACAAAGGCACCGCCAGCAACAAGGGCAAGGCGTAGCGGTTTCCCTGACCACTTCGGCGGTCTACCCACAGGCCAATTGCGGGGTCGAGTACAGCATCCAGTAACCGTGACAGCAGCAGGATAACGCCCACCCATGCGGATGGCACTTCGTAAATGCGGGAGTACAGGTAGGGCACCTGAATGTAGATGGGCACAGCCACGGCGCCCAGGGCCCAGCCCAGAAGGCCGTAATTCAGCAGGTCTTTGGCGCTGGTGCGGGGCGGTTGGATCATGTCGGCGCAGCCGTATCAGCGTTTTAAGCCGATCAATTCGCGGCGCATTTCAGGCGCTGAAGTTTTTGGATCCAGCCAAATACCCATAAAGGCTTCGGCCAGCTCGGGGTCGTCCACTTTGGCCAAAGGCAAGCCATTGCGAAAAAACTGAACCCCTTTGCCCGGTGTAAACAAGGCACTCAAGGTGTGGCCTTTTTTGACGTCTGGAAAAATTTCATTTAGCTTCACCAGCCAACCCTGGCGCTGAACCTCAGTGCCCGCACCAATTTCTTCCATTTCATCAATGCTGCGCTCGGCAATATCGCTGCCTTCAAAATCGCGGGCGTATTTCAGTTCCAGCCATGCAGGGTCACGTTTGTAGTTAAAGCCTTCCGGGTCGGTGTTGGACCACAGTTGCCCGTCATACACGCGCAAACCAAACCAGCGCAGCGTGCCGTAGCCCATCAGCTTCGCATTCTCAATGGTTTGTGTGACCTGTTTCGGCGGCGGGTTCAGGTTGCTGTTGGCCAGCGCCAAGGGTGCAGTGCCCAGCAGGGCCAGGCACAACAGCGCGCGTTGAATAAACTGAGCCGGAAACAACTTCATTGATTCTCCACCTTCTCGAGGTAAAACTGAATGACATCGGTGCTCTCGTATTCAAACCCTGCTTCGCAGTAGGCCAGGTAAAATTCCCAAGTGCGAATGAATGGATCGTCGAAGCCCTGGTTTTTAACCTGTTTAAGCGTTTTCATGAATTGTTCTCGCCAGCGGCGTAATGTTTCAGCATAGTCTTTTCCAAAGGCTTTTTCCGACACCACGCGCAAACCATGCTTCTCTGCCATGGCCCTGAATTTGGCAGGTGAGGGCAACATGCCACCCGGGAAAATATACTGCTGAATAAAATCGGTACCTTTGCGGTAACGGTCAAACAACTCGTCTTGAATCACAATCGTTTGAATGGCTGCCTTGCCACCCTTCTTCAGCAGACGATTCACTGATTGAAAGTAGGCTGGCCAATATTCTTCACCCACGGCTTCAAACATTTCAATTGAGGCAATGTGGTCAAATTGGCCACGGCAGTCCCGGTAATCCTGCAGACGGAAGTCAGCTTGATCTGCAAAACCCTGTTTGGCCAACCGCGCTTTGGCATAAGCCAGTTGTTCGGTCGACAAGGTCAGGCCCACCAGGTTGGCGCCTGCCGCACAGGCTTTCTCGGCAAAACCACCCCAACCACAACCAATTTCCAAAACCTGCTCCCCGGACTTTGGGGTCAGGTAGTTGAGCATGGCCTGGTACTTGGCGTGTTGCGCCTGCTCCAGGCTCAAGCTGGTGTCACCATCAAACAGTGCGCTTGAGTAGGTCATGGTCGGGTCTAGCCACAACTGGTAAAACGGATTGCCCAAATCGTAATGGGCATGAATGTTTTTCTTGGCCTGTGCCTTGGTGTTGCGATTCAGCAGATGTTTGATTTTGTAAGCAATACTGCCCAGAAAACTGCCATAAATAACTGTTTCAACAGCTTTGCGGTTTTCCAGAAACACGCCAAGAATAGAGGCTATATCCTGAGTTTCCCATTCGCCCGCGATGTAGGCTTCAGCAAAGCCGATATCACCAGCTTTCAAAGCCCGTTGGCACACGGCCCACGAGTTCAACTTGATTTTTGCGCTGGGTTGGTCCTCTTCGCCCCCAAACAGCAAGTGGACACCTTCGGGAGTCACAATCTCCAGGCGGCCTTTCTTCAGTTTGGTCAGCAATTTCAGGGTCCACTGGGCCGACGATGGTGCGTGGCTGGGCAGTTGGAACTGGGAAAAAGTAATGGCTTGAGTCATGCTTCGAGTTCAGTCTGCGTAATTGTTTGACGGGGCGGGGCTGGCTTGCCATGAAACTTCGCGCCTTTGAATAGAAGTTTCACTGCTTGCCAATGAATTTTTGCAATCACGGCCAATGTAAACCAGCCGTATTTCAATAAGGTTTTACCCCAAAGCAGGGTGCTTGGATGCATCAGTTCTCCGCTCACGCTGGTGCTAAGCTGTTGAACCGATCCTTCAAAGTAATTAATGCGAGCCATTGTGCGGTCTGTGCTGCTCACAAACCTGAACTCATAGCGCCCTGACACCGGGAAAAAAGGCGACACATGAAATTCTTTTCGGGCATGCAGCAGCATGCCTTTGTTCAGCGGTGCTTTGCTTTCCGGGGCCGTTAGTAAATAAAAATGTCTTTCACCAAAAGTGTTGTTCACTTCACACATCACGGCGCGGCACTGTTGCGCCTCATCGTGGAAATACCAAAAGCTGACTGGGTTGAACACATAGCCCAACACCTTGGGGAAGGTGTGCAAATGCACTTGGCCTTGCAGTGCCATACCCGTTTCCTGTTCCACCTTGTGTACCAACTCGGGAACAAACTCGGGGAAGCCTAAGGTGTGTGGCTCAAACCCGTAATTGCGTGCCGAAACCGACACCAAGCCTTTGCCGTCAATCACCGGGTAGGCATGTGTGGGTTTTGAATCGGATTGCGTCGAAAAAACGAGGCGTACAAAGCAGGCACCCGCAGTAAAGCCGTTGGCCTTGGGAAGTGCCCGGTGATGCTTCACCAAGCCCCAGGCCAGTTTTACTTCGTTGAGTTGAAAACGCCCCTGCGCCATCAAGCCGCCTTTTGTCTGGTTTTTGCCAACTTGTCGATCACCGCGCGTGCGGCGTTCAAGCCTGAGGTATGCCCGTCTTCGTGAAAGCCGTATTTCATCCACGCACCTGCCAAATAGACATTGTTCAAGCCCTGAAGTTCGGTCAGGGCCTGTTGAGCCTGAACCGCCGGCACGTCAAACACGGGGTGGGAATAATGAATTTCCCGGAATACCTGCTTTGCATCGGGCTGGATAATCGGGTTCAGCGTCACGAAAATCGGTTTTTTCACTGGCAAAGGTTGAAGCAGATTGCTCCAGTAGGTTACCGACACACTGGGCTGGGGATTCAACACGTCGCTCAAGTAGTTCCAGGATGACCACGTGCTGCGGGTTTTGGGCATCAGTTTCACATCTGTGTGCAAGAAGGCCACATTGGGCTGATATTTAATGTGTTCTAGCTGGTTTTTTTGCAGGTCGTTGCCCTTGAGCATGCCCAGTGCTTCATCGCTGTGGCATGCCATTATTACATGGTCAAATTCCAGGTCGCCCAGTTTGGTTTTTACGATCGGTTTTGCACCTGTGGAATTAACTTCCAGCACAGGTGTGCTGTGGTGCACTTCGTCGACGAAAGGCAATATTTTTTGCACGTAATTGCGCGCACCGTTTTTCACAGTGAACCACTTGGGCCGGTCATTAACTTGCAGCAAACCGTGGTTGTGACAAAACTGAATGAATGTGGCCAGAGGGAACGCCAGCATCTGCTCGCTGGGGCAAGACCAAATGGCCGCAGCCATGGGAATCAAATACCAGTCGCGGAACTCTGCACTGTATTTTTCCTCGATCAGGTAGTCGCCCAACTGCATTTTCGCTTTGCTTTGAAAGAGTGCTGCCCGGCCAGCGTCGGCCACCATCGCAGTGGCTTCTTTGTTGAAGCGCAAAATATCCAGCAACATGCGAATAAAACGCGGGCGCAACAAATTTCTGCGCTGCGCAAATACAGTGTTCAGGTTCGTGCCTGCCCATTCAATATTCAACTCAGGCAAACACACTGAAAAGGACATGTCCGATTCCACGGTTTCCACAGCAAGTTCATCAAACAGGCGAATCAGGTTAGGGTAGGTTCGTTCGTTGTACACCAAAAAGCCCGTGTCCACCGCAACCTGTTTCCCCTCGACTTCAATGTCTACGGTGTTGGTGTGGCCCCCAATATAATCATTGGCTTCAAACAACGTGGTGTGTGCATGTTCGCGCAGGGCATAAGCGGCGGTAAGGCCAGAAATTCCTCCACCCACAATGGCGACTTTGGGCAGCAATTCTTTTGAATTCTTGATCATGTGTACTCAGGGTTAAAAAAAGCAAGGGTATTCACCAGCATCCTAACCTTTTATTTACTGCAGTAAGTGAAATTGGCTCTGGCTTTTCGAGCCAGAGCCAGGTTACCGACTAATTTTGTTTGCGTTTGTCTTCTTCAATCCATGCAACTGCTGAGTGATTGTGGATTGATTCAAAGTTTTCACTTTCAATCTTGTAAGCCAAAACCTTTTTGCTGGCTCTCAGGCGAATGGCAACATCGCGAACCAGGTCTTCAACAAATTTCGGGTTGTCGTAAGCGCGCTCGGTGACATATTTTTCGTCTGGGCGCTTGAGCAAGCCCCACAGTTCGCAAGAAGCCGATTCTTCCGCCATCCGGATCAGTTCCTCAACAGCAATGCCATCGGCCACCAAGGCGCGAATCGTGATGTGGCTGCGTTGGTTGTGCGCGCCATACTCGGAAATTTTCTTGGAGCAGGGGCACAGGCTGGTCACAGGCACCACCACGGTCATGAACACATCGGTGTTTTTGTCGCCATTGTTGTCCGCTTCCAGGGTCACCTCATAGTCCAGCAAGCTGGCTACACCCGACACGGGTGCAACCTTGCGCACGAAGTAGGGAAACTTCATGGTGATGGTGCCGGCGTTGGAGTCCAGGCGTTGAAGCATGTCCCGCATCATTTGTTTCATGCCCACAGGCGTGAGGGCGCTTTCCTGGGTTTGAAGAATTTCAAGGAACCGCGACATGTGCGTGCCTTTCACATCGCTGGGCAGAAACACTGACATGTCGATTGTGGCCACAGATGGCTGAGGGCCTTCCAGTGTTTCCACAATGATTGGGTGCTTGATTGCGCGCACACCCACGCGTTGAATGGCAATGTTGCGCTTGTCCGCGCGTGATTGTTCGTCAGGTAGAAAAAGTCCGTCCGGTGCATTCATGAAGAAGCGCTCCAATGATAATTACTGCTCTGTGATTGGATGTGCATCGAGTGCACGGCGAATTGCCTGGGTAATCTGGGGGCTGGTGGGTGAAACACCGCTTTTGATGGTGCCAACCACTTCGCCCTTGCGATTGATCAGGTATTTGTGAAAATTCCAGTCAGGTTGTTCTCCGCTGGCTTTGGCCAAATGCTTATACAAGGGGTTGGCCACATCCCCTTTCACCATGCCAAAGTCGCTGGATGGAAAGCCCACCACACTGAAGCCTTTGGACTTGTACTGGCCAGGCTTTGCCTGCGCAGAATTCCACAGCGGCAAGCCAAACAGCGCGATCATTCCGGCCAGAACCCGTTCCCCAAGGTTTACCCGGACTGGACTAGACAGATGCTTGTCTTTACAATGCGCTTTATCCACTTGAATGTCTCTATATGTGTGGTGAAATCTCAGCCAATATGCTAATTTGATTAGTAATCAGGCTTTGAGTTCCATTATTATTCGTTCAGAGTGGCAAGTCAATTTGTCTAGGACAAAACAAAGATGTTGAAGTTTCACCGTGGTCAGGTTCAGGTATGAATGAGCGTGCAGATTTAAGTCAACCCTCATTTTCAATTGCAGCAGTCGAGCGGGATACCGGCTTGCCCAAGGACACCCTGCGTGTTTGGGAAAAACGCTATAACTTCCCGCAGCCTGGCCGTGATTCTTTCGGCGAGCGCATTTATTCCATTGATCAGGTTGAAAAACTGCGAGTCATCAAGCGCTTGCTCGATGGTGGGCATCGCCCAGGAAAAATCATCGGGTTGAGCATTGATGAGTTGGTGAAACTGGCCGAGGTCAGCAGTGCGGGGTCGCGCATGAATGTGGCGCCTGACAGCCTGGACGAGCTAAACAGTTACATGGAACTGATCAAGCGGCACGATGCCGAAGAATTCCGCCAAACCATGTCGCGCCTTGCGCTGACGATGGGGCTGCATCGTTTCGTGGTAGAGGTGGTTGCACCCATGAACGCAATGGTGGGCGATGCCTGGGCGCGTGGTTATTTTGAAATTTTTGAAGAGCACATCTACACCGAAACCATTCAGGTGGTGTTGCGCAATGCCTTGAACACCATTCCGTCCACACGCAAAGGCCCGCGGGTGTTGCTGACCACACTGCCCAACGAATTGCATGGTTTGGGTTTGCTGATGGCTGAGTGCATTTTTTCCATGGAGGGCGCACAGTGTATTTCTTTGGGCACTCAAACCCCGATTTACGACATTGTGTTGGCCTCGCGCGCGCAGAACATCAATATTGTGGCCCTGTCATTCTCTGTTATTCAAAGTTCGCCCGCCGTGCTGGAAGCAGTGGCCGAGTTGCGTGAAAAATTGCCTCCGATGGTTGAAATTTGGTGTGGTGGCTCTTCTACAGCATTGCGCAAAAAGCCTTCTGAAGATTTCGTGTTGTTGTCCAGCCTGGAGTCCATCAGTGAATCAATTGCAGACTGGCGACTGCGCAACAAATTCAATCAGAATTAATTTCCGTGCCGGATAAGCGGTCTTTCAAAGGCAATAAATCTTATTTGCCCAGCAAGCTTTGCACCGTGTGCGGGAAGGAAATGACCTGGCGCAAAAGCTGGGCCAAGAATTGGGATGACGTAAAATATTGCTCAGAGGCCTGCCGCAAGGCGGCGCCCAGAGCGGGCAGCAAATAAGCAGGCAGTAAATAGCATGAGCAGCAAAACCAAAGCCGTGGTTGTGTTGGGCGATCAACTCGACCTTAACAACCCCGCACTTCTGGCCAACCCCCCGAAATCAGCAGACATACTCATGGTGGAGTCACCTGTTGAATCCACTGTGGTGTGGGTTCACAAAGTGCGAGTCGCTTTGTTTCTCAGTGCCATGCGCCATTTTGCAGAAGAATTGCGCAAGGCGGGTTACACCGTGCATTACCGCAGCTTGCGCGACACGGGCCAAAACAACTTGACCACTGAAGTTGCAAACCTGTGCAAACAGCACGGGTACACCAGCATTGATATGGCCGAGCCAGGTGAGTGGCGCCTGGAACAAGAATTTTTGAAGTTTGCGAAGTCGGAAAATCTGAAGTTGCGACTACTTGAAGACACACATTATTTGTGCAGTCGGTCGGAATTTGCAAAGTGGGCCAGTGGCTACAAACAAATGCGCATGGAGTATTTTTATCGCGAAATGCGCAAGCGCACCGGTGTGTTGATGGAGGGTGTTGAACCTGCTGGCGGCAAGTGGAATTTTGATGCAGACAATCGCAGTGCATTTCCCAAAGCCGGCCCCGGCGATATTACACCCCCTGCATTTTTTGAACCCGATGAAATAACGCAAGCGGTGTTTGCTGAGGTTGAAGAAAATTTCCCGGATCATCCCGGTACGCTTAAAAATTTTGCATGGCCAGTTACACGCACACAAGCTTTGCAGGCGCTCGATAATTTCATCGAGAACCGGTTCGCCAACTTCGGTACTTATCAGGACGCCATGTGGACCAACACACCGTTCGGCTGGCACTCGCTTGTTTCCAGTTCAATCAATCTGCATTTGTTACATCCGCTCGAGGTGATACAAAAAGCAGAAGCGGCCTATCGCGCTGGCAAAGTGGATGTGGCCAGTGCAGAAGGGTTCATTCGCCAAATTCTGGGTTGGCGTGAATTCATGCGCGGGGTGTATTGGCTGGACATGCCCAAGATGCGTGAAGACAATTATTTGCAAGCCAAACTTGATCTGCCCAAATGGTTCTGGACTGGCAATACCCACATGAATTGCCTGAAAGATTCGATTGGTCAAACGCTGGACTACGGTTATGCGCACCACATTCAACGCCTGATGGTGATCGGCAACTTTGCCCTGCTGGCGGGGCTTGTGCCACAGCAGGTCGAGGATTGGTTCTTGGCGGTGTATGTGGATGCTGTGGAATGGGTTGAACTGCCGAATGTGGCCGGCATGGCGCTGTTTGCCAATGGCGGGCGGTTCACCAGCAAGCCTTACATTGCATCGGGCGCTTACATCAAGCGCATGAGCAACTATTGCACCGGTTGCAAGTACAACCCGGCTGAGAAAACCGGTGAACAGGCCTGCCCGTTCACCACGCTGTACTGGGGTTTTCTGGATCAGCATGAAAAAATGCTGTCAGCCAACCCGCGCACTGGTTTGATGGCCAAAAACATTGCACGGCTGGACGATGCGCAACGCACTGCACTTCGGCAAAAAGTGGCCGACACCTTCAAGAATATTGAACAACTGTAAGCCCATGCTTTGTTAAGGTAAGGCTTCGTTGTTGAAGTTCAGGGAGTAGAAGCATGGGTTTGCTGGTAGATGGTCAGTGGCAAGACAAGTGGTATGACACCAGTTCAAGCGGTGGCAAATTCCAGCGCGAAAGCGCCAAATTGCGCAACTGGGTTACCGCCGATGGCAGTGCAGGACCAAGCGGTGCAGGCGGCTTTAAGGCAGAAAGTGGGCGCTACCACCTGTACGTATCGCTGGCCTGTCCATGGGCACACCGCACCCTGATTTTTCGCAAGTTGAAGAACCTTGAAAATCACATTGATGTGTCAGTGGTCAGCCCCGACATGCTCAGCAATGGCTGGACATTCAATGTGGATGCCGGCAGTACTGGCGACTTGTTGTTCGGCAGCGAATTCATGCATCAAATTTACACACGCAACAAAAGCGACTATTCAGGGCGGGTCACTGTGCCTGTGCTGTGGTGCAAGAAAACCAATCAGATTGTCAGCAATGAGTCGTCTGAAATCATTCGAATGTTCAATTCCGCATTCAATGAAATCACCGGCAACCACGAAGATTTCTATCCCGAGAATTTGCGCAGCATGATCGACAGGGTCAATGGCCTGGTGTACGACAACATCAACAATGGTGTGTACCGCGCCGGTTTTGCCACTGCGCAGGGTGCCTATGAAGAGGCCTACAACGCCGTGTTTATGGCGCTTGATTCAATCGAGAAAATTCTGGAAAACAACCGCTACCTGGTGGGCCCACAAATTACTGAAGCCGACTGGCGCCTGTTCACCACCCTGATTCGGTTTGATGCGGTGTACCACGGTCATTTCAAGTGCAATCGCCAAAGGCTTGAAGATTTCCCGAATATTTCGAATTACGTGCGCGAGTTGTATCAGTGGTCGGGTGTTGCTGAAACCGTCGATTTTTACCACATCAAACGCCACTACTACTACAGCCACGACATGATCAATCCCACCCGTGTTGTGCCCGCAGGCCCTGCCATCGACTTTGCGCGCGAGCACAACCGCACGCGTTTGCCTGCAAACCACGCTGCATAATTCGATGGTAATCTTGGGCAACATTCATTTTCATGTTGCCCATGGCCCGCCACCCTGAACTGCAAGGTTTTCAAGTCGACCCAGTCATTGAACAACTACCCAACCATGTCAAAGTGTATGTGGTAGGAGGTGCTGTGCGCGACGCGTTGATGGGGCGTGCCAGCAGTGACCGGGACTGGGTCGTCGTCGGTGCAACCGTTGACCACATGCTGGCCGCTGGCTTCACACCGGTGGGTTCTGACTTTCCCGTGTTTCTTCATCCGCGCACCCACGAAGAATATGCCCTGGCACGCACCGAGCGTAAAAGTGGACATGGCTACAAGGGATTCACCTTTCATGCAGAACCCTCGGTTACCCTTGAGGAAGACTTGGCTCGCCGTGACTTCACCGTGAATGCCATGGCCATGAATGCAGAGGGCGGGCTGATCGACCCGTTTCAAGGTCTTGCCGATCTTGAAAACAAGTGTATGCGGCATGTTAGCCCCGCATTCAGTGAAGACCCGTTGCGTGTACTTCGCTTGGCGCGCTTTTTGGCACGCTTCCTTGACTTCTCGGTGGCTGAAGAAACCATGGACTTGTGCCGCGAACTTCAGGCCAGCGGGGAATTGAAACACCTGGTGCCCGAGCGTGTGTACGCCGAATTGACCAAAGGCATGGGGGAGGAAAAGCCCTCTCGCATGATCAAGTTGATCAGCAAACTCAATGGGTGGGGTGAATTGGCGCCTGCCTGTTCAGTGCCGTTTTCAAGTTTTGACAAGCCTGAATACGATTGCCTCAACAGTCTTTCCGGGGCAGAAGCGCGCTGGGTTTATTCGCTTGGTTTTTTCTTGAGCTTGGCACACATCAAAGCCTTGGCCAAGGCATGGCGTTTGCCCCGCACTATCGAAGACCTGTCGGTGTTGGCATGCCATTGCCTTGCCTTTGTGCAGCAGCAAAGCACCGATCCCGACAGTTTCGCCCGGTTTTTCGGTCAGGTAGATTTGTACAGAAAGCCTGCCCGTTTGCGGCAGGTGAACCAGCTTGTAGCACAAATCCATGGGGAAGGGCGGGTGCATGCTTTTGTCGAGCAGGCTGTGGCGGAATTGGAACAGGGGCATTACAAAGCTTTTCTTGGTGATAAAATTGTAAATCACCCGCTTGGCGAACAGGTGGCCCAAGTGGCTGCGAACGCCCGCTTGGCGTGGGTGGAAGAATTGCATTCCAAATACTTTTGATTCTTGAAGTGAGGACGACCTCACCGCTCAACCTTCGATCGGGGACGGCCCCATTTAGTTAAATGGGAGTTGTCATGTCCTGGTTAATTCTGTTTGTAGCAGGTCTCTTTGAAATCGTATGGGCCATCGGCCTGAAGTACACCGATGGTTTTACCCGCCTTGTTCCTTCTGCCATCACCTTGATTGCTGCAGCAATCAGCTTCGGTTTGTTGGGCTTGGCCATGAAAACCTTGCCGGTGGGCACCGCCTACAGCGTGTGGGTCGGTATTGGTGCGGCGGGTACTGTACTGATGGGTGTTGTTTTATTCAATGAGCCCGTCAATGCACTGCGCATTGGCAGTGTGGTGCTGATTGTTTTGGGTGTTCTGGGTTTGAAGCTGTCATGAAGAATATTTGTGTGTACTGTGGCTCCAGCGCGGGCAATCGGGCTGAATACACCGAAGGCGCGAAAGCCTTGGCCCGCGCCTTGGTGGGTAATAATCTGGGCTTGGTGTACGGCGGGTCCAATCTGGGTTTGATGGGTGTGGTGGCCGAAGAGGTATTGGCCCTGGGCGGCACAGCCACCGGCATCATTCCTGAATCGTTGGTGACCAAAGAGTTGGCCCACCCTGCATTATCTGAGCTGATCGTGACCCGCAACATGCACGAGCGCAAAGCCATGATGGCCGAGCGCTCTGACGGCTTCATCGCCTTGCCCGGAGGCCTGGGAACTTTCGAAGAGCTGTTTGAAATCCTGACCTGGGCGCAGCTCAGCTTTCATCACAAACCTGTGGGTGTATTGAATGTGAATGGCTACTACGATGGTTTGCTCTCGTTTCTGGATCATGCCCGCAACGAGTCATTCATTCGTCCCCAGCACCGCAGCATGTTGATGGCAAATACCTGCGCCGATTCGCTTCTCGAGGCCTTCAAAACCTACACCGCACCCGCGGTGGTGAAGTGGGTTTAAGCGGCCATGCACAATGTCATGCACCCAGCTTTTGATATTCGGGATGCCACCTTGGCTGACATGCCCGCCGTGCAGGCGCTTTACGCGCATTACGTACTCAAGGAGTTGGCCACCTTTGAACTGGTGCCCCCCACCCATGAAGAAATGTGCGCGCGCAGACAAGCCATACTGGACAGCCATTTGCCCTACCTTGTGGCCCATATCGATGACGTGATCGTGGGCTATGCCTATGCAGTCAGCTACAGGCCCAGGCCTGCTTACCGTTACACCGTTGAAGACTCCGTTTACCTGTCACCCAACCACACCGGCAAGGGCATTGGTGCTGCATTGCTCAACGAGTTGATTCGCCGTTGCGAACAAGGTCCATGGCGGCAAATGGTTGCAGTCATTACTCAAGGTGGTACGGCAGGTTCGGCTGAGTTGCACCGCAAGCTGGGCTTTCAGGAAGTTGGGCGCATGCCCAATGTCGGTTACAAGTTCAATCGCTGGGTAGGTACGTTGATTATGCAACGTGCTTTGGGTGAGGGTGGCAATTCTGCACCCCCGCCACTTTGAGGAAATGACTCTGGATATTAGCAATTACACCCTGATCGTGGGGCTGGCTTTTTTGGTGGCGGGTTTTGTCAAAGGCGTCACAGGCATGGGCTTGCCCCCGATCGCAATCGGTTTAATGGCCGTTGCCGTTTCGCCCGTGCAGGCAGCCGCACTGATTGTTGTGCCCTCCATGGTCAGCAATGTGTGGCAAATGCTGATTGGCCCTGGTTTTTTCAAGGCGGTACGCCGCTTTGCTGCCTTGTTGGTCATGGTGTGTGTTGGGGCCGCTTTCGGGGTCGGCGTTTTAACTGGCAGCACGCCTGCCTATGCCACGCTGGCTTTGGGCCTGGTGTTGTTTGTGTATGCCGTGCTCGGCTTGTTCAAGTTCAACATGCATGTCACTGCGCACAAGGAACGTTGGGCCTCGCCCCTGGTGGGTGGGCTGACCGGGTTTCTGGCCGGTGCAACCGGGGTGTCGTCGGTGCCTTCAGCCCCCTACATGAATTCATTGGGCATGGACAAAGACGAGTTGTTACAGGCTTTGGGTTTGGTGTTTACGGTGGGTACTTTTGCTTTGGCGGTGGGCTTGTACGTCAAGGGGCGGTTTGAACTGGCAGCTGCCTGGGAATCAACTTTGTGCCTGGTGCCGACCATGGCCGGCGTGCTGACTGGGCAAAAATGCCGTGCCTTGCTGAGTGCCGAAACTTTCAAAACCGTTTTTTTCCTGGGCTTGCTGCTGTTGGGCGGCTACATGATTGCCCGTGTGCTTTGGCTGTAGGCTGATATACACTAAAAGCCGGAAAACCCCAGGGAGAAAAACATGCGTCGCATGTGGGTTGCAATCTGCGTCATCTCAGGCCTTATCGGCCTTCTGAATACAGGCCCGCTGCTAGCCGCACCAATTACGGCAGAGAAAGCCGTTGCCCGTTTGAATCAGGAAGTACAGGTTCAAATGAAAGTGCGTTCCAGCAAACTGCGCACCGATCGCGATGAAGTCGACCTGAATTCACACACCAGTTTTCGTGATCCAGCCAACTTGACAGTCGTTGTCGATGGTCGCGTGGCCGCCTGGTATTCCTATCAAGGTATTCACGACTTGCCAAAATTCTTTTTTGGTAAAAATATTGTGGTGTCGGGGATTGTTGAGCAATTCGGCGATCAAACCCGAATTGTTGTCGTCGATCCAGCCCAAATTCAAATCGTGAAGTAAGCCCATGTATTTGCCCAAGCAGTTTGAGGAAACCTCAATTCCGGTGTTGTTGAGTTTGATCAAGGCTCACCCCTTGGCCACAGTCATTACGCTGTCAACCTCAGGGCTAAACGCCAACCATATACCCATGGTCGTGGCGGAAAATGCGGATGCAACGATGGTGTTGCGCGGCCATGTGGCCAGGGCCAACCCAATGCTGGCTGATTTGGCGGTGTCCGCGCAAACCTTGTTGGTGTTTCAAGGTGCTGAGCATTACATCACACCCTCATGGTATGCCACCAAAAAAGAAACCGAGAAAGTCGTTCCCACTTGGAATTACGCGGTGGTGCATGTGAAAGGTCAAATGCGCGTAGTGGATGACGCCGAGTGGTTACACCAGCAACTGGAAGACTTGACCGCGCAACAGGAAAGCAGCCGAAAGACGCCTTGGTCAGTGAATGACGCACCCGCAGAATTTCTGAATCAAATCAAACAGGCCATTGTGGGTTTTGAAGTCCAAATCGAAAGCATGGTTGGCAAATGGAAAGTCAGCCAGAACCAGCCGTCCAAAAACAGGGTCACTGTGGTGCAGGGGCTGGAAGAGGACGGCACAGAAAAAGCCCTTTACATGCGTGATTTGGTGAAAAAACACCTTTAGCCCATTTGTTGCACCATGCCTTCGTCCCGGTTAAAAAGCGGTCAGTGTTTGTGTTGTGGGCGTATTACTGCGCTAACCTTTCATCACCTCATTCCCAAAAAATTACATCGACGTGCTTTCTATCGAAAAAAGTTCGACAGGGAAACTTTGAACCAGGGTGTCAATATTTGCAGACTTTGTCATGACGGCATTCACGATTTGTACGATGAAATGCAATTGGCCAAGCAATTTTCAAGCGCCGAAACACTGCTGGCCGATGAGGCCTTGCAAAGGCATTTTGCCTGGGTCGCCAAAAAGAAATAAGTCAATCCGTTAAAGGGGCTATCGCCATGAATGAAAACTGGTTGTTTTACCTGAACAGAATTCGCGAAAAGCTCTGGGTCAAGCCTTTGGTAATGTGTTTGCTGTCGATTGTGGCTGCCTTTCTGGCAACCTTGGCTGATCGGCCTGGCGTGGGCGACTGGTTACCCACCGTTAGCAAGGAGTCTGTGGAAACCCTGTTGGAGTTGGTGGCCTCGACTATGTTAGTGATTGCCATGTTTTCCGTGGGCTCAATGGTGTCCGCTTATGCCTCCGCCAGCAGCTCGGCAACACCCAGGTCGTTTCCGCTGGTGGTTGCTGATGACACCTCACAAAATGCCTTGTCTACGTTTATCGGGGTATTCATTTTCAGCGTGGTGGCCCTGATTGCGCTGAAAAATGATTTCTATGAAAAGGCGGGTGTCTTTGCCCTGTTTGTGCTGACGATTTTGGTGTTTGCAATCGTGATTCTTGCGTTCATCCGGTGGGTGGACAGCATTGCCAGGCTAGGGCGTTTGGGCAATACAATCGACAAAGTTGAAGCTGCCACATCGAACGCCTTCGGGCAGCGTCTCGGTATGCCTTATCTGGGCGGGCAAAAAAGCGATGGAAAGGTAGCGAATGGGGTACCTGTGGTTCGTTCCTCAATCGCTTACCTGCAGCGAATTGACATGGTCAAATTACAATCACTGGCTGAAAAATTTGATCTGAAGGTTCATGTTCAATCATTGCCTGGTACCTTTTGTACTCCCAACCGCGCGATCGCCATGGTAGAGCAGCCCTCGCAGGCTGAGGACTTGGCTGAAGAATGTTTGCAGGCCATTGCCGAGTGTTTTGTGTTGTCTGACACGCGCACTTTTGATCAGGATCCTAGGTTCGGTTTGGTGGTGTTGTGTGAAATTGCCAGTCGCGCGCTATCTCCTGCGGTCAATGATCCTGGCACCGCAATTGATGTCATCGGAACTTTGGTTCGTTTGTTTCATCAGTGGGCAGGTGGTCAGCAGGACAAAGCCCCAGAGGTGCAATACGATCGAATCATGGTGCCGGGTTTGGACGAGCGGGATATGTTTGACGACGCATTTACTGGCATTGCCCGGGATGGCGCGGGTGCGGTCGAGGTGGCGATTCGCTTGCAAAAAGCGTTTGAAAGCCTCTCAGCGCTTAAGTATCAACCCGTCTCTGAAGCGGCTATCAATCATTCCCGATTGGCGCTGGCCCGCAACGAACTCGTCATGACCTTGCCGCAAGACATTGAGGCTGTCAGAAGCGCAGCCAGGTTCTAGACAGGGAATACTTGGTACAATCAGAGGCTTAGCTCAACCCTGCCTGAACTGTCCCCATGCTTGCCCAACAACGAAATACGCTGATCGCCGCATTTGAAGCGGCCGCTGCTGCTGCCCTTAACCAGCCTTTTGAGGGCGTGGTTACGCTGGAGAAACCCAAAGACGCCAGCCACGGCGATGTGGCGTGTAACCTGGCCATGCAATTGGCCAAGCCTGCCAAGCGCAACCCACGTGAGTTGGCTCAGCTACTGGCTGATCATGTGAAAGCGAACCCTGCCTGCGTCAGCCTGGTTGATGCTGTGGATATTGCGGGCCCGGGCTTTATCAATATTCGTTTAAGCCAGAATGCTCGGGTAGCTGTTGTGGCACAAGTGCTTGAGCAAGGCACTGAATTTGGCAAATCCGGTGCACACGCTGGTGAAACTGTCTTGATCGAGTTCGTGTCGGCCAACCCCACCGGCCCCTTGCATGTGGGGCATGGCCGGCAGGCTGCGCTGGGCGATGCCATGGCAGCGGTCATGCAAACCCAGGGCTGGAAAGTTCACAAAGAGTTTTATTACAACGACGCGGGCGTGCAAATTCAAACTTTGGCCACGTCCGTTCAGGCCCGCGCCAAAGGGCTTAAGCCCGGTGATGTTGAATGGCCCGAAAGTGCCTACAACGGCGACTACATTGCCGACATTGCCGAGGATTTTCTGGCTGGCAAGGAAGTGAAGGCCGCCGACGGCGAACCCGTCAAAGGCACTGGCAACGTAGACGACTTTGAATGCATTCGTGCTTTTGCTGTGGCTTATCTGCGTGCCGAGCAAGACCTCGATTTGAAGGCCTTTGGCGTCAATTTCGATCAGTTTTACCTGGAAAGCTCCTTGTATTCCGAGGGCAAGGTTGAAGCGGCAGTCGCTCTCATGGTTGCGTCCGGTAAAACTTTTGAGGAGGGTGGCGCGCTTTGGT
The DNA here is from genome assembly GCF_000170915.1 of Limnobacter sp. MED105. Classification (GTDB taxonomy): domain Bacteria; phylum Pseudomonadota; class Gammaproteobacteria; order Burkholderiales; family Burkholderiaceae_B; genus Limnobacter. The sequence goes on from NZ_ABCT01000007.1 coordinate 113,066, forward strand.
TGCGTTCCACCGATTACGGCGACGACAAAGACCGCGTCATGCGCAAATCCGAAGGTGGTTACACCTACTTTGTGCCCGATGTGGCCTATCACATCCAGAAATTCAAGCGTGGTTTCGGCAAGGTGATCAATATTCAGGGTACCGACCACCATGGCACCATTGCGCGTGTTCGAGCCGGTTTGCAGGCTTGCAACGTGGGCATTCCGCAGGGCTACCCTGACTATGTGTTGCACAAAATGGTCACAGTGATGAAGGGTGGTCAGGAAGTGAAAATTTCCAAGCGTGCGGGAAGCTACGTGACCGTGCGCGACCTCATCTGCTGGTCGGGCGGTGTCGATGAAACCCAGCCCATGCTGAGCCAGCCCGAAGCCTTGACCAAAGGCCGTGATGCGGTGCGCTTTTTCCTCGTGAGTCGCAAGGCTGACACCGAATTCGTGTTTGATGTGGATTTGGCCTTGGCCCAGTCTGATGAGAACCCGGTGTATTACGTGCAGTATGCGCACGCCCGCATTCATTCCATTCTGGATCAGGCTGAAGTTGACCTGTCCACCATTCATGGCGCTGATTTGACCCTGTTGGCGGCACCATCCGAGCTGGCTTTGCTCCGAACGTTGGTTTCTTACCCGGACATTTTGTCCAAGGCCGCCGAGGAACTGGCGCCACACCACATTGCGTTTTACCTGCGTGAACTGGCTGGTGCTTTCCACACTTTTTACAACGCTGAACGCGTACGTATTGACGACATGGCCCTGAAAACCGCGCGGGTTGGGCTGTTGGTGGCTGTGGCCACTGTGTTGTCGAATGGCTTGGCGGTGTTGGGTGTTTCGGCGCCGAAACGGATGTAAGCAGATTTTGATTGTTTGGGCTCAAAACCCTTGTCCAATAAGGGTTTTGCAGCAAAACTGAGGTGCCCATTCTCTAGGCGCAGGTGCCCGGTTTTTGGTACCATAAAAGGCTAGGTAGTCTAAAGGTTTTACATGAACGCACCCGTCGAATTGAAAACACTGAAACCCTCAGCCGGCGAAACCGCACGCCTGCGGGAAATTCCGTACAACTACACCTCGTTTTCGGATCGCGAGATTGTGATCCGCTTGCTGGGCGAGTCTGCATGGAACATTCTTCAAGAGCTGCGTCAGGAGAGAAAAACCGGCCGGTCAGCCCGCATGCTGTTTGAAGTATTGGGCGACATTTGGGTGGTTCGTCGCAATCCGTATCTGCAAGACGACTTGCTGGACAATCCCAAACGCCTGACCGCGCTGATCGAGGCCCTGTTCCACCGCTTGAGCGAAATTGACGCTCGCCGTGTTGAGGTGAAAGAAGCGGCTGTTGAGGTCGACTCTGAAGACCGCAGCGCCAAAGTGCGCGAATTGCTCACCGTGGCTGAAAAAGCGGTGTTTGAATTCCAGCGCGAGCTGGAAGCCATGGCCATTTTGCGTGGCCATGCCCGCAAAGCGCTGGGCGAGCACACCGCGAAAGACAACATCAAGTACGACGGTTTGTCCCGAGTTTCCCATGTCACGGACGCAACCGACTGGCGTGTTGAATACCCCTTTGTGGTACTCACCCCCGACCGTGAATCTGAAATTCCTGGTTTGGTGAAGGCCTGTATCGACTTGGGGCTGACAATCATTCCACGCGGAGGCGGCACAGGCTACACCGGTGGCGCAGTGCCACTCACGGCCATGTCCGCCATCATCAACACCGAAAAGCTGGAAGAACTCGGCCAGGTGACAATGGAAGTGCTGCCTGGCTTGAGCGAAGAATATGCCACCGTGTTCTCCGGCGCGGGTGTAGTAACCAAGCGCGTATCAGAGGCGGCAGAGCATGCAGGCCGGGTGTTTGCTGTAGACCCCACATCGGCTGAGGCCAGCTGTATTGGCGGCAACATCGCCATGAACGCAGGCGGCAAGAAAGCTGTGCTGTGGGGCACAGCGCTGGACAATCTGGCTTGGTGGAGAATGGTTGACCCGCAAGGTGACTGGCTTGAAGTCACCCGCGTTAACCACAACCTGAGCAAGATTCATGATGCACCACAGGCCGATTTCGACTTGGTGTGGTCAGATGGCCGCCAGGCGCCGAATGCCAAAATTCTGAGAACCGAACGCCTGACAGTGGAAGGCGCGCGTTTCCGTAAAGTGGGTTTGGGCAAAGACGTAACCGACAAGTTTCTGGCTGGCTTGCCCGGCATTCAGAAAGAGGGTTGTGACGGCCTGATCACTTCTGCCAAGTGGATTTTGCACCGCATGCCCAAGCATACCCGCACGGTGTGTCTGGAGTTTTATGGTCAAGCCCGCGACGCAGTGCCCTCGATTGTTGAAATCAAGAATTACCTCGACGGCGAAGGCAAAGCCATGGGCGCCATTCTGGCGGGCCTTGAGCACCTCGACGAGCGCTATTTGCGCGCCGTGAAGTACAGCCCGAAATCCAAGCGTGGCGCATTCCCGAAAATGGTGTTGTTCGGCGACATTGTGGGTGACGACGAAAACGCAGTGGCCCAAGCGGCCTCTGAGGTGGTTCGCTTGTCCAACGGTCGCGCTGGCGAAGGTTTTGTGGCGGTCAGCCCCGAAGCCCGCAAAAAGTTTTGGCTGGACCGTGCCCGCACAGCGGCCATTGCGCGCCACACCAATGCTTTCAAGATCAACGAAGACGTCGTGATTCCCCTGCCGCGCATGGGCGAGTACACCGATGAAATTGAGCGTATCAACATCGAGCTGTCCATTCGCAACAAGCTGAAGCTGGTTGCAGCGCTGCGTTCGTTCTTCGAAAAGCCGCTCACCTTGGGCAAAACCGACGAAGTCGATTCCACCAAGCTGTCTGTCGAAGACATTGTAGGCGACCGTGTGGGCCGCGCTGTTGAACTGCTTGAGTCGGTACATGAGCGCTGGAGCTGGTTGCTGGGCAATATGAACATGCCTTTGGCGCAGGCCAACCCGGTATTGAAAACCATTGGTTTGGGCCATCTGGATGCTGCGCTTGAAAAGCGCTTGGCCGACCAGCCCGAAGCCACCATGTTCGATGTGCTGCAAGACCGCACCATTCGCGTTAGCTGGAAAACAGAACTACGCCACAACCTGAACCGCATTTTCGAGGGCGGGGTGTTTGTGCCGGTGATGGAAGAGTGCAAGGCCATTCACAAGCAAGTGCTGCGTGGCCGCCTTTTCGTGGCGCTGCACATGCACGCTGGCGACGGGAATGTGCACACCAACATTCCAGTGAATTCCGACGACTATGAAATGTTGCATGAAGCGGAACACACCGTGGACCGAATCATGCAGATTGCACGCAATCTGGATGGCGTTATTTCCGGCGAGCATGGCATTGGCATTACCAAATACCAATACCTGACCAAGGAAGAGTTGCAGCCTTTCCAGGACTACAAGCAGCGCATTGACCCGGAAGGTCGCTTTAACAAGGGCAAGCTGTTGCCCGGTGGCGACTTGACCAACGCTTACACGCCCAGCTTCAACTTGATGGGCCATGAAAGCCTGATCATGAGCCAAAGCGACATTGGCTCCATTGCGACTTCAGTGAAAGACTGCCTGCGCTGCGGCAAGTGCAAGCCTGTGTGTTCAACGCACGTGCCTCGCGCCAACCTGCTGTACAGCCCGCGCAACAAAATTTTGGCCACCTCATTGTTGGTTGAGGCCTTCCTGTATGAAGAGCAAACCCGCCGTGGTGTGTCTATCAAGCATTGGGAAGAATTCGAAGACGTTGCAGACCACTGCACCGTGTGCCACAAGTGTTTGACGCCTTGCCCGGTTGACATCGACTTTGGCGATGTATCCATGAACATGCGTGCCTTGTTGCGCAAGATGGACAAGAAAAGCTTCAACCCCGGCACAGCCCTGGCCATGACTTTCCTGAATGCGAAAGACCCGGCCACCATCAAAGCCATGCGTGTTGGCATGACGGGTATTGGTTACAAGCTGCAACGCGGCGCTTACAAAGTGGCCAAATCGCTGGGCATGTTGAACAAGCAAACAGCCAAGCCACCTGCCACGGTGGGCAAGGCACCGATTCGTGAGCAGGTGATTCACTTCATCAACAAGCCCATGCCCGGTGGTTTGCCCAAGAAAACGGCGCGCGCGCTGCTCGACATTGAGAACAGCGATTACGTGCCAGTGATCCGCAACCCGAAAACAACGCAAGCCGATACGGAAGCTGTGTTCTACTTCCCCGGTTGTGGTTCCGAACGTCTGTACAGTCAGGTGGGTTTGGCCACGCAAGCCATGTTGTGGAATGTGGGCGTACAAACCGTGTTGCCGCCAGGTTATTTGTGCTGCGGCTACCCGCAGCGTGGGGCAGGGCAGTACGACAAAGCCGAGAAAATGATCACCGACAACCGTGTGTTGTTCCATCGCGTGGCCAACACACTGAACTACCTCGACATCAAAACCGTGGTGGTCAGCTGTGGCACGTGTTACGACCAGTTGCAGGGTTATGAGTTCGAGAAAATTTTCCCGGGCTGCCGCATCATCGACATTCATGAATTCCTCATGGAAAAAGGTGTGAAGCTGGACAACGTCACGGGTACGCAGTACATGTACCACGACCCTTGCCACACGCCCATGAAAACTTACGACCCCTTGAAGGTTGTGAACCAGTTGATGAACAGCGAGTTGCAAGGCCAGAACATCACGAAAAATGATCGTTGCTGCGGCGAGTCGGGCACATTTGGTGTGTCGCGCCCAGACGTGGCCACGCAGGTTCGATTCCGCAAGGAAGAGGAAATGCGCAAGGGTGCCGACAAGCTGCGTGAGAAAGCGCCACAGGCCGATGTGAAAATTTTGACCAGCTGCCCGTCTTGCTTGCAAGGTTTGAGCCGCTACAGCGACGACGCCAATGTGGATGCCGATTACATTGTGGTTGAAATTGCCAAGAATGTACTGGGCAAGGAATGGCTGCAAAACTACGTGAAAGAAGCCAATGACGGCGGTATCGAGCGCATCCTTGTCTGATTCCGTTTCACAAAATCCCAATTGCCCCCTGTGTGCCACACCGGGCGGTGATTGGGTGTTCAATTGCAGCAAGTTCCGTGTGATTGAGGCAGTCGATGCAGATTATCCCGGCTTTCTTCGCCTGGTCTGGAACGACCATGTGCGGGAGTTTTCCGATTTAAACCGTGAAGATCGCATGCTGTGCATGGATGCGGTGGTGTTGCTTGAACAATTCGTGCTTCGCGTATTTAAAGCCGACAAAGCGAATATTGCAACGCTGGGTAACGTGGTGCCGCATTTGCACTGGCACGTCATTCCCCGTTTTACAGACGACAAACACTTTCCTGCGCCCGTGTGGGCTGCAGCCAAACCGGGGGTGTCGCTGTCGCCCCGCCAGCAGTGGGTGCTTGATTCAAAGCCAAAATGGATGTTGGCGCTGCGTGCTGAATTGCTGGCAGCATTTCCGGGCTGAGTCGCTTCGCTCGCTCAGGCGCATACCCTCTCGCGCCAGAAAACCTGTTTTTCCCTTTTTGAGATTCACCCTGACTCACCTCGCTCGGCAAAAAAGCGGGCCGAGTCTCGGTGCCGGCCTTTGGCCGACCGTGGCGGGTGAATTCAAACGGGCAGGTTTTCTTGATCGGCGCAGCGAGGATATTGCTACCTTCGCAAGCGAAGCAACGCGCTGACGATTGGCGGTTTGTGTGCTGCATCGCGTTGCCGGATTTGCAAGACTTCCCGGCGGCTTCGCAGCGCGGGGCGATTCCGTCAGGAATCGATGCGAAGACGCCACTGCGTTTCGCATGCCCCAAGCCAGAAGCATCAAGCCGGAATGGAAGTCTTGCTAAGGCGAGGTGATGTGGCATTCAAACCGAACTAAGCGCCAACTACCGTCGTTGCTTCAGCCAAAGCCGCTTTCGAAGCAGCGGCACCAGCCTTCGCCAGCGGCATCAGAATGGTGAAGGTACTGCCTGCATTTGGTCGGCTTTGAATGTCCAGTTCGCCATCGTGGCGTTGCACCACATGTTTCACAATCGCCAAGCCCAAACCCGTGCCGCCACTTTCTCTTGAACGGCTGCGGTCTACACGGTAAAAACGCTCAGTCAAACGCGGAATGTGTTCTGCCGAAATACCAATGCCGGTGTCGCGCACCACAAAAGCGGCACAGGCTTTGCCAATTTCGTTTTCTGAGCGTCGAAGCGTAATCGTGATGTTTCCTTTCTCCGGTGTGTAGCGCACCGCATTGGTCACGATATTCGAGAATGCGCTGAAAATTTCAGCCGAGTTGCCAAAGCCCATCAGGCCCTTTTCAACATCCACAGAAATATTGTGTTTTCCGGCCGACAGTTGTTGTGCTTCATCGCCTGTTTTTTGGGCAATTCCGCTCAGGTCAACTGGCTCGCCACCTTCGCCTGCGTTGGGTGAAGACTCCAGCGCCGACAAGGCCAGCAGGTCTTCCACTAGGTTTTGCATGCGATTGGCCTGGGTGTACATCAAATTCAGGTATTCGGTTTGCTGTTCTTTGCTCAACGGCAGGTCCCGGAATGTTTCCAGAAAACCGCTCAGCACAGTCAACGGTGTTTTCAGCTCATGTGACACATTGGCAATGAAATCGCGTCGCATTCGTTCCAGTTTTTCAACCTGGGTGACATCGCGAGACAACACCAGCATTTGTTGGTCGCCGTAGCTGACCAATTGCACCGACAAAACCTTGCTTCGGCTGCGTGGCGCAGTCATGATCAAGGGTTGCTCCCAAGAGCGGCTGCGAATGTATTTGGAGAAGTTTGGGTTGCGAACCAGGTTAATGAGGGGCTGCCCTATGTCACTGCCCAATTTCAAGCCCAGGTGGTCTTGAGCTGTGTCGTTGCACCAGGAAATGTGCCCCTCGGAATCAAGCGTGACTACCCCGTCGGGCAGGGCTTGCGCCGCGGTGCGGAATGACACCAGTGCATTGGTGAGTGCCTGTTGTTGACGTTGGTGTAAGCGCAGGTAGCGAAACAGCTTTGCGGCAAGGTCATCCCACCAGCCCGACACGTCGGGCACGTTTTCAACCTTGAAGTTGTCCAGCCATTCGATAATTCGAAGGCCGGAGCGCACATGCAGGGCATAAATGAAAAGCGAGGCCAAGATAGACCCCGCCACTGCGCCTTTGTGGCCAGCAACCATTTGACCCACGATGGCGGCTGCACCCAGCACCATGGCCAACAGTATCAATCGAAAAAAGATGAACGCCATAGGTGCGTATTCTAGGGGAATATCCCTTCCAGGGGAGCCCTTAGTTTAGTGCACCCTCATTTTGCGTTGCAGTAAAACGGTAGCCGGCACCGCGAACCGTCTCAATGAGGCGGTCATGTCCGGAAATGGTCAGAGCCTGGCGCAGTCGTCGAATATGTACATCCACGGTGCGCTCTTCAACAAATACATGGTCGCCCCACACTTGGTCCAGCAACTGGGTGCGGCTGTGCACGCGCTCTGGGTGGGTCATAAAGAAGTGCAGCAAGCGGAATTCTGTGGGGCCCATGTCGATAATCTTGTCATGGCCCATAATTCGGTGTGTCACCGGGTCCAGTTTCAGGCCGTGTACTTCAACAATATCGTCAGTCAACTGGGGCGCACGGCGACGCAACACAGCTTTGATTCGTGCCAGTAGTTCTTTGGGCGAGAAGGGCTTGGTGATGTAGTCGTCTGCGCCGGCTTCCAGGCCATCTACTTTGTCTTGTTCTTCGGTGCGGGCAGTCAACATGATCACTGGCACATGGCGCGTACGCTCGTGACCGCGCAATTCATGCGCAAACTGAATGCCGGTTTTACCGGGTAGCATCCAGTCCAGCAACACCAGGTCAGGCAATTCAGCGGTGATCAGGGTTTTGGCCTGGTCCGCATCAGCGGCCCGCAGCACTTTGTGCCCAGCAAAGCTTAGGTTGACGGCAATCAATTCGGCAATCGCGGGTTCATCTTCAACAACTAGGATGGTGCTGGACATCTCGTTTTTCCTCTTCTCTGGCATATTTGTTTTGTGCAATGCCACCTAAAGTAGTGGATTTCCATGACAGTAATATGACACTTGAATGAATCGTCATCAAATTAATCCCGCGCGGTGGTGTAAACCGCTGTTGGCCTTGATGAGATACACTTGAGGATTACGCATTCCAAAGACCCTAAGCAGCATGGAAACCACCAATATCCCCACCCCAACCCGCATTGTGGTGCATCAAAAGTCCAAGGTACTCGAAATTGAGTTCGACACCGGCGCCTGTTTTAACCTGCCATTCGAGCTGTTGCGGGTGTATTCACCCTCGGCCGAGGTTCGTGGACATGGCCCTGGGCAGGAAACCCTGCAAGTGGGTAAAAAAGAAGTAACCATCAACAATCTCGAGCCTGTGGGCATGTATGCCATCAAGCCGTTTTTCTCGGATGGTCATGATTCAGGCTTGTTTAGCTGGCAATACCTGCTGTGGATGGGCGAAAACCAGGAAGGTTTGTGGGAAGACTATCTGGAACGCATGAAAGCAGCCGGCGCGAGCCGAGAACCCAACGCACCTGAAAACATTCCATTTGAACAAAAGAAAGGCGGCGCCTGCGCAAGCCACTAAATAACGCCACACATCACGATGAACGACAAAATTACCGATTTCGGCTTCGAGAAGGTTCCTGAAGACCAGAAAGCCAAGAAAGTAGCCGAAGTATTTGATTCGGTAGCGGCCAAATACGACATCATGAATGACCTCATGTCGGGTGGCATGCATCGCCTGTGGAAGGCAAGCACTGTGCGCGCGGCCGGGGTTCGCCCCGGGATGAAGGTGCTCGACATTGCCGGCGGTACCGGCGATCTCAGCAAGGCTTTTCTGGACAAAGTGGGCCCGAGCGGTGAAGTTTGGCTGACCGACATCAATGAAAGTATGTTGCGAGTGGGTCGAAATCGCATGATTGATCATGGGTATTTGCCGAAAATGGCCCTTTGCGATGCGGAAAAGCTGCCATTTCCCGACAATTACTTCGATGTGGTTACTGTGGCGTTTGGTTTGCGCAACATGACCCACAAAGATGTGGCCTTGAGCGAAATGCGCCGGGTAATCAAGCCGGGTGGCAAGGTGCTGGTACTTGAGTTCTCGAAAGTGAATCCTTTGCTGGCGCCCGCCTACGATATGTATTCATTCCAGGTTTTGCCAAAAATTGGTCAAATCGTGGCGCAAGACAGTGCCAGTTACCAATATTTAGCCGAGAGCATTCGCATGCACCCCGATCAGGAAACCCTGAAGAGCATCATGCTTGAAAGTGGATTCGACCAAGTGAAATACACCAACTTCACTGCAGGTGTCGTGGCGCTACACCAAGGAACCAAATTCGCCTGAGTTTGTCTATTTGGTGCATGCGAAAAATTATTATTCTGGAGGCTTTTGCTGTGAAAACCCGAGTTTGGTCTGTTCGATTGTCTGTGTTGGCCGTTGTGGCTGCATTTCTTGGCTTGAGTGTACTTCCAACCGATGCAGAAGCGCGTCGCTTGGGTGGCGGCGGCAGTTTTGGCCGCTCTGCACCTTCCCAGTTCCAGAAGTCTCCATCTACGGCACCTTCTGGCACCACCAGTACAGCACCCAGCAAGCAGCAGGCTACCAACCCTGCGGGCGCTACCGCAGGCACGGCTGCTGCGCCACGTAACCGTTTCCTGGGCCCCTTGGGCGGCTTGGCGGCCGGTTTGGGCCTGGCAGCCTTGTTCGGTTATCTGGGCTTCGGCGCCGGCATGGCTGAATTCCTGGGCACCATGTTGATGATCGCCGCCGCTGTGTTTGCGGTCATGTTCCTGGTTCGTATGTTGCGTGGTCAGCAGGCTGCAAAGCCTCGCCCTGCCTACAGCGCACCGGGCGCAACAGGTTCTGGCCAAAACAGTTATCGTCAAGCGTCAACAAACCCCATTAACGACCCGGTCCCGGGCATGGGCGCGCCGCGCAACGACCAAGGCTTTGGCCAGTTTGGCAATGCCTCCGCCTTCGACGCACCAATGCCAGCCGCTACACCCGTAAAAGACCTGCCTGCCGGGTTTGATGAAGCCAATTTTGTGAACAGCGCCAAGAAGTTCTTTGTGACCATGCAAGGGGTTTTTGACAAGGGCGATGTTGACGGTTTGCGTGAATACTGTAGCGACGATGTGGTGGACCATCTACGTGCTGAAATTGAAGCCCGTGGCAATGCAGTGAACCGCACCGACGTGGTTACGCTGGATGCCCAGCTGATTGGTTTCGAGACCGACGTGGACGAGCAAATCGCGACAGTGGCCTTCACTGGTATGTTGCGCGAGGAGCAAGACGCCGCCGCTGAAGAAATCAATGAGTTGTGGATCATGTCCCGTCCAGTTTCAGGCGGTGGATGGGTTCTTTCAGGCATTCACAATCTGTAAATTTTGACCTCACCCGCCGGGCTTGGCTTGCCCGGCTGGGTTACACTCAAACAAATTTTTGATTGTTGGAAGTGTGCCTTGGCCAGTCCCCCCGTATTGTTTTTTCAGTTCGCCTCTAAACTGCTTTCCTCTGGTCAAGCCAAAGGCGCAGCTGCGGCAGGTGGTTTGCTGTCTGCCCCCTTGAACTTGATGTCAGCCACAGTCACCCAGACTGTGTGCTTGGTACTAAACCATTTGCTGGATCAACAGCGCAGCAGCAAGACCAAACTGCAAAAGGAAGCGGGCAAGGTTCTGGCACTCAGCATTGCTCCCATGTCCCTGAACTTGCGTGTCAATGACCAAGGCTATTTTCAGCCGAGCAACGCCACCAATGGGGTTGCGGCATCCGCTGACACCACCATTTCCATGCAATGGGCCGATTTGATCGGCTCGGTCAGCAACCCCAACAGCATGTCCAGAAAAGCCGCCATCGAGGGCGACATGGACTTTGCGCAAACTGTGTCTACCGTAATCAACGACTTGAGCTGGGACCCCGAGCGCGATTTGGCCCGCGTGGTGGGCGATGCGCAGGCGGTGTGGGTAATGAATACCTTGTCTGCTCTGGGTACCAATGCCCGCGATGTGGTGCAACGTTTTAAAAGCAACTTGCGCGAGTATGTGGTGCATGAAAAAGCCATGACACCCACTGCTTCTGAGTTCGACACTTTTCGCGATGAAGTAAACCAACTGCGCGACGAGCTGGCCCGGCTGGAAAAGCGCCTTGCCAAGTTGGGTGCGCCCAAATGAAGCTTCGCCGTTTGGCACGCATTGCATTGGTGGCCCGAAAGTATGGCCTGTTCCTGATTGCCGCCGACTCAATCAACAATGGCTTGGCCAAGTGGTTTCTCACGCTGATTTCTTCACGCTCGCATGTGCAGGCCCCACGCGGCGAACGCATGCGCCGTGCGCTGGAAGACCTGGGCCCCTTGTTTGTGAAGTTTGGTCAGCTGTTGTCGACCCGGCGCGATTTGTTGCCCGAAGACGTGGCCGACGAGTTGGCCAAGTTGCAAGACCAGGTGCCCGCGTTTTCTTCCGAGAAAGCCCGTGAATTGATTGAAGCCAGCCTGGGTCGTCAAATTGATGACATGTTTCTGGATTTCCAGAACATCCCCGTGGCCAGTGCTTCCATTGCCCAGGTTCACTTTGCAGTGATTCGCGAAGGAGCCAATGAAGGTCAGAAAGTGGCGGTGAAAGTACTGCGCCCCGGCATGATTGAGGTGATTGACAAAGACCTGGCTTTGATGAAAACCGCTGCCCGCTGGATTGAAAAAATTTCATCCGATGGCAAGCGCTTAAAGCCCCGGGAAGTGGTGGCCGAGTTCAACAAATACTTGCACGATGAACTGGATTTAATGCGCGAGGCGGCCAATGCATCGCAGTTGCGTCGAAATTTTTCGCCTACTTCGGGCAGTGGCCACTTGCTGCGCGTACCCGAAATGTATTGGGACTATTGCTGTAGCACCGTGATCACCATGGAGCGCATGCACGGCATTCCGATTTCCCAGATCGAGCGGCTGCGCGAGAACAACATTGATTTGAAAAAACTGTCGCGCGAAGGCGTGGAAATTTTCTTTACCCAGGTGTTTCGCGACGGGTTTTTCCACGCGGACATGCACCCTGGCAATATTTACGTGGGTGATCAGCCCGAGGATTTCGGTCGCTACATTGCGTTGGACTTCGGCATTGTCGGCACCCTCAGCGATGTCGATAAACAATATCTGGCGCAAAACTTCCTGGCTTTTTTCCGGCAAGACTACAAGCGAGTGGCCGAGTTGCATGTGCAGTCGGGCTGGGTGCCCAAGGGCACGCGCATCGACGAGCTCGAATCCGCCATTCGTGCCTGCATTGAACCTTTCTTTGGCAAACCGTTGAAGGAAATTTCGCTGGGGCAGGCACTGATGCGTCTGTTTCAAACTTCCCGCCGCTTCAATGTTGAAATTCAGCCTCAACTGGTGCTGTTGCAAAAAACCCTGTTGAACGTGGAGGGCCTTGGCCGCCAACTCGACCCCGATCTTGACCTGTGGAAAACCGCCAAGCCCTACCTTGAAAACTGGATGCACCAGCAAATTGGCTTCAAGGGTTTTCAGTCCAGTCTGCAATGGGAGGCTGCGCAATGGTCACAAATTCTGCCTGCCTTGCCGCGCCTCTTGCATCAAACGCTCACGCACTCCAATGGTCGGGTCGATGATCAAATTGAACAATTGGTCAAGCAGCAAAAGCGATTGAACCGGGCTTTGTTCTGGATGGTGTTGATGCTGGCTGTGCTGTTTGGTGTGGTGGCACTCGACCTGTTGTGGCCGTTTTTAATCGGCTACTCCGGGCCGAAAGGCTTGTTCTAGCAGCGCGCACATTTCTTGCCTATAATCCGAAATCAATTTTTCTCTCTGGTGGGTTTTCAAGATGTTGCTTGCCTCCGTTGTTGCATATTTGCTGGTTTCTGTGCTCATTGGCCTGTATGTGGCCAGAAATGTAAGTAGTGCGGCGGATTACGCCGTGGCTGGCCGGCACCTTTCCCTGCCCATTGTTACAGCCACAGTGTTTGCGACCTGGTTTGGCTCGGAAACTGTGCTGGGCATTTCCTCCACCTTTGTGGAAGAGGGTTTGAGTGGCATTGTGGCCGACCCGTTTGGTGCTTCCATGTGCCTGATTCTGGCTGGTTTGTTCATCGCGCCCAAAATTTATCGCCTGAATTTGCTGACTTTGGGCGACTACTACCGGGTGCGTTACAACCGGGCGGTCGAAATTTTCTGCAGCGCCTGTATTGTGGTGTCTTACCTGGGTTGGGTTGCTGCGCAAATCAGTGCACTGGGATTGATCTTCAACGTGCTCACCGATGGTGCGGTTTCCCAGGAATGGGGCATGGTGATCGGCGCCAGTGTGGTGCTTATCTACACCTTGTTCGGTGGCATGTTGTCAGTGGCGGTGCTGGATTTCATCCAGATGGTGGTGATTGCGGCTGGCTTGGTTTACATCATGTGGATTGTGGCTGACCTGGCGGGTGGTGTAGGCACGGTGGTTGATCATGCAGAGGCTGCAGGCAAGCTGCAGTTTTTCCCGGAAGAATTCAGCTATGTGCTCTGGGTGCCGTTTGTGGGCGCCTTTCTGACCATGGCTTTTGGTTCAATTCCCCAGCAGGACATTTTTCAGCGCATCAGTTCAGCAAAAAACGAGAAAACCGCTGTGCGTGGCGCTGTACTGGGTGGCTCCATGTACTTTTTCTTCGCATTCATTCCGGTGTTTCTGGCCTACGGTGCCATCATGATTGACCCCGCCACCTTCACCGCCATGGTGTCGGAGGACTCGCAAATGGTGTTGCCCAACCTGGTGTTGATGCACACACCTTTGTTTGCCCAAATCATATTCTTTGGCGCACTGATCTCGGCCATCATGAGTACCTCCAGTGCCACTTTGCTGGCACCGTCCGTGTCTTTCGCAGAGAACATTGTCAAGAACATTTATCCCAAAATGAACGACAAGGCCTTGTTATTGACCATGCGTATTTCAGTGTTTGTATTCACCATCATTGTGGTGGCGTTTGCCATCAACAGCGATTCGTCTATTTTCGAGATGGTGGAGAGCGCTTACGAAATTACTTTGGCGGCTGCTTTTGTACCGCTTGTTTTTGGTTTGTACTGGTCGAAGGCCACCAGCCAAGGCGCAGTTGTGTCAATTGTGGTGGGTGTCAGCAGTTGGCTGATCGCCAAAAACTTTTTCCCAAGCGAAATTTGGCCGCCCCAGCTGCTGGGCATGGTGCTGGGTTTGTTCTCCATGATCATTGCTTCGCTTCTGCCACAGTGGATCGAACACAGGCCAGCGCTGCGTGACGGTGTTGTGCACCCACATTAAGCTAAAATAGCCGGATTACCGTTGTTTAAAAGTGATCCGGCTGTGAAATACCTCACCATTGAAGACACCATCGGCAACACCCCCTTGGTGCAGTTACAACGTTTGCCAGGCAAGGCCAATGCCGATCGCGGCAATGTGATTCTGGGCAAACTAGAGGGCAATAACCCAGCCGGCTCAGTCAAGGACCGCCCCGCAATTTCCATGATCAAGCGTGCCGAAGCCCGCGGCACTATCAAGCCTGGTGACACGCTGATTGAAGCCACCTCAGGCAATACCGGCATTGCCTTGGCCATGGCTGCAGCCATTCGTGGTTATCGCATGGTGTTGATCATGCCTGAACACCTCAGCATTGAACGCCGCCAAACCATGCGTGCCTTTGGCGCGGAAATTATTCTGACGCCACAAAAAGGCGGCATGGAATATGCGCGCGACCTCGCCGAGCAAATGCGAGATCAGGGCAAGGGCGTGATTCTTGACCAGTTCGCCAATGAAGACAACCCGCTGGCGCATTTTGAAACCACAGGCCCTGAAATTTGGCGTGATACAGGTGGCAAGGTGACCCACTTTGTCAGTGCCATGGGCACCACAGGCTCAATCATGGGAGTGTCTCGTTACCTGAAAAGCCAAAACCCCAATGTGCAAATCATTGGCGCTGAACCCAGCGAGGGGTCGCAAATTCCGGGTATTCGCAAATGGCCGCAAGAGTACCTGCCTAAAATTTACAAGCCAGCCGGGGTAGACCGTGTTGTGCAGGTTACCCAGCTTCAAGCCGAAGAAATGGCCCGAAAAATGGCGGCCGAAGAAGGTATTTTCTGCGGTATTTCAGCAGCAGGTGCAGCGCATATTGCCCTGAAAATTGCCGAGGAAGTTGAAAACGCCACCATCGTGTTTATTGTGTGCGACCGCGGCGATCGCTATTTGTCCACAGGTGTATTTCCAGCCTAGTTGCGCGCTGTTGCCCCTCAGTTCAGCATGTCCCTTCTAAGTTTCAGCGCTTCGCTAAGTTCCAGCACGGCGTTGGCATAGAAGGAGCTGCGGTTGTAGCGGGTCACCACATAAAAGTTTTGCCCGCCCGCCACAAAGGCGGGTTCCCCATCTCCCCGCACCAACTCAATCAGCGCCAGTTTTTCATCGGGCAGCGTTTCACCATTCAATTTCACGCCTTTTTGCCGCATCACAGCCGGGGTAAAGGTGGGTACGATGTCGGGCGCCAGCAATTCTTTCAAATTGTCCGCATGTTCAATGTCCACCAGCACGCGAGTGGCTTTGCCAGTTTCCCAGCCGTGCACTTTCAGGAAATTGGCCACACTGAAAATTGCATCGCGGCGGCTGTGGAATAAATCCACGATGCCGTCGGCGTCGCCATCGACTGCAAATGCAGTCCATGAGCTGGGCATGAACTGGCCCAAACCAATTGCACCCGCATACGAGCCTTTCACCTCCAGTGCATCCAGGTGAGTTCTGTTGCAAAGGGCGATGAAGGCCTCGAGTTCACTGAGAAAAAACTCGGATCGGTCGCGTTGGCCTTCAGGGTAAGCAAAGGCCAGTGTGGCCAGTGAATCGAGTACCCGGTAATTGCCAATGTGTTGCCCGTAAATGGTTTCCACACCAATAATGGCCACAATCACTTCCTGTGGAATGCCGTATTGGGCCTCAGCCTCTTTCAAGGTTTCCAGGTTGGCGTCCCAAAACTCCACGCCTTTGCGAATGCGGTAGGGTTCCACAAAACGGCTGCGGTAGGTGTCCCAGTTGCGCACGCCCTTGGTTTTGGGTGGCTTTACGGCCTTCACCACTTGGGGCAGAAGTTCCGCCTGTTTCAACAGTTCAAGTGTGGTGCTGGCTGGGATGCCCTCTTTGGCTTTCAGTCGCTCTGCCAGGGCTGTCGCATTTTTGTGTTCGGCAAAATTAACCTTGTCGGTCTCTTGGGCCTGTACGGCTTGAGTGCACAGTGCTGTGCTGATTAGAATGGTGGCAAAGCTTGATAAGATTCGTTGAGTAGTCACAAAAGGAGTCAGCATGTCCGGTATAGGCGTAATAAAAAGAAGTAGCGGTCGACCCGGCGCGTGTTTGCTTGAATTGGCAGGTCTGTTATTCACTATAACCCAGCATTCCCTTGCTGTTCGGGCCTAAGCCATGACCACAGCCTATATTTCCCATTCTGATTGCGCCCTGCACAATCCCGGTCTTGGTCACCCCGAGAGCATGGCTCGTTTGCGCGTGATTCGAGAAAAACTGGAATCTTCCGAGCTTTGGCCACGTTTGGTGCATTGTGAGGCTCCAGAGGTGGCATGGTCTGCCGTGACCGCAGTGCACAACCCGGCCTATGTTGAAAGTATCAAGGCCCGTTTCCCTTTGAAGCGCAACATCGACATCGATGGCGACACCACCTTGTCCGAGTTCTCGCTGGATGCGGCACGCCGCGCTGCGGGTGCTTGCGTGCATGCGGTCGATTTGGTGATGGCCCATGCTGTGAACAATGCCTTTTGTGCCGTTCGTCCGCCAGGTCACCATGCCTGCGTAGACCGGGCCATGGGCTTTTGTGTGTTCAATAACGTCGCCATTGCTGCACAACATGCCATTGATGCCTACCGCTTGGAGCGTGTGTTGATCGTGGACTTTGATGTGCACCACGGCAACGGCACTGAGCATGCGTTTGCCAACAATCCCAAGGTGTTGATGTGCAGCACTTTTCAGTCGCCGCTTTATCCCTTCAGCGGTGGGCTCGACGGTGCGCGCAACATGGTGAATTGCCCGATTCAACCCGGCGGTGGTCGCGAGGCAATCAAGCAGGCCATTCAAACCCACTGGGTCGATGCAATTGATCGCTTCAAGCCTCAGCTGGTGTTGGTTTCGGCCGGGTTTGATGCCCATGAAAGTGACCCGCTGGCCGACATGCAATTGACCACTGAGGACTACGGTTGGATTACGCAGTTTTTGAAACGGGTGGCTGAGGAATATTGCGACGGAAAACTGGTCAGTACGCTGGAAGGCGGTTACGAGTTGGAGGCCTTGGCCGATTCTGTGTATGCCCATGTGGAGGCGCTTGCATCTTGATATTCTCGACTCCTGCGCCTTACTCAGAGGAACGACTCGGCGAAATGCTGGCACGCAATGCCGAATGGGTGGCGCAAATTACCGCTCAGGATCCCGATTATTTCAAGCGGCTCTCGGCGGGGCAAAGCCCAGCCTTTACCGTGATTAGCTGCTGCGACAGTCGGGCAGACCCCAACACCCTGCTGCAAAGCAATCTTGGCGAGCTGTTCGTTTATAAAAACGTGGCCAATCAGGCCGGTTTGAACGACCTGAGTTTGCAAACTGCCATTCAGTTTTCTATTGACAGCTTGAAGGTGAAGCACCTGTTGGTGTTTGGGCATCACAACTGTGGCGGCGTACGCATTGCTTTGGGTTTGCATGCGGGCGGTTCGCCGGGCGACTGGCTTGAGGGTGTGCGTGAACTGGCCCACGATCACCAGCTGTTCAACCCGGCATCGCTCGAAGAGGCCCACCGGAATGTCGACAAGTTGTGCGAGCTGAATGTGATTCAGCAGGTGCGCTTGGCGGCTTTGAGCCCGGCCGTGAACGCTGCCTGGGCGCGGGGAGAGCCGGTGGCGGTGGGGGGCTTGGTGTATAGCCTTTCAACCGGGCGGGTCATCGATCTGGATTGCACAATTCGAAGCCGGGATGAAATCGATGAATGCTGCTTTTCGGCCATGAAATCGATCTGCGCGCGCTACCAATAACCTCGACAAACCCCCCCCTTAGAGTGTAGACTCTATGAAAAATCGAACGATCGTGCGTTTTTTGAGAAAACGCTTCGTATAATCCAAATTACACATTTTCCAATTTCAAGAAGGGATGGCTTGCATGAAGATCCTGGTACCCGTTAAACGCGTAGTCGATTACAACGTAAAAGTGCGCTGCAAAAGCGATGGTTCTGGCGTAGATATCGCCAACGTAAAAATGTCCATGAACCCCTTCGACGAAATCGCCGTAGAAGAAGCAACACGCCTGAAAGAAGCTGGCGTTGCAACTGAAGTGATCGCCGTAAGCTGTGGCGTGGCCCAATGTGTTGAAACACTGCGCACTGCGGCTGCCATTGGCGCGGATCGCGGCATTCTGGTTGAAACCGATGTTGAGTTGCAGCCTCTGGCTGTGGCCAAAATCCTGAAAGCGATTGTTGAGAAAGAAGGCATTGACCTGGTCATCATGGGCAAGCAGGCCATCGACGACGATTGCAACCAAACTGGTCAAATGCTGGCTGCCTTGGCCGACATGCCACAGGGCACATTCGCATCGAAGGTTGTGGTTGAAGGCGGCAAAGTGAATGTAACCCGTGAAGTAGACGGCGGCCTGGAAACAGTTAGCTTGAGCCTGCCAGCGGTTGTTACAACTGACCTGCGCCTGAACGAGCCACGCTATGTGACTTTGCCCAACATCATGAAGGCCAAGAAAAAGCAGATCGACACCATCAAGCCTGCGGATTTGGGCGTGAATGTTGATCCACGTATCAAAACCCTGAAAGTAAGTGACCCCCCCACACGTTCCGCTGGTATCACCGTGCCCGACGTGGCCACGTTGGTCGACAAGCTGAAGAACGAAGCGAAAGTCATTTAAGTCAGGGATTCAAGGAGCACAAATCATGTCAGTACTCGTTATTGCAGAACACGACAATCAAAGTATCAAGCCCGCTACGCTGAACACCATCGCTGCGGCCCAGAAAATTGGTGGCGACATTCACGTGCTGGTTTCCGGCAAGGGTTGTGGCGCTGCTGCGGAACAAGCCGCCAAGGCTGCTGGTGTGGCCAAGGTATTGGTTGCAGATTCTGACTCACTGGGCGACCAGTTGGCAGAAAACCTGGCTGCGCAAATTCTGGCAATTGCTGGCAACTACGGCCACATTTTGGCACCCTCAACCAGTGTGGGTAAAAACGTGTTGCCGCGTGTTGCCGCCAAGCTGGATGTTGCTCAAATTTCCGACATCATCAGTGTTGAAAGCGCAGACACCTTCACACGCCCAATTTACGCCGGCAACGTGATCGCCACGGTTCAGTCCTCTGACGCCACCAAGGTCATCACCGTTCGCACAACTGCATTCGACCCGGTTGCGGCCGAAGGCGGTTCTGCTGCCATTGAAAACCTGAGCGCCGCTGCCGATTCTGGCAAGTCCACATTCGTAAGTCGCGAAGTGGCCAAGAGCGATCGCCCTGAACTGACAGCCGCAGGCACTATTATTTCTGGTGGTCGCGGTATGGGCTCTGCTGAAAACTTCAGCGTGTTGAACCCCTTGGCCGACAAACTGAATGCGGCCATCGGCGCTTCTCGTGCTGCAGTGGATGCAGGCTATGCACCCAACGACTGGCAAGTGGGCCAAACCGGCAAAATCGTGGCACCCCAGTTGTACATGGCCTTCGGTATTTCCGGTGCCATTCAGCACCTGGCCGGCATGAAAGACAGCAAGGTGATTGTGGCTGTGAACAAAGACCCCGAAGCACCAATTTTTGGTGTGGCCGACTATGGTTTGGTGGGCGACCTGTTCGACGTAGTGCCACAGCTGACTGAAAAGCTGTAATTACAAAACTGTAAGTAATCAAAAACGCAAAGCTGTATCAGGAGACGACAATGAGTTACAACGCCCCAGTCAAAGACATGATGTTTGTCTTGAAAGAATTGGCCGGCTTGGATCAAGTATCCCAGTTGCCCGGTTGTGAAGATGCAACCGAGGAAACCGTGGATGCGGTTCTGAATGAAAATGCGAAGTTCACCAGCGAAGTGGTAGCCCCATTGAACTGGTCGGGCGACGTAGAGGCCGCCAACTGGAAAGACGGCGTTGTAACCACAGCCAAAGGCTTCAAAGAGGCATTCAAAGCCTTCGGCGAGCAAGGCTGGCAAGGTCTGCAGCACCCCGCTGAATTTGGCGGCCAAGTCTGCCCAAGCTGGTGGCAACACCTTGCATGGAAATGGTCAACGGCGCCAACCTCAGCTTTGCGTTGTGCCCCTTGCTGACCGATGGCGCAATTGAAGCGTTGTTGGTGGCAGGCAGCCAGCAACTGAAAGAAACGTATATCCCCAAAATGATTTCCGGCGAATGGACCGGCACCATGAACCTGACCGAGCCACAGGCCGGTTCAGACCTGGCGCTGGTGCGTTCCAAAGCCGTGCCGCAAGGCGATGGCACCTATCGTATTTCTGGCCAGAAAATCTACATCACCTACGGTGAACACGACATGGCCGGCAACATTGTGCACTTGGTGCTTGCCCGTACCCCCGATGCGCCCGAAGGCGTGAAAGGCATCAGTCTGTTCGTAGTGCCCAAGTTTTTGGTGAACGAAGACGGTTCTTTGGGCAAACGCAACGATGTGTACTGCGCATCCATCGAACACAAGCTGGGCATCAAGGCCTCGCCAACCGCGGTGCTGCTGTACGGCGACAACAAGGGTGAAGTGGGCCAGGGCGCAATTGGTTACCTGGTGGGTGAAGAGAACAAGGGTTTGCAGTACATGTTCGTGATGATGAACGCCGCCCGTTTCCAGGTGGGTGTTCAGGGCATTGGTTTGGCCGAGCGTGCTTATCAAAAAGCCGTGCAGTACGCCAACGACCGCGTGCAGTCTCGCCCGGTTGATGGCTCTGCCAACGAAGCCGTTGCCATTATTCACCACCCCGATGTGAAGCGCATGTTGATGAGCATGCGTTCGCAGGTTGAAGCTGCGCGCGCCATGGCTTGCGTGGCCGGTGCTGCATACGATGCCGCCCATTTCCACGCCGATGAAGCCACACGCAAGCAAAACATGGCTGTGTATGAATTCATGGTGCCGCTGGTTAAAGGCTGGTCGACTGAAATGAGTATCGATGTGACATCCACCGGTGTGCAGGTACACGGCGGCATGGGCTTCATTGAAGAAACAGGTGCAGCGCAGTACTACCGCGATGCAAAAATCCTGACCATCTACGAAGGCACAACCGCCATTCAGGCCAACGACCTGGTGGGCCGCAAAACCTCGCGTGACGGTGGTGCCATGGTCAAAGCCCTGTGTGCGGAAATTGCACGCACAGTGGTTCAGTTGAATGAATCCGGTTCTGCACACGCCAAGGCAGTGGCAGCGCGTCTGGATGCGGCCCGCGCCTCATTCCTGGATGCAGCACAGTTTGTAGTCGACAACATGAAAGGCAACCCCAACGCAGTGTTTGCCGGTTCAGTGCCTTATCTGAAACTGGCCGGCACCACAGTGGCTGGCTGGCAAATGGCGCGTGCGCTGTTGGCCGCAGAAGCAAAAATCAAGGCTGGCGAAACAGACAGTTTCTACAGCGACAAGATTTTGACTTCCCGCTTCTTCGCCGACCATGTGTTGAATACAGTGCCTGGCTTGCGCGACAGCATAGTGAATGGTTACCAGGGTGTCACCGAAATGGCCGTTGCCAATTTCTAAACTGCCCATGTAATTCGGTCAATGAAAAGCCCCTCACATCGAGGGGCTTTTTGTTTATGCTCAATGCATGAATTATTCAAATCTTGCTGACCTGGTGTTGCTGATCCACTTTGCCATTGTGCTATTTGTGGTGGGTGGTTTGCTGCTGATCATCTTGGGCAATTTGTTGTGTTGGCCTTGGGTAAACCGCTGGTGGTTCAGGGCCATACACCTGCTTGCAATTTCAGTGGTTGTTCTTGAAAGTTGGCTGGGCATTGAATGCCCGCTTACTACGCTTGAAAACTGGTTGCGTTTGCAGGCTGGGCAGGGTGTTTACCAGGGCAGTTTCATTCAGCATTGGGTGCATGGCGTGATGTTCTACCAGGCCCCAGGCTGGGTATTTGCCCTGGCCTATACTCTGTTCGCTCTCGCTGTTGTGGCGGCTTGGTGGCGCTGGCCGCCGCAGCGAATTTGCAGTTAATACTTTGTTTTTGGTTCATGCATTGCCTTGGCAATCGCTTGAATCACCACATCATGGTGTGTGGTTTGTTGAGCAATTTCCGTTGTCTTGGTGGCCTTGGCTTTCTCGCATTCGGTCATCGGTTGATTCACCGGGTTGTTTGCCAAAGCAAGGGTGGATGCTGTGCTTATGGCGATTGCAAAGCAAGTTTGTGCGAATGTTTTCATGGCGGTCTCCAGTGGTTGAAGATTCGGCACGACCTCGTACCGAATCCAGTTCCACTGTGCGACCTTTCGAATGACAAACTTCCCACTGCATGATTACAGTTGTGTCATTCTGGTCTTACCAACCCCCAATGCTGGCACCTGCTGCGTCAAATCCGCCAATTGCACCGTCAGAAAACCAGCCAGAAAAGTTCAGCCATTCCGTGGTTTCGGTCACCAGCACGGTGGGCAGCTCAGTGGTCAGATTCGTGGCTTGGGCCAGGCCAATGCCAGCCAAAACAATCAGCAAAATTAATGTTGTCCTGACTGCCTTGTTTGCGGTTTCAAACAGGTTCCAGTTCAGGTCCAGGCCAGTGAGGTTTTCGGGCCATTCGTTCATGATTCACACTCCTTTTGAGATGGTGTGAAGTCATGGTATTGATGTACATTGTGCAAATAAACTACCGGTATCGAATTACACCATTGCGCCATGAGCAACAATTTCAATGAACTTCAAGCCGCTGAAACTTTCCTGATGGTGGTCAACACAGGTAGCTTTGCGGCTGCGGCCAAGCTGAAAGGCGAGAACCCGTCCAGTATCAGCCGAGCCATTGCGCAGCTCGAGGCCCATTTGAATATCCGTCTGCTTAACCGCACCACGCGGCAGGTCAAAATTACTGAGGCAGGCGAAATTTATAAACTGTATGCGCAGCGCATGCTGGAAAGTCAGCAAGAGGCGCGTGATGCGATTACCCAACTGCAAAGCGGGCAGCCGCACGGAACCGTTCGTATCAGCCTTCCGGTGATCGTGGGCGAAAAGATACTCGCACCCCGCCTGTCTGAATTTCATGCCAAGTACCCCGATGTGCAACTGCAAGTGGACCTCTCCAACCGCAACGCAATGATTGTAGAAGAAGGCTTTGATATTGCTTTGCGTGTTGGCTTGTTGCAAGACTCCACCTTGCGGGCCCGCAAAGTGGCCACCATTTGGCGAAAGCTGTATGCCGCACCCGCTTACCTTGAAAAGCATGGCGTACCGCAAACCCCGGCCGATTTGGTACACCACCAGTGCATTGCATTTTCTCAGCGAGGCGACCAAAAGGAATGGGAGTTCTGGCCCAAGAACGGCGCGCAGCCCAGTCAAAAGCACCGGGTGATTTCATGGCTTACCTGTTCCAGTCCAATGATGGTGGTGCGTGCCATTCAGTCGGGTTTGGGTTTGGGTCGAAGCGCAGACTGGATGCTGCAGGGCGCCTTGGCACGTGGCGAACTGGTTGAAATTCTTTCAGATTGGTATTGCGACAACCCGGCCACAGGCGGTTTGCCCATGTACTTGGTGTTTCCACCGGGTTTAAGCAGCCAGTTGTCCCTGAAAACCCGGGTGGTCGCCGACTTTCTTGAGCAAATTGTTCGCACAGAATTCAAAAAGGCTGATTAAACCGCATTTTGCTGACAGCGAATCTTTCAGCCATCGGCTACATTAGCTGAACAACAAAAAATATTCTCGGAGACACAATGCTCGGCAACACCTACATCACGATCGGTTTACCGGTTTCCCTTTTTATCATCATGATCGGTATGGGTTTAAGCCTGACCGTGGAAGATTTTCGACGCATCAAAGAACAGCCCAAAGGGGTGATCGTTGGTACAGTGTTGCAACTGCTTGGTGTGCCTTTGCTGGGGTTTGCAATCGGCGGTCTTTTCGGCGGCGGGGTCATGGCGGCTGGTCTGGTTTTGTCGGCGGTCATGCCTGGCGGCACCACTTCGAACGTCCTGACTTACATGGCCAAAGCCAACCTGGCTTTGTCCATCACCTTGACTGTGATTGCCAGCCTGTTGACAGTGCTCACCATTCCCTTTTACATGTCCTACGCGCTTCCGCTGTTTGTCGGGGCCAACACCGAGCTGCAACTTCCTTTTCTGAAAACCCTCATTACCATGATGGTGATCGTGATTATTCCGGTGTGTATTGGCATGTTTGTTCGTGCCAAGAAACCTGAGCTGTCCCAGAAATTTGAGCCAGCAATCAACAAGTTTGCGGTGTTTGTGTTGGTTGCGATTATTGTTTTGATTGGAGTGAGCGAATCTGAAAATATGCCCACTTGGTTTGCTCAGGCCTGGATGCCTGTCGTCGCTTTGAATTTCGCCGCAATCGCCCTGGGTTTGTTGGGTGGAAAGCTAAGCGGTTTGAATGCCCGTGACAGTCTGACCGTTTCAATAGAGATGTGTGTCAAGAACTCTACGCTGGGTTTAACAATTGCATTGTCTTTGTTGGGTAACGCGGAAATTGCTGTCCCGGTCGTTGTTTATGGGCTGTTGATGTATGTCACTGTTGCTTTGCTTTGTTGGTACGGCAGAAGACTTCCCAACTGATTTGCGACCAAATTCTTCCAAACTTCTGGATAGGCCGCACTTCGGTGTGGCCGAACCCGGCTGTTCCGGGTATAATTCTCGGCTAGCTGAATGATTCTTAGGCAAAAAGCCTGCGCGGGTGTTATTTGTCCCCGGGTGTTTTGTCGCATCTATTGGAGTTTCCCTTGTCGAAATTAGTCGCAAGCGCCCACCCGCGCGCCTTGCTCGCGCTCGCAGACGGCACAGTATTCGAGGGCATTTCTTTTGGCGCCCCCACCACGAAAGTGGGTGAAGTGGTATTCAACACCTCGCTCACGGGCTATCAAGAAATTGCCACCGACCCATCGTATTGTCGCCAAATTGTTACCCTCACCTATCCGCACATCGGGAATGTGGGTACCAACCCGCAAGACGAAGAATCCTCAGGGCTTCATTTGTCAGGTCTGGTCATCAAAGACCTGCCCGAACTGGTGTCGAACTTTCGTTCAACGCTGCCGTTGGCCGATTACCTGAAAAAGCATGGCGTACCAGGCATTGCAGGCATTGATACCCGCAAGCTGACCCGTATTCTGCGTGAAAAAGGTGCCCAAAATGGCTGCCTGTTGACCGAGGACAGCGGCGAAACTTTCAGCGCTGAACGCGCCATTGAATTGGCCAAAGGCTTCCCTGGCTTGGCCGGCATGGACCTGGCCAAGGTGGTTTCCTGCACCGAGGTTCATGAATGGGTTGAAGGCGAATGGGCCTTGGGAGTGGCCGCTGAAGAACCTCATTTCCAAACCGGCGAGCGTCCGCACCACGTGGTGGCGTTCGACTACGGCGCCAAGCGCAATATTTTGCGCATGCTGGCCCAGCGCGGCTGCCGTGTTACGGTGGTGCCTGCACAAACGCCAGTGGAGAAAGTACTCGCCTTGAACCCCGATGGTGTGTTCTTGAGCAACGGCCCAGGCGACCCCGAGCCTTGCGACTATGCAATTTCCGCCATCAAGCACATTCTGGACAACACCAAGCTGCCTGTATTCGGTATTTGTTTGGGTCACCAGTTGATGGCTTTGGCCAGCGGCGCTAAAACCATGAAAATGAAGTTTGGCCATCACGGTGCAAACCACCCGGTTCAAGACCTGAAAACCAAGCGCGTGGCCATTACCAGTCAGAACCATGGTTTTGCGGTCGATGCCGACTCATTGCCTGGCAACTTGCGTGTTACCCATGTGTCGCTGTTCGATGGCTCTATTCAAGGCCTTGAGCGGACCGACCGGGCTGCCTTCTGCTTCCAGGGTCACCCGGAAGCCAGCCCAGGTCCACACGATCTGGCTGAATTGTTCGACCGTTTTATTTCAGACATCAAGGCAGCCAAAGCCTAACCGGCCCCAAGTGCACACCCTCGTCTGAACCGTATTGAAATTTTTAAAATTAAAGGGAAGTTATGCCAAAGCGTAACGATCTAAAAACAATCCTGATCATCGGCGCCGGCCCCATTGTGATTGGTCAGGCCTGCGAATTCGATTACTCAGGTGCCCAAGCCTGTAAAGCGCTTCGCGAAGAAGGTTACAAAGTGGTGCTGGTCAACAGCAACCCGGCCACTATCATGACCGACCCGGAAATGGCCGATGTCACCTACATCGAACCCATCACTTGGCAGGTTGTTGAGCGCATTATCGAAAAAGAGCGCCCCGATGCCGTGTTGCCCACCATGGGTGGTCAAACTGCATTGAACTGTGCGCTTGATCTGGCCAAGCACGGTGTTTTGGCCAAATACAATGTCGAGTTGATTGGCGCAAAAGAAGAGGCCAT
This sequence comes from Limnobacter sp. MED105, assembly GCF_000170915.1. Classification (GTDB taxonomy): domain Bacteria; phylum Pseudomonadota; class Gammaproteobacteria; order Burkholderiales; family Burkholderiaceae_B; genus Limnobacter. The sequence goes on from NZ_ABCT01000007.1 coordinate 139,486, forward strand.
TGAAAAAGCCGAAGACCGCTTGAAGTTCAAGAATGCCATGACCAGCATTGGTCTGGATTCTGCAAAAAGCGGTGTGGCCCATTCCATGGAAGAAGCGCTGGAAGTGCAGGCCCGCATTGCCAAAGAAGTAGGCAGCAATGGCTTCCCGGTCATTATTCGCCCCAGCTTCACCTTGGGTGGTACCGGTGGCGGTATCGCTTACAACGCCGAAGAGTTCGAAACCATTTGCCGCCGTGGCCTGGAAGCCTCGCCCACCAACGAGCTTCTGATTGAAGAAAGTCTGATTGGCTGGAAAGAATACGAAATGGAAGTGGTGCGCGACAGCGCCGACAACTGCATTATCGTGTGTTCCATTGAAAACCTCGACCCCATGGGCGTGCACACCGGCGACAGCATTACCGTAGCGCCTGCACAAACACTGACCGACCGCGAATACCAGTTGATGCGCAATGCCTCCATTGCCATTCTGCGCGAAATTGGCGTAGATACCGGTGGTTCAAACGTGCAGTTCTCGATCAACCCGGCCAATGGCCGAATGATCGTGATTGAAATGAACCCTCGCGTGTCGCGTTCGTCTGCCCTTGCTTCTAAAGCAACCGGCTTCCCGATCGCCAAAGTGGCAGCCAAGCTGTCTGTGGGTTACACCCTCGATGAGCTGAAAAACGATATCACTGGTGGTTTGACACCCGCGTCGTTCGAGCCATCGATTGACTACGTGGTTACAAAAATTCCACGTTTTGCATTCGAAAAATTCCCAACAGCCGATGACCGCCTCACCACACAAATGAAGAGTGTGGGCGAAGTAATGGCCATGGGCCGCACATTCCAGGAAAGTTTCCAGAAGGCCCTGCGTGGCCTGGAAGTGGGTGTGGACGGGTTGAACCAGAAAACAACCGATCGCGAAGTGATTGAGCGCGAGCTGGGTGAGCCCGGCCCGGAGCGTATCTTCTATGTGGGCGATGCTTTTGCCCAAGGCTTTAGCCTGGAAGAAGTGCACCAGCTGACCAAGATTGACCGTTGGTTCCTGATCCAGATTCAAGACATTGTTGAAACCGAACTTGAACTGGAAACGAAAACCCTGGCCGATTTGACTGAGCCGGTTTTGCGGCTGCTCAAGCGCAAAGGTTTCTCCGATCGTCGTTTGGCCTATTTGCTGGACGTGTCCGAAGCGGAAATTCGCAAGTTGCGCCACCAGCACAATGTGCGCCCCGTGTACAAGCGCGTGGACACCTGTGCGGCCGAATTCAAAACCGGTACGGCCTACATGTATTCCACTTACGAAGAGGAATGTGAGGCTGCGCCTACCGACAAGAAGAAAATCATTGTGCTGGGTGGTGGCCCCAACCGCATTGGCCAGGGCATTGAGTTCGATTATTGCTGCGTGCATGCTGCCATGGCACTGCGTGAAGATGGCTATGAAACCATCATGGTCAACTGCAACCCGGAAACAGTTTCAACCGATTACGACACTTCCGATCGCCTGTACTTCGAGCCATTGACGCTTGAAGACGTGCTGGAAATTGTGGCCATCGAAAAGCCTGTCGGCGTGATTGTTCAATACGGTGGCCAAACGCCATTGAAATTGGCGAAGTCACTCGAAGCCAATGGTGTACCCATTATCGGTACCAGCCCTGAAAGCATCGACATCGCCGAAGACCGCGAGCGTTTCCAGAAGTTGTTGACTAAGTTGAACCTGCGCCAGCCGCCTAACCGCACCGCGCGCACTGAAGCCGAAGCCATTGCCCATGCCCAGGAAATTGGTTACCCCTTGGTGGTGCGCCCAAGCTATGTGCTGGGTGGCCGTGCCATGGAAATTGTGCATGAGCAGAAAGACCTTGAACGCTACATGCGCGAAGCCGTGAAAGTAAGCAATGACAGCCCTGTGCTGCTCGACCGCTTCTTGAACGACGCGATTGAAGTAGACGTGGATGCCTTGTGCGACGGCCAAACCGTGATGATCGGCGGTGTGATGGAGCACATTGAACAGGCTGGTGTGCACAGTGGCGACTCGGCTTGCTGCTTGCCCCCGTACAGTCTGTCGGCCGACATGGTGACTGAATTGAAACGTCAGTCCGAACTCATGGCCAAAGCCCTGAATGTGATCGGCTTGATGAACGTGCAGTTCGCCATTCAAAACGACACCGTGTATGTGCTGGAAGTAAACCCCCGCGCTTCACGCACCGTGCCTTATGTGTCCAAGGCGACGGGCAAGCAATTGGCCAAAATTGCAGCGCGCTGCATGGCGGGCCGTACTTTCGCAGATCAAGGCATCACAGAAATTCCAGTGCCCAAGTACTTCTCAGTGAAAGAAGCCGTGTTCCCGTTCGTGAAATTCCCGGGCGTTGACACCATTCTTGGCCCTGAAATGAAGTCGACTGGTGAAGTCATGGGCGTGGGCCGTACATTCGGTGAGGCTTTTGTGAAGTCGCAACTGGCTGCTTCAGTCAAGCTGCCCGAGGGCGGTACAGCCTTTATCAGCGTGAAAACCGAAGACAAGAAGCACACCGTGAAGCTTGCCAAGGGTTTGATCGATCTGGGCTTCAAGATTATTGCAACGCGAGGCACGGCAGCGGCCATTGCTGAAGGTGGTATTGAATGCACCGTGGTCAACAAGGTGCTGGAAGGTCGCCCGAACATTGTCGATATGCTGAAAAACGGTGAAGTCCAGTTGGTGGTGAACACGGTTGAAGAGCGCCGAAGTGCGATCAACGACAGCCGTTACATTAGAACCACTTCACTGAGTTCTCGTGTTACGATCTTTACAACCATGGCAGGTGCATTGGCTTCAGTCGAGGGCATGAAACACCTCGGCGCAATGGACGTTTACAGCGTTCAAAGCCTGCATGCGGAACTCTCCGCTTAATCTGCCTGTCTGAACCTTTAAGCCGTCTCATAGCAATGTTTGCTATCAGGCGGCTTTCCATTTGCAGGAACAACTGAATTTATGGCCACTATTCCATTGACCGTCAAGGGTGCTGAAAAGCTGAAACAAGAATTGCACCGCCTGAAAACCATTGATCGCCCCGCAGTGATCAATGCCATTTCCGAGGCGCGCGCGCAGGGCGATTTGTCCGAAAACGCCGAATACGATGCAGCCAAGGAAAAGCAGGGTTTTATCGAAGGGCGCATCAAGGAAATTGAAGGCAAGATGAGCAATGCGCAGATCATCGACCCCACCAACGTGGACGCCGAAGGCCGCGTGGTGTTCGGTGCCACTGTAAAACTGGAAGATATTGAAGCCGGCGCAACTGTTGAGTACCAAATTGTGGGCGACGATGAGGCAGACATCAAGGCTGGCCTTATTTCCATCTCCAGTCCGATCGCACGTGCCTTGATTGGCAAGTACGAAGGCGATGTGGCCCATGTTCAGGCTCCAGGCGGTTTGCGCGAATACGAAGTGCTGGAAGTGAAGTACATTTGATGTTGAATCAATAAAGGAGTGCAGGAACAATGACTTGGCGCGGTTTTCGGGGTGCGGAACTGGCGTTCTGGGCAATTTGGCTCGGGGCTTTGTGGTTCATGGCCATTCTGGTTGCGCCAGGTTTGTTCAAGTGGTTGCCGCGCCCTGAGGCTGGATTGGTAGCCGGCCGGTTGTTTTACATGCTGGCCCTGTACTCCCTGGTGAGTAGCGCCGTATTGCTGGCCTTGTCAAATTTTGCTGGCGAGTTGCGGGCCAGTTTTCGGCTCAGTGGTTTGATGGCTGTTATTTTGGCAGTAAGTGTAATTGAGCTGGCCTGGCTTCAGCCCTACATGAATACCCTGCGTGCGGCCATGGCTGATTTGCAAGGTGACGAGCTGGCGGCCATGCGCAGCCAGTTCGGCAATATGCACGCCATTTCAAGCGTGCTGTATTCCGTCAAAATGATTGGGGCTTTGGTGTGGGGCCTGAACCGGTTTGGTGTCAAACCGGTTTCGACTTCAGTAGGATAAATCAGGCCTTCGACGCAAACTGACGCTTGGTTTGGCGCGGTCCCTTGGGTTTAGGTCGGCTTTTGGCTTTGGCTTTTTCGGAGTCTTCTGCTTTGGGGCGGAACAACACCAGCAACTTGCCGATGTGTTGAACCAGGGCTGCGCCAGTTTCATCGCAAATGGCTTGCGCATATTCAAGGCGTGCTTCCCGGTCGTCGCCCGCAACGCGTACCTTGATCAGGCCGTGTGCGTTCAGGTTCATGTCGATTTCTTTGACAACGTTGGGTGTTAAGCCCTTGTCGCCGATCAAAACTACCGGATCCAACGCATGGGCCTGGGCTTTAAGCGCCTTTTTCTCGGCGGGTGTCAGGGTTACAGCTGTGGTGTCCGTCATATTAATTTTTCACTCGGTTGGGTAATCGGTGGCTAAAAAGAAGAAACTCAATAAAAACTGGTTGCATGACCACATCAACGACCCTTACGTGAAAATGGCCACGAATGCGGGTTATCGAGCTCGCGCTGCCTTCAAATTGAAGGAAATCGCAGAGCCGGAAGGATTGTTGAAGCCGGGCATCAAGGTGGTCGACCTGGGCAGTGCGCCAGGAAGTTGGTCGCAGGTGCTTCGGGAAGCCTTGGTCGGGCCCGGTGGTGTCATCAACGGCCGTATTATCGCACTGGATCTGCTTCCAATGGAACCAATTGCAGGTGTTGAATTCATTCAAGGGGATTTTCGCGACGAAGCGGTGCTAGAGGACCTGAATCAACGCTTGGGTGGCGAAAAACTGGATTTGGTGGTTTCTGACATGGCCCCCAATCTTTCCGGTGTTGCCGCGGCCGATTCAGCCCGCATTGAACATGTGTGCGAGCTTGCCATTGATTTTGCACTGAATCACCTCAAGCCCAATGGAGCCCTGATCGTGAAGATTTTTCATGGATCCTCTTACAGCAATATTGTGCACCAGATGAAGCAGGTGTTTAAAAGCGTATCGCCGCGCAAACCCAAGGCCTCGCGAGATCGTTCTCGTGAAACCTTTTTGCTTTGCAAGGGTCTTAAATAGGTATTTTGCAGCATCATGATCCAAGTGATTGCGATTGTTAATCCACACCATGAAATAGTGTGATGGCGTATTTCATTCGCTTGGGTTTAAAATGGACATCCTGTCCCCATTTCCCTAGGGTGGTGGCAGAGTCCTCGAGGAGAAGTGGCATTGAATAATTCGTTTTCCAAAGCAGCAGTTTGGTTGGTTGTAGCGCTGGTGCTCTTTACTGTGTTCAAACAGTTTGAAGGGCAGCAAACACGCTCCAACGAAATGACCTATTCCGAGTTCATGCAGGATGCGCAAAATGGACGCATCAAGAGCGTGATCGTTGAAGGCCGCACCGTGCGTGCCCTCACCACCGACGACCGTGAGCGCGTGGTGTATTCACCCGGCGACATCTGGATGGTGGGTGATCTGCTGAAGTACGGTGTGCAGGTGCGCGCCAAACCCGAAGAAGAACCCTCTTTGTTGATGAGTCTGTTCGTCAGCTGGTTCCCCATGATCCTGTTGATTGGCGTGTGGATTTTCTTTATGCGTCAAATGCAGGGCGGCGGCAAGGGCGGAGCGTTCAGCTTCGGTAAAAGCCGTGCCAAGTTGCTGGATGAAAACACCAACCCGGTTACTTTTGCAGACGTGGCCGGTTGCGACGAAGCCAAAGAAGATGTGCAGGAAATGGTGGATTTCCTGAAAGATCCCACAAGGTTTCAGAAGCTGGGTGGCCGAATTCCGCGTGGTGTACTGATGGTGGGTTCACCAGGTACCGGTAAAACCTTGCTGGCCAAGGCGATTGCGGGTGAAGCCAAAGTACCTTTCTTCGCGATTTCCGGTTCTGATTTCGTTGAAATGTTTGTGGGTGTGGGCGCAGCCCGTGTTCGTGACATGTTCGAACAGGCGAAGAAGCAGGCACCTTGCATTATTTTCATTGACGAAATTGATGCGGTGGGGCGCCAGCGCGGTGCAGGTTTGGGTGGCGGTAACGACGAACGCGAGCAAACCCTGAACCAGATGCTGGTTGAAATGGACGGTTTTTCGACCGACCAGGCGATTATCGTGATTGCGGCCACAAACCGCCCCGATGTATTGGATCCAGCGTTGCTGCGCCCAGGTCGTTTTGACCGTCAGGTGGTGGTCAGCCTGCCCGATATTCGTGGTCGCGAGCAGATTTTAAAAGTGCACATGCGAAAAATTCCAATGTCGCCCGATGTGAATGCATCTGTGTTGGCGCGTGGTTGCCCTGGTTTTTCAGGCGCAGATTTGGCCAACCTGGTGAACGAAGCTGCTTTGTTTGCTGCACGTCGAAATGGCCGTGTGGTTGAAATGAACGACTTTGAAAAAGCCAAAGACAAAATCATCATGGGCGCCGAGCGCCGCAGCATGGTGATGCCCGAAGAGGAACGCCGCAACACGGCTTACCATGAGTCGGGCCACGCTGTGGTTGCCAAGTTGATGACAAAAACCGACCCTGTGCACAAAGTGACCATTATTCCGCGGGGCCGTGCTTTGGGTGTGACCATGCAGTTGCCCGAAGGTGACCGCTACAGCATGGACAAAGAACGCATGCTGTGTACCATTGCTGTGCTGTTTGGTGGTCGTATTGCTGAAGAAATTTTCATGAACCAGATGACCACTGGTGCATCGAATGACTTTGAGCGTGCAACAGCCATTGCCCGCGACATGGTGACCCGTTACGGCATGACCGAGGCTCTTGGCCCCATGGTGTATGCCGAGAACGAAGGCGAGGTGTTCCTCGGCCGCTCAGTGACCAAGACCACACACATGAGCGAGCAAACCATGCAAATGGTGGATGCTGAAATTCGCAAGATCATTGATTCCCAGTACAAAGTGGCTTGGGACATCCTCGATCAAAATCGCGACAAAGTACACGTTATGGCCAAGGCCTTGTTGGAATGGGAAACCATTGATGCCGATCAGATCAACGACATCATGGATGGCAAGGACCCTCGCCCGCCGTCAACTGGCGGTAGCACACCTCCTGCGGGTGGCAGCCCCAGCTCCAGTGGTGGCGGTGGCGAGAAGGTTGCTCCTTCGCCTCAGCCTGCACCTGCTGCAATGAGTGTGAAAGCGGATTAATTTTCGCCTGGTTGTTAAAAATGAAAGCCGTTGGTTTTGCGACCAACGGCTTTTTTGTTGCTTGCTTCGGAGTTGGGTTATGGCGAGGCTTGGGTGCTACGTCACCAAGCCTTAAGCAAGTCTTTTGATTGTGGCGCGGCGTTGGTGTGGTCGAGACCTGGGTACTGTGCCACCTTGCCTAAGCAATGCTTCTGATCCGGCTTGATGCTTCTGGCTTGGGGCATGCGAAACGCTTAAGCGTCTTCGCATCGGTTCCTAGCGGAACCGCCCCGCGCTACGAAGCCGCCGGGAAGCCTTGCAAAGCCGGCAAGGCGGCACAGCGCCCAAGCCTCGCCCGAACCAACGCCAGCAGCGCCAACGCCCGCGCTAGTAGGCCAGTAAGCCAGTACGCTAACTCCGTTGCCAGTGCGCTCAGGGCCGATACCCTCGCAGCGCCGATCAAGAAAACCTGCCCTTGGTGTTGAATTAACCGTCCGTTCGGCGAGGCCGAAAGCGCAGCCCGCCCGCTGTTTAGCGGGTGCGCTTAGGGCGGTTAATCAATAACAAGGGGGTATTCAGGTTTTCTGGCGAGAGAGGGTATGCACCTGAGCAAGCTTGGACAAACGGGTGCGCACCTGAGCGGGCTAGGCTAACGGATAAGCTGTGAGCACAGCAGGCGAACTAAGCTGCTGCTATGCCGTAAAATACCAGCACAGCAACTCACAAGGCAGCACATGGTTCGCACTTGGAAAGCAGGTCGTTTCGAGCTTACCTACACCCACGGCAAGCCCCTGATTATGGGTATTGTGAATGTAACCCCCGACTCATTTTCGGATGGCGGTCGGTACAACCAAACCAGCCTGGCCATTGAGCATGCCCGCAAGCTGGTGGAGCAGGGCGCGCAAATTCTGGACATTGGCGGGGAGTCGACCCGCCCAGGTGCGCAGGGTGTTGATGCCGACGACGAATGGGCGCGTGTTGCAGAGGTTCTGAAAGAGTTGATGAACTGGAATGTGCCCTTGTCCATCGACACCATGAAAGCCAATGTGATGGCGCGTGCCGTGCATTTGGGTGTGGATATTTTGAACGATGTGAACGGTTTTCGGGATGCGGGTGCGGAGGCGGTGCTTGCGCAGTCGAATGCAGGAGCGGTGGTGATGCACATGCAAGGCGAGCCGCGAACGATGCAAAAATCGCCCCAGTACACCAATGTGGTCAGCGAGGTTGAGGGGTTTTTGAACCAACGCATGGTGGCGCTTGAGCAGACAGGTGTGCAATCCAGCCGTGTTCTTGTTGACCCTGGCTTTGGTTTTGGCAAAACACTGCAACACAACATTGATTTGCTGAAAGCAACGCCCTTGTTCTCTACCTTCGGTGCGGGCGTGTTGGTGGGCGTATCGCGCAAGCGCATGATTGCGGAGCTAACCGGGCAAGCCGACCCGGGTTTACGTACTGCGGGCTCGGTGGCTGCGGCTACCTATGCGGCGCAACATGGGGCGGCTGTGTTGCGGGTGCACGATGTGCGTGAAACTGTGGAGGCTTTGAAAGTGGCCTTCGCCTTGAATCAATGATGCAGGCTGCCAGCGTGCTCAAGCTGCCCACGATTTTCGTGAGTGTCGCTGCGTATTGCGAGCCCCATCTGCATTTGACCATTCATCAATTGTTTGCCAAAGCAACTTATCCGCAGCGAATTTATGTGGGTTTGGTTGATCAGTCCGAGCAGCTGAACCCGGCATGGTTGAGTCAGTTTCCTGCGCGCAAAAACATCAACTATGTGGGATTGTCGCCTGTTGATTCCCGCGGGGTAAGTTGGGCGAGGTCGATCGCTTTTTCTTTGTACAACGATCAGGATTATTTGCTGCAAATTGATTCTCATACTTTGTTTGATCCAGCTTGGGATGAATTGTTGATTGATCAACTACAGCAACTGCAGGCCGCGCACCCAAAGCCTTTAATTAGCACATACCCCCCAGGTTTCCGGTTCGATGGGCAGGGCAGGGCGGTGGCGGATGAACCTTCAAAATCGGATGAGATATTTTTCATTGAACGCGACCCTGGCAGTGTGTTGACGGCAGATCGAGCGGTGCTGCAGTTCCGGGTGGTTCGCAAGCGGACTGAGCCGCCCGAAGTGACCCACCTTCCCGGTTTTCATGTGGGGGCCTGTTTTCTGTTCACGACCGGCGATTTTACCCAGCAGGTGCCGTACGACCCCTATCTGTATTTTCGGGGTGAGGAGCAAAGCCTGTCCCTGCGCGCGCATGCGAAGGGTTATCAGGTGTTTCACCCCCGGCACAATCTGATTCCGCTGTATCACCTGTATAAAGAAGTGGGCCGAGTGGTTGAAGGCCAGCATTGGCACCCCGACATGGAGGCCAAGCGCCACACCGCTTTTGGCTGGTTGCAACAGCGCTCCAACGAACGCACCAACGCGTTGTTCACGCCGGGCGCTGATTTGGGGGTGTACGGTATTGAGAACCCGGCGCACCTCGAAAGCTTTTGTAAATTAAGCGGGATCGATTACCTGGGGCGCAGCGCAGTTCCCGTAAAATCAGACCTATAAACATTATTCACCTATATTGCAGATATTCCATGAGCAGACAATATTTCGGTACCGATGGCATTCGCGGCACAGTGGGACAAAACCCCATGGTTCCCGATTTCGTGTTGCGTTTGGGGCAAGCCGCGGGCACGGTGCTGGCCAAACACGAAGGCGATGGAAGGCGCCCGCGTGTGTTGATTGGCAAAGACACCCGCGTGAGTGGCTATTTGCTGGAAAGCTGCCTTGAAGCGGGCTTTACGTCGGTGGGTGTAGATGTAGTGATGGTGGGGCCCATGCCCACTGCGGGTGTGGCCTATTTGGCACGCGCCTTGAATATGTCGGCTGGCGTGGTGATCAGTGCGTCCCACAACCCTTACCAAGACAATGGCATCAAGTTTTTCTCGGGTGAGGGCACCAAATTGCCCGATGCCTGGGAAATGGAAATTGAGGCACAACTGGCGCTGAATGCGCCTTGTAAATCGTCGGAAGAGTTGGGCAAGGCCAAGCGCTTAAACGACGCTGCGGGCCGCTACATCGAATTTTGTAAAGGCACCTTTCCCCGGGACAAACACCTGCGTGGTTTGAAAATTGTGGTGGATTGTGCCAATGGTGCAGCCTACCAAATTGCGCCTGCGGTTTTCCGTGAACTGGGGGCCGATGTGGTCGTGTTGGCCGATCAGCCCGATGGTTTGAACATTAACCGTGGTGTGGGTGCCACCTATCCTGATTTCGTGGCCAGGGCTGTGTTTGAACACAAGGCCGATTACGGTTTTGCGCTGGATGGCGACGCGGACCGCTTGATTTGCGTCGATGGTAGCGGCCGAATTTACAACGGCGATGAGTTGTTGTTTGCCTTGGTGGCCGAGCGCTTGCACATGCAGGGCAAGGTGGACGGCGTGGTGGGCACTTTGATGAGCAACCTGGGGCTTGAACTGGCCTTGAATAAACTGAATGTGGGTTTTGAGCGCGCCAAGGTGGGTGATCGCTATGTATTTGAAAAACTGCAGGCCAATGGCTGGCAGTTGGGGGGTGAAAGTTCAGGGCATTTGTTGGTTCTTGACCGCCATTCCACTGGTGACGGCATTGTGAGTGCCCTTCAGGTGCTGCGCGCTGTGCGCAACCTGGGCATGCCCCTGGCCGACATTTTGAAGCCCGTGGCCATGCTGCCACAGGTGCTTAAAAACGCCCGTTTGCCGGTTGGGTACGATTGGGCCAACGATGTGAAAGTGCAGGGTGTATGTGAGGCTGTGAAGGCTGAGTTGGGTGGCAATGGTCGTTTGTTGATTCGTCCTTCTGGCACCGAGCCTGTGTTGCGCGTGATGGTGGAAACGGCCGACAAATCGACAGCCAATCGCCTGGTCGATTCCATTCTTGAAGCCTTGCCCAAAGCCTGATTCAGCTTTACTCAGCTTGCCGGAAGCGTTACCCAACTGCACACCTGTAAGTCTTTTACAGAGTGTTGAAGGTAGCGCCCCTGCCGAACTTCATACCGACCATATTGAAAGGTGACGCCAGCCGCTTGTTGTTGGCTGGCGTACTTCAGGGCTGAATCCAGATTGTTCTCGTGCGGCAGGTTGAGTGGCGAGTAATTTTTCGGATAACCCTCCAGGTAATAGCCTTGCGCTGTTTGAATGGTGGCGCGCTCGCCCTTCAAGCGATTGAGGTTCAATCGCAGATGCGTGTCGCTGGCACCGCCGCCGGTTTGGCAAGACACGATGTCATAGCCCATCAAAATCAGTTTTGAGATCAGCCGATGAATGGTCTCGCTGTCAGATAACTTGTTGGATTCAAAAATAATTTGATGCGGCCATTGTTCGGGTTTCGCATCGCTGAAAAAGTCATTCAGTATGACTGCATCATGGCCTTCGGTGTCGACCTTGAGCATGAACACCCCGTCAACTTCGTGTTGTTTAAAAACGGTTTGCAGTCGAAGGCACGGTACTGCCTGGGTCACCAAAACTTCTTCTTGGGCCAAGCCTGTTTTCTGAAGGTGTTTTGTCACTGTGGGGTGAGGTGCGCCGATTGAATTACAGCCGCGAAGCCAGTTGGGCAGTTTGTGTTTTGCCAGAGTTTGAGGTGGTATGAAATAGACATTTACCGAGCCTTCAACATTGGAGATGGCCGCGTTGATTTTTTTACAGCCTGGGCGATTTGGAAGGCGGTCGATGTAAAGTGATATGGGATCAATGGACAGGCCGCGCGTATTGGGGCCAGCCGCCTGAATCAGGGTGTTGAAGTCGGAGGTGCCAATTTCAATGAAGTCCAGGAACATAATGTTTTCAGTCAGATTTCAGTAAAGAAATGATGCAAATAAAAGAAATATGCCGATATTTGCCGAGCCAGGTTTTCAGTGTAATCAAGCCTGAACCGCATTCGCTCTGCTTGCCCGGATTGTTGGTATTTTTAATCCTTGCGCAGTCTGCGTGGGCCAAGCCTCACCCCAAAGCACTTTACACCCACAGTGTGGCTGAAGGGGTGTTCAGGGTTTTCTACACCACCGAAGGCAAACATGCCGTTCCTCCAGATGACCGGAATGGCAATGGGGTTCCCGATCGAGTAGACGATATTTTTGTGCAACTAAAGGCTGCGGATTGGTTATATCAAACCCAGCTGAATTTGGTTCCGCCTTTGAAACACCCGAGATACGCTCAAAGCGATGGAATCGAGGTGCATATTCAGCACTTCGACCAGGGTACAGGCCTTGCGTTTGATGAGCCCACCAAACCCAACTGGTACGAGGGTCAGTCCTCCAAGGCCTTTACGCTGAAAATAAAAATTGGTTCACAGGTGGACCCTCGCCTGAGCACCACGCCCGCCCATGAACTGTTCCATGTGTACCAATACGCCTATTCGCCCTTTAAAACCAAGTGGTTTACCGAGGGTATGGCCAGGTGGCTGGAGGAGCCTTTTTCCCGGCAAACCCAGTTTGCAGTGCCGCCCTCGCCATCCACCTGTCGGGAGTTGACTGGTATGGCTTACAACGCGAATGGGTTTTTTGCCCAGCTTGCAGAGCGGCAAGTGAGCGGGTTTGATCGGGCAGCCATTGCCGATGAATATCGGCAGTTTGTGTATTCAGATGGCAGCCCGGCGATCAGAAACCGATCGGTTTTCAAGTTTCGCCCAGTTAAAACATGGCTGGAACGTGCTGCTGAGTTGGGAGCGAAGGAATCGCGCAAACTCGGCGTAGTTGAAGGCAAATGGCCTGAGCCCCTTCAACGCAGCGCCCAATTTGACTTAACGCTGTGTGAGGCCTTGACGAAACCTTGAAATCAACATAAAATTCCGCTTCTTTGTCGGGGCATAGCGCAGTCTGGTAGCGCATCTGGTTTGGGACCAGAGGGTCGAGGGTTCGAATCCTTCTGCCCCGACCACCGAATTTAAAGGATGTTCTATCCTTGTCCAGTGGGTGCTTTCTACCCATTCGCGTGTGCGAGTTACAATGCAAATTCTGCCCGTAGCTCAGTTGGATAGAGCATCGGCCTTCTAAGCCGAGGGTCGGGGGTTCGAACCCCTCCGGGCAGGCCAAGAATTTAGTACCGGTTTACGGTGGCGGTGTTAGCTCAGTTGGTAGAGCAATGGATTGTGATTCCATGGGTCGTGGGTTCGAGCCCCATACATCGCCCCAACAATATCAAGGACTTAGCGCTGTAAGGTGCTAGGTCCTTCTTGTTTCTTGCCTGCATTATTCTCGACAGAGAAATTTCCTCACTGGCCATTTATTTGGAAATTTGCCTTTTAGTCTCCACCCATCAGTATGCGGCTGTGACAAGCCTGTGACAAATTCTGTGACAAGTTTTCTGTCACAGACGTTTCGTGAGTATCGACCTATCTTTGACACATGTTTATCTGTCACATAAGAAGAAATTCAACTTGGTGGCAGTGTTTAACGACAAGTAACCTCTGAAACGAAGCTTCCGCTAATCGCCCGAGGCGGACGTTGGAAGGGCCCTGTGGAAGTTCTTGGTTATTAGTAAAAGTGTACTTCGGTACCTAGACGGTAGCCGCTGATGAACTGATCTTCAGAATCGGGTCGCAATTTTACCGTTTGGTGGCGAATAACTGGGATTTATTTTTCATGTTGTTTATGTGATGCTTAGCGTGCATTTGAAATAGTTAAGTTAAAGAAATAACTTTCGATGTTCGCATCAATTAATCTCGCCGTTATTGTTCGATAAATCAAGTTAGGCATCGGAATGACCAGTGAAGCACTCCAAACCCAATTCAATACATTAGTCGGAGACGCAACTCGACTGCGCATTGCACTCTTGGATCAACTCGAAAGTCTCTTCTCAACCAATGGAGTCACGCTGGGCGTTCCAATGGAAGGACGCGTTAAGTCATGGACCTCTATCGCCGAGAAGATAGAACGAAAGTCCCTCAAAATACAGAATCTTCAAGACTTAGACGATTTCGTCGGCCTTCGAATCATTCTGCTATTTCTGCCCGATGTAGTGCGCGTTAACGAACTACTTCACGCCACGTTCAACGTACTGAGTACAGAGGACACATCGATTCGCCTGACAGAAAGTCAGTTCGGCTATCAATCCCGTCACTACATACTGAGACTCCCTGAACCGTGGCTGCGCGTTCCGAGTTTTGCAGGGCTTGGACATCTGAAAGCGGAGATACAAGTACGTACGCTAGCGCAGCATATCTGGGCCGCCGCGTCACACAAGCTTCAATACAAACATGAAGCTACGGTACCTCCGCCACTAAAGCGCTCGATACACCGAGTTTCCGCCTTGCTGGAGACTATCGATCTAGAGTTTGAGCGGCTTCTTGCTGAACGAGCCTTGTATGTAGAGGCGGGAATTTCCAAACTGGATCCGTCTGAACCCCTAAATGTCGATATTGCCCGGTCGGTGCTCTCCGACATGCTCCCACCACAAAACCGCAACGGCGACGAAAATTACGCAGAATTGCTCAATGACCTTTTTCACTTCGGTATAAATACCGCCGACGATTTGCGGGAGCTACTAGCCAAGCACATTACTGAGATCCTCGTTGCTGAGGCAGAGCGTGTTAACCAGAGTGAACAAGACGAGGAGTATTTCGGCACTACACCCGAGCGAGCCGCTGCCGGCGTTTTCTTCACTCATGTTGGCCTGGCTAGGCAAGCGCTCTCTGAGGAGTTTGGATACGAAATAGTCGGTGATTGGATCCGTTCAAACATGGCGCTCGATGACTAACCCTTTAATCGAAATGACGTCACTCGGCAAGCCGAGAGATTCCTCTCCTCTCAAACGCTATGTCTCAGGTGGGGTTCATGGACTTTAATCCTTGTGATAATTTCATTCTCATTGACTCCTGTGTATTTGATGGCGGAGACTTTGAGCATTAGCGGACTTCTCAAAGGGCTATAGATCTTCTCGAAAAAACAAGATAAAAGTCATGCTCATGTAATCTGTGGTGAGTGAAATTAGAAACCATTCGTTCAACCAAAAGCAATGAGGCATACTGCCGTGACATCAAATCCTCTGATGCTTATTCGCTGTTGCCTCTTGATTTTGCAAACTCTTGCATTGGGTGCCTGTACCACAATCTCCGTTACATCTTCTGAAGGGCATACGAAGATAGAGAGGTCATTTGGCTTCGCCGCGGTCTCAGTTGCACCTGAGGCCACGCCGGTAGTTATTCAGATGACATCCATCGGATTATCATCTGGTCCGGCTGGTCACTCTGTGGGATATTCCAATCAGGAAATAACAATTTTTAATGATGATTGTCGAGTTATATTTTGGGTAAAAGATAAAAACCAAGCCAAGGCGGTACTTGAAGTCGTTAGTAGAAACAAGAGTATTTGTGTACACACCTCTGAACAATAGGAGATTTAAATGAACTATTCAACTTTCATTGTCGCGACTTGCGTCATCTTATCAGGCTGTGCTACTACTGAGAATATGCCTCTTGTATTTGGACAAACCCAGACAGTCGGCATAACAATTAGCGGCTCCGCAACTGATCAGGGTGCTGAATTTACCTTAGGTTATAAGGATAAGAACTTTGCAATTGTTCCTGTTACGGTAAAACAAAAAGATGGTAGTTCAACTCAGGTTCGCGCCCAAGCCACGGCTAGCCATGAAGATGCATTATCAGTCTTGGGACAATTTGAAGTTACATCGAGCACTAACAATAACAACGTCGGGCTTGGAAAGTTTTTTGCCACGGGTAATGCTGCAAAAACTCTTGCTGATGGTTTTAGCGCAAAGCTTAGTGGCAAAGATGTAAAACAGGAAACTTCCCAAAACCTTGGACCTGAAGAACCTAGAACCCCAGAGCCTCAAAAGTGAGATATCGGTTGGGATTTGGCTTGGAGTTGAACCATGAAGGAAAAAGAAATCATGAAACAACGCAGGCGGAAGATTTCGCCAACCACGCCAACCACGCCAACCACGCCAACCACGCCAACCACGCCAACCACGCCAACCACGCCAACCACGCCAACCACGCCAACCACGCCAACCACGCCAGCCACGCCAGCCACGCCAGCCACGCCAGCCACGCCAGCCACGCCAGCCACGCCAGCTATACCAGCTACACCTGCAATGCCGGACACCCACGTCGTATAGGGCATCTTGACAATTTCTTCGCCCTAACTCCGCGATCAACACGGACCTTACGCATAAAGCAGCGTTTGGCTTACACTTATGAGAGGCTAGAATTCCCTTGGTTAGGAAAGCCCAATAGGTACACAAAAAATGCCAACTCAATTAAGCCATAGACACCACTATGTACCTGAGTGGTATCAGCGCCGATTCTTGCACTCTGGGGCAACCGCTTTCAATATACTCGACCTTCATCCCAAGCAATTTCGAGATAACAGGGGTGTAGTTAGAGGTACAAGCGCCTCAATTCTTAATAAGGGGCCAGCTGCATGGTTCTTTGAAAAGAATCTCTACAGTACAAGAGTTTTCGGAACGCCAAATGACGATATCGAGACCTATCTCTTTGGAGCCATAGACAGGAAAGGTCGACGCGCAATAGATGCATTTCTAGCAGAGGACTGGAATACCGTACACAAAACCTACTGGCAAATGTTCGAGTTTTTAGATGCTTTAAGACTTAGAACACCCAAGGGGTTGGCATTTCTCAGAGCAATCACGAAATCTCGCAACCATGAAGCTCTTTTATTCGAAATGCAGAGACTTCGAAAAATGCACTGCCTAATGTGGGCAGAAGGTGCTCGGGAAATTTTGTCTGCAGAGGATTCCGATGCGAAATTCATTTTCACTGATCATCCAGTCACTTTTTTCAATCGCCACGTCTTTCCAGCAGATCCAGCGATCCCACCCCATTTGGATCCATTACAACATTGGCAAGGTACGCAAACGCTGTTTCCTTTCGACAGCAATCGCTTATTCGTAATGACCCACTATGAATGGGCACGAAATCCGTTACCTAAGAATGCCCGCAAGTCTCGCACGAACCCAAGGTTGTTCGATAACAGCATGGTTTGGTATCACGACACAATACGGAATCGATCACTTAATGCAGAGCAGGTCAGAGAGGTTAACTACATACTGAAAACACGAGCAAAACAGTATGTTGCTGGAGTTAAAGTGGACGACCTATTTCCCGAGCGGCAGCTCAAAACAAGGATGTGGAACAAGCTCGGTAAGTTTCTACTTCCCTCTGGCTATGAAATTGCCGCGCAAGTTGGGTATACGGTCGTCGGGAAGGATGATGGTACCTTTTATTTTCAGGATGAATTTGGGCGACGACCGCAGTCCAAGGCAGAGTACGAAGTAGAAGTTGCTAGGGCAAAACGTATGGAAGCTCGCTTAAAGAGGTTAATCAGAGAACATGAGGCAAAGCGGGCTAAATAGCTAAGGCCATAATCTGCCCCATGGGAGTAAGAGTGAAGGGTGTTGCATGTTTGTATTGAGTGCAAAAATCTGATGTGATAAGCGGAAAAGGCCTAACTGTTTTGTCAAGCTGACGCCAAAAGCCGCGCTTTGGGCTCCCTTCAGTCACTTCGCTCCTTACGGCGTAGCTTACCGCGGGCGTTATCTTTCGCAAAAAATTAAGCATCGGAGTTTTTAAGTGGCAAATACAGGGAAAGAATACGAAATGTTCGTAGGAAATTTACAGCAAGCACTACTTAATGCCGAAAATATTACTACGCAAAAGAATATTAAGGTTGAAGTAGACAAAAAGATCACCGACAGTTGCGGAATTGATAGGCAGTTCGATATTTATTGGGAATACGAGCTTGGTGGCCTTACATATAAAACTGTCATCGAGTGTAAGGACTATGCGTCAAAGGTATCTATGGATAAGATAGATGCATTGATTGGAAAAATTCGTGACATCCCAGATCTGAAGGCGGTATTTGCAACCAAGAAAGGGTATCAGTCTGGTGCTAAGAATAAAGCCGAAAAAAACAAAATCGACCTTCTAATTGTTCGCGAGCAAAATGATACCGACTGGACATATGATGACGGCACGCCACTAATCAAAAAAATATGCATTAACATGCATTTGTTGATACCCGCGTATATTCATAAGTTTGAGCCTGTTTTGGATAGTGAATGGATCAAAGCCAATAATGATATTGCTACTGAATCACTAATTAATTTTTCAGGCTTAAATAATGAGATATTTATAGAAGACCTAATTGAAAATGAAAGATATTCCCTTCATGAGCTGGCTAGTAAGTTATCGGAGCAGGAAGGGAAAGAGTATGGTGTGTTTAAAAAGACCGTAAAACTTGAAAAGGCTTTTATATATCATCAAGATATCAAACTTAAGTTAGTCGGCTATAAAATCGAATATTCCGTATCAAAGCCTATAAATGAGCTGATAGAAATGGACTTCTCTAAGGAGCTTGTTGGTGTAGTTGAGTATCTGCAAAAAGGTACTAAGAAATCCATCTTCAGAAATGGGATAATTAAATGAGCCAAAAGACAACAAACTCGCAAGTCAGGACGCTCGCAAGCTTGTGCCTATTACGCTGGTGTTATAAGCCATTGAGGTTTTGAGTGGTTAATGATATTCAGGCGATAATTCAGAAGGCTGAAGAAACGCTCCAAACTGCTCGGTTTGGTTACGAGGATCTCACCTCCGGAAACCGTTACCGGAGATATACGGGCCTCCGGAACTTGGTCGTTTTTGGCCGGTCGGTGACTTTCGTAATTCAGAACCTTAAAACGCCTGTTGGTTCTGATCGGTTTGATGCTTGGTATCAACCGATACAAGAAAAAATGAAGTCAGATGTTCTGATGAAGTATTTCGTCACGCTGAGAAACGAAATACTCAAGCAGGGAAAACTCCCGCTCAGCACATCCGCCTCAGTTAACTTTTCATCTTCTGACATGGCAAAGTTGGGAACGCCTCCCCCAGGAGCCAGTGGATTTTTCATTGGAGATCAAACTGGCGGCAGTGGGTGGGAAATCGAATTGCAGGATGGGACAAAGGAAAAGTATTATGTTGAACTCCCCGAGAGCATAGCTAAGGTTCGGCAGCACTTCAGTGAATTGCCGGTTCCAAATGATGACGATTTAAAGAAAAAGTCTATCGAGGAGCTTTGCGAATATTACCTGAAAGAACTTGAGGGGGTCGTAGATGAGGCACGGAAGACCTTTTTGGGTGAGGATACTCAAAGCGCCGGAGGGAAGAGGCTTCCGCCTTATTTGAGAATAGTTAAATGACTTATAACCAGTGCATGCAGGGGATGCTTCTGACGTCGCGCTCCTGATGCAAGCTTCACTCGAAGTCGGCTCGCGACCACTTTGGATACCTTCCGATTAGATAGTTTCACGACCGTATTGGCTGAAAAGTCGCCATTCATCTACTCAGATAGCTTAGGATCCATTGGCTGTGTAAGCGCCTCAGAGTCGACCCTATTCTTTCCTGTCCCACTCACTCCAAAACCCACCGCATGAAAATTCACTTCATCACTGCTCGAAACAAATTGCCTTAACGAATTCAAATCCTGATTCTTTGGATCTAACCACTCAGTCCAATACTCTTTCGAAATCATCACTGGCATGCGGTCGTGAACCTGTTTCAGTTTCTCGCAAGGCTCGGTTGTAATGATCGCAGTGCTCATGACAAGCTCACCACTTATTTTGTCGATCCAGTGATCACAAACACCAGCCATCGCGAAATAGGATGTTTCATTGGGGTAAATATAAAAAGGCTGTTTGCGGCTGCCACTCCCCTCAGGTGGTGCTTGCCATTCATAGTAGCCGCTTGCTGGAATTAAGCAGCGGAACTTTTTGAAAGCTGTTCTAAATGATGGTTTTTCATGAACAGTTTCTCCGCGTGCATTGTTCAGTTTTGCACTGCCAGTTTTATCTTTAGCCCAATGGGGAATGAGCCCCCAAATATGGTTGAGAATGACTCGTTCGCCTTCGCGATTTATTCTTACTACGGGTACCTTTGTGGTGGGAGCAATGTTGTAGCTGTTCTTGAATTGACTTTCGTCTTCGGTATAGCGTGCATCGAAATATGCGGTTAACCGGGAAACTGGTCCTTCAAGGACATACCGACCACACATACGATTAGTCCTTCGTCCTCTCCAATAGAACATCTACTTCGCAGTCGAAGTAGTCGCACAACTGCTGCAGCACCTCAAGATCAATTCTCTCGGCGGTCTCGTGATACAGCCTGGTCAACGTCCCTCTGTTGATACCAGTGTCCCGTGCAACATCAGTAATTTTCTTCTTGTGTTCGCCTAAAAGTCGCGCGAAGTGGATTCGCATGATGCTCCTTGAATACAAAATGATCTATAGAAGATCAAAAAGACTTGCAAAAGATCAAAATTTATGCATAATGATCTACAGGAGATCAAAATAATCTTTAGAAGGTCTTAATGGTCTCCTATTTTAACCATTAAAGGAGCAATC
This sequence comes from Limnobacter sp. MED105, assembly GCF_000170915.1. Classification (GTDB taxonomy): domain Bacteria; phylum Pseudomonadota; class Gammaproteobacteria; order Burkholderiales; family Burkholderiaceae_B; genus Limnobacter. The sequence continues at coordinate 159,894 of NZ_ABCT01000007.1, forward strand.
ATGGCAACTTATTTGACGACAGAAGAGCTATCTGCTCGCATCAAGTACGACATTCGAACCATCCGCGATCGCCTGAAAGATTCAGTTTTGATCGAGGGGCGTCATTATTTTCGACCCTTCGGAGGGAGGAAGATTTTGTTTATCTGGGAGCAGATTGAGCAAGATATGTTCTCAGCAGCCTCCTTGGCATCGGCTATTCCCATGACCGCTTCAAGGAGTATGTGATGTCACATATTCGTGTACGACCCGAGACTGGACTGCTTTACTTCGACTTTCAGTATTTGAAAGTGAGGTGTCGTGAACAGTCTAATTTGAAAGATACGCCCGAGAATCGCAAGCTCATGGAGCGCGTGATGGCTGGAATCGTTGCTGAGATTAAAAAAGGTACTTTCCGGTATAGATCAGCCTTTCCGTCAAGCAGAAATCTGGAAAAAATCGAGGCCCTCGAAACTGAGCAATACCAGCCAACTTCGCCAATGGTTTCCATTCCAATGGCCAACCAGTCGGTGCGCCAAGCGGTTGATAATATTTCCTCATCAGGTCATCCCACCTTCACTGAATTCGCTCAGAAATTCATCGAAGAAAACGAGTCGTTGTGGAAGCGTTCGAACATTCGCACCAAGCGGGACATCTTGGAGAAATGGTTGATCCCACAGTTTGGAAAGAGGGTGATCAGCAGTATCACCAAACAGGACCTTCTGGAATTTCGCTCAGTTCTCGCCAAAGCCCCGGGCAAAAAACCAGGAACAACAATGTCAGCCTCACGGATCAATCATGTGATGACGTCTGTGAAACAGGTCTTAGATGAAGCCGCTGATCGATTCAACTTTACCACTCCGTACCAGAATATCAAACGGATGCGGATCAAAAAGACGGATGTCACACCCTTCACCATTGAAGAGGTGGAGATGATCATCAAGTACTGCCGCGAAGACTTTCGGGATTACTTCACGGTGAAGTTTTTCACGGGCATGCGCCCTGGAGAAATTCACGGTCTGAAGTGGAAGTACATCGATTTTGAAAAGCGCCTGATCACCATTCGCGAAACCATTGTGGATGACTATGAGGAAACGCCAAAGACCGCGGATTCCAACCGAGATATCCAGATGGCGCCACAGGTGTATGAGGCCCTCAAAGCCCAATGGGGAGTTACAGGCACGAAGTCGCCCTATGTATTTGCCAATTGTAACGGCGGGCCACTGACCAACCGCAACATGAGCAACCGTGTGTGGTACCCCATGCTGCGCTCACTGGGATTGAAACTCCGCACCCCCTATCAAACCCGGCATACCTTCGCCACGTTGATGCTGGCCGCAGGTGAGTCACCGGAGTGGATTGCATTTCAGATGGGGCATTCCTCCACAGAAATGCTGTTCAAGGTGTACTCACGCTATGTACCCAACTTGACCCGTCGTGATGGCTCAGCCTTTGAGCGCATGTTGGCGGCGAACCTAGGTCCGGGTGTTGCTCCGCCGGTTGCTCAGACTTCCGTGGTGGTGGCGGAAAAGCCTTCCGTGTTGGCGGTTACCAAGCCATTACAGCCACCCCAGTCACTTCGGGTACCCACAGCGTTGGACCTTGCGTCCACTCCAGTGAGTAACGAAAAACCTGCTTCCAAACCCGCCATTCAAAATCCATGGCTGCAGATGTTTGAAAGCTACCAAAACAATAAATCAGAAGGAGAACAACAATGAAAATCTACAACCTCATGCCCATCTTCACTTCTCGCAATATCAAGAGCCTGATCGCCAAGGCGCATGCAGCGCTTGGCTCCACAATTGGGGATGTGGCCGTGCCACTGACCGTGCCCGCGATTCGGGAATTCAACAGACCATTCACCGGTGCTTTGTTTGGGTTGAACGCACCGCAGTTCACCGCATCTCGCGGGGATATTTGCCTGGCCAAACAAGGATTCGTCAAAGCGCACCAATACGACGGTGAAGTACAACACGCCACTGTCTTGGTGCCGGTGTATTCCTCCTCGGACAAACTGTACAAAGGCATGATTACGGTGAATCTTGCCTGCCGTGGTGAGAACACCTTGCAAGATTGCCCTGCGGTGCAGGTCGACCCCAAGGTGTGGGCCAAGGCCGAATGTGTTGATCACACCGATGGCAATGGTGATTTGGGCGGCAAGACCTATTGGGTGTCATGCATGGACCCGGTGGATGAAGACCCACACTTCAATCCTTTTGATTACGCGCAAGCGGTGCTTCCCAAACGCATCAAGTTGGAAGGCACGGGGGATTTCCTCATTACAGCGAGCCTTTGCGCATTTTTAAGCGAAGTGTTTCGGCATCTTGAACCCTGTGATCGTGCACTCTTGCTGGAGATCTTGGGGCAAGAAGGTCGCTTGACCAAGTTTTTGCAGTACGCAGCTTCTACGCGCAGTCACCACCACACCGATCACGGGCTGTTGGTGCACACAGCCGAAACAGTGGCCCATGTGCTGCTCACTGCTATGGAGAATTCCGAGCTGGATAGCACCAAGCTGGAGAAGCCCAAGCTGGATTCCTCGCAAGAAAAGTCCGAGGCACACAACCCACCCTTTGATCTGAGCCTAACCCTCTTGGCCGCGCTGCT
>NZ_ABCT01000006.1 GCF_000170915.1 Limnobacter sp. MED105
CGATGAAGATTACTTGCAGTCGGGAAGGGTGGTGCTGATTGACAGCCACTCGCCATTCAACGTGAAGAATCTGACACTCCACCCTTTTCCTGTGCCACACGACGCGGCTGAGCCCATTCAAATGTTGATTGAGTCACGGTCTGGTTTTGTGACGGGCATTCTGACTGATTGTGGAAGTTCTACACCGCATTTGGTGACTATGCTGAACCGTGCGCATGCTTTAATTCTCGAATCCAATCACTGCCCAGACATGTTGTCGAATTCCCCTTATCCACCAAGTCTTAAGAAGAGGGTGGGAGGCGATTATGGTCACCTTAGTAATCAGGTGGCTTGCGATATTCTTCGAAAACTGGATTCTGGAAATTTGCAGTTTGTGGTGGCCGCTCATCTGAGCCAAACTACAAATTGTCCCAATGTGGTTCAGCAAATGTGGGCAGAGGTGTTGACCCCTCGAGGAATCACGTTTGACATTGCCTGCCAGGCGGAAGGTTTTGCGTGGACAAACCTTGATACGCGACAATTGGCCGCTTGATTTTTATCTAGTTCAATAAAAAAGCCCCGGATTTTCATCTGGGGCTTTTTGTTTTCAATCGCTTTTACAAGCGAGTTGAATTTACTTCTTTTCTTCTTCAGCTGGAGCGGCTGCTGGCTCAGTAGCTGCTGGCTCAGTAGCTGCTGGCTCAGTAGCTGCTGGTTCAGCGGCCATTGGCTCAGCTGCAGCAGGAGCTTGTTCAGTAACTGCAGGAGCTGCTGGTTCAACAGGAGCTGCTTCTTCTTTTTTGCCACAAGCGGCCAAAGCAACTGCAAACAAAGATGCGATCAAAATTGAGTTTTTCATGTTTATTCCTTTTGGGGTCACGAACTAGACGCCGATTCAAGCGTCTTTTTTAGAGCAAATAGGCTCACAAGAGAACCCAGAATCACCCATTTTCCTGCCGGGTGTTCAAGCACTCAAGCGGAAAACTCTGCAAATTCTATCGAATAGCCTGTCAAATTCAAGTCATTGTTTCGACCTTATTTTCGAAGCAAAATTCTATTGACTTTGCCGAGTCGTTTCAAATTCTAAATGAAATTAATCATATTAGGGTTTCTACCCAACCGGCTTTTGCAAAACCAACTAAAAAATACTGAAACTCAGGATTATTTAAAGCTTCTGCAGCGTCGATTGGCTCCATTTCGCGCTGGTTTGCGAGCATTTGCAGCTGTTTAACGGTAAGCGCACTGGTCGGGTTGACAGCGTCGCCATTGATGTAGAAAACCGCATCTTTGAACAACATTTTAGTTTTCATGCTTAATGCGATGCCACGCTCTCCGAGAACACTAATAATTTCATGTATTTCTTGGTCTTCTGTGTTGTTTACAAAATACACATGAGATTTGGGTTCTGTGAGCAAAATCCCCATGCTGCGCTGGATTTGAGGCGATTGTGCTGAAAATTGCTGAATCAAATTAATTCCAAAATTCAGCAAATCGTCAGGAATCTCTGCGGGGTTTTTCTGTAACCCGCGAGCTGGGTCAGAAAACAGTGTTTGAGTCTTGGTGGGATCTTGATCGATTTGGTCAGCCATGTCCCGAAGTATGCCGCTGAGAACCTCTGCTTGCGTGGGTGCCCTAAAGCCGATGCTCAGGGTTGAGCAGCTGCCTTCCGCAATGCCATCGTGCCCATAGTTCGGGGGAAGGTACAGCATGTCGCCTGGCTCGAGAACAAACTCTTCGGTCGGCTCAAAGTTTTTCAGAATCTTCAGTGGGAGGCCTTCTTCAAGTTCTTTGTCGAGCAAGGGACCAATTTTCCAGCGCCGTTTGCCGTGCATTTGCAGCAAAAAGACATCGTAGGAGTCATAGTGTGGGCCTACGCCGCCACCGTCGCTTGCCAGGCTCAACATGACATCGTCAAGGCGTGCATCAGGAATAAACCGGAACAGTTGCAACAGGTCATAGGCCTCTGGCAGGTGATGATCGATGCCCTGAATCAGTACTGTCCAGGCTTTCTTTTTCATGGATGGCAGTTCATCAAAGGGGCCGTGCTCAAGAGTCCAACCTGTTTTGCTGTGTTGGATCAGGCGGCTTTCAATGTCCTCATCGGATGCCATTTCGGCAATGGTGTCAAAATCGCACAGTGGTTCAAAATTTGGAAAGGCCTGACGAAACAAATATGGCTTGATGTGCCAATGTTCGGTCATGAACTTTTCCACGGACAGGTTTGCAATGTGGGTGAGGGGCTTGATCATCTGAAGGGACTTTATTTGGGTGATTTATCGATTACGGGTATCATAGGCCACCTTAAAAGACTGCCCACTGTTCGGGCGCTGATTTCTGGAGTTATGTACGATGATTGTTGAGCACGGCACGGTGGTTACCCTTGATTTTGAGCTGCGTGATGCGCAGGGTGAACTGATTCAGGAACACGGTGGCGAGCCGATCATTTATCTGCAAGGCAGCGAGAATGAGGTGTTCCCGAAGCTGCAAGAGGCAGTCGAAGGCAAGGCCATTGGCGATGAGGTATTTGTTCAACTCGAGCCAGAGGATGCTTTCGGAGATTTTGATCCCGAATTGATGCGGGTAGAAGACGCTGACAGTTTTGCTGAAGATCTTGAAATCGGTATGCAACTGGAAGAAGTGCCTGTTGAAGATGAAAATGAACCCGACTTGCAGGCCGATGAGGAAAACACTGGATTTGGCCGGGTTTGGACAGTAACTGACATTGCCGAAGGCAAGGTGGTGCTGGATGGTAACCACCCATTCGCGGGTATGGCTTTGCGCTACCATTTGAAGGTACTGGATATTCGTGCTGCAAACGACGAAGAGAAAGCGCAGGGGGCTGCGGCGCAATCGCTGTTTAGCGTTGCCCCAAACCCTGGAGCAGGCAAGCTCAATTAATTGACTTGTTTAGTTGGCTGAAGTGGGGGCTGGCAGCGATACGCTGCTGGCCTCAAATGGCACCACGCTTCCCGGCATTACCTTTACCCGTACCCAAGTATTCATGAAAGGGTGCCCCCAGCCTTCCACCCGGTAAAACAGTGCATCTGTATCGTTTGTTCCCCCGAATTCTTTCATACTGGGTCTGTCCCATTTAAACCGGTGTGTGTCACCATGGGCCAGTAACACCGGCCGTTTGGTGGTGTTGATGTATTTCACCAGTCTTGTCATGAAGCCGGCATAGCCATTTTTCTCGGGGTTGGTACTGCGGCCACCCGAGCCATCAATTGGATTGCCCTGAATGGCGATCACGGTCTCCGTGGGACGGGTATTGTTATCCACAAACACGGCCTCAGCTTCGCTCAACCATGCGTCGACTGCTTGATCACGCGCTTGCAGCAGTTGCTTTGCTTTTCTTTGGCTCGTTTTTCTGGACTTTGGATTGAGCAAGTCGTTGTTACTGCCCGGTATGTTCAAGCTCACAAAGAGCGTGCTGCCTTGAATCCACATCAGGTTTTCAGGATAAGGATGACTGGTTTGTTGTCGAATCGGAAAATTTGCTTTGCCCAGTGAGCGGGGCTGCGAAAATACTAGCTGACGCAAGAAATTCAGGCGTTCCTGGCTGTCGAAATTTCCGTTGGATGGTCTGTGGCAATCCGTCCATTCATTGTCGCCGGGCACATAGACCAACGGTATTTCGCTTCGCTGCAATTGAGCGATGCGACGTTGTATCAATTCGTCGGCGCAAGGCTCATTCCCGCCCTTGATGTCGCCAACATGTAATATCCAGTGAACACCGGGCTCCTGTGCAATGTGTTGAATCAGGCTGCTGGTGGCGGGCTCGAAGAAGTCGTTGTAGGGTTGGTCGCCGATGAGCGCAAAGCTGAACGTGTTTTGATTCGGGTTTGCATGCGCGACCGCAATAAAACAGACCAAGGTCGCCGCACAGACTTGGGTGACTGCACGGCGCAGGTTCATGTTTGTAGACCCTTGAGCTGAAAAATCAACTGCAGCGCCTCGCGCGGGCTGAGTTCATCGGGATCTATCTCGTTGAGCTTTTCAAGAATCAGGTTCACATGCTGAGCATTGGGTGCTTGTTCAACCGTGTCCTGGGTTGGAATGTCGAACAAATCGACCTGGGAAGTCATGGCCCGCTTTTCAGCTTCAAGCTGGTCGAGTCTTTTTTGTGCATTTTTCACAACCAGGGCTGGCAAGCCCGCAAGCTTGGCCACTTGCAGGCCATAACTTTGGCTTGCCGGGCCCGCTTCAATGCGGTGCAAGAACACCAGTTTGCCTTGGTGCTCGGTGGCCGACAAATGGACATTGAATACACTGTCCAATTCATGGCCCAGTGCTGTGATCTCAAAATAATGTGTAGCGAACAGTGTTAAACATCTGTTGGTGTTGGCCAAGCGTTTTGCGATTTCCCAGGCGAGGGACAAACCATCGAAAGTCGAGGTTCCCCGTCCAATTTCATCCATGATGACCAAGCTGCTCGGTGTGGCTTGTCGAACAATCGTGGCGGCCTCGGTCATTTCCACCATGAAAGTAGAGCGCCCACCGGCGATATCATCGGAGGCGCCGATGCGGGTGAAAATTCGATCGAGTACGCCAATTTGAGCACTGGCCGCCGGCACGAAGCTACCCATGTGCGCCAGCAGCGCAATGAGCGCGGTTTGGCGCATGTAGGTGCTTTTGCCGCCCATGTTGGGGCCGGTGATCAATGCCATGTGCTTGCCTGGGTGCAAGGCGCAATCGTTCGGTGTGAATTGCTCCACTTGCACTTCCAGCACCGGGTGTCGGCCTTGCTGAATGTTCAGCAGAGCATGGGGTACCATGTGCGGGCGCACCCAATTGGCCTCAAAAGCTACAATGGCGAGCGCTGCCATGGCATCGAGCTCCGACAACTCGCGCGCGCAACGTTGAAGAAACGGGGTGAACTGCCCCAGCCACGCCATCAGGTTTTCGTAAATGACTTTTTCAAGGTTCAGGGCTTTGTCTTTCGCGGAAAGTGCTTTTTCCTCGAAAGCTTTCAGTTCTTCGGTGATGTAGCGCTCGGCGTTCTTCATGGTTTGCCGACGAATATAGTGCGCGGGTACCTTGTCAGCCTGCGCACTACTGACTTCGATGTAAAAACCATGCACGCGGTTGAACTCGACTTTCAGGTTGGCAATGCCGGTGGCCTCACGCTCCTGTTTTTCCAGTTCAATCAAGAACTGCCCGCTGCCGGTTTGGATATTTCGCAGTTCGTCCAGTTCAGCGTGGTAGCCATCGGCAATCACGCCGCCGTCCCGAATCAGCACTGGTGGGTTTTCAGCCAGGGCTTGCATCAATTCAGCAAGCAATTCGGGCGGTGCCTGAAATGCGTGCTGTGCAGTTTCAAATGCACTGTCGCCAAAGTGGCTGATGAGTTCTGCGACTTGCGGCAGCGCCTGTAGGCTTTCTCGCAGCGCCAGCAAATCCCGAGGCTTTGCGGTTTGCATGGCCACGCGGCTGCTAATGCGTTCAATGTCGGCCATTGCACGCAGTGTTTTAACCAGGTTGAAACAGACGGGTTCGGGTGCCTGGCCCAGGGTAGAAAGCAGGTGTTGTATTTTTTTTTGCCGGGCTTCAATGGTGGCGATGTCGCGCAGGGGCTCCAAAAGCCATTGGCGCAAGCGCCGCGCACCCATACCGCTGCCCGTGCGGTTTAGGCGTGAGAAGAGGGTGGGTGCTGATTCGCCCCGCAGGGTTTCAGTCAACTCCAGATTGCGACGCGCGGCCTCGTCAAGTACCAGAAAGTCTTGCTCGTGCTCAACCTGAATATCGGATACGTGCTTAAAGGTTTCAATACTAAGGTGCGTTTCCTTGGCATACTGCAGGGCCGCACCCATGGCTGGTATGGCCAATTTGGCGTTGTGCAGCTCGAGGCTTTCCAGGTTGGCGGCCTGCAGAACGGATTGCAAATGTGATTGGGCAAAGCCTGCATCGAAGTGCCAAGCAGGACGCTCGATGCATTGATTGCTACCGCCCGTGATTTGGCTTTGTTGCGCAAACGTACGATTATTCACCAGCACTTCAGCTGCATTGAAACGACTTAAATGCGCCGCCAGTGAACCTGAGTCACATTCCAGCAACCGAATTGAGCCTGCAGACAGCGCTAAACAGGCCACTCCCCAGTATTTGCCATCCTCGGAGTACAGGCTGAGCAGGGTCTTGTTTTCCTGATCAGGCAATAAGGTGGATTCCGTGAGTGTGCCTGGTGTAACCACTCGCGCAACTTTGCGTTCCATCGGGCCTTTGGTAAGGCCCGGGGTTCCTACTTGTTCACAAATGGCCACTGAATGGCCCAGTGCCACCAATTTGGCGAGGTATTGATCGGCCGCGTGGAATGGCACACCCGCCATGGGAATGGGTTGGCCTGCCGATTGTCCACGGTGGGTGAGGGTAATTCGTAACAGTTGAGCAGCCAGTTGTGCGTCGTCGAAAAACAGCTCGTAGAAATCGCCCATGCGATAAAAGAGCAGCTTGTCGGGGTACTCGGATTTCAGCGTGAGGTACTGCTGCATCATTGGCGTATGGCTTTCAAACGCCTGTGATGCAGCTTGGTGATTTGTACTCGCTTGTTTGCTCAACTGGGTCTCTGTTTGATTATTTGAAGCTCAGGAGGTATTGAAGGGCTTTGGGGTTACCCGCCACTGCATCACCAGTGGTCATGAATGTGTCGTTGCCTTGGGGATCGGTGATCAAGCCGCCAGCCTCGGAAACGAGCAAAACGCCCGTTGCCAAATCCCAGGGCTTTAGGCCAAAGCACATGTAGCCATCCAGGCGGCCACAAGCGACATAAGCCAAATCGAGGACGGCTGAACCAGATTTCCGGATGCCGGCTGTGCTTTCAGTCAGCGCCAGCATTTTGCGTTTGACGCCCAGGGAGCCTTCATTCTGGCCGCTTGGGAATGCAAAACCTACCAAAAATTCATTCGGTTTACTGCGTTTGGAAACTCGAATGCGACGGTTGTTTAAAAACGCACCTTCGCCCTTGGAGGCAGTGAACAGATCGTTGGTGGCGGGGTTGTATACCACTGCTTGTTGCACATGGCCGTTGACACGCAACGCAATTGAAATGGCGTAATGCGGGTAGCCGTGTATGAAGTTCGCGGTGCCATCGATCGGATCGATGACCCACTCGTAGTCGGATTTGCCGGATGCGCCGCTTTCCTCGGCTAGAATGGCGTGGTCAGGAAAGGCTTGCTTGAGTACTTCGATAATGGCGCTTTCAGCGGCTTGGTCGGTTTCGGTAACGAAATCGTTGGGCCCTTTGACACCGATTTTTACCTGATCGAGGTCTAGCTCCGCTCGGTTGATGATTTTTCCCGCAGCGCGAGCGGCTTTCACCGCCACGTTCAACATCGGATGCATGGCCTTTCCTTTCAATTTGAATACGTTTAACCCAACATTATAAATGACCGCAGCCATTTCCCTCGAATCCATTTCAATAGTTCTCGTAAAAACAAGCCATCCGGGCAATGTTGGTTCGGTGGCACGCGCCATGAAAACCATGGGTTTGAATGATTTGCGCCTGGTTGAACCAAAAACGAAAGATATTTGCAGCACCGAGGAAGCCATTTCCCTGGCCAGTGGTGCGAGCGATGTGCTTGAGCAGGCCCGTATTTACAACACCTTGCCAGAGGCGCTTGCGGATCGAAGCGTTGCGTTTGCTTTGTCTGCGCGTATGCGCGATTTGGGCCCAAGTTTGCAAAGCCCGCAGGAGGCCGCAAGAGAGGCTTTGAATTTGACACAAAGCGGTATAGGTGCGGCTTTTGTGTTTGGTGCAGAGCGCACGGGCTTGAGCAACGATGAGTTACTGGTGTGCAATCGGCAGGTGACGATTGCCGCCAACCCGGTTTATAGCTCGCTGAACTTGTCACAAGCCGTACAAATTGTTGCTTACGCCTTGCGTACCGAATGGGCTGCTGGTGAATTCGCCGTGACTGACCAAGGCTCCCTTGCTGACAGTGTAAGGCAAGGCGGCAAGTTGGCGACTGTGAAGGCAGTGGCCGATTTACAGGCCCATTGGCTTGAAGCGATGGAAGCCGTTGATTTTCTCAATCCTGATAAGCCAAAAAAAGTGGTGCAGCGTTTGGCGAGAATGTTGGCCAAAACTCCTTTGGAGCAAGAAGAGGTGGACATGCTGCGAGGCTTTTTTTCCGACGTGATACGGGTGGTCGACAATCGCCTTTATCCGCACGAATTTGAGCGCAAGAAGCCATGATTCAGCCGTGATACACTGCGGCGACTGGCGTTTCACGCATCAATAACAATTGATTCAGGGTTTTCCGCGCATGTGGATTCGATTACAAGAAGACATTGACACAATTTTGAGAAAGGACCCGGCCGCCCGAGGGCGTCTGGAGGTTTTTCTGTGCTATCCCGGTTTGCATGCCCTGATTTGGCACCGCTTGGCGCACCGGGCGTGGGTGGCGGGTTTAACCACCCTGGCGCGTTTTTTGTCGCATTTGGGTCGTTTTTTCACTGGTATTGAAATTCATCCTGGTGCAAGTATTGGCCGACGTGTTTTCATCGACCACGGTATGGGCGTGGTCATTGGCGAAACGGCAGAGATTCACGACGATGTCACCATCTATCAGGGCGTTACTTTGGGCGGCACCTCGCTGGCCAAGGGTAAGAGACACCCCACGCTGGAGAAGGGCGTGGTGGTGGGAGCAGGTGCACAGGTTTTGGGGCCTTTTACCGTGGGAGAGGGCGCCAAGATTGGTTCGAATGCCGTGGTGACCAAACCTGTGCCCGCGGGTGCAACGGCGGTGGGCAACCCCGCACGCATGATTTTGAAAGCTGAAGAACGCGTGGCCGCCGAAGAATTGACAGGAGCGGCCAAGACTAAAGAAGAGTTTTCCGCCTACGGAGTGTCAAAAAATGGCGATGATCCACTGATCAAAGCGATGCATGGTTTGATCGACCAGGCCATCGCCCAGCAGCAGCGGATTGAACAGCTTGAAAAACAACTGAGTCAAGGGAAATCGGAGCCCGATTGTGGTGACTCCGTGGATTGTGAAGAGTTGAAAGCCTTGAACAAGCTGGTGGACAACTAGCCACTTAGTTAAACAGGGTCAGGCTGAATTCCCCGCTGCTTTGTAGTTTCAAGAAACCGCCTTTTGGGCGGTTTTTTTCTGGTTCGTCAAAGTTCCAGTCGGGTAATACAATGCGCTGACCTAGCTGCAGTTGCCCCTGGGCCGATTCTGGTGCCACTGGTGCCGAGCTATTCAATGTGTGGTGTATGGCACAGCGGTGGGTATGTCCGTGCAAAATCACATCGCTTTTGCCAATGAAATAGCCATCGGGCCAGTTGCCCTTGAATGTTTCAGTCACAGCTTGCAGGTTGGCGTCCATGATGCTCATTGCACTGTTGGCTTTGTGCATTTTGCTTTCACTGCGAATGGCTTTGGCCATATCGATTCGTTGCGGCAAGGGCAGTGCAAGAAAGTTTTTTTGCCATTTTTCGTCTCTGCTTTGAAGTCGGAATTTTTGATAGGCTTTGTCGTCTGTGCAAAGTTGATCGCCATGTGTAATCAGCACCACATGGTGGTTGACGAGTAAAAATTCCGGATCTGGAAGAATCTCGAAGCCCGCTTCTTCGGCAAATTCATCGCCCAGCAGAAAGTCACGGTTACCATGCATGAAATACAATGTGGCACCGGCAGATTTTGCGCTTTGAACGGCTTGGGTCACTCGCTCGCTGGTGCTGTCCCTGTAGTCGTCTCCATACCAAACCTCGAACAGGTCGCCGAGCAGAAAGATGAGCGTATTGTCCTGAGCCACACTGGCCAGCCAATTTTCGAATGCATCCAGTGTTTTGGGAGTGTCTTCTGACAGGTGCAGGTCGGAGGCAAAGAATGCAGCACCTTGTTGCGGAATTTCAATCAACTTGTTACCTGATTAAAAAGTCATAAAAAAAAGCCCTTGAAAAAGGGCTTTTTTGATCGGGGCAAACTTAAAGTACTTCAACACCCTGAATCACCACATCTTCAAGTGGTACGTCTTGGTGAAAGCCTTTCGAGCCTGTCTTGACGCCTACAATTTTGTCCACGACTTCTTTGCCTTCGGTAACTTTGCCGAATACGCAGTAGCCCCAGCCTTGCGGTGTTGGGCTTTTGAAGTTCAGGAATTCATTGTTTTCCACATTGATGAAAAACTGCGCAGTGGCCGAGTGTGGGTCGTTGGTACGGGCCATGGCAACGGTGTACTTCTCGTTTTTCAAGCCATTGTCAGCCTCGTTCTTTACTGGATCTTTGGTGGGCTTTTGTTTCATGCCCGGCTCGAAACCGCCGCCTTGAACCATGAAGCCGCTGATGACGCGGTGAAAAATAGTGTTGGTATAGAAGCCGCTTTTCGCGTATTCCAGAAAGTTCGCCACAGTGGCCGGTGCTTTTTCAGCGTCCAGGGCGATTGTAATGTCGCCAAAATTTGTTTTAAGTTTAACCATGGTTCGTTTTTTCGCTTTTGCAAACGCAGAGGAGATTGAAGAATTACCGATGCTAACAGCAATCGCCGAGAACATCGACCACTTGAGAAAAACACGTTTGCCTTGAGTCACAGACTTGTTCCTTACAGTTTAGAAGTGTCTTCCTGGACAATTTGCCATCGGGTGCCAACCTTCATCCAGTATTGTTGCTTGCGTATTTCGCCCGACAATTTGTCCTCTTGCCTGAATGACACGAGCATCATGTCTTTGTCGCTGGGGTATCGCATCACAGTGAGGTCGTCGATGGAAATTTTTCCAAATGACTTGTTACCGATTTGTTGATTTTGTTGCCACTCAATCAGGCCTTGTCCGTCAATTTTTACATCGCTTGCGTAGTGGTAAATACCTTTAGAGAAACCTTTCTCGAGATCTTTCTTCCAGGTGTCCACCATTCGCAGGGCCGCTTTGCGGTGGCTTTGCCACACGTCGATTGGTACGAAGTCAAGCCTTTCACTGATCACGACCTGTGTGGTGCCAATATCGACAAACTTTTTCAAGGCGAGCAAGTCTTGATTGGCCAGCACTACACAGCCATCACTGGCTTTGGGTGGGCGGCTTACATAGTGCTTGGGCATGCCATGCAGCCAAATACCGTAGCCGGTTTTCCCAAGGCGCTTGTCCCAAGCGTTTGGATAATCGATCGGCAGGGCAATTGGACCATAAAAGTCGGTCAACTTTTCCTTGGGCAGCAGCTCGGTAATGGTGTACACACCGATTGGCGTGCGTTTGTCACCCTCGCGTACTTTCACTGCCCCCATTTTTCCCTGTGACACGTAAAAGTCGGTGACAAGGCGGGGTTGCGGAAATGAATTTTCGTACAGGAAAAGCCTGGAACGGGTGGTGTCCACCAAAATAACGTAGCGTTGATCGTCGTTCAACTCAACCAGTTCTGCGGGTAGCAAATCACGCTGAGGGCGATCTTTCACTGCCTTGAATCGAGCGATTGCTTCTTCGCGCAGTTCCGTCAGTTCTTCTTGTTTACCTTTGGGAACATCGGGCATGTCACCAATTTTGGTCAGGGGGCGCCCCGCTTTCAGCGACAGAATATCGCCCCTGAGCATGTGACCCAGGTAAAAATTGGGAAATTCACTCAACAAGCGATCCGTCAATTCAAGCGCTTTGTTCAACTCATGATTACTGAGCGCCAAGTAAATTTCTTCAACCGCAGTGTCAATCACCGGTTCGTAGTTTGCAGATTCAAACAACTTGCTGGCCAGTGAGCCCTTTTTCGGCTCCGGGCTGCTGTAGGCCGCCAGGTCAAAGGATTCTTCAGAGCCAGGATTCACAAAAGTGGGGGCCGCCGTGAATGCCCAAAACATCAGGGGTGCGGCCAGGCGCAACCCTTTGAACATGCCACGAGGCCCGGTTCTAAACCACATTTAGCCGCCCACCCTCTCGCTGGTGATTTTCCAGGTGCCGCCTTCTTGTTTCATGGTCAGCGTTTTGCTGGATACGTTGTTCAGGCGGTTGGAGAAGTAGCTCTGCTTGAATTTCACCACAGCCTCGTTGCCAGTAATGGTGATCAAGGGGTTTTCAACCACCACGCGAATGGTTTCCTTGCCAACAATGCGTTGCTCACGCATTTTTTCCCAATTGGAGCGGTTCATTTTGCCAGGTGTTTCAAAGTCTTGGCTGTAGGCGCCCAGGTAGCCAGCCATGTCTTGGTCGGTCCATGCCTTGGCCCAGGCTTCAACGGCCGCCAACACTTGGCTGTCCATGCCGATGGTATTGGGTTTTGATTCAGCAGGCTTGCTGGCTGTAATTGCAGGTTCTGCTGGAGCAGGTTTGCTGGGTGCCACGTCAACTGCGGGTGGCGTGGCAGCAACCACTGGCGGGGTAGGCACTACCGCTTGCGCAGTTTTGGCAGGAGCTGGCTTGCTGGCTTGCGCTGCTGCAGGTGCTGCGGCCACAGCCACTGGCTCGGGTTTGCCTGCAATCAGGTTGCGCACCAATGACAGTTTGGTTTGTGCTGTGGAGTTGCAGCCGTCTAGCTGGAGGGCTTTGTCGTAGGACTGGCTGGCAAGCTTGGCATACACGTCGCCCAGATTTTCATGCGCAGTGGCATAGCTTGGATGCGTGCGAATGGCCATTTCCAGAGATTCTCGGGCCTTTTCATATTCACCACGGCCCGCGTACAACACAGCCAGGTTGTTGTAGGGTTCGGGCAACTCGGGAAAATCCTCAGTCAGCTTGGTGAAAACTGTAATGGCCTCGGCAGTTTTATTGCGCTCAGTCAGGATCAAGCCCTTCAGGAAACGCATTTGAGCGTCGTTGGGCCGGTTGGCCAGGTAAGCGTCTGCGCGTGCCTGTGCCTGTTCAAACTGACCGCTCTGGATAAGTTTTGAAACTTCATCTGACTCGTCGGCATAGCCGGGAGCTCCGGCAAATGCCAAGCCCATGAGAGCGATGAGCAATGCGTATTTGCTTTTCTTGTATTTGCCACTGATTGACGACGTGATTGTTTTTTTAGCCTGCATTCGGTTGCGCCTTTGCGGGGTTACCCGTTTCATCTGATTGGTAGGGAAAAACTCGATCATGCGTAATGATATACTCGACCGCTATTGTAGCAAGCCCTAGAGCGGGTTGGCTTCTGAGCTGGGTTTCCTGAGGGTTCCAGTATCAGATTGTACCGTTTTGGCAAGCTGGGTCCGCTTTTTTTCTGAGTCCAATGAAATCGTCTCTCCAAATTTACAATTCAATTCTAAGGAAAAAGCAGGCATTTTCACCGCTTGATCCACAGAACGTTCGAATGTACGTGTGTGGCATGACAGTCTATGACTTCTGCCACTTGGGCCATGCCCGTGTCATGGTGGTGTTCGATTTGCTCAAACGCTGGTTGCGTGCATCCGGCTACCCGGTCACTTATGTACGCAATATCACTGACATTGACGACAAAATTATTCGTCGCGCAGTTGAAAACGGAGAAAGTATCCGTTCGTTGACTGACCGTTTCATTGCCGCTATGCATGAAGACGCTGATGCTCTGGGTATCGAAAGACCCGACCACGAGCCCCGCGCCACTGAATATGTCGCAGAAATGCAGGACATGATTCAAACTTTGATGAACAAAAGGCTCGCTTACCGTGATGATTCAGGTGATGTGAACTTTGCCGTGCGCGCGTTTCCCGAATACGGTCGCTTGTCGGGTAAAAGCCTGGATGAATTGCGGGCTGGTGAACGTGTGGGGGTTTCAGGCAGCAAGAACGACCCACTGGACTTTGTTCTGTGGAAAAGTGCAAAGGCCGATGAGCCCGCGGATGCAAAATGGGACTCTGATTTCGGTGTGGGCCGCCCGGGTTGGCATATTGAGTGTTCAGCCATGAGCTGCAAGTTATTGGGTAATACATTCGACATTCATGGTGGCGGCGCTGACCTGCAGTTTCCGCACCATGAAAACGAAATTGCTCAAAGCGTGGGTGCCACTGGCGAGGGTTTTGCCCAGTATTGGATGCACAACGGTTTTGTGCGCGTTGAAACCAACGGACAATCCGAGAAAATGTCGAAATCGCTGAATAACTTCTTCACGATTCGGGACATATTGAAAGTGTATGACGCGGAAGTGGTCCGCTTTTTCATATTGCGTGCTCAGTACCGCAGTCAACTGACTTACTCAGAGGCGCATGTACAGGATGCAAAAGCGGCCTTGGGTCGACTGTATACGGCTGTGGGCGATGTTCAGGTTGCGCAATCAATTGATTGGACCCAAGAATTTGAGGCTCGTTTTGCTGAGGCCATGAACGACGACATGAACACGCCAATTGCCGTGTCTGTGCTGTTTGAAATGGCCAACGAGGTGAACCGCACCGCTGACCAGACTTTGGCTGCTCGCCTGAAAGCTTTGGCGCAAGTACTCGGTTTGTTAGGACGGACAGCCGAGGCCTTCCAGAAGGCGGAGGTGGGTGACCAGGCTGGTGCTCTTGACGAAGCAGAGATTCAAGCTTTGATTGATGCCCGAGCTCAGGCCAAGGCGGATCGGGATTTCTCAAAAGCCGATGCTATACGCCAGCAGTTGCTCGATATGGGTGTAGTACTGGAAGACAAACGGGGCGGTGCCACCGAATGGCGGCGAGCCTGAGACTGAACCACGATCCTGATGCGCCTGCCTATTGGCAAGAGGCATGCGAAGCCTTGGCTTTGCAAAGCCCGGTGTGGGTTGAATTGCTGGCTCGACATTCGGACCGGGCCTTGCGTTCGCGTGGTGCGCCTTATGAAACCATGCTGCGCTCGCTGGTGGGCCAACAAATTTCGGTTAAAGCAGCTGATGCCGTGTGGGCCCGAGTGGTCGATGCCCTGAATGGAAAAATTACGAGTCGAGCCTTGCTCGCTCTAAGTGATGACACTTTGAAAGCCACAGGTCTGTCTCGCCAGAAAATTGCGTACTCACGAGCCTTGAGTGAATTTGAGCAGCAAGGTGGGCTTGAATTGGCAGTGCTGGAAGGTATGGACGACGAAGCCTGTACCCGCCACCTGTGTGCAATCAAGGGAGTGGGGCGTTGGACTGCCCAAATGTTTTTGATGTTTTGTTTGCGCAGGCCCGATGTTTGGCCTGTGGATGACATTGGTGTGCAGCGCGGTATCTCGCGCCAATTTTTCGAGGGTGAACCCATCGGACCGAAAGAAGCACTACAATTCGGGGAAAAATTAAAACCTTGGCGGACTGTGGCGGCGTGGTATTTGTGGCGCAGCCTGGACCCAGCTGTGGTGGACTATTAAGAGAACCTCATGAAGCAAACATTTCTAGATTTTGAAGCGCCCATTGCC
Source organism: Limnobacter sp. MED105 (assembly GCF_000170915.1). Taxonomy (GTDB): domain Bacteria; phylum Pseudomonadota; class Gammaproteobacteria; order Burkholderiales; family Burkholderiaceae_B; genus Limnobacter. The sequence continues at coordinate 15,197 of NZ_ABCT01000006.1, forward strand.
GAATTGAAAGGCAAAATCGAGGAGCTACGCCTGGTACAAGATGGCTCGGCTGTTGATTTGTCTGAAGAAATTCGCCGCCTGGAAGGCAAAAGTGATGTGCTGACCAAAGAGCTGTACAGCAAGCTGACGCCCTGGCAGGTCTCGCAGGTGGCGCGTCACCCCCAGCGCCCTTACACCTTGGACTACATTGCCCACGCATTCACCGACTTTCAAGAGTTGCATGGCGACAGGCACTTTGCCGATGATCCCTCGATTGTGGGGGGTCTTGCTCGCCTGGAGGGTGAAAGTGTCATGGTGATTGGTCATCAAAAAGGCCGTGACGTGAAAGAACGCACCTTGCGTAACTTCGGTATGCCACGCCCGGAGGGCTATCGCAAAGCGCTTCGCTTGATGAAAACTGCTGAAAAGTTTGGTATTCCGATTGTTACCCTTGTCGACACCCCAGGGGCATATCCCGGTATTGATGCTGAGGAACGTGGGCAATCCGAGGCAATCGGCAGAAACTTGATTGAAATGGCACAAATCCAGGTGCCGATTGTGAGTGCAATTATTGGTGAGGGCGGTTCTGGCGGTGCTTTGGCTTTGGCTGTGGCCGACCACGTCATCATGTTGGAAAATGCCACTTATTCCGTGATCTCGCCGGAAGGATGTGCCTCCATTTTGTGGCGCAGCGCCGAAAGGGCATCGGATGCCGCAGAGGCTTTGGGCATTACCGCCAAACGCCTGCGCGATTTGGGTCTGATTCAGGAAATCGTGAAAGAAAGTTTTGGTGGAGCGCACCGTGATCACGCGCAAACAGCCAACAATTTGAAAACAGCCATCAAGGCAGCCTTAAACATGCTTGTCACCTACAAGCCAAAAACCCTATTGGATGCTCGCCATGACCGGCTGATGAGTTATGGCCACTTCAAGGTGAGCAAGTAATTGAAGCGGTCGCTTGAAACCTTTTTAAGCGACTTCAACCGCCACGCTCCAACCCCGGCCTGTTTTGTGGTGGCCTACTCTGGCGGCGTCGACTCAACAGTGTTGCTTCACGCATTGCATGTGATGGGCTTGCCCCTGCATGCGGTGCATGTAAACCATCAAATTCAGACGCAAGCCGACGCGTGGGAAGCGCACTGTAAAAGCCAGTGCGAACAATGGGGTGTGCCTTTCACTGCATTGAGGGTGAAAGTTGAACCCAGCGATTCAGGCCTTGAAGGCCAGGCCCGTGTAGAGCGTTACCGTGCCATTTTCAACTGGATGAAGGCCAATCAACACCACGTTTTACTGTGTGCCCACCACCGGGACGATCAATTGGAAACAGTGCTATTGCAACTTCTGCGTGGTTCAGGCTTGAGGGGGGTTGGCGGAATGCGTGCGGTGGGCCCAGTGGGCGTAGACCGTCACCTGCACCCTGAGTTGCTGTTGTGCCGCCCCTTGTTGAATTGCAGCAAACCGAGTCTGCTGGATTATGCGCGTGAGAATCGCCTGCAACACATTGAAGACCCCAGCAACCATGACACTGCGTTGCGCCGCAACTGGGTGCGCCATGAATTATTGCCTAGCCTCGAAGAACACTTTCCACAAAGCCCGAAGGCCTTGTTGCAACTGGCTGAATTTTTTCAGGCACACTATTCTGCAGAAGATTCTGACACGCAAGCCATGGCACCACAGGTGATCTCTGACACTGGCGGTTTACAACTGATTCAATGGCGGGTAATGGATGACTCAGCCCAGCTTAATTCACTGAGACATTGGTTGCTAAGCCAGGGCGTGCGTTGTGGCAAACTGAAATTGATTGAGTTGGCTCGTCAATTGCGAATTAATAAAGGTGGAATTCGCGAAGTCAAAAAAGGCTGGCAGGTGAAAGTAAGCCGACAGCAGGCCCACTTGGTGCACTCTGACCCAAAGGACAAATCGATTGAAACACGATGAACTAAGCAACATTGACCCGGAAACAGTGGCCCGGTGGCTGGAAAGCAGTGGCAACTACAAGGTGCTACGTCGCATTCAGATGCGCAGCAGTTTTGGTGGGCAAATTAACAGCCCGGTGAAGGTGTTGGTGGTAGACACTGAGACCACAGGTCTTGATTATGCGACCTGTGAAGTCATCGAAGTGGGCGCTGTGTTGATTGAAGTGGACCAGGACACCGGAGCCATCGGCGCAGTGTTGGGTACTTTCGGCGGACTTGAAGAACCCAAAGTGGCAATTACACCCGAGAACTCAGCCATTCACGGGATCACCAATGAGATGGTCAAAGGCCAGCGGTTTGATGAAGCAGCCCTGAAGGCCCTGTGCAGTGAGGCCGCTTTGTTTGTGGCTCACAACGCCGCCTTCGACAAGCCTTTCATGCTGCGCCGTTTCCCGTGGCTTGAAAAGTCAATTTGGGCCTGTACGTTTCGGGAGTTGCCCTGGACCCAGGAAAACTATTCAGGACGCAAACTGGAATATCTTTTGTCAGATTGCGGTTACTTTCACGGCGCTCACCGGGCGGTTGAAGATTGCAATGCACTGGTACATGTGTTGGCTCAACCCATGAAAACATCTCAGCGAATGCCGTTTCAGGTGCTGTTTGACAGTGCTAACGAATCGATTTATCAAATCGCTGCACTGAAAGCACCCTTCGAGAAAAAAGATTTTCTGAAATCCAAAGGCTTTCGCTGGAATGCGGAGGACCGAGTTTGGGAATTCGAGGCAGTGGGTTTTTCGGAAGGAAAAGAAGTCATCGAATGGCTGCGGGAGCAGGTGTATTGCACCACCGGGAAAATCATGTTGGGCTTTCGCATTCAGACCGGGGTTGATCGTTACTCTGGCACTGCGCTGAAGCAACAATTCAAAGAGGTGTAAGGCGTGCCCGCCAAGGTTTATCCTTCAGACACCAGTGCACTCGCACTAGACGGTGCACAAGCCCGTGAAAGGGATGTGTTGCTTCAATTGCAGGCGCAGTTGCCCGACAACTACACCATTTATCACGGTATACATTGGTCACGAATCGAGCATGGGTTGACAGTCACTGGACGGATCCAGTTCCTGGTGCTGGGCCCCAGCGGTATTGTTTACAGCATCTTGATGAAAACCGGTTTGATGAAAGTGGACCAAGGCCGGGTGATCAAACAGTTGGGTGAACAGCGTCAAGACGTATTCAATGCGCTGGCCGAACAGGGCGTCTTGCTGAACCAGAAGTTCAGGTTGCAACACCAGGGTACCCTTCGGGTTGAACCTATTTTTTACTGTCCTGACTTCACTGTGCCCGATCCAGGCGGACTGACTGTGAATGCTGAGCGTGTACTGGATGCCCGCCATAAAGATGAATTGGCTGCCCTGATACAAACGATCGACATCACAGCAGACCTGTTCAGCAGCCACTCGAATCCCAAAGCCATCCACGCATTTTTGTGCAATGAATTAAATCTGGTTCCTGAAGTCGGGGCTTTGTCACAAGCTGCCGAAACTTTGGTAACGCGCTTGTCGCACGGTCTCGAACAATGGGTTTCAAGACTGAGCTTCGAGCCTTTTCGCTTACGCGTTACGGGCACTGCAGGTAGCGGAAAATCACAATTGGCTTTTAGTGAACTGCAGCGCAACCATGGTTTAAAAGCCCGAACTTTATACGTGTGTTACAACCGACCGCTGTCCTCGCACATGGCGCAGCAGGTTCGGGAAGCAGGCTTGATTGGCGCAGTTGTTTTTAACTTTCATGCATTGTGTGACCGAATGTTGCGTGATGCAGGTCTTGATGTCGATTATGCGTCGCCCGGGGTCTTCGGTCGCTTGGCCGAGCAAGTACTTGCTACACCTGTGGACAAGCGCTGGATATTTGATTCAATTGTGGTGGATGAAGGCCAGGACTTTGATCAAAGCTGGTTGCCAGTGCTTCAGCGTTGTGCGCATTCTGGCACTCGGTGGCTGTGGCTGGAGGATCCGATACAGAATCTGTATGCCAAACCAACAGTCAGCTTGCCCGGTTGGGTCAGCCTGCATACGCCCATGAATTATCGAAATCCAAAACGCGTAGTGCAGGCAGTGCAGCTGGTTCAACATGAATTCAAGTTTGAATCGCCTTTGCCGCTGGACGTTGAAGCCGCTTGCCCGCTGGAAGGTTTGCCACTTGAGTTTTTTGAGTATGACAATGATGAGTCGTTATTTAGTCAAACTGCCAAGGCGATTACGGCGTGTTTGCGGCACGGTTTTACCCGAGACAAAATTGCGGTGCTCAGCATGCGTGGGCACGAAAAATCAAAAGTATTGGCGCAAGCCAGTCTGGGGCCGCATACCTTGAGACACTTTACCGGTCGATATGATGACAATGGCAGCCAGGTTTTCACCGAGGGCAATGTACATGCGGAGTCGGTTTACCGTTTTAAAGGGCAGGCAGCACAAGCTGTGGTGGTGACCGAGTTGGCTTTTGTGGAGTTTAATGAAGCTGATTTTCGCAAGTTGTTCGTGGCTATGACCCGGGCCAAATTGCTGTTGGTTCTGGTTGGTCATTCGGATACCCTTCAGCGTTTGCGAAGGGCAGTGTTTTGCTGAGATTACTGCTGAATTTGCCAGGCACCTTTGCTGGGCGAGCATACTTCGCCCCTGAACTTTGTTTTTTCACCGTTGACAATCGTGACGCCCAAGTAGGTTCGGCAAGTGTCTGATTTGGCACCTGGCGACAGGTAAACTCCAACCCCGTTCACTGGGTTTAGCCAGCGTACCGCTTGCCCCGAGGGCACTAGCTCCATGGTGTGTCCGAAGCAATGGGAGTCGACTGCGAATGCATCAACCAGCTGGGTTTCCGTGAAAATTGCTTTGAAAGCGTCGGTCGATTCCACATAGGCCATTTGATCTGTCAGGGTGCCTTTAAGTGCCTCGCTTTGAACCAATTTGGCATCGCATTGCCCGCGAAGTACGCCAAAGTCGTTGTTCCAGCCTTTGCCCGTGTAACCAATGAAGTTTTTGGCGTTGGCCACATGAAACGGAAGCGCCGTCACAAGCACAAGCAGGCAAAGAACAGTTTTAGAGCGTACTTTGGCTATGGGCATGGAAGAATACTTAACTGGGCAGCCTGATGACATTGATAAAAACGGTGTGTACGCGAATTTCGTTGACCCAAAGAGTGTATCTTTTTCTGTATAAAAAAACACGAGACAGCAGCCGGAGACCGCACAAAATGACAGTTCAGGGCAAAACAGTATCCGCAATTGACATTGCCAAAGGAGCCTTGGGTTTTCTGCCTGACGTACCGCATATTCTTCCTTCGCTGGCCAGTCTGGCACTTCTCCGGCCACATTCCCGCCGTTCGCTGGGTTTGTTGTTTCAAGAAACTGCGCGCAAGTATGCAAAATCGGCATTCCTGAAAAGCGAGCAGCAGTCTTGGACCTATGGGCAGGCCAATTCCATTTGCAACCAAATGGCGCGAGGTTTGCTGTCCATGGGAGTGAAGCCTGGTGACACCGTGGGTTTGTTGTCGGCCAACCGCCCGGAAACCCTGCTTGCTGTTATTGCTTGCGCCAAGTTGGGCGCGGTTGCTGCGTTGCTGAACATCAATCAGCAAGGTGCCGTGCAGGCGCACAGCTTGAAGCTGGTGAAGCCGCGAATTATTTTGGCTTGTGATCGTGGTCTGGATATTCTCAAGCAAATGGAAGCGGAAGACAGCGCCTTACTCAAAGGTATTGAATTGCTCTCTTTGCAAACCAGCAGTGCTCATTTAAGGGTGAGCGATTTTCGCAGCGCCTGGTGCACGCAGCCCGTGCACAACTTGGCGCAAACAGCACAAATTACTGCCAGCTCTCCCTGTTTCTATATTTTTACCTCTGGTACTACCGGCTTGCCCAAAGCCTCCGTGATGAGCCATTACCGCTGGTTGCAAGCGGCCTCGGGTATGAGTACAGCAGTGCGTTTGACGGCTACCGATGTGTTTTACTGCTGCCTGCCGCTGTATCACAACAATGCACTTACCGTGTCATTGGGGGTAGTGTTGGCTTCTGGCGCTTGTTTTGCCCTGGATGAGAAATTCAGTGCCAGTCAGTTCTGGCGCCGTATTTCACATTACCGGGCAACGGCCTTTTGTTACATTGGGGAATTGTTGAGATACCTCTTGAATCAAGCGCCCCACATGGACGACCAAAACCATGAAATCCGTTTGATTTTGGGCAATGGCCTGCGCCCTGAAATATGGGATGACTTTGAAAACCGGTTCGGCATTCATCAAATCTTTGAGTTTTATGGTGCGAGCGAATCCAACCTTGGATTCATGAATGCTTTTGGCCTCAAAGAGACTGTGGGCTTTTGCCCCATGCCGTTTGAAGTGATTGCCTGCGATACAGACACGGAACAGGTGGTGCGAAACTCGCATGGTTTTTGTGAAACAGTGGGGCGCGGTGAAGTGGGTTTGTTGATCAGCGAAGTGACTGAGCTACGCCCCTTCGATGGTTACACCGATCCGAAAGCCAATGAAGGCAAGTTGCTGCGCAATGTATTCAAGCGCGGCGATTGTTGGTTCAACTCAGGCGACTTGGTGCGCCGGCAAGGGTGGCAACACATTCAGTTTGTCGACCGTCTGGGCGACACATTTCGATGGAAAGGTGAGAACGTTGCAACTTCAGAAGTTGAAGGCGTTTTGGCCAAGCTGCCATTTCTTGAGCATGCCGTGGTTTACGGTGTGAAACTGGAGGGGTTCGACGGCCGCGCTGGCATGGCGGCAGTGGCTGTAAAACCCGGAGCCAAGCTGGACTTGAAAGCGCTGGCCGCGCATGTAACAAGTCATTTACCCAGCTACGCAGTGCCGATGTATGTGCGGGTACTGCAAGCTGTAGAAACCACGGGTACTTTCAAATACCAAAAGACGCAGCTGAAAAAAGAGGGCATTGACCGAAATGTTGTCGACGATCCTCTCTACTGTTTCAATGCCACAACCCGAAGTTATGTTGCCTTAGTTTGAGGCTGTTCGTATTGATTGACCCTGAACCAGCTTGACAATCAAATCAAGCGTTTCGGTGTCGTAAAGCATGCCACTGTGCGACACCCGTTTGCCTGGAAGCAGATCTTGAATGTAGATGTTTTGCACGCCAGGCTCTTTGACAAATTGGTTTTCAACAGGCACTACCACTTTGTCATTTTTGGTCACTAAAACACTGTATTGCACACCTGGCATTGTGATGGCCCCAGTTTTCAATTCGCGCAGCAAGGCGGAACGGGGGTGCTGGTCGGCACAAGCCAGGCAATATTCCACCAGGTCCCGATTGGGGGTTTTTGCAATTGAAGTGCCGTTCACACTGGGGGCCAAAGCCACGAAGCGGTCCACATGGGCAGCCCCTTGCAACATTTTCAGGTAATAAAAGCCAATAAGACCACCTTGGGAATGACCCACGAGGGTCACTTTGTCCCGACCTGTTGTTGTCTTCACAAACTTCACAAATTCAGCAATACGTTGCGCCGATTCATCCACCGGGCCCACACCCTTGAACCAGTCGCTCGGTTCGGCTGCACCGTAGTCGATGGAGTAAACGCACAGGTTCTGGTTGGCAAGTGCCGGGCCCAAGGCCCCGAATGAATACATGCTGGAAGAAAAGGTGCCGTGAATCAGTACGACCGGGTTTTGGTTCTCTGCTGGGCGGCATGCCCAGTTGTTCACACCGTCGGGCATGGTTTGACCACCCAACACCTGACTTAAAAATGAACTGGTCCAGTTCGCCTTGGCTTGGTACTGACCGGACAAACTGGCTGGGTTTGTGGTGCTACATGCTGCAAGGGTTAATAGAGCGGATGCGGCAAGTATCCAACGACGGGTGAACTGTATAGCCATTGTGCGGTTTTCCTGGGGTAGGTCTGTTTGGAATTTAAGACCAGAATTGCAGCAAAGGGTTCTGTAAAGCGCCAAGAAACAAATAGAGCGTGCCTCCAATTTCTGCAAACACCAAGGCCACCATAAATGTTGCCAGACCAGCGCGGGGCATCGGATGTTGTCCCAGTTTGTGGGGTTGTCGCAACTGATTGTCGGGTCCGTTCAGCGCGGCCTGCATTAAATAGCCGGCCACAGCCAAACCAAAAAATGCAATTACCACGGCTACTGCAAACAAATTGTAGTTGGGGTTGTAGGTGCTGAAATAAGCCAATACTGCCAAGGTAATACAAGCGAAACCGTAGAGCAGACTGGCTCTGTGTGCGATGTCCACGTAAGGGTGGGCCAAACCTTGTTCACTGCGCCACATTTGTAAAAACTTCCACAATCCGCTGAGAAGACCAACGAGCAAAAATACGCCTGCGGAAACAATCGCAAATGCACTGGCAGAACTGAATGTCATGGTGGTTACCTCTTGGGGGTAGTCGAATAAGGTGGCCCCCTTTGTGGGAAAGACTCACCTGTGTTTTTGCACTTAAATAGAGGCATCAACACACATGTGCATTATGCACCGGGAGTATTGCCATGGACGACTTTGCAAACAAGAGCTTTGATGTAACCATGCTGGGCGAATTGGAAACAAAAAGAGAATGGTACATAGGTGTTCTAGGTGCCACGGTGTGCTACGGCCTGATTTTATGGCTATTGTGACATCCACCTGAAAGGTGATAACACCCATAAAAAAGCCCTCGAAAATTCGAGGGCTTTTTTTATTCAAAGCTCAGCTCAAGCTGGGCCATGTCTTTTCAGACTGAGGCCTTTGGTGCAGCTGCAGCGCGCTTAGCGCGTGGGGCAGCAGCTTTCTTGGCAGCAGGCTTCTTGGCAGCTTTCTTCGCGCCAGCTTCACCTTTTACGCCAATTTTTTCAAACAACTGGGCCGCGATTTGCTCAGCTTGTTCAATGGCGGGCTTCAGGGTTTCATTTTTTTTGGCTTGTTCCAGAGCGCTTACACCCATGGTGATTGCGTTTTCGGTCAAAGACTCGGCTTGTGATAAAGCCAAAGCAGCATAAGAGAAACCTTTGTCGATTACCACGGGCAGTTGCTGTTCAAACAGCTCAACGCCTTTCTGTGTATAAACCTGGCTTACGCCAACTACTTTTTCCAAGCCTTGCTTGATCTCGGTGCGAGCGTTAACAACCACTGGCTTGTCGGCCAAAGGCAGCTTTTCAGCAGCGGTGAATGCGTTGCCCAAACCTTGTGACAACAAGCCGAATTGCGCTTGTACCAGGCTGTTCAGAGCCTTGGCAGCAACTTGGTGTTGGTTCTTCAGTTCGGTGTTGGTTTTGGTCAGCAGTTCAGCTGTTTTTTCGAAAGCGTACATCGTGAGATCTCCTTGGGGTAGCGGGTAGTCAAATTTCGTGACACTTCGCACTATAGGGAAATCGATTAAGCAATGAAAGGGTTTGAACCTGAGGCTCTACACTAAAAAAGGGTGTAGAAGCCTCAAGGCATTGCGTTTTTAATCCATTCCCTTGGTCTGAACCATGGGTTCCGGCGCCGGTTTTCCTTTAAAGAATTTATTAAGAACAATCGCTACAACAGCCAGTACTGCACCGCCGATATCGGTGTACAACCCGCCTTCAATCATGCACAGCGCCGCGATCAGCAAGATACCGCGTACTACCCAATTTGAATGTGCTCCCCAGAACCAACCCTGAATTGCAGCCGCCAGGAAAAACACGCCAATACACGCTGTAACAAATGCACGCAAGATCACAAACCATTCACCTTCCATGAGCAGGGCTGCGTTGTAAAAAAACATGAACGGCACGATGAATGCAGTGAGGCCTATTTTGAAGGATGTGAACGAAGTTGCCATTGGGTTGGCCCCGGAAATACCGGCTGCTGCGTAAGACGCCAGTGCAACCGGCGGTGTGATGGCCGATATCACTGCAAAGTAGAACACAAAGAAGTGAGCCACCAGTGGCTGAATACCCAACTCGATCAGGCCTGGTGCGACAACCGATGCTGCCACTGCATAGGCAGCTGTAGTCGGCATGCCCATGCCCAACAGAATTGCAATGCACATCGCAAAGAACAAGGCGATTAGCTGTGAGTTTTCTGCAATGTCCAACAAAATGGAGGAGAACCTAGCACCTACACCAGTCAGTGCAATGACGCCGACGATGATGCCCGCACAGGCGCACACCGTGATGATTTGAATGGACATTACACCGGCCAAATCAAAGGCTTTGAAAATACTTTTAGGCCCCATTTTGAATGGCGACAGCCAGCTCACCACGGCAGCCGCTGCGGTAGCCAAAGTGCCTGCACGAATGACGGAATAGCCCATGAACAGCGCCACAATCAGAATGATGATGGGAATGAACAAGTAAACCTGTTTCACCATCTTAGAGAACTGAGGCAACTCATCAGAACGCATGCCTCGCATGCCTAGTTTGGCGGCCTCGAAGTCGACCATCAAGTAGGTGGACAGGAAGTACAACACTGCCGGAATAATGGCCGCAATTGCGATTTCTGAATACGGAATACCCGTGATTTCAGCCATGATGAACGCTCCTGCACCCATGATGGGCGGCATGATTTGCCCACCTGTGGATGCTGCAGCTTCAATTGCTCCAGCGGTTTTTCCGTTGTATCCAACCTTTTTCATCAGCGGGATGGTCAGTGAGCCTGTTGCGACCACATTGCCCGCACTTGTCCCGTTGATCATGCCCATCAGGCCCGATGCAAACACGGCCACTTTGGCGGGGCCACCGCGTGAGCGGCCCGCAGCTGCAAATGCAAAATTTACGAAATAGTCGCCAACTTTCGATGCCTGCAAGAACGCTGCAAAAACAATGAACAGAATGATGTATGTGGACGACACCGCGGTGGTTGCGCCAAGTACGCCTGCGTCGGTGTACATGTAAGAAAAGAAGCGGCTGAAGGTGAAACCATCGTGAGTCAAAAAGCCTGGAAGGTAAGGGCCCACGAAAGAGTAAATAACAAAAATAACTGAAATAATGACCAGCGCGGTGCCAGCAACGCGGCGAGTCAGTTCAAGAATCAGTGCAATGCCAACCAAAGCAGCCCAAGCGTTGCCAGGAGAAGCAAACGGAGTGCCCGCGCGCATGCGCATGGCTGTGCCATCCAGATGCACCATCAGGTAGGCGGTACTGGCAATAACTGCAAGTACCAAAGTCGCATCCAACCAATTGAATTTGTTCCCGGCTGGTCGCAAAAACATAGAGGCAACAATGGCTATGAATGTGCCCACTGCCAGTGGAATGCCAAAGTGATTAACTTCCAATTCTGGCGAAATCATTTCACCGTTGGCGATGATCTGGCTCATCTCGAAGACCATGTAAAGGGAATACAAGATGGGTAAGGCCAAAATTCCAGCCAGTATTTTGATCAGATTCTGATTGCCTCGGGCAGGGTGCTCAGTGGTGCTGGAACTGTAGGCGATGAAGCCAATCACCAAAGCGCCCGCGACGTGGAGGATTCGAAAGGCCCATGTTTCAACTGGCGCAACGTTCAGCGAGAATACGTGCCAAAAGGCGTAGGCTGCCGAAATTATCGATACAAATAATGCGGCTTTTTGCGTGAATGTGCGCTGATTGTTCGCAAGTGGTTCGTCATCAACGCCTTGGGCGATAAGACGGTCCTCTTCTGCGGTTCGAGCTGCGCTAGATGGTGTGGTCATGATGAAACCGATTAAAAGTGATAATTGAATTGATTCTTAGAAAACGCCGAGCCCTTCAGCAGGACCCGGCGTTAATTCGATCATGTTGATCGAAGCTTGATTACTTCAGCTTCAGATTCGCTGGAATCTTGATGCCTTTTTCTTCGTAGTACTTCACTGCACCAGGGTGGAATGGAATGAAAGTGTTCTTGTCCCAATTCTCGGCCAATGTGGTGCGGGCGCCTTTGTGGATATTCAACATTTTCGCATTGTTGTCCAAAACAGCCTTGGTCGCCTCATACACAAAGCTTTCGGGCAAGTCGCAGTTGGCAATGGCATAGTTCCACATGGACACGGCGCGTGCGTCTTTCTTCAAGGTTTTGTAGGTGCTGGCTTTGATCGGAAACGCAGACACGGGGTAGGTGTCCATGATCTTTTTCTGTTCGGCTTCCGTAAACTCGAGAATGTTGATTTCGGTTTGAACCTCAAGCTGGGTTACGGCCGGAATGGGTACGCCAGCGGCAAAGGCAACCACATCGATCAGGCCGTCTTGTAACTGGCCACCTAAATCGCTCCAACCGCCGTTACGGCGCTCAAATTTAACGCCCAATGTTTCCAGCATTTTCGGGAAATAGGTGTCGGAAGTAGAGCCGGCTGGGCCAAAGCCGATTTTTGAGCCGGGTGGAATGTCTTTGATCGACTTGATGCCACTAGAGGAGAGCACTGTCACTGAGAACGGGGTTTGATACATGGGGAACATGGCACAGACCTTGTTCATTTTAAGACCGGGAGCCAGGGGGCTTTTGCCATCCAGTGCTTCACGGGCCGGACCCATGGTAGTCATGCCAAAGGCCAGTTTGCCGGTGTGAACCAGTGCGAGGTTCTGTGTGGGACCGCCTGTTACTTCCGCGCCACCTGTGATGCCCACAGTTTCTGCTACCAGGTTTGCCCAGCCGGCACCGTATGCATAATAAGTTCCGCCTTGTGAGGCTGTGCCTACTGTAAAGCTTTTGGGCCACTTGGATTTGTCTGCGTGAGCTGCACCCATGGCCAATGCGGCCAGGCTGATTGCAACGGCGGATTTTGCCAGAATTGCTTTCATTGGTATCCCCTATGATTTGATGAAACTGCGCCCATTGGGTATTGGGCTTTGTGATTATTATCGTTCTTTAGTTGAACGAATCGATTGTGCAAAAACACCATCATAATGTCTTATTTATAATCAAAATGGGCAATACGGGATGTCCGCAACAGGGTTTCCATTAGGTTATTGATTCATATATCGATATGAAAATGAAAGGGGGTGAATTTAACCCCTTGGGCGTGTAAAATCACGGCTTTTGCGCCAAAGGGCTGCTGTGTCGATTGAATCTGAAGTCAAGCGTCGCCGAACGTTTGCAATTATTTCCCACCCCGATGCGGGCAAAACAACGCTGACCGAGAAGCTATTGCTGTTTGCGGGTGCCATTCAAATTGCGGGTAGCGTGAAGGCACGTAAGGCAAGTCGCCACGCCACCTCTGACTGGATGGAAATTGAAAAGCAGCGCGGCATTTCTGTGGCCAGTTCAGTGATGCAGATGGAGTATCGCGATCAGGTAATCAACCTGCTCGACACACCAGGTCACCAAGATTTTTCTGAAGACACTTATCGAGTGCTGACGGCGGTGGACGCCGCATTGATGGTGATCGATGCTGCCAACGGTGTTGAACCTCAAACGCTGCGCTTGATCGAGGTGTGCCGCGCCCGCAATACGCCTATTATCACCTTTGTAAATAAAATGGACCGCGAGGTTCGCGATCCGCTTGAGTTGATGGACGAGATTGAAAGCACGTTGGGTATTCCCTGTGTGCCATTTGCCTGGCCAGTGGGGCAGGGCAAGTTATTCCACGGTATTTTCGACATTCGCAAGAACCACATGCGTGTGTTTACTCCGGGCGCTGACCGTCGCCGCGAGGACGACGAGGTGGTGGACGGTGACAACCGCGATTTGCTGAGAAGCCGGTTTGGTGCCGAATTCAAACAGGCCGAGCAAGAAATTGAGTTGGTCACTGGTGCTGCGCCCAGTTTTGATGAGAAAGAGTTTCTGGCCGGCAAGCAAACCCCGATGTTCTTTGGGTCAGCGGTGAACAACTTCGGCGTTCAGGAGGTGCTGGACGCCTTGGTCGATGTGGCACCACACCCGGGCCCGCGCAAAGCGATTGAGCGTGAGGTGGCCCCCACCGAAAGCAAGTTCAGTGGGGTGGTGTTCAAGATTCAGGCCAATATGGATCCTTCCCACCGCGATCGAATTGCCTTTGTGCGGGTGCTGTCCGGGCGGTTCGAACATGGCATGAAGTTCAAGGTGCTTCGCACCGGTAAAGACTTCCGCCCCACCAGCGTGGTGACATTTCTTTCCCAGCGCCGTGACCGGGTGGACGAAGCGTACGCCGGTGACATCATAGGCTTGACCACCCATGGCGGCTTGCAGTTGGGTGACTCCCTGAGCGAAGGGGAAGGTTTGCAGTTCACTGGCCTGCCATTCTTTGCGCCAGAGCTGTTTGCATCCGTTGAATTGAAAGACCCCATGCGCAGCAAACAATTGCAGAAGGGCTTGATGGAATTGGGTCAAGAAGGGGCGATTCAGGTATTTAAACCACTGTTGGGCTCGGAAATGTTGCTGGGTGCCATTGGTCAGCTTCAATTTGAAGTGGTGCAGGCTCGATTGAAAGGCGAGTATGGAGTCGAGGTTCGTTTGGCGCCTAGCCGTTACAGTTGCGCTCGTTGGGTTACCAGTAAAAATGCCAATGATTTGCGCCGCTTTATGGATGCCAATGTGGGTCGAATGGTGACTGACGCAGCAGACACGCATGCATTTCTGGCCACCTCAAGGTTCGATCTGGATGTCATGCAGAAGCGCTGGGAAACCATCGAGTTCCACCCCATGCGAGAGCACGCCGGGCTGTTGTTGGCCAATCATTGAGCAATCACCCCCGTGTGAAAACGGGGGTACAATCATTTCAATATAATAATTACGCGGTCATGCTATGAGTGAACTGGATACCCTGCTGGAACAAGTGTCTGGCTACTTCGCAGTGCTGTCTGAACCCACGCGATTGAAAATTATCCATGCCTTGTGCAATGGAGAAAAATCTGTCAACGACATCGTGGAAGAAGTGGATTCCACCCAATCGAATATTTCTCGCCACCTGAATTTGATGTACCGTGCGGGTGTTTTACAGCGCCGCAAAGAAGGAACTTTGGTGTTGTATCAGGTGAAAGAGCCCACTGTGGTAGAGCTTTGCCGCACTGTGTGCGTTCATGTTGCAGCGAAACTCGACACTGTGCCCGTTGATTCCAGGCAACTGCCTGATTTTTTCAAGCAGCCATAAAAAAACCGGCCTTCAAAGCCGGTTTTCTATTTCCAGACAGTTTCTGGTTTACTTCAACGACTCGATCAAGTCGATGTAATTCTGCATGGCTTGGTCGTTGCTTGTGCCTTCGAGTCCCTTCCATGCGTCGTATTTTGCGCGCCCGACAATATCAGTGAATCCTGGGCGTTTGCCGGTATTGTCACCTTCCGTAGATTGTTTGAACAGGGCGTAAATTTTCAACAGAGTTTGGTTGTCAGGGCGGGCGGGCAGTGATTTTGATTCCGCAACAGCCTTTTCAAAACGGGCTTTCAAGTCGCTCATAAGTTCTCCTAAGTCTTGTTATGTGTTTTCTTCAGTAATAAAAGATTGGGCCAGGCTTTCGAACAGCTCTTTGGCATTGCCCTGCAAATAGGGGGCAAGCAGGCACATCACTTGGTACACGCCATTGGCCAAGGCTGCGCTCATGGTGGCTTCGTCATTAAAATGCCGGGGGTCACGCACATACTCAAACGACAGCCAGTAGGTGGCAACTACTACCATGTTGGTGGCCAGTGCATTGATTTGTGCTTGCGAGGCCATCATGTCGCCAGACTCAACCAGACCCTGGCACAGGCGTCGTGCAACATCTACTTTGTGTTTCAGAATGCGTTTGAAGTGAATTTCAAGGGTACGGTTGCGAGACAGCAAATCATTCAGGTCGCGGTACAAAAAACGATAGCGCCAAATCAGTTCGAATGACACTTGAAGATACAGCCATGCATCTTCAATGTTGGCCTGGCGGTTACCAGGCACGTCGAGCAGGCCATCAATTTCTTTCTCGAAACTGGCAAAAATACTGTTGACGATGTCGTCTTTGTTGCGGAAGTGATAATACAGATTACCGGGGCTGATGTTCATCTCATCGGCGATCACGGTGGTCGTAATATTCGGCTCCCCGAATTCATTGAATAGCCTTAGCGACAAATCAAGAATTCGTTCTCTTGTTCTTCTTGGAGGCTTGCGTTCCATGTTCTGGTCGTCTCCTGTCTGGCCAAAGTCCTGATCAAGCTAAAGACTTCATGCAGCAAGTCTGTTATTGGTATTTTTAATACCATTAGTCTACGTTGTTTTGACAAGTATTTGGGGCTTCACTGCCCTTGTTACCAGTGAGTAATGGCGTCATTAAGCGGCATTTCTGGTTTTTGCAATCCGTATGTAACGATCAAGTTCATTCAGCGAGTCCTCAAGCTGATCAAATTTGGACACCATTGATCCCGCACGGGCCGGTTTTTTACTGACCTTGTTACTCAAATGCAGGGTAGGATCTTTTAAAACATCGAGATTCAATTCCAGTCCGTGCCTTGAAAGCCGCTCGGCCAGATCGTACCGACGTGCCCACAATTCCTCACGGGTGCGTTGGTAAGCATGCTCGCACAAACGGCGTCGGCTGGCGTAACTGAACGGGTTGGTGAAAAAAAACTCACCATCACCATGTTGGGGTTCAAACAATACAATATCGGCGTTGGGGTAGAGGTGCCCGTAGCGTTCCATGCCGATGTCCATGCGTGAATGGATAATAGATCTGAATGTTTGTGACAGCACCAAGGGCAAACCACCTTCATACAGGCGCGAACCGGGCTGGAAAGCCTTGCCCTTGGCGCGGCGGCGATGGTTTTTGGGGTTCAGCCTGTCATCGTAAGGTACTAGCGGATTCAGACAAATCAGCAGTTCTACGCCTTCCTTCAAAGCGGTGGACGCATGCAGGGTTTTTTTCAGCGCACCGTCCACATAATGCCGGTTGGCAATACGTGTCGGTGGGAACAGGCCTGGCAGCGATGCGGAGGCCTGAACCGCTTTGGAGATTGGAACATCATCAAACCCGGGCATGCCAAAAGGAATCGAATCGCCCGAATCCAGATCAGTGGCCACCAGAATAAGACGGTTGCGCAGGCTTCTGAAATCGTTCGTGCCGCCACCTTTGGCAATCAGGTCGGCCATCCATTCATGTAATTCGTCACCATTGAACAAACCTGTGGGAATTGCAGCCCCCAAGCGTTCAATGCAACTGACCCATGTGGCGTCATCGCGCAAAAAATAATCAGAAACAGCGGTGCCCAGTAAACTAGGTACCTTGCGAAGGCGCATCCAGTACTCTTTCCAGGCTGGGCGCAACAAAATGGAAGGGTCGAAGGCGAGTTCTTCGGGCTCACCTTCAATAAACAACTTGTAGATTTGATGCGGGGTTAGATCGTGGGCCAGACCGGTTGCAACAATGCCTCCAGCAGACACGCCCACGTAGACACTCATGTCATTCAGGTCAAGTCCGTCGATGGCCTCGGAGAGTGCTACCAGTGCGCCAATTTCATAAATTGCGCCCAAGGGGCCGCCACCAGCCAAGGCCAACCCGATCTTCGGGCCAGAGTTGTGATTGTTCATGCGGGTTGTGAGCTCCAGCCCCAAAGAGTGTTCGACAAGACCGCCGTTGGCCTTGTCGATTCAGGATTCAATTACTCAGCAGATTTTTTGGTTCGCGCGGTAGTGCGCTTTGCGGTGGTCGCTTTGGTGTCCACTTTTTTGCCAGTCAGTTCGGCAATCGCTGCCGACAATTGGTCAATACGTTCAGAAAGCTGCTGAACGTCCTTGTTGGTAGGAACG
This sequence comes from Limnobacter sp. MED105, assembly GCF_000170915.1. GTDB lineage: Bacteria > Pseudomonadota > Gammaproteobacteria > Burkholderiales > Burkholderiaceae_B > Limnobacter. The sequence continues at coordinate 32,679 of NZ_ABCT01000006.1, forward strand.
CCCAGGCGACCCAAGGCACGAGCAACGCGTTCTTCGAAAACCTGTTCCAGTTTGTCCCAGTGCTGTGTTGCCTTGCTGGATACAGAGCCAGCAAGCTTGCTGACCTTGCCTGTCACTTCAACTACTTTTTGATCTGCAAATTTCACGGTTCGCTCCTGAATTTCATGGCCTTCCTTGACCAGGTTTTCCAAAACACGGTTGCTTTCTTCTTGCGCTTTGGTGATAGCACCCACGCCTGCTGTCCACAATTGTTGTGCGCTGTCTACGGCGCCTTTGATGGGCTTTTTCTTACCGGCCATGTTGTCTCTCCTTGTGATGGCGAAATGGCCCGTTGGGGACCGATGCCTTTTTTGTTTATTGTAGTAGTTTATCGAGGCCACACTAGAGAAGGCACACTAAACCCTACCTCGTGTTTTCCCGTAAGCACGGTGCTGACAAAACATCGTTACAGCCCGCATGGAGTTTGAGAATTTCGGGCGGGCAGTTATAGTAAGCCTTCCAAAGACGTATCTTCCATAAAAAAACCCCGCGCGGAGAAGACATACATGAATTATTTTGTGACCGGAGCCACTGGCTTCATCGGTAAACGCTTGGTGAAGCGCTTGGTTGAGCAAAAGCGCAAAGGCACCATTTACTTTCTGATTCGTGAATCAAGCCTGGACAAAGTACCCGAGCTGCAAAAGTATTGGGGTGCCAAAAAAGGACAGTGTGTACCCGTGGTTGGTGACCTGACCAAACCCAAGCTTGGTTTGAAGGCCGCCGAGATCAAAGAACTGAGCAAAAACATCGCCCATTTCTTTCACCTGGCTGCGATCTATGATCTGGCTGCTGATGCGGAAAGCCAGCAGGAAACCAATATCAAGGGCACGGAGAATGCTGTGGATCTCGCCAATGCGATTGGCGCAGGCTGCTTTCAGCTAACGTCCTCGATCGCGGCTGCCGGTCTGTATGAAGGCATCTTCCGTGAAGACATGTTTGAAGAAGCCGAAAACCTGGATCATCCTTACTTTCGTACCAAGCACGATTCTGAAGCGATCGTGCGCAAGAAGATCAAAGGTGCATGGCGTGTGTATCGCCCCGGCTTTGTGGTGGGTGACTCCAAGACTGGTGAGATGGACAAAATTGACGGGCCTTACTACCTGTTCAAGTTGATCCAGAAAATGCGCAAGTTGTTACCATCTTGGGTGCCCACAATTGGCATCGAAGGTGGCCGAATCAACATTGTGCCTGTCGATTTTGTGGTCAATGCCATGGATTACATTGCGCATCAGCCCGATCTGGACGGCAAGGCTTTTCACCTTGTTGACCCGAGCCCGGGCCGAATTGGCGATGTGCTGAACACCTTTGCACGTGCGGCCCATGCGCCAAAAATGGAAATGCGGATTAATGCAGCCATGTTTGGTTTTGTACCTGGTGCGGTGAAAAAAGGCTTGATGAGCCTGACTCCTGTTCGTCGCATTCGCAACGCCCTGCTGAAAGACCTGGCCTTGCCGGAAGAGGTATTTGGTTACATCAATTGGCCGACCCGTTACGATTGCCGCCAAACTTTGGCTGTGCTCGATGGCAGTGGCATTGAGTGTCCGCGACTTGAAGATTACGCTTGGGCAATTTGGGATTACTGGGAGCGTCACCTGGATCCCGATTTGTTCATTGACCGCAGCTTGAACGGCCAGGTGAAAGACAAGGTGGTGCTGATCACGGGTGGTTCATCCGGTATTGGTTTGGCTGCAGCACAGAAATTTGCAGCCGCTGGCGCAATCACTGTAATTTGTGGTCGTGATGAAGAGAAGCTGGCAGAGGCCAAGGCTTTGGTGAAGGCCGACGGTTTTGATCTGCACACCTACTCGGTCGATATTGCTGATATGCAGGATTGCGACCGCTTTGTTGCTCAACTGCTGGCTGACTTCGGTCATGTGGATATTTTGGTGAACAACGCAGGTCGTTCAATTCGGCGTGGTATTGAAAACAGCTTTGATCGTTTCCATGATCTGGAGCGCACCATGCAGTTGAACTACTTCGGTGCCTTGCGTGTTACTTACGGTTTACTGCCAAAAATGATGGAGCGCCGAAAAGGCCACGTGGTGAACATTTCATCGATCGGTGTGTTGACCAATGCGCCCCGTTTCTCAGCCTATGTGGCCTCGAAAGGCGCGCTGGACGCCTGGACGCGTTGTGCTGCTTCCGAGTTCGCCGACTTGAACATCACCTTCACGACCATCAACATGCCGCTGGTGCGTACACCCATGATTGCGCCCACCAAGTTGTACAACAACGTACCAACGCTAAGCCCCGAGCAGGCCGCTGACTTGATTGCGCAGGCGGTCATTCACAAGCCGGTTCGCATTGCTACGCGCCTGGGTGTATTGGGTCAAGTTATGCATGCGCTGATACCGAAACCAGCTCAAATTTTGATGAACACGTCTTTCCGCATGTTCCCTGATTCAGAATCTGCTGCGAAAGGCAAGAAGGGTGGTGGTCCATCCGCAGAACAGGTTGCTTTCTCAACCCTCATGCAAGGTATCCACTTCTAAGCAATCCGCTTAGGCTCGGTTTTCTGCCAAGGGGTAGGCCTGTGCATCTTCTGCAAGCCAGTTGAGAATCAGGTCTTCCGTGGTGGAGTCGTTCAGCAAAGCCACGTGCCCGCAACCGGGCACGGCGGTGTTTTTTCCAAACTCCAGTTTGCTGGATACTGGTGGGCACACAATGTTGTCTTGTGGGCTCCACAGTGACCAAATCTTTTGCTGAAACTCTCTGTCGGTGGGGTGCTCTCGCAGCGTTTTCAAGAAGAAACTTCCCCACGCCATTTGTTTCACATTCTTGCCAATACCCAGGGTAGACAAAGCCGTACCGTAATGCGGGCTGCCAATCGTGATCATGCCCGCAATTCGATGATGACCGTATTCAGTGGCGTGGTAACGCACAGCCACACCGCCCATGCTGTGCGCAATAATTTTCACTTGGGGTGCGCCAGTGGCCACCAACAATTCGTCGATTGCCTCATGAATCGCTTCAGAGTAACTGCGAATAGAGCCAATGGCCGGCTCCAGTGTGATGGCGTGGGTACTAACTTCAGCACGGTCAAGCAGGGCGCGGGTACCTGCCCACACAGCCGAATTGCACAAATAGCCATGCACCAGCAACACAGGCAAAGGCTTTTTCTTGCGCCAGGTTTTACCAGCCAATTGAATACCGTCAGGGTTGGGGGCCCAGGGTTGCAGCAACGTGATCAGTTTGAGCGATGCAATACTTTCAACCAACACTGCTTTAACCCAACGTGCCAGGCTCAGTCGGTGAAACCCTTCACCCTCGGTGCTGTGAAAGTGCAAGCCCTTGTCCCGCACCTGTGGAATTTGGCGAACGCTGTAGGAAAGGGCAAATCCCGAGATATTGAATCCGACATGCGCCGAGAAAAGAACGCCCACCACCAGGCAAATGGCAGCCACGGCGGCATTGTCACTTCTAGCACCAAACCAGTGATGAAGAAGCCAGTACAGGCCGAACATGACTGAAATGTAGCCAATCCAGTACAGTCTGTTCAGGTGGCGAATCATGCTCTTTAAGCCAGTGCGGTGGCGGCCTGGCCAGTCAGTTCTGCGACCAGTTGCTGGCTTAGTTTGTTGGTCAGGCCATAAATAGACAGTTGAGGATTGGCACCAATGCTGGTCGGAAATAGCGAGCCGTCGTGAATGGACAGGTTTTCGATTTGCCAGTGGCGACCATCCGGGCGCGCAACGCCCAGCTTTTCCTCACCAGCCATGGCGCACCCACCCATCACGTGGGCGGAAACCACTTTCATGCTCAGCGGTTTCATGTCAAGCGCGTTGATCTGCTTTAGGGCTTCGTCAATATTGTTGGCAGGCTTGGAAAACTCATGCACAGGCAGCGTGCTGAGCGCACCTGCAGCGTGTTGCAACTCAGCCATGGCGACCAAGGCACGGCGTGCCGCATCCCAAATTGCCGGGGTTAGCTTGTAGTCCAGCACCGGGCTGCCGTCGCTGTTCAAGCGCACTTGCCCGCCCACACTGCCGGAATTGAAACCATCGCGCAGCAAAGCCAGTTGCATGTGCGTTTTCGAGAAATTCTTCATGATGTCGGCATGCTTTTTTGCAAAGCCTGGCAGGGTCGAGGCAAAAATTACGGGGTGCAGGGGTGGTGCCTCAAGTTTGAAGCCGACAGGTCCGTCAATCGGATCCGTGTGCAAATAATGGTCGCTGTAAATGGTTTGGGGCGCGCCTGCATCTGCGCGAACTTCCTGCTCCATCATGGCAGCTGAAATGACCACAGGGTGCAAAAAGGTACGTTCGCCCAAGCGGTCATAGGGGTCGGTCGCATTTGAACGTAGCAGCACGGCCGGGCTATTGATTGATCCGCCAGCCAATACAAAATGCCTGGCTGTGATTTCCACTTCTTTGCCTGAAGGCAGTACACCGTCGGCATTCATGACCTGGCAGCGCAGGGTGCGGATTCGACCTTGAGAAATCTTGAAAGAATGGGCACGCAAGGAAGCGATCAGCTCTGCACCGTGATCAAGCGCAGCGGGAATGGTTGAAACTAGCATGGATTGCTTGGCATTGGTCGGGCAACCCATGCCGCAGTAGCCAAGGTTCCAGCAGTCTTTTACATTGCGTCGAATTGCACCCCAGGAAATTCCTTTGGCTTCTGCGCCACGGCGCAGAATGTCGTTGTTTTCATTCGGTGGCACTTGCCAGTCGGCAATGTTCAAGCGTCTTTCTGCTTGTTCAAACCACGGGGCCATGGCTTCCACGGTCATGTCTTTCAGAGCAAACTGGTTTTGCCAGAATGCCAGCGTGTCGGCCGGGGTCCTGAAGCTCGATGTCCAGTTTACGGTGGTGGAACCGCCCACTGTGCGACCCTGCAGAATGTTGATGGCTTTGTCAGCTGTTTTGCGGCCAGCGCTTTCCTGGTACAGCGTGGGATAGGCCACGGATTCCAGCATTTTGAAATCTTTTGAAGTCTTTAGCGGACCTTCCTCGATCAACAACACCTTCAAGCCTGCCTTGGCGCATATTTCAGCGGTAATGCCGCCACCCGCGCCGGTGCCAACGATGACTACATCGGCACTCATTTGCTTGGGCATTTCGCGCTTGTGTGCCTCATAGGCTTTCCAGCCGTTTGCGATGCCGACTGCAAAAAGGTCGGGCACTAAGGAACCCATGGGTTTGATTTCTTGTTCAATCATTGGTGAAGGCGAAGGTCAGAGAACTTGGAAAGGCGGGCCGGGGTAGCCCATGTCGGCCCACTGCTCGGGCAGTCCGTACCAGCCAGCCATCATCAGGTCGTGAAGTGCATGGTAGCCGGGTTGAAGGGCTGGAATGGGGTGATCCCGGAAAGACACCAAAAAGGCTTGCACCTGGGCTGGTGTCGCTTGTTCCCAGCTGGTACCCAAATCGGCAATCAGTCTTCGACCAACCGGGTTCTCGAGAATATTCAGCAGTTGACCCAACTCTGCTTGTGCGCTGGCTGCGAGAGTTTTGGTGGCATCTACGAATGCATTCACGGCCGATTCAATGGATTGCGTTCTTCCTGTGGTGGGTAATGCCGGATCCAGCAGACCTTCGGCGATGGCCTTCAGCATCGGTATGTGCTGTTGTTGCACCACAGACTGACCTGCGACCACCTCCACCTTGGCAAAGTGTTTGCCCAACCAACTCAGGCCGCCGGCCAACAGCAGGCCGGCAGCACCGAATTTAAAAAATTGACGTCTGTTCATGAAGCTTCTGTTTATACCTTGCGGGTCAGCAGTTTGGTCATGAAGGCAAACATTTTGTTGTCATAGGGTGGCGACAACATTTCCATGACATGGAAACGGCTTTGTTTAAAAATCGGCTTCAATTTGGTCATGGTGTCAAAACCAAACTTGCCATGGTAATGGCCCATACCCGAGTCGCCAACGCCGCCAAATGGCAGATTTTCCTGAGCAATATGAAACAGGGTTTCATTCAGGCATACACCACCGGCGATTGTTTGCTTCATCACCATGTCTTGGGTTTTTGATTCATCGTCGAACAAATACAAAGCCAGTGGGCGAGGGCGGTCGTTGATGTAATCAAGCGCCTCATCCAGTCGTTTGTAGGTGATCACCGGCAACACGGGGCCAAAAATCTCTTCCTGCATCAGCATGGAATCGGGCTTGGCGTTGAACACCAAAGTCATTGGAATTTTACGGCCCGGGCTGTCAGCAGTTTTCATGAGTGTTACCACACGCGCACCTTGTTCCGCCGCTTCGTCAATTAAACGCTGTAAGCGGGTGGCATGGCGGTCAGAAACAATACCGGTGAAGTCCTTGGACAGTATTCCCTCCGGGAAACGGCGATCAATAATGGCCTTGGCGTGTGAAATCAATTGCTCTTCGCAACCTTCCGGAACCATCAGGTAGTCGGGTGCAATACAGGTTTGCCCGGCATTGATCGACTTGCCAGACAATGTGCGTGCAATCGCATTTTCGAAGCGGCCCGGGTTGGCCACCGTGGGCGCGGTGATGATTACAGGGCTTTTGCCGCCCAGTTCAAGTGTTACCGGCACCAGGTTTTCACTGGCTGCCTTCATGACCATTTTGCCCACTGGAGTTGAGCCGGTGAACAGCAAATGGTCGAATGGCAGACGGGAAAACTCGGCAGCAACCTCTGGGCCACCATTGATGACCTGTACCACCTCGCGGCCCAGGGCTTTGGCCAGCAGCTCGTCAAGCAGCGCGCTGAAGCGGGGGGTGTACTCGCTCATTTTGATAAAAACACGATTGCCTGCGGTCAACGCGGCAATCATAGGGCCGATAGACAAAAACAAAGGGTAATTCCAGGGCACGATAACGCCCACCACGCCCAAAGGCTGTGGCATCAGGCAGGTGCTGGCCGGCTTGAACCAAATGCTGGCGCCTTCATTGCGAGGCTTCATCCAGCCTTTACCGTGTTTGATGGCGTGGCGAATGCCTTCCAGTGAGGGGAATACTTCTGCCAACAAGGTGTCATTTTTTGAGCGGTAGCCGAAGTCCTCTGAAATGGCTTCAGCAATTCTCAGCTTGTTGTCGTAAATCATGTCGCTCAACGCCATTAGCCAGGCTTTGCGCTGGCTCCATTCCGGGAAGGGGTTGATGCGGTAAGCTTGCTTCAAGGACTCCAAAGTTGCTTTTAGTTCTGCTGCTGTCAATTCTTGGCCGTGTGCTTTGGATGGGGCGTTCATTGTTGTCTCACTCTCCGGTTTAACATTAACGGATGTAAACATAAATTTTGACTATTTTCCATGTCTGATTTGTGCTGCTGTGCAGCAAACGACGTGGAGCTTTACCATTCAACTGCAATTGAATCGCCATGATTGATATTCAAAGTTCACCCCTGGAGTTACAAAAAGCCATCACGGCCCTTCGACAAGGACAGGGGCGTACTGCTGAATTTTTGAGATTAAAAAACGAGATAAAAGTATTTCAAAACAGTAGATTGGAAAGTACATATAAGGATTTGCTTGAAGACAAGGGCATGCGTGCAGCCTGTCGTTTTTTCCTAGATCAGCTCTATTGCACCCACGATGTCAGCACGAGGGACCATCAAGTAGAAAGAGTGCTGCCCAAGCTGGAGAAATTGCTGCCCGGTGGCGCGGTAGATACGGTCAAAAAAGTGATTTATATGGATTATCTCGCCGAGCTTCTAGATGATGAAATAACACTTTTTATCAATGAGAAAGACTTTAATTCTGATAATTCACTTAAAGAAATTGCCTACATGGAGGCCTTCAGAAAACAGGGGCAATTCGACTTGCGGGAGCAGCAAATTCTGTTGGTTCGAGAGGTGGGTGAATCCTTGCGCAAGTTGATGCGCCTGCCGTTTTTACGGCCACTGATGAAGATGACACGTGGTGCAGCGCAAAAGGCGAATTTAGAGGATTTCCACGATTTTCTAAGCCAAGGGCTGGATGCCTTTGCCTCGCTCGAGAGGCCAACCCTGTTTTTCCAGTTGATTCAAGAACGTGAAATGTCCATTCTGGAAGGGATTCGACAAGGAACCTTGTCGAAATTTCCTTGACTGTGCCTTCCGTGCAGGTACACATCGCAATCGTAGTGCATTAGAATCCATGCTCTTTGATATTCCGGTATTGTTTTCCATCAATACAAAACAGTTGCGAAGCACGGCAGTGCCCACAAGAAGGAGACATTTGTGACAGATAAAGCCTGGATTCAGAGCTACCCACCGGGCGTACCTACGTCGGTTGATTTGGATCAGTACCCCTCTATTCGGGATATTTTTGAGGACGCAAGTCGCAAGTTCGCCGATAAAACCGCATTCAGCAACATGGGTACAGCGCTGACCTACGAGCGCTTGGATTCTTTGACCCGTGATTTCGGTGCCTACCTTCAAAGCTTGCCCGGCATGAAAAAAGGCGACCGTGTCGCCTTCATGATGCCCAATCTGCTGCAATACCCTGTGGCCATGCTTGGCGCAATTCGCGCTGGCTTTGTGGCCGTGAATGTGAATCCGCTTTACACACCCACGGAGCTGGAACACCAGCTGCGGGATTCTGGTGCCAAGGTGATCGTGGTGTTCGAGAATGTGGCCCACACGCTCGAAAAAGTGATCAAAAACACCCCGGTTGAGCACATCGTGCTGGCCTCAATGGGTGAAATGCACGGTTTCTTCAAGCGCGTGTTGCTGAATTTTGTAGTGCGATATGTCAAGAAGTTGGTGCCCGCGTTCAACATTGCCGGGGCCATTACCTTCAAGAAAGCCTTGGCACAAGGGCGCAACAATGAGCTACGCAAGGTCAATATTACCCACGATGATCTTGCGTTTCTGCAGTACACAGGTGGTACCACTGGTGTCGCCAAAGGTGCCATGTTGACTCATGGCAATATTGTGGCCAACTTGCAGCAGGCTTCAAGCTGGTTGAACCAGGACATCGAAGAAGGCAAGGAAATTGCGATTACTGCGCTGCCGATGTACCACATCTTTTGTCTGACAGCGAACATTCTGGTGTTCATCAAGGTGGGCGGGCATTGCCTGCTGATTACCGATCCACGCAACATGAAAACCTTTGTGAAAACTCTGGGCGCAGTGCCTTTCACGGCTTTGACCGGCGTGAATACCCTGTTCAACGGCCTGTTGAATACACCTGGGTTCGAGCAGGTTGATTTTTCGCATGTGAAGCTGGTGCTGGGTGGTGGTGCTGCCATTGAACCCGCCGTGGCCGACCGGTGGAAGAAAGTGACAGGCACCAGGCTGTCCGAGGCCTATGGTTTAACCGAGGCTTCGCCGGCCGTGTGTATCAATCCTTTACACGAGGAGTACAACGGATCGATTGGTTTGCCTGTGCCATCGACGGAAGTCACTATTCGCGACGACGATTTCAATGAGTTGCCGGTGGGGCAGGAAGGCGAGTTGTGTGTGAAAGGCCCGCAGGTCATGCGCGGTTACTGGAACAAGCCACGCGAAACTGCTGAAATTCTGACGCAGGATGGCTGGTTAAAGACCGGCGATATCGCCTACATGGATGAAAACGGCTACTTTTACATCACCGATCGCAAGAAGGACATGATTCTGGTCTCGGGCTTCAATGTGTACCCCAAAGAGATTGAGGCCGTGGCAACGCTGCTTGGCGGTATTTTTGAAGCAGCTGCTGTTGGTGTACCCGACAGCAAAACCGGTGAGGCCGTGAAGCTGTTTGTGGTTAAAAAAGACCCGGATCTAACGGCGGAGCAGGTCATTGAACACTGTCGTAAACACATGACGGCTTACAAAATTCCACGTCACGTGGAATTCATGAAAGAGCTGCCCAAAAGCCCGGTTGGCAAAGTATTGCGCCGAGAGCTTCGCGACATGGAAAAAAAGCGCTTGCAAGACCAAGCCAGCTGATTTTCTGCGTTTTAGCAGGCAACTACCACTCAACGTTGCCTGTTTCTGAAAAACCCACTATAATTTTGGGTTACCTGCTGCTGCACCACGGGGGTGCGGCGGCTTTTCCAATTGTGGAAAATCCATAGGAGTTAATCAATGCGTCACTATGAAATTGCTTTCATCGTGCATCCCGACCAAAGCGAGCAAGTGCCTGCCATGGTTGAGAAGTATCGTGGAACCATCGAAGCCAACGGCGGCAAAGTACACCGCCACGAAGATTGGGGTCGCCGTCAATTGGCCTACCCAATCCAGAAACTGGCCAAAGCACACTATGTGTTGTTGAACATTGAATGCAGTCAGGAAGTTCTTGAAGAACTGGAAACCGCATTCAAATTCAACGATGCCGTACTGCGTCACTTGACAGTGAAGATGAAAAAAGCTGAAACAGCTCCTTCTCCAATGATGAAGGAAGTTCAGCGTGAGCAAGAGCGCAAAGCTGCTTCTGCCACCGCGTCTGCAAGCGATGACAGTTCCGATTCAGACGAGGGTGACGACGAGTAAATCGTCTTCGCACAACACTGAATCAATGAATCAGGAGGAAGCAGCGGAAAATCCAAACAAGTTTGGGGAAGCGGGAAAAGCTGGTGAGAATCAGTTCAACCTGACCGCCATATTGGTTGCAAAATCAATATTGCGATACACCCCGGCAGGTTTACCCATTTGCGAATTTGAGCTTGAACACGAAAGTGAGCAACTTGAAGCCAGCAAGCCAAGAATGGTGAAGTGCACAGTTTCAGCGGTCGCGCTGGGTGTGGCAGCCAACCAAGTCAACGGCCTGGAAGTGGGGAGCCTGAAAAACTGGTCCGGTTTTATAGCGCTTCGTTCGCACAAATCAAAAAGTCTTCGATTCCATGTTTGCGCAGTGCGCGAATGTTGAAGACTTGAAATAGTTGGAGAATATTATGGCTTTTGGTCGTAAAAATGATCGCAAGGGACGTCGTCCACAACAGAACCCCTTGTTCAAGCGCAAGAAGTTTTGCCGCTTCACAGTGGGCAAGGTAGAGCAAATCGATTACAAAGACATCGACACGCTCAAGGATTTCATCAGCGAAAACGGCAAGATCATGCCCGCTCGTATCACTGGTACCAAGGCGAACTATCAGCGCCAGTTGGACACAGCGATCAAGCGCGCACGTTTCCTGGCTTTGCTGCCTTACACCGACAACCACTAAGCAGTACGGGAGAACACCATGCAAGTAATTCTTCTTGAGAAAATGCCCAATTTGGGTCAACTGGGTGACGTGGTTCGCGTAAAAGACGGCTACGCACGTAACTTCCTGATTCCTTATGGCAAAGCCAAGCGCGCCACAGAATCAGCAATCGCTGAATTCCAGGCACGCCGTGCCGAACTGGAAAAAGCAGCTGCTGAGAAGCTGACTGCTGCCCAGGCCCTGGGTGCAAAGTTGAGCGCGACAACTGTTCAACTGAGCGAAAAAGCTGCTGTGGATGGTCGTTTGTTTGGTTCTGTAACCAACCACGACATCGCCGCTGCCTTGAACGCTTCTGGTTTGAAAGTTGAAAAAGCACAAGTACGCATGCCCAACGGCGCGCTGAAAATTGCTGGCGAGCACACTGTGACTGTTGCCCTGCACCCCGACGTGGTTGTAGACGTGAAAGTAGTTGTGGCTGGCGAAGCTGCTTAAGTAATAAGTTAAGGCAAGTCTTAGGTTTTAGGGCGAATAAGATCCAAGGGTTTGACCGCATTCGGTTATACTTTTTGGTCTGCCTGAACCCACAAAAAAGGTCACCTCAGGGTGGCCTTTTTCTATTGCGAAACTATGTCCGAGAATCGACTTACAGAACAAGAAATGACTGGCTTGCGTGTTCCGCCCCACTCGCTTGAATCAGAGCAATCGGTGGTGGGGGGTCTGCTGCTGGACAACCAGGCCTGGGACAAAATCGGGGATGTGATTCGTGCCGACGATTTTTACCGCTATGATCATCGCGTTATTTTTGAGCACATTGCCAAGCTGATTGACGGCTCCAAACCGGCTGACGTCATCACTGTCTATGAATCGCTGCAGTCTTCTGGGAAGGCCGAAGACGTAGGCGGACTGGCCTATCTGAACACCTTGGCCACCAACACGCCCTCGGCTGCCAACATTCGCCGCTACGCGGAAATTGTGCGCGATCGCGCCGTGCTGCGCAGGCTGATTACGATCAGCGACGACATTGCAACCACTGCGCTCAACCCGCAGGGCAAAGACACCAAAACCATTCTTGACGAAGCTGAAAGCAAGATTTTCAAGATTGCTGAAGATGGCGCCCGTGGCGCAGGCGGCTTTCAAGACCTTCAGCCAGTACTAAGCAAAGTGGTGGAGCGAATTGACGAGCTTTACCATCGCGACAGCACCAGTGACATCACCGGTATTTCGACTGGTTTCGTGGATCTTGATGGCAAAACATCAGGCTTGCAGCCCGGTGACTTGATTATTGTGGCTGGAAGACCCTCAATGGGGAAGACAGCATTCAGCTTGAACATCGGCGAACACGTGGCTGTAGAAGAGGGTCATGCAGTGGCTGTGTTCTCCATGGAAATGGGCGCCACCCAATTGGCGATGCGTTTGTTGGGCTCCGTGGGGCGTTTGGATCAACACCGCCTAAGAACCGGGCGATTGACGGATGAGGACTGGCCACGACTGACCTACGCAGTCGAGAAGATGCAGAATGCGCAATTGTTTATTGATGAAACGCCTGCCTTGTCGTCCATGGAAGTGCGCGCGCGTTGCCGGCGCTTGGCACGCCAATGTGGTCAGCTTGGTTTGGTGATCATCGACTATTTGCAATTGATGGGCTCTTCCTCTCCTGGGGAAAACCGTGCCACCGAGATTTCAGAAATTTCACGTTCATTGAAAGGTTTGGCGAAAGAGTTGAATTGCCCGGTGATCGCACTTTCGCAGTTGAACCGTTCACTGGAACAGCGACCGAACAAGCGTCCGGTGATGAGTGACTTGCGGGAATCAGGCGCGATTGAACAGGATGCTGACGTTATTTTGTTTATTTACCGCGATGAGGTTTACAACCCCGATTCACCCGACAAAGGCACGGCTGAAATTATTATCGGCAAGCAGCGTAACGGACCTATTGGTACGGTGCGCGTAACCTTCCTGGGTATGTACACCAAGTTTGAGAACTACGCAGGGATGCAGCCCGAGGGCGATTAAGGCTTCTTGTGACATCCTAGCTTTGGTCGGTTTGAATGCCATATCACCCCGCCTGAAGCAAGGCGTTGCGACTTCGCGAATGAATTAATAGGGCATGCAATTTCTTACATGCCCATCAATACGTCAAAGGTTATCTGACGCAAAATCAGCCAACCTTGAACGCTCACCACGCTGCAGTGTGATGTGTCCCGCATGTGGCCAGCCCTTGAAACGATCCACCACATAGGTAAGGCCTGAAGAACCCTCGGTCAGGTATGGCGTATCGATCTGCGCCAGGTTACCCAGACAAATTACCTTTGTGCCGGGGCCTGCCCGGGTAATCAGGGTTTTCATTTGTTTGGGGGACAGGTTTTGCGCTTCATCAATAATCAAAAACTTGTTGATGAACGTACGGCCGCGCATGAAGTTCATCGACTTAATCCGGATCTTTGTGCGGATCAAATCGGTGGTCGCCGAACGGCCCCAATCGCCACTGCTGGGGTCGGGTTTGTTGAGCACTTCCAGGTTGTCTTCAAATGCGCCCATCCAGGGGGCCATTTTTTCCTCTTCTGTACCCGGCAAGAAGCCAATGTCTTCACCCACCGGTACAGTGGCACGGGTCACAATAATTTCGGAGTACTGTTTACTTTCAAGTACTTGCGACAAACCTGCGGCCAAGGCCAGCAGGGTTTTGCCGGTGCCGGCCTGGCCCAACAGGGTTACGAAATCGCATTCCGGGTTCATCAACAGGTTCAGCGCGAAGTTTTGTTCGCGGTTGCGCGCAGTAATACCCCACACGCTGTTTTTGTTGTGACTGAAGTCGCGCAGTGTTTTCAGCACGGCTGTTCTGCCGCTTACTTCAAGCACCTGCGCGATCAGCGGAATACCAGTTTCGCAATAGACAAACTGGTTCACCATCATGTCTTTCACAGCGGGACCGCTGATGCGGTAGAAGGTACTGCCACCTTGCTGCCAGCTTTCAATGCCTTTGCTGTTCTTTTCCCAGAAGTCCGAGGGCAATTCCATGATGCCCGAGTACAGCAGGTCACGGTCTTCCAACACCTGGTCATTGAAGTAATCTTCGGCCAGCAAACCCAAGGCGCGGGCCTTGATGCGCATGTTGATGTCTTTGGAAACCAACGCCACTTCGCGTTCAGGGTGTAGTTTGCTCAGCGCAAACACCACACCCAAAATTTGGTTGTCGGCTTTGCCCACTGGCAGTGTCTTGGGTAGTTCGGCAGAAAGCTCTGTGGTTTGAACCAGCAGGCGACCCAAAGCGTCCACATTGCCCAAACGGTCCAGCGCCACGCCTTTTTCGATGTCCTCGATGTTTTCCATCAATGCGTCCAGCGAACGGCTTACTTGCCGTGCGTGACGGGCTACTTCGGACATGCCTTTCTTGTGGTTATCCAGTTCTTCCAGCGTAATCAACGGCAAAAACACGTCGTGCTCTTCGAAGCGGAAAAGCGATGTGGGATCGTGCATCAACACGTTGGTGTCAAGCACGAAAATCTTTTTGCCGGTCAAAGAAACCTGGCGCTTGCTCTTGGCGATTGGCGTGGCATTGGGCTTGCGCGCCTTGCCCGAAGCCGCAGCCGGTATGTTTCGTGTGCGGTTTGTTTCGGGGGCTTTCGCAGTCACTGTGTTATCCGCGGCCAAAGTCAAAGGTGCTTTGCCTGCCGAAGATGCGTTGTCTGAAACTTCTGTTTTCTTGGTCGGCTTTCTGGGTTTGGGCGCCGTGATTGGAGGAATTTCGTTCAGTGTGGTTGCGGGTTTGCTGGGTTCTTTGGGAAGTGGCATTGTCAACGATCTGAAGTAAGAAGCTCATAAATCGCGCGGGGTCGTCACTCCTGCGCCCGTGGAGATATTAGTCCCCGATTGTGCGTACAAAGTCAAGCACAGCTTGCGCATGGCCCGGCACCTTCAAGCCGCGCCACTCCTGCACAAGAATGCCTTTCTTGTTGATTACAAAGGTACTTCTTTCAACGCCACGCACTTGTTTTCCGTACATGTTTTTCAATTTCATCACGTCGAAAATTGTGCATACCTTCTCGTCCGGATCTGAAATCAATTCAAACGGCATTTCCAGTTTGGCTTTGAAGTTTTCATGCGATTTCATGGAATCGCGTGAAACACCAAAAACAAGGCAGTCAGCTTTTAAAAACTCGGGGTGTAGGTCGCGAAAGTTTTCGCCCTCGGTGGTGCAGCCTGGCGTGCTGTCTTTGGGATAAAAATAGATGACCAGGTTTTTGCCAGCGTGGGCTGACAGGGTAAAATCGGCGCCGCCTGTGCAAGCTGCTGAAAAATCAGGCACTTTGCTGTTAACTTCAAGTGACACGGTACTGCTCCCTGAGGTGTGTTGTTTGTGCGTGTGGGATTCAGTATAACCACAGCTTTTGACAGCAAAATGCAGGAAGTGTCAGGAACGCGCCAAAAGCGCCACACCCAGTACGATCACCCCGATTGCCACCCAGCGTTGCAGGCTGACGGGTTCATTCAAAAAATATTGTGCCGCAAAGGCGTTGATCACATACCCAATTGCCAGCATGGGGTACGCCAGCGTGACGTCGACTCGCGACAGCGCCATCAGCCAAATGAGCAGTGAAAATCCGTAGCAAAACAGCCCCAGAATCATTGGCCACTGAAGAAACAGGGCCGACATGGCACCCAGGCTAAGCGCACTGGATGCCTCGATCACCCCCACTTTGTTGGTGGCCATTTTCAACAACAGTTGGGCCAGTGCATTCAAAATGACGCCCGAGAGCACCAGCATTGCAGCGTAGGTGGTCATAGCAGAATCGCGGCAATCACGTGCCGGCCCTCACCGATCAAAATATTGTAGGTGCGGCAGGCAGCCTGGCTGTCCATGTATTCGACCGGGCAGCGCTTGTTGGCAAAAAACTTGCGAATGTCCATGCCAGGAAACACCTGTTTGGCGCCCGTGCCTATTAGCAGCACTTCCATGCTTTCAGGGCACTGCGTGTATAGCCACTCGCAGTGGGCCAATTCCAGTGGGCCCGAGCCCGCGTTTTCCCAAATTCTGGGGGTGAAATCGGTGCCGAACACCACGCTTTCAGTTTGAAGCCTGCCGCTGATCACGACACCTTCTTCGTCATACCGCTGAACGACGAATTGATTGTCGAGCGATTCAGGTTGAAATTTCATTCGAAAGATGCTCCAGGATGGGGCCAAAGCCTAGCAGGCACTGGCCTAAACGGTTAAATTATAAGACTTTGCGCGAGCAAAAGAATAAGCACATTAATAACCACCACAACAATCCACACACAGGTCGACATGAAACCCATTCTCAAATCTGCCAAGCTGGCCAATGTTTGCTACGACATCCGCGGACCGGTGATGCAGCGAGCGCGCCAGTTGGAAGAGGAAGGGCACCGAATCCTGAAGCTGAACATCGGTAATCTGGCTCCCTTCGGTTTCGAGGCGCCCGATGAAGTTCGGCAAGACGTAATCATGAACCTGGGCGATGCTTCGGGCTACAGCGACAGCAAAGGCCTGTTTGCTGCGCGCAAGGCCATCATGCATTACACCCAGCAAAAGAAAATCAAGGGTGTAACGCTCGACGACATCATTGTGGGCAACGGTGTGTCCGAGCTGATCGTGATGAGCATGCAGGGCTTGCTGAACAACGGCGACGAAGTGCTGGTGCCCGCGCCTGATTACCCTTTGTGGACCGCCGCTGTGAGTATTTCCGGTGGCACGCCACGCCATTATCTATGCGATGAGCAAAGCGACTGGTATCCCGATACCAAACACCTGCGTAGCCTGATCAATGAAAAAACCAAGGCCATGGTGATCATCAACCCCAACAACCCCACGGGTGCTTTGTACCCCGAGGAGGTGTTGCAAGAGCTGGTGCAAATCGCCCGTGAACACCAACTGATCATTTTTGCAGACGAAATCTACGACAAAATGTTGTACGACGGTGCCGAGCACACGTCCATCGCGTCGTTGGCCGACGATGTGCTGTTTATCACCATGAACGGCTTGTCCAAGAACTACCGTGCCTGTGGTTACCGGGCCGGGTGGATGGTTATTTCTGGCGACAAACGCCACGCCACAGATTACATCGACGGCCTGGGCATCATGGCCTCCATGCGTCTGTGTGCCAACGTGCCAGGGCAGTACGCCATCCAAACTTCGCTGGGTGGCTACCAAAGCATCAACGATTTGGTGGGTCCCGGTGGGCGCCTTACCCGTCAGCGTGATCTGGCTTACGACCTGATGACTTCCATTCCCGGCGTTACCTGCGTGAAGCCAAAGGCTGCTCTGTACCTATTCCCGCGGCTAGATCCAAAAATTTACCCCATCAAGAATGACCAGCGCTTTGTGCTGGAGTTGTTGGAGGCTGAAAAGGTGCTGGTGGTGCAGGGCACGGGCTTTAATTGGATTAATCCGGATCATTTCCGGGTGGTTTTCCTACCCAACACCGATGATTTGACGGACGCAGTTGGTAGAATTGCACGCTTCCTGGAAAGTTATCGAAAACAACACCTTGGCTGATTTAAAAATGAACAAACCTCTACGAGTGGCCCTACTGGGTTTGGGTACTGTCGGTTCCGGCACTTTCAATGTGCTGAAAGACAATGCGAGTGAAATTGAACGCCGTGTGGGGTTTCCCATTCAGATCAAAGTCATCGCTGACCTGAACACTGAAAAAGCCCGTGAACTGGCTGGCCCAGGCGTTGAGGTGCTGGGTGACGCGTTTGAAGCGGTCAAGCGCGACGACATCGATGTGGTGGTCGAACTGATTGGCGGCTACACCATTGCGAAGCAACTGGTACTGGCTGCGATTAATGCTGGCAAGCATGTGGTTACGGCCAACAAGGCTTTGCTGGCAGTGCATGGCGATGAAATTTTTGCAGCGGCTGAAGCCAACAACGTGATGGTGGCTTTTGAAGCGGCCGTCGCCGGTGGCATACCGGTCATCAAGGCTGTCAAGGAAGGTTTGGCCGCCAATAAAATCGAATATGTGGCTGGCATTATCAACGGCACTTGCAACTTCATTTTGTCGGAAATGCGGGACAAAGGCCTGCCTTTTGCTGAAGTGCTGGCGCAAGCCCAGGCGTTTGGCTATGCCGAAGCGGACCCCACTTTTGACATTGAAGGGGTGGATGCCGCCCACAAGATCAGCCTGCTGAGTTCACTGGCTTTTGGCGTGCCCGTGCAGTTTGAGAAAGCTTACATTGAAGGCATTACCAAGCTGACCAAAGAAGACATTCAGTTTGCTGAGCAACTGGGCTACCGCGTGAAATTGTTGGGCATCGCCAAACGTACTGATCAAGGTGTTGAGTTGCGCGTGCACCCAACCCTGATTCCCGGCAAGCGCCTGATCGCCAATGTGGAAGGTGTCATGAATGCGGTGTTGGTGAAAGCCAATGCGGTGGGCCCAACCCTGTACTACGGCGCTGGCGCTGGCAGTTTACCGACGGCCTCGGCGGTGGTTGCCGACTTGATCGAAATTGCACGCTCAAGCCAAGCCCCTTTGGCCAGCCGTGTGCCGGTTCTGGCTTTCCAGAAAGCGGGCATTCAAAACCTTGAAGTGTTGCCCATGGAAAAGGTGGTTACGGCCTTCTACCTGCGCTTGGCTGTGGACGACAAGCCCGGCGTTTTGGCCGAAGTCACTCGTTTGCTGGCTGACAATCAAATCTCGATTGAAGCCATGATTCAACGCCAGGCCACCAGCGAAAAAGAAACCGCTGAAATTGTGTTGTTGACCCACCGCTGTGTGGAAGGTGATGTGAACAAGGCCATCGCCAAGATCGAGGCTTTGGACAGCGTGCATGGCCCCTTGACCCGAATTCGCGTAGAGGACTTGAGCTGAAATGAAATACTTCAGCAGCCGTGGGGGCATGGAACCCCAAGATTTTTCTGAAATTTTGCTGGAAGGCTTGGCTCCCGATGGTGGCCTGGCCGTGCCCGAGTTTTATCCGCAAGTGGCTTTGCATGTGTTGGAAAGCTGGAAGACTCTGAGCTATGGTGAACTGGCATTCGAGGTGTTGAAGCCTTATGCCACTGACATTCCCGAAGCCGACCTGAAAGCGCTGACCACCAAAACCTACACCAAGGCGGTGTATGGCACTGAAGAAATTACGCCAGTGCGCGAGCTGTTCGATGGCATGAAGGTCTTGGAGCTTTCCAATGGCCCTACGCTGGCCTTTAAAGACATGGCCATGCAATTGCTGGGCAATCTGTTTGAATACCAGCTGGCTCGCACCAACCGTGAATTGAATATCTTGGGCGCGACCAGTGGTGACACCGGTTCTGCTGCTGAATACGCCATGCGCGGCAAGAAGGGTGTGCGCGTGTTCATGCTCAGCCCCTTGGGCAAAATGAGTGCATTTCAGCGCGCCCAAATGTACAGCCTGCAAGACCCGAATATCTTCAACATTGCGATTGAAGGCCTCTTTGATGATTGCCAGGACATTGTGAAGGCAGTCAGCGAAGACCTTGAATACAAGGCACGCCAGAAAATTGGTACGGTGAACTCGATCAACTGGGGCCGCATTTCCGCCCAGGTGGTTTATTACTTTAATGCCTACCTTCGCACTGCCGAGAAAATTGGCGATCCGGTTAGCTTTGCAGTGCCATCAGGTAACTTTGGCAATGTCTTGGCTGGTCATATTGCACGTCAAATGGGTTTGCCCATTCGCAAGCTGATTGTGGCCACCAACGAAAACAATGTGCTGGATGAATTCTTTAAAACCGGTGTTTACCGGCCAAGAAAGTCGGCTGAAACGTACATCACTTCCAGCCCATCCATGGACATTTCCAAAGCCTCGAACTTCGAGCGCTTTGTCTATGACCTGTTGGGCCGCGACCCCAAGGCCTTGAAAGCCTTGTGGCAAGATTTGGCAGCCAACGATCAGTTCGATCTTTCCGAAGACCCACGTTTCAAGCGGGTTGAGGAAGACTTTGGTTTTCAGTCAGGTTCTTCGAACCATCAAAATCGCTTGGACACCATCAAGGAAGTTTTTGCCCGCACGGGTACCTTGATTGATACCCACACGGCCGACGCTGTGAAAGTGGCGCGAAATCTGGTGGAGCCCGGCGTCCCCATGGTAATTCTTGAGACCGCCCTGGCGGTGAAGTTTGCCGAAACCATTGAAGAAGCCACGGGACAAACACCTCCGGTGCCCGCGCAGTTTCAGGGCATCGAAAAGTTGCCACAGCGGGTTGTTGAAATGCCTATATCCGTGGAGCAGGTCAAGGCTTTTATTGCCGAGAACACCGGGCTTTAAGCGAGATAAGCTTGGTTTTCAAACAATCGTTTGCCTGCAAGTAATAGGGTTTACCTAACTTGCAGGTCAAAGCGGAATCATGAACAATGGCAGGGTTAAGTAACACCCCATGAAGCCACTGTTTTGACCTCTCAATCCAACACTGTTGACCTCCCTCAAGTTGCCACAGGCCAAGGCATAGATGCCCAGCCCAGAAAGGGTTTGTCCGCACTGGCGGTAGATGATGAGCCCGGCATGCGTCATTTTCTGGAAAAGGCGCTGGAGACACGTTTTGCCCGTGTAGACACTGCTGGTTCTGTTGAAATGGCCCAAGCCTTGTTCGACAGCCATGACTACAGCACGGTGGTGCTGGATGTGAGCCTACCTGGAAAAAGCGGTCTGCAATGGCTGAACGAGTTGCGCCAAGGTGGTTATGAGGGCGACGTGATCCTGATTACCGGCTACGCCGACATGGACACTGCGATTGGCGCGTTGCGAGCAGGCGCGCAAGATTTTCTGCAAAAACCATTTCGGATTGACCAGCTTTGGTACGCACTTGATCGCGCCGCAGATCAAAATCGTTTAAAGCGTGAAAACTTTGTATTGAAGAGGGCCGTATCTAACCTGCAGCAAAACGAGCAGGTGATGGTGGGTGAAAGCCCGATCGTACGTCAGCTTCGAAAGCTCGTGGCCAAGGTGGCCCCCACCGACTCAACCGTCTTGCTCACCGGCGAATCTGGCTCAGGCAAAGAAGTGTTGGCGCGAACGCTACATGGAATGAGCTTGCGCAGCGAACGTCCTTTTGTGCCGATCAACTGTGGTGCGATTTCCCCAGAATTGATTGAAAGCGAGTTGTTTGGTCATGCCAAGGGTGCATTCACGGGTGCCAATGAGTCCCATCAGGGCTTGTTCTACTATGCGCAAGGTGGCACCTTGTTTCTCGACGAAATTGGCGAGTTGCCGCTCAGCATGCAAACCAAGTTGTTGCG
Source organism: Limnobacter sp. MED105 (assembly GCF_000170915.1). Lineage (GTDB taxonomy): Bacteria > Pseudomonadota > Gammaproteobacteria > Burkholderiales > Burkholderiaceae_B > Limnobacter. The sequence goes on from NZ_ABCT01000006.1 coordinate 53,948, forward strand.
CGTTCTTGAAGACCGGCGCATTCGCCCAGTGGGCAGTACCAAGGAAGTGGATGTAGACGTTCGCATCGTGGCTGCCACCAACGTGAATCTGGATGTTGAGGTAAAGCGCGGACGCTTCCGGCAAGACTTGTATTATCGCTTGCAGGTCATGCCGATTGAAATGCCACCATTGCGTAGCCGCCCCGAAGACATTGAGCTTTTGGCCAACTATTTCATTAAGGTGTTTGCCAAAAAGCTACGCATCGATCCCTTAAAAATAAGCCCGGACATGTTGGCTCGTCTTCAAGCGTATGAATGGCCAGGCAACGTGCGAGAGCTACGTAACTTCATTGAGCGCTCATTGATTTTGGGTTATTTCCCCAAAGAAGATTTGCCTTTGAATTTGGATCTCGATGAGCGGGAGCACACCGCCGAGGACCCTCAGAACGAGTCGCTTGAACAAGTTGAAAAGACCCACATTCTTCGCGTACTGAATGCCTGCAGTGGCAATAAATCCGAGGCAGCACGCCGCTTGGGCGTGTCCCGAAAAACGCTTGAACGAAAGTGCATGGCGTGGAGCCAAGAATAGGTCAGCGGCCGTTTCCGCCTCGCGGGCATTTTTGGCCCAGCCACTGGACTGTTAAAACCAAACTGGTTGTTACAGCCTGTATTCCTTTGCTGGTCCTGATTCCAATTGTGGCCATGCTGGTTTGGTCGGCTGGGCAGGCCGCTTATACAAAAATTCTGATTTCAAAAGTGCGCAGTGATTTGGTGCTTGCGCAGCAAGAGTTCACCAATGTGCAGGAGAGTAGATCACAGGCTTTGAAAGCCTGGTCTGAAAGCGCTTACCTTCGAAGTTTGCTGAGTCAGCGGGGCGGTAAACTGAACAACAAAGACTTGCAGGCTCAAGCTGAGCGACTCGGTTTTGCTTACTTGCGTTTGATCAGTCCAACCGGAATGGTGTTGAGTTCGTTTCCCTCACGCTTGCCGTACATGCTTGATCCTGAGGTGCAAAAGTCGGTGAAGTTCCGCGAGTCGGGCAGTTACACCGTATTGTTGTCGAATAAAGAGCTGATGGATATCTCGCCTGATCTAGCCTCTCGCGCTGTTCAGGCGATCATTCCCACATCCAACGCCACGCCATCACCCAAAAGTGCTGAAGATCGTGGCTTGGTCGTTCAGGTTTTGCAACCTGTGTTTAACGATGGAAACATGTTGGGTTACCTGGAGGGCGGGCTGCTGTTAAACGGCAACCTGGGCTTGGTGGATGAAATCAATAACCTGATTTATTCGCCGAATACTTTGCTGGAGGGTTCCATTGGCACTACCACCATTTTTCTGGAGGATGTGCGCGTGGCGACTACAGTTCGTCGCGACGGCGAATCGCGTGCGCTGGGCACTCGAGTGTCCGATGTGGTTCGGCAAAGCGTCTTGGGCCGTGGAGAGGTATGGCTGGAGCGCGCATTTGTCGTGAACGACTGGTACGTAGCCGCTTACGCGCCGCTGCTTAGCCCGGAAGGTGCCCGAATCGGTATGTTCTATGTGGGTTTTTTGGAGGCCCCCTATGCCAACATAAAAACCCAGTTGCTCATTTTGTTTTTGTTGGCTGTGGGCGCCGCCATGGTGTTGGGCGCCATGATGGTGGTGCGTTTGACATCCGGAATTTTTTATCCCCTTCGCCGCATGAATTACATCATGAGCCTGCAGGAACGTGGGGATACTGCAGCCCGAGTGGGTGATCTTCGCCGTGAAGACGAATTTGCTGACCTTGCCAATCATTTTGATGCCTTGCTGGATCAGTTGGATGCACGACGCAGCGAACTACTTGGATTGAATGAGCAACTGGATGAGCGAGTACGGCAGCGAACCGCCGACTTGCAGGCCGCCAATCAAAAACTGCATCAGGCGGTGGAGCAGTTGTTGGCCTCAGAAAAGCTGGCAGCCTTGGGGCAATTGACTGCCGGTATTGCGCATGAATTCAACAATCCGTTGGCAATTATGATGGGGCATCTGGATTTGATCCGAATGACCTTGAACGATCCAGAAAGCCTGAAAACAGTGCGTTTGCTGGATGAGCAAGTACACCGCATGCGTAATATCGTACAAAAGCTGCTGCAGTTTTGCCGGCCAGATGAATACGCTTCCTATACCGAAGAAATCAATGTCAATGAAATCATTCAGGACAGCATTTTGTTTGTTCGGAATGAAATTGACATGGCCCGTGCGCAATTGAAGTTTGATTTCTCGGCACAACAAACCGTTCAAATCAGCAAAACTGAATTGCAGCAAGTCATGGTGAATTTGTTGATCAATGCAACCCATGCTCTGGAAGGACAGTTCGATGCGCAGTTTGCCGCATTGAACGAGGGCCCCACCATTTCAATAAAAACTGCCGACGTTCGTCTAAGTGACGGTCAGCCCGCAGTGCAGATTCTGGTGCAAAACAACGGCGAAGCAATTCCCCCGGATCGTCTGCAGCTTATTTTTAAAATGTTTTACACCAGCAAACAGGCGGGTCGCGGAACAGGTCTGGGTCTGCCTGTGTCGCGTATGCTGGTACAACGTTATGGCGGTGATTTGTGGGCCACTAGCCCGGTAGTGCCGGAAGTTGAGCCACAATTCGGTGCATGTTTTGAAATTGTATTGCGTTGCAAGGCTCGCCCGTCCGCAGATATTTTGAAAGAAACAGGTCAACAACTTTTGTTGATTGAAAAGCAACTGTCAGAAGGAAACTGAAGTGCCCAAGGTGTTTGGCTTTGCCGGATTCTCCGGCGTGGGTAAAACCACATTGATTGAACAGCTTTTGCCTATTTTGATTGGCGAGGGCGTCCGGGTGTCTGTCATTAAACACGCGCATCATGATTTTGACATCGACCGGCCCGGCAAAGACTCCTACAGACATCGAGAAGCGGGTGCCTATGAAGTACTGATTACCGCGAACAAACGTTGGGTGTTAATGCACGAGTTGCGCAACGAAGAGGAGCCTACACTCGAGGAGCAACTTGAAAAACTGTCGCCTTGTGACCTGGTTATTGTTGAAGGATTTAAGCGGGCAGATATTCCTAAAATTGAAATTTGGCGCGAGGCCAATGGCAAGCCGATGTTGTATCCTCAAGACCCGAACATTATTGCGGTCGCCTGCGACAATGAAATTGAATGTCGCGGCTTGCCAGTGCTTCCCTTGAATGACCCGGCATCGATTGCGAAATTTATATTGAAACGGTTTGTGAATGATTGATTTGAATGATCTGCTTGAGCAGGTGTGGCCGATTGCCGCCCAGCAGGCAACACCGACTGAGTACGTCAGTTTGAACGTTGCGCTTAACCGGGTTTTGGCGCAGGACATTCTCTCCAGTTTGAATGTACCGCAACACGACAACAGTGGTATGGATGGGTATGCAGTTCGTCGTGCGGATATTCAGCCTTCCTCATGCTATCAGGTATCACAACGCGTGCCGGCGGGTGCCTCACCCCAGCCCTTGCAGCCCGGTACCGTGGCGCGAATATTTACCGGTGCGCCAATTCCGCCCGGCGCAGATTCCGTGGTGATGCAGGAAGATGTTGTGGTGAATGACGAAGCCAGCGTAACGTTCAACGCCACGCCAAGGCTTGGGCAGTGGATACGGCGAACTGGCGAAGACATTGCCACAGGGCAGGTGGTATTGGCCAAAGGCACCCGCCTGGATGCGATTCACGTGGGTTTGCTCGCTTCGATTGGTGTATCAACCGTGTTGGTTAGCAAGCGCCTGAAAGTGGGGGTCATGGTTACTGGCAGCGAGCTTCAAAGTCCTGGTCAGGTTTTACAGCCCGGTCAAATTTACAATTCCAACGAGTATGTGTGGTGCGGTCTTCTTGAATCGATGAATGTTGAGGTGCGCTCAGTGGGTATCGTTCCTGACAACCTCGAGGCCACATGCTCTGCGTTTCAGTCCCTGGCCGATTGCGATGCTGTCATCAGCTCGGGTGGGGTGTCGGTGGGCGAAGAAGACCACGTGAAACCGGCGATTGAGAAAGTAGGGCAGTTGCGCTCATGGAAAGTGGCGATGAAGCCCGGCAAGCCGATTGCATTTGGCCACATCAATCGCCAGGGTGGCGGGCAAAGCTGGTTTTTCGGATTGCCTGGTAACCCGGTGTCCAGCGCTGTTGCTTTTCAATTGATTGTGAAGCCTTTTTTGGGTTTGCTGGAAGGGCAAACCCGAGAAAAAGTCGATTGGCGTTCGCGCACAAGAAAGGTTCAGGCCGAATTTGCCTGGCCTACGCCTGATTCTCGCCGAGAGGAGTTTTTACGCGCAGATGTACAATCGGACAAAGCAAAATTATTTGAAAACCAGAGCTCGGGTGTATTAACCTCGCTGGCCAGATCCACCGGCTTGATCCGGCTGGCCAAAGGACAGCGAGTCAACCCAGGTGACTGGGTTGATTACGTGGCGTATCAGGATTTGATGAGATGAAAGTAAAAGTGCGGTTTTTTGCCAGTTTGAAAGAACAGTTAGGGCAAGACAGCTTAGAGGTAAATGCGGCGTTTTCACCAGCAACTGTGGCGGGTTTGCGTGCGCATTTGTGCGCCGAGTATCCTGGTTTTGCCAAGGCCATTGCCGAGGTCGGGCGTCTGCGTGCCGCTGTTGATCAAGATATGGCTGACGATGAAACACCAGTAGGCGAGCAGGCTGAAGTCGCTTTTTTCCCGCCGGTGACAGGGGGTTAAAATGAAACGTTCCAAGGTGTTGGTTCAAGAGGCAGACTTTGATGTGACCGAAGAAATTCGTTGGCTTCGCCAGGGTTTGCCTGAGATTGGTGCAGTGGCTACCTTCATTGGCACCGTACGCGACATCAACGAAAACAGCGCTGTAAGTGCCATGACACTGGAACATTATCCGGGCATGACTGAAAAAGCCCTTGAAAATATTCTGCAGGTGGCTGATGCGCGGTTCGACATTACCTCGGCGATGATCATTCACCGTGTGGGCCCCCTGTATCCCGAGGATCAAATCGTGTTTGCCGCGGCCACCAGCGAACATCGTCAGCAGGCCTTTCTGGCTTGCGAGTTCATGATGGACTATCTGAAAACCGAGGCCCCTTTCTGGAAAAAAGAGGACACGCCTGAGGGCTCTCGCTGGGTGTCGGCTCGCGACAGCGACGACTCTGCCAAAGAGCGTTGGGAGCAAGCCCAGTGAATGCGTTTAATGCACTTGCAGTATTTATAGGGGCTGGCTTGGGCGGAGTGGGGCGGTATGGGCTTGGCCTGTTGTTGGTTCAGCCCGCGTGGTTGCCGTTTCAAATAGGCACTTTAATGGCCAACCTGATTGGTGGTTTTGTCGCGGGTGTGTTGTTTTCAGTGTTGGGGCCAGCTTGGCTGAAGGCTAATCCGCTCGGACTCTTTCTGATGACAGGCGTATTGGGTGGGTTAACCACGTTCTCCGCCTTCACCGCCGAAGGAGCCAATCTGCTATTGGACAAGCCCCTGCTGGCTCTGGGTCATGCCCTCGTTCATGTGTTGGGTTGTCTGGCTGCATTCTTGTTGGCCGGAAAGTTGTTTGGTCTTTTCGGCCAATAAAAATAGCGATCATCACGCTGTTTAATGTTGTTCCCATGGCAAGCCGTGGAAACGCCAGCCGTTCACACTTGAACGTTGGTGAAAATCGTTCTTGTCGCCTTCAAATCCTTCAAGCACATTGATCGCAAACTCAAAACCGTGCTTGGCTGCCAGCGCTGCTGCATGATGTGATCGGGCCCCACTACGACAGATGAAAAGTACTGGTTGGTGTTTCTCGACCCTTGCCTCAATTTGAGCAATGAAATCGGGATTGCGTATGCCATCGGGATAGTTATTCCACTCGACGTGAAATGATCGGTCTTCTGAAAAACTTACCTGTCCAACCCAGTCCAGTTCGGCATCGGTTCGCACATCGATCAACACGGCGTTCTCGTCGATATTCAGTAGTTCCCATGCCTCTTTGGGGGTTAAAGCACCCAAATAGCCCAGTCCTTTTTCAGAGGCGTAACTTTTCGCCAAGTCGATCAATTGTTGTGAAGTGGATGACATGAAAGAGTGTTCGCAAGTGATTTTATTGTTGAGTATATTGTAATACAAGCATGTGATCGATTAGGCAAAATACTAATCTGCACGATAATGGTGCGTAGTGCACTGTTATGGTGCAAAAGAATTGAGGATGCTTCAAGATCGTCTGTCGAGAGCCTTGATTTAAGGTCGGTCTCAAGTTGGTATGGTCTTTGCTTTATCACTCCACGTCGAAGATTGAATTCGCGCTGAGCGTCATATATAGCGGTATCGAACGTGCTATTGTTTCGCTTAAATCGAAGAGTTCAACTCAAATTTTTTTTAGATCACTATTCCACCTCACGTACCAGGAGATTTTCAATGGCGACCGCCCAAGATGTAATGAAGATGGTTGCGGAAAATGAAGTGAAGTTTGTTGACTTCCGCTTCACCGACACCAAAGGCAAAGAACAGCACGTGTCTGTGCCAGTTAAGATGTTTGACGAAGACAAGTTCGAGTCTGGCCACGCATTCGACGGCTCTTCCATCGCCGGCTGGAAAGGCATTGAAGCCTCTGACATGCTGTTGATGCCTGATCCTGATACAGCTCGCATGGACCCATTCCGTGAAGAGCCGACACTGATTTTGACCTGTGACGTAATCGAGCCAACTGACGGCAAGGGTTACGACCGCGATCCACGCTCCATCGCACGTCGCGCTGAAGCCTACCTGAAGTCCTCTGGCCTGGGCGACACTGCCTACTTCGGTCCAGAACCCGAATTCTTCATTTTCGACAGCATCACCTGGGGTGATGAAATGTCTGGCTGTTTCTTCAAGATCAAGTCTGAAGAAGCTGCATGGTCTACCGGCATCGATTACGAGCACGGTAACCTGGGTCACCGTCCCACAGTGAAAGGTGGTTACTTCCCAGTGTCCCCAACCGATTCATTCCAGGACATCCGTTCTGAAATGTGTCTGTTGCTGGAACAGCAGGGCGTACCGGTTGAAGTGCACCACCACGAAGTGGCTGGCGCTGGTCAAAACGAAATCGGCACCATGTTCTCTACGCTGACAAAGCGCGCTGACTGGACACAGATTTTGAAGTACACCGTATGGAACGTTGCTGCCAGCTATGGCAAAACAGCCACCTTCATGCCCAAGCCAATGTGGGGTGACAACGGTTCCGGCATGCACGTTCACCAGTCAGTCTGGAAAGATGGCGTGAACCTGTTTGCAGGCAATGGCTATGCAGGCTTGTCTGATTTCGCCTTGTACTACATCGGCGGTATCATCAAGCACGCCCGTGCCCTGAACGCGATCACCAACCCATCGACCAACTCCTACAAGCGTTTGGTACCTGGCTACGAAGCACCGGTCAAGTTGGCTTACTCCGCCAAGAACCGTTCTGCTTCCATTCGCATTCCACACGTGGCCAACCCCAAGGGTCGCCGTATTGAGGCGCGTTTCCCGGATCCCATGGCCAACCCATACCTGGCATTCTCTGCCTTGTTGATGGCTGGTCTGGACGGTGTTCAGAACAAGATTCACCCAGGTGAAGCAGCAACAAAGAACCTGTACGACTTGCCACCAGAAGAAGACGCATTGGTACCAACCGTGTGTCACAGCCTCGAGCAGGCTTTGGAAGCCCTGCAGGCTGACAATGAGTTCTTGACTCGTGGTGGCGTGTTCAGCAAGGAAATGATCGATGCATACATCGACTTGAAGATGGAAGAAGTTCAGCGCATGCGCATGACTCCACACCCCATCGAATACGATATGTACTACGGCCTGTAATTTAGACCGCATGCATTGATCGAATGTGAAAATGGCCCTGTACTGATTAAGTGCAGGGCCATTTTTCATTTTCAGTTATTTGTAAAGGATCTACCCCGTCTGGTATCAGCACTCGCCTTCCGTGGGGAGGGGTTGCGCAAGGGGATCAAGTATCATGAAAGTCGTCCGGAATTTTTTAGAGATGCAATCATGGTGAAGTCGAGCCTTATTCAATATCCACTCATCGTCTTGTTGTCAGGGCTACTTGTTGTGCCCAAGGCGTACGCCAAAGGAACCGAGATGTTTGTGTGTACCGGTGCAGACGGCGTGCGGACTTATCAAAACTCGGACGGTGGTGATGGTTGTGTTCCCTTGAACCTGAATCCAATTACTGTGGTACCTGCTCCGCGCTCAGCCTCGAAGAGTGGCGGTATTTCTGACCCAGTCTCGGCTGGCGGGTCAGGGCGACGAGCCACAGCGGCCTATGACAATCGATCGGCCGCAGATTTCAATGCCAAAGATGATCGAATGAAAATTTTGCAAGAAGAATTGCGCATTGAAGAAAGCAAATTGAAGTCTTTGCAAGACGAATACAAAAAAGGTCAACCTGATCGTTTGGGCAGTGAGAAAAATTATCAAAAATATTTGGACCGGGTTTCGCGATTGGAACAAGAAATCATGGTGACCAATGACAATATTGAAATACTTAAAACTGAATTGATCCGGCTGTCAAAATAGAGATATTGAAACCAGTCGTATCGCTACGAGGACGAAGTGAAAAAAGAACGGTTTCAAGGTCTGGAGTTGTTGGCCACTGCGGTGGTGGTAAGTAATCTCGAAGGTGTGGTGTTGTACGCCAACCTGTCAGCCGAAACCCTGCTGGAAGTCTCCCGGCGCAGTCTGGACGGGCAGGCACTGGCAGCTTTGTTCGTTGAGGCCAATGCGTTTCGGGAATTTCTCAACAAATCCCATGCCGATCCTTTCGGCGTGAAGCGGCAGGTGTTCGAGTTGATTCGACCCAGTGGCACCTCCGAGCATGTGCACGTCACATTGTCTTGTCCCGATGGTGCCAACGGAGTGACCATCATTGAACTGCGTGAAATTGAGCAGCAGTTGAAGGTAGACCGTGAGGCCAGGATGATGGATCAGTCACTGGCCAACAAAGAGCTGATTCGCAACTTGGCGCATGAAATCAAGAATCCGCTCGGCGGCATTCGTGGCGCAGCCCAGTTACTCGAAATTGAATTGCCTTCACCTGAACTGAAAGAATACACACAGGTGGTGATTAAAGAATCCGATCGTCTGCAAACCTTGGTTGATCGCCTGCTTGCCCCTCATAGAAAACCACACATTGTGTCCATGATGAACATTCACGAGGTGTGCGAGCGTGTACGTTCGGTCATTCTGGCTGAGCACCCCAAGGGCCTGAAATTCATCCGAGACTACGACATTTCGATCCCCGAGTTCCTGGGGGATCTGGAGCAACTTATTCAGGCAATCCTGAATATAGTGCGCAATGCTGCACAAGCTTTGGCACCTCAAATCGCGGAAGGCACCGCGCAAATAACACTATGCACCAGAGTGGTGCGTAGGGTAACCTTAAACCGCAAACAACACAGGCTGGCATTAGACTTGCAAGTGATCGACAACGGACCCGGCATACCCACCGAGATTATGGAAAGAATTTTTTTCCCATTGGTCTCGGGGCGTGAGGGTGGCAGTGGTTTGGGCTTGACGTTGGCTCAAACTTTCGTGCAACAACACGAAGGCATTATTGAATGCAGCTCCACACCGGGAAGAACACTTTTTAAAGTCACATTGCCGCTGCAGTTTGATCACGCTACCAGCTGAGCGGTTTTAAGGAACCACAATTAATGCGTCCAATTTGGGTTGTTGATGATGACCACTCCATTCGTTGGGTCTTGCAGAAAGCAATTTCCCGCGAAGGAATTCCTTGCGAAATTTTTTCGTCAGCCGCCGAAGTTCTGGAGCGACTGGAAACTGAGGTGCCACAAGTTTTGGTCTCGGACATTCGAATGCCCGGGCAAAGTGGGCTAACCCTGTTGTCCAAGGTGCGCGAGTTGCAGCCCGATTTGCCAGTCATCATCATGACTGCGTATTCTGATCTGGACAGCGCGGTATCTGCCTTTCAGGGTGGGGCGTTTGAGTACTTGCCCAAACCTTTTGATATTGAAAAGGCGGTTGAGCTGATTTTACGCGCGGTGCGTGAATCTCAAACTGAAGAGTTTGTTGAGGAAGCCGATTCAAGTGCACCTGAAATTCTGGGGCAAGCGCCTGCCATGCAGGAGGTGTTTCGCGCGATTGGTCGTTTGTCTCAGTCCAATGTCACGGTGCTGATTACCGGCGAGAGTGGCGCAGGCAAAGAATTGGTGGCCCGCGCTTTGCACCGCCACAGCCCGCGTGCTTCAAAACCTTTTATTGCACTGAATACCGCGGCCATTCCCAAAGACCTGCTTGAATCAGAGTTGTTTGGGCATGAGCGTGGCTCTTTTACGGGCGCTCAGGCTCAACGGCAAGGCCGGTTCGAGCAGGCCGAGGGCGGCACTCTGTTTCTTGACGAAATCGGCGACATGCCAGCCGAGTTGCAAACCCGCTTGCTGAGGGTTTTGTCGGACGGGCATTTTTATCGTGTTGGCGGGCAGCAGCCTATCAAGGCCAATGTGCGGGTGATCGCCGCCACACACCAGAACCTGGATGAGCGGGTGAAGCAGGGCATGTTCCGGGAAGACTTGTATCACCGCTTGAATGTGATTCGTCTCCGCTTGCCACCGCTGCGTGAACGTCAAGAAGACATTCCCATCCTTGCCAAACATTTCCTCAATGTGTCGGCTCGGGAGTTGGGCACGGAAACAAAACGTTTGTCCGACTCAGCCATTCGAATCATCAGTGAATTTCCTTTCCCGGGTAACGTTCGCCAGTTGGAAAATGTGTGCCGCTGGATCACGGTAATGGCACCTGCACAGTTGGTGGAAGCGCGTGACTTGCCCCCGGAATTGAAAGCCTTCCAGAACGGTGGGGCCACCGCATTGGAGAAAATGTCAGCCAACTCCCCAAGCCCCAATCTTTGGCTTGCCGAGAGTAATCCTGTATTGCCCGCAACTGGCACACCTACCTTGCAGCCGAACTCGGGCATGTCGGCTGGCAAGTATCCTGTCGACACAGCATCGGTGGATACACTTGTGAATCCGCCTGTGCCAGTGGGTAGTGCCAGTTGGTTGGAGCTGTTGTTTATTGAAGCCGAGAAAGCACTGGAAAGCGGTCAGCCCGATGTCATGGATGCATTGACCGCGAAGTTTGAAACCACCATGATTCAAGCGGCTTTGAAAGCCACGCATGGCAAGCGGATTGAGGCGGCCCAGCGTTTGGGAATAGGGCGCAATACCATTACCCGGAAAATTCAGGATTTGAATATTGATGTCAAAGACATTGATTGAGAATCGCCAACGTTCATAAAAAAAGCCTCTGCATGCAGAGGCTTTTTTGTTGTTGCAAGTGGCGTTGAACTTACATGTTCTTGACTTGAAACTTTTTCAGGATATTTGACAGGTCGGTAGCCACACCTTTCAGACCCGAGACTGCATTGGCTGCGCGGCGTGCCATGTCCAGGTTGCCTTCCGACAACTGGGCTACCACTTCGACCTGTTGTCCAATGCTTTCCGAAGCCTGATTTTGTTCAAGCAGCGCGGCGTGAATGTTTTCAACCGAGTGGGCTACAGCCGAGGAGTCGGCCGTGATCTGGTTCATGGCTTGACCTGCGCGGTCTACCAGTTCAACACCCTTTTTCACGCTTTCGACGGCCATGTCCATGTTGTTCACAGCCACGCCAGAGCTGTTTTGAATGGCTTCGATCATGCCGTGAATGTCATCTGTCGACTTACGGGTTCGTTCAGCCAGTTTGCGCACTTCATCGGCCACCACCGAGAAACCACGCCCCTGTTCGCCTGCGCGTGCAGCCTCAATGGCGGCGTTCAAGGCCAGCAAGTTGGTTTGTTCGGCGATGCCTTTGATGATCAGGGCAATCTCTGAAATTTCCCTGGATTGTTCGCCCAACTGTTGAATGACGCTGGCCGTCCCTTGAACATTCTCGGAGATTTTGTGCATTTGTTGCGTGGCGGAATTGATCGCACCCAAGCCATCGTCTGCCAACTGGCGCGCTTTGTTGCTTACGTCTTTGGCTTCGGTGGCTGATTCGCCCACGCTGGAGATTGACGAAGACATTTCTTCAACTGCGGCCGCCATGCCTGACGCAGCATCGCTACCCGAGGCTGCACCTTTGCTGAGTTCTTCGCTGGTTTGAACAAGATCTTCCGATGCCTCTTGAACCTGGTCCGTGCTGCGTTTTACTGCACCCAAGGCTTGTTCCATGCTTTCAGCCATGCGGTTCATGCTGCGGGCCAACAAACTGATTTCGTTTTTGGTCGCTACGCTGCCATTGGTCACTTCATCACCGGCACGTGCCGTCATGTCGCCATTGCCCAGTTTCAAAGCTAGGGCCGTAAGTACCTTGGTCGAGCTTGTCAGGCGGCTTGTAACCCAGAACAAGGCAAGCGCAATGACCACAGAGGCAATCAGACCCATGATCACCATCATGCCCGACATCGCGTAAATTGTGCTGAACATCTCGGAGGTGAGTGCTGGTGCAACAATCGCCGCGCCGCCCCACTGGGGTACTTTGGTGAAGGCAACAAATTCTGTGCGGTTTTCACCTGATTTCGGATCATTCCAGCTAATTTGGGTAATGCCGCTGTCTTCTTTGGTGATTTTGTCGAGCAAGCCTTGCAAATCTGATTCTTTGGTCGCCAGTTCTTTGAATTCATCACCTTTGAACTGTGAGTGAATCATCACTTTGCCCGCATTGGCACCTGTGGTGTACAGCACGTAAGGAATGCCGGTTTCACCAATGCGTGTGCTCAACACCGCATTTTGAACGTCGGCGAACAGGTTGGTCATGTCAAAGCCAATATAAAGCACCAAATCGTGTTGACCGTCGGTGCTTTTGATCGGCAGGTACTTCGACATGTAACGTTTGCCAAACAGCAGGGCTTCACCCACATAAGTTTCGCCTTTGATCACTTTGGCGTAGCTGGGATGGCTTCGGTCCAACTTGGTGCCCACTGCGCGGTCACCATTTTCTTTTTTCAGGCTGGTTGAAATTCTCAGGTAGTCGTCACCTGTGCGAACAAACACCGTGGCAATACCGCCTGTCATTTTTGTGAAATTGTCCACCACACCATAGTTGCCGGTAATGAAAGTCGAATCCAGAGTCACCATAGGCCCGTCAATTTCAGGCGTAATGGAAATAGGCTGCTCTGGATCAACCAGCAACTCGCCGTTGAACTCAACTTCAAACAACTCTGCAAGCTGGGTCACAGAGCTTTCAGAGAGCTTGTAGGCGATGTCCATGGTTTGTCTCAAACCTTCGGCCTGTGTTGATACGGCGCGTTCGGTTCGGGCTGTGGCTGCATTGAAGGTATACGCAGCCGTAATGCCGACCAGGCTCAATACAATCAAGGCCACCAAGGCGGCGCTGGTAAAGCTGATCTGTTTGGAAAGGGGCAGAGTCTTTAGGTTCATGGTGCGAAGCGATTGGGAAGGTTATGAACAGCATCGATCATCGCACTGCCTACCCCTTACTAATTGCCTAATTAGAGGGGTAAATCGCCTGTTTTACCGAGGTGTTCCCCCTTTTTAAGGGGGATGGACTGATATCTATCGAGAGAGAGTTGCCACGGCGGGGGCGTGGTCAGATGGTTTTTCCCATTTGCGGGGTGCACGGTCGATTACGCTGGCAGTACAGCGTTCAGCCAAAGGTTTTGACAACAAAACATGGTCAATTCTCAGACCTTTGTTTTTCTGAAAACCCAACATGCGGTAGTCCCACCACGAAAAGGTTTTTTCAGGCTGTTCGAACAAACGGAAGCTGTCGACCAAACCCATGTCCAGTAAGGTGTTGAATCGGCCTCGTTCGTCATCCGAGCACAGCACCTGGCCTGCCCAGGCTTTGGGGTCGTGGACATCCCGGTCATCGGGGGCAATGTTGTAGTCGCCCACCAACGCCAGTTTTGGGTATTGAGCCAGCCATGCGTCGCAGTCTTTCAGCAAGGCATCGAGCCACGCCTTTTTGTATTCGAACTTGTCCGACCCCACTTCAGAGCCGTTCACCACGTAGGCGCTGATAAAACGTAAATCGCCAAAGGTGGCAGCAATCACCCGTTTCTGCTCATCTGGAAAGCTGGGCAGGTTGACCTGCACATCGACAGGCTCAGGCATCGTGGCTTTCTTGTACAGAATGGCCACGCCGTTGTATGTTTTCTGGCCAGCATACACGGCGCCGTATCCCGCGGCTTCAAGTTCGGTCAGCGGAAAATTCTCGTCAGTCAATTTCAGTTCTTGCAGGCCCAGTAGATCTACCGGGTTGCCCTCAAGCCATTGCAACAGGTGCGGCAGGCGCACCTTGAGCGAATTCACATTCCAGGTGGCCAGTTGAATATTTGCTGCGCTGTCTGTCATTACGCGGCCTGCCTGTTGTCGACCATGCCAGTGTGGCGCAGCAGTGCGTCGATGCTGGGCTCGCGGCCACGGAAAGCCTTGAACGATTCAGCGGCAGGGCGGCTGCCACCCACGGACAAAATTTCCTCCAGAAACTTTTTGCCGGTTTCCGGGCTGACCACACCATTTTCTTCGAACATGGCAAAGGCATCCGCAGACAACACTTCAGCCCATTTGTAGCTGTAGTAGCCTGCAGCATAGCCGCCCGCGAAAATATGGCTGAACGAGTTCGGAAAGCGGTTGTAGGCTGGTGGAACCAGCACAGCCACCTCTTTGCGTACTTGGGCCAGCAGCTCAAGAATGTTCGCTTCACCGTGTGGGTCAAACTCAGTGTGCACCAACATGTCGAACAGTGAAAACTCGATTTGACGAAGGGTTTGCAAGCCGCTCTGAAAGTTCTTGGCAGCCACCATTTTGTCAAACAGGGCTTTGGGCATGGGTTCGCCTGTAGTTTCGTGTGCGGTCAGCGATTCAACCACACTCCATTCCCAGGCAAAGTTTTCCATGAACTGCGAGGGTAGTTCCACTGCATCCCATTCCACACCATTGATACCTGCCACATCCAGTTCGTCCACCCGGGTCAACATGTGGTGAATGCCGTGCCCGAATTCATGGAACAGCGTTTGTACATCGTCGTGCGACAACTGCGCAGCTTTGCCAGCAGCCGGTTTGGTGTAGTTGCAAGTGAGATAGGCCACAGGTGTTTGAACGCCTTGCTCGGTGCGTTTGCGACCGCGAGCGTCGTCCATCCACGCGCCTGAACGTTTGCTGGCTCGTGCATAGGGGTCGAGGTAAAAGTGTGCAATGGCTTTGCCTTCTTTTTGCACTTCAAAGAAGCGCACGTCCGGGTGCCAGGTGTCGGCTTGGGCTTTCACGATTTGAACGCTGAACAACTTTTCTGTCAGTTTGAACAGGCCGTCCAGCACGCGGTCTTCCTGAAAGTATTGACGTACTTCCAGATCACTGAAGGCATACTTCTTTTCCTTCAGTTTTTCTGAGGCGTAGCTCATGTCCCAGCTTTGCAGATCGTCCATGCCCAGCTCGGTTTTAGCGAACGCTTTGATCTCTTCCAGGTCGCGCAGCGCGAATGGTTTCGCTTTCACTGCCAATTCACGAAGGAAGTTCACGACTTCAGCGGGTGTGTTGGCCATTTTGGGCACCAGGCTAAGTTCCCCAAAGTTTTTGTAGCCCAACATTTGGGCTTCTTCCTGGCGAAGTTGTAGCAGCTCGCGAATCAAGGCTGAATTGTCCAGTTCTGCTGGCCCAAATTCTGAGGCGCGTTTGGCGTAGGCTTCGTAGAGCGTTTCGCGCAATTCACGCTTCTCGGCATATTGCAACACTGGAAAATAAGAAGGGAACTGCAAAGTAAATTTGTAGCCTTCTTTGCCTTCCGATTTTGCAAGTTCCTCGGCCGCTTGCACCGCATATTCTGGAATGCCTGCCAAATCAGCTTTGTCGGTCACGATTAACTCAAAGGCATTGGTGGCATCCAGCACATTCTCGGAAAACTTCGCAGTAATCGCGGCTTGTCTGTCCTGAATTTCTGCATAACGCGGTTTTTTATCTGCTGGCAGTTCAGCACCACCCAGCTTGAAACCACGAATGGAATTGGCCAGCACTTTGAGGCGTACAGGCGTGAATTGTTTGGCCGCATCGCTTTGTTCAATGGCTTTGTAAATGGCGTACAGGCGCTCATCCTGACCAACCATGGTCCAGAACTCGGTGGTCTTGGGCAAACACGCATTGTAGGCTGCACGCAGTTCTTCAGTGTCAGCCACCGAATGCAAGTGCCCAACCACACCCCAGGCGCGGCTTAGTTGTTCACAGGCAATGTCGAGCGGCAACAGGGTTTCTTCCCAAGTGGCAAGGTCTGGCGCAGTGCTGGCGGTCATTTCCAGCTGCTTTTCTGCAGCGGCGAGCAACGTATCAATGGCGGGCTCCACGTGCTCAGTTTTGATATCCGAAAAACGGGGTAGTCCGGAAAAGTCGAGTAAGGGATTGTTGGTGTCCATTTTCATGCTCATGGGGTCCTGCTAAAAAATTCTTAAAGGCTGCGCTTAAAGGCTGCGTTCTACTGCTTCAATCGTATTTTGCAACAGCATGGTGATGGTCATGGGGCCAACACCACCGGGCACTGGTGTAATCCAGCCAGCCACTTCTTTGGCTGAATCAAAATCAACATCGCCACACAGCTTGCCATCGGGTAGGCGGTTGATGCCCACGTCGATCACCACAGCACCGGGTTTGATCATATCTCCAGTGATCATATTGGGACGACCTACCGCAACTACAAGTACGTCTGCACGCTGACAATGTGATTTCAGGTCTTTTGTTTTACTGTTGCACAAAGTCACCGTGGCACCTTGTTGCAGCAACAACATGGCTTGCGGCTTGCCCACAATATTGCTGGCCCCGATCACCACGGCTTCTGCACCGCGCAGCTCGATGCCGGTCAACTCAAGCATTTTCATGACGCCATAGGGCGTGCAGGGACGAAACAGGGGTTTGCCCGTCATCAACAAGCCAGCGTTGCTAATATGAAAGCCATCCACATCTTTTTCAGCGCTGATCGATTCAATGACTACATGCGAATCGAGGTGCTTGGGCAGGGGCAATTGCACCAAAATGCCGTGAATGCTGGGGTCAGAATTCAGTTGTTCGACCAGGCCCACCAGTGCGTCCTGGCTTGTGTTCTCCGGCATGCGGTGCATGACCGATTTGAAGCCTGCTTTCTCACAGGCCGATACCTTGTTGCGCACATAAACCTGGGAGGCCGGGTCTTCCCCAACCAAAACCACGGCCAGACCGGGCTGATGACCCAATTCGGTCAATTCGGTAGCGCGTTTTGCAATTGTTTCTCGAATTGAGGCGGCCAGTTCGGTGCCGCTAATTAATTGTGCAGACATGATTGAATGAGTTTGAAAATTTGAAATGGTTCAATTGAACAAGGCCCGGTGTTGAGCGGGCCTTGTTTGGGGTATTCAGGGCTGTGCCAGTTCCGGTGATTTGCGCAGGGCAATTTTCAACAAATCTGCCACAGTGGTTACCTGCAGCTTGTCCATGATATTCGCGCGGTGTGCTTCCACGGTTTTAATGCTGATGTTCAGGTCATCTGCAATTTGTTTGTTCAGGCGACCCGACACAATTCGCTCCAGTACCTGCAATTCGCGCGTGGTCAATTTGGAGTACAGCTTGTTGATCTGTTCATCAAGCTTGGCGGTTTGGGCAAGTTCGTGGGCGTGGCGCATATGCTGGTGAATCAGGTCTTTGATTTTGCCTTCATCAAACGGTTTTTCCAGAAAATCAACAGCACCGTTTTTCATGGTTTCAACCGCCAGTGTTACGTCGCCGTGGCCGGTGATAAACACAATGGGAATTGGAATGCCTCGCTCGTTCAGCGTTTTTTGAACTTCAAGGCCAGAAAGTTTGGGCATGCGAATGTCGAGCAACAGCACACAGGGCTGCGGCCACACTAACTGTTCAAGAAACAACTCGGGGTCTTCGTAGGTTTTTACCTGATAACCTTCGGTTTCAATAAGCCATTGCAGCGAGTCGCGAACTGCCTCGTCGTCGTCCACGATGAACACGGTTTCTTGCATTTCTGTGGAGCGTGGTTGAGTGTGGAGCATTGGCTTTATTCCATAACAGGTGGGTTGACGTGCGCAAGCACCGAGTCTTCGGCCAGTGGCAGCGTGAACTTGAATACACTGCCTTGGCCTTGCGCGGGTTCTACCCACAATTGGCCTTGATGATACTCAATAATAGTACGACAGATGTTCAGGCCCATGCCCATTCCATCGGATTTGGTGGTGAAAAACGACTCAAATAGCCGTTGCCGAATTTCCTCAGGCACCCCCACGCCATGATCCCGAACCTCAATCAGTGCGAACTGGGCGGACTGCCCCACCTGAATCTCGATCAATTTTTGCTCAGGGGGCAGGTGTCCCATGGCTTCAAGGCCATTCTTGATCAGGTTCATCAGCACTTGCTCAATCAGCACCGGGTCGGCCACCACCGACATCAGTGCATCTGGCAGGTTCATTTCAATTCGCGCCGATTGGTGCTTGGCCTCCAGGCGAGAAAAGCTGATGGCATCTTCAATAATTTTACCGATGGGGCAGGGGCCGCGTTTTGGCTCCTGCTGTTTCACGAATTCCCGAATTCGCCGAATCACATCACCGGCGCGCTGGGCCTGCACATTCACCTTTTCAAGCACGGGAAGCAGATCTTCGGGGCTTACTTTGCCGGCTTTAAGCCGGGTTACGCTACCCATGTTGTAATTGGAAATAGCAGCAAGTGGCTGATTGATTTCATGCGCCAACGAGGAAGCCAGTTCTCCCAGTGTGATCAAGCGCGAGGTGAACTGCAGCTTCTCCTGTTGTTGGCGGGACATGTCCTCGGCTTCCTTGCGCGAGGAAATGTCGGTGGCCACTTGCATCACCACCGTTGCACCATCTACCCATGAAATCGATCGACGCCGTACCTCGTACCAACGCTGCGAAACAGGATTAAGCCACTCGAACGGCTCGTAGAGATTGACCCTGTTGCGGCGATTCTTTGACATGCGTGGTGGCGTCGCCTTGCCAAACCACTCGCGGTGCAACCTGTTCACGAAAATATACTCGTCAGGCCGGGCTTCTGGGCCCTGAACGCACACGGCGGCGTCCAGTTCTTCAAGAATGCGAACGAAGCGTCGGTGGGCAGCTGCCAATTCGTCACGAATGCGGCGCGGCTCGGTAATGTCGGTCATAGAAGTCATCCAGCCGCTTTGCTGGCCGTCGCTGTCAACCAATGGCGACACGTACATGCGTGCGTCGAACACACTGCCATCTCGTCTGCGCACCTGTACCTCGATACCTTTTTGCGGGGCATTGCCCGACAAAATCAAATCCAGATTGGTTTGTTGTACTTCGTAGGAACGGTCGGGCCAATAAGGAAATGGGGGGGCCATACCCACCAGCTCGGATTCCTTGTACCCAGTCATTTTGCAAAAAGCCGGGTTCACGTAGGTAATACGGCCCTGCATGTCAATGGCCCGCATACCCGTGACCACCGAGTCTTCCATGGCCCGTCGAAACTTGGTTTCGGCCAGCAAACGTTTCTCGGCCTGGCTTCGAAGTTTTGCATGTCGAAACAGCAAAATAAAACTCCACACAATCACCAGAGAAAGTCCAAAAACCGCCCATGCCAGCATGTTGGAAAACAACTCGGTGTTCGTTTTATAGAGTACAGCGCGCAGTTTCAAACCGTGGCCGGGTGGGTCTAGCGGAACTTCATGGCTTAACTTCGCATTGTCGATTGACCTGCTGACATTGGAGGCTACCGGGTTGCCTCCACCGTCGACGATGCTGACCAAGTAGAGCTGAACAAATGAGTCGGGTACAGCATCATTCAGCAAAGAACCCAAAGGAATGGTTGCCGCCACCGTACCAATGAAATCACCTTTGTTGAATATGGGGCTGTGAACCTCGATAAACACCTTGCCGGACGGGTCAAGAAAAGGTCTCGAAAAAACAGGCAGTCTGGTTTCCCGGGCTGTGTTGAAAGCCCAATAACTCTCGGCATCTTCGATCGTTTGATACAAAGGATGAAGGACTTCGGATGAACGCAAGCTCGGCAGCGCCAGGTTGGTCACTCGTCTTTCCTCGTCAATAATCAGCACGCTGCTGACTTCCTGAAACTCATTTAATAGAGCCTGTGCCGAGAATCGGAAACCTTCCACGTCACTTTTGTTTTGCTCAAATCCTCTAGCAATCTGATTCAGTCGTTCTTGCGAGGCCAGTAAGCGGGTACGGATGGTTTGGCGGGCCAGCTCCACGTCACGAATGACCCGCAGTTGCGTTTGGTTCTGATCCTCGGAATGCAGGGTGTAGAAAAACGCACCCATAGCGAGCAAAAACAGAATGATGCCCACCAGCGGGGTGGCCCAAACCAATGGGCTTGTACGGGGTTGATCGCTGAGGCGCACGGTCGAATAGGTCTCGGAATCCAGAAGATGACTGAAGTGTACAAAACAAGCAGCCCAGTGGGTGGACTGGATTCAGGGTGATTCGGGAAAATCCTAATAAATTCCACTATGTGAAAACACAAATCATAATTTGAAACTTTCTGAATTAGGTGTGATACTCTAATATCAACAGGAAATACAGCCAAAAGCTCGTACTTCTGCAAAAGAACCCAGAGACCCAAGGAGGAAGCAATGTCAGCGCAACTCAATTTGCCCGGATCGGACGATCCCGATTTTCAAGAAACCCAAGAATGGCTGGATGCCCTGGAGGCCGTGCTTGAACGTGAAGGCCCGGAGCGCGCGCATTACTTGCTTGAACAACTGATTTCTAAAGCGCGCCTGAGTGGCGCGTTTATTCCGTTTTCGGCCAATACCGAATACGTCAACACCATTCCCGTTCATCTCGAAACCCGCTGCCCCGGCAATATGGAGTACGAGGAACGCCTGCGCAGCTGGATGCGCTGGAATGCGATGGCCATGGTGGTGCGCGCCAACAAGAAAAGCCCGCCCGATGGCGGTGACCTGGGTGGTCACATTGCGTCATTCGCCTCACTGGCGACCATGTTGGGTGTTGGTTTCAACCATTTTTGGCATGCCGAAGATGAAAGCCACGGCGGCGATTTGCTTTACCTTCAGGGCCATGTGTCTCCCGGAATTTACGCACGCGCTTTTCTGGAAGGTCGCCTGACCGAAGAACAGTTGGATAATTTCCGTCAGGAAGTCGATGGCAAAGGCTTGTCCAGCTACCCACATCCCAAGTTGATGCCCGATTTCTGGCAGTTCCCGACCGTGTCCATGGGTCTTGGCCCGTTGATGGGCATTTATCAGGCTCGCTTCTTAAAGTATCTCCATGCCCGTGGCATTTGCGACACATCCAAGCGCAAAGTCTGGGTATTCTGCGGCGACGGTGAAATGGACGAGCCCGAATCACTGGGCGCGATCGGTATGGCCGCGCGCGAAAAGCTCGACAACCTGGTTTTCGTAGTGAACTGTAACTTGCAGCGTCTGGACGGCCCTGTACGTGGCAACGGCAAAATCATTCAGGAACTGGAAGGTGAATTCCGTGGTTCCGGCTGGAATGTGTTGAAGGTGATCTGGGGCGGCTACTGGGATGAATTGCTCGCCCGCGACAAAGACGGCCTGATGCGCAAGGTGATGCTGGAAATGGTCGACGGCGAATACCAGAACTGCAAAGCCAACGATGGCGCTTACGTGCGCAAGAATTTCTTTGGCAAACACCCCAAGTTGCTGGAAATGGTTGCCCGCATGACCGATGAAGACATCTGGCGTTTGAACCGTGGCGGCCACGACCCACACAAAGTGCATGCTGCTTACGATGCCGCCATGAAGCATGAAGGCCAACCAACTGTAATTCTGGCGAAAACCGTGAAAGGCTTTGGCATGGGCAAGGTTGGTCAGGGCAAGAACACCACCCACCAGCAAAAGAAGCTGGACATTCAGTCCATCAAGGAATTCCGTGATCGCTTCAACATTCCAGTCTCAGACGACATCATCGAAGATGTGCCTTTCTACAAGCCAGCCGATGACGCGCCGGAAATTAAATACCTGCACGAGCGTCGTCAAGCCTTGGGCGGTTATCTGCCCAAGCGCCGCCGCGAGGCCGATGAAAAACTGAAAGTGCCCGGCCTGGATGCATTCGAAGCCGTACTGGAGCCCACCAAGGAAGGCCGTGAAATTTCAACGACCCAAGCCTTCGTGCGAGTGCTAACCGCACTGGTGCGTGACAAGGAAATTGGTCAACGCATTGTGCCGATTGTTCCCGATGAAGCACGTACATTCGGGATGGAAGGCATGTTCCGCCAGTTGGGTATTTATTCCTCACAAGGTCAGTTGTACGAACCAGTCGACAAAGACCAGGTGATGTACTACCGAGAAGACAAAGCCGGCCAAATTTTGGAAGAGGGCATTAACGAAGCGGGTGCATTCAGTTCTTGGATTGCGGCGGCCACGTCCTATTCCACGAACAACCGCGTGATGATTCCGTTCTACATTTACTACTCCATGTTCGGTTTCCAGCGCGTGGGCGATCTGGCCTGGGCAGCTGGCGATATGCAGGCTCGAGGTTTCTTGTTGGGCGGCACTGCTGGCCGTACTACATTGAACGGCGAAGGTTTGCAGCACGAAGATGGTCACAGCCATATTTTGTCCTCGACCATTCCAAACTGTGTCAGCTACGACCCAACCTTTGCCCATGAGTTGGCTGTGATTATTCAGCACGGCTTGAAGCGCATGGTGGAAGACCAGGAGAACGTGTTCTATTACCTCACCGTGATGAACGAGAACTACGCTCAGCCTGGCCTGAAGAAGGGTACCGAAGAAGGCATTTTGAAAGGCATGTATGTGTGCCGCGAATCCACCTTGAAGAAGGCTGGCAAAAAGCGTGTTCAACTGCTGGGTTCTGGCACCATTCTGCGTGAATCACTGGAAGCAGCGGAGTTGCTTGAGAAAGACTGGGGCGTTGCAGCCGATGTGTGGTCAGTCACCAGCTTCACAGAACTGCGCCGTGAAGGTCTGGATGTGGAGCGTGAAAACATGCTGCACCCTGAGCAGAAGTCCAAGCAAAGCTATGTTGAAAAAGCGCTGGCAAAAACCGAAGGTCCGATTGTGGCTTCAACCGACTACATGAAGCTGTTTGCTGACCAAATTCGTCCTTTCATGCCCAAGGGCCGCGAATACAAAGTGTTGGGCACCGATGGTTTTGGTCGTTCCGATTTCCGCTCCAAGTTGCGTGAGCATTTTGAGGTGAACCGTCATTTCGTAACCGTTGCAGCACTGAAGGCCTTGGCCGATCAGGGCGACATTCCACTAAGTACCGTGGGTGAAGCAATCAAGAAATACGGCATCAACCCCAACAAGCCCAACCCAGCCTACGCATAAAAGGACGATCGACATGACAATCGAAATCAAAGTACCCGACATCGGCGATTTTGACGGGGTGGAAATTATTGAAGTGCTGGTGAAGGCAGGCGACACCGTGGTGGCGGAGCAATCCATTATCACCGTTGAATCTGACAAAGCCAGTATGGAAATTCCATGCCCGCAAGCTGGTGTGGTCAAGGAAATGAAAGTAAAAATTGGCGACAAGGTGAAAGAAGGCACCTTGATGCTGATTCTGGAACCCGCTGAAGGTGGCGCTGCTGTGGCACCACCCAAGGTAGAAGAAGCACCAAAAGCCGATGCACCCAAAGTAGAGGCACCCAAGGCAGAAGCACCGAAGGCGGCTGCCCCTGCGCCGGCTGCCACCGTAGCCCCCACGCCTGCCGAACCACACAACCCGACAGCCGCATCCGTGAATGCGCCGCATGCAAGCCCCTCCGTGCGCAAGTTCGCACGCGAGTTGGGTGTGAATTTGACCACCGTGCAAGGCACTGGTCCGAAAGTCGTATCACGCCCGACGACGTACGAAACTTCGTGAAAGCCGCTGTGGCTGGTGTGGGTTCTGCGTCTGCTGGTGCAAGCAAAGATGGCAGCGGTGTTGGCCTCGATTTGTTGCCATGGCCAAAAGTAGATTTCACCAAGTTTGGTGAAATTGAAGAGCAGGAACTTTCACGCATCAAGAAATTGTCTGGCCCGAATTTGCATCGTAACTGGGTCATGATCCCGCACGTCACGCAGTTCGACGAGGCAGACATCACTGACCTTGAACAATTCCGCAAAGACACCAACGCCGCGCTGGCCAAGCAGGGCGTGAAGTTGACCATGCTGGCCTTCGTGATGAAGGCCTGTGTGGCCGTGTTGAAAAAGTACCCGGCCTTCAATGCTTCGCTGAACGAAGCCGGCGACAAATTAATACTCAAAAAGTACTGGAACATTGGTTTTGCCGCCGACACACCGAATGGATTGGTTGTGCCAGTCATTAAGGGTGTAGACCAGAAAGGCTTCGCACAAATTGCCAATGAATTGGGCGAATTGTCTGCGCAGGCTCGTGATGGCAAGCTGAAAGGCGCCGACATGCAGGGCGCCACGTTTACCGTGTCGTCGCTTGGTGGCGTGGGTGGAACCCTGTTCACACCCATTATCAATGCGCCTGAAGTTGCAATTATGGGCCTGTCCAAATCAGCCATGAAGCCGGTGTGGAATGGCAAGGAATTCGAGCCACGCCTGATGCTGCCGCTTAGCCTGAGTTATGACCATCGAGTGATCGACGGTGCCATGGCTGCCCGATTCACCACAGAGCTTGCCGGCGTGTTGGCCGACATGCGCAAAGTGCTGCTGTAAGGGGGTGAACACATGAAACTGATCGTTCCTGATATTGGTGATTTTGATTCTGTAGAAATTATTGAAGTGTTGGTTAACGTTGGCGACAAGGTGAGCAAGGAGCAATCTTTGATCACAGTGGAGTCTGACAAGGCCAGCATGGAAATTCCGGCTTCTGACGATGGCGTGGTCACCAAGCTACTCGTGAAAGTGGGCGACAAGGTGTTCAAGGGCAGCGAGATTTGTGAAATCAGCGGCGGTAGTGCTTCTTCAACTGCTCCCGTAGCTGCTGAAAACAAGCCTGCCACTTCAGCACCAGCAGCCACTCAAGTCGACACTGAAGCCGCCACTGAAGCAGCCACTACAGCAGTCGCTGCTGCGGGCCCCGCCAGCAGTTACAACGGTCAAGTTGATCACACTTGCGATGTGTTGGTGTTGGGTGCTGGCCCCGGTGGTTATTCAGCGGCTTTTCGCAGCGCTGACCTTGGCATGAATACCATTCTGGTTGAGCGCTACAGCACCTTGGGCGGCGTGTGTTTGAACGTGGGTTGCATTCCTTCCAAAGCATTGCTGCACACCGCACAGGTGTTGGAAGAGGCGCAGCACATGGGCGAACATGGCATTGCCTTTGCAAAACCCAAAATTGATCTGGACAAATTGCGCGCGCACAAAGCGGGCGTGGTTGGTAAATTGACTGGCGGTTTGGCCGGTATGGCCAAAGGCCGTAAGGTTAAAACCGTTCAGGGTGTGGGCAGCTTTTTAAGCGCCAATCACCTTGAAGTGGTAGCGGCCGATGGCAGCAAGCAGGTTATCCAGTTCAACAAGGCCATTATTGCTGCTGGTTCGCAGCCGGTGCATTTGCCCTTTGTTCCAGAAGATCCGCGCATTGTAGATTCCACCGGCGCGCTGGAATTGCCCTTCATTCCCAAGCGGATGTTAATCATTGGCGGCGGTATTATCGGCCTTGAAATGGCCACGGTGTATTCAGCCTTGGGTGCCCGCCTGGATGTGGTTGAAATGCTGGATGGCTTGATGCAAGGCGCAGACCGCGACTTGGTGAAAGTTTGGCAAAAGCGCAACGCACCCCGGTTTGACAACATCCTGTTGAAAACCAAAACAGTGGGTGTAGAAGCCACGAAAAAAGGCATTTTGGTGACTTTCGAAGGCGAACAGGCCCCGAAAGAGCCCCAGCTTTACGACATGGTGTTGGTGTCGGTGGGTCGTACGCCCAATGGCAAAAAAATTGCTGCCGAGAATGCGGGTGTGGCAGTCACTGACCGCGGCTTCATTCCTGTAGACAAGCAAATGCGCACCAATGTGCCCAATATTTTCGCCATCGGCGATGTAGTGGGGCAACCCATGCTGGCGCACAAGGCAGTGCATGAAGCCCATGTCGCTGCTGAAGCAGCAGCCGATGAAAAAGCGTTTTTTGATGCGCGAGTTATTCCCAGCGTGGCCTACACCCACCCTGAGGTGGCTTGGGTTGGTTTGACTGAAGACCAGGCCAAAGACCAAGGCATTAAAGTGGGCAAGGCTGTGTTTCCATGGGCTGCGTCCGGCCGTGCCATTGCTAACAACGCGGACGATGGTTTCACCAAACTGCTGTTTGATGAGGAAACCAAACGTGTTGTGGGTGGTGGCATTGTGGGCATGAATGCTGGCGATTTGATTGGTGAAGTGTGCCTGGCCGTTGAAATGGGTGCCGATGCAGTGGACATTGGTAAAACCATTCACCCACATCCCACCTTGTGTGAAAGTGTGGGCATGGCCGCCGAGGTGTATAAGGGTGTATGCACCGATCTGCCTGCCCAGAAAAAGAAGTAAGCACTTCACTTTTGCTGCAAAGCCCGGAAAAACCAACTGCATGCAGTTGGTTTTTTCCATTTGCGCGCCAGTTCTGCCTTTAAAATACGGTTTACACGCCAGCTCATTCAAAATTTCTCAGGAATATCAAACCCTTCATGGATGCTTTAACACTCAAGAAAATGGTGGCCAAGGCCGCACTGACCTATGTTCAACCTGGCACAGTACTGGGCGTGGGCACGGGTTCCACGGTGGATTGTTTCATTGATGCCTTGGCCGAGTCGGGCCTTCAACTCAAGGGGGCTGTGTCTTCTTCGGTACGCTCCGAGAAAAAGCTGCGTGAAATCGGTGTGCCCATTGTTGACATGAACGATGTAGAAAGCCTGTCGATTTACGTGGATGGCGCCGATGAAGTAGACCCGGCCAATTGCTTGATCAAAGGTGGTGGCGGTGCCAACACCCGAGAGAAAATTGTGGCTGATATTTCAGACAAGTTTGTGTGCATTGCTGACCAGTCCAAACTGGTACAAGTTTTGGGGGCCTTTCCTTTGCCGGTTGAAGTGTTGCCCATGGCGAGTAACGCGATTGCCCGCAAATTGACTGCGCTGGGTGGGCAAGTCAAAGTGCGTGAAGGTTTCATCACCGACAATGGCAACGTAATTCTGGACGTGGCAGGTTTGAAAATTACCGACCCGGTTGCCATGGAAAAAGAGATTAATCACTGGCCAGGCGTGGTTACCAACGGGCTTTTTGCGATTCGAAAGGCAGATGTGGTGCTAATCGCAACAGCAGACGGCATAAAAACCCTTTAATCCCGCATACAGGCGGGACGAAGGCCTGAATAATTGTGTAGAACATGGCAGAATAAAGTGAAGATGTGGCTTGGTTTGACAAATTCCTGTCATGTGCCTGTGCCACATTGCATTGTTACAACAATTATCCGGTTAAGGAAGACAAATGACTGAACACACCTCCAAACAGTACGATGCCGAACTGGAGTCGCTGCGCACCCGCGTTCTACAGATGGGTGGCCTGGTGGAGAATCAGATCGTGTCAGCCATCGAGGGTTTGGGTGCTGCCGATACCCAAATTTTCAAAGAAGTGATTCGTCGTGAAAAAGAAGTCAACGACATCGAACTTGAGATCGATGAACTGTGCAACCACATCTTGGCTCGTCGCCAGCCAGCGGCTGTTGATCTGCGTTCAGTCATCGTGGCCATTAAAATGATTCGCGATCTGGAGCGCATTGGTGATGAAGCCGAAAAAGTGGCTCGCATGGGCATGATGATCGCGGATGCCGGCAAGCATTTCGTACCCAAGGTTGATTTGCATCGCATTGCGAGCAATGCAATCGCCATGTTGCGCAAGGTTCTGGATTCATACGCCCGCGTAAACGCGGTTTCGGCAGCGGAAGTGGTGAAAGCCGACATCGAGGTTGACGACGAATTCAAGGCGATTTTGCGTCAGTTGATCACTTTCATGATGGAAGATCCACGCACCATTTCCCGTTCGATCGAAATTTTGTTCATCGCAAAAGCAATTGAGCGGATTGGTGATCATTCCAAGAACATGTCTGAACACGTGGTTTACATGGTGAAAGGTCGTGATGTTCGTCACCAAGGCCCGGAAGCAGTTGCTCAGGAAGCCTCAGGTAACTGATCGTAAGTATCTCTAGATAAAAAAGCCCGTTTCACTCAAGGTGTTGCGGGCTTTTTTCTGCGTATTTTCTAAGCTAAATCTGGTGTTTGCCCAAGAAAATCCAAGCCACCGTAATTTTTGCAATAGTGCAGGTGCACAAGGCTGCGATCGTGTAGAAAAATACGCAAGCTGGGGTATTGAATTGCTCAAGCATGATCCCCGCGAAGTACATCAAGAGGGTTAATGCGATCCAGCGGCGTAGATAAGCCAACAAGTGGTGTCTGTTGGCTTTGTTGTGGGCAATTGCTGCAGATCGTTGATACAACTCTTTTACACTGGCATCGCGAAACAGCCAGTGGAAGAAAAAGTAACGAAACAGCACGCTGTCTTGGAAGCTGGTCATGCTGAAAACTCCGGTTGACGGCTTCAGTATGCAACGACTGAGGCAATAAAAAAAGCCCCTGTGTGAAGGGGCTTTTTTGTCGCACTTGCCGTGCTTTTGCAGAGTGGTTGCTTAGTTACTTGGTGGTACGTAACCTGCAGCTTGTTCGGCACCATCACCAAAGAAGTGTTTCTCCATTTGCTCCATCAGGTACTTGCGTGCGCGGGCGTCGGCCAGACTTAAACGGTTTTCGTTCACCAGCATGGTTTGGTGTTTCAACCAGTCTTGCCAGGCTTGTTTGGATACATTCTCAAAAATTTTCTTGCCCAACTCACCAGGTGCGGGAGGAAAGTCCAAACCTTCTGCCTCTTTGCCCAATTTGATGCAGTTCACTGTACGTGCCATTTTTCTACTCCTTCTAACCCCTTATGGGCTTAATTCCTGGGTTTAATTCTTCGCGGATTAACTGTTTACTTTTGCGTATTTTACAAAATCAAAGCCCCATGCGCGTTCCGGGGTGGCGGTATTGGTAATTCGATCAACTTCCCTGAATTGTTGGCGATCCCATTGTGGAAAGCTGGCGTCGCCTTCGAAGCTTTGATGAATCTCAGTCAGGATCAGTTCGTCGACCAGACCCTGAGCCAGAGCCTGCTCATACAAATTGCTTCCACCAATCAAAAATACCTGCTCAAAGCTGGAAAGCCAATTCAAGGCGTCGGGCAGGTTCGTGGCTGTTGCAATTTGAGTGGCACTGCCCTCGGGTAATGCCGCGGGGTGGGTAATTACACTGCGCGGCGTACCGTCTTTGCCTGGGGCGGGTTTCCAGTCTGAGTTGCTCGATAACACCACATTCAAGCGACCAGGTAGCGGGCGGTTGATGGACTCGTAGGTTTTTCGCCCCATCAATACAGGGCAGCCCAAGGTGGTTTGCTTGAAAAAAGCGAGGTCTTCGGGCAAGTGCCACGGCAGACTATTGTTGATGCCAATAATACCGTTTTCGGCCACAGCGGCCACGATGGATACTTTCATGCTTTATACCGCCACTGGCGCTTTGATGTGCGGGTGGCAAGTGTAGTTCAGTATTTCGAAATCTTCGAATTTGTAATCGAAAATACTTTCGGGTTTGCGTTTAATTTGCAATGTGGGCAATGGGTGGGGCTTGCGGCTGAGTTGTTCGGCCACCTGTTCCATGTGGTTGCTGTACAAATGACAATCGCCGCCGGTCCATACAAAGTCACCGACATCCAGATCGCATTGTTGGGCAACCATGTGGGTGAGCAGGGCGTAACTGGCGATGTTGAAGGGCACGCCAAGGAAAATATCAGCACTGCGCTGGTACAGCTGGCAACTCAGCTTACCGTCTGCCACATAGAACTGAAACAGCGCATGGCAGGGTGGCAACTTCATATTGTTGATGTCAGCAACGTTCCAGGCACTCACAATGTGACGACGTGAATCGGGGTTATTCTTGATTTGCTGCATCAACTGTGAAATTTGATCGATGTGGCGACCGTCGGCAGTGGGCCAACTGCGCCACTGCACACCATAGACCGGGCCGAGATTGCCGTTTTCATCGGCCCATTCGTCCCAGATGCTGACCCCGTTTTCCTTCAGGTAACGAATATTGCTGTCGCCCATCAAGAACCACAGCAGTTCGTGAATGATTGAGCGGGTGTGCAGCTTCTTCGTCGTGACCATGGGGAAACCATCTTGCAGATTGAAGCGCATTTGGTAACCAAACACGGAACGAGTGCCCGTGCCTGTACGGTCCATTTTGTCGGTGCCGTGGTCCAGCACATGCTGCATCAAGTCGAGGTACTGTTGCATGGTTTTTTGGGTGCGAATTTTGTTGGGATGCTGATTATTAAGTTTACCTTGTTGAGATGCCCAATCGTCGCGAGTCCCAACACTTCGCCTGAAAACCTGTTGATCCCTTTTTGATCTCATCGCACTACTCACCGAACTCGGCAAAAGTAACGGCCGAGCTTCGCTGTTGCCCTTCGGGCAAACGCAGTGCACTGAGTCAAACGGGCAGGTTTTCTTGAAGGCGACGCGATCGGGATCTCGCTGCAGATTGGGCTGAGCCTTGGCGGGCAAGCTGATTCATGCCATCACTTTCTGCGCATTTTCATGGATGAATTGAAGCGAGGCCAGCTTGGCATACAAGCCTTGCCGTGCCATCAAATCCTTGTGGGTACCCATCTCGACAATTTTGCCTTCGTTCATGACCACAATCCGATCAGCCGCCATGACCGTGGCCAGCCGGTGGGCAATAATCAGGGTAGTTCGGCCGTGTCGGCTTTTCTCGATCGCTTGTTGCACCAATTGCTCGCTTTCCGCATCCAGGCTGGCAGTGGCTTCATCCAGCAACAGCAAACCGGCATCACGAAGAACTGCGCGGGCAATCGATACCCGTTGACGTTCTCCGCCACTCAGGCGCACCCCTTTTTCGCCCACATTGGTATTCAATCCCTCGGGCATTCGGCGCGCAAAATTGGTGGCGGCCGCATCGGCCAGGGCTTTGTCAATTTCATCTGCGGTGGCATCGGGCTTGCTGTACCGCACGTTGTCCTGAAGGCTGCCTGAAAAAATCACTGCTTCCTGGGCCACGTAGGCGCAATTGGCTCGCCACTGTTCCAGGTGCAGGCTTTCCAGTGCCTTGCCTTCAATCAGGATTTGCCCCTGATTTACGTCGTACCATCGCAGCAACAGGCTGAACAGGGTAGATTTTCCCGCGCCCGAAGGGCCAACCACAGCCAGTGTCTCGCCGCGTTGAATACTCAGGTTAAAGTCTTGGAGAATGAATTTTTCCGGGGCGGAAGGGTAGGCGAAATCAACGTGGCTGAATTCAATCAAAAAGCCACCTTGTTTGGCTGGAGGGGGAAGACCGTGTTTGTGAATCGTGGTGTCCAGGTTCAGCAATTCAACCAAGCGCTCGGCCGCACCCGCTGCACGCTGGAATTCGCCCAGTACCTCTGACAACGCGGCAAACCCCGCGCCAACAAATGCTGCGTACATCACAAATTGGGCCAGTTCACCAGCGCTCATTTCACCGCTGGCCACCGCCTTTGCACCCATCCACAGCACCACCACCAAGCCCGCGAATGCAAGGCCAATGGCCACAAACAGCAGGGCTGAGCGGTTCACTGTGCGCCTGCGGGCGGTTTGATAGGTTTGCTCGCTGGACGTGGTGAATTTTGAGGCCTCGGCGTGTTCCTGATTAAAGGCTTGCACGGTGGTGATCTGGTTTAAAACCTCTTGCGCAATCGCGCTGCTGTCGGCCAGTTTGTCCTGGCTGGCGCGCGACAGTTTGCGAACCCGGCGTGCCAAAATAACCACCGGTATCATGACCACGACCACCAGCAAAAGAACTGCGCCCGACAGCAATGGGCTGGTCAGCAGCAGCATGATCAAGCCGCCAAGAGTGGTCAGGCTGTTGCGCAGGAAAAATGACAAACTGCTGCCAATCAGGGTTTGAATCAGCGTGGTGTCGGCAGTCAGGCGTGACAACACTTCACCCACTTTCAGTGTTTCAAAAAATTCAGGACGTTGCACCAACAAGTGGCTGTACACGCGGTTGCGTAAATCGGCAGAAATGCGTTCGCCCAGCGTGGTGACCAGGTAAAACCGCACCGCACTGGCCATGGCCAGTACAAACACCAAGACCAGCAGGTAGCCAAAGGCGCTGTTCAAGCCTTCCGGGTTTTCACCTGCAAGAAAACCACTGTCGATCAGCCAGCGAAACATGACCGGCATGGTCAGCGACATGGCCGAACCCAGCAGCAAAGCGCCAAGCGCAGCAAAGGCCCATGCCTTGTGGGGACTGACCAAGGAGGCCAGGGTAGAGCCCAGTGTTTGAAGTTTGTTGGTGTTGCTCATTCGGGGGTGTCTTTTACTTGGCTTAAAGTTGCATGGGGCGATCATACCCCGTCATTTCAAGATAGCCGCGCCCCCAAGGTGAAGTATTGCTTGAAGCATTGCCGCTTTTCACGCGCACAGCACCTTCCCAATACAGCGTGCCGGTGCTGGCGCGTGCGTCCAGTTCCTGATCATCAAACAGGGGCTGAAGTTCAAACACCAGATCGTCCAGCAAAAGTCGCTGGGAAACCGGGTATTCAATGCCGGTTCGGGTTGATTTCCAGCGTTTCAGCACTTCGAATGTGACTTGGCTGAAGTTGCGTACGGTGCCATCCGCCTGCCTTAGGGCGGCGTGGGTCCACACTGGTGGTTTGGTGTGGTCGCGGTTGCGAATCTGAAATGCCATCAGGGCCTCGCCCTGGTCGCCATGCAAACCGACCCAGTCCCAGCCTTGGGCGTTCGGAGCCAGTACGGTGCTTGACCACTCATGGTCCATCCAGAAGCTGCCTTGTACTGGCAATGTTTTACCTTCGAGGCGAACAGTGCCGCTGCTGCGCAGGTGGGGCAGGGTGATGTAGTAGCTCGATTGCTCGGCTTGGGGGCCTTTTTGTGAGTAGCCGCCAAGGCCCTGCATCCAAGGTGTTTGCGTTTGTTCCATGCGCAAGTCGATAGACAATTGCGGGGTCTGGATTTTGCACTCCCACTGTTCGCCTTGAGCGCTTTGCAATTGCCAGCCCGGCATTTGAATGTTCAATACCTGTTCATTGGTGCTTTGAATCAAGGCGCCACCGCTGCCCGCACGGCGAATAATTTGATCGTGCTTCAGCTTGCCCACTGAAGGAATTGCCACTGCGGCATGGGCAAACAACAACTGCTTGGGTGAAAAGGCGCTGGGGTTCAGCACATTGACATTGGGCGCAGACCTGAAAAATGTAATTTGTACTCCCAAAGGTTGGCTCAATGCAGGGCTTTCAAACCAGCCAGTGAAATACCACCATTCGGTTCTGAATGCCGGGTGTGCGCCATGGTCTCGGGGCAGAGTGGGTGGCATGCTTGCGTTCGGTTGGGCATATACGCGCTGCAAGCCAGGTTCGGCCAGCGCGATGCCCGCATGCGAAAACAGCGGCAGGCCAAGACCTGCTTTCAACAAATCGCGCCGCTTCATGCCCAGTCCTCTTTCAATTGCTCAACCAGATGCGTACCGAGTTTGTTGCGCAAGGCCAGTGTGACTGTGGCGCTGCTCATGGCAACCAGTACCAACACCATGATTGCCAAATCTCGCCAAGGGGTGAACCATTCCATGGTCCAGTGGAATGATTGCGGGTTCACCACAAAAATTAAAATGGCAGCAAATGCCAAACCAATGATTAAACCCACCAGGGCGGCCACGGCCGATGCAATCAGTGCCTCACGCGTAATCAGTTTCAGTATCCAGTTCGGGCTGGCCCCTATGGCACCCAGCAGGGCAAATTCGCGTTTTCGTTGCAAGGCCATGGCGGAAAATGTAGTACCTACACCAAAAAGACCGATGACCACGGCTGCAATTTCCAGCAGGTAGGTCACCGCAAAGCTGCGATCAAAAATATCCAGGCTTAGCTGTCGAATTTCGCCGGGTTCAGCAAAGTCAATTTTTTGCACAAGTGCTGTGGTACTGGCGGCCTGTTCGATGCGGGCCACCATGTCTTTCACTGTCACATTCTCTTGTGGCCAAACTGCGCCCTGCGTGTCTTTGAACTGCACATTGAATTGTTTGAGCAACTCGGCCTTGGGCAGCACAATTGCGCCGTGTTGGCGGGTGTAGTCACGCCACACCCCCATCACCGTGGTGGGTATGCGCATGCCTTGGTCCAGTTGCAGTTCAAGTGTGCTGCCGGCTTTTAGGCCGTACAAATCGGTCATTGGCTCGCTGACCCACACTGGCAGTGTTCCGGTTTCGGGCTCGTCGATTGTATTGCCCGTCATGGGTAGGCGTTGGGCGGCAGCCTGCGTTGAAATGGGTCGGGCAATCAGTTCAACGGCTGGTCGTTTTGGGTCAAGCACGATCGATTGTTGGCCCCAAAATTCAACCAGTTCAACGCCTGGCAGTTCAGCCACTTTCTGCTGAAAGACATCGGGAAATACTGGAATGCTTGCGCTGTTCAGTTTTACATACAGGGGCGCTGGCAATACCTGGGTAAGCCAGTTGTCCAGTGAATGGCGAAAGCTGTAGATCATCACATGCATGGCCACCACCAGTGCAAAACTGGCCACCACGCCTGACAAGCCCACTGCCAGTAAATTCGGGGTGCTGGCCAAACGTGATTTGGCAAGATCAGCCAAGCGGGCGAGCTGTGCGGGTGGTTTGATCAGCCCGCGCACCACCAGGCCAATCATGGCGATGCCACCGAACAAACCAAAGGCCACAGCCAGATAACCACCCACTGGAATATTGCCGTAAGGTGGAATGAACAGGCAGGCCGCGGCCACCCCGCAAAGCAGCAATCCAACCCAGTGTGCCTGGTTGGCAAACTGAAGGCCTGCTTCTTCTGTGCCTGCACGCAGGCGTTGGTGCAAAGCCATTTGACCGGTTTGCAAGGCGGGCGATAAGCCACCCAACAAGGTCGCGACTACACCAAAGCCAGCAAACAGCAGGGCATCCAAAGGGGGCAAGGCCACAGTGCCTTGGCTGGTTTGGAAGTAACCCGCACCCAGGTCAACACCCAGATAACGCACCACAGCCATAGACAAGCCCCAGCCCAAGCCTACGCCCAGCACGCCACCCACCAGGCCACAACACATCGATTCAAACAACACTTGCATGCGCAGTGCGCTGGCCCGAGCGCCCAGGGCAGCCAGCAGCGCCCACTGGCGTGAGCGTTGCGCCACAGCCAGCATTTGTGTGGAAAAGGTTAAAAAGCCGCCTGTAAGCAAGGCCACCATGGCCAGAATCGACAGGTTTGCGCGGTAGGCCTGCGACACACTGGCCCCGCGCGTGCCCTGTTCACTGGGGGTTTCAAGCCGGCCCAACTTCGAAAATTCATCGCCATACTGCTTTTGAAAACTTGCAGGGGTTACGCCTTCCTGAAGTTTTAAATCAATGCGGGAAATTTGCCCCAAGGTGCCCAAGCGCCATTGCACTGTTGCAATGTCTGCCACGGCAAGCAGTTGCCCGCTACCGGCTGCGGGTACTGTGCCCGCCACTTGCCACTCCTGGCTTGTGTTGTTGTGCAATGTGGCCAGTGTATTTTGTTTAACTGGCAGTTGTTCTTTCAGGGCTGGGCTGACAAAAACATTGGCAGTGCTTAGCAAGGGTATTTCGCCTTGCTGTGCCGCGTCGTTTGTTTCATCGCTGCTTTGCCCAATGAAGTTGGGCGTGACTGCCGCTGCAGTGAATACATCCAGGCCAAGCCAGCGCACTGGTTTGTCGAAACCCTGAACGGGAA
Source organism: Limnobacter sp. MED105 (assembly GCF_000170915.1). Classification (GTDB taxonomy): domain Bacteria; phylum Pseudomonadota; class Gammaproteobacteria; order Burkholderiales; family Burkholderiaceae_B; genus Limnobacter. Next base: position 89,596 of record NZ_ABCT01000006.1, read on the forward strand.
TGTTGATGTCGATGACAGGCGAGGCCACGGCCACTTCAGGCAAGGCTGCAAGCTGTTCCAGAATGGTTTCAGGCAATAAAACACTGTGTGGCAGCAACTGCAAATCGGCCTGCCCAGAGAATTGCCGCACACCATTGTTGAACTGGTCAAGCGCCTGTTTGTGGATAAGGTGGACTGCGAACCCCAGCCCCACACCCACTGCGATGGACACCGTTGCAATCAACCATTTCACCGGTTGATCGCGCAAGGCACCGGAGAACAACTGCAGTTTTAAAACAAGGCTTGGTGATAGCGCCATGGTTCAAGCCTTGTTGAATTCGGCCAAGTGGTGGTCGGCCAAATTCAGGCGGTGATTCAAATGGCTGGCTGCCTTGGCAGAATGGGTCACCATGACCAAAGCGCAACCCTGCGCTGAACACGCTTCAAGTAACACTTGCAGCACACGCTCGGCATTGTCCTCGTCCAGATTGCCGGTCGGTTCATCCGCAAGAATCAATGGCGGGTTCATGGCCAGGGCGCGTGCAATCGCCACGCGCTGCTGTTCTCCGCCCGACATTTCTCGCGGAAAGCTTGCGGCTTTGTGGGCCATGCCCACTTGCTCAAGCAGTTGCATGCAGCGTGAATGATCCGGTTGTTCGCCTGCCAGCAAAAATGGCAGTTCAACGTTTTGTTGCGCGGTCAAATGTGGCATCAGGTAGTAGGCCTGAAATACCAGCCCAACGTGCCGAAGCCGCTTGGCAGCAATTTGATTGGTGTTCAAGGTGTGTATTGCCGTACCTGCCCAATACACCTGGCCAGTGTCGGGCTTGTCCAGCCCGGCCATTAAGTGGAGCAGGGTCGATTTACCCGACCCCGACTCACCGATCACGGCCAGGGACTGCCCCTGTTGCAATTGAAGGCTGACCTCGGTGAAGAGTTTGACGCCACCGAGTGTTTTTGACACCCCCGCCACTGCGAGGGTCGTTGAACTTGTGTGCTGTTGGTTCACCCGAATTACCGCCTTGTGGTGAAACGTTCAAGGAATCAGATTCCTTATTCTGCCATGCCACCCACAACTGTGCTGTAGCCCGCATCCACATAGGTAATTTCAGCGGTAATGCCGCGCGCCAAATCGGAAAGCATGAAGGCTGCAGTATTGCCCACATCGTCAATGGTGACATTGCGGCGTAGCGGCGCTGCTTCTTCTACGGCATGCAAAATTTTGCTGAAACCTTTAATGCCGGCTGCAGCCAGAGTTTTGATGGGGCCTGCTGAAATACCGTTTACGCGAATACCCTTGGGTCCCAGTGATTCAGCCAGGTAGCGAACCGACGCTTCCAGCGATGCCTTGGCCAGGCCCATGGTGTTGTAGTTGGGTACCATGCGAACCGAGCCCAGGTAGCTTAGCGTTAACAAGGCGCCTTCGCGGCCTTGCATCATCGGGTAGGCTGCTTTGGCCAGTGCCGGGAAGCTGTAGGCGGAAATGTCATGCGCAATGCGGAATGCTTCGCGCGAAATGCCTTCCAGAAAATCGCCGGCGATGGCTTCGCGCGGAGCAAAGCCGATGGCGTGCACCAAACCATCCAGGCCATCCCAGTGTTTGGCCAGTTCTGTGAACAGGCTTTCAATTTGGGCATCCTCGGCTACATCAAGCGGAAATACCAGCTTGGAGTCGAATTCGGCAGCCATGTCGGTCACGCGGTCAATGAAACGCTCGGTTTGGTATGTGAACGCCAGTTCAGCACCCTGCGCGTGGCAGGCCTTGGCAATACCGTAAGCGATTGAACGGTTTGACAGAAGGCCCGTGATAAGAATTTTTTTACCGGCTAGGAATCCCAATTTGTATTGCTCCTGAGAATGAGTTTTGATTTGTCATTTTGTGCCTATTATAGGCAATTCACAGGGCAATCCACTTCAGGGTCGGTTAGACAAAGGCTTGGGGTTGGCTGACAGCTTCTTGGGTGCAGTGCTGCCCAATCCGATCGGGGCCAGGTAACCCTGAAACTGCTCAGCACAATTTTCCCAGGTGAAGGTACTCGCATGTTTCAAAGGCACATCGCGTTCAATTTTCAATGCGGCCATGGCGGCGGTCTTCAAATTCCAGTCCAACACGCCTGCACCGGAATTGCCGACCACATCCAGCGGTCCGTTCACAGGGAACGCCGCCACTGGGCAACCGCTGGCCATGGCTTCCAACAGCACCAAGCCGAAGGTGTCGGTCATGCTGGGAAACACGAATACATCAGCGCGTTTGTACAACTCTGAGAGCGCTGCGTGGTTCAGCATCCCGAACCACCTGGCCTCGGGGTATTGTTTCTCTAGCCCTTTGCGGGCAGGACCGTCGCCAGCAATCCATTTCTCGCCCGGCAGTTCAAGGCTTAAAAAAGCCTCCAGATTTTTTTCAACTGCTACACGCCCTGCATACAAAAAAACCGGTTTCTCGATGCTGCACGCGTTCAAACGGTGCAGCAGTTCAACCTGTTGGGCATCGTCGGTTGGCAGGTCGCGGGGGCTGTAACTCATGTGTTTGCTGGCTACCGACTGCTCCGGATTAAAGCGTTTCAAGTCCACGCCACGTTGCCACAATACGCAATTGTTCAATCCACGGCCTTGCAAGGTGTTGATGACCGACAAGGTGGGCACCATCACTGCGCGGGAAGGTTTGTGGAACCAGCGCAGCAAGGCTGCGGTAAAGCGAATTGGTATGCCCGAACGTGCCCTCACATACTCGGGAAACTGGGTGTGGTAGGCGGTTGTAAATGGCAACTTGCGGCCGTGGGCCAGCAGGCGCATGGCCAAGCCAATTGGCCCTTCGGTCACGATGTGCACCGCCTGTGGTTTGAATCGGTCCAGCTCATTGCGCAGGCGCGTGAATGGCCACAGTGCCAGTCGAATTTCAGGGTAAGTAGGGCATGGAATGGTTTTAAACAAGCCCGGGTGGATAACCCGCACATCGTGACCCTGCGCGGTTAGTTGCGCCACCACTTGGCTTAGCGTTTGCACCACGCCGTTGACCTGTGGTGTCCAAGCGTCAGTTGCAATCAGGATTCGCATGCTGGTTTACTCCGCCAGGGTGTGCGCAAGCGCTTTTTGTTTGCGAACCGGCAGGTCACGGTGTGGCCAGTGAACAATGTCCAGTTTCCCGCAGGGGTGCTCAACCAGCGCGGTCAGGCTTTCTACCCAATCGCCGTCGTTGCAGTACAGCAAGCCATCCACTTCTTTGATCTCGGCTTTGTGAATGTGTCCGCACACCACCCCGTCGTAACCGCGGTGTTTGGCTTCATGAATCAGCGCGTGTTCAAACTCGAGAATGAAGTTCACGGCGTTTTTGACCTGCTGTTTCAAGAACTGTGACAGCGACCAATACGGGTAGCCCAGCTTGATTCGAATGTTGTTCAACACGCGGTTCAAAGTCAGTGCAAAGTTGTACAGCGTGTCGCCCAGGTAAGCCAGCCATTTGGCGTAGCGCACAACCTGGTCAAACTCATCGCCGTGCACTACCCACAGGCGTTTGCCATCTGCTGTCACATGCACTGCGTTTTCCATGATCGGAATGTCACCGAAGGTCATCCCTGCAAACTGGCGCGCGGCTTCGTCGTGGTTGCCCGGAATGAAAACCACCTGCGTGCCTTTGCGTGCCTTGCGCAGCACCTTTTGAATGACGTCGTTGTGGCTTTGTGGCCAAAACCAGCTTTTGCGCAACTGCCAGCCGTCGATGATGTCGCCCACCAGGTAAAGGGTGTCGCTTTCGTTGTGTTTCAGGAAGTGGAGCAGGGCGTCTGCCTGGCAGCCGGGTGTGCCAAGGTGAATGTCTGAAATCCAGATGGTGCGGTATTTGTTGGAACCCTGCTCATCAGCGGCGGGGTCAACTTCAGATTGATTTTGCTGGTTTGTTGGCTCAGCATGTGGTTCGGTGGTCGCCTTCGCAAACAGTTGTTCGGCAAGTTGCTGCTTGAAATTCAACTGGTTCGAGCGCATTTTTAATGTCCATGTTCTTGTCATGGCCCCATTAAACGCGCTCGATTTGACTACCTTGTGACAGTTATATGACTCTTTTTTGACAAAAAAGCCGCTGCTTCAAAAGTAGTGTGACTTGTTTTATTTTGCTTCCAGGCTTTTCGGAAGCCACCAGGTAAAGCCGTACAACAGGGTTTTTGACACCACTTCCATCGTTGGCAGGTTTTTGCCCCGCAGTCGCAAGAAGGCAATTGGCAACTCAAGCGTGTGGGCTACCAGCAGCAAAGCGGCCAGCACCAACAGGAAGGGCATCACAAGGCTGATCAGCAAGTAGGCCGGAACCACAATCCAGAAGCCGTTCATGACTTTGCGCATGGATTCAAACGATTGGGGGCTGACTTTAATGGCCATTTGTTTTCCTAAGGGGTGGGTCGGCAAAATTGAATATGACAATAGTTCTTGTCAGAAGCCTTGTCAAGCGTGTTTGGGCTTGCCCCCGCAGGCGCACTGGTGTATATTTCGCACTCTTCTTTAGGACCGTAGCTCAGCTGGTTAGAGCGCTGCCTTGACATGGCAGAGGTCGCTGGTTCGATTCCAGTCGGTCCTACCAACACTTCTCCCCCAAAACTAATTCATCAAGATTTTTTGTTCCGTAGCACAATGATGATATCGGGCTCGCGTTTGCGGCTTGAAATCTTCAGGAGTGTCGGCCATGGGGCATGAACAGAAAAGCAACAAAATGGACAAAAAGAAAGCGCTGAGTACCCCCAAAGAGAAAAAGGCTGCAAAGAAAGTGAAAAAAGACATCAAGGAAGGCATTCACAAACCCAAATTGGTCTGATTGAATGTTCAGGCAGCATTCAGAAGGCTAAAATAGAGGGTTGCTAAAAGTTTTACCCAAGCCAATCCATTCGTAAGGGAAGTACATATGCCAGTTATCCGCCTGCCTGACGGATCCGAACGTGTTTTTGATCACCCTGTGACTGTCGCCCAAGTGGCGGCCAGCATCGGGCCCGGTTTGGCGAAAGCCGCCCTGGCCGGCACGGTGAACGGCACGCTGGTTGATACTTCCTACACCATCGACAACGACTCCAGCCTGTCTATCGTCACTGAAAAAGACGAAGAAGGGTTGGACATGATCCGCCATTCCACCGCCCATTTGCTGGCTTACGCCGTGAAGGAATTGTTTCCTACGGCGCAAGTGACCATTGGTCCGGTGATTGAAGACGGTTTTTATTACGACTTTTCATACGAACGCCCATTCACCCCTGAAGACCTGGAGGCGATCGAAAAGAAAATGGCCGAGCTCGCCAAGCTCGATGAAGTGGTTACCCGAGAAGAATGGGTGCGCGACGACGCTGTGCAATTTTTCAAAGACCAGGGCGAACACTACAAAGCCGAAATTATTGCCAGCATCCCCAGCAACGAAAACATTTCGCTTTATCGCGAAGGTAAATTCATTGACCTGTGTCGTGGCCCCCACGTGCCCAACACCGGCAAACTGAAGCATTTCAAACTGATGAAAGTAGCGGGTGCCTACTGGCGCGGCAATTCCAACAATGAAATGCTGCAGCGTATTTACGGCACCGCCTGGACCAAGAAAGAAGACCTGGCAGCCTACCTGCATCGACTAGAAGAAGCAGAAAAGCGCGACCACCGCAAACTGGGCAAGCAGCTGGATTTGTTTCACATGCAAGACGAAGCCCCAGGCCTGGTGTTTTGGCACCCCAAGGGTTGGGCCTTGTGGCAACAGGTTGAACAGTACATGCGCAAGGTGTACGTCGACGGTGGCTATCAGGAAATTCGTTGCCCCCAGATTCTTGACCGTAAGTTGTGGGAGAAGTCTGGCCACTGGGACAACTACAAAGAAAACATGTTCACCACTGAATCGGAAAAGCGCGACTACGCCCTAAAGCCGATGAACTGTCCGGGTCACATCGAGGTATTCAAGAGCGATTTGCGTTCATACCGCGACTTGCCCATGCGCTATGGCGAGTTTGGTGCGTGCCACCGAAATGAAAGCTCGGGTGCCTTGCACGGCATCATGCGTGTGCGTGGATTCACCCAAGACGACGGCCATATTTTCTGTACCGAAGACCAGGTGCAGGAAGAGGTCACCAAGTTCAACCAAGTGGCCATGCAGGTATACGCAGACTTTGGTTTCAATGAAATCAATGTGAAACTGGCCTTGCGCCCTGAAGCCCGTTTGGGTACCGATGAAACCTGGGACAAAGCAGAAGACTCCTTGCGCGCGGCTTTGAAGGCTTGCGGTGTGCAGTGGACCGAGTTGCCGGGCGAGGGCGCATTTTATGGCCCCAAAATTGAATACCACATGAAAGACTCGATTGGTCGTTCATGGCAGTGCGGCACCATTCAGGTGGACTTCCAGTTGCCTGGTCGCTTGGGCGCTGAATATGTGGCCGAAGACAACAGCCGCCGCGTGCCAGTGATGCTTCACCGCGCCATCGTGGGTTCCATGGAACGCTTCATTGGCATCTTGATTGAAAACCATGCTGGTGCCATGCCAGTTTGGCTTTCTCCAGTGCAGGTGGTGGTTGCCACAATCACCGAGGCACATAATGAATACGCTCACAATGTGGTGCAAATGTTGAAAAAACAAGGCATTAGGGTTGAGGCGGATTTGCGTAATGAAAAGATCAATCGTAAAATCCGTGAGCACACAATGCAGAAAACCCCGTATATCGCCGTAATCGGCGATGCGGAACGTGATGCAAACCAAGTTGCCGTGCGCTTGCGCGGCAATGAAAACCTGGGCTCCTTGCCTGTTGATGACTTTATTCAGCGCCTGCTGGGTGAAATCAACAGCAGAGCCTGATTTTATTTAACCAGAAGAAAGAGGCTAGACATCGTAGCAGAAAAGAAAAATCGCATTAACGAGGAAATCCGTATCCCCGAAGTGCGCCTCATTGGAATTGAGGGTGAGCAGTTAGGCATCGTTAAAACACCAGACGCTTTGCGCATGGCTGAAGAAGGCGGTGTGGATTTGGTGGAAATTGCACCTCAGGCAGTGCCCCCTGTGGCTAAGCTGATGGACTACGGCAAGTTCCGCTACCAAGAGCAAAAGAAAGCAGCGGAAGCCAAATCCAAACAAAAACAGGTTCAAATCAAGGAAATCAAGTTCCGCCCCGGAACAGACGACGGCGATTACAACGTGAAGCTGCGTAATCTGACCCGTTTTCTGGAAGATGGCGACAAGTGCAAGGTGACCTTGCGCTTCCGCGGACGTGAAATGGCTCACCAAGACATTGGTGCCCGCCTTTTGGAGCGTGTTCGCACTGACTTGGAAGAAATTGGTCAGGTTGAACAAATGCCAAAAATGGAAGGTCGTCAAATGGTCATGATGATCGCGCCGCGCAAGAAAGCATAATTTCCAAAAAGATTGCCAGCATTCGCAAACCCGCGTTATAATCGCGGGCTTGCTGCGTTGTGCGTAAAATCACAGCGCAACAAATTGCCCACCAGGTCAGAAAAGTGCTTCGTCGAAGCCACCTGCAAGCAGGTTCAATGAATATTGAACAGTAATAGGAGCACCAAGATGCCCAAGATGAAGACCAAAAAGAGCGCCTCCAAGCGTTTCTTGGTCCGTTCAAGCGGATCGATCAAGCGTGGCCACGCCTTTAAGCGCCACATCCTCACCAAGAAAACGACCAAAAGCAAGCGTCAATTGCGCGGCATGGAAACGATTCATAAATCAGACATCGGTCGCGTGCGCGACATGATGCCTTACGCATAAAGGGAGGAGTGTCAAATGCCTAGAGTAAAACGTGGTGTAACGGCTCGCGCCCGTCACAAAAAAGTAATCGCCCAAGCCAAAGGCTTCCGCGGTCGTCGTAACAATGTATTCCGCGTTGCCAAGCAAGCGGTCATGCGTGCTGGTCAGTACGCATACCGTGACCGTCGTAACAAGAAGCGCGTATTCCGCGCCCTGTGGATCACCCGTATCAACGCAGCAGTGCGTGAACACGGCATGACCTACAGCGTATTCATCAATGGCTTGAAGAAAGCTGCCATTGGCCTGGACCGCAAGGTGTTGGCTGACCTGGCAGTGACCGACAAAGCAGCATTTGCTGCCATCGTGGGTCAAGTGCGCGCAGCGCAGGCTTAATTCGCTAGCCAAGTCAAATTTTTGTCACAAGTGAAGCCTCTGAGGTTTTTCACTTAAGTTGGCGAAAAGACTAAACAAAACGGAGCTCTCGGGCTCCGTTTTTGTTTTCAGGCGGTACAATTCAGGGCTCTACTCAAAGCCATTCCAATCTCAAAAAGAATCGACCCAATACCCATGGATGCTTCGCTTTTAGCCATTCTTACCGAGGCCGAACAGGCCATGTCATCGGCAACCGACCCAGCCAGTCTTGAAAACATCAAGGCCCAGTTTTTGGGCAAACAAGGCAAAGTCACCGAGTTGCTCAAAGGCATGGCAGCGCTTTCGCCCGAAGAAAAGAAAACCCGTGGCGCGGAAATCAATCAACTCAAGCAGCAGGTTGAAGCCGTGCTGAACGCCAAGCGCCAAGCGTTGGCCGATGCAGCCATGCAGGCAAAATTGCAAGCACAGGCCATTGATGTAACCAAACCTGGCCGCATGCGTGGAACTGGCGGCTTGCACCCAGCCATGCGTACGCTTGAACGCATTGAAGAAATTTTTACCACCATTGGTTTTGATTTGGCCGATGGCCCTGAAATTGAAACCGACTTTCACAACTTCACTGCATTGAACACGCCGGAAAATCACCCCGCGCGTTCCATGCACGACACCTTTTATGTAGAAGGCACTGGCGGCAACCTGCTGCGCACGCACACCTCGCCCATGCAGGTGCGCTACATGCAAACCAACAAGCCGCCCATTCGCATTATTGCGCCGGGCCGTGTGTATCGCGTGGATAGCGACGCCACGCATTCACCGATGTTTCACCAGGTTGAAGGTTTGTGGATCGACGAAGGTGTCAGCTTTGCTGATTTGAAAGCGGTGTTCATGGATTTTCTGAAAACCTTTTTCGAAACCGACGACATCACCATCCGTTTCCGCCCCTCGTTTTTCCCGTTCACTGAACCGTCTGCGGAAATTGACATGGCATTTACCAGCGGCCCCAACAAGGGCAAGTGGCTGGAAATTGCGGGTTGCGGGCAGGTGCACCCGAACGTGTTGCGCCACGTGGGCATCGACCCCGAAACCTACACCGGTTTTGCCTTTGGTGTGGGCCCCGATCGCTTGACCATGCTGCGATATGGCATCAACGATTTGCGCCTGTTCTACGAAAACGACATTCGTTTTCTGCAGCAATTCAATTAATCAAGCTTAATTAAGTCTAACCAAGCCAGTTTTGGATATTAAAAGATGCAATTCACAGAATCCTGGTTGAAGTCACTCGTCAACACCCCTTTGAACACGCAAGAGTTGGGCGACAAGCTCACCATGGCGGGTTTGGAGGTTGAAGAACTGGAACCCCTGGCTCCGGAATTTTCCGGCGTGGTGGTGGGTTTGGTGGTGAAAAAAGACAAGCACCCCGATGCTGACCGCCTTAGTGTGTGTCAAGTGCAAGTGGGCGAAGGCGACGTGCGCCAAATTGTGTGCGGCGCCCCCAATGTGGCCGAAGGCCTGAAAGTGCCTTGTGCATTGCCCGGTGCTGAACTGCCTGGCGGCTTCAAGATCAAGCCCACGAAAATGCGTGGTGTTGAAAGTGGCGGCATGCTGTGCTCTGGCAAAGAACTGGGCGTGCCCAGCGATGTGGATGGCCTGCACATTTTGAACACTGATTTCCCGGTGGGTGGCAATGTGCGCGAGCTTCTCGGCTTGAACGAAATGAAGTTCACCTTGAAAATGACGCCGAACCGCGCTGACTGTTTAAGCGTGTGGGGCGTGGCCCGTGAAGTGGCGGCACTGACCGGTGCCACACTGAATGCACCTTCGTTTGCACCTGTGGCAGCCACGATTGGCGATACGCTGAAAGTCAATGTTGAAAACACCGACCTGTGCGGCCGGTTTGCCGGGCGTGTAATTCGCGGTGTGAACAACAACGCAAAAACTCCGCAGTGGATGGTTGATCGCCTTGAAGGCGCAGGCCAGCGCAGCTTGAACGCGCTGGTTGATATTTCAAACTATGTGATGCTTGAATTGGGCCGCCCCAGCCATGTGTTCGATCTGGACAAAGTGCAGGGCGACCTGACTGTGCGCTGGGCACGCGAAGGTGAAAAACTGAAACTGCTGAACGACATGGAAGTGGCCCTGAAGCCCCACATGGGCGTGATTTGCGATGCCAATGGCCCGGAAGCACTGGCTGGCATTATGGGAGGTGACCACACTGCAGTGAATGAAGGCACTACCAATATTTTTGTTGAAGCTGCGTTTTGGCATCCCGATGCAATTGTGGGTCGTGCACGCGAATTCAATTTCTCCTCCGATGCCTCACACCGCTTCGAGCGTGGCGTGGACTTCCAAACCATTCCAGAGCACATCGAGCGCATTACTGCCTTGATTCTCGAAATTTGTGGTGGCCAGGCTGGCCCCGTGTTGGACCAAGTGTTGAGCCTGCCTGCTCGCAAGCCAGTCAAACTGCGCCATGCGCGTGCTGAAATGGTGATTGGCATGCCATTCACTGTTGAGCAGGTGAAGGGTGTGTTCTCCAAACTGGGCTTTCAATTCAGCGCCGAAGGGCAGGGCACCGACACTTGTTACGTGGTCAACCCGCCTAGCTACCGCTTCGACATTAATATCGAAGAGGACCTGATCGAAGAAGTAATTCGCGTGGTGGGCTACGACAGCCTGCCGCTGCGTGCACCCAGGGGCAAACTGAAAATGTTGCCTGCCGCTGAAGGCAAGATTGGCCGCCATGCCATTCGCCGCCAAGTGGCCGCGCTGGGCTACCAAGAAGTGGTTAGCTACAGCTTCACGCCCGAGCAATGGGAGGCGGATTTCAATGCCAACACCAACCCGGTTCGCTTGCTGAATCCGATTGCCAGCCACTTAAGCGTGATGCGCTCGACCTTGATCGGAAGCCTGACCGGTGTGTTGAAACACAACCTGGGCCACCGTGTAGACCGTTTGCGTGTGTTTGAAGTGGCGCGCGTATTCGAGAAAGACGACAAAGTGCAAGACGGCGCACAAACCGTGGCTGGTTTTAAGCAAACCTGGAAAGTGGGCGGTTTGGCTTATGGGTTGGCTGACCAACTGCAATGGGCCGCAGGCAACAACCGCGCACTCGACTTTTTTGATGTGAAGGGCGATGTAGAGCAACTGCTGCATGGCCGCAAAGTGGATTTTGAGGCATTTGACGCCGCAAACCCCCTCCCAGCCTTACACCCAGGCCGTAGCGCTCGTGTGCTGGTGAACAAGCAGCCCATCGGTTTTATCGGTGAATTGCACCCCAAATTGGCTCAAGAATACGATTTGCCGCAGGCACCCATCGTGTTCGAATTGCTGTTGGATGGCTTGAACACCCGCAAATTGCCTGCTTTCAAAGATGTTTCAAAACAGCCTGTGGTGGTTCGGGACCTGGCTTTCGTAGTAGAGCAAAGTATTGCTGCTGCGCAGCTAAAAAAAGCATTCACGGAAGTGAAAGATGACAACCTTGCTTGGCTGAAATCGGTTATCCTTTTCGATGAATTCGTACCGAAAGAAGAAGGTAAGGGTCTGAATCTAAATGAGAAAAGTTTGGCGTTCAGGCTTACCCTTCAAGCCAGCGACCGCAGCTTGACCGATGCAGACATCGAGCCTTTGTTGAAAAAAATGATTGACCAGGCAGGCCAGCGTTGTGCGGCCCGCTTGCGATAAATATTGATAAATAGGTAGAACTCACTGTGGATCAATTTGTGTTGAACGACGACCGAAGCAACGAAACTACTACGCGCTCTGACCGCATGGACCTGATTGAAGATGGTCTGGCCTCGGGCTCCCTGACCAAGGCTGAATTGGCTGAAATGTTGTTTGACAGCCTGGGCCTGAACAAGCGCGAAGCCAAAGACTTCGTGGATGCATTTTTCGATGAAATCCGCACCACGCTTGAAAGTGGCGATTCTGTGAAATTGTCGGGTTTTGGCAATTTCCAGTTGCGTGACAAACCCCAACGCCCGGGAAGAAATCCAAAAACTGGCGAAGAGATTCCCATTGCAGCGCGTAGAGTGGTAACCTTTCATCCCAGCCAGAAACTTAAAGCTTTGGTTGAATAATTTTCACTAAATTATTTAAGTACAAGCCAATTACTCAATGCAAAAAACCGTAAACGCAGACGGAGCGCCACCCACAGCAAGCTTGCCGCCCATCCCGGCCAAGCGCTACTTCACCATTGGTGAGGTCAGTGAGCTGTGCGGCGTAAAAACCCACGTGCTCCGCTATTGGGAGCAAGAATTTACGCAATTGAAGTCGATTACCCGCCGCGGCAATCGTCGTTATTACCAGCACCATGAAGTGTTGTTCATTCGCAGAATTCGTGAACTGCTGTACGAGCATGGCTTCACCATCAACGGCGCACGCAATCGGTTGGATCAGGAAAAAAATGGCCCTGCTGGTGACGCACCGCTGCCAATTTTGATTGATCGCGAAGTTTTGAAAGAACAATTGCTAAATTTGCGCGAAGCACTCAAAGCTTAAGCGTTTCTGGGTATAATCCAGCCTTCTCGGAATGTGGCGCAGCCTGGTAGCGCACTTGCATGGGGTGCAAGGGGTCGGAGGTTCGAATCCTCTCATTCCGACCAAAAAATTGAAAAAGGCCTAGGTTTAAAAACCTGGGCTTTTTTGTTTTTGTACGCCAATGTTACGTGGCGCTTATTGCTAAGCCGCCACCCCGAACAAGGCACCCACACCTGCGGTCAGGCCCATGGCCAAGGCGCCCCAGAAGGTAACGCGCACCGCAGCCACACGCACGGAAGAACCGCCCGCCTTTGCAGCCAATGCACCCAAAGCTGCCAGGAAAAACAGTGCGCTTCCAGCAACGCCCCACATCAGTAAATTTGCTGGTAACAGCAAAGCCACCAGCAAAGGCAAAAAGGCACCTGCAGCAAATGTGGCCGCTGAGGCCAAAGCGGCTTGCACGGGTTTGGCAGCGAGTGTGTCAGACAAACCGAGTTCGTCCCGTGCGTGTGCGCCCAGTGCATCATGTGCCATCAATTGAGTGGCCACCTGTTGTGCCAGGTTCTCATCAAGCCCCCGATCGACATAAATCGATGTCAACTCAGCATGTTCATGGTCGGGCTGATTGGCCAGTTCAGCGCGTTCGCGTGCAAGGTCGGCGTTTTCAGTGTCGGCTTGCGAGCTGACAGACACATACTCGCCCGCTGCCATGGACATGGCACCTGCCACCAAGCTGGCTACACCTGCGACCAGTATTGCCTTTGAGCCTGCACCTGTTGCAGCTACACCCAACACCAGGCTGGCGGTAGACACAATGCCGTCATTTGCGCCAAGCACTGCGGCGCGCAGCCAGCCGGTACGGTGGCCTTTGTGTTTTTCAAGGTGTCTCATGCGCAGTTTTCTGGGTAAGTTTTCGTTAGGGGTATTGTGGCGCAGTAGTATGGATCTGTAATCAATAATAACAAGGGTGGGGACTGATGGATGAATTCGACTTCGTCATCGTGGGCGCTGGGTCTTCCGGTTGTGTGATGGCCAACAGGCTTACTGCATGCGGGCGGTTCAAGGTGTTGTTGCTTGAAGCCGGCCCTACGGACCAAAAAAATCCATTAATTAAAATGCCGGCTGGTATTGCCGCACTGGTGTACAGCCAAAAGTACACATGGCGATACTGGAGCACGCCGCAAGCGCATTTGGGCAATCGTGAAATGTTTCAGCCTCGGGGTAGAACGCTGGGTGGATCAAGCTCAATCAATGCGTGCGTGAATATTCGCGGCAATGCGGCAGATTTCAATTTATGGGCTGATTTGGGGTGCGATGGTTGGTCTTACGACGACGTGCTGCCTTACTTTAAAAAGTCTGAAAGCTATGCTCCTTTGCAGCAAGGCCACAACAGCGAGCTCTCAAAGTTTCATGGTGCTAACGGCCCATTGCATATTTCAAGTTCGGCGCATTTGAATCCGGTTTCTGCCGCGTTTGTGCAGGCGGGTATTCAGGCGGGTTGGCCAGAGAACAATGATTTCAACGGGGTAAGCCAAACCGGGTTTGGAATTTACAAGTCTTATCACAAAGATGGTCAGCGATTCAGCAATGCGAGGGCTTACTTGTGGCCGGTTGTCGATCGTCCCAATTTGACAGTAATCACTGATATTCGGGTAAGCCGGGTGGTGTTCGAGGGCAAACAGGCTGTTGGGGTTGAATACTTGGCTCAAGGTTTGAGAAAGGTAGCCAAAGCCAGGTGTGAGGTGGTGTTGAGTGCGGGTACCTTTAATACCCCCCAAGTTTTGATGTTGTCGGGTGTGGGGCCGAAGGCTGAACTGGACCGCCACAACATTGAAGTTCAGCACGACTTGCCCGGCGTGGGAAAAAATTTGCAGGATCACCTGGACGTATTTTTGGTGATGAAAGCAAAGCCCGGTGTAACCATTTCACTGAACCCTTTGGCCTTGGGCCGCCGGTTTCTGGAATTGTTCAAGTACCTGTTTTTCAAGAAAGGCGAATTCAGCAGCCACCTGGCTGAGGCAGGTGGTTTTGTGAAATCTGCTGAAAGTGAGCCGATTGAAGACCTGCAGTTTCACGTGGTGCCTTTGCCAGCCACCAGGCATGGCTTGAATTTGTGGCCCATGTTTGGGCATTACGCTTACTCGGTGATGGCGTACGATCTTCGCCCGCTTTCCCGCGGAGAAGTTCGTTTGAGAAGTGCAGACCCGATGCAAGACCCAGAGATTGATCCAAATTATGGTGCGCATCAGCGCGACATTGATCGCTTGGTCAAGGCCATTAAAATTCTGCGAAATGTGGTCCAGCAGCCTGCATTGAAAGCGTACAGTCGATCGGAAATTGCACCTGGTGAGGGTGTGCAAACGGATTCGGAACTGGAGCGCTGGGTTCGCCAAACCGCGGAAACTGCCTATCACCCGGTGGGCACTTGCAAAATGGGTGTGGACGATATGGCCGTGGTGGATTCGCGCTTGCGTGTGCGGGGGCTCACTGGTTTGCGAATTGTGGACTGTTCAATCATGCCGACCTTGGTGGGTGGCAACACCAACGCTGCTGCTACCATGATTGCGGAGAAGGCTGCTGACATGGTGTTGCAGGAGTTTGCTCGGCAAGCGCTTGGAGAAGGTGTGGAGGCTGCGCAGCAGGTGTTGGGCGCCATACCTGCCATGGCGCGAGGCGATTGACTTGAGCTGACCCGATTCACTTGTTCTCACCCTACAGCGATAGTTGCTAGCCTGAATGTTTAATCATTTCAGGAAGTCTAGACTTGGCTCACATTCAGTTTCTAAATGCTTCGACCAGCGTGCAGTTTGTATCCGAGTATTCAAATCAGTGTTGATCGACATCATGCATAGGGCTGGTGTCGCATCAATATTGATTACGAGCACTGCACGTACCCCAGCCGATCAAGCGCGCATTATGTACGACAACATTGAGAGGTACGGTGTGGCACATCAGAAGCTTCTTTTATGGCAAGTACGGTGATCGAGTGATTGATGAATACAGCAAACACAAAGCAAAAAATCATCGCAAGGAGTTCATTGTGTCGATGATGAAAGCAAAAATCATCGCGCTAGACCCATCTAAAGTGTCGAACCATGTTGCTGATCCAACGAAACTCAATGTGATTGATATTGCACCGTCCAGTATTCAGCCAAGTTTGCGCCAGCGATTTGTTGAGGCGGTTAAGGGCGAGGGTAGGGTGTCGAAGTATTTGGGGCCTCCATCCGATCCGGCCTATCATTTGGAAATTCCTCAGCCGGGCAAATCATGATCAAAGCAACTTTAGCTGTATTGATGTTGACCATTTCCGCATCGATATTCAGCCCAGTGTGGGCTGCATCTTCAACTGCATGTGTTTTTGAAAGCAGTGGGGTGGATTTACAAAAAATCAAAAGTTCGAAGCATGTGATCGGTTTTGAAGAGATAGAAAAGAAAGTTCGCTACACCGGAAACCTCAAAGGGGTGGGGGGCTTTTATCTGGAATTGTTTGGCTGCAACCATTACGGCGCAAGGCTGACAGTTTTACTTGGGCCAGATGACGACGCCAAAGTTTTTCGTAGAGCTTTACGTGTGGTGCCTGAATTGCTGTTTACCAAGCGTGACAGCCTAAAGGTAAAAAAAGCGCTGCTTGATATTCAAGCGGATGGCTTTACAACACCATTGCATTTGGCTGATTTGGCGAAAGAGCTTGGACTGACCGACGTGAGTGTTCAGGTGACTGAGGTGGAAGGCATGGGTTTGCTGGTGTTTCAGTTTTACGGGGGGTGAGTGCTTTGACGACGACAGGTCCAAAGACGGCTTTTCGGCCGAAGCGGTCATTCGGACAAGCTGCTGAAACGTCTACTTTGTCATCGAAAACCGACTTCGAAAGCTAGATGGCATCTGAAGATTGTTCCACTCTTAAGGACGCAATTCTAAGCTCACCATTTGTTGATAAATAACTAGGGTTTATTTTTCATTCGGTTCATGCAATGCTTGCCAAGTATTTGAAATAGTCAAGTTCATGAAATAACTTGCGACGTTCGGATAAAAGGATATCGCCGTTATTTTTAGATAAATCAAGTTAGAGTGTTTGGCTATGAACATAATCAACCAGTCTAATCAACATGAAAATTGGTTTGAGGCGCTTGCCTTGTGGAATCAAATTGCCAACTGGATTTCCTACAAAACATCCGAGCGTCAGTTGCGGCAACAGTTCAAAACAATGGCGGTCTATCTTTGGAATGAGAAAGATTGGCTAAAGGGTCAGTACCCAGAGCAATCCAAGTTCATAGAAAACCAAATTAACATCTCAAAATACATGCGTGTGATTGGAGATCTAGCCAACACAGTGAAACACCGAAACATCTCAAAGCATCAGCGCTCTGAGATGAGGC
The DNA here is from genome assembly GCF_000170915.1 of Limnobacter sp. MED105. Lineage (GTDB taxonomy): Bacteria > Pseudomonadota > Gammaproteobacteria > Burkholderiales > Burkholderiaceae_B > Limnobacter. The sequence continues at coordinate 106,489 of NZ_ABCT01000006.1, forward strand.
AGACTAATTACTTTGGCAAAGTCACGCTTGGCTGCGGGGCCTCGCGTCGCATGTACTACATTGACCTGGGTAAGGGAGAACACGAAGAGGTGTATCAGATTCTCCGCGGCGCTCTTGAAGAGTTCTCCACACTTAGGCAGCGTTTGTTGTCGGGAGCGAAGTGAATGCGCTCTAACTATTCTGTCGAGAGGGGCCGCCTACAAGCTGCGCTTGTGGGTTTCCTTCGCGGCTTTACCGCTACGGCGGCCCCTCACGTCAAACGTTAGCTTAAGGAAGTGATGTGACCGATAATTGGCCAATTAGTGAACGTCATGTCCATCTTCAAGGTGGGTTACTGGCGATTAATCCTCCTCAATCGGAGAGGGTTTCGCTTTGGCCGACCACCACGGACAATAAAAAGCTGGAACTGAAGCTACCAACATACGGCAGTCTTTATTCAAAGCTGAAGGCGCTGAAATTAGAGATTGTTGGCGTTGAATTTACCACTCATGAGGGGGAAGCGATCGGTTCTTCACCTCCGCAGTGGCGCCCGTACGCACAACAGGAAAAAAATTGGGTTAACTGGGATGCATTTCAACTTTGGGGACAGCTTGGGAATTCGGCATACAGCCATAAAAATGGGCTTTTCTATGACCTTTCGAAGAGAATTTCTTACCAACTTTCATCGCTAAGTGAACGGCTGAAAGAGTTGTCGCTTGCGTACAGGGCACAGCTTAATGCTCTTCGCATCAAAGGTAATCCTGAGCTTAGCGGGCGGTTTCAAGACGGCTTCACTGAGTTAACCTATCAAAAATTCCAGTCTTTTTTGTTCGAGTCCTGCATTTTACGTGATTACCTTTCTGAACTTGTATACAACTTTTCCCGATCCGGAGATTTGAGAGAGGAGAGAGAAATCACGACTGCCGGTGGTTTACTGAAGTTATTGAAGAAAAAAACGGATTTGACCGATTTAGAGGCCGCCTTCTTAAATATGATGAGTAGCGATGGCTGGCTTAAAGAGCTTGGTGACTACCGCGACTTAGTAATGCACTCTGCACCTATCAGCATGGTAAATCACAAGCTTTATTGTATTAAGGAAGTTGTGACCCTGCCCTCTGACAAAATGATACAAGTTGTTCGATTCCCAATCCCCAAAGACCCAGAGACCCTCTACAAAGAGAGAAGTAGAAGGGACGATTTTGATAGGTACATACGCCAATTCGAACTGATAGCAAAGGCTGCGCTTGAAGATTACGGCAAGTATGATTGTCTGCAGTATGCACACAAAGTCACCAATTTTCTTTCTAATCTTGCTCTATCTTGTGCGTCACTTTCCCCTTACAAACCGATGGTCCAGGAATTCGTAAAATCTGGTTCAGATATGAAGTCAGAATTCAAGTATGTATCAAGCTAACCAAGGGCTGCAGCGGACCGCTTTTCCGGCGCGCTGCGCCTCCAAATCGACCGCTGAGCCCAGGCATTAGGTTTAAAAAGACGGACTGTCTCAACTTATTAGGAATTTGTATGCCAAATGAAATCTGGGCGGCACTTGTTGGTGTTGGCGGCGCATTGATTGGGGTTTGGTATGGCGCAAAGCTGACAAAAAAAGCGGCAATCGAACTCGTGGTGCAACAAGAGAAAGGCAGATTCTTGTCGAGTTTCAGCGATACACTTCTTCGATTAAGCCGGCCTGTCGAAGAGCAAGGAATCGGCGAAGCAAATTCAGTGCTTCAGGAGCATTATTCAAAACATCTGGCTGCATATCTCCGTTTGCGTGTAGCTGTTCCTTCCACCTACCATAATGCCATAGAGGCGGCTTGGGCTAAGTACACCCAAGATGATGAGTACGAGCTGCAAGAGGAAAAGGAAATTTACAGGTTTGCTTATGTACTCAACGGTAAGAACGATGAGGAAATGCAGACGTTGGCAATTAAGCATATAAACGCGTTGATCGGGGCCATTCATGAAACCTAACATCACAATCCACCGGAACTTCGGCAAGCTAAGCTTGCCTACGTCCAGTGATTTTCAACGTTCTGTGTAGGTGAACATGGTTCATGCATTCGAAAAGCTGATGTCTGATGCGATGTTTACTCAGAGCCTTGGCGAAATGGTGTTGGCGGTTGGTCGCCTTGAGGGAGTGCTTTTGGATTTTTTGGCTGAGCAAGGGGTTGCTATCGGAAAAAAGACACCATTGGGCGGGCTTATAAAGCAATTGGAATCTAGAGGGAATCTCAGTGACACAGTGAGCTATCACCTGAACTTTCTATTAAGTCAAAGAAACTATTTCGTACATAAAATTGCCCAGCTCATGCATGGGTATGAGGTTGAAAGTAAAGAAATTGAAACCTTCAGGGACAGGGTTAAAAACCTTCGGGAACAGATAGAGTTTTTTGCAAGCATGTTCAACGAGTCCCCAACTCGCACACACATAGAACAAGGCGCTCCAGCCGACCGCCAAAGCGGCGGCTGAGCTCATCGTTATCCAAAGTCGGTTTATGACCACTTTGTAGACGTTCTAAGTAAACAGTCCCAAAGGCCGCTCTGGCCAAAAACCAGCCTCTCAACCATCAATATTTCAACAAAAAATACGAACTTGCACGTGCTTGTTCACATCTACCGACGTTTTCGTAAAACGTCGTGATGAATTTAAAACCCACTAATCCAACGATAAAAAAATATCCATACCGAGTAACACGTTTACTTTAGTAATCTTGCCAATATCGGGGTGAGGTGCGTAAATAATTAGCCTTTGCCAACCCCCAAAAACCTTCTTCCCTAAACCACCCTCACAATCAGCCACACCAAAAAAACCACCACGCCAACCCCTACCAAGCCAGTCACAATGCCTGCAATAAGCGCCAGGCCGTCTCGCGCCATTAGGCCAAGCCCAATCAAGATGAGTGCCACAGCGGGGGTTCCGTTGCCGCCGGGTATGGGCAGAAAAATAATGAAGCCCATCAAGGCGATGAAGGGTACCAGCCAGCCGCGGTGTGTGGGGCTGCTTAGCGACAGCAATCGCGGTTCACAAATGCGGTCGGCTTTGGTGTATATCCAGCTTAAAATTTTGATTAGGCGGGTGGCCGTAGCTTTGGACAACGTTACCCGGCATACCCTTTCAGGCAGGCCGTGCCCGCTGTCGTTGATCCACATCATGTGGGCTATGGCCCATATTCCAAACGAGAACAAAAAGCCTGAAAAGGGAATGGGCAGCAGGGTAAGAACGGCCAGAAAAAGCAGAAGCGCGCCGTGGGCTGATTCGCCGTGCATGTCGGCGAGAAAGCGCACGGAAACCTGGTCTTCGTGAGGGTGTTCAACAGCCAGTTTAAGGCGCAGCAGTAAATCATTCATGCTGATGAGTATACCGTTGCAGCGTTACACCCTTTACACCGTTTTAGCGATAGCCTCCATCGGCCATGACAACTTGCCCCATTAAATAGGGCATGGTGAGTAAGTGCAATGCACATTGAGCCATTTCATCAGGCTCGGCCCAGCGTTTCATCCAGATTTTTGACGATTCTTTTTCGCGCACGTCGGGGGGTAGGGTGGCGTTCAGGTCTGTATTGATCCATCCGGGTGCCAATCCGTTAATGCAAATTTGGTCTTCTGATAATTTTTCTGCGGCCACGCGCACAAACAAGTTGTTGGCGGCCTTGGATGCATCGTAGTGGGCAGAAACCGGGTCCCAACTGTTAATACCGTTGGTTGAAGTAACCAACACAATGCGGCCGCGAAAGTCGCCGTGTAGCGGGTTGTTTTTCATTTGCAGGGCTGCGTATTTGGTGACCAAAAAGCTGCCTGTGGCATTGGTGTTTTGAACTTGGTCCCACTCGGCCTGGGTTTGGTCAAAAAATTCGGTGTTGGGTGATATGCCTGCGCTGTGGATCACATGGTCAATGTTGATGCCCTCGCGCCCAATGGCCTCAAAGAATGCGGCAACCGATACTTCCTGACCCACTTCGCATGGAAATGCCTTGGCTTGTACCTTTGGGTTGGCTTGCTGGATTTGCAGCAAGGCCGCTTGTGTTTTTTCAGGTTTGCGGCTGGCCGACACCACCACGTTGCCGCCCGCTTTGGCCACTGCCAGGGCGCAGGTAAGGCCAATGCCGCTGGCGCCGCCGGTGATCACTGTCCAGGTGTTGGAAAAATCAAAATGCGCTGTAGCCATGCCTTACCCCTTTTTTGTTGTTGGGTATTCAGTTTGGCACAGCGGTAAAGTTTTGTTGAAGTCTAATTGGGGTGTGGTTTGGGCTTTGTTCTACGCATAACCCTTTACGCCCAGTTCGCGGCCCATGCCGCCGAATACGCGTTCGGTGCCGTCGACCAGTTCCGCCACGGGTTGTTTGAAGTCGGTGGCTATCCAGCTTTGGCACAGGTGAATGATCACGCCCACTGCGCTTTTGGCCATCACCCGCAATACCTTGTCGGGTACTTTGGGGCCGCCTAAAAATGGGCGGGTGAATTGCAGCAGCAGGTCGACAAAGGCGTCGTAGCGCTCGCCATACATTTCGCCCAGTTGGCCGCGCACGCTCATGGCTTCAATCAAAATTAACCTTGCCTTGGCGGGGTTGCGTTCTACAAATCCAAAACTTTCTTGCAAGCCGGCATGCACCAGTTTGCGGGCGTCCATCAAATAAGGAGCTACCGCGGCCAGAATGGACTGCATGTATTCACGGGTTGCAGATTCGTAAGCGGCGGTTAATAGCGCTTCTCGGCTGGGGAAGGCTTCATAAAAATAGCGCTTAGTCAGCCCGGCCTGCGAACAAATGGCATCAATACTCACCGCTGCAAATCCTTGTTCACCGAATAAATGCACGGCGGCGTCCACCAGAGCCTGCTTGCGGGCGGCTTGGCGTTCTTCGGCGGACTTGCCGCCGTAACTGCGCGGGGTTGCTTGCGCGGGCAGGGTGGTTTTGAGTTCAGTCAATGGAATATCTCAAAGTATTTGACACTGAATCGTATCACATTTATTCTAGCGTTGAATATCTGATACTAAGTCGTGTCAAATTATCCAAAATTCCAATTAACCTTAGGCTGTTTGCAATGAAACGCTCGTTTATGTATGGCTTGGCCTTGGCCAGCGCCTTGTTGTTGACAGCCTGTGGAGGCGACTCATCCAACAACTCCAGTGCCGCAGCTCGGTCAATTCAAGCAAGTGGGGCGGGCTTTTGTACACCCATGCAGGGCACTGCGCAGCAGGGGCGGGTGGTGACTTCCTGGAAGACCGCGCCTGGCGACGCGCTGATTACGCACCCCATCAGTGGGCTGACAGTTCGCCAATCGTTTGCGCCCCACTGGGCAGGCAATGTGGTCCGCCTGCGTTTAAGCAATCGGTATTCAAGCCTGCCGGTTACGTTTACCAATATTCATTTGGCCGAGGAAGCCGCACCGGGCAGTGCCAAAATGGTGCCCAACACAGAATGCCTGCTCACCTTCAACGGCCAGCCCAGCGTGACACTGCAAGCGGGTGAAACCGTGGTGAGCGACTGGATTACATACCCGGTAGAAGCCTTTCGGCGCGTGGGGGTTAGTTTTTATGCGCCAGGACTTACGCCCCAGGTTACCCGCCATTTGAATGCGAACGAGGTGCTGTACCTCAGCTTGCCCGGCGACCACACAAGCAGTGCCGATGGCAGCATGTTTATTGCTGCGCCCGAGGGGTACACCGCCAATTTTCTCGTGATTGAAGCGTTGGAGATATTGGCCCCGAAGAATGTAAGCACGGTTGTGGCGGTGGGCGATTCCATTACCGATGGATCTGATTCAACCACGGCTTTTTTAAGTGGCCAAGGCTCGCCCTTGGTGGCCACTGACCAACGTTACTCCAACCATTTGCAGCGCAGGTTCAACAGTGCAGGTATGCCTTTCACAGTGGCCAATGCGGGCATTGGTGGCAACGAGTTGCTACGCGACGGTTGGCTGCCCCAGTTTGGCAAGGCACTGCTGACCCGTTTCGATGCGGATGTACTGCAAACCCAAGGTGTAAGCCATGTGTTGGTGATGATAGGCACCAACGACTTCGGGAACCCCAAGCCGGGGCAGGCGCCCACATCTGATGCATTGATTGCCGGGTACAAAGAGTTGATTGCCAAAGCAAAAAATGCAGGGTTGAAAATTATTCTGGGCACCATACCGCCAGCAGAAGGCACAGTGACTGAATTGTTACCTGTACTACACGGCACTGCCGCGGCACGGCGTGCGCGTGATGAAACCAACGCCTGGATACGCAGCCAAACCTTGAGCGACGGCATGGTGGATTTTGAGCAATGCCTGGAAGACAAAAACCGCAAGGGTTTTTTGGCTGAAGAATACAACAGTGGTGACAACCTGCACCCCAACCCTGCAGGCTACGCCGCCATGGCCGACTGCGTGAATTTGAATCTGTTCGAGAGACAACCATGAAATTCCTGTGTTCAAGCAGTACTAGTGCGGCCTCAATTTTTTTATCGGTCGTGTTTTTGGCGGGCTGTTTAAGCAACAGCGAAAGCCCGGTTGTAGCCAACACCGCAACAGTTTCTGGCAGTGCAGTGCAGCCCGCGCAAGTCAACATGGGCGAGCAAACCATTGCCATGCGCAATGCCAATGGCCGGGTAGAAGTGTTGAAGAATCCGTTGCGGATCCGGTTTTTTAATGCGGCCGATGAGTTGGTGCTTGAACAGGTCAGCAGCAGCGGTGGACTATTTGAGCCGGGCTTTGCAGTGGATGAACCTTTGGGCAGCGACTACCTGCCACGGCGTTTGTTGAATGCACCTTTCAGCTACATGGTGGGGGCTGAAATTGCACCGCAGTTGCGCGCTACGCCCTGGGTGGGCAACTACATTACACAGGCTTTGGTGGGTGTGCAGTACCACGGCACGGAGGTTTTGGAAGCCAAAGAAACAGCCAGGGGCGTTGAACTGACCATTGCTACCAACGACCCCACAGGAAGGGTTATCAATGTGGAGCTAAAACCTGCGGACAACAACAGCTTTGAGGTGCGCATGGCCGTGAACCCCGCTGAAGGTGTTGTGATGGTGGCAGACAGTTTTGTGTTGCGCGATGAAGAATCGTTTCATGGTTTTGGTGGTCGCCACAACGCAATCAACCAGCGTGGTAATTTGCTGACCAATTTTATTCAGGCGCAGAACATTGGAGCCGGGCCTTTGGCACCTGTCGCCAATTTGGCCTCAGGGCAAGGCGAGGGGTACATGTTTCCTTCCGGGCCAGACGCAGCGTATTACATTTCAACCGCATTTGCTTCAACGGGTGGGTATGGCTTCATGCTCGATAGCACTCGGCCTTCGCGCTACGACCTTGGTGCTTCCAACGCCGATGCCTGGCAGGTGAATGTGTCAGGCACGGAGATGACTTATCTGGTTGCACCTGGTGCTGAGAAGAAAGCACTGCAAAGTTTGTCGGGCCTGCAAGGGCGACACCGTTTGCCTTTGCAAGCTGACCTTGGCCCAACCTTGTCGCGCGCAGTGCGGGTGTTGTCCGCCGAAGCGGATGATGCGACCAGCTATGAAGCAAAAATTTGGGACGACATTGCGAAGATTGATGCATTCAAATTGCCCGTGAAAGGCTATGTATTCGAGGGCTGGGAAATACTGCCGCGCGAAACCAGCAAAACTGTGATCAAGGCTTTGCACGACCGCAACATTCGAGCGTATTTGTATATTCGAAATTACGTGGGTGTTGATGTGGCCAATACTGAGCGGCCCGAGACTTTTACAGAGGCCTTGCAAGAAGGGTATGTGGTCAATGACGCAGCCGGTTTGCCTTATCTGTTCGGTACGCCATTTGGTGGTTTGGGCGCTGCAATTGACTTCACCAACCCGGAAGCGATTGCCTGGTGGGAAGGCCGCATTCGGGAAATGCTGGTGGACCTGAAGGCCGACGGATTCATGCAAGACTTTGGTGAACACATTGCATTGGACATGCACTTTTTTGATGGCAGCACAGGCGTTACCATGCACAACCATTACCCCACTGTATTTCACCAAACCACGCGAAAAATTATCGACGACATTGAGGCCAAAACCGGGCGACACATTTTTTTCTGGACGCGTGCTGGTTATTCCGGGCGGCAGGGCAGCTCGGGTTTTGAGTCATCCAATTTTCCAGGCGATGAAACCAGTGATTGGTCGCGCGCCTCGGGCATTGCATCGCTGACCACTGACATGCTGAGCCGAGGTGCCACTGGTTCCTACGGTTACAACACCGACATTGGTGGCTACTTTGATTTTCATGTGGGTGCGGCCAGCGCCGAGTTGTATACCCGTTGGTCTTTCTGGGCTGCATTGTCGCCTGTGTTTAGGGTTCACAATTCGTCAAGCAATGGGGTGCGCATGCCCTGGTTTTACGGTGAAGAAACATTGGAGCATTGGCGCAAGGCGGCTGAACTGCACTTGAAAGCGGCACCCTTGATCATGCGTTTGTGGCAAGAAGCGCAAACAACAGGCGTACCCCCTGTGCGCGGGCTGTGGGTGGAATATCCCAAGGATGAGCGCGCCCGGCAGGAAGACCAACAATGGCTGTTGGGGCCCAATGTGTTGGTGGCCCCGGTGGTGGAGCAGGGCGCAAGCACGCGCAATGTGTATTTGCCCCAAGGTTGCTGGAAGCACGTGGACACCGGCGCGCAGTTTGAAGGCCCGCGCGATGTGACCGTGCCCGCGCCGATTGATTCATTGCCGTATTTTTTTAAATGTGGCACAAACCCTTTCTGAGTGACATTTGATTATTCAATTGCAGCAACGATTAGAATCGGGCGATGATTGCACTTTGGCATCGTGTTGAAGCATTGCTGCTATTGGATGAATTGAATTCATGAAACCGACCACGTTGTTGACAGGCTCTTTGGGCTTTGCCTTGTGGGCTGCCCTGATGTTGCTTCTGGTTTATCCGCACGAATGGATCACGCTAGCCAATGCGCCTGTGGTTCTTATTCTGGTCTCGTCGATTTATTCACTGTTGTTGCCTTTGGGGATTTCGCTTGCGTTGAGCGCACTTGCCGTGCTCATGTTCAACTACCAAATGGTGCCGCCTGTTCACACCTTTCATGTGGACCTGCAAGAGCATGGCATTTTGCTGATCACGATGATGGGTGTGTCGTGGTTGGTTACTTATTTATTGCGGCGGCAAAAGCAAATTGCTGCGCTTGAACGGCGGCAGGCGCAGCGTACTCTGCAGCTCATGCAATGGAGCGAAAAGCTGCGTGAGGTTGATCATCCGCAACAATTACTGTCAGATTTGCAGCAGTTGTTGCTCAGCTTGGCCGATGGCACTCGCCAATTCTTCGTGGGATTTGGTTCTATTGAAGTTGATTTGCTTAACGCTTCTCAAACAAAGGCATTTGACGCGTGTTTGCAAGAAAACAAGGCGCTTGGAAAAAGCACAGGGCGCTACGACAATCTGGAAGATCTGTACTTGCCTATGCGTGGAAAATCGAAAGCATATGGGGTGTGCGTTTGCGTGGGTGACGACCTGGATTCTAGCGAAACCTTGTGGGTTCGAGATGCACAGGCATTGCTTGACCAAATGGGCCTGGCCTGTGAACGGCGAGACAATTTGCTGCGTGCTCAAAGCGCCCGGGAATCGGCACAAACCCAGCAAACCCGTAGCCTGTTTTTAACATCAATTGCTCACGATCAGCGAACACCGCTGGCCAGTATCATGACTTCCGCTTCGGCGATACTGGAGCAAACAGACCGCTTGAGCCACGATGAAATTCGACACTACGCCGAATTGATTCAAGAGGAAACCCAGCAGGTTGCTCGCCTGACCGACAACACGCTGACCTTGGCACGGTTAAGTGGTGAAAAGGTTAAGGTACCCATGCAACTTGAATCGGTGGAAGACATGGTAGCGGCCGTGTTGCAACGCTTGAGGAAACGCAAGACCTTGTATATACCCACCGTGAAAGTTGCTGCAGGTTTGCCTTTGGTGAATTGCAATATGGTGCTGGTGGAACAGGTGCTGGACAATTTGATCGACAATGCAATCAAACATTCGGGTGTCCCTGGTTCAGTTGAACTTAAGGTGTTGCAACAGCAAGGTGAGGTGGTGTTTCAGGTGTCTGATAGCGGCCAAGGTATGCAAAGCCAACTTAAATCGAAGGGCGATGAATCACGGGGTTTGGGTATCGGCTTGCAGCTGTGTAAGGCTGTGGCACAAGTTCATTCTGGGCGCTTGGAGTTTTCTTCAGCTGCAAGTTCTGGCATTGGGGTGCTGGCCACCTTCGCGTTGCCGTCGACCATCGCGCAGGAACATGGCGCATGAGCATTCGTATTTTATTAATTGAAGACGACCGTGAACTTGGCAAGGCCTTGCGCAACAGCCTCAGCACCGAAGGGCATTCGGTAGTTACTGCGGCCAGTCTTTCAGAAGCCAGAGCCTTGTTGGACAATCAGGCCACCGGGCAGCCATTCGATTTGTATTTACTCGATTTGGGTTTGCCCGATGGCGATGGGAAACTTTTTCTGGAAATGGCCCGCAGGGTGAGCACTGCGCCCGTGATTGTGATTTCCGCACGCCCGCACGACGACAGCAAAATTGAATTGCTCGATGCGGGTGCTGACGACTACCTGGTCAAACCATTCAGCGTGGGAGAATTGTTGGCACGCATTCGTGTGGCCTTGCGCCACCGGGGAAATTTGGCGCAGGCGGCCACTCTGGTCTATCAGCGCGATGGTTTGAACATTGATTTGGTGAAGCGTGAAATTACCCTGAATGGTGCTGAGGTTAAATTAACGCCCACTGAGTATGAACTGTTGGCGCGTTTGGTCCGAAGTGCTGGGCAGGCGGTAAGCCACCGGCAATTGTTGGCCGATGTATGGGGCCCCGAGTTTCTGGAGCACACACAATACACTCGTTTGTATGTGGGCCAATTGCGCGCGAAAATCGAGATTAATCCCGCAGACCCACACTTTATTTTGACGGAAACCGGTGTGGGTTACCGCATGTTGGCAGTCGCTTAGTTTTCTGCTCATGTTTCCTTATAACTTCCTTATATGTTGCAGCGCATGATGCAGTCTGTGTTTCTACTACAGATGCGTTACAACCATGAACAAACCAGAATCAAAAGACAAAACGAAGGCTGGCTTGGCCGCGCTTACCTTGGGTGCAATTGGTGTTGTATATGGTGACATTGGTACCAGCCCGCTGTACACGGTCAAGGAAGTGTTTGGCGAGAACAGTGGCGTACCATTGAACCCTGAGAATCTCACCGGCGCCATTTCTGTGATCTTTTGGGCACTGATGTTGGTGGTCACCTTGAAGTATGTGATCCTGATTTTGAAGGCCGACAACCATGGCGAAGGGGGTGGCCTGGCGCTGACTGCACTGGCGTCGGAAGCGGTACGAAAAAACCCGAAACTGAAAACCTTGTTGCTGTTGATTGGTGTATTTGGTGCCACTTTGTTTTATGGCGACAGCGTGATTACACCTGCAATTTCAGTATTGGGGGCCATGGAGGGGCTTACGCTAATTACCCCGACATTAACGCCTTACATCATTCCGCTCAGCGTATTGATTCTGATCGGCCTATTCGCTGTGCAGCGTTATGGAACTTCAGTGGTGGGGCGCTTCTTTGGGCCGATTATTGTGTTGTGGTTTGCTACTTTGGGTGCAGTGGGTGTGGCCAATATTTTGAGCGCGCCTGAAATTTTGTATGCCCTGAATCCTGTACACGGCATTCAATTCATTCTGGATCGGGGTTGGGGTTTGTTTGCAGCATTTGGCGCAATTGTGCTGGCTTTGACCGGTGCGGAGGCGCTGTACGCTGACATGGGCCACTTCGGCAAAAAACCGATTCGCATGGCCTGGACGTTTTTGGTGTTTCCGTGCTTGGCCTTGAATTACCTGGGACAGGGTGCTTTGCTGATTGCCGATCCCGGTGCCATTGAAAATCCTTTCTATCGTTCTTTCCCTGATGCCTGGGTAATCCCCGTACTTTGCCTGGCAACCATGGCCGCAATTATTGCCTCACAGGCAGTGATTTCCGGCGCTTATTCCATGAGCAAGCAGGCCATTCAATTGGGCTTTTTGCCACGCATGAAAATTCAATACACGTCGGCCAAAGAGTCGGGTCAAATTTACATGCCGGCCGTGAACTGGTTGTTGTTGGCGGGTGTTTTGTTGGCGGTGTTGATGTTTCAGAATTCGTCGAACCTTGCAGGCGCCTATGGCATTGCAGTGACGCTGACCATGCTGATTACCACCACGCTAACTTATTTTGTGATTCGCCACAGCTGGGGTTTGCCAGCGTGGTTGTCGGTGGGGGCCACGATCTTCTTTGTTCTGATTGACTTGTTGTTGGTCATCAGTTGTGCATTCAAGTTGTTCGATGGTGGTTGGTTCCCGATTGTGTTGGGTTTGGCTTTGTTTGTGGTGATGTCCACCTGGTGGCGCGGTCGCAAATTGCTGATGAAAAGTATCCAGAAAGACGGCATTGATCTAAACGATTTCTTGCCTACGTTGAATGTAGACCAAATCAACCGCGCTTACCGCACAGCCGTGTACCCGGTTGCCGACCCTGGCAAAGTGCCCATGGCTTTGCTGCACAACTTGAAGCACAACCAGGTGTTGCATGCATCGAATGTGATATTGACGGTGGTGTTTGAAAGTGTGCCTTGGGTAAGCGAAGCGAGCCGGGTTGAAGTGAAGTCGCTCAGCCGAGGATTCTGGCAGGTAACAGTGCGCTATGGCTTCATGAATACGCCAGACATTCCCAAGGCGCTTGAGTTGACCGATGAGGTGGGTCTTAAAATTTCTCTGTTCGAAACCACCTATTTTTTAAGCCGGGAAACCGTGGTGCCTACGGCAGGTTCTGGCATGGTCAAGTGGCGCGAGCAACTGTTTGCCACCATGAGCCGCAATGCAGGGGGTGTGGTTGACTTCTTCAGGTTGCCTTCAAACGCGGTGGTGGAGTTGGGTACACGGGTACAGATTTGATGAATGAAAGCTGATCGAGTGTTGACTGCATTGCTTTATAATTTCGCACATGAATCCAGACGATCTACAAAAGCTTGTCACCATGAAGATGCCTTTTGGTAAACACCAGGGTAAGTTGCTTGCCGACTTGCCCGGCAATTATCTGAACTGGTTCGCACGCGAAGGCTTTCCGAAAGGCGAGATTGGCCGTTTGCTTGCCCTGATGCAGGAAATTGATCACAACGGTTTAAGCCATTTGCTCAAACCACTGCGCAACCCCACCTCAAATTAAAGTAATCGTTGCATGCCTGACTCCTTGAATAAAACCGTGGCAATTATTGGCGGCGGCCCCGCAGGTCTGATGGCTGCAGAGGTGCTCAGCAACGTGGGTGTGCAGGTGGATGTGTTCGATGCCATGCCTTCATTTGGGCGCAAGTTTCTGCTGGCGGGCATTGGTGGTTTGAACATCACGCACAGCGAGGATTACACCAAATTTTGCACCCGCTATGCGGACAGGCAGTCTCATTTACAAACCACACTCAACTTGTTGCCGCCAGAACAATTGTGCGAATGGGTGCATGGCTTGGGCATAGAAACATTTGTGGGTACTTCTGGCCGGGTGTTTCCGAAGGAAATGAAAGCAGCGCCCTTGTTGCGGGCCTGGTTACACCGCCTGCGCAGTAAGGGTGTGCGCATGCATGTGCGCCACAGGTGGCAGGGTTGGGGTGCGAAGGGACAATTGCAGTTTTCAACACCAAATGGGGTCATCGAATATGCACCCACTGCCACGGTGCTTGCCCTGGGTGGGGCCAGTTGGCCCAAGCTGGGTTCCGATGGGGCCTGGGTGCCTTGGCTGCGAAATGAAGGCGTTGAGGTGACTGAGCTTGAAAGCGCCAATTGCGGTTTCGAGGTGAAGTGGAGTGATTACCTGCGCGAAAAATATGCAGGAGCACCCTTGAAGTCGGTTGCCTTGAAGTTCACCAACCTGCACGGCCAGGAAAGCGAGCGGCAGGGTGAAATGGTGATTGGCCAGCATGGGGTAGAAGGCAGCCTTGTTTATGCGTATTCACGCGAAATTCGCCAACGCTTGAATGCGCAGGGTAGCGCAACTTTCACGCTCGACCTGTTGCCCGGGCGCAGCGTTGATCGTGTTCGATCTGAAGTGGCAGGGTTTGCACGCAGCAGCCATTCTTTGCCCGCTTACTTCAAAAGTAAACTTGGCCTTGCTGGCGTGAAGCTGGCCCTGCTGCATGAAGTGTTGAGCAAAGAGGATTTCCAGAATTCAGAAAAACTGGTGTCAACCATCAAGGCGCTGCCGATCACGGTGCAGGCCGTACGGCCAATCGATGAAGCCATCAGTACGGCAGGTGGTGTGCGCTTCGAAAGCATGAACAGCAATTACATGCTGACCAACAAGCCAGGTACATTTGTCGCGGGCGAAATGCTGGACTGGGAAGCACCCACCGGTGGTTATTTGCTCACCGCGTGCTTTGCAACCGGCATGGCTGCCGGGCAAGGTGTGTTGCAGTGGCTGAATGATTCAACTACGGGTTGATGAAGGTAATCATGTTTTGCCAACTCAGGCTTTCGGCTTTCTCGTATTTCAAGCCTAGGTCTTCGGCTTCTTTTTGAACCTGCGCCACGCTCATGGTGTGTAGCGCTTTGATGGGTACGTCGGGATCAAAAGCCCGGTATTCCACAAATACAATCTTCCCGCCTTTTTTCACCGCTTTCATCAGCGATTGAAGTGTTTCGCGCGGGTATTCAAGCTCGTGGTACACATCCACCATAATGGCCATATCCAGAATTCGATCCGGAAGATTCAAATTCTTTTCAGTGGACTGTTGAATTTGCAGCCTGCCTTTGGGCAAACCATCCGCCTTCTTTTGCAGCATCTTGATCATTTGCGGTTGAATATCGACCGCCCACACCACACCATTGGGTGCAATTTTTTCGGCCATCATTTGTGCAATGTGCCCAGTGCCCGCCCCAATGTCGCCCACCACCATACCCGGTTTCAGGTTCAGTTTCTGGATCAGTAAATCGGTGCGCTCCTCTTGAAGGCGCTGCGGGCGTTCAAGCCAGGGGGCACCTTGCCAGCCCATTACTTTCGAGATTTGGCGATCGCAATAGGATTTGCCAATGCCATCGGGGTGGGGGTTGGGTAGGGTGGCGTAGGTGCAGCCTGCTTGGGCCGCGCCAGTAATCCAGAACGATGACGCAGTCATTAAGATTGCCAAGAACATATTGACTCGATTGTTCATTGCTTCCTTCCCCGCATTACTTCGACCACTTGCTTCTGTTAATCTGGTTTTTGACTCAGCATAAGCTGAAAAATAAAAAAATAGAGAATTCGGAGACAACAATCAATGAACAACTTCAACGGCAAAACAGCCGTGATCACCGGGGCAGCCAGTGGAATTGGCTTGGCTTTGGCCAAACATGCCGGTGCCATGGGTATGAACCTGGTGCTGGCCGATATCGATGAAGCCGCACTTCAGGCCGCAACAGAACAGTTGAGCCTGCCAGCAGACCGTGTTTTGGCCTTGCGTACCGATGTGCGCCATGCAGCAGAAATCAAGGCGCTGGCTGATGCTGCCTATGCCCGGTTCAATGGTGTGCACCTGTTGTTCAACAATGCGGGTGTGGCTTTGGCACGCACCACTTGGGAACACACTGTGGCCGATTGGGAATGGATTTTGCAGGTGAATTTGTGGAGTGTGGTACACGGTATTTCCGAATTCCTGCCGCGCATGCAGGCGCAAGGTGGCCCCGCGCACATTGTGAATACGGCATCGGTTGCGGGCCTTGTGTCCAACCCCGGTATGGCGGCATACAACGTCAGCAAGCACGGTGTGGTCACTCTGAGCGAAACCTTGAGCCTTGAGTTGCAAATGACTCAATCGCCCATTGGTGTTTCCTTGTTGTGCCCGGCTTGGGTGCCCACCGGGATTGGCAATTCTGAACGCAACCGGCCTGGCGATGTGGCGCACACCAATTCGATTGAAGGATTTTCTGCACAGTTGAACAAGCGGATTGGCAAAGCCATTGCAAGCGGGCAATTGACCGCCGATGACATGGCGGTGGAAACGTTCAAGGCAATTTCTGAAAAGCGCTTTTACGTGATTCCGCACGGCTACATGTTCCCGGTGATTGAAACCCGGATGAAGGAAATTCTTTCGCAGCAAAATCCCACCTTACCCAAATAAAAAGAGGACAAAAAATGAAAGCATTGATGTGTAAAACCCTGGGTCTTCCCGACACTTTGGTATTCGAGGAAACCGCCGATCCACAGCCCGGGCCAGGCCAAGTGGTGGTTGATATGAAAGCGGCCGGTGTCAATTTTCCGGATGCGTTGATGATTCAAGGCAAATACCAGTTCAAACCCGCTTTGCCTTTTGCGCCAGGCGCTGAACTGGCCGGTGTGGTGGCAGCACTGGGTGAGGGCGTCAAGAATGTGAAAGTGGGTGATCGCGTGATTGCCATGTGTACACATGGTGCTTTCGCCGAAAAAGTGCTGGTGCAGGCCAAACAGATTATTCCGATGCCACCGGCCATCAGTTTCGAGACTGCGGCATCGTTCACCTTGGCCTATGGCACCTCTTACCACGCACTGAAAGGCCGTGCCCAATTGAAAGAGGGCGAAACCCTTTTGGTGTTGGGCGCTGCAGGTGGGGTAGGCCTTGCGGCCATTCAGATCGCGAAAGCCCTGGGGGCCAAGGTGATTGCGGCAGCCTCCAGCGCGGAGAAGCTGGCGATTTGTAAAGAGAATGGCGCAGATGAACTGATTAATTACAGCAATGAAGATTTGCGTGAACGCGTGAAAGAACTCACAGGTGGCAAAGGGCCCAATGTGATTTTTGACCCCGTGGGCGGCAAGTTTGCAGAGCCTGCATTTCGAAGCATTGGCTGGAATGGACGCTACCTGGTTGTCGGTTTTGCAGACGGTGAAATTCCAAGTATTCCACTGAATCTGCCCTTGCTGAAAGGTGCTTCTATCGTGGGAGTATTCTGGGGCGATTTTGTGAATCGACAGTTGTTTGACTTCATCAAAGACCTGGGTGAAATGTTTGCCTTGATCGAACAAGGCAAATTGAAACCACTGGTGTCTAAAGTGTATTCACTCCCGCAGGGCGCACAGGCCCTGCAGGATTTACTGGACAGAAAAGTGGTGGGTAAAGTGGTGATTACTGCCAACACTTGAGAGGCTAGGTGGTGTAGTCACCACTGGCCTCTGGTTGAAACAGTATTTCTTTGACCACCGCAAAATGCTGCTCTCCGTTGGGGGTTGCCCACTGCGCCACTGTGCCCGCTTTTCGACCAAGCAGGCTTGCGCCGACTGGCGAAAGCACTGAAATGTAGCCCTTTGCAGGCTCTGCATCGCTTGGGTAACACAGCATCAGTTTGTTGGTTGATCCACTTTCTGTTTCAACAATTGTGAACAGGCTGTTCATGGTGACAACGTCTGCGGGAATATCTTGTGGCTTGATGAATTCGGCATTATCCAAGGCCGCATTTAATTCGGGTGGAAATGGCGCATTCAGTTTGGAAATCCGAGCTAGATCAAGCTCGTTCATCCATCGCTCGGACGTCAGTAGTTTTTTCATTGTTTAACTCTCAGGCAGTTGCGCTTGGAGTGTGCCCGGCGATGCGTGTGTTGTGCGCAAAATTGGGGGGTAGGTGATCGCCGGGCTTAAGAATGTGCGGCCGGCGGACAAACATGCATGCGACCAGCTGCCTTGCTATTGAGCAAGGCGAGCAGTTGGGCAGCGAAGTGTTTGTTAAAGGTCAGCATGGCCGAATGGTAGGCCGCTTCCCTGATTAGGTCAACTCTTGAGCAAACCTTGTGCCGCCAAGGTGTCGTCAATTAACTCAAGCCGAAGCAAAGGATTGTCCAAAGCAAGCAGTTGCAGCTTGGTGGGCTTGTCCAAGGGCAATAATTCGCACCAGCGGTTGGCCACCCAGCCACAATCCATGAGTTTGTAGGGTTTGCGAAACGGTAGTTGTTCTTCGGCGATTTCTTGCTCATCAATCGAGTTAATCAGTCGTGCCAAGGCATTTGCGCTGCCTTGCAGGTAGTCTGGAATTTCAACCACAGGGTCAACTGGCAGGGGCTGAGTTTCACCTATCCACAGGCCGTTTTTCTCTTGTGAAGCATTTAACAGCTTGAAGCGCTGGCTGCCCACTGTCGAAATTTCTATCAGTGTTGGGGTTACAAATTCATGCTTTTCTATATTCACCAGCGTGCCGATTTTTGCCAGTTGAATTTTCTCATCAGGACGGCGTACCTCGTTGCCGTCCAGCAGGCTGATTACTCCAAACGGTGCTTTGTCGCGCAGACATTTTTTCATTAAGTCGAGATAGCGGACTTCGAAAATTTGAAGGTTTAAAACACCTTGTGGATACAGCACCGTGGTGAGCGGGAAAAGGGGCATGGCCGCTTGAGACATTGTCAAATTCCTTGGATAAATCTTCTACAACAATCCAAGCATATCAACCCAAGGCTTGTATTGCCATCTCGGCGCTCAAAGCAAGCAAGGTAATTCCCATCAGCAAACGCTGAGCAAGAAGCCATGCCGGTTTACGTGCAAGAAATTCAGCTATGCTGCCGGAAAATATTGCCATACAGGCATTCACACCCGCGAACATCGCGATTAGCAAGCCGCCGTAAAACAGCGATTGCTGCAATACCTGGCTTTTTGTTTCATCAATAAACTGAGGCAGCAAGGTCAAAAAAATTAGTGCAAGTTTGGGGTTAAGCAGACTGGTGGTCGCCCCCATGGCAAATAATTTACCTGCATGTTCGCGAGGCAAATGTTCATGGATTTCAAGAGGTGATCGACCACCTGGGCGAATGGCATTCCAACCTAGCCATCCCATGTAAACAGCGCCAAGGGCACTCAAAATTTGAGTGGCATGTGGCTGCGTTTTGAAGAAAGCTGTGATGCCATACGCAGCGCCAAACATGTAAAAAAGATAACCAACTACCACGCCACCCAGCGAAGTCAGTCCCGCCCGTCGTCCTTGCGTGATTGAACGTGAGATGACATAGACCATGTTGGGGCCGGGCGTAACAGACAACAAACCGCCCACCACCAGAAAAGCATATAGAGAACTCAGGTCATGCACTTTAAATATTCCTTGTTGGGTGAGTCGCGAGGTGGATTATTCAATACTGGAAAAATTTCGTAAAACGAATTAAATTGAACTGATTAATCAGAAAAGTTGATGAAATGAAAAAACTCGATCTGGATGCATTAACCATATTGGTTGCAGTGGCTGATTCAGGTAGTTTTGCGGCTGGCGCAGCTTTGGTGCACCGCTCGCCGTCGGCGGTCAGCATGCAAATCAAAGGGCTTGAGAGTCTTCTGGGCAAACCCCTGTTTTTGCGCGACACACGCAACTTACAGTTAACGGCGGAGGGCCATACCTTGTTGGGCTATGCCCGACAAATGCTCGCCTTGCGGGATGAAGCCTTTGCAGAATTAACCCGACCCGCTGTGACCGGGCGCGTTAGCATCGGTGTTCCTGATGATTATGCGTCGTCTTTGTTGCCACCAGTTTTGCGTAAATTTTCTGCCACTTATCCCCGTGTGGAAATACAGGTGGTAGGGCGACCCAGCAATCACATCGCGCAAATGGTCAAAGACAATGAAGTAGACCTGGCTGTAATCACCCGCACCAAGGGGTGCCCAGGGGTGTTGCTACGCCTGGAACCACTGGTGTGGGCGGGTTCCCCGAGCAACAAAAATATTTGGAAGGAACGCCCCTTGCCACTTGCACTGTTTGGTGAGGGAAGTACCGCGCGTATCCATGCTCTAAAGGCTTTGCAGCAGGCAAAAATTCCCTACCGTATGTCGTACGAAAGCCCGGCCGTGCAAGGCTTGGTTAGTATGGTAGACGCTGGCCTGGCAATTGCACCCCTGGCCCAGTGCGGTGTACCTGCTCACCTTACCCGATTGGGTTCTGCAGAGGGCTTGCCACCGTTGCAGCCCGTCGAGGTGGTGTTGTCCAGAAGCTTGAAATCGAAACGCCCTCCCTGTGATTATTTTGCTGAGTTGCTGGTTCAAGAACTCAGCACTTGAATCTGTCAGCCACACATTGCAGTACAAGTTGAATCAAATCCATCAGTAATTCCAGCTGCACAAAACAGCCCACGGAGACTAAAAGTCATGAAATTGCTGCTAAATGCGCTCGGTCTTTTGGCAGCGTCAGCATTATTGGGTGCGTGCCTTGGTGGCGCTGACAGTACCGATTCCTCTTCAACGCCACGGCTTGATTTACGCGAAGTACAAGCCAACATGGTGGGGGTTTGGTCAACTGCACCTTATGGCCCTTATCCGCTCGGGCCGCTGACTCAGGAAAACATACCCTTGCCTGGCGCACCCGAGTTGGCAAGCTTTCCGGGGGATCAGGCCGTTAACCGCAGCTTTCGAATGATCATCAACCCGACCTTGGGTGGCCAAGCGGTTCGTTTGCGGTTGTCCAATCTGGTGGGGACCCAGCCGGTGCGTTTCGAGAATATTTCAATCGCCAAAGGCAATCCTTTGTTACCCAATATCGATGAGTCGACTCGGGTTCCGCTAACAGTGAATGGTCGAGATTTCGGCGTGGCCATGCCAGGGCAGGAATTGATTACCGATGTGGCTGAGTTCGCATTCAATTCGCAGGAAGATTTGGCCATCACATTCCATGTGGCAGGCGAAAGTGGACCCATGACCTGGCATGCAGTCAGTTTTGGTCCGCAGTACATTAGCCCTCACAACAGTGGGGATGTGACCCGTGATTCTCTCGGCACCTCGTTCTCGCAAGTGTCGGTGGGGTGGTTTTTCCTGTCTGGACTCGATGCGTTCAATCCCCAGACCAAAGGCGCAATCGTAGCCATTGGTGACTCGATCACTGACGGGTTTTTACAGGTATTGAACCAACGCTGGACGGACCGCTTGGCCATGCGCTTGAATGCACAAAACGCCAACGTGGCAGTGTTGAATCAAGGGATCAACAGCAACACGGTGACCGCAGCAAGAAGCGGTTTTGCTGGTCCTCCATTGCTTGAGCGTTTTCGGCGGGATGTGTTGGAGCAGCCCGGCGTTAAAGGTGTGATTATTTTTGAGGGCACGAATGATTTGGGTGCCGGTGTGAAAGCTGAACCTGTGATTCAAGCCTATCAACAGCTAATACAGCAGGCGCGGTCCAATGGCTTGTGCGTGTTTATGGGTACAATCCCGCCGCGCGCTGACGTGGCATTCGGGTGGCTTCCCGATGGCCCTATCGTGAAAGAACCCGAACGGCAGAAAATCAATACCTGGATTCGTAGCACGCCTTTGATTGATGGTGTTGTTGATTTTGACGAAGTACTTGCTTTGCCTGGCATACCGTTGCCCAATGCGGCTTTGTTCATCCCCGACTTGCTGCATCCAAATTCACTTGGCTTTACCGCAATGGGCGATGAAGTGAATATTGATGCATTGCTGACCCGTTGCAATTTAAACTGAACTCACCACAACAACACGGAACTTGACTCATGAAAATTCACCACATGAATTGCGGCACCATGTGCCCAATCTGCAAGCGATTGATCAATGGCAGTGGTGGTTTTTTTGAACGGGCGAATATGGTGTGCCATTGTTTGCTGGTCGAGAGCGAGCAGGGTTTGATTTTGGTCGATACCGGTTTAGGTACAGGTGATGTGCTGGAACCTAACCGGCGTTTGGGTGCTGGCTTTGTAGCCATGTTGGCTCCTCAGCTGCGCATGGAAGAAACTGCGATTGAGCAAGTGAAGAACCTTGGATTCAAAGTCAGTGATGTGAAGCACATTGTGCCCACTCACCTTGATCTGGATCATGCTGGGGGCTTGAGTGATTTTCCCGGTGCGCAAGTGCATGTGTTCGAGCCTGAGCATCGCCATGCAATCAAGCCAAGCCTGCGTGATTCCTTGCGCTTCAGGAAAGCGCAGTTTGAGCACCAACCCAAATGGACCATTCACGACAAACCCACTGAAACCTGGTTTGGTTTTCAGGCCATTCGACCCATTGCCGGTATTGAATTACTGATGGTGCCGTTGATTGGGCACACGCGCGGGCATGTGGGCGTGGCGGTGAAGAACGGCAACAAGTGGATTTTGCATTGCGGCGATGCTTACTTTCATCGCAGTGAAGTGGCTTTGAAACATGAAGACCCCATGCCTGCAGGCGTGGCCTTTTTTGAAAAACTGGTGCAAACATTACCGGCAGAGCGGGTGGCCACACAGGCACGTTTGCGTGAGTTGGTCAAAAGCAGTGGCGATGAAGTTGAGCTGTTTTGCGCGCATGACCCCGTGGAGTATGCGCGCTATCTCTGAATCAGAGTCAGCCTTTTGCTTTTCGTGCTGCAGCCAATTGTGCTTGCAGCGCATCAATGCGCTGGTGGTTGTCTTCGGAACCAATGTAACTTCTGAACAGCCATTCCTGAGTGCGCATGGACATGTCCAGATCTTGGTTCAACACCACATTCGACAGTCGCTTGGTTTCAGCCAAACAGGCACGGTCGTATTGCGCCATATCGCGTGCAATTTGGGCAACCGAAGTCAGCAATTCACCTTCAGGAAATACCTTGCTGACATAGCCCATGCGCTCCGCTTCTGCAGCATCGTAAATGCGGCCAGTCAACGCCACTTCCTTGGCGCGACCCATGCCAATGATGCGCCACAGCGGGTCCATAATCGGGGTCAGCGACAGCACAATTTCACGCTGGCCAAACTTGGCGCGTGTGGAGGCGTAGCGAATGTCACACATCATTGTCAAATCAAAACCACCCGCAATGGCGGCACCTCCCACGGCACAAATGACAGGTTGTTCGCAAAACAGAATCGCGCGGTAAGCGCGGTGGAACAGGGCGGTGTAGGCCTCGTTGCTCACCTTCTCCAGTTTGCGAATTTCATTCAAATCGAACCCTGCTGAAAAGTAGCGCTCGCCGCCAGTGAACACAATCACGTTCACGTCTTGCCGCGCACCCAGCGTGTTGAACATGTGTGTTACTTCTTCCAGTACATCGGGCGCAAGCGCATTGCCTTTGTCGGGGCGGTTAATCGTGACAGTGGCCACGCGTTCGGCCACATTCAGGGTCAAATACTCAAAATTCATTTGCATTGTTTCCAGTTGTTTTTTATTTCCAGGCATTGTTCGTTACCTTGACCACATAAAAGCCCTGGTAGCCATCGGTGTACCAGATTTCTTTTCGTTCCGGCACAAATGCAGGGCTGGACATGGCCCAGTTGCTCGCCGGTGCGGGCAACGTTAGCACACGTGGCTTCACTGGTGCGTTGAAGTAGGCCACTTCAACCGGGTTGGCCGGGTCGCGAATGTCAAAAATCCGAAGGCCTGACAAAATCATGCTGCAAGCCACAATAGTGGGGTCCACGCGGGTGGGAATATTGCAGTAGTGCCCCGCATAGCCACCTGTGGGGTTTTGAGCCCCCGGGTCGCTGGCAATTTCTTCACGGTTGGCGATGTTGTGCACATCCAGTCGCAGGTTGGAAATTACTTTGGGCTTCGTTTCATCTGAAATGTCGATAATGCGTGCTGCACCCACGTTGGGACCATGAATACCGACAGGAAGGGGGCCACTGTTGCCGCCCGAGTATTCATCAATTTCCATCACATACTGTTTGCCATTGCGTGTGAAGGGAATGGCGTTTTGTGGAATGGTCACAGTGTCCCAGCTTACTCGGGAAATTTCGCGCACCTGCGGGTTGGCTTTGCGGGCCTGAATTTCAGAAATGTCCAGAATCAACATACCTGCAGGGTCGCCAATACTGGCCACATAGGCGCGGTTGCCATCAGGGCTGATGGACAGGCCATGCGATGAATATTGGCCGGCCCAAAGGGGGCGCGGCAGGCTTGGGTTGGAAATATCAAGCGCCACCAACGTGGAAGTAGAAGGTGAGCCCGAGAAGAATGTTTTACCGTCGGGAGAAATGCCGCTTTCATGTCCAAACAAACCCAGCGGTGTTGATGATTTCAACACCGGGTTGCGACAGTCTTCCGACACATCGTAAATATCCACAATTCCTGGGCCAAACGCCGGGTTGCCCAATACAGCGGCCAGCACGCCACCTTCCTGGCTCACCACCAGTGACTCATGGGGTGACAACATGGCAGGCGTGATTAGCCGCGCAGTGCGAACTGGCTTGGTGGGGTCGCTCATGTCGAACACATTCACGCCCAGTTCAAGGTCAAGAATGTTGGTGGGAAACAGCAAGGTGCTGTCAGCAAACGCGCAGTCGCGGCCCGCTTTGTCGCGGTAGCGTTCTACCTTGAAGCCACCTACGGTGCCAATAACGCGTTCGGGTGCGAATGAACCCACCATCTGTGTGTTGCAGGCAAAACCTGCAGCAGCCAAACCAGCATCGTGATCGGCTTGTGACACACGGCCTTGCATCCCTGTTTCAGGGCGCGAGCCCGGGCCACAGCGTCCTTGAGGTGTTGCAGTAATATTCAAACCATCGACCACTTGAGAGGGATTTGTTCGCACGCCGCTGAAAGAATTGCTGCTGTCGGAACTACCCAGGCAACCCGCAATCAGTGTGGGCAGAAGCAGGGCGGTGAGAACCAAAGGTGAGGATTGTTTCAACATGATCTAGAGTGTCTCCGGTTCAGGATTTTTTGAGTTGTTGTAGTTTCAATTGGATCCAGCCAATTTCCATGCCCTGTTCGCGAATCATGGAACTGGCCAAAGCCTTTACCAGGCTTGCCCCACCGTTTCGGTTTGCAAACCAGGCCATGGGAATGGCTGCACGGTGGTGGGCCAGCATCAGCTCAAGAAAAATAATCTCTTTCTCGGTACCTGTGGCGTTCTTCAGTTCTTCAAGTTGTTCGGGTGTGGCCACGCCAGCCATGGCACCGCCATCAGCTTTGCATTGGGCCTGGTAAAGCTGATCGTCTAGGTGGCGAACATTGGTGGCGTTTTCGACCCACGCCATGGGCGGGCCATCCAGCATTACGGGTTCGTTCCAGGCGGTCAGCCAGCCTTCCATCACACCCATTTCACGGGTCTGTTTCATGATGATGGATTGGGCCAATGCCTGAATTTCAGGCGATGCGGCGTCGCGCATCATCATTGACATTTGAATGGCTTGGGCATGGTGCAATAACATGCTGCGCGCAAAACCCGAGTCGATCGGGTCGATGGCTGGTTTCTTGTCTTGTGTGCTTTGCTGGAAAACAAAAAAACCAGCCACAAGTGCGCATAGGGCCAGTACGACAAGTATCAGGGCGCGTTTGCCCGGATAGGGTGATTGTTGGGACTTTGGGTGTTGCATGTCTCGCGGTGTATTTTTCTAATGTATATACACCTTCTACTTACAAAAACCCCTGTTGGATTCAGTACTTATTGTTCAAATTCAGTGCTGAAAACCTGGTGTCAACATGTCAGTAATGTCCCTGGCGCTGGCCGGTACGCAGTCGCTGGCATTCTGCCCGGCCCACAGCGGCGAGAAGTCGCCTGAGCCCATGCTTTCCGCCTTGGCCCGTAATGGTGCAATGCCAGGTGTGGCCAAAGGAAATTCGGGCGGAAATTCTGAAAGCGCACCGAGTTCTCGCATTACCCGGTTCACAATGCCGCGTGCTGGCCTGCCACTGAACAGGTTGGTCAGTGCAGTGTGGCGTGCAGCTTCACTTTGCAATGCTTTGCGGTGAATGGCACTGGTGCTGCATTCCGTTGCCAACAGATAAGCTGTGCCCACTTGCACTGCGCTGGCACCCAGGGCCATGGCCGCAGCCACGCCCTTCGCATTGGAAATACCGCCCGCCGCGATGACCGGCACATTCACTGCTTTCACAATTTGCGGTAGCAGCGCAAAGGTACCCATTTGCAGATTTAAATCATGATTCAGAAAGTGTCCGCGGTGCCCGCCAGCCTCCAGCCCTTGGGCAATGATGAAATCGCAGCCATTGGCCTGAAGCCATAGCGCCTCTTCCACGGTGGTGGCCGATGAAATGATTTGCGCACCCATGGCTTTCACGCGCTTTAGCAATTCAGGTTTTGGCAAACCGAAATGAAAGCTGACATAGGGAGGCTTGAACTCCTCAAGCAGTTCAGCCGATTCATCATTGAATGGAGTTCGGCCCTGACCGCTGGGAAATTCGTCAATGTTTAAACCCAACTCAGCGTAATACGGCGCCAGTGCATTTTTCCATTTCTGGTTGCGCGTGGCGTCGATTTCCGGTGGTGTGTGGGCGAAGAAATTCACGTTGTAAGGCTTCGCATTGCCTTTCTGAGTGGTGCCTTCTGCAATGGCCTGAAGTTCAGTGCGAAGCTGACTTGTAGTGAGCATGGCGCAGGGCAGGGAGCCCAGGCCGCCGGCATTGCTGACTGCAATGCACAGCGCACTGGTCTGCACACCCGCCATGGGCGCCTGCACAAGCGGGTATTGCGTGTTAAACAACATATTCAACCTTAATCTTTCAGTTCCAATGCACGGTTCAGGCTAAGCGCAGCCAGCGAACCCACCGCGCCTGAAAGCAGGTACAGGCTTACATACTCCAGTCCGAAATGTGCGGCCAGACCCAAAGCAACCAGGGGCGCGAAGCCCGCTCCAACCAGCCAGGCCAGGTCGGATGTCAGCGCAGCACCCATGTAACGGTACTTGGCTTTGAAGTTGGCGGTCACCGCACCAGCGGCTTGCCCGTAGGAAAGCCCCAGCAGCACGAAACCGATCAGGATAAAAACGGTTTGGCCGGTGTCGCCACCGTCCATCATGGAAGGCACAAAGAAGCTGAATAGAGCAATCAGGATCGCGAAGAAACCCAAGGTGTTACGGCGCCCCAGCTTGTCAGCGATCAGGCCACTCAACACCACCGAGCCAGCTGCAAGCACTGCGCCTGCAATTTGAATCACCAGGAATTCTGGTATGGACCGCTCGGAATGCAGCACAATCCAGGACAGCGGAAACACAGTCACCACGTGAAACAGCGCATAGCTGGCCAAGGCCGCCAAAGCACCCACCAAAATGTTGTGACCTTGCGAGCCTACAATTTCAGTGACCTTCACGGGTTGAAGTTCGCGTTCCTCCAGCAGGCGAGCGTATTCGGTTGTGGCCACCAAGCGCAGGCGGGCAAACAAAGCCACCACGTTAATCGCAAAAGCCACATAGAAGGGATAGCGCCAGCCCCAGTCCAGGAAGTCAGCGCTGGACAAAGCAGACAACAGGTAGGCAAACAAGCCTGCTGCAATCACGAATCCCAAAGGAGCACCCAACTGGCCCAGCATGGCGTACCAACCACGTTTGTTTTCAGGCGCATTCAAGGCCAAAAGCGATGGCAAACCATCCCATGAACCGCCGAAAGCGAGCCCTTGACCAATCCGCAGTACCGACAACAACACGATGGAGGCGACACCCAGCGATGCGTATGTGGGCAGGAAGGCGATGCCGGCTGTAGAAATACCCAACATGAAAAGGGCCACGGTCAGTTTGGTTTCACGTCCAAACTTTTGTTGCACCATCATCAACGCGACGGTACCGACCGGGCGAGCGATGAACGCAAACGAGAAAATAATAAATGAATACAGGGTTGCGGTCAGCGGGTCTTCAAAGGGAAAAAACACCTTTGGGAACACCAACACTGATGCAATCGCATACACAAAAAAGTCGAAATACTCGGATGCGCGCCCAATAACCACCCCGATGGCGATTTCGCCTGGGGACACATTGCTGTTACTGCCGTGATGGCCCGGTGTGACGCCTTGTTCTGCGTGAATTGTACTTGTGCCGGACATTTGAACTTCTCCTCGAATCTTTGCTTGCTTGAATATTATTTTTATTTTCAATGGGTTGAAAGTGAAATCTGCTGGCTGGGACAATATGTCCAATGCCCAGCGACACCCCATGTCAGTAAATTAGCATGAAATCAATTCCTAACCGTGCTGGGTATTATGTTCAAGCCACTGAAACGAAGTCTTTTGTTGGTGCCGCTTCTCCTGCTTGCAGGATGTAACACCATTGTGATGAATCCCAAGGGAGATATCGCTTCTCAACAGGCCGATTTGATCGTGTTGTCGACAGTGTTGATGTTGATCATCATTGTGCCGGTGATTTTCCTGACCTGCTTCTTCGCTTGGAAGTATCGCCAGGCCAACACGCAGGCTGAGTACGATCCTGAATGGGACCACTCCACCAAGCTGGAACTGGTAATTTGGGGTGCGCCGCTGCTGATTATCATTGTGTTGGGCCTGGTGACCTGGGTAAGCACTCACAAGCTTGACCCATATCGCCCGCTTGACCGCATTAACGCAAGCACACCTTTGCCGGCAGACCATGAGCCATTGGTGGTTCAGGTGGTGTCACTGGATTGGAAGTGGCTGTTCATTTACCCCGAGCAAGGCATTGCGACCGTGAACGAACTGGTCACTCCAGTGAATGTGCCCGTGCGCTTCAAGATCACCTCCAGCACCGTGATGAATTCCTTCTACATTCCTGCGCTGGCTGGCCAAATTTACTCCATGGCAGGTATGGAAACCACTTTGAACGCTGTGATTAATGAAAAGGGCAGTTGGGAAGGTTTCTCTGCGAACTACAGCGGTGCCGGGTTTTCCCACATGCGCTTTAAGTACAACGGTGTAAGCCAGGAAGAGTTTGACAACTGGGTTGCACGCAACAAATCGTACGGAAAAGAACTAGACCGCGCTGCTTACCTTGAACTGGAAAAACCCAGTACGAAGCACCCTGTCGAGCGTTTCGCCACAGTGGAACCCGAACTGTTCCACGCCATTGTCAACCGATGCGTGGTTGAAGGCACTGTGTGTATGGACACTCAAATGATGGCGGACTCCATGCGCAATCGAACTGATTTGTCGCCTGACGAACTGGCAATTTTGATCGAAGAAGCCATGTGCCGCATTCCGACCGACGACGCAAATCCACTCATCACTTCATCCAAGAAGAATGGCTATGACTCAGTATCCAATTGAAACAAGCCCGATATTCGGGCGGCTAACACTGAACGCAATCCCATACTACGACCCAATCATCATGGGTACGTTGGCCGTGGCGATGATTCTGGGTATCGGGCTACTGGCCATGATTCACAAATATCGCCTGTGGGGTACTTTGTGGAACGACTGGTTCACCAGCATTGACCACAAAAAGATTGGCATCATGTACATGGTGTTGGGCCTGGTCATGATGATGCGTGGCTTTGCCGATGCGATCATGATGCGTGCCCAGCAGGCCATTGCCTTCAACGGCAATGAAGGTTTCTTGCCGCCGCACCACTACGATCAAATTTTCACGGCCCACGGCGTGATCATGATTTTCTTCGTGGCCATGCCTTTGATCACCGGCCTGATGAACTACCTGATTCCTTTGCAAATTGGCGCACGCGATGTGGCGTTTCCGTTCCTGAACAACTTCAGTTTCTGGATGACAGCCATGGGTGCAGCGCTGATCATGGCGTCCCTGTTCGTGGGCGAATTTGCCATGACCGGCTGGCTGGCTTACCCACCGTTGTCGGGTGTGTTGCAAAGTCCGTATGTGGGGGTTGATTACTACATCTGGGCGCTACAAATTGCAGGGGTGGGTACTTTGCTTTCGGGTGTGAACTTGATCGTGACCGTGATCAAGATGCGCGCCCCCGGCATGACCATGATGAAAATGCCGATTTTCACCTGGACGTCCCTGTGCGCCAACGTGTTGATTGTTGCCGCTTTCCCAGTGTTGACAGCCGTGTTGGGCATGCTGACCATGGACCGTTATTTGGGCACCAACTTCTTCACGAACGACCTTGGTGGCAACTCCATGATGTACGTGAACCTGATCTGGATTTGGGGTCACCCCGAGGTTTATATCCTGATTTTGCCGCTGTTTGGTGTGTTCTCTGAAGTGGTATCTACTTTCAGCCGCAAGCGTTTGTTTGGTTACAGCTCCATGGTGTACGCCACCGTGGTTATTACCATTCTTTCCTACCTGGTGTGGTTGCACCACTTCTTCACCATGGGTAGCGGGGCCAGCGTGAATGCCTTCTTCGGTATCACCACAATGATTATTTCCATCCCGACGGGTGCGAAAATATTCAACTGGCTGTTCACCATGTACAAGGGCAAGATCAGTTTTGAGCTGCCCATGATGTGGACCATCGCCTTCATGATCACCTTCGTGATCGGCGGCATGACCGGTGTGTTGCTGGCCGTACCCCCAGCCGACTTTGTATTGCACAACAGCCTGTTCCTGATTGCGCACTTTCACAACGTGATTATTGGTGGTGTGCTGTTCGGTTTGTTTGCCGCCATCAACTTCTGGGCACCCAAAGCCATTGGCGTGAAACTGGATGAGTTCTGGGGCAAGGTGTCGTTCTGGTTCTGGGTCGTTGGTTTCTACTTCGCCTTCATGCCGCTGTATGTGTTGGGCCTGATGGGTGTAACACGCCGCATGAGTCAGTTTGAAGATCCTTCACTGCAAATCTGGTTCCAGATCGCAGCGCTGGGTGCCGCCATGATCGCTGTGGGCATTGCCGCCATGTTGATGCAGTTCTATGTCACATTCCGTGACCGTGCCAAGTTGCGCGACACCACCGGTGACCCTTGGGGCGGCCGCACATTGGAGTGGGCCACTTCAAGCCCACCTGCAGACTACAACTTTGCGTTCACCCCTGTGGTGTATGACACCGATGCCTGGGCTGACATGAAAAAGAACGGCTACAAGCGCCCACAGGAAGGTTTCGTGGACATTCACATGCCCAAGAACACCGCAGCAGGCGTGGTGATTGCCGGCATCAGCGCAGTGATCGGTTTTGCCCTGGTGTGGCACATCTGGTGGCTGGCGGCAGGCGGCTCCGTGGCCTTGGTGGTTGCCGTGATTGCACACACATTCAATTACAAGCGCGACTTTTACATCAAGGCCGATGAAGTGGCCCGTACGGAAGCCGCGCGCACGAAACTGGAGCAAGCCCATGTCTGACCTGACCATGAATGCACCCACTGATCCAAGCGCACGTTATTACGTAAAAGACCACCATCCCAAAAATGGCTCTTCGCTGGGTTTTTGGATCTACCTGATGAGCGACTGTTTGATCTTCGCTTGTTTGTTCGCCACCTATGCAGTCATTGGCCGCAATTACGCAGGCGGCCCCACCGGCGCAGAAATTTTCGACTTGAACCTTGTGGCCCTGAACACAGCGTTTTTGTTGCTGAGTTCAATCACCTACGGCGTGGCCATGGTGGGCATGCAAAACCGCAATGTGAAGAAAACCATTCAGTGGCTGGCCATAACAGGTGTGCTTGGTCTGGCGTTTTTGGCTGTTGAAATTTACGAGTTCTGGCACTTCATCAGCATTGGTGCCACACCGCAAACCAGCGGTTTCCTGACCGCCTTCTTCGCCTTGGTGGGCACTCACGGTTTGCACGTATTTTTCGGCATCATCTGGCTGGTGGTGTTGTTGTTCCAACTGAAAAAGCACGGCCTGATTGTTGAAAACCGCCGCCGCGTCATGTGCCTGTCCATGTTCTGGCACTTCCTCGATGTGATCTGGATCGGCGTGTTTACCTTTGTCTATTTGATGGGAGTATTGCCATGAGCGCGCATCCAAACAACATGAATGACCATCACGACCACCACGATGATGAGGATGAAGTGCATGTCAGCATGCGCGATTACACCATTGGCTTCGTGTTGGCAGTCATTCTGACAGTCATCCCGTTTGCATTGGTCATGGGCGGTGTGTTTGAAAGTTCAACCACCACGGCCTTGGTGATTTTAGGCTTGGGTGCTGTTCAAATGGTGGTGCACATGATTTACTTCTTGCACATGAACAGCAAATCGGAAGGTGGCTGGAGCATGTTGGCCATGATGTTTACACTCATTATTGTGGTGATTACGCTGGTGGGTTCAATTTGGGTGATGTACCACCTGAACACCAACATGATGCCGGGCATGAATCACGAGGCCATTGAGTCGATTCAACAACTGAAATAAAGGAGTTCGGTGCACCATGAATGATGTGTCAAAGCCCCATTCAGCCCGTGCACCCAGATCAATCAAAAGGCTGCTGGGCTTTGCCCTGGCGGCCTTTTTTTTCAGCGTATTTTTGGCACTTGGCACCTGGCAGGTGTACAGGCTTGATTACAAACTCGATTTGATTGAGCGCGTTGAAAACCGTGTGGATGCGCCAGCCGTGAATGCGCCTGCCGCCGCCGAATGGCCTGCTGTTGCCCGTGACACCCATGAATACCTGAATGTGAAAGTGCAGGGTGAGTTGCTACCCCAGCACACCACCCGCGTTCAAGCCACCACAGTGTTGGGGGCTGGTCATTGGCTTCTTACGCCGCTGCGCCAGGCCAACGGGGAAATTGTGTGGATTAATCGCGGGTATATTCCCGTGAACGAAGCTGATCCCATGACGATTGATAACACCCAAGGTCTGTTTGAAGTGCGTGGCTTGTTGCGAATCAGCGAAGCGGGTGGCGCATTTTTACGAGAGAACGACCCTGCTGGCAATCGCTGGTATTCTCGCGACATTGAAGCGCTGTCGCAGCACCACGAACTGCAAACCGTTGCGCCTTTTTTCATCGATGCAGGCACTCCTAGAAATCTGGGCGAAGAAATCACGGGGTTTACCCCAAAAACCTACCCGGTCGATGGATTAACTGTAATCAAGTTTCACAACAGCCACTTGGTGTATGCCTTCACTTGGTATGCTTTGGCCTTGATGGTGGCGGGTATCACCGTTTGGCTGAATCGCAAGTCAGTCGCCTTGGCCTAAACCCGCTTGTTCAGGTTCAGCAGCAGGATTCGAGTTCCAATGGCCATTAATTCCGACATCGTTTCCATTCGGCAAGGTAGTAGCGCGTTTGATGAGACAAACGTGTTGAACGAAACCGGCCACAAAAACATGTTGCATTTGATTCACCTGCGCTGGCTGGCCGTGGGTGGTCAAATTGCGACCATATTGGTCGCTACCTGGGGCTTTGGCATACAGCTGCCGATGTTCAACATGCTGGCCGTGATGGTATGCCTGATCGCTTTCAATATTGGCAGCCACCTGCGCTGGCACGAAGAACGTGTGGTCAGCAATCGCGAATTGTTTTTGGCCATGCTGGTGGACATCGCCAGCCTGACTGCCCAGCTTTATTTCACTGGCGGTATCAACAATCCCTTCGTATTCCTGTTTTTGTTGCAGGTTATTCTAAGTGCGGTGTTGTTGCGGGCCGAGTCTACCTGGCTTGTGGTGGCCATTACTACATTGTGTCTGGCTTTCTTGTCGATTTTCAACAAGCCGCTGGTGTGGCCGCTGAATAGCCCGTACAAACTTGCTGACCTGTACGCGACCGGCCTGGTCATTTGCTTTGTGCTGAATGCGGCCCTGTTGGTGATCTTCATTACCCGAATTGGGCGTAACTTGCGTGCTGGTGATGCCGCATTGGCCAGCCTGCGGCAACGCGCCGCCGAGGAAGATCACATTGTGCGCATGGGCCTGTTGGCCAGTGGCGCTGCACATGAACTGGGTACACCATTGGCCACCATGTCGGTGGTGTTGGGCGACTGGAAGCGGATGCCCCAATTCTCAAATGACCCGGCCATGCTGGAGGAAATTGAGGAAATTGAAGGGCAGTTGCTTCGCTGTAAAAGTATTGTCAGCGGCATTTTGTTGTCGGCAGGCGAAACGCGTGGGGAGTCTTCTTCAAAAACCAGTCTGAATGAATTCTTTGAAAGCTTGGTGGAGGAGTGGGAAAGTAGCCGCCCAGCCCAACACTTTGAATACAACAACACCATCGAAGAGGAGTTCACCGTTGCCTTTGATTCAACCGTGAAGCAAATGCTGTTCAACGTGTTGGACAATGCACTTGAAGTCTCGCCGAACTGGTTGCGATTTGAGGTGTCCAAGGTCAGGGATCAGTTATTTTTGACCGTGACTGACCAAGGCCCAGGTTTCAGAGCCGATATTCTTGAGCAGGTGGGCACTCCTTACAATTCAAGCAAGGGGCGCCCGGGCGGGGGTCTCGGGCTTTTCCTGGTCTTGAATGTGGCGCGCACGTTGGGCGGCACGCTGACAGTGAACAATCGTAAAGAGGGCGGTGCCGAAGTGGTGATTGCACTGCCGCTAAACGCCATGATTTTGCAGGAGAACAAATAGCCATGAGCCAAGGTAGCAGTATGGAAAGGCTTTTGTTGCTGGTTGAAGACGACGAGGCATTTGCCCGCGTTTTGAAGCGTTCTTTTGAGCGGCGTGATTACAAAGTACTTCATGCCAGTAGCCAGGAAGAAATGCAGGATGTGCTTTTGAAACAAACGCCAACGCACGCGGTGGTTGACCTAAAGCTCAGCGGTAATTCGTCAGGCCTGAATTGCGTTCAGGCGCTGCATGAACACAACCCGACCATGTTGATTGTGGTGTTGACTGGTTTTGCGAGTATTAACACTGCAGTGGAAGCGATTAAACTTGGGGCGTGCCAGTATTTGGCGAAGCCTTCCAACACCGACGATATTGAGGCCGCTTTCGGCCATGTGGCGGGCAGTGAGCCGGTCGAACTTACGAACCGCACAACATCGATCAAAAACCTGGAATGGGAACGCATTCACGAGGTGCTGGTGGAAACAGATTTCAATATTTCAGAAACAGCGCGCCGGCTGGGTATGCATCGCCGCACGCTGGCCCGCAAGCTCGAGAAGCGCCGCGTAAAATAAGTGGCACCTCGAGCCGCTTGAATCAGTTCAATTCCTCTTCACTCGGAAGCACGGGCAGCGCAATCACTTCAATACCCTCGTCGCGCAGTTCTTCAAATTCCTCAGGGCTGGCCTGTCCGCGTATGGCACGAATGGGGGCCTCTTCATAATGAATTTTTCGAGCCTCCTCGGCAAAGCGGTCGCCCACATCTTCCGAGTGGTTAATCAAGGCCTGAATGGCCTGACGAGCCATGACAAAGGCGGTGGCTACATCCACTGAATTTGGCTTTTGTACTGTGGGTGCTGCAGGTACCCCTGCGCCCTGTGCTTCGCTAACCTTAGACTCAGTATGGGCTTTGCCGCCAATGTTGATCTTGGAAGGTACTTTGCGAATGGCAGATGTGCCACACTCAGGGCAGGTCAGCAGTTTTTGTTCGCGTTGGTCATCGAAATCCTCGTTGGACCGAAACCAACCTTCGAAACGGTGGGAGTATTCACACTCCAGGTCGTAAATAATGATTGCCACAATGTTTGAATCTGTCTCTGAATTTGGGTATTTTACAGTGGAATGGTTTGCCTACCGCTGAATTCGAATCTCTTCTAGAATTCGATCAACAACAATCAAGGCCCAAAGAGGTTTGTATGTCCCGAAAAAAGTCACTTGAACCGCATTTGCGCGGCATCGTTGACTTGGTATCCGCCACGCTCGACGAAGGCACGCGTCAGGTTGAAGGCGTGCATCGCCGAATTGCAGACATTCCGTTCTCCGTGCTGAAAAAAATTCGCCCGATCGCGCCAATTTCATCGGCCGTGCACATGGTCGAGAAGAAAATAACCCATTCAGCCTACGACACTGTGCGCCTTGTGGCCAAGGTAGGTGCTCAGGCTGTTCACAATGTGTTGCCTACAGATCCCACCAGCCAGGGTATCTCCAAACCCGACTACAAAATAGACCACGACAGTCTTAGAAAACAAAAGACCGAACAAAAGACTAAGAAGAAACCCTAGGTGCAAATTGCTTGCGCAAGTTGAATTTAGAGCGTAGATTCTAGATATGAGCATATGCGCATATAGTGACGCAATGCAGCAATAATAGTCATATCCAGGAGACATTTGTGTCGTTCGACATTCCCTCAGACACCCCCTTGGGCCAAATTCGACGCGCCCCGGAAAATTTTGTCAGTCGCAGTGACATCGCTTTCGTGAATCGTGCCAGCGACACCGATCGCCGTGGTTTTTTCAAGAAAGCCTTTGCTGCCGCCGTTGCCGGCAGTGTGGCAAGTGCCATAGGGGCTTCACCTCGTTTGGCGCAGGCGGCGCAGGGTGATCCCGCCATTCTGAATTTGCCAGCGCACAGCAAGGGCCTGGGTCAACCCGTTGCCACCATGCCCTATGGCATGCCTTCACAATACGAAAAAAACCTGCAGCGCAGGGAATCACCAGGATTGACCCGCGTGGGTGGTTCATCGGTCTCGTTTTGCCCTTTGCAGGGATTGTTCGGAGTCATCACACCATCGGGTCTGCACTTCGAGCGTCACCACCAGGGTTGGTGGGACATTGACCCCACCCAGCACCGCTTGATGATCAACGGCCTGGTGAAAAAGGAAATGGTGTTCACCGTGGATGAACTCATGCGCATGGAATCTGTTTCCCGCGTTCATTTCATTGAGTGCGGCGCCAATTCTGGCATGGAGTGGGCCAATGTAGCGGTGCCAACCGTTCAGTACACCCATGGCATGTTGAGTTGCTCCGAGTTCACTGGCGTGCCCCTGATCAAAGTACTGGAATATTGCGGTGTTGACCTGAAGAAGGGTCGCTTCATTCTGGCCGAAGGTGCCGATGGTTCATCCATGACCCGCACTATTCCCATGGAGTTAGTAGAAAGCGGCGAAGTGCTGTTGGCCTACGGTCAAAATGGCGAAATGCTGCGACCCGAAAATGGCTACCCCTTGCGTTTGGTGGTGCCGGGTGTGCAAGGCGTAAGCTGGGTAAAGTACCTTCGCCGAATTGAGGTGGGTGACAAACCCTACGGCACCAAAGACGAAGCCATTCATTACGTCGACTTGATGCCCGACGGCACACACCGTCAGTACACCTCCATTCAAGAATGCAAATCAGTGATCACCACACCATCGGGCGGTCAAAAATTACTCAGCCCTGGTTTTTACAACATTACAGGGCTGGCCTGGAGTGGCAGAGGGAAAATTACAGCCGTCGACGTATCGACCGACGGCGGAAAGAGCTGGAAAACAGCCAAACTGCAAGGCCCCGTTCATGACAAATCGCTGACCCGTTTCAACCTGCCTTGGGTTTGGGACGGCAAAGGCGAGGTCTTGCTGCAAAGCAGGGCGGTGGACAGCACAGGCTATGTGCAGCCCAGCTACCGAACACTTCGTGAAAAGCGCGATGACAAGAGCATTTACCACAACAACGCAATTCAAAGTTGGCGCCTGGATGCCGCTGGTGAAGTGCACAACGTGCACGTGGGGTAAACATGAGCAAGATGGAAAACAGGATTAAATTAACCGGTTTGCTTAGCAATGCCGCAATGGCGGTACTTCTGTGTTCGCTGCTTTGGACAGCAGGTGCAGCCCAGGCTTTCGAAGGTTTGGGGCGCTTGGCCACTCCCGATGAAGTCAAAGCATGGGACATTGATGTTCGCCCAGATTTTGTGGGTTTGCCCAAAGGCAGCGGCAGCGTGGCCAAGGGTATGGAGGTGTGGGAAGCCCAGTGCGCTTCTTGCCATGGCGTGTTTGGTGAAAGCAATGAAGTGTTCACGCCGATAGTGGGCGGTACCACGGCTGAAGACATCAAAAAAGGGCGCGTGCAATCGTTGAAGGACGGTTCTTCTCCTCAGCGCACCACCTTGATGAAAGTACCCACATTGTCGACTTTGTGGGACTACATCAACCGTGCCATGCCATGGACCGCACCGAAAAGCCTGAGCACAGAGGAAGTTTATGCAGTGACCGCTTACATTCTGAACATGGGTGGCGTTGTGGGCGACGACTTTGTTCTGAGCGACAAGAACATGGCTGAAACTCAAGCCAAGCTGCCCAACCGCAACGGCATGCAAACCAAGCACGGCATGTGGTTGCCATCGGGTAAACCCGATGTGAAAGAGGCGCGTTGCATGTCAAACTGCAAACCTGACGCAAAAGTCATTTCTTTTTTGCCTGATTACGCACGCGATGCGCATGGCAATTTGATCGATCAGAACCGCCTGGTAGGTCCCGTGCGTGGCGTGGTTACCGTGGCTTCGGCGGGTGACAAACCGGCAGTGCCAAAGCTCAGCATGAACAGTGGGGAAACGTTGTTCAGTGCAAACGGATGTGTCGCCTGCCACGGCATTGACAACAAAAAGTTGGGCCCATCGGTGGTGGCGGTGGCGAACAAGTACGCTGGCAAAGCGGATGCAAAAGCGTATCTTGCCGGTAAAATCAAGGCAGGCAGCAGTGGTGTTTGGGGTGACATGCCCATGCCCGCTCAAGCGCATTTGGCCGATGAAGACATAAATGCACTTTCTGACTGGTTTTTGTCCAAGCAGAAGTGATTTGATTGAATTTTAAGGAGGAGTTACTCAATGAACCAAAACAGACGCACCATGCTGAAGGCCTCTTCTGGCCTGACAGTATTGGGCTTGGCAGTTGCCGCCGGATTGATCAAACCCAATGAAGTATTTGCAGCAGCCGGTTACCCCGACAAAGCGTTCAACGCGAAGTCAATGGACGAGCTGATGAAAGCACTTGGCGCGGGCATGCCCACAGAGAGTAAAGACATCACAGTGATCGCTCCTGACATCGCTGAAAACGGCGCAGTGGTTCCGGTTGGTGCTGACAGCAAGTTGAAAAACACCACAGAAGTGGCTTTGCTGGTTGCCAACAACCCATCCATGTTGTCTGCCCAATTCATGATCCCGGCCGGCACAGATGCGAAGGTGAACACCCGCGTGAAAATGGGTAAATCAAGTGATGTTTACGCGCTCGTGAAAGCCGATGGCAAATACTACTTTGCCAAGAAAGAGGTCAAGGTGACCCTCGGTGGTTGCGGCGGTTAATTAAAAATTCAGGAGAAAAACATGGGTGATCCAATGAAAATTCGCGCCAAAGCCAATGGCGACGAAGTTGAAGTGAAAGTATTGATGGCGCATGAAATGGAAACTGGTCAGCGCAAAGCTTCCGATGGCAGCTTGGTGCCGGCCTGGTTTATCCAGAACGTCACCGCAAAGTGCAATGACAAGGTGGTGTTGCAGGCCAACTGGGGCCCGGCAGTGTCCAAGAATCCCTTCCTTTCCTTTTCTTTCAAGGGTGGAAAGGCTGGTGATACAGTCGAAGTAACATGGACAGACAACAAGGGTGATTCCCGCACCGACAAAACAAAAGTGGCGTAATCTCCAATTAATTCATAACCATAAGAAGGGGTGTGAGATGAGGCAAACAGCAAAAACAGCGGCCAAGCTAGCCGCTGTGACCCTCGCGGGTGCCAGTGTATTGGCATCCATCACCATGAATGCACATGCTCAGAAAACAACCGAGCAGGGCATTCAGGAATACCGTGACATGCTGGCCGATGGCAACCCAGCCGAATTGGTCGAGTTGCGTGGCGAAGACATTTGGAAAAAGCCGCAAGGTCCCAAAAATGCATCGCTTGAGCAATGTGACTTGGGCGCAGGCCCTGGCAAGCTTGAAGGCGCAGTGGCCACCATGCCACGCTTTTTCAGCGACACGGGCAAAGTGATGGATGTAGAAACCCGGCTGGTTCACTGCATGGTGACTCTGCAAGGGCGAGACGTTGCTGAAGTCACCAAGAAACCTTACTCAAGTGCCGGTGAAAAGCCCACTGAATTGGAGTCACTGGTGGCCTACATTTACGCGCAATCGCGTGGCGCCACCATCAAGGTGCCGCAAGGTCATCCCGAGGAAAAGGCATCGCGTGCTCGTGGCGAGAAAATCTTCTTCTACCGCGCAGGCCCTTATGATTTTTCATGTGCAAGTTGCCACGCCACAGACGATCAACGGATTCGTCTGCAAGGCTTGCCTAACCTGACCAAGCCTGAACCTGCCCAAGCCGCATTCGCGGCCTGGCCTGCTTATCGTGTTTCACAGGGTGCTGTTCGCTCCATGCAATGGCGCATGTACGACTGCTTCCGTCAGCAACGTTTCCCCGAGTTGAAGTATGGCTCGCAAGCGTCGATCGACCTGATCACTTTCCTGGGCGTGAAAGCCGAGGGCGGTACCATGCAGGCCACATCGCTTAAGCGCTAACAACAAGGAGAACAAACATGCTTCGCACCATTAAACACTCAACTGGCCTGTTGTTGGTCGCCTTGTTGGCCGCCTGTGCAAACACGGACAGCAAACCCGTGGTGGCTGAACCCACCAATGAAGAAATCAATCAGCTATTGCTTGCTTCGTTCAAAGACAAAGGCATTGCCAAGCTTGAGCGTGTGAACCAAACCGAATTGCAGAAAGCCTGTTCATTGGCTGAGACAGCACCCGGCGGTTTGTCGGACGCGAAACGCACCGAGTTGCAAAATGCGGCCCTGGCTGCAGTGAAGTTTCCAGCCGATGGCAAGTATTTGGGCGACTGGAAAGCAGGCGAGAAACTCGCGCAAAACGGTCGTGGATTCCAGTTTAGCGACAAGGAAGGCACCGCTGCCGGCGGAAACTGTTATGCATGCCACCAGTTGGCACCGCAAGAGCTGGCCTACGGCAATATTGGTCCTTCCTTGTACCAGTACGGCAAGTTGCGTGGCAATTCTGAAGAAATCATGAAGTACACCTGGGTCAAGATCTGGAATTCCCATGCCTACAACGCATGTTCCAACATGCCACGTTTCGGCGCCGAGGGCATTCTGACTGAAACCCAGATTAAAGACGCAATGGCCTTGCTGTTGTCACCCGACTCGCCGGTTAACAAGTAATACAAATGTTCTCATCACCTGTGCCCGAAAAGGCGCAGGTGTTAACTCTCTGAAAAGCGAACTATCCAAATGCAGATGAATCGACGCGAATTCATGGGCATGCTTGCGGCCGCCTCGGCTGCGGGCATGGCGATCAACTCACCGCAGGTGCTGGCGGGTGGTCACGGTGAAAAACTGTACGACCTGAAACCTTTTGGCAATGCAAGCTTGCTGCACATGACCGATTGCCATGCACAGTTGGTGCCCATTTATTTTCGCGAACCCAACGTGAACTTGGGCGTGGCCGCTGCATTTGGCAAGGCGCCGCACCTGGTGGGAGAATCGCTGTTGAAGGCATTCAATATCAAACCTGGTTCAGCGCAGGCGCACGCATTTACTTATCTGAATTTTGAAGAAGCCGCCAGGCACTATGGCAAAGTGGGCGGCTTCGCACACCTGTCCACATTGGTGAAAATGATGAAGGCCAACCGGCCTGGATCGCTGTTGCTCGACGGTGGCGACACCTGGCAAGGCTCGGCGACCAGCCTGTGGACCAATGCCCAAGACATGGTGGATGCTGCAAAAATGTTGGGTGTTGATGTCATGACCCTGCACTGGGAATGCACCTATGGTTCAGACCGAATTCTTGAAGTGGCTGAGAAAGACTTCAAGGGCAAAATCGACATCATTGCCCAGAACATCAGAACTGCCGATTTTGGCGACCCTGTTTTTCCAAGTCATGTGATGAAAACAATCAATGGTTGCAAGGTTGCAATCATTGGCCAGGCTTTCCCCTACAGTCCGATTGCCAACCCACGTTACTTCGTCAAGGACTGGTCTTATGGCATTCAGGAAGAAAGCATGCAGGAAGTGGTCGACGAGGTGCGTGCAAAAGGCGCTCAGGCGGTGGTTCTGCTGTCACACAACGGCATGGACGTTGACCTGAAAATGGCCAGCCGCGTAACCGGTATTGATTTCATTCTGGGTGGCCACACACACGATGGTATACCCAATGCCATTCCGGTGAAAAATTCATCGGGCACCACGTATGTCACCAACGCGGGCAGCAACAGCAAGTTTTTGGGTGTGCTCGACATGGACATTCAAGGCGGCAAGGTGCGCGACTTCAAGTATCGCTTGTTGCCCGTATTCTCCAACATGTTGCCAGCAGCCCCCGACATGGAAACCTTTGTGCGCAATGTGCGCAAGCCCTACATCGAAAAGCTCAGCGAACCGCTGGCCGTGAGTGAAGGTTTGTTGTACCGCCGAGGCAACTTTAATGGCAGCTGGGACCAGTTGATCGTCGATGCCTTGATGGAAGTGAAGGGCGCTGAAATTGCATTCTCTCCGGGTTTCCGGTGGGGCACTTCGTTGCTGCCAGGCCAAACCATCACGCGTGAACACCTGATGGACCAAACTGCGATCACCTACCCCAACACCACATTGACCAACATGAAAGGCGAGTTCATTAAAACCGTGCTCGAAGATGTGTGTGACAACCTGTTCAACCCCGACCCTTACTACCAGCAAGGCGGTGACATGGTGCGTGTCGGCGGCTTGACCTACACTTGCAACCCCAACGGCGAAGCGGGGCAGCGTATTTCGGACATGCGATTGAATGGCAAACCCATTGAGGCCACGAAAACCTACAAGGTGGCTGGTTGGGCGCCTGTGGCCGAGGAAGCCCGCAACAATGGCGAACCGCCAATTTGGGACGTGGTGGAAACTTACCTGAAAGACAGGAAAACAGTGGTCACCAAAGTGCCCTACACGCCCAAACTGATCGGAATGAACGACAACCCGGGGTTCGTGGTCTAAATTGCATGAAAGCAATTTGGATGTTCTTACTGTTTGTAGGGCTCTCACCCGCGCTTGGGGCGGGTGAGAGTGCCCTTGAGTTTCCGTCGAATCTTCAAGTTCGACAAGCACCCGCCGTGGTGGTTTTGTTTTCTTTGCCCGATTGCGCCTATTGCGAGAAGGTCAGGCAGCAATCGCTACGCCATATTCACAGCGACCCCGCTTACAGGGGTAGGGTGGCAGTCTACGAAATCGATTTTTCAGACAGCAAACGCAGTTTTACCTGGTTTGATGGCAACAGGTACACCGGTAAATCCTTGGCTGGTCCGTTGAATGTGAAGTTTTCGCCCACGGTCATGGTGTTCAATGCCCAGGGCGCGGTGGCCGGGAAACCGCTGTTGGGCGCAAGTTTGCCCGAGTTTTATGGCGCTTATCTGGATGAATTGATAAAGGCTGCCTGGGCCTTGTAGTTCAACCCGCTTTCAGTCGCTGGCGGTGCCCTGGTTGCCTTTGAAATCTGAAATTGCGCTTCGAATTCTGTCCAACATCGCCTTGGAAGGTTTGTGTTTGGTAATTTGACTGGCCAGTTCATAACCTTTGGTGTCCATGCTCACCGCAAAGCACAATTCCAACAGGCTGGTCAAGGTTTCTGGTTCCAGCGTGGGAAGCACATCTGAATT
Organism: Limnobacter sp. MED105; assembly: GCF_000170915.1. GTDB lineage: Bacteria > Pseudomonadota > Gammaproteobacteria > Burkholderiales > Burkholderiaceae_B > Limnobacter. Next base: position 149,387 of record NZ_ABCT01000006.1, read on the forward strand.
GTTCTCGAAAAAGGCGACCAGTTTGTCGTTGGCCTTCACTCCACGACCATCGGCGATGTCTTTTTGTATGGCCATCATGGCGCGCGCAAGGTCAAGTTCGGCCGAGTTTACAGTGCTGCGCATTTTGGCGGTCAGCTTCTCCGCCTCTTCATGTCGACCTTCTTTCACATAAATTTTTGAAAGCTGCAGGTAGTCGTGGATTTGGGAAAGCGAGGTGTTTCTTGAACGGTCAATTACTTTCGTCAAATAGTTTTTAGAGCGGGTATTGTCGCCAATCCGAACGGCCAGGTCAGCCAGTTTGCGCAAGCGGGTTGTCGATGAAAGCGCCTTGGCTCCCATTTTCTCCAGAATGTCCAGGGCATCTGCGGGGCGGTTTTGTTCCCAGAGTACGTCGGCAAACAGGTCGCTTGCTGCGAGGTATTCCGGGTTTGATTTCACCACTTCGCTGAGCAGTTCATTGGCGTCTTCAAACTGTTTCTTTTCAAGATTTACTTTGGCCAGTAACAACTGCATCCATGGTTTGGGGGCTTTCTCAAGTTTAGCGAGTAATTCATGCTCGGTTTTTTCGTACTGCGCAGACCTGTAAAACGACTCCACACGCATGCGTTCCAGTTCATTCAAGTATTGGGGAAATTTGGATTCCAGGTCTTCGCAAATGCCCGGCACTTCTTGAAAGCGCTCCTCAAACATCGAGCGGTAGGCCTCGGCGAGCCGAATCTTCCGGTTGAATATTCGAACCACGCGATCGGACAGCGTCGACGCGGTGAACGGTTTGATCAGGTAATCGTCGGGCTCAAATTCGGCTACCGCGACCACATTGCCGTAACTTCGCTCACCGGTCACCATCATGAATGCGGTATTCCACGCCAGTTTTTTATTCACGCGAAGGTCTTCTAGCAATTGTTGGCCATTGCGGTCACCTTCCAGTTGGTATTCACACACAATCAGCGCGAATTCGCGAGAGCTCAAGTGCTGTTCAACCTCGGAAACCGAGCTGGCGAAAATAACTGACTTGGCGCCCAATTGAGAGAGTTGATCTTGAAGCGCACGGCGAGTCGCCAGCGCAGAATCCACCACCAGTGCCGTTTTCCCCTTCAGCGGCGTCATGTCTTTCACGGCCTGCTTCATTCGATCAGGTTTGCTTGGGCTGTCCTTTGCAGTTGTGTCAGTGTTGTCTGCCGGTAGGTCAATCTGCATCATGAATTTCAAGAGGGCAACATGGAGATACTTTATTCTCCGCGCTTTTTAACAATTTATTGCCTTCAATTGCGGGGTGTTTTGGCATCTTTCTTCGGGTTTGGTGGGTTAAATAGAATGACGCTTCTATTAACAACTGTTTACTTTCCCTTGGATGGGTGAATATTTCATGGTTTAATAACGTGCGCAAACCTTGTTACTCAAAGGTCAAATCCAAATATTGACTAGGCAAGGTATAAAAGAAAAATCAACGGAGACATCAATGATCAAAGCTGGCGTATGGCGTGTATTGGCCATTTCGGGAGTGGTTGCATTTGCGGCAGGTTGCGCAAGCGTCGAAAGAGGTGCTACAAACCTTGCGATTAACTTGATTGAACGCAGAATTATTCCCCCCCAGCTTGAAATCGATGATGTCGACATGGCCTGTCGATTCGCCACAGGCAACTTCCCCCTCATTTCTGGGGGCACCCGCGCATTCGGTGGTGACCCACAGCTTCTTGAATCCCTCTTGTTGGTGTCCTCAGCCGCCTGTTCTGAACAGCGCGCCGTGGAAGAAGAGTTGCGCTACCTGCGCGCCTCCAAGCAGAACAACATTGAAGAAGCGCAAGATGCCCGCATCGGCCAGAAGCGCTTGCTTGAGATCACAGCACGTCGCCAGCTACGTGCATTTGAAGCCATGCGCAACAAGCTTGAAGACAAGTACAATTTTGAATACGGTGAGGGTTGCCCCGAATTTGAACGCGATTTCGATGAGTTAGCCTACTTATTAGGTACCGTGGCTGGTTTGCAAGCCGTGGTAAACGACATTGCTTCCCAGCAAATGGTAGGCGTGCCCACTGACATTGCACCAAAATCCGAGCGTGCGCTCAAATGCATATCCAATGCCAAGTGGTGGGGTGCTCCCAACGCCGCGCGTGCTGTGGTCTGGAGTATTTTGCCAGGTGCCTCTGAGGGCAAAGATGTGTGGGGCACATTCCGCTTGTCCATGTTGATTGGCGAGCGTCAAGGCGTGCGTCTTTCTCATGTGATGTACGGTTTGTCCGCACTGGCTGTGGGTGACACCACTCGTTTTCGCGACGCCACCAAGCGTTTTGCCAATGTAAAAGATTATAAACCAAGCGAACAATATGCCTTGGTTGAAGGTATTTCCGTTGCTGTGATGACCAACCTTTCCGACCGCTACTGGTCAGAAAACGTGGGCACTCGTACCCCAGTCGGCAGCATGGGAAAATATTGGGATGAAGAAGCCGCAATGCCTGCAGGCATGAATGTGGACGACTTGTTGAACTAAGTTTTTGCTCACAGCAAGCCTTGGCCATACTCTAGCGACCGGCACAAGGCGCAGAAACACAATTTTGGGAGACCAGACAATGACATTTAAAATGAAAGCAATCACCGCCGGCTTTGGCTTGGCTTTGATGGCATCTGCATCACCGGCTTTGGCCAAACAAAAAGTATGTGTGTTTGACATTCTGGGCGCGGGTGGTGATGTGTTCAACTTGAGCAAAGACTACGTTCTCGCCGCCAAGGGTTTCGGCGCTGACCTGCACCTGGAGGCTTTTACAGACGAAAAAATCGCGTCTGAAAACTTCAAAACCGGCCAGTGCGACATGCTGGTGGCCACCTCGTTCCGTACACGTGCTTACAATTCCGTGGCTGGTTCGATCGATGCCCTGGGTGCTGCTTCTGTCGTGAAAGACGGCAAAGTGGACATGGCTTTGAGCTATGAAGTGGTCAAGCGCACCATTCAACTGTTCGCCAGCGAGAAAGCGGACACATTGATGACACAAGGTAATTACCAAGTGGCTGGTATCATTCCTTTCGGTGCTGCCTACCTGTACGTGAAAAGCCGCGACATCAACTCCGTTGAAAAGCTGGCTGGCAAGAAAATCGCCTCGTTTGATTACGACTCAGCCCAGAAAGAAATGATTTCCAAAGTGGGTGCTTCGCCCGTGTCTGCTGACATTTCCAACTTTGGTGCCAAGTTCAACAACGGTTCTGTAGACATTATTGCTGCGCCCGCAGCCGCCTACAAACCACTGGAACTGTACAAAGGCTTGGGTAGTGCTGGAGCCATCGTTCGCTTCCCGGTTGCTGTGTTGACCTATCAAGTAATTGTCAACAAATCCAAGTTCCCTGAAGGTTTTGCCCAGAAGTCTCGCGACTACTGGTTCAAGAAATTCCCGGCGGGCATGCAAATCATTACCAACGCCGAGAAGGGTATTCCCAACGGCGCCTGGATGGACATTCCAGCGGCTGACTCTGTGAAGTACACGATTTTGCTGCGTGAGTCACGTGTTGCTTTGGCCAAGGGTGGTTCATATGATCCCAAGGCTTTGAACATCATGAAGCAGATTCGTTGCAGCGTGAACCGCGCAGACTCCGAGTGTGCAACAAAGACCGAGCTGTAAAAAAACAAAGGTGGGCCCTATTTGCCCACCTGTTGCCTTTGATGTAAAGGGGCTTGCCGTTGCCCCTTTTTTATTATCTTAAATAGCTAATTAGATCAGTCAATCAGTCGATTGACGCTGATAAGGATCCGTTATGCAGAGTTCCGCCGGCAAAAAATGGTTTGGTCGCACGCCATCTGAATGGCTCTCCAGCCTCCCGATTTTCTCACTGTTGTTGCTTACCCTGATCATTGGTACCGGTGAAATGGTGCACGGCCAGCTCTTGCGGCTTGGCGAGCGCATGTTCGGTGATCCTGAAAACCAGGTTCAGTACTTTCTCCTTCGTGCCGATCCCTCTGCACCCACTTGCGAAGCCAACCCCGATATTGATGCACTGGTGGCTAAACAGGTTGCCGACGCAGAAAGCGCACCCAAATCGGATCTCGATTTGTTGTTTGGCGATGTTGCCATTGACCCCAATGAAATTCGTGCATCGCTTGAAGCCGCCCGTGATCAGTGTCGCGAGCGCTATGCTGTATATGAGCGAGTGAGCAAGGCCATTACGCCTGAAGTGGAAGTGTTCCGCGAAATTGAAACCGGCTTCTTCGGTATTTTCAAGTTCGGCACGGAAAACCGCCCATTGATTTTGTTGATCATGGTTGCCATTGCAGCCATTTCAACCACCAAGCATTTCCACCACATCAGCCTGCGCCCGCCGCGCACCAAGAAAGACTTTCAGGTCTATTCTCTGGCCATGCTGGGTGCCAACTTGCTGATGACTATTTCAGCCAGCTATTACCTGAAGCTTCAATACGACTCGGGTGTGGCGGTTGAAAATCCGCTGATCAGCATCATTGCGATCGCCCTTTTTGCCGCGCTTTCTTTCATCAGTTTGAAAGATGTTCTGAAAATTCCCGCGCAAGCCGAGGAGGGTGGCAGCTACGGCCTGGGTCTGTTGAGTATTCCGTTGTACGCCTTTATGGCACTGAATGCGGGTATCAACTTTTTCATGGACGATTACATCGCTGGTTTGGCAATTTACTTCGGCCAAATTACCGAGTTGTCGAGTATTTTCCTGAATCTGGCCCTGTACTTGTGGGCTGGTATGTTGCTCAAGCAAACCCGCGTGGTTTCCTTGTTCATGGATATTTTGAAGCCCTGGAAGTTACCACCCGAGGTTTTTACCTGGATTGTATTGCTTGCGGCTGCAATTCCAACTGCTTACACGGGTGCCTCCGGTGTGTTCGTAATTGCAGCAGGCGCGATTGTTTATCGTGAGGTGCTTGCGTCAGGTGCACGTCGTCCTTTCGCTCTGGCTGCCACAGCGATGTCCGGTTCTTTGGGTGTAGTTCTCCGACCATGTCTTTTGATTGTGGTTATTGCAGCATTGAACAAAGAAGTTACCACCAGTGAATTGTACGGCTGGGGTCTGTTCGTGTTCATTCTGACCTCGACCATTTTCATGTTGATCGCATTGTTGAAAGCGGAGGGGCGTGTCACCGAACGCGCAAAGGCAAAGGAGGCGCTGCCACAGTCGCTGCGTGCCTTGGTGCCGGTATCGCCTTACATCGTGATTGTGATGTTGGTAGTGTTTGGTTACGAATACCTGCTGGACACCAAGCTCGACGAATTCACCGCACCAGTGATGTTGCCCGTGATCATGTTGTTCGTGATTATTTTCGACAAACTGCGTGGTGGTCCCACCAAAGTGGGGGGCGACACACCGGCTGACAAGAAGAAAAATCAGGGTCTTGAGATGGCGGTTCGTAGTGCCACCACCGAAACAATCGGCCACATTGGGGCCCTGATTATGTTGATGGCCTTGTCCATTAGCGTCGGCGGTATGATCGAGCGCTCTGGTCTGATGAGTGTTGTTCCAGCCGAGATGGCGAGCATTTGGGGCGCCTTGACTCTCTTCATGATCATGATGGTCTTCATCGGCATGGTGATGGATCCATTCGGTGCGGTTATTCTCGTGTCGGCCACGGTCGCGCCAATTGCATACAGCAACGGTATTCACCCGGTTCATTTCTGGATGATTGTGATCACCGCGTTTGAGTTGGGTTATCTGTCACCGCCTGTCGCGTTGAACCAGCTGCTAACTCGTCAAGTGGTGGGAGAGGCCGAAATGGACAAGGTTGCCGATGAAGTCAAAGGCAAAGCTTTCTACTACCGCTACGAGCGCTGGCTATTGCCTGTGTACACCTTATTCATCGGTTTGTTGATTGTGACTTACGGTGGTCAGGCTTTGATCAACAATGCGGACAACTTGAAGCCGGTCAGTCACTTCCTTGGTCTCGATCAACTGCGGCCAGCCGTGCTTGATCAGTCGCCCACACCGGCTCCTGAACCTGCGCCTGCCGCTGAACCCATGGTCGATCCTGTTGTAGATCCGGTGACAGATACCATGCTTGATCCGACTTTACCGCCAGCAGACGATTTACTGGGCGGAGAGCCGCCTGCAGCGGCTGCTGCTGCAACACCTTCGGCAGCGCCGGCTGGTCCAAGCCCGGCTCAGCTTCAGGTAGAGGTGACTGAAGTGGTTAGCAACTGGGCGGCAGCCTGGAGCGCACGGGATGTTGAGGGTTATCTCAGCTTCTACTCCGCCAATTTCGAGTTGCCTGGTGCGCAGAGCAGGGCGCAATGGGAAAGCCAGCGTCGTGCCCGCATCGCCAACAAGTCGAGTATTGAGGTGGACATCAGCAACCTGAATGTTCAGGTCAACGGTGAAGAAGCCACTGCCGAGTTTGATCAGGCTTACAAAGCTGATAAGTACTCTGACAATGTTCGCAAGACATTGCGCCTGAAGAAAGAAGACGGTCGCTGGAAAATCGTGACCGAGCAGGCCAGCTGAACAAGCCGGCGTGCGAATGAAAAAGCCCCTGACCAGTCAGGGGCTTTTTTTATGCCTGGTCTCGCGGACAGGAATCGAACCTGTATCTAAGCCTTAGGAGGGCCTCGTACTATCCATTGTACTACCGCGAGATCAGCGCATTTTACACTGCAACTGGAGTCGGCCTGCACCGGGGCTTGTGATGATTTATAGATTTTGCTTGGCCCAGCGCTGTAAATTTAGAAAAAATCCAATGCATGCCAAGAGTTAATCAATAAATATGCCATGAAATCAATTGGTTAAAGTTTGCCTGATCCTGGCATGCACACTGCACAACGCTTGTTACCACACACAAGCAAACAGAGGCAGGCCATGGAACACAATGCAAACTTACAGCAGTTCGAAATCACCGTTTCGGCCATAGAGGAAAATACGCTTACTCCGTTGAGTCCAGCACAATTGGGCGCACTGGAAGCCTTGTTGAAATCACAGCAATCCCGCTTAAAGCACTTTGTACGCAAGCATCTTCGCCGTGAAGATTACGTGGATGATCTCATTCAGCAAACCCACATGGCTGCATTTCGCAACTGGGCCGGTTTTCGTGGCGATTCCAAGCCTGAAACCTGGTTATTTGGCATTGCATTGAACCTGGTTAAGAACTTTCGTTACCGCGACACCAGTTTTCGTTTTCAAGGCGATGATTTCGACGAGCAAATCAGCCTGATTCCTGCCGACTCCATTTGTGAGCCAGAAGAATCCCTGATGCGCCAGGAACGCATGGAATCCTTGAAATCTGCAATTGATCAACTCCCAGGCAAAATGCAAACAGTGGTTCAGCTGGTTTTGCTCGAAGGTTTGACTTATCAGGATGCCGCACTTGAACTGGATTTGCCAATTGGTACAGTTCGCTCTCGCCTCTCGCGCGCGCGGGACATGCTTAGGGTGGAGGTGATGGGGCAGTCAGAATCACAGCATTGACTAATCCCAAGGGGTGATTTCAAGCGATTGCACAGCCCTCACAATGAGTCTTGTCCATTTCATTGTGCAATCGCCACCAATGACCGAGTTAACGCTTTGCATCGAATCCCCCGAACTGAAAAGCAGACTGCGCGCTGCAGCATTGTTGATGCAGGCTAGTGTTCACGAACTTTCGTTGGTCGACCTGTTGGGTAAACGAAGCTTACCGGCGCACTGGTTACTGGTGGATCAGGGTCTGGAGCAGCTTGGCGATTTAATTGAGCACTTCAAAGCGCACGGCAGAACGCCAGAAACACAAATTATTCGTTTTATCGAGAAGCCCTGGCAAGAGTACGTGTATCACGACATTCCCATTTTTGCCTCAATTGTGCACCCGGCCAACCCATTGGCTGCAGTTCAGGTACTTGAGAAACTGATACGCACCAAACCATTCCAGTTTGGTAAAAAACCCTTGCCCAACGGCAACTTGGGGCCATACAGCGATGAATTTGTTCGTTCGCAACCCATGCGCCACGCTGTGGCCCAACTTCAGCGCTTAAAGCAACTACCTGTCGACACGGTGTTGCTCGGGCCGACTGGCGCTGGCAAAGACACTGCTGCACGTTGGCTGCATGCACATTCCGGGCTTAAAGGCGAGTTTGTACACGTCAATTGTGCCGCTTTGCCAGAACAACTTTTTGAAGCGGAGGTGTTTGGGGTTATGGCCGGTGCTTTTACGGGCGCACAAAAAGACAGGCCAGGAAAGCTCGAGCTTGCACACAATGGCACGCTGTATCTTGATGAAATAGACAGCCTGCCGCTGTCGTGCCAAGCCAAGTTGTTGAATGCGCTGCAGTACCGCGGAGCGGTTCGACTGGGCGGGCATGTATTCTACAAGTCAGTTTTTCGCGTCATCGCGTCGACAAAAGCCAAACTGGAAACGTTGGTTGAACAGCGCAAATTTCGGGAAGACCTTCATTTCAGGCTGAGTGTTTCTCAAGTTCGAATTCCTGCCCTGGCAGAACGGCTCGAAGACATCATTCCCTTGTACCGATATTTTCTGAATGATGTCGCTGCACAGTTCAAGCTTGAGGTTCCAAACCTGGAGCTTGAGGATATGGACGAGTTGTTGAGTCGACCATGGCCTGGCAATGTACGTGAGTTGCACGCATTCGCTCAGCGCCATGTGATGGGTTTGGGTACACCTGGTGCAGTGCCATTGAGCGGGCCACATGCTGGCCTGAAACAGCGTTTGCTGGCTTTCGAGAAGGCAGTTTTGATACAGACACTTCAGGCACACGATGGGTGCGCGCGCATGGCCAGTGAAAGTCTTGGCATTCCCTTGCATTCCCTGTACTACCGCATGAAACGTTTCGATTTGCTGGAGAAAACCGGGAACCATTCAGACTACAAAACCACTCAATTGTCATGAAACGACGTTTATTGGCCCGCTGCCTGTAACTACTAAAAATGATTAATCCAAACACTCCGTCAATACAGACTGCTTCTTTACATGCGAGTGGCAATGCCAAGCCAACTGGCTCTGCTGTACGCAATACCTTTAAGTCCATTCTTTCTGAACTCAATGCTCGTCCCATGAAACCACTTGCCTTGCAACGTTTCGCAGGCCTGGCTGCGCCCCGTGGTCTTGCGCAGCAAATTCACAGCGACACTGCTGGTGTTGTTTAGGTGCCCCCACAATCCATGTCGCCAAGTTATCCCTCGAACTGGTTTCTAATCGATGAGCAACCCGTTGAGGGCCTGGGGCATGGAGAGCTATTTCAGTCCTCTTTATGTCCATCTGATTTTCAAGCCACGCTTGTACTGAATAACTATGAAAGTAATTGTCTGCGAGACTGGCTTTCACAGCGTTGGCTTGCAAAGTCTCTGGAACAAAGCCGTATTTTTGAAGCTGATCAGTCTGGTCTGCTTGTTTCCAAGGCCATGTCGGCCGCCAACTTGCTAGATGCAAAAGAAAGATTCGAATTCTGGTTGAAGTCAGTTTCAGTCGATCGGGTCAAGGCTACACAAAGCCGAGGCTGATTGCTCTATGTTGCGCCCTTGTGCTGAAAGTAGGTTTGCTTGTAGGCAAAGGCAACATGAACAAATCCCTGAAACTGGGTCATGATGATATCGTTGTTCTCGCTCACAATTTCGACGCATAGGCGTAGGCAGTTGTCGTGGTTTGAAATGGCAGTTGATACACCATCGGGCATGTCGTTTTTCAGTTCACCGAATAGGTTCAAAGCCAACTTGATTTGATTCTCCTGAACCTGTAACGACTTGCCCAAGCTGAAAATTCTTGCGCTTACCCGGCAATCGGTTCCGCCAAGGTGCTGCAACTCAACAGTGAAGTTTTTTTCGAAATCAATTCGATATCCGTCTGTTGCAGCACATTGCTCGGTATCGCCAGCGCTCATTCCCAAAGATTCCAGAATTTTGTTGAGTGCTCCATATCGGATCGCCAAATTTGCGTTCATCAGTCCATGTAAAGGTCGTAGATTGATTTCAATTGGGCACGCGATCTTGAAATGCGTGAGCGAACAGTGCCAATCGGGATGCCTAAAATATCCGCAGCCTCCTGGTAAGAATTACCATGCTGAACCACCAGAATCAGGGTTTCACGCAGATCATTGGGCAAGTTGCCGATGGCCGACTCCAGTTTGATACTGAACTCGTTTTTCATACAGTGTTGCATGGGGTCTGACCCCTCGGCTTGTTCCAGTTCAAGGTCCTCATCCGAGGTGAAATGAAACTTGTACTGTGGGGAACGGCGTGCTGTATTTCGAATAATGTTTAATGCGATGCCGAACAGCCAGGTGGCTCTTTTTGCATCACCTCGAAAACTGTCCCAGCAGCAGTAAGCTTCAATCAGGGTTTGCTGGAAGATGTCTTCAACTGCATTTTCATCACGAAAATGTTTGATGATGAAGTTACGCAACCGCTTTTCCTGCTTGGCAACCAACAATTCAAACTCCGAGCGTGTTGTTTCCAGATTCGCCCTTGAGCACCTTTGAATAGAGGTGATCTTTAACTTGGGGGCAATCGGTTTCATGTCGAGCCTCTCTACTTGAAACGGAAGTGGAATCATGGTCGGCCTTGGCGAATTATTTAAATAACGCCACAGCGTATCAAGGCTGCAAAAAGTCCGAATGAGGTGTCACCATGGATAGGGGGTGGGGTGACATGCTGCTTTATTAGCCTTGAAATGTGTGCTAACCACGCTGTACAAATTTCCTATCATGGTCATGAGTGTTGGCACGGCTACAGATGGTTCCAGCACTGCCCGAAATGTGTCCAAATTATTGGTATCATCAAGCGGTCATTGAACTTTCAGGTTGTTATGAGCCAGTACCAAGAATCGTCCATCCGCGTCCTTAAAGGGCTGGAACCAGTCAAGCAACGCCCCGGCATGTACACCCGCACCGACTGCCCCTTGCATATTATTCAAGAGGTCATCGACAACGCGGCAGATGAGGCCTTGGGGGGGTTTGGTTCACGAATTACGGTGACCATTCACACCGATGGCAGCGTGTCGGTGCAGGATGAAGGGCGGGGTATTCCAATCGGCCTTCACCCCGAAGAAAAGGTGCCGGTGATCGAACTGGTATTCACCCGCCTGCATGCAGGGGGCAAATTCAACAAGGCCGATGGCGGCGCCTACCGTTTCTCGGGGGGCTTGCATGGCGTGGGTGTGTCGGTGACCAATGCTTTGTCGACCCGGCTTGAAGTGAGTGCGGTGCGTGACAAACAGGTGGGCACCCTGGTGTTCAGTGGCGGCGATGTAATCGAGCCTTTGAAAGTTCGCCCCCAAACCGGCAGTGACCCCAAAAAAGGCACCACCGTGCGCGTGTGGCCCGACCCCCAGTATTTTGATTCCGCGGTACTGCCACTGAATGAAATGGATCGCCTGTTGCGCAGCAAAGCCGTGTTGCTCAAGGGCGTTGAAGTGGTGTTAGTGACCGAGAAAACCGGTGAAGCCAAACGCTGGAAATTTGACGATGGGTTGCGCGGATTTCTAAAAGAGGAATTGTTGGACCGTGAACTGGTGGCCCCCATGTTCAGCGGTGACCTGAGTGTCGATGTTCTTCGCGATGAAGGATTCGCAGAGGGCGAGGGCGCAGCTTGGGCCTTGGCTTTTGTGGCGGAGGGCACACCCGTGCGGGAAAGTTATGTGAACCTGATTCCGACTTCTGCAGGTGGCACGCATGAATCGGGTTTGCGCGAGGCCGTGTTTCAGGCCATCAAGGCGTTTTGCGAAATGCATTCACTGATGCCCAAGGGTATCAAGTTAATGCCTGATGACATTTTTTCAAAAGCCAATTTTGTGTTGTCGGCCAAGGTGCTCGATCCGCAGTTTCAGGGGCAAATCAAGGAACGCTTGAACAGTCGCGACGCGGTGCGACTGGTGTCGTCTTTGGTCAAGCCTGCATTTGAATTGTGGCTAAACCAGCACGTGGAAGACGGTAAAAAAATTGCTGAACTGGCGATTAAACAGGCGCAGGCCCGTTCACGTGCTGCGCAGAAAGTCGAGAAGCGAAAAAGCTCGTCGGTGGCCATTTTGCCGGGCAAGTTGACCGACTGTGAAAGTACCGACATTACGCTGAACGAGGTGTTTCTGGTTGAGGGTGATTCTGCGGGGGGATCGGCCAAGATGGGCCGTGACAAAGAGTTTCAGGCCGTGTTGCCTTTGCGCGGTAAGGTGCTGAATGCCTGGGAAACTGACAAAGACCGCCTGTTTGCCAATCAGGAAATTCACGACATTGCAGTGGCCATTGGCGTAGACCCCCACGGCGTGAACGACAACCCCGATTTAAGCGGTTTGCGTTACGGCAAAATTTGTATTCTTTCAGACGCTGACGTGGATGGTTCCCACATTCAAGTGTTGTTGCTCACCTTGTTCTACAAACATTTCCCCGCGTTGATTCGAAGCCAGAATTTGTATGTGGCCAGACCACCGCTATTCCGTGTGGACGTGCCTGCTCAGGGCAAAAAGCCGGCACGAAAACTGTATTGCCTGGACGAAGCGGAGCTGTACGCCGTGCAAGACAAGCTGGGCAAGGAAGGCGTGAAAGAGGCGAACATCAAGATTTCCCGCTTCAAGGGTCTGGGCGAAATGAATGCTGAGCAACTTTGGGAAACCACATTGAACCCGGACACACGTCGTTTGTTGCCCGTCACGTTGGGCAGCATGGATGTGAACGAAACCAACGCCATGATGCACATGCTGATGGGGCGCACAGAAAGTGGCGCACGCCGCACCTGGCTCGAGGACAAAGGCAATTTGGTGGAAGTGGATATCTAATCCTTTCCCTGTTTACTTAAAATCGCGCGAGGGTGTTTGCAGTTGTGCAATCAGGTGGGTGTAATCCACCAGCCTTCGCGCTACCAAGTTGCATACTTCGCCTTCGCGTTGCCAAATACCAAACACACCCATAATTTGCGCATTGCGCAGAACCTGGCGTTGTTCTTCGGCCAGGCTGTTCCAGACAATCACATTCACATTGCCTGTTTCATCTTCAAGATTTAAAAACACCGTGCCGTGCGCAGTGGCTGGACGTTGCCGGTGCGTCACTATGCCACAGGCCCGTGCCAACCTGCCGTTTGGGTAAGTACGCAATTCTTCAACCTGTTTTATTTTGTAGGGTGCCAGTTGCTTGCGTAAAAATGAAATAGGGTGGTGCTGAAGGCTTGAACCTGTGGCGCGGTAATCGGCCAACATGTCCTCCAGTTCACTGGCTTTGGGCAATTCAAGCGGTGTTTCATTGCTGCGGGTATTGCTCAGCAGGTTTGTATTGTTTGCGTTGTGACGAATGCCACTTGTTTCCGTTGCTGCGGTTTGCCACACGGCTTGGCGGCGGTGCCCGGCGAGTTTTTCCAGTGCATTCGCATCGGCCAGTGCAAGTAAGTCACCACGGTCAAGCCGGGCACGTTTGGTCAAGTCTTCCACACTTTCAAACAACCCTTTCTCGCGGGTTTGAACAATGCGCAAAGCAGCGTCGTGTTTCAGCCCGTTCACCCGGTTTAAACCCAAACGAACTGGCAGAAAATCACCTGTGCAATTTTCAAGTTGGGTTTCAAGGGAGCTGCACTGCACATCCACAGGCAGTACCGTGACACCATGCCGTTGCGCGTCTTGAATCAGCTGCGAAGGTGCATAGAAACCCATGGGTTGTGCATTGAGCAAACCGCACAAAAATGCATCAGGGTGGTGGCATTTCAACCAGGCCGATGCATACACCAGCATGGCGAAACTGGCGGCATGGCTTTCCGGAAAGCCGTATTCACCAAAGCCCTCCATTTGTTTGAAAATACTTTCAGCAAACTCCCGGGTATACCCACGTTCCAACATGCCATTCACCACCCGTTCGTAAAAATGGTGCAGACCACCTTTGCGCTTCCAGGCGGCCATGCCACGGCGCAATGCATCGGCCTCGCCTGGTGAAAAGCCGGCCGCCAGAATAGCAACCTGCATCACTTGTTCCTGAAAAATAGGAACACCCTCGGTGCGGCCTAGAGCCTCTTTCAAGGCATCAGAAGGATAGTTCACGGCTTCCAGGCCCTGCCTGCGTTTTAAAAACGGGTGCACCATACCGCCTTGAATGGGGCCGGGCCGCACAATGGCCACCTGTATCACCAAGTCGTAATATTGTTGAGGCCTAAGGCGGGGAAGCATGCCCATTTGCGCGCGGCTTTCAATTTGAAATACACCCACAGTGTCAGCCTTGCACATCATGTCGTATGTTGCATTGTCTTCAGGCGGTATCGCTTGCAGTGTTCGGGGCGCATCAGGTTTTCTGTGCAGTTCGTCCAGTGTCATTCGAATGGCGCTCAACATACCAAGCGCCAGTACGTCTACCTTCATCAAACCCATGGCATCCAGGTCGTCCTTGTCCCACTGAATCACACTGCGCTCTGGCATGGAGGCATTTTCTACGGGCACCAGTTCAGTCAGGCTGTCGCGTGCAATCACAAAACCGCCTGTGTGTTGCGACAAGTGCCTCGGAAAACCAAGCAGTTCATCGGCCAAATGTACACAATGCTGCACGCCACTTTGGTGTACATCAATCCCTGCCTGAATCATGTGGTCTACGCTCATGCTGCGGCTGTAACCACCGTCTTGCGACTTGGCCAACTGTTCAACCAAATCCGTGTCCAGTCCCAAGGCTTTGCCCACATCACGCAATGCTGATCGGGGTCTGTACACCACCACACTGGCGGCCAATGCGGCCCGGTCACGACCATATTTTTGGTAAATGTATTGAATTACTTCTTCGCGGCGCGTGTGTTCAAAGTCCACGTCAATGTCGGGTGGCTCGTTGCGCTCCCGGCTGATAAAACGCTCGAACAGTACGGCCATTTTGTCGGGGTTGACTTCGGTAATATGAAGGCAGTAACACACCACTGAATTGGCGGCAGAACCTCGGCCCTGGCACAAAATATTTCGCGACCGGGCAAAACGGACAATGTCGTAAACCGTTAAAAAGTAAGCCTCAAATTGCAGCTCTTCAATCAGTTGTAATTCATGTTCAATTTGTTTTTTAACTTTGGCAGGTACATTGCTGCTGTAGCGTTGGGCAGCGCCTTCTTCTACAAGTTGACGCAAGTATTGTGTAGGTTCCAGGCCTTCTGGGCTTATTTCACGGGGGTATTGGTAGCGCAACTCATCCAGTGAAAATACACACTGTGCGGCCAGCGTTACAGTTTGTTGCAGCAAACGGTGCGGGTAAGTTTGGGCAAGTTGCTGCAAAGGTTGCAGACACCGTTGTGCATTCGTTTCCAGAAATGGCTTGGCGTCGTTCAGCTTGCAGTTCAAGCGAATGGCAGTTAGCACGTCATGCAGATTTTTTCGTTCACTTGAATGCATAACTGGTAAGTTACTGGCCATGAGTTCAACACCGTGCAAGTGGGCCAATGCCTGCAGGTATAGCAGCCATGGCCTGTCGAATCCACGGTGCTGCAAATTGCACACCACATGCAAGCGGCCAGTGAAACGTTTGGCACACCAACTTAACAAGGCAGTAAAATTTTCCTTGCTGCGTTCGTCGGGCACCAATAACAATTGCAGTCCAGGTGGAATATCAGCAAGATCGTCGCGGGTGAACAAGTAGTCGCCTTTGGTGGCACGGCTACGGGCCTGCGTAATCAGGCGGCACAAGTGGGTGTAGCCAGTTTTGTTTTTTACAATCAAGGCAATGCGTTGGCCAGCAAATGCGCTGCTGCGTGCAAACACAAACTGTGCACCCACCAGCAGCTGAATGCCACATTCTTTGGCGACCTGGTGTGCACGAACAATGCCCGCAAGCGAACATTCATCAGTGATACCAATGGCGCTGTAACCTAACAGTTTGGCTTGTTGCACCAGTTCTTCCGCGTGCGATGCGCTTTTCAAAAAACTGAAGTTGCTCAAGGCCAGTGTTTCAGCGAAAGGCGGCAAGGCTTGCAGTGATGTGTTCATGCTAACCAAGCCCTATGCAAAGTAACCGTGCAAAAACCAGCGTGCCTCTTCTTCAAGCAGGTCTTGATAAAGCCATACCAAACTGGAATTGCTGTCCCGCGCGCAGTAGTAATCGCGTTTGCAGGGTTGTGCATCCCACCAGCCAAACTCAACACGCTCAGGGCCGCTGAGCAATTGCCAGGGGCCACCCGTTTGCCAATTCGGGGCTTTGCCTTGCAATGGTTTGGGTGTTGGCAATAGCCACAATGGGCGCGGAGTGCTGGCTGCCAATGCCGAGTTATCTAATTCGGGTGTGTGCTGGTTTTCAATTTTTTTATAGGCGTTGTTTGCAGGTTTTTGCACCGGGGTGTGCTGCAGCACAAGGCTGCACTCAGGCCTGGGGTCACTGTCTGTTGCTGCAAATAACACGGTTTGTTCGCCCAAGCGCGCGCGAAGAATATCGCAGGTGTTGTTCCAGTTGCGCGCGCCTTCCGCGGGGTCGGGTAAAAAACTGTGATTCACGTTGGGCAGCAATTCACTGTGCGTGCATTGCACTCGCAGGTTACGTATATCGTCCTCGAATTGCATGCGCCCCAGTTGGTGGTGCAGCAGGCGCCTCCATGTGTCGAGGCAATCGGTGGCTTGCGCACTTCTCAGGTGCAAAACCTCCTCACCGTGCGTGTGAATAAAGGCCCAGTGCAATTCACGTGTGCCATGTTTTTGCTGCTTTAACCAGTTGCACACCGCATCAAGCAGTGCTTGCGCATGGTGCTCAATCAGATCAAGCCTGTCGCTGTGAAAGGGAAGTTCCTTTTCTTGCTCGAATGTATCCGCAGGTTTGTGTGGCACCGTGCTTGTGGCGAGTTTGTTTTGAACACCAAAACCTGAATCCAGTTCAGCCAATGCCTGCGCGCCAAAGCGTTTTAAGAATCCGTCGCGTGGCAAGCGCCACAAATCACCAAGGCGGCCAAAGCCGCATTGTCGCCAGGTGATTTGAAGCTTCGCATCGCAATCAAGTACAGAGATTGGCAAGGCCAGCAAACTGTTTTCATTGAAATTCAGCATGGCCAGAAAATCATCTTGATTGCCTGCAGGGGCGCTCTTGCCAAGCCACCACGCGCCAGTTGCTGTGTGGTGGTTGGCCAGTTGTAATTCACCAGGAAATTCGTCTGCGCTTTGCCACAATTGCGAAAGTAAAGCCTGTGCACCACCAAACAACCTGAAGCTGCTGTGTACCTCGACCAGCCAACCTACGTATTCATGATGCTGGTCTTGTCGCCAGCACACCACCGGGCTGTAATGCGATGCCAATTCAAACAACGAATTGGCATCAAATTGCGATTTGACTTCGCGTGGGTTGCGGGATTGTCTGTAACTCAGGGCGATCCAACGCACGAACAAGCTCCTGTGAGTGCGGGGTGTCGTGTAAAGCACCTTGCGGTTTGGGTAAATCGATTAGTACCGGTTGCTCTAGTACCGGGCCCCTGCGTTTGATCAAATGCACTCGCAGGGTGTTTGGATTTTGGGCCGTAAGGCACAAGCGCAGTGAAGCCGGGGAGGGCTGCATTTGTGCCCGAATGGGTCGAAACACAAAACTTAGCCCCTGTGAACGTGTGGCCTGGTACTGCAAGCGGCGCAACACGGTTGGGCTACACAGTGTTTTTTCTTCGGGAAGCCACATGAAAAGCGCGCCGAAGGAGTCACTTTGCAGCACTTGTTCAATGGCCCAAAGCCGATCCTGGGGTTTGTCGGTTTGAATCAAATGCACTTGGTTCAAAGCCACTCCAAACTGCTCAAATACAGGCGTGAGTGGAAGCAGCGGTGCGCCAATCAGCACCAGTTTTTTTTTCTCCAGCGTCAGCTTGCGTAACACAGGCATTAGAAAGCGAAGTTCGCCAATGCCATGGTGTTTCAGCAGCAGTTCAATCAAGTTGCGGGTGGGCCAGCCACCCCCGGGCAGTTGTTGATCAAGGGCGGAAAAACCGCTGGGTATGCGTGCACTGCTGTCGATGGCAAGCTGGTGGGCGCGCCACACGCCCGGGTGAATGTTGGAAAGATCAGACGACACAACACAACTCCCCGACATTGCTTTGTAGTGCAATTACTGGTTTTTAATGCAACTGACCTTGGCGAATCAAACCAACAGCCAAACCTTCAATTGCGAAGGTTTCGGTTCGCAGGTCGACTTCGATTGGAGCGAAATCGCTGTTCTCGGCTTGCAATTCAACCACATGGCCTTTCTGGAAAAAACGTTTCACGGTGACATCGTCGTTCACGCGTGCAACCACAACCTGACCCGCTCGAGCGGTGCTGGCTTTTTTTACAGCCAGTAAATCACCATCCATAATGCCGATGTCTTTCATGGACATACCGCGTACTTTCAACAAGTAATCGGGTTTGTCTGGGAACAGCGAAGGATCAACAGGAATTTGTTTTTCCACATGTTCTTGGGCGAGAATCGGGCTGCCGGCAGCAACGCGACCTATCAGTGGCAGTTGCATGAACTGCTCGACTGCACGTTCGGCTGCCTTGCTAGCTGTTTCTTCCAGACCTTCAGCGTATTCGCCCAGCAAGCGAATACCGCGTGATGTACTGGCATCCAGGGCAATGACATTTTTCTTGGCCAAAGCCTGCAAGTGATCTTCTGCTGCATTGGCTGAGCGAAAGCCCAGTTGCCGTGCAATTTCAGCGCGGGTAGGGGGCCGACCAAACTGGGTAATTTGGTCCCGGATTAAATCAAGAATTTCTTGTTGACGAGCAGTTAAACCTTTCATGGCACCAATCTCGAATTGACATGCTGTGATTATATACAGTAAATCAAAACTTGCAAACACAATTGCCTGAATCCAATTGGCGCATGTGACAGGTAATACATTTATCTTCGGGAGAGACAGTCTGGGAGACACGGCCAGAAGCGGAGCGACAAAGTCGCATCCGCGGCCAACCTCACAAAACCGGCCACTCGCATACCTTGTATTGGGTATTTTTCCCGGCTTCACACCACTCTGTCCCTGAATCACCTGCCAGATCCTGCGATAATAAACCCGTAGTAACAACCAGGTGATTCACGTTCATGCTTGTAGTTCTTTCTCCCGCAAAGTCGCTCGATTACGAAACACCCTTGTCTGTCCAAACCAGTACGCAGCCACAATTTGTTGAGCAAGCGGCCGGTCTGGTCGATATTTTGCGTCCCATGAGCCCTGCTGATATTTCCGAACTGATGTCGGTGTCAGACAAGCTGGGTGTGCTTAACGCAACGCGTTACAGCGAGTGGTCCCCGAAGTTCACCAAAAAGAATTCACGCCCTGCGCTGTTAGCATTCAATGGCGATGTGTACGATGGTTTTGATGCCAAAACCCTGGATGAAGAAGGGCTGGCTTTTGCACAAAAGCATGTGCGTATTCTGTCGGGCCTGTATGGCATTTTGCGCCCACTCGATTTGATGCAACCTTATCGCCTTGAAATGGGTACCAAGCTGCCCAACCCTGCAGGCAAAGACTTGTATGCCTACTGGAAGCAAACCGTGGCGCCTGCCCTGAACAAGGAGCTTGCCAAGAAAGACCCGGTCTTGGTGAACCTGGCCTCTGATGAATACTTTAAATCGGTTGATACCAAGGCTTTGAATGCGCGCGTGGTTCAGCCCGTGTTCCAGGACTATAAAAACGGCCAGTACAAAATCATCAGTTTTTTCGCTAAAAAAGCGCGTGGTTTAATGGCCCGCTACATTGTTGATCAACGCATTACCGATGTAGAGCATCTGAAAAAGTTCAAGGTGGCAGGCTATGCTTTTGCCGCCAAAGAATCCACCGAGAACACCTGGGTATTTCGCCGCAAGGAAGCCTGATCTTGACCATTCCGCACATTCTGATCAGCAACGACGACGGCTACAGCGCCCCTGGCATTCTGGCTTTGCACGGTGCTTTGCTTGAACGCTTTGGCAACACGGTTCACCTGGAGGTAATGGCGCCCGAGCAAGACCGTTCTGGTGTCTCAAATGCGCTGACGCTTGACCGGCCACTCACCGTTCGCACAGCAGCCAATGGCTTTCGTTATGTCAATGGCACTCCCACCGATTGCGTGCATGTGGCGGTGACTGGTTTGCTGGAAAGGCGACCCGATCTTGTGGTGTCTGGCATCAACAACGGCGCCAACATGGGCGACGATACGATTTACTCAGGCACTGTGGCAGCCGCCATGGAAGGCTTTCAGTGTGGTTTGCCTGCAATCGCTTTTTCGCTGGCTGGCAAAGGTTACGCGCACCTGGACAGCGCGGCTCGAGTGGCAGCTGAAATCGTGGATCGCTTCCTGAACAACAAGCTGGGTCTGGAGCATTGTTTGCTAAATGTGAACATCCCCCCGATTCCTTACGATGACATGCAGGGCTATGAATGCACCCGACTTGGCAAGCGCCACCATGCCGAGCCCGTGATTCCAACCCAGAACCCGAAAGATGAAACTGTTTACTGGATTGGCCCACCCGGCGGCGCCAAAGATGCGGGCCCTGGTACCGATTTTTATGCGGTCAAGCAGGGTAAAATTTCGATCAGTCCCTTGAAGGCTGATTTGACGCACACCGAACAAATGAAGACCCTGGCCGATTGGCTGTAAAACAACAACATGGATCAAAAGCCCCGTTTCAAGCCAGCACCTGCGCTGATTACCCAGTCTGCGCGCAAACTGGATCGCATTCCGGAACGCATCGGCGGTTCAAGCTTGACCTCCGAGCGTGCGCGTGGGCACTTGGTTCAAAAATTGAAAACCCTGGGCATCGTGAACCAGCGTGTGCTCGATGTAATTGGTGCTGTGCCACGGCATTTGTTTGTGGACGAAGCGTTTGCCTCGCGCGCCTACGAAGATGCAGCCTTGCCAATCGGGCACCAGCAAACGATTTCCCGACCATTCACAGTAGCCCGGTTTGCAGAATATGCACTGGATGGCCGAAAGGATCTCGACAATGTGCTGGAAGTGGGCGCGGGTTGTGGTTACCAGGCCGCCGTGTTCGCTCAAATTGCAAAGCGTGTGGTCAGCATAGAACGCATTGAGGCGTTGTACGACAAAGCCCAACGCAACTTAAAACTTGCAGGCTTTCAGAAAGTCAAAGTAATACATGGCGATGGTTTGGTGGGTTTGCCCTCACAAGCGCCGTTTGATGTCATCATTGTGGCCGCTGCGGGTTTGGAAATACCACAAGCCTTGCTGAAGCAGTTGAAAATTGGCGGGCGCCTTATTGTGCCCGTGGCTGACCAGAATCAGCAAAATCTGGTCATTGTTGATCGATTGGCGGTCGACAAATGGCACCGAGAGAAAAAAGACTTGGTAAAATTCGTACCCCTGTTACAAGGAACCCGCATCGTATGAAACGTGGCGCATTAACTAGAACCCAATTGCTGGGTCACACACGTGCATTGGCAGTTGGATTCGCAACACTGACCTTCTTGGCAGCCTGTACAACAACGGGTAACCAGGCTCCTGTGGTCGATCGTTTGCCCTCCCGTTCTACTGACACTGCCGTGGCTACCGACGGTGTTTACACCGTCAAGGCTGGCGACACCCTGTACAGTATTGCTCTGGATTTTGGCCTGGATTGGCGTGAACTGGCGCGTGCCAACAATTTGAGCGATCCCAGCAAACTAAGCATTGGTCAAAAGTTGCGCGTGACAGGTGCGCCTACTGCTGTAGCCGGCGGTACTTCGGGATCAACCATTGAAGACAGTGGCGTTGAAGTAACCCCAATCACACCCGCTGGTGGTGCAAAGCCCGTTGAGGCCACACCAGCACCTGAAATCAAACCACCCGCACCTGTTGCTGTTACCTTGGGTTTTATCTGGCCGCACCCAGGTGAAATCATTCAAGGGTACAAGGCGGGTGTAAACAAGGGTATTGATCTTGCCGCCAAGGTTGGTGATCCTGTGGTGGCCTCCCAGGCTGGGCGTGTAGTTTATTCAGGCAACGCGCTACGCGGTTACGGCAACTTGATTATTCTGAAACACGACAACAATTTGTTGACTGCCTATGCGCACAACAAAACCTTGTTGGTGAAAGAAGGCGAACCCGTCACCAAAGGCCAGAAAATTGCTGAAGCAGGGCAGTCCGATTCTGACCGCCCCAAGCTGCACTTTGAGGTGCGTAAGCAAGGTAAGCCTGTTGACCCGATGGATTACCTCCCGGCCCGTTAATTTTTATTGAATGTAGCCATGGGCCGCAAAAAGAAAAAAGACCGAACACCTGTGGTGTTTCCACAGGTGCAAGTTGCCATTGAATCAATCGACCTGGATGCCAATGGCATTGGCCATGTGGATGGCAAAGTGCACTTTATCGATGGTGCAATCACCGGTGAAACCGTGGTTGCTGAAATTACGCGAGTAAAGCCAAGCTATTCAAAAGGCAGAACACTGCAGGTGCTGAATTCGGTTTCCACTCGTACTACTCCCAAATGCCCGCATTATGGGGTGTGTGGTGGGTGTGCCATGCAACACATCGAGCCCAATGCACAGGTGGCCATTAAAAATCGTGCACTTGAAGACCTGCTGCAGCGAATTGGTCGCCAAACCCCTGAACAAATGATGCCGCCTATTTACGGCTCTTTTTGGGGTTACCGGCACCGTGCGCGCTTAAGCACCCGGTTTGTGATCAAGAAAGACCGCTTCTTCGTGGGTTTTCACGAGAAGTCTTCCTCGTATGTGGCTGACATGCAGGTATGCCATGTACTGCCTAAACATGTGTCCAATATGATCGTGCCCTTGGGCAATATGCTGGTTACATTGAGTATTTTCATGCGCGTTCCGCAGATTGAACTCGCTGTTGGCGATGGCGTAACTGCCATGGTCCTTCGCCATTTGGAGCCTTTGAGTGAATCAGATCTTGATACGCTTCGGGCATTTGGCAATGAATGGGGTGTGGACTGGTGGTTGCAACCCGGTGGCCCGGCCACAGCGCACCGCCTTGAAGCAGACAAGCCGGTAGACCTCACTTATCGCATTCCAAGCTTTGGCATTCGCATGCGATTCAGGCCCACTGATTTCACGCAAGTGAACCACATGATCAACGACGCCATGATCAGCCGCGCCGTGTCGCTGCTTGATCTGAAACCTGAAGACCGTGTGCTTGACCTGTTTTGTGGTCTTGGTAATTTCTCTTTGCCTTTGGCCACAAAAAGCAGCTATGTGAAGGGCTTTGAAGGTTCACAAGACCTTGTAAGCCGGGCCGGTGAGAATGCTGAATTCAACGGTTTGGCCGACAAAACAGAATTTCACGTGCGCAACCTGTTTGAAGTGGAAACACCTGAATGGGAAAGCTGGGGGCAATTCGACAAACTATTGGTTGATCCTCCGCGCGATGGGGCGTTGGAAATTTGCAAGGCAATCGTGGGTGCGCGTGCAGAGTTCAGCCAAAACGC
>NZ_ABCT01000005.1 GCF_000170915.1 Limnobacter sp. MED105
TAGTTGCAGGCGCTGCCAAGAAACGCGAACCCAACTCGTCAGCGCAATCGCTGCGAATTGACTGGTCGTCCCCGCGGCACATTCCGTTTGTTCGGTTTGGCCCGTAACAAGATCCGTGAAATTGCCATGCGTGGTGAGATTCCTGGAATCACTAAGGCAAGTTGGTAAGGGGTTCTAATTATGAGTATGAGTGATCCAATCGCCGACATGTTGACCCGCATTCGCAATGCTCAGGGTGTTGACAAGGTTTCGGTTGAGATGCCTTCCTCAAAAGTGAAGGTAGCTATTGCGCAAGTTTTGAAAGACGAAGGCTATATTGAGAGCTTCTCAATTGTGGGTGAGTCCGCAAAACCTGTATTGAAAATTGAGTTGAAGTACTACGCTGGTCGCCCAGTGATCGAAAAGATCGAGCGCGTTTCCAAGCCCGGTTTGCGCATTTACAAAGGTAAAGACGCAATTCCTGAGGTAATGAACGGTTTGGGTGTGGCTATTGTTTCAACTTCCAAAGGCGTGATGACTGATCGCAAGGCCCGTACCACTGGTATTGGCGGCGAAGTCATCTGCTACGTGGCTTAAAGGGGTAATGAAATGTCAAGAGTAGCGAAAGCTCCCATTTCCGTGCCTACAAGCGTGCAGGTTACTGTGAGTGGTCAGGTTGTTTCAGTGAAAGGCGGTAACGCTGAATTGAAACTGAATGTAAATTCATTGGTTATGCCGGTGTTTGAAAACGGCATTTTGTCTGTTAAGCCGGTTGTGGATACAACCGATGCAAATGCGCAGGCTGGTACCGCCCGAGCATTGTTGGCCAATATGGTTAACGGTGTAAGCAAGGGTTTCGAGCGCAAGTTGCAGTTGGTGGGTGTGGGTTATAAGGCTGCAGTTCAGGGTGACTCGATCAACCTGGCGCTGGGTTTCTCCCACCCTGTCATTCACAAGCTGCCAGCAGGCGTGAAGGCTGAGACGCCAACACCCACCGAGATCGTCTTGAAGGGTGCCGACAAACAAGTTATTGGTCAAACTGCCGCTGAAATCCGCGCGTACCGCCCACCAGAGCCATACAAGGGCAAGGGTGTGCGTTATTCGGATGAGCGTGTGGTTATCAAAGAGACCAAGAAGAAATAAGGCGCCAAGAGGTAAATCATGGAAACTAAACAAGAAGCACGTGCCCGTCGTGCAAAACAAACCAGACGTCGTATTGCGCTTGCACGTGCAACCCGTCTGTGTGTGTTCCGTACCAACTCCCACATCTACGCTGCGGTTCATTCGTCAGATGGTGGTCAGGTGTTGGCCGCTGCGTCTACCAATGACAAAGAGTTGCGTGCTCAACTGGATGGTAAGTCCGGTTCGAACAAGGCTGCGGCAGCATTGGTTGGAGCTGCTATTGCCAAGCGTGCCTTGGCTGCCGGTATCAGTGAAGTTGCGTTCGACCGTTCAGGCTTTGCCTACCATGGTCGCGTTAAAGAACTGGCTGACGCTGCGCGTGAAGCTGGCTTGAAATTCTAAGGAGTGATCATGGCAAGAATGCAAGGTAAAAATGCCGCGCCTGAAGCGCGTGATGACGGCCTTAAGGAAAAAATGATCGCGGTTAACCGCGTGACCAAGGTTGTTAAGGGTGGCCGTATCTTGGGCTTCGCAGCATTGACCGTAGTTGGTGATGGTGACGGTAGCGTGGGTATGGGCAAAGGCAAGTCCCGTGAAGTTCCTGTGGCTGTTCAAAAAGCCATGGAGCAGGCTCGTCGTCAAATGGAAAAAGTGTCGCTTCGCGATGGTTCGATCCATCACATTGTGTACGGACAGCATGGCGCATCCAAAGTGTTCCTGGCTCCGGCGCAAGAGGGTACCGGCATTATCGCGGGTGGTCCAATGCGTGCCGTTCTGGAAGTTGTTGGAGTTCGTAATATTGTGGCCAAAAGCCATGGTTCTTCGAACCCTTACAACCTGGTTCGCGCAACTTTGGACGCTTTGGGCAAGTTGCAAACTCCAGCTGAGATCGCCGCCAAGCGTGGCCTGTCAGTTGAAAAGTTATTTGAGGCTTAATCATGAGCGGATCTGTAAAAGTTACGTTGGTTAAGAGCATTATCGGAACCAAAGAAACTCATCGTGCAACAGTGCGCGGTTTGGGTCTGCGTCGTATGAACCACAGCCGAGTGCTGGTTGATACGCCCGAAGTGCGTGGAATGATTAACAAGGTGTCATACCTGTTGAAAGTTGAGGCTGCATAATGGAACTGAATACACTTGCACCTGCACCAGGCAGTAAGTTTAACCGCAAGCGCGTGGGCCGTGGTATTGGTTCTGGTTGGGGTAAAACAGCTGGCCGTGGTCACAAAGGTCAAAAGTCACGCAGTGGCGGTTTTCACAAAGTCGGTTTTGAAGGCGGTCAAATGCCAATGCACCGTCGTTTGCCGAAGCGTGGTTTCTCTTCACGTACCGCTGCCTTTAATGCTCAGATCCGTTTGACCGATCTGGACACTTTGGCCGTAGACACCGTAGATATTCTGACTTTGAAGCAAGCTGGTCTGGTTCCCGCTCAAACTTTGTCAGTGAAAGTTATTCTGGCTGGTGAAATCAAGCGTGCTGTGGTACTGAACGGCATTAAGGCAACGAAAGGCGCAGCAGAGGCCATCTCGGCAGCTGGCGGCACCATTAACGCTTAAGAGAGTATCGCGTGGCCTTTAATCCATCTACATTGGCGTCATCCAACAAATTTACCGACTTGCGCAAGCGTCTGGTATTTTTGTTGTTGGCTCTGATTGTGTATCGTATTGGCGCACACATTCCAGTACCTGGAATCGATCCTACCCAGCTCAAGCAGCTGTTTGATAGCCAGCAAGGCGGTATCTTGGGCATGTTCAACATGTTCTCGGGCGGGGCTTTGTCCCGTTTTACCGTCTTTGCCTTGGGCATCATGCCCTAC
Source organism: Limnobacter sp. MED105 (assembly GCF_000170915.1). Lineage (GTDB taxonomy): Bacteria > Pseudomonadota > Gammaproteobacteria > Burkholderiales > Burkholderiaceae_B > Limnobacter. Next base: position 2,917 of record NZ_ABCT01000005.1, read on the forward strand.
ATTTCTGCGTCGATTGTTATGCAATTGGCCAGTGTGGTGGTTCCGCAGCTGGAGGCTTTAAAAAAGGAAGGTGAGGCGGGTCGTCGCAAGATTACCCAATACACACGCTACGGCACTTTCTTTTTGGCCACCTTTCAGGCGATTGGTATTTCAATAGCCTTAGAGTCCCAGGCTGGTCTGGTGATTGATCCGGGTATGGCGTTCCGATTTACTACGGCTGTTTCTTTGGTTACTGGAACCATGTTTTTGATGTGGTTGGGTGAGCAGATTACAGAACGTGGTTTGGGTAACGGTATCTCGATTTTGATCTTTGCTGGCATTGCAGCTGGCTTGCCTGGAGCGATTGGTGGGTTGTTTGAACTGGTGAGAACTGGTGCGATGAACTCTCTTGTTGCGTTGATGATTGTAGTTCTCGCAGTGGCTGTGACTTATTTGGTTGTGTTCGTTGAACGCGGTCAACGCAAGATCACTGTGAATTACGCAAAGCGACAGGTTGGAAACAAAATTTACCAGGGACAAACTTCGCACTTGCCACTGAAGTTGAACATGGCCGGTGTGATTCCTCCGATTTTTGCATCCAGCATTATTTTGCTGCCTGCAACTTTGACGAGTTGGTTTGGTTCCGGTGATGGTGCAGTGGTTGGTTTTTTGAAAGAGGTGTCACAGACTCTTTCTCCTGGACACCCTCTGTACATGTTGCTTTACGCTGCTGCGATCGTGTTTTTCTGTTTCTTTTACACCGCCTTGGTGTTTAACAGCAGAGAGACGGCAGATAACTTAAAGAAAAGCGGTGCATTTTTGCCTGGAATTCGCCCTGGTGAGCAAACGTCACGATACATCGATAAGGTGTTGACTCGTTTAACCCTGATTGGTGCAGCTTATATCACTTTGGTGTGTCTGCTGCCTGAATTCCTGGTTTTGGGATTGAGTGTTCCGTTCTATTTTGGCGGTACATCTCTGTTGATTATTGTAGTGGTTGCGATGGATTTCATGGCACAGGTTCAGGCCTACGTGATGTCCCAGCAATACGACAGCCTGTTGAAGAAATCAAGCTTCAAAGGTTCTGGATTAACGAGGTAGTGATTGTCTAAAGACGACGTTATCCAAATGCAGGGAGAGGTAGTAGAGAACCTCCCTAACGCCACTTTTCGAGTGAAATTGGAAAATGGTCACGTGGTGCTTGGTCACATATCAGGCAAGATGCGCATGAACTATATTCGCATTCTTCCTGGTGACAAGGTGACGGTTGAGTTGACGCCGTACGACTTGTCCAGAGCACGAATTGTTTTTCGAGCCAAATGAATTGGTTCTTTTTGGAGTTTCGCCATGAAAGTTCAGGCATCTGTAAAAAAGATTTGTAGAAAATGCAAAGTGATCAAGCGCAAAGGCGTTGTTCGCGTGATTTGTTCTGAGCCGCGCCACAAGCAGCGTCAAGGTTAATAAAAGGGGATTTAAATGGCTCGTATTGCCGGCATTAACATTCCAAGCCACCAGCATACCGTAATCGGTCTGACTGCTATTTTCGGCATTGGTCGTTCCACCGCCAAGAAAATTTGTGCAGTGACCTCAATTCCTGAGTCCAAGAAGGTTAAAGACCTCGACGACGCAGATTTGGAAAAGCTGCGTGACGAAGTGGGCAAGTACCTGACTGAGGGTGATCTGCGCCGTGAAGTAACCATGAACATCAAGCGTTTGATGGATTTGGGTTGCTATCGTGGTTTCCGTCACCGTAAGGGTCTGCCTGTACGTGGTCAGCGTACTCGCACCAACTCTCGTACTCGCAAGGGTCCGAAGCGTGCTGGTATCGCACTGAAGAAATAATCAGGTAATCATAGGAAGGTTAGCCAAATGGCCAAAGGAACAGCGAATAACCGCGCACGCAAGAAAGTCAAAAAGAATATTTCTGACGGTATTGCGCACGTACACGCATCATTCAACAACACCATCATCACGATCACTGACCGTCAGGGCAATGCTTTGGCTTGGTCTACATCGGGTGCTCAAGGCTTCAAGGGCTCTCGCAAGTCGACTCCCTTTGCTGCTCAGGTGGCTGCTGAGGTTGCGGGTAAGGCTGCACAGGAATGCGGTATCAAAACAGTTGAAGTGCTTATTAAAGGACCAGGCCCCGGCCGTGAGTCTAGCGTACGTGCTTTGAATGCATTGGGTATCAAAGTGACCAGTATTTCTGACATCACTCCGATCCCGCACAACGGATGTCGTCCTCCCAAGCGTCGTCGCATCTAATTTTTTTAAGACCATTGTTCGTCAGATTGTTTGACGGACTGAAGCGAGTCAAATCGCGTAATGAAAGAGGTTTCAAGTGGCTAGATATACAGGTCCAAAGTGTAAGTTGTCGCGTCGTGAAGGCACAGACTTAAGTCTGAAAAGTGCACGCCGCAGTCTCGATTCCAAGTGCAAGCTTGATTCAAAGCCAGGTCAGCATGGTCGCACCTCCGGTGCTCGTACGTCTGACTATGGTCAACAATTGCGTGAAAAGCAGAAAGTAAAGCGCATGTACGGCGTGCTGGAAAAGCAGTTCCGTCGTTATTTCGCGGAAGCCTCACGCCGCAAAGGCAATACTGGCGAAACATTGTTGCAGTTGTTGGAGTCTCGTTTGGACAATGTGGTTTATCGCATGGGTTTTGGCTCCACTCGCGCCGAAGCACGTCAGCTGGTGAGCCACAAGGCAATTTTGGTGAATGGCAAGGCCGTTAACATTCCTTCCTACTCTGTGAAGTTGAATGACGTTATTTCCATTCGCGAAAAGTCGAAGACACAGGCACGTATCGTTGAGTCTGTAACTTTGGCCGAGCAGATGGGTTTCCCCCTGTGGGTTAATGTGGATGCGAAGAAGTTGGAAGGCTCTTTTAAGAGTGTTCCCGAGCGTGCTGACCTCTCCCAAGAGATCAACGAAAGCTTGATCGTTGAATTGTACTCACGTTAATTTGATTAACTGATCCCAGGGATCCCCAGCCTTATCGGTGTAACGAGCCGAGGGTATTGAAAAGGATTTTGAATGTTTAATGCTAGCTTGCTGAAGCCCCGTATTGTTGAGGTCGAGACAGTCGCCCCCAATAGTGCAAAAGTAGTGATGGAGCCGTTCGAGCGTGGTTATGGCCACACTCTGGGCAATGCTCTGCGTCGTGTACTGTTGTCATCCATGATCGGCTATGCACCTACAGAGGTGTCGATAGCTGGGGTGGTTCATGAATACTCGACTCTGGATGGTGTGCAGGAAGACGTAGTTGACCTGTTGTTGAACCTGAAGGGTATCGTGTTCAAGTTGGAGTCACGAGATGTGGTGACCGTGACTTTGAAGCGCGAGGTTGAGGGTGTAGTGACTGCAGGTGATATCGAGCTTCCTCATGATGTGGAAATCATCAACCCGGATCACGTGATTGCCCATTTGTCGCAAGGCGGCAAGCTGGATATGCAAATCAAAGTGGAGAAAGGTCGTGGTTACGTGCCAGGTTCAGTTCGTCGTTTTCCTGACGAGCCAAGCAAGGCAATTGGCCGTATCGTGTTGGACGCATCATTTAGCCCTGTTAAGCGTGTTTCATACGCCGTCGAAAGCGCGCGTGTAGAACAACGTACCGACTTGGACCGTTTGGTGATGTCGATTGAAACCAATGGCGTGTTGTCGCCTGAGGAATCAATTCGTCTGGCTGCACGTATTCTGGTCGAACAACTATCTGTGTTTGCAGCATTGGAAAATACTGCTGAACCTGAAGTTTCGCAGCGTGCGCCACAGGTTGATCCAATTCTGTTGCGCCCAGTCGATGATCTGGAACTGACTGTGCGTTCGGCAAACTGTTTGAAAGCAGAGAATATTTACTACATCGGCGATCTGATTCAGCGCACGGAAAACGAGTTGTTGAAGACTCCTAATCTGGGTCGCAAGTCATTGAACGAAATCAAGGAGGTGTTGGCCGCACGCGGTTTGACACTCGGTATGAAATTGGAAAACTGGCCACCCGCCGGTCTCGATAAGCCTTGAGCTTAGCGTTTGTTAGATTGAAGGATATTTAAAATGCGTCACCGTCATGGATTGCGTAAACTAAATCGCACCAGCAGCCACCGCCTTGCAATGTTTAGAAACATGACCAACGCTTTGTTGCGTCACGAAGTGATCAAAACAACGCTGCCAAAGGCCAAGGAACTGCGCAAAATTGCAGAACCCATTATCACTATGGGCAAGTCGCCAACACTGGCCAACAAGCGTCTGGCATTTAGCCGCTTGCGTGATCGTGAAATGGTTGTGAAGCTGTTCGACGAGATCGGTCCTCGTTACGCTGCTCGCCCAGGTGGTTACATGCGTGTTCTGAAGTTCGGTTTCCGCAAAGGCGACAATGCACCAATGGCTTTGGTTGAATTGGTGGATCGTCCGGAAACTGCTGAGATCGTAGAAATCGCTGAAGAGCAGGCCTAACTATTTGACATTACTTGGTGGGGTAACGATGTTGCCGCTTCAAGTGATGCTGAATGTCAGTGGTCTGGGATCAGTTGTGAGAAAGCCGTGTTAGCTTATGCTAGCGCGGCTTTTTTATTTTCTTTTGTAAGCCGATGTTGTGGTGACAGTTGTTGGGGATGCTGGTAAGTGGCTGGTTCTACTGTATTGACTTTGAGTGGCGTGCGCAAAACCTATGGTGGGCGCGATGTACTGACAGGTTTGAATTTCTCTCTAAGCGCCGGTGAGTGTGTGGCGTTGCTGGGGCCCAATGGTGCCGGAAAGTCAACTACGATTGCCTTGGCTTTGGGCTTGGCGCAAGCAGATTCAGGTGTGGTGGAGTTGTTGGGAAAGAGACTTCCTGATGCCGGACACCTTGCCAGACAGGAGGTGGGTGTTGTGCCGCAATACGATGCACTAGACCCCGATTTCACCGTATTTGAGAACTTGATGGTGTTTGGTCGATACTTTGGCCTACACGGTGACAAGTTGCGCGAGCGTGCAGAGTTGCTGTTAAGTTTCGCGCAGTTGGTTAACCGCAGGAATGATTCCGTGGCCACCTTGTCAGGTGGAATGCGTAGACGTTTGATGCTGGCTAGGGCTTTGATCAATCAGCCGAAGGTTCTGTTTCTCGATGAGCCGACGACAGGCCTTGATCCGCAAGCAAAACATGTGATTTGGGATCGATTGGTTGATCTGAAGCGCCAAGGCATGGCGATGTTTTTAACCACGCACTACATGGATGAAGCACAGCGACTGGCGGATCGCGTAGCTGTACTGGATCACGGCGATATCGTGGCCTGTGACAAACCTCTGACGCTGATTCGCAATGTGGTTGGCCACGCAGTGCTGGAGTTATGGGGTACGGGCGCCGCGCGTTGCGTGACACAGCTTGTGGGTTCAGAGGATGAGCCGATGGAGCAGCGAGGCGAGACTTTTTATTTCAGGAATGAAAAAGCGGATGAAATGTTGGAGGCACTGAAGGGTTCGCCTCAATCCGATGTGGACTATATTTATCGCCCGGGAAATCTCGAAGACGTGTTTTTCTCCTTGACCGGTAGGGCTTTGCGCGATGATTAATTTTCATGCGGTATTTCAGGTGTGGCGCCGAAACTTTTTGGTGTGGCGAAAGCTGGCGCTCCCCTCTCTGCTTGGCAATGTAGTCGATCCGGTGATGGCCTTGATGGCTTTTGGATTGGGACTTGGGTCGATGTTGCCCAATGTGGGAGGCATGCCTTACTTGAACTACCTCGCTGTGGGCGCGGTTTGTATTAGTGCGATGAACGCGCCAACATTTGAGGCGTTGTATTCTGCATTTTCACGCATGCACACTCAAAAAACATGGCAGGTGATCATGAACACGCCGGTTCGTTTGCGTGAGGTGGTTTTGGGTGAATGCAGTTGGGCTGCAAGTAAAGGTTTGATCAGCACAGGAGCCATGTTATTGATTGTGGCGCTTTTGGGCATTGGTGATGTTCAGTTCTGGATTTTGTCCTGGCTAGTGCTGATTCTTGCTTGTTTGATGTTTGCCGGGTTTGGGCTGTGTATCAACGCAAGGGCTCCCAGCTACGATTTCTTTATGTTCTATTTCACCTTGGTTGTGACGCCAATGACATTTTTGTCGGGCGCATTTTTCCCAAGGGAGCAGTTGCCTGAATGGTTAATGAGGGTGGCTGACTACATGCCACTTTCAGTGGTGGTGGATGCGCTTCGGGGTATTTATGCTCGCGATTTCAGCATGTTGCCGGCACTTTTAGCCCAAATGGCTGTCTATGCGACAGTGGGAATAGGGTTGGCGATCTTCTTGACCGAACGCAGGTTTAAACGGAAAGGCGCATGAGGAATAAGGCGGAACGCTGTTGGGTGGCTTATTCGACAGTGGGGTCACACGAGCGGGCCTGTGAGTTGGCCCATCGATTGGTGGACGAGCAGTTGGTGGCTTGTGTGAATATTGTGGGCCCGATTGAGTCGGTGTATCGCTGGCAGGGAAAGGTCGAGCAGGCCAAGGAATGGATGTTGATGATGAAGTGTTCGGAATCGCAATGCGAAGAATTGAAGAGAGCTTTGCCGCATTTGCACGGCTATGATGTGCCGGAGTTAATCATGCTGCCAATTGCAGATGGGCATGTGCCCTACCTTGACTGGATTGCTGCCAGTGGCAAGAAGGGGGTAGGGGCATGAGCGACAGAGCTGTGCGGTGGATGTTGCCAGCGTTATTGCTGCTGGCAAACTTGTGGGTGGGTTTGAGCCAGGCGCGCGCCAATGATTTTTTGCCACCAGAAGAGGCTTTTCAGTTCACTTTGAGTGTGCAAGATCCCGCTTGTGTTGAGGATTGTCTGATCGACGTACGCGCCAAAGTTGCGCCTGAGTATTACCTGTACCGTGAGCGTTTTGCGCTTGAGAACCCAATGAATTTGCCGGTGTTTGAATTTGTTGAGTTGCCTCGGGGCGATCGCAAGTTTGATGAATTTTTGAATCAGGAAATTGAGGCACTTCGGGGTGAGATGGCGTTTCAGATTCGCTATGGCTTGGGTAATAACCCTGTGGATATGGCCAAAGCTGTGATGATCTCCCAAGGGTGTGCGGATGCTGGGTTGTGTTACCCGCCTATGACGACGCCGGTGGTATTCAAGGAAAGTGGATTGCTGGGTGGGGTGTTAGGTGGTGGAGTAGGTGCATTCTTCGGAAAGACGTCTGATTTGCCCTCAACAAACAGCAAGCAATCCCGCGCTGGTTTGCCTGCAGATGAAGCGGGCGACTTGGCCAGCAGGCTGGCGGCTCAATCGTGGCTGGTGGTCTTGCCGGTATTTTTCGGTTTGGGTTTGTTATTGGCTTTTACACCGTGTACTTTGCCGATGTTGCCAATTGTCAGCAGTTTGGTGGTCGGGCAGCAGGCTGGTAGCCACGGGGCGGGCAAAGCAAAGCCCATGGCTCTGGCCTTGGTGTATGTGTTGGGTATGGCTCTGACGTACGCTTTGTTGGGTGTACTAGCCGGGCTGACCGGGCAAAGCCTGGTCATGGCCATGCAACAGCCACCGGTGTTGTGGGCGTTTGGTGGCGTGTTGGCGATGCTGGGTGTTGCGCTGTTGATGGGATATTCACTGCAATTGCCGGCGAGTTTTCAAGGGTGGTTGCAAGAGAAAACAGGTCGTCTGAAAGGTGGGCAATTCATTCCGGTGTTGGTTATGGGTGTTTTGTCGGCGTTGTTGTTAGGTCCGTGTGTTGCGCCCCCGTTGGCGGGTGCGTTGTTGTATATCGGCCAAACTGGTGACGCAGTATTGGGCGGAGCAGCTTTGTTTTTGCTGGCCCTGGGCATGGGTTTGCCTTTGGTATTGTTCGCAGCCGGTGCGGGTGCTGCCTTGCCAAAAGCCGGAGCCTGGATGAGTTGGGTGTCGGCAGCGTTCGGTTTTGTTTTGCTGGCAGTTGCTGTATGGACAATTACGCCAGTGACACCGGTTTGGCTGGTCATGGCGATGTGGGCATTGTTGGCCTGTATGACTGCTGCTGCGCTGTTTCATGGCGCAAGCAGCATGGCGACCATGGGCTCAAGAGGCAAGGTGATCAGCAAAACTTTCGGTTTGCTGTTTACGCTTTTGGCTTTGATTTATCTGTTGGGCCTGTTTTCTGGCTCAAGCAGTCTGCTTCAGCCTTTGGCTGGCTTGAATGGACAGCGCGCCGTTGTGGAGGGTACGTCCCAACAGCTTTCAACCGGTAAGCCTGCGTTTGAGAAGGTGCGGAGTGAGGATGTTTTGAGTTTGATTGAATCGAGCCCGCAGCCGGTGATGCTTGATTTTTATGCGGATTGGTGTGTGAGTTGTAAAGAGTTTGAGTTGTTTACCTTGACTGATAGCTCGGTCAAAGAAAAGCTCATGGGTATTCGTTTGGTGCAGGTGGACGTGACCGACAATACTGCGGGTGACCAAGCTTTGTTGAAGCAATTTAGCCTGTTCGGACCTCCTGCAATTTTGTTTTTCCCAGCGAGGCAAACAGAGTCAATTCATCAGGTCATTGGTTTTCAGAATGCGAAGCGATTTGATCAGACCTTGAACCAGATTCGCCCCAGCCTTGGGTTGTGATGTTGATGTGGCCTCATGGTTTGCCGAGGTGATTTCGACCTTTGATCCAGAAGATTAGTGCGACCGAAATGACGCTGGAGAGGCCCATGAGCCCCAAGCTGATCCAGAATCCGTTCGGGTTTTTCAAGAAAGGCATTTCTTCAAAGTTCATGCCAAAAATACCGCTGATCAGTGTCAGCGGCATGAACAGCGCTGTCAGCATGGTCAGTACGGTGACAATCTCATTCGTTTTATGTGCTGTGGCCGAGAAGTGAAGCTGCACCGCAGTTTCTGTGTTTGCGCCCAAACGGCGGGTAAGGCTGACGACTCGCTCGAGGTGTTCAAGCGTGTCGCGTGCGTTCACTTGTAGAGAGGCTGCCATGCGGCCTTCACGTTCCTGATCGTCTTGCCAGTCAGTGAGCGCATCGCGCTGGTCTTGGGCAACGGATTCCAGTCGATTCATTTCGTTACGGGCCGCAAGCAGGGCATTCCAGTCCTGGAAGCGTTTGCGTGGGTTCAGCAAATCGCGTTGCCAGCGATCCAGTTGCTCGGAAATTTCGATTCGGGTTTCCATGAAACGGTCCACAAGATTACTGACGAGCTGGATCATGAGCTCGTCTGTGCCGGCGGGCGCACGTTTGAACTTCAGGAAAGTTTCGATTTCATCCAGCGATTTTTCAGGTGCGCTGTCGACGAATTTGCGGGCCATGGCAAATGTGCGACTGTCTCTGGGCCGGAATGTCACCAACAGCTTTGGGGTAATGACGAAAAATACGGGGCGTGTTTTGATGCTGAGCCGATTGTGTTCGTCAAACAGGGGTTTGCTGGACAGTGACCGGATAATCAGAATGTTGTAGCCATCACCAATGTCGAAGTGACTGGGATGAAAGGTGTTGCCGAGGTCTTCCAGGTGCAGCTCATCCAGCTTGAAGCCCAGCAAGGACTCCACAGTTGGCAGCCATGACAACTCTTCGTCGAGTTGTGTGTCGAGCCATAGAAACCCTGACTCGGGCAGCTGGTTGGGCGCATCACTTAACTTCTTGATCTTGTCTTGAGTCAGATGCGTCCAGATTCCCATGCGAATTAACCCTGTTTCAGAAGTTTTGCCGCGTCGAGTGCGAAGTAGGTCAGTATGCCGTCTGCGCCAGCGCGTTTGAAGGCCAGCAAGGATTCGAGCATGACTGCGTTTTCATCAAGCCAGCCGTTTTGTGCGGCGGCCTTGATCATGGCGTATTCTCCGCTGACCTGATAGGCGAAAGTGGGGCGGGCAAATTTCTCTTTCACGCGCCACAAAATGTCCAGGTAAGGCATGCCTGGTTTCACCATGACCATGTCTGCGCCTTCATCGAGGTCCATGCCGACTTCCAGCAGCGCTTCGTTGCTGTTGGCTGGATTCATTTGATACACTTTTTTGTTGCTTTTGCCCAGGTTGCCACTGGAGCCCACAGCGTCGCGGAAGGGACCGTAAAAAGCCGAGGCGTATTTCGCGGAGTAGGCCATGATGCTGGTGTGGATGCAGCGGTTCGCTTCGAGGGTTTCGCGAATGGCGCCAATGCGACCGTCCATCATGTCGCTGGGGGCGACGATATCCACGCCTGCCTGCGCTTGTACCAAAGCCTGCATTTGCAACACTTCAACGGTTTCGTCATTCAGCACATAGCCCTGGTCGTCGATCAGGCCATCTTGCCCGTGACTGGTGAACGGGTCGAGTGCGACGTCAGTCAGCAACATCAATTCTGGAAAGCGCTTTTTCAGTTCACGCACCGCATGGGGAACCAAACCTTCAGGGTTGGTGGCTTCCAGGCCGTCTGTGGTTTTTTTGTCGGTTTCAATGACCGGGAACAAGGCCATGACCGGTACTCCCAGTTCCAGGCATTGCTCGGCTTTGGCAAACAAAAGGTCGAGCGACAGTCGCTCGACGCCGGGCATGGAGGCCACTGCTTCACGTTTGTTGCTGCCAGGTATGACGAACACGGGATAGATGAAGTCGGCTGCACTTAAAGTGTGTTCTGACACCAAGCGGCGCAGTGCGTCTGTTCGGCGCAGGCGCCGGGGGCGATGATACAAATGTTGGGTCATGATGTCGGCGGCTCGTTTTCGGGTATGTCGGGGGTGGATACCGCGGGGCGGACCCAGTTTGACAGTTGGGTTTCCAGTTCAACCATGCCGATTTTTTTCAAGGCTGACCACAGTTGAACCGTGATTTCATGGCCGTTCACCCGATAAGGGTCGAGGGCTTTCTGGGTGGCGCGCAAGGCCAGCACCTGTTCTTGCCTGTTGAATTTGTCCGCCTTGGACAGCAGAATGTGTACAGGCAACTGGCGATGCCCTACCCATTTTATCAAGGCGTAATCGAGTTCAAGCAGACCTCTACGACAGTCGACGATCAGTACTGTGCCTACCAAACTTGGCCGTTCGGCCAGGTAACTGCCCAGCTCTTTGTCCCATACGCTTTGACTGGTTTGGGCCAGTTGCGCAAAACCGTAGCCAGGAAGGTCGACGAGGCGTGCAATCGGCTCTGCCTGCTCAATGACATGAAAGAAGTTGAGAAGCTGGGTGCGGCCGGGCATTTTACTGGCATAGGCCAATTGCCGCTGTTTGCACAGGGTGTTAATGGCCGTGGACTTGCCGGCGTTTGAGCGCCCGGCAAATACGATCTCGGGGACGCTGGCGCCCGGGCATTCGACCATGCGAGATGCGGAGATCTCGAAATGCGTGTTGTGGAAATTGATTGTCATGCGCACATTTTAGATGCAAGACAGCCGCTTGAGTGGTTATAATCTAGGGTTTGTGAAAACTTTGCTGTAGATGCGCGCCTTTGTTTATTGAGCCTGTGCTTTTGCCGGGCCAGACATGGCAGGGGTTTTTGGGATCGCCGCACTATTTTTTGATGCACTTTTTGATGGGTTTGACCATGCTGAACAAGCTGACAACGCTTAAACTGAGTTCTCTGTTTGCCGCTTTGATGTTTTCAATGTCTGTGGCCCAGGCTGCTGGCCCCGTTGAAGTGTTCAAGCCAGACCTGGCCAAGGGCAAGGAAATCATGCAGCAGTGTGTAGCCTGCCATGGTGCCGACGGTAATTCCTCGGCCTCTATTTACCCCAAGATCGCCGGTCAGCATGCGGAGTATCTGTACAAGCAGTTGGTGAATTTCAAGCCAGGTAAAGATGGCGAGAAGCCGCTGCGTGACAATGCGATCATGGCTGGTTTTGCGGCTGCTTTGTCGGACGAAGACATGAAGAACGTGTCTGCTTACCTGGCCGCACAGAAGCAGACCTTGGGTTCTGCCAAGAACAAAGACACCCTGGCCTTGGGCGAGAAGATTTATCGTGGCGGTATCGCTGACAAAAAGATTCCAGCCTGTGCCGGTTGTCACAGCCCGAATGGTGCCGGTATTCCAGCCCAGTATCCACGTTTGGGTGGGCAGCATGCAGAGTACACAGAAAGCCAATTGGTCGCTTTCCGTGACGGTGTGCGTAACAACAGTGAACAGATGACTGTGATTGCAAACAAGATGTCGGACAAGGAAATGAAAGCAGTGTCTGATTACATTGCAGGTTTGCGTTGAACATTTGACGCAATCGCCGGTCAAAAAGGGGCTAGAGAATAGCCCCTTTTTTTTCGACATGGGCAGAGCCAGAAGAGTACACAGAGTTAATAGCGGGGAAGCGTGTGAGTAGTTCAGGGGACATTGCAAACAATTTGAACCCACCAAGAATGGGCAAACAATCGTTTTGGGTCAGTTTGATGGAGCTGTTGGGCTCCATGCGCTTTGCCATTAGCTTGCTGACCCTGATTTGTATTGCCTCTGCGATTGGTACGGTGGTGGGTCAGGCCGATCCTTGGGTGAATTACGTGAACCAGTTTGGACCTTTCTGGGCTTCGTTTTTCGAGCCTATGGGACTGTTCCGAATATACAACGCGCCCTGGTTTATCGCCGTAATGGCTTTTTTGGTAGTGTCTACTTCCTTGTGTGTGTATCGCAATACACCGAAGATGATCAAGGAAATGAGGGTGTACCGCGAGAATATTCGCGAGAATAGTTTGAGGGCATTCGCTCACCGGTGGGAAGGTCGTTTCAGTGAAAAGTCGGATGCTTTACCGGGAATCATCACGGAGTGGCTGGAGCACAAGGGTTTCAAGGTGAAGCAATCGGTGCGCGACAATGGCACCATGGTGGCTGCCAAAGCAGGCAGCGCGAACCGCTTTGGCTACATTGCTGCGCATTTGTCGATTATTGTGATTTGTATTGGTGGTTTGCTTGATAGCGCAGTACCCCTGCAAGTTGCGGTATGGGCGACAGGCAAAACGCCGGTGACAGGTGCAGAGATTACTGCAGGCATTCCTGAAAAAGCGCGGTTGGGCACTGCAAACCCCAGCTACAGGGCCAATTTGCTTTTGCCGGAGGGTGAAACCAGCCGGGTGGCGGTGTTGAATACTGACGATGGTCTGCTGGTGCAGGACCTGCCTTTTGAGCTGACCCTGAAAGAGTTTCGAATTGATTTTTACAGCACTGGCATGCCCAAGTTGTTTGCCAGTGATGTTGTCGTGTTTGACCCGGAAACACAGGAGCGATTTGAAGCCACGATTGAGGTGAACAAACCGCTGATTTACAAGGGTGTGACTGTTTACCAATCCAGCTTCGACGATGGGGGTACCAAGGTTCAGCTGAAGGGCATTCCGCTGACCGGTGAACGTGATTATCGCTTTGACCTGGATGGCATCGTGGGTGGTGCTAGAGACCTAAGCCAGTTGCAGGGTGACTTGAGCAAGGATTTGAAGGTGGAGTTTACCGCGTTCAAATCGATCAACGTGGAAGCTTTGCCTGTAGACAATGCCGATCAGGTGAGTGTGGATGATTTGGCCTTGGGCAATGCCGATGCCTTATCACCTTTCGAGACCAACCTGGCCAGCGTGTTGGGCCCTGGTGTAAAAGAGGACGCAAAGACCAAATTCACGAACATTGGCCCCAGCATTACCTACAAGTTGCGGGACCAGGCGGGGCAAGCCCGTGAGTTTCACAATTACATGTTGCCCATTAACCTGGATGGCGGACGCTATTATTTGGCGGGTGTGCGTGAAACCCCGGCAGACGGCTTTAAGTATCTGCGAATTCCAGTGGACGACAATGGTCAACTGGAGGGTTTCATGCGTTTCCGCGCAGCCCTGCAAAATGATGAGATTCGTAGAACAGCAGCCCAGCGTTTTGCGCAGCAGGCTTTTGGTGACAGGCCTGATTCTACCCAGTTGGTCGCCAGCGTGGCTGACAGTGCGCAGCGGGCCTTGGAGCGTTTTGCTGGTCTGAACAATTCACTGTCGGGCTTGCCTGCCATTGCGCAGTTTATAGAAAGCACAGTGCCAGAGGGTGAGCGCGAAAAAGCAAGCGACGTGATTATCCGTCTGTTACAAGGCGCCATGTGGGAGGTTTATCAACTTTCACGCACCACGGCCAACTTGCCTCCGGCGGTACCTGATGAAGTGCATGGCCGGTTCGTGCAGGACGCTCAAATTGCTTTGTCGGACCTGTCACTGTATGGCGCACCTGTGATGTTTCAGCTGGACCAGTTCGATGAGGTGAAGGCCAGTGTGTTCCAGTTGGCCAAGGCGCCGGGACAATGGATTGTGTACTTGGGTTGTTTGTTTTTGTGCGTCGGGGTATTTTCGATGTTCTACATCCGTGAGCGCCGGGCATTTTTCTGGGTTACACAGGATGAGCATGGTTCCAAAGTGATGATGGGTATGTCTACCACTCGAAAGACCATGGATTTTGAAAAAGAGTACGAGCAGTTTGTGAATGAATTGAACAGCAGGGCTGCGCCCAAAGCAGCCTCGGCAGGAGATGCAGTATGAGTTCGACGTGGATTAATCAAACCCCCGCGGGCGAGAAGCCTGGCTTGCCTACCAAGAAAGCGGGCTGGTTTTCCAAATCATTTCATTGGAGTGATTTTGCGTTTGCCGCATTGTTGGTGGCCGCGGCGGGTTATGCCTCGCAGCAATACCACAGCTTCATGGATGTTTACGAGATCACTATTTTGTGGAGTTGTGTGCCAGTGACGGCCTACATGGCTTATCGCTGGGGATCACTGAAATGGCTGATTTTGACTGTGGCAGGTTTGAGCTTGCTGGCCATTTCGAGTTACAACGGTGATTTGGCCGCCGCAGAGCAGAAGTTTTTCCTGAAGTACCTGCTATCAAGTCAGTCCGCCATATTGTGGATGGGCGTGATGTTTGTGGTGGCCACGGTGGCTTACTGGATTGGCTTGGTTGGACGTTCACCCACCGCAAGTTTCGTGGGCACGGCGCTGACTTGGGGCGCGGTGGTAATGGGCTTTGCCGGCATGTTTATTCGCTGGTATGAAAGCTACCTGATTGGTCCGGATGTGGGTCATATCCCAGTTTCCAACTTGTATGAAGTGTTCGTGTTGTTCGCCCTGATCACTGCGATGTATTACCTGTTTTATGAACAGGTGTACAAAACGCGTCAACTGGGTGCCTTCGTCATGTTGGTGGTGGTGGCTGCAGTGGGCTTTTTGGCCTGGTACGGTGTAGAGCGCCAAGCCTATGCCATTCAGCCCTTGGTGCCTGCGCTGCAAAGCTGGTGGATGAAAATTCACGTACCTGCCAACTTCATTGGTTATGGTACTTTTTCGATTGCCGCAATGGTGGCTTTTGCCTACCTGCTGAAAGTGTATGCCCATGCACCCAGCATCAAGGCATTGATCCCTACGGGTATTTTGGGTGTGTTGATGTTCCTGGAACCCATGGTGTTTCGCACAGAAGGCATTTCGATTTACTGGGCGTTGTACTTGGGCATCGGTTGTGCTGTGGTGGGCGCGATTTTGCTGGCGCGCAAGCGCATTGCAGACGCCTTGCCCGCACTGGAAGTGCTCGATGATGTGATGTACAAATCGATTGCTGTGGGCTTCGCTTTTTTCACGGTTGCAACCATTTTGGGTGCATTGTGGGCCGCAGAGGCTTGGGGCGCATACTGGCAATGGGATCCGAAAGAAACCTGGGCGCTGGTGGTGTGGCTAAACTACGCTGCCTGGCTACACATGCGTTTGGTGAAAGGCCTGCGTGGCGTGGTCGCTTCGTATTGGGCTTTGGTGGGTTTGCTGGTCACCGGTTTTGCTTTCTTGGGCGTGAATATGTTCCTGTCCGGTCTGCATTCCTACGGCGAGCTCTAAACAGATCTCGTACCTGTGAAAAAGCCCCGGTTCACAACGAATCGGGGCTTTTTTTATACCGGGTAGAAATTAAACATCCAGTTCGGGGCGAAGCTGGTCTTCAATGGTTTCGCGCCGACGAATCAAAGTGACTTTGCTGTTTTCCAAAAGTACTTCGGCAGCACGGCCACGGCTGTTGTAGTTGGAGGCCATGGTTTGGCCGTAAGCACCCGCTGACAAAATGGCAAGGTAGTCGCCCTGTTCAATGGCGAGTGTGCGATTTTTTGCAAGCCAATCACCCGATTCACACACCGGTCCCACCACATCGTATTCCTGTGCGGCGGCATGCGGGTTGTTCTGAACAGCCACTACGCCATGGAAGGCTTTGTACATGGCCGGCCGCATCAAATCGTTCATGGCTGCATCCACGATCGCAAAGTGCTTACCTTCGTTTTCTTTCAGAAATTCAACCTGAGTCAGCAAAACACCCGCATTGCCCACAATTGAGCGACCAGGTTCGAATGACAAGGTGGGCATGCTTCGACCCTTGGCCTGAGCCCAGCTTTGGACTTTGGCGATTAATTTGGGCAGTACTTCAGCAGGTGTGGGTGGCGTTTCATCCAGATAACGAATGCCGATACCGCCACCGAGGTCGAGATGATTGATTTCAATGCCTTCAGCAGACAATTGGTCAAGCAAGGCGAGTACGCGGTCCAGTGCATCAAAATAGGGGCTCGCATCCGTGAGTTGAGAGCCAATGTGGCAGTCGATACCATGGACGTTTAGCCAAGGGTGCGCATTGGCAAATTGGTACACCCGTTTGGCCGCATTCATCGATACGCCAAATTTGTTTTCCTTCAGACCCGTGGAAATGTAGGGATGGGTTTTTGCATCGACATCGGGATTCACACGCAGCGACACATTGGCTTTCCGTTGCAATTTCTCGGCAACCAGGGCCACGCGCTCCATTTCGGCTTCAGATTCCACGTTGAAGCAGCCCACGCCTTGACCCAGTGCGTATTCAATTTCCTGCATGGATTTGCCCACGCCTGCGAACACTGCCTTTTCAGGAGCACCACCGGCTGCGATGACACGTGCCAGTTCACCGGCAGACACAATGTCGAATCCTGCACCCTCTTGAGCCAGCAATTTCAGAATATGAATATTGGAGTTGGCTTTGACGGCATAGCAAATGGTGACATGGGCCAAGCCCTGACAGGCGCTGGCATAAGCACGATAAGCTGCTTTGATGGAAGAGGCGGAATACACATACAAGGGTGTTCCGAATTCCTGCGCCAAACCGGAAAGCTCGGTGTTCTCGAACTGGAGTTCACCACTGGCTTTGTCGAACTGTAAGTGGGGGTTTAGGTCACTGGGATTCACTGAGTTGTTTTGCACGGTAAAATTTGCTCGAAATTGTAGGTTTAGCGGTTTTGCTGTTGTTCAGGTTTGTCGTAGCCAGCGGGCTTGGGCAGAGGGGCGGGTGGCTCGGGCAAATAAAGTGGTCCACGTTGACCGCAGGCATTCAGGCCCAGTGCAAACAGGGTGACAATGGCCAATGTTCTTAGAGGTGATTTTTTCATGACAGATACAGAATTCCAGGCAGTGGTGGACGCCACTTTGGTTCAAGTAGAAGAGTATATTGAATCCTTGGTCGATACGCTGGACCTTGATGCAGATTCAATGCGCTCGGGCAATGTATTAACCCTTGATTTTGAAGACAAAGGCAAGATGATTTTAAACAGCCAGGTGGCCAATCACGAGCTGTGGCTGGCTGCGAAATCGGGCGGTTTTCACTATCAGTATGCCAATGGCGAATGGTTGGAAACCCGCAGTAAAACCCCCTTTAAAACCCATTTTGTTGAGCTGTTGCGCGGCCAGCTGGGGCGAGACTGCCCCAGTTTTTAAGTTTTCTAGTTGTTGCCGAACAGCCGTTCTATGTCATCTCGAGGCTGTTCGCGCGGACGGGCGGGTGCCGCGTGGCTGGTACCATCGCCTCCTGAGGTGGGGTTGCCACCGATTGGTGCCTCACCGCTGCCCTCAAGCATGCCACCCAGGCCTCTCAGGAAGTTAAATAGGCTGGGAATGTCGTCGCCGCCACCGTTGACGTCAATCCGGGCCACACCGTTGCCCGGTGTGTATTCAGAGTAGTAATAATTTCCGTCGATGTACTCAATGCCTGGAGGAACCACCTGCGGTTTTTCAGGCGAGTCTGCCAGCGCAACTTTCATGTAATCAATCCAGATCGGCAGGGCCAGGCCGCCACCGGTTTCGCGAGCACCCAAGTTGCGGGGTTGGTCGTATCCTACCCACGCAACCGCTGAGATATCGCTGTTGTAACCGGCGAACCATGCGTCGTGGCTGTCGTTGGTGGTGCCTGTTTTGCCAACAATGTCTCCCCGGTTGAGCACTTTGGCCCGGGTGGCTGTGCCGCGCTCAACCACTTCGCGCAGAAGGCGGGTGGTCAGAAATGCATTGCGGGCATCGATCACACGGTTGGCTTCTTCGCCTGCAACTGCAGGACGTGCGCGAGCCACAATACGGCCGCTGCCATCCGTGATTTTTTCAATCAAATAGGGCTTTACGCGATAACCGGAATTCGCAAATACTGCAAACGCACTGGCCATTTGCAGGGGGTTTGTTGTAACAGCACCCAAGGCCATCGTGAGGTAAGGGGGCACATTGGCGGCTGGAAAGCCAAACTGCGTGGCCCAGCGCTGGCCGTACTGCGGGGTAATTTCTTGCAGCACCCGGATGGACACCATGTTTTTCGACTTGGCCAAGCCTTCTTTGAGCAGCATGGGGCCATCGTACTTGCCATCGTAGTTTTTCGGGCTCCAGTCTTTGCCACCTGGAGTGTCAGCGGGCACGAAAATAGGTTCGTCTGCCACCAGCGTGGTCGGCGTTATTCCTTTTTCAAGTGCTGCGGAATAGACAAACGGCTTGAAAGCCGATCCCGGTTGGCGTGTGGCTTGCGTGACGTGGTTGAATTTGTTGCGAGAAAACTCAAAGCCGCCGGAAAGCGCGCGGATTGCACCGTCTTTGGTGTTGATGGCGATGAACGCAGCCTCTACTTCAGGCAATTGCGTCAGCATGGGGGGCTGGTCTTTTCGTTTCAAAATACGCACGACAGCACCGCGCTTCAGTCGTTTGTTGGCCGGGGCGCGCTCATTCAACCAGCTTTCAGCAGGCTTCAGGCTTGCGCCGGTGAGTTTCAGAGGCTCACCTGCACCTTGCGACACCACCACTTCAGCAGGGCTGGCTGACAACACAACCGCGCTTTGCAGAAATCCGTAGTCGGTGTAGTCGCTGATGTTGTCACCGATGACTTCCTCGGCTTCCTTGGGGTCATTCGGCAGTTCAATGTAGCCCTCGGGGCCGCGGAAGAATTGACGCAGTTCGTAGTCCATCACACTGTTGCGCAAGGCGCGCTGGGCAGCGCGTTGTTCCTTGGCAATCAGGGTCGTGGTGACAGTGATGCCCGATGTGTAAGCCTCCTCGCCATACATTTCAACCACTGCCTGGCGCGCCATTTCGGCCGCATAGTCTGCATTGATGGTCAGGCCAGTGGTGGCTTCAATATCGTCGCCATTGGCTTTGCGATTGCGGTACACCAGCTCGGTGCTCAGGGCCTCTTCAAATTGCGCATCGTCAAGATACTCAAGGTCGTTCATGCGGCGCAGCACGTACTCCTGACGCACGCGGGCTCGACTTGGGTTCACGATCGGGTTGTATGCGGAGGGCGCTTTGGGTAAACCCGCCAACATGGCTGCTTCAGCAGCGTTGATGTCGCGCAGCGGTTTACCGAAATACACTTGTGAGGCCGATTGGAACCCGTAGGCGCGTTGGCCCAGGTAAATCTGGTTGATGTACAGCTCCAGAATTTCGTCCTTGCTCAGGCTGTCTTCAATTTTGTAGGCCAGCAGCACTTCGTACAGTTTACGGGTCCATGTTTTGTCGCGGGTGAGGAAGAAATTGCGGGCGACCTGCATGGTAATGGTGCTTGCGCCTTGGGTGCGCCCGCCCGAGGTGACGTTGGTCACCAAGGCGCGTGCAACGCCCATGAAATCGATGCCGCCGTGCTCATAGAATCGATCATCCTCTGCTGCCAAAATAGCTTGTTGCATGACCAAGGGCACTTCGGTGATGTCGACGGGGCGGCGGCGTTCTTCACCAAACTCACCGATCAGCACGCCGTCTGTGGTCAACACGCGCAGCGGTACCTTGGGTCGGTAATCGGTCAAGGTATCGAGGTCGGGCAGCTTTGGAAAAATAAGTGCCAGGGCCACGCCCACGAGCAATACGCCAGAAACACCCAAGCCGATCAGTACGGTGAGCGCGGTCGCAATAAAGCCGTCGGAGTGGTGCTTGAGGCGGATTTTGTTTGAATTCACAGGTCGGAACAGTGTTGGTGTTAGTGGCTACATTGTATCTGCCAACGCACGGGAATTTCCGATCGTTGACTCTAGTGGTGAATTCGTGCTCTCCCCCTAGTGGTTGTCCCCCTCCAATGAGGGTTAGCTGGCCACACCGAATTCTCTACCCTGAAGCTCTACCTTGCTCTGGGTTTATCCATGAAATCAGTTCGAAATTGGTTGTTCAGCTTACACGCAGGCGCGGCCCATGCTTTGTCTATCTCTTTCAGTGGGGGTAGGTGGCGGTGGGTTTACGGCGAAATTGAGCGTCAAGGTTGCCTGTCATTCAAGTCGGTTCGTGCGTCGGGTGGCGGTACCTCCGAGCTTGTCCCTCAGGATGATGCCCTGTTGAGTTCGGCATCGCTGGTGCAAGCGATCCGTGCTGCAATTCAGGCGCTTCCTGCGACCTTGCCCAAACCGCAGTTCGTGGTGGTTTCTGTGCCATCCAAACATGCTTATTTGGGTGAGATTGGCGTCGCCAAAGATGAGCGAGAAAACTTGATTCGTTTCCAGATTCAGGAATTGATGGAAGCGGCCGCAGGGGAATCGGAGCGTGAGGCTGCTTTCGATTGGCAAGTGAAGGCAGAACTGTCGGATGGCAGTGTCAGCCTGGCTGTCGCCGGGATTGATCAAAAACAGGTTGATGAAATCATGCGCGCTTGTCAGTCCTGTGGCCTGACATGTCTAGGCATTACGCTGGACACCGTTGCTGCCATGAATGGCTATTTGCAAATGGCCCCTGCTGCTTTGAAATCGGTAGATGTCCGTTTTCTGTTGCATGGTGAGTTGTCCCGACATCATGTTCGATTGGCGGTGTTCTCTCAGGGCGTGCTTTTCAATGAAAGTTGGGAACACAGCGAAGAGGGTTTCTCGGTGGTGCAGGCAGTTTCAGCGCTAGAACGGCTTGTATCGACATGGACAAGGGACGGTGCCCCTGAGGAGGTTGCCTCGGTACGCCTTATTTTGGGGGGTGAGCTGATGTATGCCAAAGGATGTGAGTCGACTGCCAAGCGCAGTCAGACCCTGTCACCACGTTTGATTGATATTTCCCCTCGAAAAGAATTGCAGGGCCGCTGGCATGACGATGTGGTGCCATTTGGCGCCCTGGAGGCCATGCCATGCGAGTAATTTTATTCAATCTTTACCCCTACCGGGCGCTGCGAGAGGCGCGCAGAAAGCGACGTTTGATCGCCGAGTTGACCGTGGGTGCGTTGCTGGGTTTGGGTGCCTGCTATGCGATTGGGAGCGAATTTAGTGCACGCGTGGCGAGGCAGGAGGCATTTCTCGGTAATTTGAGCGCGATGGAATCGGAAATGGCCACCCGGGTGACCGAGGTTCAGGCCATGAAGGACAAAGTTGCGGTGCTGAATCGCCAGGTTAGCGCTTTGGAGGCGGTGGAGAAGGAATCGATTCTTGCAAGTCGTTGGGTTTCATACTTGGACGGAACAGTGCCTTCGAATGTGTCGATGACTCGCTTGTTTGTGAGCAAAGATGTGTTGATTGTCAACGGGTTTACCGATGCGGTGTCCAGTCTGGCGCAGTGGGTGGACCAAATGGAGGCCGGCAACGGTTTGTTCGAGTCGGTCGACCTGGTGTCGGTGACAGAGCCGAAGAAAACGGTTAAGGGTGTGGTGGATAACCGTCATCTATTCGAGATTAGAGCCATTTTGAGAGGTGCTGAACATGCGCCTGGATGAAATGAATTTTCGGGACTTGGCCGAAGAGTTGCCCTTGCTTCCTTTTTCAAAAAGGCTGTTGTTGATTGCGGGGCTTTGGTTGGTGTTTTTGATACTGGGCTTTCTCCTGTTCTGGAGAGACAGTTTGACCATCAGCACACAACTCGAAACCAATATTCAGGAATCTTTGGCGCGACTTGACACGCAATCTCGGTTGCTGCTGGACCGGCCTGCCATTGAGGCTGATTTGGCTGAGTTGGAGGTTCAATTGCCTTTGTTGAAAATGGCACTGCCTTCCGAGCGCGAGCTGGCCTCGCTGCTGGGGCGAATTAATGACCTGATTCTCGACTACGAGCTAAAGCTTGCCGAGTTCACACCCAAAGAGCCACTGAACCGCGAAGTGATGCGCGTGGTGCCTGTGACCATCAGTGTGCGTGGCGATGGCGATGCAATAGCACGTTTGCCGAATTATATTGCCGCGCTTAGCCGCCAGGTGAGCTTGAAGGAGTTTGACATGGCGTACTTGCCGGACGACGGTGGCTGGCAGATGACTGGAGAACTAAACGCCTTTGCACAACTGCCCTTGAATGCAACGCAAACAGAAGAGGTCAAAAATCCATGATGGACTTTCTGTTCGCGATATTGTTGGTTCCCTTTTTTCCGCAGTTGGGCGACCCCAATGACAACCACGCAGCAGCCATGGCTGAGTTGGATCAACGTTTGAACGCAGGTCAGAAACCAGCCGGGATTGTTTCCGAGCCGGTAGATTCACGTGCGTTACAACGCGCGCCCACACTGAGTGTTCGTGCGGCGGATTTACCACCAATTACTGGTCGTTTGTTTCAGTGGTCAACCGCCCAATGGGGCGATGAGGCCGATCGGCGTGCAGCAGTTGACTTGTCGGCAGATTCTTTGCGCCTGACGGGGCTGATTGAATCGGCGGGTCAACGGGTCGCTATTTTGAGCGACGGACAAGTCGATCACGTTGTGGGGGTAGGCAGCTACGTGCTGGGCCTGTACAAGGTGACCTCGTTTGGACCAGGGCAAGTTGTTTTGTCGCGAATTGATTCCAGAGCGGGAGAAAAGCGCCTGGAACTGAACTTGATGCCAGTGAACACACCCGAGGATGCTCAATGAACAATCAACTACTTAATCCCGCGTGTGTGCACATGTGCCTCAAAGCGTTCGCAATGCTGGTGGGTTTGCAGCTGCACTGTCATGTTCATGCTTTGTCTGTGGTGGACACCAAGCTGGATGAGCGGGCCGATGAAACCCGCGTTACGCTGCTTTTTGATCAGGCTTTGGAGGGCAAACTGGGTCTGTTTCGAATCGCAAATCCGGCGAGACAGGTGCTTGATTTTCCGGTGGAACTGGACAATAGCTCGCTTCCTATCGATTGGTCGCCGCGAGGCAGAATCAAAAAAACCCAACTGATTTCAGCAGGCGGAAAAACCCGATTGGTATTTGAGCTGGCGCAGAATTACGAGGTGCTTCTTGACCAGAAAGAACGCGCTATCGAGCTGAGATTCTCGGGCCCAAAACCCTTCATGCCCGATGGCGGACAGGCAGCGGTACTGCCTGAGCACAGCGCATTGAAAGACACAGTTGCGCAGGCGATGGGAAAGCCCGTGGTGATTGCAGAGGGTCCAGTCATGCAAGCCTGGAAGCTGGATCGCATTGCAGGTAAATGGTTGCTTCGGATGGAATTTGACAGGCCCAACATTGTTGCCGATGCAGTGCTCTTGAACAATCAGTTAAAAGTCAGGTTTGCAAATGTGCGCCTTGCGCCAGGGGTTGCGCTACAGCTTCAAATTCCGGGTGATTCACCTATTGCTCAACTCGAGCTAAAGCCAGGAGACTTGGCATTGACCGTGCAGATGCAATTGAATGGAGCCACTCACTTGGTGCGACAACGTGGACCCGTGGTGGAAGTTGAGCTAAGCCCGGCGCAAAACAAGGCTGCGCCAACGAAGGCCATTGAACTGAAGGCTGTCACTTCAGCGCAGAGTGTGGTGGCCAGATACACCGGCCGACCGATTACGCTGGACTTCAAGGATGCGGACATACGCACAGTGATGCAGGTGTTTGCAGACTTTACAAAAATGAATCTTGTATTGAGCGATTCGGTTCAGGGCAAGGTGACTGTATTTCTGAAAGACGTGCCCTGGGATCAGGCGCTGGACATTGTGATGCGCTCCAAAGGTTTGGTGTCGAGCCAGGCGGGCAATGTGTTGTTGGTCTCTACACCCACCGATGTCACCAATGATCAGTTTCAGACTGCCAACCGGCGCGCCCAGGACGAAATGGAGCCCTTGGTGTCCAAGGTGTTTCAGGTCAGTTATCAAAAAACAGCAGACTTGGTGGCGTTGATCAAGTCAGAGGACTCCAAACTGTTGTCGGCTCGAGGTACCCTGATTTCAGACGAGCGCACCAGTCAGATTTTTGTGCAAGACACGCCGACCCGGCTTGAGCGAATCAGCATGATTGTCAACGGTCTGGACAAGCCCGTGAAGCAGGTGATGATTGAGGCGCGCGTGGTGCTCGCCGACACCTCCGTGTCCAGAGATTTGGGAATCAGGTTGAGGGCCTTGTCCGCTCGGGCAGACCCAGGTTTTGATGAGGTGGGGGATCAATTTGGCAGTGGTAATTTCGTAAACACGGGCGTTGAGAATGCAACCAACCTCGGCTACACACTGTTCAATGCCAATTCAACACGCTTGATCAATCTGCAGCTACGGGCTCTTGAGCTTGAAAATAAAGTACGCACGGTTTCCAATCCCAGAGTGATTACCTCGAACAAAGAACCAGCCTTGATTGAGCAGGGAACCGAAATCCCATATCAAATTGCCACCAGCAGTGGCGCAACAGCCACTGAGTTTAAGGAGGCCAATTTGAAGTTGGCTGTGACACCGCAAATTGCACCCGACGGTACGGTGCTGCTGGATGTTGATGTTGCGAAAGACTCCATCGGAATCGAGACTTCCAACGGACCCGCCATCGACACCCGCCGAGTGAAAACCAAAGTATTGGTCAGCGACGGCGGCACCGTGGTTCTGGGGGGAATCTTTGAGGAGGATGACAATGTGCTGAATGATAAAACCCCGTTTCTGGGGGATATCCCGGGGTTGGGTGTCTTGTTTCGTGGCAAAAATGAATCCAGGCGTCGGGCTGAATTGTTAATCTTTTTGACGCCGGTTGTGCTCACAAGCCAATAACACAAGCTTTACCGTACAATGATTTGATTGTTCACAAAGATCTAACGAAGTGTCTAATCAATGCATTGTGCTGGTGGGCATGATGGGTGCCGGCAAAAGCACAGTCGGCAAGGCCTTGGCCAAGCATCTGTCCTGGGAATTCACTGACACCGATCACCTGATCGAGCATCAAACGGGTGTCAGCATTCCTGTTATCTTCGAAATTGAAGGCGAGGCCGGTTTTCGTCGACGTGAATCGACAGCGCTGGCCAGTTTTGTTGGCAAAGAACGGCAGGTCATCGCCACAGGCGGTGGCATTGTTCTCGCTCCGGAAAATCGTGAAATTCTCAAGCAAATTGGCGCTGTGGTGTATTTATGCGCCTCGGCGGCTGAGCTTTACCAGCGCACTCGATTGGACAAAAACCGGCCTCTGCTTCAAGGCCCCAATCCCCGCCGTAAAATCGAGGAACTGCTGACAGCACGCCTGCCCTTGTACAAAGAATGTGCAGATGTGGTGGTGGAAACCGGGCGTCAGCCTGTGTATCAGATCGTGCAGAAGATCAGTCAGGCATTAAAATTGGGTCAAAAAGCACCCGACACCGAACAGAAGGCCACCGGAACAGAATGAGTCACTACACCCTTGAAGTTGATTTGGGCGAGCGCAGTTACCCGATACATATTGGCGCTGGTCTGCTGGCGCGGGCAGAACTGTTCAAGCCGCACGTGGCTGATAAAACGGTCATGATCTGCACAAACACCACAGTGGGGCCGTTGTACGCGGACAAACTGAAGGCCAGCCTGCAAGAAGCGGGTGCAAAACAGGTGCATATGGTGAGCCTGCCGGATGGCGAGGAATACAAAGACTGGCCGACCCTGCAGCGTGTGTTCGATGCCTTGCTGCAGAACCACTGTGACCGCAAAACCGTGCTGGTGGCGCTGGGTGGCGGTGTGATCGGTGATATGGGCGGTTTCGCGGCGTCCGCCTTCATGCGCGGTATTCCCTTTATTCAGGTGCCCACCACCTTGCTCAGCCAGGTGGACAGTTCAGTGGGTGGCAAAACAGGGATTAACCACCCTTTGGGCAAAAACATGATTGGTGCGTTTTATCAGCCGCAAATGGTGTTGACTGACATTTCCACCCTGAGCACCTTGCCTGACCGTGAATTGAGCTGTGGCCTCGCTGAAATCATCAAGCACGGCGCAATTGCTGACACCGAATATCTGGACCTGGTTGAGTCCAATATGCCCGCCCTGCTGAACCGCGATCCGGAATTGCTGGCGCTGGTGGTTAAACGTTCTTGTGAAATCAAGGCCGATGTGGTGTCAAAAGATGAGCGTGAAGGTGGCATACGTGCAATCTTGAATTTCGGCCACACCTTCGGGCATGCCATTGAAGCAGGTATGGGCTATGGCCAGTGGTATCACGGTGAGGCAGTGGGTTGCGGCATGGTGATTGCAGCCGATTTGTGCCGCCGTATGGGCCGCCTGAGTGTGGAAGAGTCTGCACGTCTAAAGAAAATTGTGATTGATGCCCGGCTGCCAGCCATTCCGCCACGCTTGGGCGTGGAAAAGTTCATGGAATTGATGGCGCACGACAAAAAAGCGGACTCTGGCTCGATTAAATACGTGTTGTTGAATGGCTTGGGTGGTGCATCCACTTCGCCTGCCGACGAAGCGTTGGTGCGGCAAACATTGCAGGAAATGGGGGCAGGGGACTAACAGTGCGCAACTTCGAACTCAGTTTGGCCCCTTATGCAGTCAGCTCCACGAACACGCGTGGCCGGCTGCATCCTGAAAAAAGCCCGGAAGGCCGGACCGAGTTTGAACGTGACCGTGACCGCATTATTCACAGCGCGGCTTTTCGCCGCCTGGAATACAAAACCCAGGTGTTTGTAAATACTGAAGGCGACCTGTATCGCACACGCCTTACTCACAGCCTGGAAGTGGCGCAAATTGCACGCAGCATTTCCCGCAACCTGGGTTTGAACGAAGAATTAACCGAGGCGGTGGCACTGGCTCACGATTTGGGCCACACCCCGTTTGGCCATGCCGGGCAAGATGCGCTCAATGAATGCATGGCCCCGCACGGTGGGTTCGAGCACAACTTGCAAAGCTTGCGGGTTGTGGATGAGCTGGAAGAAAAATATGCCAGTTTCAATGGCCTGAACCTGTGCTTTGAAACCCGTGAAAGTGTTTTGAAACATTGCTCAAGGCCCAACGCCGAGAAGCTGGGCGAGGTGGCGGATCGGTTTTTGAGCAATCGCCGCCCAGTGCTGGAAGCGCAAGTGACCAACCTGGCCGATGAAATTGCCTACAACAACCACGACATTGACGATGGTTTGCGCTCGGGCCTGATCACCCTGGAACAAGCGGCCGAGGTGCCACTGTTCAAGATGCATTTGGACCGCGTGAAAACCCGGCACCCCAATATTGAAGGGCGCAGGCTGATTCATGAAACGGTGCGGGGCATCATCAATGCGCTGGTTCAAGACCTGTTGCATGAATCGGAGCGTCGAATTCAAACCATGAAACCCACCTGTGTGGCCGATGTTCAACTGGCCGACAAGCTGATTGGTTTCAGCCCGGAAATGGCTGAGTTGAACCACGCCCTGAAGGTGTTTTTGCGCAAAGCGCTGTATCAACACTATCAAGTGCTGCGCGCCACGCTGAAGGCCCGGCGTGTAGTTCAAGAACTGTTCCATATTTTTATGGAAGATCCGCGGCTGTTGCCCCCCCAGTTTTTTCAGCGTTCCGAGGCCGATATTCCCCGCGCCATTGCAGACTACATTGCCGGCATGACTGACCGCTATGCCATGAAAGAGCATCAGCGCCTGACTGTGCCCGGCGTTCAGTAATACCAGCGCCCCATGGCTCGCCAAGCCCGCCTGTTCATACCTGAATGCCCAATGGTGCTCGAACTGCAGGGCATTGCTGGGCAAGAAGTATTCAAAACCCGTGAAGCTTTTTCCCTGTTTCACGCCCAGTTGCCCCAGAGCGCATCCGAAGAAGATGTCGCAATTCATGCCTATTGCCTGGTGCCCCATGGCGCACTGCTGATGATTTCGACTCTGCTGGCGGGGCAGGTGGGGCGTTTTGTACAAAACCTTAACCGGCATTTTTCACCCGCTGTTCGGCAGGTTCAAATGGTGCATTCCAGTTCGCTGTGGGAGCCTCGGTTCAAGTCCACGGTGGTTCAGCCCGGTTTGCGAAGCCTGAAAGCCTGCCTGTTTGTTGAAGAATTCGCTGCGCGCGCCACAGGGGCGCCTGATCTGGCCACCTACCCATGGAGTAGTTTTGCTGCCCACGCCGGTGTAGTGAATGAGGCCTGGTTGGTGGATTTGCCCATTTACTGGCAATTGGGCAACACACCGTTCGAGCGCCAAAGCCGCTACAGGCAGTTCAGTGAACAAGGCCTGGGCGAGCACGACAGTGCAGCGCTTTCAGAATGCTTGCGCAAGGGGTGGCTTTGGAGTGATGATGCTTTTTGCACGCAAATTCAAGAGCTTGCGAATCGACCGGTTCGCCCCAGGCCGCGCGGACGTCCAACAATAAAGAACCAAAGCACCGACTAGGTGCAAAAAATACATCGGTTTATTTCGTGTGTCCCTATTTAATATCCCCTTGTTTTGGTGGGGTGATTTAAATAGGGTCAGACCCCTTTTATTTTCCTTGAGAATCTTGCCGCGCTGCAGTAAAGTGACCAACGTACTGAAATCAGGGGCTTTTCCATGCAACAAGACATTAGAAAGATTGCCGAAGAAAAAGGCATGTACTCCGCCAGCAACGAACACGACGCCTGTGGCGTTGGCTTTGTGGCGCACATCAAAGGCAAGCGCACCCACGAGATTATCGAGGGTGGCCTGAAAATTCTGGAAAACCTGGACCACCGCGGTGCCGTGGGTGCCGACCCATTGATGGGCGACGGCGCTGGTATCCTGATTCAAATTCCCGATGCTTTCTTCCGTGAAGAAATGGCCAAGCAGGGCGTTACCTTGCCACCCGCCGGTGAATACGGTGTCGGCATGTTGTTCTTGCCCAAAGAAACCGCATCGCGCATTGCCTGCGAGCAGGAAATTGAGCGTGCCGTGAAAGCCGAAGGCCAGGTGCTGTTGGGTTGGCGCGATGTGCCGGTGAATGCCGACATGCCCATGAGCCCCACCGTGCGCTTGAAAGAGCCCGTGATTCGCCAGGTGTTTGTCGGCCGTGGCCGCGACATCATGGTGACTGATGCTCTGGAACGCAAACTGTACGTGATCCGCAAGCGCGCCGTGCACGCCATCAAGAACCTGAACCTGGCGCACGGCACTGAATACTTCAGCCCCTCCATGAGCGCCCGTACCATTGTGTACAAGGGCTTGTTGCTGGCCAACCAGGTTGGCGAGTATTACCTCGACCTGAAAGACACACGTTGCGTGTCTGCACTGGCACTGGTTCACCAGCGCTTCTCCACCAACACCTTCCCCGAGTGGCCGCTGGCCCACCCGTATCGCATGTTGGCCCACAACGGTGAAATCAACACCGTGAAAGGCAACTTCAACTGGATGCGCGCTCGCGAAGGCGTCATGAAAAGCGCCGTGTTGGGCGACGATCTGCAAAAGCTGTACCCCTTGATTTTCGAAGGTCAGTCTGACACCGCCTGTTTCGACAACTGTCTGGAACTGTTGGTGATGGCCGGCTACCCGATTGCCCAAGCCATGATGATGATGGTGCCGGAAGCCTGGGAACAGCACACCCTGATGGACGACAACCGTCGTGCCTTCTATGAATACCACGCCGCCATGATGGAACCCTGGGACGGCCCCGCCGCCATGGCCTTCACCGATGGCAAACAGATTGGCGCTACGCTTGACCGCAACGGCTTGCGCCCTGCGCGTTACATCGTGACCGAAGACGATCTGGTCGTGATGGCTTCTGAATCTGGCACATTGCCAATTCCAGAAAGCAAGATCGTGAAGAAGTGGCGCCTGCAGCCCGGCAAGATGTTCCTGATCGACATGGAAGCCGGCCGCATTATTAATGACGATGAGTTGAAAAACCAGCTGAGCGCCGCCAAGCCTTACAAGCAGTGGATTGACACCATCCGCGTAAAGCTGGATGAAGTGGAAGGACAGCCTGAGCCGATTGAGCCCAATGAAACATTGCTGGATCGCCAGCAAGCCTTTGGTTACACCCAGGAAGACCTGAAATTCCTGATGGCCCCCATGTTGCAAAATGGCGAAGAGGCCACGGGTTCCATGGGCAACGACAGCCCGTTGGCCGTGATGTCCAACAAGCTGAAACCGCTGTACAACTACTTCAAGCAGTTGTTCGCACAGGTGACCAACCCACCGATCGACCCGATTCGTGAAAACCTGGTGATGAGCTTGAACAGCTTCATCGGCCCCAAGCCCAACCTGCTGGACTTGAACAACATTAACCCGCCCATGCGCCTTGAAGTGTCACAGCCCGTGCTGACTTCAAAAGACATGGCGAAGATTCGCAACATTGAAGCCTTCACTGGTGGCAAATTCACCAGCCATGAACTGAATATTTGCTATCCCGTCGCTTGGGGCAAGGAAGGCATTGAAGCGCGTATCGCTTCCCTGTGTGCCGAAGCCCGCGATGCCGTGAAACAGGGTGTGAACATTCTGATCATCACCGATCGCATGATGAGCCGTGACAACGTGGCTATTCCTGCATTGTTGGCTGTGTCTGCCATTCACCAGCATTTGGTGAAAGTGGGCTTGCGCACTTCGACTGGCTTGGTGGTTGAAACTGGTTCTGCCCGTGAAACCCACCACTTTGCCTTGTTGGCTGGTTACGGTGCGGAAGCGGTGCACCCTTACTTGGCCATGGAAACCATTGCCGACATGAGCAAAGGCTTGCCAGGTGACCTGAGCCCGGAAAAAGCGGTGTACAACTACATCAAGGCGGTGGGCAAGGGCCTGATGAAAGTCATGTCCAAGATGGGCATTTCGACTTACATGAGCTACACCGGCGCGCAAATTTTCGAAGCCGTTGGTTTGAACCAGGCCTTTGTAGATGCCTACTTTGCAGGCACCCCCACCAAGGTGGAAGGCATTGGTGTGTTCGAAGTGGCCGAGGAAGCCATTCGTGTACACCAGGCTGCATTCAGCCCCGACCCCGTGTTGGCTGGCGCATTGGATGCCGGTGGCGAGTACGCTTGGCGCACCCGTGGTGAAGAACACATGTGGACTCCGGATGCGATTGCAAAATTGCAGCACGCCACACGTTCAGGCACTTACAACACCTACAAGGAATACGCGCAGATCATCAACGATCAAAGCAAGCGCCACATGACTTTGCGTGGATTGTTCGAGTTCAAGATCGACCCATCCAAAGCCATTCCAATTGAAGAAGTGGAAGCCGCTGAAGAAATCGTGAAGCGCTTTGCAACCGGTGCCATGTCGCTGGGTTCAATCTCAACCGAGGCACACTCCACATTGGCCGTTGCAATGAACCGCATTGGCGGCAAGAGCAACACCGGTGAAGGTGGTGAAGACGAAAAGCGTTACAGCACTGAATTGCGTGCCGGCTTGGACAAGTTTGGCCCAGGCACCGGTCCCATTGGCGAAGGCGCTACCCTGAAGAGCGAACTGGGCGATGTGGTGGTTGCAGACTTCCCCTTGAAGAAAGGCGATTCACTGCGCTCACGCATCAAGCAGGTGGCTTCTGGCCGCTTTGGTGTAACCGCTGAATATCTTACTTCCGCTGATCAAATCCAGATCAAGATGGCGCAAGGTGCCAAGCCTGGTGAGGGTGGTCAGTTGCCCGGTGGCAAGGTGTCTGAGTACATCGGCAAGCTGCGTTACTCCGTGCCTGGCGTGGGTCTGATTTCCCCACCCCCGCACCACGACATTTACTCCATTGAAGATTTGGCCCAGCTTATTCACGACCTGAAAAACGTGAACGCACAGGCCTCCATTTCCGTGAAGCTGGTGTCTGAAGTCGGCGTAGGCACGATTGCAGCAGGTGTATCCAAGGCCAAGGCCGATCACCTGGTGATCGCCGGTCAAGACGGCGGTACTGGTGCATCGCCAGTTTCATCCATCAAGCATGCCGGTACCAACTGGGAACTGGGCTTGGCTGAAACACAGCAAACTTTGGTGTTGAACGGTTTGCGTGGTCGTATCCGTGTGCAGGTCGATGGTCAAATGAAAACAGGCCGCGACGTGGTGATTGGTGCCATGCTGGGTGCAGATGAATTCGGTTTTGCAACTGCACCGTTGGTGGTTGAAGGCTGCATCATGATGCGCAAGTGTCACTTGAACACTTGCCCCGTGGGCGTTGCCACACAAAACCCTGAACTTCGCAAGAAGTTCACCGGCAAGCCAGAGCACGTGGTGAACTACTTCTTCTTCGTGGCCAATGAAGTGCGCGAAATCATGGCGCAGTTGGGCATTCGCAAGTTTGACGACCTGATTGGTCGCGCGAACCTGCTGGACATGAAAAAAGGCATTACTCACTGGAAAGCCAAGGGCCTGGACTTCAGCCGTTTGCTGTGGGTACCGGAAGGCACCACAGAGCCGCTGTTGCACACTGGCAGCCAGGACCACGGACTGGACAAGGCGCTGGATCAGAAACTGATTCAACTGGCCAAGCCAGCCCTGGACAAAGGCGAGCGTGTTTCTTTCATCACACCGATCAAGAACGTGAACCGCACTGCGGGTGCCATGTTGTCTGGCGAGGTGGCCAAGAAGTACGGTCACGCAGGCTTGCCAGACGACACCATCCACATTCAGTTCACCGGCACTGCGGGTCAATCCTTCGGCGCCTTCCTGGCCCACGGTGTAACCGCGGACCTGGTGGGTGAGGGCAACGACTACGTGGGCAAGGGCTTGAGTGGCGGTCGAATCATTGTTCGCCCCACCAACGACTTCCGTGGTTTGTCTGAAGAAAACATGATTGTGGGCAACACGGTGTTGTACGGCGCAATCGCTGGTGAAGCATTCCTGAGCGGTGTGGCTGGCGAACGTTTCGCAGTTCGCAATTCAGGCGCGGCCGCTGTGATTGAAGGCACTGGTGACCACGGTTGCGAATACATGACTGGCGGTACTGTGGTTGTGCTGGGTGAAACCGGCCGCAACTTTGCAGCGGGCATGAGCGGCGGTATGGCGTACGTGTACGACATCGACGGCCTGTTTGCCAAGCGTTGCAACATGGCGCAGGTTGAGCTGGAAGAAGTGGTGCCTGCAACCGAACAGGAAGCTTTGGGCAACCGCGAAATTTGGCACAGCCCCGCACGTGGTGCGGACCGTCAGCCCGATGAAGTGATCTTGAAGAGCCTGGTCGAACGCCATGCCCGTTACACCGGCAGCGAACGTGCCAAGGAAATTCTTGAAAACTGGGGCACTGAGCGCAAAAAGTTCGTGAAAGTATTCCCGACAGAATACCGCCGCGCCTTGAAAGAACTGTATGTGGCAGCGCAGGAAAAACCTGTCGTGGCTGCTTGAGAACCAACCTGTTAGTGAGGATTTGAAAAATGGGAAAGGTCACAGGATTTATGGAGTTTGAGCGTTTGAAGGAAGCCAGCGAGGCTCCCGAAAAGCGCGTCAAGCACTACAAAGAATTTGTTATTACGCTGAACGACGACGAAGCCAAAATTCAGGGTGCACGTTGCATGGACTGCGGTATTCCGTTTTGTAACAACGGCTGCCCGGTCAACAACATCATCCCCGACTTCAATGATCTGGTTTACAAGCAAGACTGGAAGGCGGCTTTGCACACCCTGCACAGCACCAACAACTTCCCGGAATTTACGGGCCGCATTTGCCCGGCTCCATGTGAAGCGGCTTGCACACTGGGTATTCACGAAGAACCCGTAGGCATCAAGAGTATTGAGCACGCAATCATCGACAAAGGCTGGGAAAACAACTGGGTAGTGCCCCAGGTGCCCGCCCAGAAAACCGGCAAGAAAGTGGCTGTGGTGGGTTCAGGCCCCGCAGGCATGGCCGCTGCACAGCAGCTGGCGCGTGTGGGTCACGATGTTACCGTGTTTGAAAAGAACGACCGCATTGGTGGTTTGCTGCGTTACGGCATCCCCGACTTCAAGATGGAGAAATTCCACATTGATCGTCGCGTCGAGCAAATGCAGGCCGAAGGTGTCACCTTCAAAACCGGCGTGTTCGTGGGCGAAAAATTGGCCGAGGGTGGCATCACCAACTTGGCCAAGGAAACCGTTACACCGAAAGAATTGATGGCACAGTTTGACGCCGTTATTTTGACAGGTGGTTCAGAAGTACCGCGCGACTTGCCAATTCCTGGCCGCCAATTGAAAGGCGTTCACTTTGCAATGGAATTCTTGCCACTGCAAAACCGTGTGAATGCGGGTGACAAGTTGAAAGACCAAATCATGGCCACGAAGAAAAGCGTGCTCGTGATTGGTGGTGGTGACACCGGCTCCGATTGCGTGGGTACATCCAACCGCCACGGTGCCAAGCAGGTGACGCAAATTGAATTGATGCCCCAGCCGCCCGAAGAAGAAAACAAGCCTTTGGTTTGGCCCTACTGGCCCATGAAAATGCGCACTTCTTCTTCACACGAAGAAGGCGTGGCACGTGACTGGGCAGTGACCACCAAAGAATTCATCGACGATGGCAAAGGCAATGTCAAAGCGGCCAAGTGCGCCAAAGTTGAATGGGTAAAAGACGAAGCCACCGGCCAGATGAAGATGCAGGAAATTGCAGGTTCAGAGTTTATGGTTGATGCTGACCTGGTGTTGTTTGCCATGGGCTTTACCAACCCTGCGAAAAGTATTCTTGACGCCTTTGGTGTTGACAAAGACAACCGCGGAAACGCCAAAGCCACCACCGATGGTGAAGGCTGCTACCGCACCAATGTGGACAAGGTATTTGCTGCGGGCGACATGCGCCGTGGTCAGTCTTTGGTGGTGTGGGCGATTCGTGAAGGTCGCCAGGCAGCGCGTGAGGTGGACGAGTTCTTGATGGGCGCTACAGTGTTGCCGCGTTAATTTGCTGCAGGCTGTGTGCCAATGAAAAGCCGCTGGTTTCGACCAGCGGCTTTCTTGTTGTGCATCGGTGGGTTGTGTCGACGCAGCACATAAACCTCACCTTGCTCTGAAACTCAGCTCGAGGAAATCTGCGCTGGCAGTTCCATCGCGCTTCCTGTGCTCGGGCACATGGTGACGTGCGGGAATGGAATCTCGATACCCACATTGTCAAACGCCGCTTTAATGCGCTTGTTGTACTCACGGCGCACGCCCCATTGCTCGCCGGGAAGCGTTTTAAAACGCACGCGAATAATCACGGCTGAATCGGCAAGTTCCTGCACACCAAAGGTTGACATGGGTTCGGTAATTTTCGGCCCCCAGTCTTTGTCCTCAGTCAATTCTGTGCCCACTTTTTGCATCACTTGAATTGCAGCATCCACTTCTTCTTTGTAGGCAATGCCGACATCAACAACTGCATACGCGAATTCCATGGTGGAGTTTGTCACTGAATCAATCTGACCGTTCGGAACAAAATGCACATTGCCGTGTGCGTCACGCAAACGCACATATCGCAGGGTTACATTTTCGACCGTGCCGCTTTTGCCACCCACTTCAATGAAGTCACCTGCGCGAATCTGGTTTTCGATCAGGAGCACAATGCCAGTGAAGTAATCTTTCACCAAACTTTGCGCACCGAAACCAACTGCCAAGCCCACTACACCGGCTGCAGCCAGAACGGGCGCGATTGAAATGCCAATAGTGCCCAGTGCGATGAGTGCACCGAGCAGCAAAACCACCACATTGGCTACATACTTCAAAACACGTGTAAGTGTCTCAACGCGTTTTTGATCGTCCAGTGTTGAGCCACGTTGTTGCATGCGCTTGCCCACTCGTTCTATGGCTGCCTTCACAAGGCGAAGCACAACAAGGGCAACGATGATGACCACAACAAACTTGGTCGCTTGTAGTCCGAGATCCAGCAGTTTGGCTGGTTCGATGTATTTGAATAGGGTTTCGAGTTGTTCGTTCATGGTGCTCCCACTGCTTGAAAGAACTCCCTATTGTACATGACTTGTTTTTGCGCCTATTTTTCAGGCGCTCCGGGTGGTTTTCCGCGTGGGCTTGGTGGGCTCTGCTTCATCGTTGTAAAAGCGTGCCAAAAACTTTCCGGTGTGGCTGTTTGCATTTTTCGCAATGTCCATGGGCGTGCCTTCGGCAATCAGCATGCCGCCGTTGTCGCCGCCTTCGGGGCCCATGTCGAGAACCCAATCGGCACATTTGATCACATCCAGGTTGTGTTCAATCACCAGTACGGTGTTGCCCTGCTCAACCAGCGGATTCAATACTTTCAGCAACATGGCAATGTCATGAAAGTGCAGGCCGGTGGTGGGCTCATCAAGGATGTAAAGTGTTTTACCAGTGTCGCGTTTTGAAAGCTCAAGCGACAACTTCACACGCTGTGCTTCGCCACCAGAAAGTGTGGTGGCTGATTGGCCCAAGCGAATGTAACCCAAGCCCACATCGATCAGGGTTTGCAGTTTGCGTGCAATATTGGGCACCGCTGAAAACACTTCCAGCGCTTGCTCAACCGTTAATTCCAACACCTCGGCAATGCTTTTTCCGCGATACAAAATCTCGAGTGTTTCGCGGTTGTAGCGTTTGCCGTGGCACACATCGCAGGGCACATACAGGTCGGGCAGAAAGTGCATTTCTACTTTCACCACGCCGTCGCCCTGGCAGGCTTCGCAGCGCCCGCCTTTCACGTTGAATGAAAAGCGGCCCACATCGTAACCGCGCTCACGCGAGGCGGGCACACCGGCAAACAATTCACGAATGGGAGTAAACAAACCCGTGTAGGTTGCGGGGTTGCTGCGCGGGGTGCGGCCAATCGGGCTTTGGTCGACCGCAATCACTTTGTCAAAATGCTCAAGCCCGCTGATGTGGCTGTGTGGCGCGCCTTCTTTGTGTGCGCGGTTCAACTGGTGCGCAGCTTCGGCCAGCAGGGTGTCGTTGATCAAGGTTGATTTGCCTGAACCTGAAACACCGGTCACGCAAACAAACAAACCCACTGGAATGTTGGCAGTGACATTTTTCAGATTGTTGCCGGTGGCACCGTGAACCGTCAGCATGCGTGCTGGGTCGGGTTTGCGCATTGGGCTTAGGCGTTCAATTTTTCGCTTGCCATTCAGGTACTGGCCGGTCAGCGATTCCGGGCTGGCCAGAATTTCAGCGGGTGTGCCTTGTGCAACCACCTGGCCCCCATGTTCGCCTGCACCTGGGCCCATGTCGACCACGTAGTCGGCGCATCGAATGGCGTCTTCATCGTGTTCAACCACCAACACCGTGTTGCCCAAATTCTTCAGGCGCAACAGGGTTTGTATCAAGCGGTCATTGTCGCGCTGGTGCAAACCAATCGAGGGCTCATCCAGCACATACATCACCCCGGTTAATCCGGAACCGATCTGGCTGGCCAGGCGAATACGTTGGCTTTCACCGCCGCTCAGTGTATCGGCGCTGCGGTTCAGCGTTAAATAATTCAGGCCCACGTCATTCAAGAACTGCAAACGTGCCTTGATTTCCACCACGATTTTTTCTGCAATTTGCCCTTTCGCGCCCTGCATATGCATGGCTTCAAAATAGCTCAATGCTTTGTGAATGGGCAGCTCTGTGACCTGGTGCAAGGCCTTGCGGTGCTCGTGTTCGCCAATGAACACATGGCGAGCCCCCGTTTTCAGGCGTGAGCCTTGGCAGGCCTGGCAACTGCGCACGGCCATCAGCTTGCCGAGTTCATCGCGTACCGCAGAAGAATCGGTGTCGCGGTGGCGGCGCGTGAGGTTGGGCAAAATGCCCTCAAAAGCGTGGGTTTTGGCCACAGGTTTGCTGCGTTCGCTTAGGTAAGTAAACGTGATTTGTTCGCTGCCTGAACCATACAACACCACTTGTTGCACGTCTTCTGGCAATTCATTCCAGGCTGATTCCGGGTCAAAGCCATAGTGTGCAGCCAGGCTTTGAATCATTTGATAGTACAAGGCGTTGCGGCGGTCCCAGCCGCTGATTGCGCCTGCAGCCAGCGAAATATCGGGGTGGGCCACCACGCGTAAGGGGTCGAAAAATGTTTCATGGCCCAAGCCATCGCACACCGGGCAGGCGCCTGCCGGGTTGTTGAACGAGAACAAACGGGGTTCAAGTTCTGTCAGGCTGTAATCACAAACCGGGCAGGCAAATTTGCTGGAAAACACGGTTTCAGTGTCCGTGTCCAGGTTCACGGCAATGGCCTTGCCATCGCTCAAGCGAAGTGCGGTTTCGAAGCTTTCTGCCAGGCGCTGGCGGGCATCCACGCGCACCTTCAAACGGTCAACCACCACGTCCAGGTTGTGCTTGTGGTGTTTGTCCAGCGGTGGCAGTTTGTCCAGTTCCAGAATTTCCGGCGCATCTTGCGGGCCTTTTTTCAGGCGAATGCGCACAAAGCCTTGCGCGCGCAGGTCGTTGAGCAAGTCGACATGCTCGCCTTTTCGCTGGTTCAGCACAGGCGCAAGAATCATGATGCGCGCCTCTTCAGGCCACCCCAGTACGGTGTCCACCATTTCCGACACCGTTTGCACACTCAGTTCCATGTCGTGCTCGGGGCAGCGTGGCGTGCCGGCACGGGCAAACAACAGGCGCAGGTAGTCGTGAATTTCAGTCACCGTGCCCACGGTAGAGCGTGGGTTGTGGCTGGTGGCTTTTTGTTCAATTGAAATGGCGGGGGACAGCCCCTCGATCAAATCAACATCGGGCTTTTCCATCAATTGCAGGAACTGGCGTGCGTAGGCCGACAAACTTTCGACATAGCGGCGTTGGCCCTCGGCATACAAAGTGTCGAAAGCCAGGCTGGATTTGCCCGAGCCAGATAGTCCGGTCAGCACCACAAGCGAATCGCGGGGCAGATCGAGCGAAATGTTTTTCAGGTTGTGGGTTCTAGCGCCACGAATGCGAATGGAGTTCATGCGGTACAACAAATGGAATCAGCGGCCAACCTGATACTATAGACGGTTTCCCGGAACAAGACATCTGCAAGGGTTGTTCAAGCCCTTGAATTTCAATCACACATGAGCCGCAAGACCGTGAGCCATACCGCAGCACCCGATGCTTTCAAAATGCTACCCACCGAGCGCAAGGCCGCTGGGTGGCTGGCCAGCATTTACGCGCTGCGCATG
The DNA here is from genome assembly GCF_000170915.1 of Limnobacter sp. MED105. Classification (GTDB taxonomy): domain Bacteria; phylum Pseudomonadota; class Gammaproteobacteria; order Burkholderiales; family Burkholderiaceae_B; genus Limnobacter. Next base: position 42,015 of record NZ_ABCT01000005.1, read on the forward strand.
TTTGGCATGTTCATGATCCTGCCGGTGTTTTCCCTTCATGCCGCCGGTATGCCAGGTGGGGACAACTTGAGCCTGGTGGGCCTGGCCATGGGAATTTACGGCCTTGCGCAGGCCTGCATGCAAATTCCGCTGGGGTGGGCTTCCGACAAACTGGGCAGAAAGCCGATCATTATTGGCGGCCTGTTGCTGTTTGCTGCCGGTTGCTGGTTGGGCTATGTGGCCGAAACGGTTGAGCAGTTGGTGTGGGCGCGTGCCTTGCAGGGCGCTGGTGCCATTTCAGCGGCCTTGTCGGCTTTGCTGGCCGATGTAACCCGGGATGAAGTGCGCTCCAAAGGCATGGCCATGATTGGAGCGTCGATTGGCGTTACCTTTGCCTTGTCGCTTGTGTTTTCGCCGGTGCTGTACAAGTTTTTTGGTCTAAGCGGGCTGTTTGCCATGACTGGCGTGCTGAGCATTCTGGGCATCGGGGTGGTGATTTGCTTGTTGCCGACACCGAATTTGGCTGATCAGGAAGCCAAGCTCAAAGGCAGTTTTGCCGACGGTTGGGCGGTGCTGACCCAACCCGACCTGCTGCGCCTGAATCTGGGTATTTTTACGCTGCATTTAACGCAGATGTCTCTTTTCGTGGTGGTGCCTAGCCTTCTGCTCAGTGGCCTTGAATTGCCACTGGCCGAGCACTGGAAGGTGTACTTGCCAGTGGTGTTGGGCTCGTTCGTGCTGATGGTGCCGCTGATGGTGTGGGCTGAGAAAAAAGCCAAGACCAAGCAGGTGAAGTTGGGCTCGATTGCTCTGATGGGTGCGGTGCTTTTGGGCTTCGTGTTGTTTTCAGATCAAGGCTGGGCGCTGGTCGTACTGCTGCTTGCCTACTTTGTGGGCTTTAATTTACTCGAGGCTACCCTTCCCTCGTGGGTGTCACGAGTGGCACCCCTCAGTCACCGGGGTTTGGCTTTGGGTGTATATAATACTTCTCAAGCGTTGGGGCTTTTTGCCGGTGGCGCACTGGGTGGTTTGGCGTTCCGCCACCTCGGCGCGCAGGGTGTGTTTGAGGGTGTGTTGTTGCTGGTGGTGGTGTGGTTTTTGTTGGCCATGGGCATCAAGGCTTTGCCACCACGTGCCGCAAGCGCCGCATCTGTCAGCGACCCAGCAGGCAGTTCGGTGGTCAGCTAGCTAGCCCCACTTCCATTCATTTCAAGACTCATTTCGAGAATTCAAGGAGCATTTCATTCCATGGCCTCAGTAAACAAGGTAATTCTGGTTGGTAATTTGGGCAAAGACCCCGACGTGCGCTACCTGCCCGATGGTGGCGCAGTGGTGAATCTGGCCCTGGCCACCTCCAGCAGCTGGAAAGACAAGAACACGGGTGAAAAGCGCGAAGAAACTGAATGGCACCGGGTTGTCATTTACGGCCGCCTGGCTGAAATTGCAGGTGAGTACTGCAAGAAGGGCCGTTCTGTTTACATCGAAGGCCGTTTGAAAACACGCAAGTGGCAAGACCAGTCGGGTGTGGACAAATACACCACTGAAATTATTGCTGATCAAATGCAATTGCTGGGTGGTCGTGAAAGCGGTGGCGGTGGTTCATCCATGGGTGGCGGCGATGACTTTGACCAGTCACCTGCGCCTAGCCGCAGTTCAGGCGGCAATTCGGGTGGCAGCAGCATGCGTTCGTCGGCCCCCGCGCCCCAGCGCTCGGCTCCACAAAGCGTTGCTGATCTGGATGACGACATCCCGTTCTGATTGGCCTTTCGAGGCAACCTCTGAAAGCCTGTGCGCCAATTGGTCACGGGCTTTTTTTGTGTGTCAAATCTAGTCAGTAAATTTTTAAAGGACCTGCCATGCCTCACATCGCCTTACATGCCGAACAAACCAGAGCAGTTCAGGTGCGCAATATTTTTTGCATTGGCCGAAATTATGCAGCGCACATTGCCGAGCTGGGCAACCGCCCCGAAGAAGATCCAGTGGTGTTTATCAAGCCCACATCGGCTTTGCACCCGCCGGGAACTCCGATTGCGTTGCCTGCACATTCCAGCGATGTTCACTACGAGGCCGAACTGGTTTTGCTGGTCGGGCAGGGCGGGAAAAACATTGCCGAGGACCAGGCGCTGAAGCACATTGCCGGGTACGGGCTGGGGCTTGATTTAACTGCCCGCGACTTGCAAACCAAAGCCAAACAGGGTGGCTTGCCCTGGGCTGTGGCCAAGGGTTTTGATTGTGCTGCCACAGTGACCCAGTTTGTCCCTGCAGACAAAATTGAACAACCGCACAACATTGAATTTCAAATGCATTTGAATGGGCAAATTCGCCAGCATGGCGATGTCCGGAAAATGCTGTTTCCAATTCCGTTCATCGTGCGTTATTTAAGCGAGGTGTTTACCTTGCAGGAAGGTGACCTGATATTCACCGGAACTCCCGAGGGGGTTGGGGCTCTAAAAAATGGCGATCAGGTTCGTTTGGTTCTTCCCGGCCTGATCGATACTGAATTCAAAGTGAGTTGATTCAATGAAAACTTTTAGAACGAATTATTGGCTGGGAGCCATGCTGTTGGCCTGTTCAGGCTTGATTGCGGCATGCAGCGACAAGCCGGCCGAGGTGGCCCAGCAAGGTGACAATTTTGTCGAGGTGTGGAAAACACCCACTTGCGGTTGTTGCTCGGAGTGGGTTGAGCACCTGGAAGACAACGGTTTCACCGTGAAAGTGAATGATGTCAGCAACACAGACAGCTTCCGGGCGGCCTTGGGTATGCCGCAGCAATATGGCAGTTGCCACAGTGCCAAAATTGCAGGCTATGCGATTGAGGGGCATGTGCCCGCGGATGACATCAAGAAGTTGTTGGCCGAGAAGCCCGCTGATGTGGTGGGTTTGTCTGTGCCTGCCATGCCTATGGGTTCGCCTGGCATGGAGCACCCGGATTTTCCGGAAAAACGGGCTGAATACGATGTGTTGCTCGTGAACAAGAGTGGTTCCTACACTTCTTACACGCACTACGACGCAATCAATTAAGGTACGCGCGCCGTCTGTGAAAAACCCTAGCCCCCGCGTATGTCGCTGGGGCTTTTTCCAAACCAGCGCTTGCAGGCCCGGCTGAAGGCCGATGCGTCAGAGAAACCCAGGTCGAGTGCAATTGCGGTGAGTGAATCCTGACTTTGCTTGAGGCGACGCGTGGCCTCGCTTTGCCTGATTTCGTCCACAATGCTTGCCAGGTTGGTGCCTTCGTCAGCCAGTTTGCGTTGCAGGTTTCGGGCACTCATGTTCATGTAGGCGGCAGCTTCTTCAATGCTGGGAGCGCCTTGTGTCAAATGGTTGACCACCCAGGTACGTACTTTTTTACTCACGCTGCTTGCTGGCTTTAACCTTTCAATGGCAGCCTGGCTTGCTTGGTCCAGGTGCTCGGCGATCAGCGGGTTGGCGCCTTTCAACCGAGTGCGCACCATGGAAAGTTCGTAAACAATTCGCATGGTGTTGCAGCCAAATTCCAGCGGGGCTGCAAAGCTTTTCTCGAAAAAGTCCAAATTGTTGGCCTGTGGGGCAGGGCGGCTTAGCTCGACCCGTTGTGGCACCAGGCTGGGGTCGCCCAAGCCTTTGCCTGCATTGGCCAGCAAACACAAAAATCCGTCGGTCGACTGGTGGGCAGGGTGTGCGCCCTCCCTTAATTTCAACTCAACAATAAATTCATCGTGAGTACTCAAAAGCTCAATCTCGCTGGCGTCGGTCACAAGGTCCACGAACCGGCGCATGCGGCCAAAAGCCTGTTCCAGGGTTTCGCTGGCCATGACACTTAAGCCCACAGCATGAAAGGTGGCCGGTGTGATGTGCCGAATGGCCTTGATACCCAGGGTTTCGTCGCCAGTGGCAGCCACTGCTTTTTGCCACAGCAGGGTTGTTTGGGGTACGGGGTAGCGCGCTTCAGGTGCGTCCAGCAGGGCAAAGTCCAGCCCGGCCTCGTTGAACAAGGCGCGTGCATCACAGCCTTGGTGTTCAAGTTCGCGGGCAAGGCCACGCATCCAACTGGCCAGGGCCGTTGGGGTGTTGCTGGTAGGGTTGGACGCTTTGTTGTTCATTGCTTCTTTATTTTGGCGCCGAAGGTCATGGGCTTGTCGTCTCGGAACAAGCTTTACTGGTGAACTCCAAGCATACTTCAATCACCAAAAGCCAAAAACATAAAGAGGCAACAGTATGTCAAGTTTGAGTGAAAAACTGATGGGGCAAGCGGCAAAAGCCGATGGCGCGTCACGTATCAAGCAGAACAATATCAATGCGCTGGATCAGAAACGCATTGCAACCATTAAAAGCGCTGTGCTCGCCGAAGGCGATCGCATTCGCGCCAAGTACCCGATTTTGAAGCACCAAGACCTGATCGGTATGGCCATTCTGCTGTTTTCCATGGCAGGCGCAGTACTGACCGGTTGGGCTTACGTGGAAGGTGTGCTGGCCTGGTATGTAACCATCCCTGTGATCGCCATTTTCCTGAGCTTCACGCATGAACTGGAACATGACCTGATCCATTACATGTATTTCCGTAAAAACAAGTTCATGCACAACCTGATGATGGCCCTGGTGTGGATTTGCCGCCCCAGCACCATCAATCCCTGGGCGCGCCGCCACTTGCATTTGCATCACCACAAGCATTCCGGCACCGAAACTGACCTGGAAGAGCGCGCCATTACCAACGGCGAGCGGTTTACTCCACTGCGCTTGCTGATGATGTTTGATCTGGAATTGAGCGTGGTGTTGCGTGTGTTCAGGATTCCAAAGAATCGTCGTCTTAAAATGCTGATGATGGGCGCTGCTGGTAACTTCCCATTGGCTTCAGCGTTCTACATTGGCTGGCATGCTTATGTGGCGTACTGGGCAGTGGAAGCAGCCGCCTGGGCTGTCGGTTACAGCGTGCCATGGCCCGCCTTTGTGACCCCCGAACTGGTTGCAACTGCCAATACCGTCGCCGTGCTGATTTTCGCACCCAACTTGTTGCGTTCGTTCAGCATCAACTTCATCAGCTCGAACATGCACTACTTTGGCGACATCGAAGACGGCAACTTCGTGCAGCAGTGTCAGGTGCTGAACAGCAAGTGGTTCATCATTCCGCACCTGTTCTGTTTCAACTTTGGCTCAACCCACGGCATTCATCATTTCGTAGTTCGTGATCCGTTCTACATTCGCCAGATGACCGCCAAGAAGGCACACGAAGTGATGCGTGAAAACGGCGTTCGATTCAATGATCTGGGCACTTTCAAGCGTGCCAACCGCTGGTCAGCCAGCGAGCAAGGTCAACAAGAGGCAGGATACCAGGCCGCTTAAGAGTCTGTTGATCCAAAACCGCTCTTTGCTAGAGAGAGGGCGGCGTAGTTCTAGTGTCATTGGCTGAATTCTGAATGGGGCAGCCTACTCCGTCGACACGAAGGGCGCTTTTCGAAAGGAAAGCGCTCTTTTTTTGTCTTTGAAATTCAGGATGTTGGAGTTCTTCAGCCTTCCATCTTATAATGGGGAGTTTTTCGTTTGTATTTGCAGGTGTAGCGGAAATGCCAATTTATGCGTATCGATGTGAAGCGTGTGGCTTCGAAAAAGACGTGTTGCAAAAACTGAGCGATGCCCCTTTGACCCAGTGTCCAAGTTGTGGGCAGCCCAGCTTTGCAAAGCAGGTAACTGCGGCGGGTTTCCAATTGAAAGGCTCGGGTTGGTATGTGACCGATTTCCGGGGTGGCAGCAGTGCGTCGTCGGCTGCTGGTTCGACCGCTGGGCCGACTGCGGCCCCCACTGCGGCATCCAGTGAGGCGCCAAGCGCAAGCTCATCTTCAGCCACGGCGCCGAGTACCGATGCCAGCTAAGTCCACAGCCAAGTCGTCGGCCAAGTTGCCTGAACGGGTCTTGAACTCGGACATCATCAAGAAATACCTGCTGACAGGTTTGTTGATCTGGGTACCCTTGGGCATCACCTTGTGGGTGTTGGCTTTGGTAGTGGGTTTGATGGATCAAACCCTAATGCTGCTGCCCGATGCGCTGCACCCCCGTGTATGGCTGGGAGTTCATATTCCCGGGCTGGGTGTTATTTTGACCCTGGCAGTGTTGTTGGGCACGGGTGTGCTGGCGGCCAATTACTTCGGGGCCTGGTTATTCAAGGCAGGTGACTGGGTGTTGTCGCGCATCCCTTTGTTCAAAATTGTGTACAACAGCGTGAAGCAGGTGTCCGATACGCTGTTAAGCTCATCCGGAAAAGCGTTTACTCGCTCGGTGCTGGTGCCTTATCCACATCCCGGGGTGTGGGCTTTGGGTTTTGTGACCGGGACACCGCCCCCCAGCCTGCTGGAAAACCTGAATGATCAGGGGCCGCTGGTGTCGGTTTATGTGCCTACCTCGCCTAGCCCGGCTTCGGGATACGTGATTATGGTTCCCGAAAAATTATTGCGTCCGTCCGGTTTGTCTGTGGACGAGGCCTTGAAGTACATTGTGTCCTTGGGGGTGGTAACGCCCTCTGATGACGTGTTGGATCAACCCATTAAACAAGACTTACATTCATGAAAATGCGTACTGACTATTGTGGCAATGTGTCACAGGCCTACCTGGGCCAAACCATTGCCCTGTGTGGCTGGGTACAACGTCGCCGTGACCACGGTGGTGTTATTTTTATCGACCTTCGCGACCGCGAGGGTTTGGTGCAGGTGGTGTGCGACCCCGACCTGGCCGATGTATTTTCCACTGCCGAAACGTTGCGCAATGAGTTTTGCGTGCGGGTAGAGGGCCTGGTGCGGGCTCGCCCCGAAGGCACCGAAAACAGCAACCTGAAAAGCGGTGCTGTAGAAGTGTTGTGCAAGGGCCTTGAAATTCTGAACGCCTCCGTAACACCTCCGTTCCAGCTGGACGACGAAAATTTGTCTGAGACCACACGCCTGACTCACCGTGTACTCGATTTGCGTCGCCCGCAAATGCAGAAAAACCTGATGTTGCGTTACAAAGTGGCCATGGCCATTCGTAACCACCTGGACGCACAGGGTTTTGTGGACATTGAAACCCCCATGCTGACCAAGAGCACACCTGAAGGTGCGCGCGATTACCTGGTGCCCTCCCGTGTGCATGCCGGCGAGTTTTTTGCCTTGCCGCAGTCACCTCAACTGTTCAAGCAAATGCTGATGGTGGCCGGTTACGACCGTTATTACCAAATCACCAAGTGTTTCCGCGACGAAGACTTGCGCGCCGATCGTCAGCCTGAATTCACCCAGGTGGACATTGAAACCTCATTCCTCGGTGAGCAGGAAATTCGTGACCTGTTCGAGGACATGATCCGCAAGGTGTTCAAGCAAACCATGGATGTGGAATTGCAGAACCCCTTCCCTGTAATGCCTTACAGCGAGGCCATGGCGCGTTTTGGTTCAGACAAACCCGACCTGCGCGTGAAAATGGAATTCACCGAACTGACCGACATCATGAAAGATGTGGATTTCAAGGTGTTCTCTGGCCCAGCCAATATGGACAATGGCCGAGTGGTGGCACTGCGTGTGCCCGGCGGTGCTGAAATTCCGCGTTCGGAAATTGACAACTACACCAAGTTTGTCGGCATTTATGGTGCCAAAGGCCTGGCCTGGATCAAGGTCAACGAGCTGGCCAAGGGCCGTGACGGTTTGCAGTCACCCATCGTGAAAAACATTCACGATACCGCCCTGAATGAACTGCTCAAGCGCAGCGGTGCAGCCGATGGCGATATTCTGTTCTTCGGTGCCGACAAGGCCAAAGTGGTAAACGACGCCATGGGCGCGTTGCGCTTGAAGATTGGTCACAGCGAATTTGGCCAGAAAGCCGGTTTGGTGCAAGGCAAGTGGGAACCGCTGTGGGTGATCGACTTCCCGATGTTTGAACTGGACGAGGAAGCCGGTCGCTGGGTGGCTTGTCACCACCCCTTCACCAGCCCCAAAGACGGCCACGAAGACTACCTGACCACCGACCCCGGCAAGTGCATTGCCAAGGCCTACGACATGGTGCTCAACGGTTGGGAACTGGGCGGTGGCTCGGTGCGTATTCACAAGGAAAAAGTACAAAGCAAGGTGTTCCGTGCCTTGAACATTTCTGAAGAAGAAGCGGCTGCCAAGTTTGGTTTCTTGTTGGATGCCTTGCAGTATGGCGCACCACCCCACGGTGGTTTGGCTTTTGGTCTGGATCGCATTGTGACCATGATGAGTGGTGCCGAGAGTATTCGTGATGTAATTGCTTTCCCGAAAACACAGCGTGCGCAGTGCTTGTTGACCCAAGCGCCAAGCCCTGTAGACGAAAAGCAGTTGCGTGAATTGCATATTCGTTTGCGTCAGACCGAACCCAAAAACGTCGTTTGACCACCCAGGGCAGCGCAGTTTTGAGCGGTCATAAAATCCCCGTATCGGTGCTGGTCGTGATGGTCAGCCCGGCCGGGGATTTTTTATTGATTGAACGGGCAGACAAAGCCGGTTATTGGCAATCGGTGACTGGAAGCCTTGATTTTCCGGATGAATTGCCATTGCATGCGGCGGTGCGTGAGCTGGCCGAAGAAACGGGGTTTGCAGCCACACCTGTGCATTCTCCTACTGTGCTGGATGCCAAACCTGATGAATTGCTGCAACCCGGTGTACTCAGGCCGTGGCCACACAGTTTGCAGTACGAAATTTTCGAACATTGGCGTCATCGCTACCCGCAAGGCGTTACCCACAACACGGAGCATTGGTTCCTGGCTTGTGTGCCAGCGGGGTTTGTTCCCCAACTGGCTGCCGATGAACATGTTGGGTATGCCTGGATGAATGCGCAAGAGGCAGCAGACCGCTGTTTTTCACCCAACAATGCACAAGCCATTCTTGAGTTGAACTTAAAGCTTCAGGCCGGGCTGGCTTGAAAATACAAAGGGGCCGCAAAGGGCCCCTTTTTTCATATACGGTATATAGCTGCTGCTGGAAACGGTTTTAAACTGCTTTAGAAAGTTCAATATTTACAACTTGAGTATAGGGGTAACCCTAATTGGGGGGCAATACCCAGTGTTTGTGACATGACTTGAATTGACTTGGTAAATTACCGAACTATTTTCTAGGTATTGCATGTAATGCGACTTCGAATTGCGACCTACAACATTCACAAGGGGGTGATGGGCCTGCGCAAGCCCGCCCTTACTATTCATGCCCTGCGCGAACAAATCCACGCCATGAATGCGGACCTGGTATTTTTACAGGAGGTGCAGGGTCGGCACGACCGCCATGCCGGAAAGTTTGAACACTGGCCAGAAGGTGGGCAACACGAGTTTTTGGCCCAGTCTCCCTCTGCGATTGACGACCTGTTGGGCCATGCCAGCCAACAGTACTTTACAGCCTACGGCATGAATGCGGTGTACTCACACGGGCACCATGGCAATGCTTTGTTGTCACGCTATGAAATTGAATGGATGCTGAATCAGGATGTTTCAGACCATCGGCTTGAACAACGGGGTTTATTGCATTGCTGCGTGAAAACGCCTGCGGGTCCCATTCATGCCATGGTGGCGCATTTTGGTTTGCTCTACCGCAGCCGTGTGCGGCAGGCCAGCAAACTGATTGAGCATGTGGGTACGCATGTACCTGCCGGCATGCCCTTGGTGGTTGCGGGCGATTTCAACGACTGGCAGCGCCGCTTGGGGCCAATTTTGCAGCAAGGCTTGAAGGCTGAGGAAGTCATGCCCTTGGACAAGAAAAATCGCCTGGCCCGTGTGGGTAGCTTTCCAAGCAGGTTTCCAGTGCTGGGGCTTGACCGCGTATTTGCACGTGGTTTTAAGGTTCATGAGGCCACGGTGCTTCATGGGCCTGCTTGGGCCAAGCTGTCCGACCATGCGCCATTCGTGGTCGACCTGGAGTGTGCATGGTGTTGAACCTGTTGCCAGCGGCTGCACCTGAGCGGGAGGGCAATGCAGTTGAGTTGCTGGTGGGTGGGGAGCAGCTGTTTCCCCGCGCAATGGACGCCATTGAGCAAGCGCGGCAGGCCGTGCGCATCGAAACCTATATTTTTGCAAATGACTCCATTGGCGAGGCTTTCTGTGAGGCCATGTGTCGAGCTGCGGCACGCGGTGTCGAAGTTCGTTTGGTGCTGGATGGTTTCGGTGGCCAGGAGGGCGTACGTACCTGGGTGCCTACTCTGCAGCAGCATGGCGTGCATGTGCGGGTATTTCGGCCCGAAGGCGTATTGTTCAAGCTCAACCCGAAACGGCTTCGCCGAATGCACCGGAAAATAATTGCGGTTGACAACGAAATTGCCTTTGTGGGCGGCATTAACCTGATTGATGACCTTAACCATGAAGGTGAACGCGATGAGCTGCTGAAAGCCACAGAGCGGGCACAACAGAAGCGGGAGCCTATATGGGGTGCTTCAGGTGGCATGCGTGAACAGGCCATGGTGGTGAACACCGATTTGTTGGATCAAAAAACATTGGGGCCACGCTACGACTTTGCCGTGCAGTTGCAAGGTCCTGTGGTGCAGGATGTGTGGCACAACATGGAGTGGTTGTGGTTACAAATTGGCCCTGGTGGTCGGGTGACCGACACTTTTAGTTCGGGTTGGTGGAAGGAAAGGGTTGAACAGTTGCAAGACGCCATGGTTCGCCAGCGCTCAACACCCAAAACAAAACCGATGGGCAAGGTGAAAGCCCAACTGGCGGTGCGTGACAACTTCCGTTTGCGCAGGCGTATTGAACGCGCTTACGTGCAGGCCATTGGCAATGCGCAACGTTCGATCATTCTGAGCAATGCCTATTTTTTGCCGGGCCGTAAAATACGCAAAGCCTTGTTGGCAGCGCGTGGTCGCGGTGTGCATGTTCAGTTGTTGTTGCAAGGGCGAGTGGAGTATCGCTTTCAGCATTACGCCACCCAAAGTCTGTATTCCAGTTTGTTGGCGTCCGGTGTCGATATTTACGAATACTTGCCCGGGTTTTTGCATGCCAAAGTGGCGGTGGTGGATTCAAACTGGGCCACTGTGGGTTCGTCCAACCTGGATCCCCTGAGTTGTCTGTTTGCCCGTGAAGCGAATGTGATTGTTTATAACCGCGAGTTCGCAGTTGCGCTTCGGGAAGAACTATTAAAATCCATTCAGAAAGACAGCCGCGAAATTCAGGCCCATGAACACGCACAGCGACCTTTGAAAGAAAGGGTATTCAGTTGGCTGTGTTATAAATTAATGCTGTTGGCTGTTTTTGTGGGTGGTTTTGGCAGCCGGTATTAGTGCCTGTTTTTGAAGGTTGTGCAGTATGGATTTGGTGGTGAGTCGCCCCGAAGGTTTGTATTGCCCACAGGGCGATTTTTACATTGACCCGTGGCGCAAGGTAGACCGCGCAATTATTACCCATGCGCATGCCGACCACGCCCGTGTTGGCCACAATCATTACCTGTGTGCAGCGCCCGGCGAGGGCGTGTTGCGCACGCGCCTGGGCAATATTTCTCTCGACACCTTGCCTTACGGCACAGGTACTGTTCACAACGGCGTCAAGATTTCGCTGCACCCGGCGGGTCATGTGTTGGGGTCCTGTCAAATTCGTCTTGAATACCAAGGCCAGGTGTGGGTGGCCAGTGGCGATTACAAGGTGGCCTCCGATTTAACCTGCGATGCATTCGAACCGGTGAAGTGCCACACCTTCATTACGGAATCTACTTTTGGTTTGCCCATTTACCGCTGGCGCAGCGACGCTGAAATTTATGCGGAGATCAACGCGTGGTGGGCTGCTAATGCAGCGCAAGGCAAAGCCAGCGTGCTTTACGGTTATTCCTTTGGCAAAGCACAACGAATACTGGCGGGTGTTGATTCAAGCATTGGCCCCATTGTATGTCACAGCGCCTGCGAGGGATTGAACAAGGCCTATCGCGACGCGGGCGTGAAGTTGCCAGAAACGTTGACCGTGAGCGAGGTGCTCGACAAATCCATTTACAAAACCTGTCTTGCCATTGCACCGCCAGCTGCCCAGGGTGCCGCCTGGATGAAGCGATTTGGCAATGCGTATTCCGATGCATTTGCATCGGGCTGGATGCAGCTGCGTGGTGGGCGCAGGCGCAGCAATGTGGATCGGGGTTTTGTGATGTCGGACCACGCAGACTGGCCTGGGCTGATGCGTGCCATTGGTGCCACCGGTGCAGAACAAGTAATTGTGACTCACGGCTATGTTCAGGTGATGGTGCGCTGGCTGCAAGAGCAGGGATTGAACGCACGCGCTTTTGTAACCGAGTACGGCGGTGAAGGCGAAGGCGAGGCGCCTGCTGCATGAGACAGTTTGCGGAATTGTTTGCCGAGCTTGATGGCTCCACCTCGACTCTGCACAAAGTGCAGGCCTTGCGGCGTTATTTTGAACATGCGCCTTCTGATGATGCTGCATGGGCGGTTTACTTCCTGTCAGGTGGCAAACCCAAACGCACCGTGCCCACACGCACACTGCGCGAAGTGGCCTTGCAGGTGAGTGGTTTGCCCGATTGGTTGTTTGAAGAAAGTTACCAGGCCGTGGGTGATTTGGCCGAGACCATTGCGCATGTGTTACCGATTACACCTGCGCTTGCCAGCCAGTCGCAGGGCTTGGCCTGGTGGATGCAACACCGTATTTTGCCTCTGCGAAATCTGCCGGATGAAGAACGTATTCCCGCCGTACAAGCGTGCTGGAGTGAACTGACTGCCACGGAGCGTTTTTTGTTCGTAAAACTAGTGGGTGGAGGTTTTCGGGTAGGAGTATCCAAGTTGTTGGTGACCCGCGCATTGTCTGAATTGGCCGGGTTGGATGCCAAACTGGTGGCCACCCGCATGATGGGTTTTGCCGACGCAAGCAATCAACCCACCGCCGAGCAGTTCAGCGCCTTGTTGGCTGCACCAGACGACAGCGACACAGGGCGGGACCCGGGCCGTTTGGGGCAGCCCTTGCCGTTTTTTCTGGCGCATCCTTTGCAGGAGGAACCCGAAAAGCTGGGAGCACTTGAAGACTGGTTGGTGGAATGGAAATACGACGGTATCCGGGCCCAAGTGGTGAAAGAGGGCGGACAGGTGTGGGTGTGGTCGCGCGGTGAAGAGTTGGTGAGTGAGCAGTTTCCCGAGTTGCAGGCCGCATTTGCACACTGGCCTGAAGGCAGTATTCTGGACGGTGAAATTTTAGTTTGGCAAGGCGATGCGCCGGCTGGCTTCAATGCCTTGCAAGGTCGTTTGAACCGCAAAGTGGTCAGCAAAAAATTGATGGCCGATGCACCCGTGGTTTTCTTGGCTTACGACCTGCTGCGTTTCAATGGAATGACTACAGTGGATCAAACCCAGCTTGAACGCAGGGCTGCGCTGGAGGCTTTTCATGCTGAACATTGCGAACACTGCACCGTGAATGAAATGCCCCGTTTGTTGTTGTCGGAACTTGTGAAAGCACCCACTTGGGATAAGTTGAAATTGCTGCGCGAAGAAAGCCGTGCACGGGGTGTGGAAGGTTTCATGTTGAAGCACCGAGATTCCCGCTATGGGGTTGGGCGAACCAAAGCGGATGGCCTGTGGTGGAAATGGAAAATTGATCCGATGACTGTGGACTGCGTGTTGGTGTATGCCCAGCGCGGCCACGGCCGCCGTGCCAGCCTGTACACCGATTACACATTTGCGGTGTGGGAAACACCACCAGCCACGGCAGCGCAAGCGCAAGAAGTGGCGCAGGCCATTGCAAATGGTGAAAAAGTCGAAGACACAGTGGCGCGTGGTTTGCCCCGTTTGGTGCCATTTGCCAAGGCGTATTCTGGCTTGACGGATGAGGAGTTCAAGGAAGTGGATCGCGTGATTCGCAAACACACCGTGGACAAGTTTGGGCCAGTTCGCACGGTGGTGCCAGTGCTGGTTTTCGAACTTGGATTCGAAGCAATTTCCCGCTCCACTCGCCACAAAAGTGGTGTGGCTGTTCGTTTTCCACGTATGCTTCGCATTCGCCATGACAAACCCCTGCATGAAGCCGATCACCTTGCCGTGCTAGAGGCTTTGTTGCCCCCGGAGAATGCAGTTTGAACCCTGAAAACAGTCGCTTGCTGGGCATTGATTTTTCCAGCAGCCCCACCAAGAAAAAACCGATTGCCGTGGCTGTAGGCCAGTGGCAAGGGGCGGTGCTGGCAGTCGATGATTTGCTTTCGCTGACCACGCTGGGCGAGTTTGAAACCTTGCTGAAAGAAGGGCCGCAGGCATTCGGAAAATTCGAGCGTGCAGCTGGGCCGCTGGAACAGTTGGGGTTTGTGGCCGCCATCGACATGCCGTTTGGTTTGTCGCGCAAGCTGGTGGAAGGTTTGAAGTGGCCTGGTGCCGGGCGCACCGACTTCAAGGCTTGGGAAAACCTGATCAACTACTACAGTGCATTAAGCCGCGAGCAAATTCGCGCAACCTTCAAGGCATGGTGTGATGCACGGCCTGCCGGGCACAAGTTTGCGCACCGGGAATGCGACGGCCCTGCTGGTTCTTCACCCTCCATGAAATGGGTAAACCCACCGGTGGCTTACATGTTGCACGCTGGCGCACCGTTGCTGATGAAAACAGGCGTCCACATTCCTGGTATGCAGCGTGGCGACTCCACGCGTGTGGCCTTGGAGGCTTACCCCGGCTACTTGGCCCGCAAGGTACTGAACCGTGCCAGCTACAAAAGTGACGATCCGAAAAAAGACACAGCCGATCGGCGCATGGCTCGCTCAGAATTGCTGTGCGCTTTGGAAGAGGGCATGTTGTTTGGCATCAAGGTGCAAGTGCGCCCCTATTTGCGTGCGCGTTTGCTGGACGATGTCAAAGCCGATCATTTGGATGCGGTGTTGTGTTGTTTGGTGGCGGGCTGGGCCGCCAAGCGGGCAGACTCCAATTTTGGTTTGCCCAAATTGATCGACCCGGTAGAAGGCTGGATTGCGGGTGTAAGCCCTTGATTCAGGTGCCGGGTAATTCAATGGTCACCAGCAAACCGTGCGGTGCAAAGTTGCATGCGCTGAGCTCTCCGTTGGCACGCTGAATCGATTTTTTTGCAATGGCCAAACCCAGGCCATGGCCCGAGTGTTCACCGTGTTTGAAAAATGGTGTGAACAGCTTGGGCAACAATGCGGCGGGTACACCCGGGCCTTGATCCCTGATTTGAATGCGCAGCTTTTTTCCCTGGATAGAACAATCAATGCTCACAGTGGTGCTGACGGGTGTGTGCTTGATCGCGTTGCGAATAATATTGTCGAATGCACCTTGAAGGCTTTCCGCATCGCAGTTCAAATGCCATTGTTTTACCGGGCTGTTGAAAGTTACTTGTTTGTCTTGTTGCTCGGCTTCAAATTGTGCATCGTCCACCACGGCCAGCAGCAATTCAATCACATTGTGCTCGCGGTTGTTTTCCGGGGTTTGCTTGGAGTCCAGTCGGGACAAATTCAACAGTTGCCCAATCAGGTTGTCCAGTCTCTCTGCCTCGGTTTCAATGCGGCTCAAGCTTGTGTCCAGTTGTGCCGGGTTTTGCCGGGCCAAGCCTACGGCCAGGTTCAGGCGTGCCAATGGCGAGCGTAGTTCATGCGACACATCATGCAGCAGGGCTTTTTGTTGCTCAATGCGGGTTTCAATTTCTTCGGCCATGTGGTCGAAGCCGCTGAGTAATTCACCAATTTCATCGCTGCGTTTTTTGCCGGGTGTGTGGCTATTTGAAATACGCACACCCAGCCGCCCTTTGCCTGCTTCTCGAAACGCATTTTTCAAGGTGTTCAGTGGTCTGCTGAACGTATAGGCGAGCACGCCTGCAAACAACAGGCTGGCCAAAAAGGCAGCAAATAGCCCGGCACCCGGTACAGGTGGAAGCGGAGGCTCCAGGGCTTCACGTTGTTTGCGTTTGTCGGCTTGAGAGGATTCAGATTCAACCGTGTTGGCACCGTCCTGGTTTGAGGGTTCTGCATGTCGGCGATTGCGTGGAATGAAAAGAATCCATTCCGATTGATCCTGCGCTGTCACCCTCAAAATACCTTGTTCGGTTGGTTCGTTGTTGGTGAACAGTGCTGAGATTCTTTGCTGAATGTTCTCGGGTACTTCACGGCTTAAAATTTCCTGGCCTTCACTCGACACGGCAAACACCGGGATGGCGTTGCCGGTTCGCTGGCGGTTTCGGTCCAGCAAATGACGCAAGGCATCGGGCCCTTTGCCTTCGAGTACTTCCTGAATGGTTTCCAGCATGAATTGCGCACGCGGGCCTTCAGCAATATCGCTGCTGGCTGGCTTTTCCCGCATCAGGTAAAGCGCAGTGCCCGTGGCTACCGCTGCTGCAATGAGGCACAGCCAAAAACCGAAGAAGAATTTCCAGAACAGCTTGCCCATGTGCCTCGCCCCGGTTAATCGAGGCTGAGCTGATAGCCCTGACCGCGTATGGTGTGCAGGGTCAGCGGCAGTTCGTCGCTGTTCAGGTTCAGCTTGTTGCGCAGGCTACTCAAGTGCACATCAATGCTGCGGTCAAAGCGCTCCAGCGGACGTCCCAAACCCTGTTCACTCAGTGCCGCTTTGCTCACTACCTGGCCTGCATGGCTGGCCAACACCTCCAGAAGGTTGAACTCGGCACTGGTCAATTCCACTTCGGTGCCGTGCAACAGCACCTTTCGCTTGGCCGGTTGTACTTCAAGTGGACCCAGTTGAAGTGCCTGTTTGGGTGCGCTGTTGGAGTCACTGGCACGCCGCAGAATGGCGCGGACACGGGCCACGATTTCGCGAGGCAGACAGGGTTTGGGTACGTAATCGTCAGCACCCAGTTCAAGGCCCACAATGCGGTCAATGTTGTCTCCCCGCGCAGTCAGCATCAGCACGGGGGTGTTGTACTTCAAGCGAATCTGCTTCAGGGTTTCAAGCCCGCTTTGCTGCGGCATCATGACATCGAGCACCACCAACTGGTATTGCTCGTCCGCCAGTTTTTTCAAACCTTCGATTGGGTTGGCGCAATGCTCTGCCTCAAAGCCCTCGCCGCGCAAGTATTCGCACAGCATTTCGCCCAGTTCAATGTCGTCGTCGATGTGAAGTATTTTCGTCATGGCTTCAATATTACTAGGCGCCTTGGGTTGATGCGCAATTGTTTGCAATCGCTTTACCCATCTTTACACAGCCTACATCCTCGTTTACAAGCCGGTTTTGCACAATGCAGTTGTCGATTACACAAGGAGTAGACAAATGAATGTATCCAGACTGACCATCCAGAAAATGATTGCTGTCACTGCAATGGCCATGGCGATTCCCATGAGTGCGTACGCAGGTCATCACGAGGAAGGTGGCAAAAAGCAGCATTCGGAAATGCGTCACCATCACAAGCATGGTGGCATGGGCATGTTGAAACAGCTTGATTTGACCGAGGCGCAACAGGCGCAGGTGAAACAGATTATGGACAAGCAAAGGACCGAGATGAAAACAGCCATGAGCGATCGCCGTGCACACCGCGAAGAAATGAAGTCGATTGTGGAGCAAGACACTTTTGATGCCGCCAAAGCGGAGCGCCTGATTGCCCAGCAACAGGAACAGGAGCGTGCCACCAAATTGAGCATGCTGCGCACCCAGCACGAGATCTACAAAGTACTGACACCCGAGCAGCGTGAGAAGGCCAAAGTGATTCGCGCGGAATGGAAAGAGAAAATGAAGGACCGTTACAACAAACGCAAAGCTGACAATGCAAGCAATGCCATGTAATACCTGAATTTTGTAGGTACTTTCCCAACCACCTTTTGAAGTATTCCAGCAGCTGTGCTTTTGCCCCTATACTGTTTCAAAAAAAGGAGACAGTTAATGGGGCAATCTTTTATTCGACTCGCATTGGCCTGCACTTTGACAGCAGCCAGCACAGCAGCAATCGCAGCCCCTCCGGGCTTGTTGATGACTTACAGCTTCGACAGTTTGTCGGGCAAGTTTGGTCAAGCACAGGAAATCAAGGCCAGGTCTTTCACCCTGGGTGCAACCCTGGTGGGCGAGGGGTACCGCGCCTCCTTGTTTGTACCTTACATTTCACTGGAAGGCCCAGGTACTCTGGTGGCTGGCACTGTGACTGGTACCAATGGACCGGCACGGCGCAGTGAGCAGGGCCTTGGTGATATGGTGGCCACGTATACCACCGACATTATCGGCGGCATTCAAACCAAGGGCTTTGCCATGTCGGCAACTGGCTTGGTGAAAATTGCCAGCGGCAATGAAGACCGGGGGCTTGGAACCGGCAAAACCGACTATGGTATTCAGACCGACCTTGCTTACCGTTTCAATAATGGTTTTGGCCTGACTGCCGTGTTGGGGCGCCAGTACTATGGCGACACACCTGAACTGCCCTTGCTCAACGGCAATTACAGCACCGTGGGTGTGAATTTCCCCTTGGGCGATTCTTTGTTCATTAACCTGACCACCTCCCAGCGCGATGAACTGCTGGCCGGCACCGAGAAGCGCAAGGAGCGGGCAATTTCAGCCGTCTACGCACTGGACACGACGTCTGCCTTGCAGTTTGGTTATACCAAAGGCCGCAGCACAGCCAGCCCCGACGATGTTCTGTCGGTCAGCTACGTGTCACAGGTCGAGTAAAACCTGCTCTTCATTTTCTGCCAACAACGGGGTGACGCAAAAGTGTCACCTCGGGCTCCCCCCAATGTTAAAGCATGCTGCGCTGCAGTAAAATGCAGGTCTTGATTCCAACAGGCGAACAACGTGTCCAAAGACCTTTCACACCTTCTTGATGCCAACCAAACTTGGGCCGCTGCTCAAGTGGACAAAGACCCTGAGTTTTTCAAACGCCTGGAGAATCAGCAATCTCCGGAGTACTTCTGGATTGGTTGCTCTGACAGTCGCGTACCCGCCAACACCATTGTGAATTTGCAACCCGGCGAGGTGTTTGTACACCGCAACGTGGCGAACCAGGTGTTTCATGGCGACTTGAATGGCCAGTCAGCCACCCAGTTCGCTGTCGAGTTTTTGAAGGTGAAACACATTATTGTGTGTGGTCACTATGGCTGTTCTGGCGTGCGCATGGCCATGCGAGGCGACAGGGTGGGTTTGGCAGACGCTTGGGTTCGCCCCATTCACCAGTTGGCACGCAGGCACGGGCTGGTAACCTGCGACGCAGCCTTGGAGCAAAAGTGCCATGACCAACTCTGCGAACTGAATGTGATTGAGCAAGTAAAACACTTGTGCGAAAGCACCTTGATTGAGGATGCTTGGGAGCGCGGACAAGACCTCACGGTGCATGGCTGGTTGTATAGCCTGAAAGACGGCATTGTGCGAAATCTTCAAATTTCCATCTCGGATCCCAAGGATCTCGACAAGATTTACACTGATGCAGTGGCAGCATTGAAAAAGCGTTACAGCTGATCGATTCTTGGTCTAGAATGAGGAAATAATTCAAGCGTTTGTTTGAATTGTGGGTTCATTTAAAATTCTAGGAGACGATTTACATGGCTTTTTCTACCCAATCCAAACTGGGCGATTTGCTGGACAACCCAGAGACCGCAGCGATTTTGGAAAAACACATGCCCGGCATTTCCACACATCCACAAATTGGTATGGGCAAAGGTTTCCCCTTGGCCGTTGTTGCCAATTTTTCCGGTGGTTTGATTACCCAGGAAATGCTGGAAGCAGTTGACGCTGAATTCGCTGCATTGGGCTGATCGATTCGTTGATTCGGATTGACTGTTCCAGTTGGTTGATCAACGGCGAGTGGGCCAGTTCCATTCGCCGTTCTGTTTTTGTCGAAGAACAGGGTATTGATGAATCCGAAGAATGGGATGAACACGATTCGGTTTCAACACATGTGCTGGCCTGGCTAGGCGATAGGTCAGTGGGAACCGCCAGGCTGTTGCCCGAAGGAAAAATTGGCAGAATGGCCGTGCTCCCCGAATTCAGAAGCCGGGGAATCGGCAGTGCCATGTTGATGGCATTGCTGGCGGTTGCCAAAGAAAAAAATTTGCCGCGCGTGCGCTTGAGTGCGCAACAGCAGGCGATCGAATTTTACAGTCGACATGGTTTTGCGCCGTGTGGAGATGCCCACATGGAGGTGGGTATTCCCCACCAGTGGATGGTGCTGGACCTGACAACATAAAAAAAGGACTGGGTTGTGGCTAGAGTACTGAAAGAACAAAAACATGATGATGGAAGGCGTGGCGACATTGTTCGCGCAGCCGCCAAGCTTTTTCGTGACAAGGGTTACGATGGCGCCAGCATGCGGGCGATTGCCAATGCAGTGGGCATGCAATGTGGCAGCCCTTTTTATCATTTTGCCAGCAAGCAAGACATTCTGGTGGCGGTGGTTGAGGAAGGCTTGCGCCAGGGGCTTGAGAAAACGCGCGCTGTTGTCAAACCCAATTTACCGGCAGATGTGCAGTTTCGCGCTTTGGTGAAAGTGCACCTCAGCATCATTCTTGAAGACGGAAACGACTTCATTCCAGTGATGCTTTACAACTGGCGTTGCCTGGACGAGGTACATCAACGCAGACTGATTGCCACCAAAGATGAATATGATGCAATTTGGCAAAATGCGGTCAATGGTTTGCACAATGCGGGTTTTCTGGGTGGGGACACCAAGTTTGCGCGCTTGATGGTGTTGGGTGCCATGAACTTCATGGTGACTTGGTACAAGCCCAAGAAAGGCGACAATCTGGATACGCTTTCTGACAAAGTGGTTGCCTTTTTTCTGTCTCAACACGCCTGAAGTTTGCCAATGAGAAAAAGCCCTTGCTTGCGTTTAAGCAGCAAGGGCTTTTTTATTGCAGGGCTTGCGATTAACGCAACAAGCCTGTCAGTGACGCTGGGCGTGAAGCAATCACGTTCTGAATCAGGCTTGAGGTCATGGCGGTAATGGCACCCAACTGACCGGCATTCATCATGCTGGCTGTTGCGCTCAAATTGCCGGCCAGGTTGGCAGTGGCCAAGCCTGTAATGTCCAGTGAACCTGTGCTTGCCATGTCTGCGGCCAGGTTTGCACCAGAGGTCATGTTGGCCACGTTTTGCACGGTGCCCAATACACCACCAGTCACACCTTCAACCACAGTACCTGCTGTTTGATACACGCCGTCAACGGTGTTAAGTACCTGGCCCAACTGCTCGCCGCTCAAATTAACTGTGGCGCTCAAGCTGGCATTGGCACTTGCCATGGCTTGGCCTGCGTTGTCCTGGCCAGCTTCGGCCGACTCACCCACGTTGTCACCGGTCGCAGCGGTTTGGTCGCCAGCTTCGGGTTGTTCCATCTCCGGGGCTTCAGCAGTAGGTGCAGGTTCGTTGGTGGGTGCTGGTTCAGCCACGGGTGTTGGTTGTGGAGCTGCTTCTGGGGCAGGCTGGGCTGCTGGTGGTTGCTGGCGCTGAAACAGGCTTACCTTGATTTCGCCTTGTGCCTGACCTTGAGCAGACGCTTGCTGACCTGAATGTGCAGCAGCGAACAAAGCGCCCCAGCCATTCAAGGTAGCAATGTCAGAAGCCTGAGCTGTCATGGGCATTGCGAAAGAGGAAGCGATAGCTGCAACGATTGCGATCTGTTTGACTTGCATGGTGTTCTCCTGTGTGTTGGGTGTAGTAGGCGCTCTCTGGATCTCGCCTCACACTTTCACTAACGGAGACACCGTGTAGGAAAAAGATAACTAGCTAGGGGGTCCGCCCAACGTGGTGTACCCCTTCAAACAGGTGAAGATTATTCGGTTATTTTCATGTTTAGCAGCACTTGGGCCATGCCTTTACCCAGTGGATCATTTCTCATCGAGGTCATTCCTCCGCCGTCCAGCGCTTCTTTCATAACGAGATTAAAAGCTTGAACTTGAGGTAGCTCGAAAGTGTGAATCTCGCCTTTCACCAAATGCGCCAGGTAGTTTTTTACATTCTCGGGGCGCAGCAAATGCTGCAGCAAAGCCCAATATTCAGGCTTTCGGGCCACAATACCCACGTTGCTGGTGTCGCCTTTGTCGCCGCTGCGACCGTGTGCGATTTCAATCAAGGGTTTGCCCAATAGCTCGCGGGGCACTGTGACTTTTTCAAATGACCTTTCAGTAATCGGGTGCGTTTCAACGCGTGCTTTGGGGTGTTCCGGCTCCAGGTATTGAACAGGCTCGCCGCCTACTTGAACCACAGCGGTTTGCATGTGTTTGGGCACAAAGCAGCTGAACATCTTCACCAGGGGCGTTACATTGGGGCGTCCCATGCCAAAGTTTCCGCTCGTGCCTGGTGCATAGCTGGTACCAGCTGGCGCAATTTCGCGGGAGAAAATTGCAGCGGCCTTCTTGTCGCTGTGTGTAATTGCGATGCGCATCATGGCCTCGTGGCCCAACTGCACTTGGGCATGCGGGCCCAAATCGGTTTCGCTGCCAATAATTTCGATGGACGTGCGCGTGTAGTCTGCCAAACCCTGGCGCTTGAACATGGCGCGCGTGCGTTCCAGAATGGCTTCGCCTGTACGCCTTGCCTTGGCATGTGCATCAAACCCCACGATCGACAGCATGCCAATGCACCGAAATCCTTCGGGATAAGTAGCGCATACTTTGTACAAGTCGCTGGGGGCTTTGCCAGTGGCTCCATAAATCCGTACCCGGTTTGAACCGGTTTCTTCAATGTTCACTGTGGTGAAATCGCACACCACATCGGGCAGCGCATAGTTGGCCGGATCATGAATTTCGTAAAGCAATTGCTCTGTGGCTACGGCTTTGTTCACCAAGCCACCAGTGCCTTCTGGTTTGCTTAATTCAAAGCTGCCATCGGCAGAAACTTCAACAATCGGGTAACCAATGTTGGCCCAGTCGGGCACTTGTTGCCAGTCTGTGAAAAGTCCGCCGGTGGCTTGGGCTCCGCACTCTACGATGTGGCCGGCCAGGCTCCCTTGGGCAAGCGGGTTCAAGTCAGTGGTTTGCCACTTGAATTCATGCACCAGTGCGCCCAACACCATCGCGCTGTCGACCACACGGCCGGTAATCACAATGTCAGCACCCGCATCCAGCGCTGCAGCAATTGGAAACGCACCCAGGTAGGCATTGGCTGTGAGAAAAAACGGCGGTGCTGCCTGATTCGAATGTTGGTCTCTCAACTCAACGCCATCTTTGCGCAGCTGGCCCAGTGTGCCAGTCGCATCATCTCCGCTGACCACACCAATCCGAATCGTGTGACCCGCTTCCGTCATGGCTTGCTGCAAGGCCGCCGCACAGCCTGCGGGGTTGAGTCCGCCGGCATTCGCAATAATCCTGATGCCTTTGGATTTGGCCACGGGCAAGGCCTTCTTCATCAGATCAATGAAGTCCAGTGCATAACCATGCTCCGGGTTTTTCATGCGCATGCCAGCCATAATGGCCAAAGTAAGCTCGGCGAGGTAATCGTAGGTGATGTATTGAATCCCCGGGACCTTCAGCAGTTGCTCGGTACCCTGGCTACTGTCGCCCCAAAAGCCGCAGGCGCCGCCGATTTTGATGGTGTTTGGGGTTGGCATGCTCATGGTCACTTGTCGATGGTATTGGGAGGTCCATCATAACAAAGCCACTTGCAATAAATCAAACGATCGTTTGAATTATTCAAATTGCAGACCACTTCTCAACCCGCGTATCTTATCGCGTAGGCAGCATGGCACAATCGAACATCGATTTAACTTTGCAGTACACCATGTCTGAATTTCGAGGCATTCCACCCGGTCCCAATGTGGGCACCCAACTCAAGGCCTTGCGTCGCAAGAAGAAAGCTGGAGAAAAAGCAAGTCAGCAAGCCTTGATTCAGTCGGAAATTCAATCCAGCAGCGCAGTGGCCAACAATGCTGAATTGACCATGCCACCGTTGCGAGAACTGAACCTTGAGCGCGTGAAGGCCTGGTTCCATGCACAAGGCTGGGAGCCTTTTGATTATCAGCTCCAGGTGTGGAATGCCTTCCAGAAAGGGCACAGTGGTTTACTGCATGCCACTACCGGTGCAGGTAAAACCCTGGCAGTGTGGCTGGGTGCCTTGTTAAGACTGGCGCAGACTCCAGCGCCGCGGGGCGCAGCAACACGTGTCATGTGGATAACGCCCATGCGTGCCTTGGCTGCAGACAGCACCAAGGCTTTGCAAAAATCGCTTTCCGCATTGGCGGGCGATTGCGACGTGGCCCTGCAAACCGGTGACACCGATTCAGCTGCGCGAGCGGCCATTTTGCGCAAACCACCTTTTGCATTGGTCACGACGCCTGAAAGCCTGACCCTGATGTTCACACGCGCCAGTAGCCAACCCAATTTAAGCAAGCTGCAAGTGTTGGTCGTTGATGAATGGCACGAGCTGATCGGTAACAAACGTGGCGTGCAACTGCAGCTGGCCATCGCGCGCCTGGCGCGTATTAACCCCGGCTTGCAGGTGTGGGGTTTAAGTGCCACCTTGGGTAATTTGCAGGTGGCCATGGATGTGCTGTTGCACCCAGTGAAAAACCACAGCAAGTCCACTTTGGTTCAAGGCAAGTTACCCAAACAGTTGATGATCGATAGCCTGATTCCAGACACCTTTGAGCGTTTTCCATGGGGTGGGCATTTGGGCCTGAATCAGCTTGAGTTTGTGGCGCGCGAAATTGACCAGTCTGCATCTACCCTGGTCTTCACCAATACGCGTTCCCAAGCCGAAATTTGGTATCAGGCTTTGCTCGAAGCTCGGCCCGACTACGCCGGTTTACTGGCTTTACACCATGGCTCGCTGGACAAAACCGTGCGCGACTGGGTTGAACAGGGTTTGAAAAGCGGCAGTTTGAAGGCGGTGGTGTGCACCTCGTCACTTGATTTGGGTGTCGATTTTTTGCCCGTAGAACGCGTAATTCAAATTGGTTCGCCCAAAGGTGTTGCCCGTCTGCTTCAACGTGCAGGCCGTTCTGGCCACGCACCCGGCAGACCCTCCCGAATTACCGTGGTACCCACCCATGCACTTGAGCTTGTTGAGGCCGCCGCGGCCCGCCATGCGGCTCAACTAAAACAGATCGAATCGCGCTTTAGCCCGCAGGCACCGCTGGACGTGTTGGTGCAGCACTTGGTTACCGTGGCCATGGGCACGGGATTCAAGCCTGATGAATTGTTTGCTGAAGTTCGCACCACGATTGCCTATGAAAATTTGAGTCGTACCCAGTTCGATTGGGCTTTGATATTTGTAGAAAAGGGTGGTGAAAGCCTGGCTGCCTATCCGGACTATCAAAGGGTGGCCGCTGATGAAGAAGGCATTTACCGAGTGCCGCGGCGTGATATTGCGCGCAGGCATGCCATGTCGGTGGGCACCATTGTCTCCGATGCGGCCATGCACGTGGCGTGGATGACTGGTGGTCGCCTTGGTACCATTGAGGAGGGGTTTATTGCACGCCTGAAAACCGGCGATTGTTTTAGTTTCGCAGGCCGTGTGCTTGAATTGGTGAAGGTGCGTGACATGACCGCCTATGTGCGCAAAGCCAATCGCAAAAAGGCCACGGTGCCGCAGTGGCAGGGCGGTAAAATGCCCTTGAGCAGCGAACTTGCCCATGCATCGCTGCAAATGCTGGAGTTGGCACACCAGTCCATTTCTTCTGGAAAAAAGATCGCCTTGCCGGAATTGCACGCGCTGGAAAGTTTGCTGGCTTTGCAAATGCGCTGGAGTGCTTTGCCCAACACGGGCAATCTGCTGATCGAAGAGATGCACAGCAAAGAAGGTCACCATCTGTTTGTATATCCATTTGAGGGACGCACAGTGCACATTGGCTTGGCCAGCCTTCTGGCGTGGCGCGCTTCGCGCAATAAACCAGGCACGTTTTCCATTGCCATGAATGATTATGGGTTTGAGTTGTTGAGCGCCGAGCCTGTGAACTGGCATGAATGGGTAGCGGGCGACCTTGCCCAGGCCCCTTTGTTTTCAACAGACCATCTTTTTGAAGATGTGCTGGCCTGTTTGAATGCTTCCGAACTTGCCCAGCGACGTTTTCGAGAAATTGCGAGAATTGCTGGACTGGTTTTTCAGGGCTACCCCGGGGCCGGAAAAAGTGCGAAGCAATTACAAGCCTCCAGCGGCTTGTTTTTTGAGGTGTTCAAAAAGCACGATCAACAAAACTTGTTGCTCGATCAGGCCCAGCGTGAGGCGCTTGAACAAGAACTTGATTTGAAGCGGATGGAGTCTGCTCTTCGTGCAATTCAGTGCAAAACGCTGGCTTTTAAATTGATTGATCGCCCCACACCCTTTGCGTTTCCACTGCTGATTGAGCGATTGCGCGAAACTGTCAGTACTGAAAAACTAAGTGACCGGGTGGCGCGCATGGTGGCTGAGTTGGAGAAAGCTGCTCAGGCCTAAAAGATTAAAAACTACGACTCAGGTTATTTTCACCGTGCATTTGTTGTCAGCAAATTATTCGACTCATTCAATTGAAACACCTTTTGGTGCGCTTCAGCTGTCGCACCACAAAGTGGTGTTTTCGCCAGCGCATCAAGCCATGTTTGTTGCTGATATTCACTTGGGCAAGGCAGCAACATTTCGAAGCCTTGGTGTGCCTGTGCCGGCCGGCACTACGCAGGAGAACCTGGATAAGCTTTCAGGATGCATTGCAGAATTCAAACCGCTTTCGGTTTATTTTCTGGGCGATTTGCTGCACGCCAAGGCAGCGCACAACGCAGAGTTACTGGAAAAGTTGCAGCAATGGCGCCAGCAGCACAGCAATATTCAAATGACCTTGATTCGAGGCAACCACGACAGCAAGGCGGGCGATCCACCTGTAAGTTTGAACATTGCCGTGGTCGAAGAGCCTTTCATGTTGGGTGGTTTTGCTTTGTGCCATCACCCGCAAACAGTGCCCAGCGCTTTGGTATTGGCCGGGCATGAGCACCCCGTGGTGGTGTTAAACGGCAAGGGTAGAAGCCGAGCCCGGTTGCCATGCTTCTACCTGAAAACAGACCAGCTCATCTTGCCTTCATTTGGTGCTTTCACCGGCGGGTATTCAGTGAATCCCCAGGCCGGTGAAGCAGTATTTCCAGTGGTCTGAAACTTTACTTGCCTTTGTTCAAACCCAGCGCGCCGCCGCCCAAGGCCACAATCATCAGCAGGCCACCCGCCACACTGATATTTTTCATGAACATCAGTTGCTGCACATAGGCTTGTTCAGCAGGCATGGCCCAGTAGTTGTGAAACAGCACCGAGGCCGCCAAGGTGAAGCCAGCCAGCAGCAACGCTGCAATTCTTACCTGGAAGCCGACGATCAAGGCCAGCCCCGCGCCAATTTCAACCGCAATGGTCAGCATAGTAAGTACTTCTGGAAAAGGCAGACCCACAGAACCGATGTACCCGGCCGTGCCTTCAAATCCCCCAATCTTGTCGAATCCAGCCAGAACAAACATGGCGGCCAATAGAACCCGGCCAATCAGGGCGATGGTGGGGGCTGAGGTATTCAAGGCGTTGTCCAGCACATTGGTACCTGCGTGTGTTGTGTTTGCTGTAGTCATTTCAATTCTCCGTAGTGGGTTGGCGATTCACTGAATCGATGGGTGAATCATGCGCGCCCAAGCGGACTAAATCGAGCAGGGGTTTTTGCACTGTTTATTCAAATTATTTGAACAATAAAATCGCGTTTGTATTACCCTAGAGTAAATTCTCTAACCTGGCCCATTCCCTTTTTCCTGAAGAAATAGCGTACACTCATAAAAAAACGAACGTTCGGTCTATTTTCTATATGCGCAAAGGTGAACAAACCCGAGCCGCCATTGTTGAGGCGGCGCTCGAAATCGCGTCCACACAGGGACTCGAGGGTTTAACCATTGGCTCTATTGCAGAAAAAATGGCCATGAGCAAAAGTGGTGTGTTTGCCCACTTTGGCTCGCGTGAAGAACTTCAAATTGCCGTACTGCAAGAGTACGAGACCCAATTCATCAACGCCGTGTTGTTTCCCTGCCTGAAAGAGCCCCGTGGATTGCCGCGCTTGCGTGCAATTTTCATGCGCTGGCTTGACCGAATCGGCAAGGAAATCGACAGTGGTTGCATCTACATTTCAGGCGCGACAGAATACGACGACAGGCCAGGGGCGGTTCGCGATGTCCTGGTGAAAATGCATCGCGACTGGCAAAAAGAAATGCACCGTGCCACGGCACAGGCCATCGAAGAAAATCATTTACCAGCCAATCAGGCCCATGCGGATCAACTCGTTTTCGAGATGGTTGGCCTGATTCTGGCAGCGCACCAGCAAGGTCGCCTGATGGGCGACGCCTTGTCTGTGAAGCGAGCCAGTCAAGGCTTCGAACGCATGATTCAGCATTACCAGCAAACCCAGTCAGAAATTCTGAGCCAGTAGTACCAGGAGACCTTAAATGAGCCAATACACGCCCCCAATCCGCGACATGCAATTCGTTTTGCACGAAATGCTTAACGCAGAAGCCACTTTCAAAGCCATTCCCGCGTTTGAAGAAATTGACGCCGACACGGTGAACCAGATCATCGAAGAAGGCGGCAAGTTCTGTGCGGAAGTGCTGCAACCCCTGAACGCCGTGGGCGACTCTGAAGGTTGTACCTTGAACAAGGCTGACCATTCCCTGAAAACCCCAACAGGCTTCAAAGAGGCCTATCAGCAGTTCGTGGAAGCCGGCTGGGCCTCGCTAAGCTGCGACCCCAACTACGGTGGCCAGGGCTTGCCAGTCACTGTGAACCAGGCGTTCTACGAAATGATGAACAGCGCCAACCAAGCCTGGACCATGTACCCCGGCCTGACGCACGGCGCCTATGATTGTCTGCACGAGCACGGCAGCCAGGAACAGAAAGACCTGTACTTGCCCAAACTGACCAGCGGCGAGTGGACCGGCACCATGTGCCTGACCGAACCCCATTGCGGCACCGACCTGGGCATGTTGCGCAGCAAGGCCGAGCCCCAGGCCGATGGCAGCTACAAAATTACCGGCGCGAAAATTTTTATCAGCTCTGGTGAACACGACATGGCTGAAAACATCATTCACCTGGTGTTGGCACGTCTGCCCGATGCGCCCGTTGGCACCAAAGGCATTTCGCTGTTCCTGGTACCCAAATTCATTCCGAATGCAGACGGTTCAATTGGTGAGCGCAACCCGATTTTCTGTGGCGCGATTGAACACAAAATGGGCATTCACGGCAACGCCACTTGCCAGATGAACCTGGACGGTGCAACAGGCTGGCTGATTGGCCAACCCCATCGTGGTTTGGCCGCCATGTTCGTGATGATGAACGCGGCCCGTTTGGGCGTGGGCATGCAGTCCCTCGGCCTGACCGAAGTGGCCTATCAAAACGCTGTGGTGTACGCCAAAGACCGTATTCAAGGCCGTTCATTAACCGGCCCCAAGTCTGCAGACAAGCCTGCAGATTCCATTCTGGTTCACCCCGATGTACGCAAAATGTTGCTGACCACCCGTGCCTACGCCGAAGGTGGCCGCGCACTGTGCATGTGGACTGCGCTGGAGCTGGACAAAGAACTGAGCCACCCCGATGAGGCCGTACGCAAGGAAGCTTCTGAAATGGTTGCCCTGGCCACGCCAATCGTGAAAGCCTTCATCACCGACAACGCCTGGGAAGCCACTTCACACTGCATGCAAGTGTATGGCGGCCATGGCTACATTGCCGAGTGGGGCATGGAGCAGTATGTTCGCGACAGCCGCATCAACATGATTTACGAAGGCACCAACACCATTCAGTCACTCGACCTGCTAGGTCGCAAAGTGCTGGGCGACGGTGGTGCCAAGTTGATGAAGTTCGGCAAAATGGTGCGCGCCTTGTGCGAAGCGGAAGCCAATAACCCAGCCATGAAAGAGTTCATTGAACCCTTGGCCGACCTGGGCGACAAGGTCAGCAAACTGACCATGGAAATTGGCGGTAAGGCCATGCAAAACCCCGATGAAGTGGGTGCTGCTGCCGTGGATTATCTGCGTGTTGTAGGTCACCTGTTCTACGCCTACTTCTTTGCGAAAGCGGCAAAAATCGCCTTGGAAAAACAGTCCGGTGGCGACAAGTTCTACACCGCCAAACTGCACACAGCCCGTTTCTACTTCCAGAAAATGTTGCCCGAAACCGCCATGTTGATTCGCAAGGCGCGTGCCGGTTCCAGCAGCCTGATGGAAATGGAAGCTGACCTGTTCTAAGAAACCTGTCCCGTAGTACCCCGCGGCCTGCAAATGGCCGCGGGCGTTCAAACCAATTAACTCGAAGGAGACACGCGTGTCCAATTTCATCGTTCGCAAAGTCGCCGTGCTCGGCGCTGGCGTGATGGGTGCACAAATTGCAGCCCACTGTGCCAATGCCAAAGTGCCCGTGGTGCTGTTTGATCTGCCCGCCAAGGAAGGCCCCAAGAATGGCATCGTCGACAAAGCCATTTTGAACCTGACCAAACTGAAGCCCGCACCTTTTGGCGCGAAAGATGTTGCGCAATACGTGCAAGCCGCCAACTACGAAGAGCACCTTGAGTTGTTGCAGGGTTGCGATTTGGTGATCGAAGCCATCGCCGAACGCATGGACTGGAAACACGACCTGTACAAAAAAGTGGCGCCGCACATCAACGCCACTGCAATTTTTGCGACCAATACCTCTGGCCTGAGCATTTCCAAGCTGAGCGAAGGTTTTGATGCAGATTTGAAAGCCCGCTTCTGTGGCGTTCACTTCTTCAACCCACCCCGCTACATGCACCTGTGCGAACTCATTCCATTGAGCACCACACGTCAGGACATTCTGGACAACCTGGAAACTTTCCTGACCACCACCTTGGGCAAAGGCATTATCACAGCGAAGGACACACCCAACTTTGTGGCCAACCGTGTGGGCGTGGCTGGCATGTTGGCGACCATGGCTGAAGCGCAGAAGTACGGCATTCCATTCGACATCGTTGATCAACTGACCGGTTCCAAACTGGGCCGTGCAAAATCAGCCACATTCCGCACCGCCGACGTGGTGGGTCTCGACACCATGGGCCATGTGATTGCAACCATGCAAAACACATTGCCCAACGACCCGTTTGCACCCAGCTATGCAACACCTGCCGTGTTGAAAACCCTGGTTGAAAAAGGCGCGCTCGGCCAGAAAACCAAAGGTGGCTTCTTCAAGAAAGAAGGCAAGCAGATCATGGTGTTCGATGCCAACACCAGCGGCTATGTGCCTTCTGAAGGCAAGGCCGACGAAGCAGTGCTGAAGATTTTGAAGAACCGCAATGTGGCCGAACGCATGGCCGCACTGCGCGCTTCCGAGCACCCACAAGCCAAATTCCTGTGGGCAATTTTCCGCGACGCCTTCCATTACATCGCATTCCACCTGAATGAAATTGCAGACACAGCACGTGAAGTCGACTTCTCACTGCGTTGGGGATACGGCTGGACGGAAGGTCCATTCGAGACATGGCAAGCCGCAGGCTGGAAGCAGGTTGCAGAATGGGTCAAGGCCGATATTGATGCAGGCGAAGCACTGTGCAATGCACCGCTGCCCGCCTGGGTTTTTGAAGGCCCCGTGGCCGACAACGGTGGTGTTTACAGCACCGCCGGCGCATTCAGCCCAGCCACCAATTCATTCGTGCCCCGCAAAGATTTGCCGGTGTACAAGCGTCAAATTTTCCGCGCCAAAGTGTTGGGCGAAACAACCGTGACGGGTCACAACGGTGGCACCACGATCAAAGAAAACGACGCGGTTCGCATTTGGACTGCACCTGGTCATGATGACGTGTTGATCTTGTCCATCAAAACGAAAATGCACGCGATTGGCCCCGATGTAATCACTGGCACCCACGAAGCCATTGCCTTGGCCGAGAAAAGCTACAAGGGTTTGGTGTTGTGGAGCCCGGATGAGCCCTTCTCCGCAGGTGCTGACCTGCAAGCCATGTTGCCCGCATTCATGCAGGGCGGTGGCAAGGCCATCGAACCCATGGTGGCTGAATTCCAGAAAGGCACTGCGGCGCTGAAATACGCACAGGTTCCCACTGTGGCCGCTGTAACTGGCTTGGCTTTGGGTGGTGGTTGCGAATTTGCAATTCACTGTGCTGCACGTGTGGCCAACCTGGAAAGCTACATGGGCCTGGTGGAAGTGGGCGTAGGCCTGATCCCCGGCGGCGGTGGCTTGAAAGAAATCGCTGTCAACGCCGGCTTGGCAGCTCAAAAAGCGGGTTCAGCCGATGTATTGGCTTTCCTGAAAGACGGCTTCATGACCGCTGCAACCGCCAAGGTGGGCACATCGGCCATGGAATGTCGCGACCTGGGCTTCATCAAGGAATCTGACACAATCGTTTTCAACAGCCATGAACTGTTGTATGTCGCCATTTCACGCGCACGCGCCATGTTCGACGGCGGCTATCGCCCACCCCACAAAATCAAGGGTGTGCCAGCCGCAGGCAAATCAGGCTACGCCACGATCAAGGCGCAGCTGGTCAACATGCGCGACGGTGGTTTCATCTCTGCTTACGACTTCCACTTGGGCTGTGTGATTGCCGAAGTGGTGTGCGGTGGCGAAATTGAAACAGGCTCCTTGGTGGATGAAGAATGGTTCCTGAACCTGGAACGCAAGCACTTCGTGAAGTTGCTCGACAACCCCAAGACACAAGAACGAATCATGGGCATGCTGCAAACCGGCAAGCCAGTGCGTAACTAATTAAGGAGAGCAAACATGGCTCAAACTTGTAAAGATGTTTACATCGTCGCTGCAACGCGTACCCCAATCGGCAAGGCCCCGCGTGGCGTGTTCAAAGACACTCGCCCCGATGACCTGCTGGTGCACGCCATTGCCAGCGCCATGGCCCAGGTGCCAACGCTCGACCCCGCATCCATTAATGATGCAATCGTGGGTTGTGCATTCCCCGAAGGCGAGCAGGGCATGAACATGGCCCGTATCGCTGTGTTGCTGGCAGGTCTGCCCAACACCGTGGGCGGCGTGACCATCAACCGCTTCTGTGCATCGGGCATTACCGCGGTTTCAATGGCCGCCAATGCAATCGCCATGGGCGAAGCCGAAGTCATGATTGCCGCTGGTGCTGAAAGCATGAGCATGGTACCCATGAGCGGCAACAAGCCCAGCTTTAACAACGCAATTTTCCAGAAAGACGAAAACCTGGGTATTGCCTACGGCATGGGCATGACTGCTGAAAAAGTAGCGCAGCAGTGGGGCATCAGCCGCGATGCACAAGACGAATTCGCCTTGAACAGCCACAAAAAAGCAATCGCCGCTCAACAGGCTGGCGAGTTCAACGATGAAATCACACCATTCACCGTGGTTAAAGCCACACCTGATTTGGGTTCTGGTGAAATCAAGACCAGCACCAAAGAAGTGAAGCTGGACGAAGGTCCCCGTGCCGATTCATCCATTGAAGGCCTCACCAAGCTTCGCCCGGTGTTTGCTGCAAAAGGTTCTGTGACCGCTGGCAACAGCTCGCAAATGAGCGACGGCGCGGGCGCACTTATTTTGGCTTCTGAAGAAGCTGTGAAGCGCTACAACCTGACCCCCTTGGCCAAGTGGCGCGGCTTTGCGGTGCGCGGTGTGCCTCCAGAAATTATGGGCATCGGCCCCAAGGAAGCGATTCCCGCCGTGTTGAAAACCGCAGGTTTGAAAACCAGCGACATCGACTGGTTTGAATTGAACGAGGCGTTTGCTGCGCAATCGCTGGCTGTAATGAAAGACCTGGAGCTCGACCCCGCAAAAGTGAACCCCATGGGCGGCGCAATCGCCTTGGGTCACCCGCTGGGTGCAACTGGTGCAATTCGTGCAGCCACCGTGGTGCATGCACTGCGTCGCCACAACCTGAAATACGGTATGGTAACCATGTGTATCGGCACCGGCATGGGTGCAGCAGGCATCTTCGAACGCGTGTAATTTCGGCGCGAATAAAAGCGGGTGTGGGTGCAAACCTTCACCCGTTTTTTTTAGTTCTAACAACAAAAACAGACAGGGAATACGGCAGTGGATATTCAAACAGAAACCAGCAATGGCTTGATGACCATCACCATCAATCGGCCAGAACGCAAGAACTCTTTCACCAACGCCATGTACACCGCGCTGGCGGATGCATTTCGTGATGCCACGCACAGCAGTGGCGTGAAAGTGGTGTTGCTCAAAGGCCATGAAGGCTGTTTTTCTGCGGGCAACGACCTGGGCGATTTTCTGAACAACCCACCCACCGATCTCGACGCACCGGTGTTTCGTTTTCTGCGCATGATTTCCGTATTCCCCAAGCCCGTGGTCGCGCAGGTTCAAGGTTTGGCGATCGGCATTGGCACCACTGTGCTGTTGCATTGTGATTTGGTGTACGCGGCAAGCACAGCGAAGTTTTCCATGCCCTTTGTGAAATTGGGCTTGTGCCCGGAAGCAGCGTCCAGCCTGTTGTTACCCATTTCCGCCGGCTATCAAAAAGCGGCCGAGCTGCTGTTGCTGGGCGATATCTTCACCGCCTTGAAAGCTTATGACACCGGCATTGTTTCCGACGTGCTTGAACCAGAAACTCTGGATGCACACGTGCAAGCGCAAGTGAAAAAGCTGCTCGACCTGCCACTCACCAGTTTGCTGACCACCAAGCGTCTGATGAAGTCTGTGAACAAATCAGCAATTTCAGAGAAAATGGCCGAAGAAGGGCATTTGTTCATGAGCATGATTCCGCAAGCCCCGGCGCAAGAAGCGTTCAAGGCCTTTGGCGAAAAACGCGCGCCAAATTTCAAGCAGTTCGAAAACTAATCCAATCCGCACCAAAGGCTCAGCATGACCGTTGCACTTTCCGAAATTCTGTCCAGCCGCCGCCTGAGCGGTGACACAGTCACGTTCACCGCCACAGAGGACTGGATGCAAGGCCGCACCATGTTCGGTGGGTTTTTGTCAGCCCTTGCTGTAGTCGCCATGCGCGACACCTTGGGCATCGACATGCCTTTGCGTGCATTGCAAACCAATTTTGTGGGCCCCGTGCCCGCTGGTGATGTGGTGTACCGCACGCGTTTGCTTCGGCAAGGCAAAAGTGTCAGTCAAGTGCAATGCGAAATTTACAGCGATGAAACACTGGCTGGTTTGGTGGTGGGTGTATTCGGTGCTCCGCGTGAAACCGCGCTCCCGGTATTAACCCCGAAGCACCAACCCTTGCCCAAAGCGGTCGGCGATGTTCCCGCCTTGCCCTTTATTCCAAAAATTACACCCAACTTTTTGCAGCATGTTGAAATGCGCTGGGCCTTGGGCAGCATTCCTTACATGGGTAATCCGTTTTGGGAAAGCGGCATTTACATTCGTGCCACCGACAAAAATCTGAGCCCTGAAGTGCTGATTGTGATGCTCAGTGATGGTCCACCCACGCCCTGCCTAAGTCACTTTAAAGGCCCTGTCATGGCCAGCTCAGTGAGTTGGTCACTTGAGTTGCCGCCCATTCCTGCCAATATTGACAGTGAGGGCTGGTTTCAAATCGACATGGAAACCAAAGCCGGCTCCGACGGCTACGTGAATCAAAGCGCCAAGCTGTGGACTCCCGATGGTCAACTGGCCTCGCTGGGTTATCAAGTGGTCGCGGTTTACGGTTAAACGTTCAGGGCTGATTTGCGTGTTCACTGAACTTTCGTTTTTTCTGAGCTGTCGAAATCACGAAGGAGACAGTTGAACCATGAAACATGCACTGCACACAGTCGGAATGTTTGTTCTGTTTTTCCTGGTTTCGCCAGTCAAAGCAGAGTCTTTGCGGTGTTCACAGGGCAGTGCCTATGAAGGCGACAGCAGAGTGTCCGTGCTCTACAAATGCGGGCAGCCGGCTTTGAAAGATACTTTTTGTGATCCGGTTTATTTTCCCGGTACCCTGCAACCTGTTCCCTCTCCGTTTGCGCAATCGGTGGTGCCTTGCCTGCCAGTCGAACTGTGGGTGTACGACAGGGGGCAGGGGAATCTGATTGCCACTGTTCGCTTTCGCGGGGGAGTGGTCCAGTCCATTTCATATGGGCGACAACCACAATAATTCTGTGAAATTATTTCTATCAACGAATCAGGCTGGGTACGCGCCGGTCGCCTTGGGCATGCTTTCATGAATCACGCAAATAAACGGTTTTCGGTTTTTCTGGTTTGGCTCTTGGTGTGGCTGGTGGGATCCCTGCTGGGTACCTTGGTGCAATCTCAAGTCAATTTACAGGCGCTTCAAGGGTTGGGCGTGGCCATTCCATTGGGCACGCGGTTTTACACCACTGTGCACGATCTCGGGAACTTCTCGCCGGTTTATGCAGTCATTTTCGGGTGCAGTTTTGCGGTATCTCAGGCCGTCGCATTGCTGTTTACGCGTTTCACCGGCACTGCATGGCGTACCTTTTGGTGTGTTTTCGGTGCTGTCCTGGGCCTGTGGGTAACTTTCAAAGTGGTCGACATGATTGCACCAATGCCAATACTTATTTCATCCACCCGCACCGCTGGCGGCATGTTC
This sequence comes from Limnobacter sp. MED105, assembly GCF_000170915.1. Lineage (GTDB taxonomy): Bacteria > Pseudomonadota > Gammaproteobacteria > Burkholderiales > Burkholderiaceae_B > Limnobacter. Next base: position 78,241 of record NZ_ABCT01000005.1, read on the forward strand.
TCCATGCTCGCAGCTGCAGCCGTGTCGGGTGCCTTGTTCGCTAAATGGTCTTCTCGCAAACTGTCGGCCAGTCCAGCAATTCTCGCCTTACTCATTGCCGGTGTTGCGCTGCCACCCGAACAGGCTCAGGCTCAATCTGGCAAACCTTACAGGATCGAGACTTTCGCCAATGGCCTGGATAGCCCTTGGTCCATGGCCTTTTTGCCAGACGGCCGCGCGCTGATCACTGAAAAGCCTGGCCAGCTGCGCTTGGTAGCGGCCGATGGCAAATTGGTCAACACCCCAATCACGGGTGTACCGAAAGTGTTTTATGGAGGTCAGGCGGGTTTGTTTGATGTTTTGCCTGCCCACGATTTTGCGCAAAGCCAGCAAATTTTTCTCAGTTATGCTTGCGGCACTCGCAGTGCAAACCATCTTTGTGTCGCCAGTGCCAAGTTTGGTGAAAATAGTCTTGCGAATGTCAAAGAAATTTTCCGTTCCCAAATGGCAAAATCAGGCAGTGCCCACTACGGTGGGCGCATGGCATGGCTGCCCGACAATACCTTGATCGTGACGCTGGGTGATGGTTACAGCTACCGCGAGGAGGCGCAGAATTTATCGAATCACCTCGGGAAAATTGTTCGGCTCAATGCCGACGGCTCTGTGCCCAAAGACAATCCGTTCGTAGGGCAGCAAGGTGCCAAGCCTGAAATTTACAGCTATGGTCATCGCAATGTTCAGGGCTTGGCCTACGATGCCGTCAACAAACGATTGATCGCCCACGAGCACGGCCCGCGTGGTGGTGACGAAGTGAACGTAATTACTCCGGGTACCAATTACGGCTGGCCCAAAGCCACCTACGGTATCGATTACACCGGCGCCCAAATTTCGCCCTACAAAGAATACGAGGGTACCCAGCAACCCGCAATCTACTGGGTGCCGTCCATCGCGCCCTCCGGCATCACCGTCTACGACGGCGACATGTTCCCACAGTGGAAAGGCAACTTGTTGGTGGGTGCACTCAAGGCCCAGCAAGTGAGTCGGGTAATGTTAAAAGGCAACAAAGCTTCTGAGGAAGAAGTATTGTTCAAAGAGGTGGGGGCGCGTTTTAGAGACATTCGCACAGGCCCCGATGGTGCAATTTACCTGTTGACTGACAGCTCGGATGGTAAGGTGCTTCGCGTCACTGCGCGGTAAGCCTCAACGAGCAGTTGTGTTTACCTGCTCCCTTGTTTGGGCTAGTCTTGTGCAACAAGGGGGCACCATGGAAATTGTTTTTAAAGCAGGCAATATTATCGAGGCGCACATTGTTGCCGGTATGTTGAACGCCTGTGAAATACCCACTTATGTGGGTGGCCATTTCCTGCAGGGTGCAGTTGGCGATCTTTCCCCCACCGGCTTTGCCAATGTTTTTGTTGCCTCCGAGCATTTCGATCAGGCGGCGGCATTGGTTGCCGACTACGAAAAAAACGACCTGTGTTCTGGCGATTTGGTCACGTCTCCACGTTTCGTCCATTCGTTCTAGGAGAATAAAATGAGTCTGTTGGTCTTTTTGTTGGTGGGTATTGTTGCGGGCTGGTTGGCTGGCAAGTTGGTTCGGGGTGGTGGTTTCGGTTTGATCGGCGATCTGGTCGTTGGTGTCATCGGTGCTTTTGTGGGTGGCTTTCTCTTCAACTCACTGGGGGTGTCCAGTGGCGGTGGTCTGCTGGGAAGCATCGTGGTTGCCACTGTTGGTGCAGTGGTGTTGTTGATGTTGATTCGCTTGATCAAGCGGGCTTGACCTCGGCTTAACCGTCTGCACACTTCGGGGCGTGGTTTGGCGCTATACTTCGTTCCCGATCTGCCCCTTTCCTCAGGAACCTCATGGCGCTCAAATCCACCGATATGGCTAAAAATATGGCCAAAAAACTTGATGGTTCACTGAAATCTGAAAGTCTTCCCGACCGTTTCGGTCAAGCTTCAAAAGTGCAAAACACCAAACGCGAGCGCGCTGCAGAAATTCCTGCCAGCAAGCTGGTGCCGGTTAATTACCGTCTGCCCGCCGATTTGGTAAGTCGCCTGCGCGAACACGCGGTGAGTACCGATGAAGGTATTAATCAGGTGGTTGCAACTGCCTTGAATGACTGGCTGAACACCCAAACAAAAAAATAATGTGTGCTTGCCAAGAATGAAAGCCCGCTTTCTGCCTGTTTTTTGTCAGGAAAGTCAGCGTATTTTTCCTTCCGATTAATATCGATTTGCAAATTAATTTTCTAATAATCCATTCCTTCGTTGCCTCTTTCGGGGGTATTTAGTTTTGTTCCGGAACGGTATTGTTTTTTCAGTGTCGATGACGCTGCATTTTTTCATTTGAACTTCTCTCCGAATGGCTCATGCTGTGGTTTCTGCGTATATGGAAAACCACAATTGCTGCACGTCACGGGCATGCTGATACTCCATCCACCTGCGCGAATATGTGTGGAAATTCAATAAGAAAAACAGCTGTCGCAGTTGACATTCTGATACCAATCACAAGGAGAGTTCCGTGAAGAAATCGATTAAATCCGTATTGGCAGTTGCCCTGTTGGGCTTGATGGGTTCCGTGCAAGCCCAGGATGCTTACCCATCCAAAGTCATCACCATGTTGATTCCATTTGCAGCGGGTGGCCCAACTGACACGGTTGGTCGTTTGATTGCACAGTCCATGTCCAAAGATCTCGGTCAACAGGTGATTGTTGAAAACCTGGGCGGTGCTGGTGGCACCCTGGCTGCCGGCAAAGCAGCCCGTTCAGCACCTGATGGCTACAACATTTTCTTGCATCACATTGGCCAGTCTACTGCGCCTTCGCTCTACCGCAAATTGTCTTACAACGCATCGACCGACTTTGAAACCATTGGTTTGGTCACTGACGTGCCCATGACCATTGTGGCCCGTGGCAACATGCCTGCGAAAAACATGCAGGAATTGCTGGCTTACATCAAAACAAACAAAGACAAAGTAACTTACGCGAATGCAGGTATTGGTTCTGCTTCTCACCTGTGCGGTATGTTGTTCCAGACTGCTGTGGGCGTAGACCTCACAACCGTGCCTTACAAAGGCACTGGCCCAGCCATGAACGATTTGTTGGGCGGTCAGGTCGACTTCATGTGTGACCAAACCACCAACACCACCAGCCAAATCAAGGGCGGAAAAATCAAGGCCTACGCTGTAACCACCAAAAAGCCAGTTGCCTCCCTGCCCGATTTGCCAACGCTGGACAAAGCAGGCTTGCCCGGCTTTGAAGTGGGTGTATGGCACGGTTTGTATGCTCCCAAAGGCACACCCAAGCCCATCATCGATCGCTTGAGCAAGTCTTTGCAAACTGCCTTGAAAGATCCCGCTGTCGTGTCACGTTTTGCTGAATTGGGCACCGAGCCAGTGCCTCAAGATCAGGCCACACCTGCTGCACACCGCAAGCATCTGGATGCTGAAATTGCACGCTGGAAGCCAATTATCGACAAAGCTGGTCAGTACGCTGACTGATCTATTCTGAGAACCTAAAATGCCAAAAGATTTAAGAGACTTTTGGGCTGGGCTGCTGTACCTGATTATCGGTGCAGCAGCTTTGTACATGGCTGCTGACTATGAAATGGGCACAGCCATCAGCATGGGCCCTGGCTATTTCCCCAAAGTATTAAGTGGTTTGCTCATTTTGATCGGCGCTGCCTCATTGATTCGCTCCTTCATAGTTGAAGGCGAACCTTTGAAAGGCTTTGCCTTCTCGAAAATTTTATACGTCACCATTTCCATCGTGGTTTTTGCCGTGTTGGTGGAAGGTGCAGGTCTTGCAATTGCAGTCATGGCGGTGTTCGGTATTTCTGCGATGGCCAGCAAATTTTTCAATTGGAAGTTCACCCTTGTGATTGCTTTTGGCGCCGCTATTTTTTGTAGCCTCGTGTTCGTCAAAGGCCTGGGTATTCCGCTGCCCATTTTTGGGTCTTGGTTTGGAATGTAAACATGGAACTTCTTGCTAATCTTTCAATTGGTCTTGAAACAGCCTTCACGATCAATAACCTGCTGTTCTGCCTGATTGGTGTATTTTTGGGCACCGCAATCGGCGTATTGCCCGGCTTGGGTCCCACAGCCACCATTGCCATGCTGCTGCCAATTACCTTCGGTTTGCCGCCAGTGTCATCGCTCATCATGTTGTCCGGAATTTATTACGGCGCGCAATATGGGGGGTCCACCACGGCTATCCTTGTTAACCTGCCAGGTGAATCGTCCTCGGTGGTCACTGCGCTTGATGGCTACCAAATGGCTCGTCAAGGCAAAGCGGGCAAGGCTTTGGCCACTGCAGCAATCGGCTCTTTCGTAGCTGGTACATTCGCAACTGTGTTGCTGGCTTTGTTTGCACCACCTTTGGCTGAAATCGCCTTGCAGTTTGGTGCTGCCGAGTACTTCTCACTCATGGTGGTAGGTTTGGTCGCCTCCGTAGTGCTGGCCAGCGGTTCTTTGCTGCAAGCCTTTGGCATGATCGTGCTTGGATTGCTCATGGGCATGGCTGGTACCGATGTGAATTCGGGCATGGAACGCTACACCTTCGATACACCCTACATGGCCGAGGGCATTAACTTTGTGATTCTGGCCATGGGTATGTTTGGCTTGGGCGAAATCATCAAGAACCTCGAAGAAGAACACCTGCGCTCTGCCATGGTGTCCAAGGTTCAAGGGTTGCTTCCCAACAAGGAAGACCTCAAGCGTATGGCCTGGCCTATCGTTCGCGGCACTGGTTTGGGTTCCTTGCTCGGTATTTTGCCCGGTGGTGGCGCCATGTTGGCCTCGTTCGCTTCTTACTCCATCGAGAAGAAAATCTCGAAAACACCCGAGCAGTTTGGCAAGGGTGCTATTGAGGGTGTTGCCGGCCCCGAGTCGGCCAACAATGCGGGCGCACAAACTTCGTTCATTCCTCTGCTGACCCTGGGTATTCCGTCCAACCCGGTCATGGCCCTGATGATCGGCGCCATGATCATTCAAGGCATTACCCCGGGTCCCGCGGTCATGACCGAGCAGCCAGCCTTGTTCTGGGGCATTATTGTTTCCATGTGGATCGGTAACCTGTTCCTCGTGGTCCTGAATCTGCCCTTGATCGGTATCTGGGTGAAAATGATCTCCGTGCCGTATCACTTCCTGTACCCCATGATTCTGGTGTTCTGTTGTATCGGGGTATTCAGCTTGGGTAACAAGCTGTTCGATGTGTACCTGTTGGCAGGTTTCGGTGTCTTGGGCTACATTTTCTCGAAATTGAGGTGCGAGCCTGCGCCTTTGTTGCTGGGCTTTATTTTGGGTCCAATGATGGAGGAGTACTTACGCAGGGCTTTGTTGCTCTCGCGTGGCGATTTCTCGGTGTTGGTGACACGCCCAATCAGTGCAACCATGCTGGCCATTGCAACCATTGCCCTGATCGTGGTGTTCATGCCTTCTATTCGCAAAAAGCGGGAAGAAGCATTCCACGAAGAATAAGTCTGAAACAGACGCACCGTGATTTAGGGCCACTGAAGCATTGTTTCAGTGGCCCTTGTTTCTTCCATGCATGTCTTCAGTATGAATTGAGTTGCATTGTGTTGTATTATCCATGTCGTAGCCCAGTAGCATTTGGACAGTACGAATGGACAGTCAGTTTCCCGCCGCATCCCCAGAAGAATCGAATTTCGGTGACAGCAAATTAGACCCGAATCAGGTCGTTCCCCTTTACCACCAAATTTATCTGATACTGCGAGAGCGCATTATCGAAGGTCACTACGACACCAAGCCATTGCCCGGTGAATTGGTGCTGGCCGAGCAGTTCAATGTGTCCAGGGTCACCATGCGTCGAGCACTTCAAGACTTGGTCAAAGAGGGTTTGGTTGCGAGGGGGCGAGGCAAGGGCACATTCGTCAAGCCGCGCACCGAGTCACGCAATTCTTCGGTGGGGCAAAGCCAGTTGCTGAGTGCATCGGCTATGCGTCTGCAGGCCAGCGGCGATTCTTCCGATTTACAACTCATCACCTCCAAGCGCATTTTGCCGCCACCCGATATCGCGACGCTTTTGCACTTGCCCAGCGATGCCATTGTCGAAAAACTGATTCGCATTCGTCAGCTTGATGGTCAGCCCGTGGCCCACTTAACCAGTTTTATTCCTCAAGATTTGTCAGGGCGCATTTGCCGTCGCCGTCTGCGGGAGTTTCCAATACTGGTGCTGCTTGAGGAAGCTGGGGTCAAAGTGGCCAAAGCCCGTCAAACCATTTCTGCGAGGCTCGCCGATGCCTCGGTGGCGTATGCCTTGGGTGTCCCCGTGGGTGCACCGTTATTGGCTATTTCGAGAGTGGCTTATGACGAAAATGGCAGACCTGTGCAGGTGCTTAAAGGCCTGTATCGCCCCGATCGGTACGATTACCGAATTGAATTGTCGCGCAAGCAGGCCAAGGGTCAAAGCTCCTGGCAGCATGTGAATGAAGTCGAGTTTGCATTTGAAATGCATCAACAAGACCTCACGCACTTCTAAAGCGGGTTTTGTTATTTAAGTGGGTCCACAGGGCGGGAATTCCGGTTCTCGTCTACCGCCACATAGGTGACATACGCCTCAGTTACTTTGGCTACATCATCTGGTTTCAAGCGACGTTGGGCAAATACCTCCACATAAATTTGCATCGAGGTTCTGCCCACTTTCACCACTTCGGCATAAAAACTGCACAAATCACCCACAAACACGGGTTCCTTGAAAATAAATTCGTTCACCGCCACGGTCACAATTCTGCCTTTGGCATGTGCTGTGGCGGGTACAGAACCAGCCAGATCCACTTGCGCCATAATCCATCCGCCAAACACGTCGCCCGACGCGTTGGAGTCTTTCGGCATCGGAATAACCCGGATCACGGGTTCTCGGTCGACGGGTAACAAAATTGGTTTGGGTGTGTTCATGTTCAGGCGCTTTGTTGTTGGTTTAGCCGTTGATTGTAACGCTGGGCGCCTAGAGTCTGCATTTCATTCTAGGTGCTCGCTACCAACCCAATTTCATGAAACAGACGATAATGGTTTTTTATTGAGTCCATGAGTTGAGGAAGTGATGGCTGCAGGTTGGGTAACGGTGTTGCAAATGGTGCCTTGGGGCGAGGTCATTAAAAATGCGCCCAAGGTCGCCGATGGTGCGGTCAAGCTGTGGAACAGCGTGTCCAAGAAAAAGGTTTACGATGAAAACGGCAGTGAGGTGACCGATGTGCTTGTGGCCACTGATATTGCCGCAGTCGAACAACTGGAGCACCGCCTTTATGCCGCGGAACAAACCATTTCCGATTTGCAGGCCCAGGTGGTTCAATCCGCTGAGGTGATCAAAGAATTGGCCAGTCAAAATACACAGCTGGTGGCACAAATTGAATCCAACCGCAAAGCCGTCACTGTGCTGGGTGTGGCTTTGGCCTTGGCAATTTTGGCTGGCTCGGTTCAGGCGGTGATTCTGTTCAGCGCCTGAACCTGGGTATGGCGGCTCTCAGGCTGATTTCTTGCCGCCGTGTTCATCGTCCAGTGCGTCTTTGGCCATTTTGTCGATAACAGCTGGTACGAAAGGTTTCAGCTTCAGTCCCAAACGTCCTTTCGCGGTCATCACCCATTCGCGTTTGCGTTCAACCATCGCGTCCACAATCTCGTTGATGCATTGCTCAACAGTCATGGCACCTTTTTCGCGCAGGCCCGAAACACCGGCCCGTTCGCCATTCGGGTTCAAGCCGTTGCGGCGAATTTCGGTGTCCACCACACCCGGGAAAATGGCGCATACATCTACGCCAGTGCCCATCAGCTCAATGCGTAATGCTTCCATAAAACCACTCATTGCAAACTTGCTGGTGCAATAGGTGGTGCGGGCAGGTACGCCAGTTTTACCGGCTAGGCTGGAAACGCCGACAATCAAACCTTTGGATTTTTTGATGTGAGGCAGGGCCTTGTGAGTAATCCAAACCATACTCATCACGTTCACGCGGAACAGTCGCTCAAAGGTGCCCAAATCGGTGATGTCTTCAAACCAGGCGTGCATTGAAACACCCGCATTGTTCACAATCATGTCAATGCCGCCAAAGGCTTTCACAGACTCTTCCACCAGGTTCTCGCATTGGGCCTGTTCCATCACGTCACAGGCCACACAGTGCACCTGGCCGCCCGCCGCCTCAACCTGCTTTCCAACTTCCTGCAGTTTTTCCAGTCGGCGTGCTGCCAACACCAGTTTGTTGCCCGGGGCCAGTTTGATGGCCAACGCGGCACCAATGCCCTCGGATGCACCGGTAATTACGATCACTTTGTTCTGAATACTTGCCATTTGAAATTGTCTCCTGCGTTTTTGATTGGCTGGGCGAATGGTAGCATTGCCCATCGCCTCTTTTTTTGTACCGAGAAGTATCGCATGCGCAGAACCGCACCGGTGGAATCCGCCCCGCCAAGACCCCGAAAACGAAGCGACTGGGGCACCATTGCCCAGCTTTTGCCTTACCTTTGGGAATACAAATGGCGAGTCATGTTCGCGATCGCCTGCCTGGTGCTTGCCAAAGTCGCCAACATGGGCGTGCCTTTGGTACTCAAGGAGATCATTGATGAGTTAACGCCGCTTTTGCAAAGCAACGCCTTGCTGGCTGCTGCCTCCATGCCAATCGTGTTGTTGGTCGCGTATGGCTTGTTGCGCTTATCCACCACCGTGTTTACCGAACTGCGCGAATTCCTGTTTGCCCGGGTAACTCAAAATGCAGTCCGGGCCATTGCCATTCAGGTATTCGATTACCTGCATGCACTTTCACTGCGTTTTCATTTGAATCGGCAAACCGGTGGAGTGACCCGAGACATCGAGCGGGGGTCCCGGGCCATTTCAAGCCTGGTCAGCTACACCCTTTACAGCATTCTCCCCACGCTCATCGAGATTGTGCTGGTGGTGGGCTATTTGTTCATCAATTACGACATCTGGTTCTCGGTCATCACGGCAGTTGCGCTAACCCTGTACATTTTCTTCACCGTGAAAATAACAGAGTGGCGACTGCATTTCCGCCGCACCATGAACGATCTCGACTCCAAAGCGAATGTGCGGGCAGTGGATTCGCTGATCAATTACGAGACCGTGAAGTACTTCGGCAACGAAGCATTTGAATCGAAGCGTTACAACAAAAGTATGGCAGCCTGGCAAGAGGCTGCCATTCGCTCACAAAAATCCCTCACCCTTCTGAACACTGGTCAAAGCGCGATCATTGCGATTGCTGTCACGCTGGTGTTGTGGCGGGCAACAGCCGGTGTGCTCGATGGCTCCATGACTTTGGGTGATTTGGTACTGGTCAACGCCTTCATGATTCAGTTGTACATTCCGCTGAATTTTTTGGGTGTGATCTACCGTGAAATCAAGCAAAGCCTGGCTGACATTGAACGCATGTTTGGCTTGATGGACGAAAACCTTGAAGTCAAAGACAAGCCCGGTGCCCCTGATTTGAAAGTGAACGGTGGCGCGATTGAATTTCGCAACGTGAACTTTGCCTACGACGAACGCAGAATGGTGTTGAAAAACATGTCGTTCACTGTGCCTGCAGGCCACACCGTGGCGGTGGTGGGGCACAGTGGCGCGGGCAAGTCTACCTTGTCACGCTTGCTGTATCGTTTTTACGAAGTCACCGACGGCGCCATCCTCATCGACGGCCAGGACATTCGCGATGTGGCGCAAATTTCACTGCGCAAGAACATCGGCATTGTTCCCCAAGACACCGTGCTGTTCAACGACACCATTGCCTATAACATTGCTTATGGCAGACCTGATGCCACACAGGCTGAAATTGAGGCTGCCGCCAAGGCTGCTCACATACATGAATTCATTGTGAATCAGCCCGATGGTTACAAAACACAGGTGGGTGAGCGAGGGCTGAAACTCTCCGGCGGGGAAAAACAGCGCGTGGCGATCGCCCGCACCATCCTGAAAAACCCGGCCATCCTGATATTCGATGAGGCCACTTCAGCCCTGGACTCCAAGTCCGAGCGTGCCATTCAGCAAGAGCTGCAAACGTTGTCGCGCAACCGCACAACGCTCATCATTGCCCACCGCTTAAGCACGGTGGTGCATGCTCACCAAATTCTGGTGATTAGTCAGGGTGAGGTCATTGAAAGTGGCAGCCATGAATCACTACTTGACAAGAATGGTGAATACGCCCGAATGTGGCTGATTCAACAGCACAGTCAACCCAACGCGTCTGCCCATGGAAACCAAATGGCTTGAAGATTTCATTACGCTGGCCCAAACCAAGAACTTCTCAAAAGCGGCCAACTTGCGGTGCGTCACACAGCCCGCTTTCTCGCGGCGTATACAGGCGCTTGAGGGCTGGCTGGGCTGTGAATTGATCGACCGGGGCTCTTACCCCACACGCTTGAGCCCACAAGGCGAGGTGTTCTACGAGCAGGCGCTCACCATGCTGGAGCAAATTCGGCAAGCCCGCACCATTGTTCGCGGTGGCAGCTTGCAAAGCCGGCAGCCCATTCGCCTGGTGGTGCCGCACACCTTGGCCTGTAGCAAAGCGCCACATTGGGTTCGCAGTTTGAAAACCAAGCTGGTCGACCGACTGCCTGACCTGAGTTTTCAATTGACAGCCAGTAATGTGCACGATGCAGTGCTGTACTTCACCGACGGTGCCAGCGATTTTCTGATCTGCTACCACCACAGTCGAGAACCGATTGAACTCGATCCCAGCAAGTTTGAAGTGCGGGTGTTGGGTATTGAACGATTTGCACCTTACAGCGCAGCAAGCGCTGAGGGCAATCCGATTTATTCCCTAGACCCGCTGGCGCCTTTGCCTGTGCCTTACCTGTCGTATTCCAAGCATGCTTACCTGTCGAAGATGACTGATATTGCGATGGAAGCGGGGCCGCTGTTCCTGAAAAAATCGCTGTTTGAAACAGACATGTCTGAAAGCTTGAAATCGATGTGCGAAGCGGGTTTGGGTGTGGCCTGGTTGCCTGAAAGCGCGGTGGTACCCGGTTCTGGTCTTTGCAAAATCCCGGGGCCGTATTACACCGACATGGAAATTCGCCTGTATCGCCGCATTCACCGCCACACCGAGAATTCCGCTGCCCACGAACAGGTGGATTTAATTTGGCATTATTGGCCAGACTGATCCCTCTCTGTGGATAACCCTTATTAGGGTTTCTTTGGATATGCGGGAAATGCATGGTTTAATGCTGATTAAGTATTGGAGTGCAGGCCACTAAAGATTTAGCATGGCCCACATTCAAATTCGTCAGGGGATGACATGGTCAAGCAGCACTCAGAGCATCGCGTGGAAAAAGATCTTCTTGGTGAAAAGAAGATTCCCGCCGAAGCCTACTGGGGTGTACACACCAGTCGAGCCCTCGACAATTACCAAATTACCGGATTCGCGCTGTTCAACGCGCCCGAGCTGATCAACGCACTGGCCGCAGTCAAATGGGCGGCCACCAAGGCCAATGCAGACCTGGATACTATTCCCCTCGACTTGGCCAAAGCCATTACCCAAGCTTGCAAGGAAATTCGTACCGGCAAGCTTCATGACCAGTTTGTGGTAGATGTCATTCAGGGTGGGGCAGGTACTTCCACCAACATGAATGCCAACGAGGTGATCGCCAACCGTGCCATCGAAATTCTGGGTGGTAAAAAAGGCGATTACAAAATGGTGCATCCCATCGAGCATGTCAATGCTTCGCAAAGCACCAACGATGTATACCCCACCGCGGTAAAAATTGGTCTGATCAACGCCATCTCAGGCTTGTTGCTTGCCATGGACGAACTCAAAGAAGCATTTGGCGAAAAGGCTTTCGAGTTCCGGAAAATCCTGAAAATTGGCCGCACCCAGTTGCAAGACGCCGTGCCCATGACTTTGGGCCAGGAGTTTGCAACCTTCTCGGTCATGTTGGGTGAAGACATGGCGCGCCTGCGCGAAGCGACCAGCCTGATTTCTGAAATCAATCTGGGTGCCACTGCCATTGGTACTGGCATCAACACCGATCCGGAGTACGCAGCGCGCGCGCGTCATTATCTGGAAGAAATTACCCAATTGGGCCTCGTAACCGCCGCAGACCTTGTAGAGGCTACCCAGGACACGGGCTCATTTGTTCAACTTTCCGGGGTGCTCAAGCGGGTGGCCGTGAAGTTGTCCAAAATGTGCAACGATTTACGTCTGTTGTCCTCTGGCCCCCAAGCCGGCCTGAACGAAATCAACCTGCCGCCACGCGCTGCGGGTTCGTCCATCATGCCTGGCAAGGTGAACCCGGTGATCCCCGAAGTGGTCAACCAGGTCGCGTTTGAGGTGATCGGAAACGACGTCACCGTGACCATGGCAGCCGAGGCCGGACAACTGCAATTGAATGCATTTGAGCCCATCATTGCATGGAGCCTGTTCAAGAGTATTTATCACTTAACCGCCGCTTGTAAAACGCTGACGAAAAATTGCGTATTAGGGATTACCGCAAATGAATCACTTTTGCGTCAAAGGGTCGAGGAATCAGCCAGTTTGGCCACCTCACTGAACCCTTACATAGGCTATGATCAAGCATCTGAGATTGCAAAAACTGCACTGAAGACTGGCCGGAAGGTTTCCGAGCTTGTTCTCGAAAAAGGCTTACTGTCAGAGCAGCAGTTGAATGAAATACTCAGACCCGAGGTTCTCACCCGTCCTCGGAGAATAAAACTTTAGTACCGCCTCGAACCTGGTTCGCATGGCGTAGGGTGTGTGCACAGTTTGTGCTTAATTTTTTCATTCAAGGAGCAAAAATGAAAAGGAATCTCCTCGCAGCAGCGTTGGCCGTGGCCAGTGTAGCCGCTGTTCAGCCCGCAGTTGCCCAAGATCTCACGGGTACTTTGAAAAAGATTACCGAAACCAAAACCATTGTGGTTGGTTACCGTGAGTCCTCCGTTCCATTTTCATACCTGGACAACAACCAAAAACCCATCGGTTACCACATGGACATGTGTAACAAGGTTGTTGATGCAGTCAAAGCCAAGTTGAAAATGCCAAGCCTGAATGTGCAATTGCAACCGGTTACTTCTGCAAACCGCATTCCTTTGTTGCAAAACGGCACCATTGACATGGAATGTGGTTCTACCACCAACTCCGTGGCGCGTCAGGAACAGGTTTCTTTCGCAAACAGCACCTTTATCACCAGCGTGAAAATCGTGGTGAAGAAAAACAGTGGCATCAAGTCGCTGGCTGATCTGGATGGACAGCCTATTGCAACAACTTCCGGTACTACTTCGGTTCAGTTGATCAAGCAAAACGAGAAGGGTGCGAATATCAACTTCAAGGAAATTTACGGCAAAGACCATGCTGAAAGCTTCCTGTTGGTGGCCAACGACCGCGCCAAGGCTTTCGTGATGGACGACATTCTGATCGCTGGTTTGGTTGCTCAAAGCAAAAACCCCGATGAGTTCATGTTCCTGCCCGAAATTCTGCGTACAGAACCCTACGGCATCATGCTGCGCAAAGATGATCCTCAGTTCAAGGCTTTGCTCGATGAAACCGTAAACGGCATGATCAAGTCTGGCGAAGCTGAAAAGCTGTACACCAAGTGGTTCATGAACCCGATTCCTCCGAAGAACGTGAACCTGAACTTCCCGATGTCTCCGTTGTTGAAGGAAGCATTCGCGAATCCAAACGACAAAGGCGTTAAATAACCAGCCCTAGTCAGTCACGGGCCGGCTGTGCGTTTTAAACGTGAGCCGGCCTTTTACTTGTATTGGCCGAGAATATTGACTCGGGAGTATCCAAAATGAATAGCGACCTGAATTGGCTGTTGTTTTTTCAGCCGATCGTGGAAGGCGAAACCCTGGTTTGGTGGGAAATGTTATTTTCCGGCTTGCTGTGGACCCTTGCCACATCTGCAGTTGCGGGCGTCATTGCCTTCACTGTGGGTTCTTTGATGGGTGTATTGCGCACAGCCTCCAGCAAACCTCTGGCGTTTCTGGGCAATGCGTATGTGGAATTATTCCGCAACATCCCGTTGATTGTTCAATTTTTTCTCTGGTATTTTGTCGTGCCAGAGTTTATCCCGGCCCTGAAAGAGTGGTCGATTGAGCAAGACCCCACCTTCGTACAATTTCTAGCCTCTGTGGTTTGTCTGGGCTTGTTTACCGCGTCCCGGGTGGCTGAGCAGGTCAAGTCAGGCATCTTGTCGCTGTCTCGTGGGCAACGTGCAGCAGGCTATGCCCTGGGCTTGACCGAGGGTCAAACCTATCGCTTCGTGTTGTTGCCGATGGCTTACCGAATCATTGTGCCGCCCATGACCTCCGAGGCCATGAACCTGATTAAAAACTCATCGGTGGCATTAACCATTGGCCTGACCGAACTCACGTTCAGAACCCGTGAAATGGGTGAGGTTACCTTTGCGTTTTTTGAGGCCTACATTGCCGCCACGGTGCTGTACGTGATTGTGGCCATGTCGGTGAACCGTGTCATGGCTTTGGTCGAGCGCCGAACCGCGGTGCCCGGTTACATCACGGGGGGTAAATAATGAACGACTTTGACTTCAGTGCAATCAGCACTTCATTGCCCTACCTCATGCAAGGTTTGGGCTACACGGTGCAGCTTACCGTAGTGGCGTGTCTGGGCGGTATTTTCTTCGGCACACTTTTGGCATTGGCGCGTTTGTCCAGCATCAAGCCATTGGCAATGATCGCAGCAGGTTACGTGAACCTCATGCGTTCCATTCCCTTGATTTTGGTGATCTTCTGGTTCTACTTTCTGGTGCCGGTGGTTCTGCAGTCCGTGATGGGTTACGAACGTCCGCCGCAAATTGGTCCCGACCGGTCTGCCTACATCACTTTCATCATGTTTGAAGCCGCATTTTTCTGTGAAATCATGCGGGCCGGTATTCAAAGTATTCCCAAAGGGCAGGTGGCTGCCGCGCAGGCGTTGGGTTTGAACTACCGCTTGACCATGGCAAAAATTGTGCTGCCACAGGCTTTCCGCAACATGCTTCCCGTGTTGTTGACCCAAACCATTATTTTGTTCCAGGACACCTCGCTGGTGTATGTGTTGTCTGTTACCGACTTCCTGGGTGCTGCGTCGAAAATTGCGCAGCGCGACAGCGCGTTGGTTGAGATGTACACCTTTGTGGCCCTGGTTTATCTGGCGATCTGTTTCAGCATGTCCATGCTGGTCAAGGCGCTCCAGAAAAAAACTCAAATCATTCGATAACAGGAGAGCACTGTGATTGAAATCAATAAAGTAAGTAAGTGGTACGGTAGTTTCAAGGTGCTCACCAATTGCACAACCTCTGTTAAAAAAGGGGAAGTGGTGGTGGTGTGCGGTCCTTCGGGTTCTGGCAAATCAACCCTGATCAAAACAGTGAATATGCTGGAGCCTTTTCAGGAAGGCACGATCACGGTAGATGGCATCTCGGTGGGTGCCAAAGGCACCGATCTGCCCAAGTTGCGTTCACGCGTGGGCATGGTGTTCCAGAACTTTGAATTGTTCCCGCACCTGACTATCACCGAAAACCTGACCTTGGCGCAAATCAAAGTACTGGGTCGTTCGAAGGAAGAGGCTGTTGCCAAGGGTTTGGGTTTGTTGGATCGCGTGGGTTTGAAAGCCCAGGCCGAGAAATTTCCCGGGCAGTTGTCGGGTGGTCAGCAACAGCGTGTTGCGATTGCACGCGCATTGTCGATGGACCCAATTTGCATGTTGTTCGATGAGCCCACCTCCGCGCTCGATCCTGAAATGGTGAATGAGGTACTCGACGTGATGGTGGAATTGGCCCAAGAAGGCATGACCATGATGTGCGTAACCCATGAAATGGGTTTTGCACGCAAGGTTGCTGACCGGGTTATTTTCATGGATCAAGGCAATATTGTTGAAGACTGCACCAAAGAAGACTTTTTTGGCACACCACGCTCCGAGCGTGCGCAGTTGTTCCTGTCGAAAATTCTGGGTCACTGATCCAGAGTTCAGTGCTGCCGGGGCTTTGTGCGCTGGCAGCGTTTTGTTTCAATGCCGACTATTAATGTTGGAATTCTTTGAGCGCACGCCGCACGCCAATTAGCGGTCACGTTTTTGCTGCATCAACTCCCGGGTCTTTGCATACTTGATGAAGCTGTTGAAACACCCAACAGCGATGTGTACAAAGCCTGGCCATCCATCCAGAAACCCTTTTCGCACCACGTAAAACTTGATGAACCGAACCACCGGCGACAGCACCAGTTTGCTGATCCCTGGCCATTTTCCGCGCGCAGCCAAAGTGTGTGCCTGAATACTGGTGTAGCGATTTTGCTTGTTCAGGTAGCTTTCAAGGCTTTCTGCAGACTCATGCAGCAAATCACCTTCAAGTTTTTCAAAGCGGGCGCTTGATGTGCTGCTTTCCACTTTCTCATGGACTGCATCGTTGCTCCAGTTTGCCATGCGTCGGTTGAACAAGCGGCGCGAGTAGTCCGGGTAGCCTTCGCCATGGCGAAGATAGCGACCCAGAAAAAAGTTACAGCGGGGCATGTCAAACCCGGCAACATCGGTGGGTAAAAGCCCCTGTTCGGCTTGCTGAATGACTGCCCGTATATTGCGTTCCAACTCGGGTGTTACACGTTCGTCCGCATCCAGGCACAGCACCCAATCGTGTTTGGCTTGGGCCACGGCAAACTGTTTTTGTGGGCCAAATCCAAGCCAGTTTTGCTGCACCACCCGTGCGCTGAATTTTTCCGCGACTTCAACGGTGTTGTCACTGCTGTTGGAGTCCACCACGACCAGGTCAGCGCAAAATTGCAGACTTTCCAAGGCTGCAGCGAGTTGTTTGCCGGCATTCAAGGTGATCAGCACGGCGGACAAGGCAATGCGGTTGTTGGCTGCTGTGTTCAAATTTATCGTTCCTTGGCTGAGCGGATTCGGAATGGTTACTCGCTTGCCGCTTACAATGATGCGGTTGCGATCACCCTAAGCGCTAGATGAAGCGTATCTTAATTGTTAAGACCACTTCCATGGGCGATGTCATTCATGCCTTGCCGGTTTTGAATGATGTTCATGCCCACGATCCTTCCATTCAGATCGACTGGATGGTGGAGGAGCCATTTGCTGACCTCGTGCGTGGCAGTAGCCATATTCACGAGGTAGTCCCGGTTAATTTACGCAAGTGGCGCAAGCAGGGACTTCGTTACACCTGGCAGCAATGGAAACTGTTGAGAAACAGATTGGCTGACAGGCAATACGATGCCATTGTTGATTTGCAGGGTCTGATCAAAAGTGCAGTGCTGGCGCGCACGGCCAAGGGTACCCTGATGGGCCCTGGTTTTTCTTATGCCAAAGAAAGCCTGGCTTGTCTCTTTTATTCCAAGCGGGCTGGCTGGGATCCGCAGGCCCATGCGGTCGAGCGTTTGCGAGAATTGGCAGCGGGGCTGTTGGGCTATCGTCTGCTTGGGAAGCCCGTTTTCTATGACGTTGTCCCTCAAAAGGTTCTTCCTGCCATTCCCCGCGGCGCGGAAATCTGGTTTTTACATGCCACGGCCCGTGATGAAAAAAAATGGCCAATCGTCAAATGGCGAGAATTGGCACATCGATTCTCCGACCTCGGATATGCAGTCAAACTGCCTTGGGGCAGCGATGCTGAACAACAGCAGGCAGAAAAAATTGCATCCGGTATAGCCCGGGTTGAAGTGCTGCCCCGAATGGCTTTGGGCGAATTGCGTCTCCGCCTGGAAAAGGCTGGTCTTGTGATTGGCGTGGACACCGGTATAACGCATTTGGCGGCCGCGCATTATTTACCCATGGTCGCTTTGTTTTTTGCCACGCCGGCCTGGCGATTCGCCCCGCGCTTTAACCCTCATGCTATTAGTTTGGGTGATGTGGGTCGAGAGCCTGCTGTGGGCGAGGTGTTCGAGGCGGCAACGCGTTTGCTACGGGGAAATAAACTTTGAGTGTATCGGCTCGCATCTTTTTGTGGCTTTACAGCCTGATTCTTTTTTTGCTTCAGCCAGTTTTGGCTTTGTATTTGCTCAAACGCGGTATGCGACAACCCGAATATCGGCACGGATGGGGTCAGCGCTTTTTTGCGCGCTTGCCAGTGTTCAGGGCGGTATCTGCGGGTCAAAAACGGATCTGGGTGCATGCTGTGTCAGTGGGTGAGGCCCATGCCGTTTCCCCTTTGGTGCAGCACTGGGCCAAAGTGTATCCCCAACACGAATGGGCAGTTTCTTGTACCACGCCAACCGGTTTGGCCACCTGCCGTCAGCTTTATTCAACATTGAATCAGGTTCAGTTTTTTTACCTGCCTTATGACTTGCCTTACTTGGTGGCCCGCACACTCAAGCAGGTGCGCGCACATTCGCTGTGGGTGGTTGAAACCGAATTGTGGCCCAATTTGCTGTTGGGGGCAGCCAAGGCCAAAGTGCACACTGCCTTGCTCAATGCCCGGGTTTCACCCAACACAGGTAAGCGCTTGGCGCAATTGGGGCTGGTGAGCAGGCCCGTATTGCAAAGTGTAGGCACCTTGATTGCCCAAACACAGGCCGATGCTGCTGTGTTCGAGAAAATTGGTCGACCTGTTGATGCGGTGTGTGGCAACCTCAAGTTTGATGTGGCGCTGAAGCCCGATCTGGCAACCATGGGGCGCGACTGGCGAGAGGCCGCTCAGGCTGAGCAAGTGGTGTTGTTCGCCAGCAGTCGCGAGGGCGAGGAGGCTTTGTTACTCGATGCCTTGAACCGCTGTCAGTTTTTCAAACGCATGCCCAAGGCCAGCGTGTGGATTGTGCCACGCCACCCTCAACGTTTTGATGCGGTGTTTGAATTGATGGCTGAGGCAGCCACGCGCATGGGGGTGGCTCGTCCTGTACGTCGAAGTGCCTCATTCAATGCGGGCAGCAATATCGCCTTGGCGGGTTTCGGCCAGGCTCGCCTGGTGTTGGGCGATTCCATGGGCGAAATGCCTGCTTATTACAGCGTGGCTGATCTGGCGTTGCTGGGTGGTTCCTGGTTGCCTTTTGGTGGGCAAAACCTGATTGAGGCCTGCGCCTATGGTTGCCCGGTGTGGATGGGTCCAAATACTTTCAATTTTGCCAAAGCTGCAGAGGATGCGCTGGCCGCGAGAGCGGCTCGCCGATTCGAGCATTTGCTGGCTGCCTGTGAATTTTACTTGAGTGGTTTTCAAGGCTTCGATGAGGCCAAGAAAGCAGCCTTTGCGTATGCTCGAGGGCATCGTGGGGCTACCCAGCGTAGCTTCGATGTGCTGAACCTGCCAACACAATTGCCTGCGGCTGATAGGCTCAGTGAACCAAAAGCTGATTGATTTGCTGCACGCTTTCAGCATTCAACTGCCCCGCCACCGCTTGAAGCTCAAGCATATTGATCAGGCTGGTGTACTTGGCCTTTGACAGGTCGCGTTGCGTGGCATTGAACTGTTGCTGGGCATTCAATACGTCGACGTTGATCCGAATCCCTACTTCGTAGGCAGTTTTGTTGGATTGCAGTGCCAGTTCACTTGAGGCCAGCGCAGTTTCAAGGGCTTTGACCTGTGCAAGGCTGGTTTGAACTCCCAAAAATGCCGACTTCGCAGCCTGCGTGGCGTTTCTGCTTGCGAGTTCTACATTGTTTGTCGCTTTTTCCAGCAGTGCTGCTTGTTGGCGCACCTGGCTTTGAGTACCGCCACCGCTGAAAATCGGTATGTTCATTACCAAGCCAATCGTGGTGCTATCCACACCCAGGTCGAAGGGGCGTCCACTATTGCCATCAAAAATCTGCTGCTCGGTCTCAACCATTTGGGCGGTCAGGTCAAGAGTCGGCAGGTGACCATACCTGGCCTTGTTACTCTCGCCTTTGGCAATCAGTTTTGCCAGCCTCGCTTGCTGAGCTGTCAGATTATTGTTTCGTGCTTGCTGGGCCCACGCTTCCGCGGTGTTTGGCGTGGGCGCACTCAGTTGCGTGGTCGGTGTCAGTGTGGCCAGTTTATCCACTGGAATGCCCACAATGGTTTCTAGTTGTAGTTTGCGCTGAGCCAGCTGGTTCTGGGCAGCCAGTTCTTGAGCCACAGTCAGATCGAATCGGGCTTGCGCCTCTTGTTGGTCGGTAACAGTGGCACTGCCCACCTCAAAATTGGCTTTAGCCAAAGCAAGTTGCTCTGTAATGGCGACCTTTTGATCACGAATGCTGGCCAGGTCGTCTTGCGCAGTCAGTAAATCGAAATAGGCGCGGGTCAACCTTAAAACAAGGTCCTGTTCGGCCTGCTGAAAACTGAGCTTGGCCACTTCTCCGCTCAACTGGCTTTGTTTGTAAGTTTCCCAAGCCTGGGGGCGAAACAGTACCTGGTTCAGTACCAGGCTGTAGGTGCCGGGGTTGCGGCTGGCGTCAATCGACATACCAAACGCATCATAGGTGTTGTCCTGTTTTTCAATACGTGCTCCAAGATTGATGTTGGGCAGCAAAGCTGAAAATGCCTGGTTTTCAGTTTCAAGGTCGGCTTGCAATTGTGAAGCCGCCGCTCGAAAGGCAGGGTCATTCTGTTTGGCCAGGCCATACAGCGCCAGTAGGTTTTGGGGAGTTTCGTTTTGTGGCGTATGGGTTTGCGCCCGTGCCGAGTGGCTGGCAACTACAATAATCAGCAATACCAGCAAAGCGCTGAGCAGCAAGTATTTGAAGCCCGATGTGTGTCGTATCAGAACTGGTTGATCGGGCTGGGTCATGAGTCCCGTGTCCTTAGAATACGAATTCGCTGGCTTTGGGTGCGTTGGTCAACACCTTGGTCATGGTTTCAAACAAAGGCGTTGTAATCAGTTGGCCATCGCGGGATTTCCGAGCCAGCACCAACTGCATGGCTGGAGCCTGACCGATCACTGCCATCAGGCGCCCCAGCGGATTGACTGCTTCAAGCAAGCCGGCAGGCATGATAGGAGTCGCGCCCGACAGCACAATGGCGTCAAACTGGCCAAGCGTTGGAGCCAGCTGAAATCCACAGCCCTCAAGCACCTTCACGCGTGTAATGCCATTTTTCTTCAAGTTGCTGCGAGCCAGTTCAGCAACAGCCGGGTTCAATTCGATGGTGGTGACATGGGCGCACTGTTGCGCCATCAGCGCGGCCATATAGCCTGTACCTGTGCCAATCTCCAAAACTTTTTCATGTGTGCCCAGTTCCAGCTCTTGAAGAATGCGGGCTTCCATTTTCGGACTGAACATGGCCTCGCCCGTGTCGGCGCCATTGACGCGAATGGGAAGGTCGCAATCGGTAAAGGCCAGTTTCTCCAGCCCGGAACACACAAAATTCTCGCGTTTGATAATTTCAAGCAAATCAAGCACCTTCTGGTTCAACACGTTCCAGGGGCGGATTTGTTGTTCAATCATGTTGAAACGGGCTTTCTCGAAGTCCATGGCGGGTTCTCGCGTGGGGAAAATGGATAACTCGCTATTTTAGCAAATTTTATGCAACACGCGATGTCTGCGGGCAGGTCAAACCATTCAGCACCATTTGAATATGCGCTTCAATGTAGCGCATCGGGTTGGTTTCCACGCCGCAACAACCGTCCATGGTTCGCTTCCACAGCCCGAGTGTTACCAAGGGTGCGCACAGCACCTGTGCGGCGTACTCCGTGTCGATGTCGGTGAATTCTCCGCGGGAAATGCCACGTTTCAGCACAGATTCCAGGTAGTCCCACCAAGGGCGAACGACCTCGTCATAGAAAAAGCGCGCCAATTCGGGAAAGGCATTGGCCTCAGAAAGCACAATTTTTGTGATGCTGCTCAGCTTGGTTGATCCGTATTTCAGCCACCACAGGTGAATGGCTTCGCGAATCAGGGTGGCCGAGCTTTTCTCGGGTTCCAGCAGGCTTTTTGCTTCTTCCACAATGGGTGAAACATGTTCCTTCACCACGGCTTTCAGCAATTCTTCCTTGTTGGAGTAATAAAGGTAGACCGTACCTTTGCTCACGCCTGCGCTTTTGGCCACGTCTTCAAGGCGGGCTCCAGCGAATCCTTTTTCGCTGAAAATGGTCAGTGCGGCATCGAGTAGTTCTTGTGGGCGCTCTTGTTTTCTACGCGTCCAACGGGGTTGAGCATTCGCCAGACATTGCTTCATAGGTGTACTTCTTTTTTTATGATGGTTGATTGCACTATAGTGGTTCATTCTTCACCGAGTCAACGTGATCGGCCCAAATCGGTGCTTGTTGGGTTGTAGAATATGACGGTTTGGTAAATCTTGGAATTTCGGAGAATTCAGCATGTCAATGGCCGATCGCGATGGCTTTATCTGGTTTGACGGCAAACTTGTGCCGTGGCGTGAAGCTCAAATTCACGTGCTTACCCACAGTTTGCATTATGGTTTGTCAGTGTTTGAAGGCGAACGTGCCTATAAAACTGACAAAGGGCCTGCCATTTTCAGGTTGAAAGAGCACACCGACCGCCTGTTCAATTCGGCCCACATTTATCGCATGAACATGCCATACACCCGTGAGCAGATCATGGACGCCTGTTGCGAAGTAGTGCGCGCCAACAACCTCGATTCCTGTTATATCCGCCCAATCGCCTTCTACGGCTCTGAGAAAATGGGTGTATCACCCAAGGGTGCAGCAACCCATGTGGCAATTGCGGCCTGGCCTTGGGGCGCCTATCTGGGTGAAGAAGGTTTGCAGAAAGGCATTCGGGTAAAAACATCGTCCTACGCACGCCACCATGTGAACGTGACCATGGCACGTGCCAAGTTTGCTGCCACTTACGCCAACTCAATTCTGGCCAATACCGAGGCAGTGCAAGACGGATACGACGAAGCGCTGCTGTTGGATGTGGATGGTTTTGTGGCCGAAGGCGCAGGCGAAAACGTATTCGTGATTAAAGATGGCTGTATTTTTGAGCCTGAAATCGCCTCGGCCCTGGTTGGCATTACCCGCTCAACCATTATTTCTCTGGCCCGTGAAATGGGACTGGAAGTGAAAAGCAAGCGCCTGACTCGCGACGATATTTACATTGCTGATGAGTGTTTCTTCACGGGTACTGCCGCGGAGGTAACGCCTGTACGCGAACTGGACAACCGAACCATCGGTGCCGGCACACGTGGCCCAATCACTGAAGAATTGCAAAAGCGATATTTCGATGTGGTGTATGGTCGAAATGAAAAATACGAACACTGGCTGACCCGGGTGTAAAACATCATGATCAGTGACAAAAAAGCAAAACACGAAACTGTGCAACTTGACGGCGACCAGCTGCCCGCGTTTTGTCCCAACCCGGCCATGCCGGTTTGGAACACACACCCCAAGGTGTACCTGGATGTGACCAAAACAGGCAAGGCGACCTGCCCTTATTGCGGCACGGTGTATACCTTGAAGCCTGGTGCAAAAGTACACGCACATTGAAGGTTTTAATTGTTGCTCCCAATTGGATTGGCGATGCGGTCATGAGCCTGTCGCTGATCCAAGCCTTGCATCAAGACAACACCCTGCGGTTTGCTGACGGCCGCCCCTGTGAAATTCATGTGCTCGCTCCGCCGGTGACAGCACCTGTATACCAGTTCAGCCACGCTGTTCGTGCTGTGCAGGTTGAACCCTTTTCCCATGGCAAATTACAGTGGCGCTTGCGCAAACAAGTGGGCGCCTCCCTTGCCGGGCGCGGCTTCGACATGGCGGTGGTTTTACCCAATTCCCTGAAATCAGCACTGGTGCCCTGGTTTGCTGGCATACCAAAACGGGTTGGCTACAGCGGAGAACTACGCACGGCGGTGCTGACGCATGCTCTGTCCAAGCCTTCCAAAAAAGCCAAGCCACCCATGATCGAGTGGTACGGACAACTTGGGGCTTATTCCGCTGATGTACTTGAGTTTCCGGTGTTGAATGTTGAGGCGGGCATGCGCACTGAGGCATGTGCCGAGTTTGATCTCCAACCCGGTTTTTTGGCCATTGCGCCAGGTGCTGAGTTCGGTCCAGCCAAGCGCTGGCCAGCCGGGCATTTTGCTGAAGTGGCCACCGAGTTTTTGCTGCGCAACCCCGCCCAGAGGGCTGTGCTGTTTGGTGGCCCCAAGGATTCTGGTTTTTGTGGGGAAATTCTCGGTCTGCTGCCTCTGGATTTGCAAACCCGCGCCTGTAGCCTGGCGGGTAAAACAAGTTTGGCGCAGGCTGTCGCGTTGATGTCGGCGGCAAGCCAGTTGCTGACCAACGATTCCGGCTTGATGCATGTGGCCGCTGCCCTGAATGTCCAGGTGCATGCCGTGTTCGGCTCCAGTAGCCCGCACCACACGCCGCCCTTGAGCAGCAAGGCCAAGGTGTATTACCTCAATCTGGAGTGTAGCCCCTGTTTTCAGCGGGAGTGCCCACTGGGCCACACCGATTGCCTGAAAAAGCTCCACCCGAAAATGGTGTCCGAACAGCTGGTGCCTGCTTCTCAGGGAGTATGATCTTACAAGCCCATTTTCAACGCACCCTGGCCTTACCATGCGTGATTACATCCTGACAATTTCTTGCCCCGACACCACGGGCATTGTTTACAACGTCAGCAAATTTTTGTTTGACCAACAGTGCAACATTCTTGACTCTGCCCAATTTGGTGACGAGTCCACCAATCTCTTTTTCCTGAGAGTGCATTTCTCATTGCCGCTTGAAAGCCAGTTGACCGAAGTGGAATTGCAGGCCAATTTCGCAAAGGTCGCAGCGCCTTTCGCCATGAAATACCAGTTTTTTGATGCCCGTGTGAAGCCTCGCGTGTTGCTGATGGTATCCAAGTTCGGGCATTGCTTGAACGATCTGCTGTTTCGCTGGAAAAGTGGCCAGCTTCCTTGTGAAATTCCTGCCATTGTTTCCAATCATCAGGATTTTGCGTTGCTGGCAGCCTCGTATGGTGTGCCGTTCTACCACTTGCCCGTGAAAGCGGAGGCCAAGGAGCTTCAGGAAACACAAATTCGCCAAATTATTGAGCGCGAAAAAATTGACTTGGTGGTGCTGGCCCGTTACATGCAAATTTTGTCGCCTGAATTGTGCCGCGACATGTTGGGACGTGTGATTAATATTCATCACAGCTTTTTGCCCAGCTTCAAGGGCGCCAAGCCCTACCAACAGGCCTTTGATCGGGGTGTCAAGTTGATTGGGGCAACAGCGCACTATGTGACCTCCGATCTGGATGAGGGGCCGATTATTGAACAAGACGTGGCGCGCGTTGACCATTCATTAACCCCAGAGGAATTGACCGCCCGAGGGCGCGACACCGAATGCATGGTGTTGGCCCGTGCGGTGAAATGGCATTGTGAGCACCGCGTGGTTTTGAACGGATCAAAAACAGTGGTGTTTCAGTGAGCCCCGTTAAAAACATCATTCAAAACACATTAATACCCATTGGAGTGCGTTGAATGTCCCGAGCCAAAGTTATTCATTCTTCACCGCAAGACATCGAGCAAGCTTTTTACGAGGCACTCGAAGCGGCCGATCTGGAAGCCCTGATGGACCTTTGGGCTGATGATGAGCATGTGGTGTGCATTCACCCTGGCGGCCCACGTGTGGAGGGTTATCACGATGTACGTGACTCGTGGAAAGAAATTCTTTCTGCGGGCGCTCTGCAAATTCGTGTGGTGCCTGTGCACCGAGTAGAAGGCGTGATGGTGTCGGTGCACAACATTGTTGAGCAAGTGATGATGAGTAGCTCAAGAGGTGAACCCCATGTGGTGCAGGTGAATGCGACCAATGTGTATCACAAGGGACCGAATGGCTGGAAAATCGTGATGCATCACGCAAGCCCAGCCATGGATTCCGAAGAAATGGTCGAGGACGACCTGTCCGACTTCGACCCGCAGCCTACGCTGCATTAACCGGGCTTAGGCAGTATGGTGTATCGTCCGCCCTGGTGGCTTCCCGATGGCCACTCTCAAACCATCATGGCCGCTCGTTGGGCCAACAAACCCAGCGTGCACTATCACCGTGTGCGCTGGAACACGCCAGACGGCGATTTCATCGACCTTGATTTCACAGAATCTCCTGAACACGCGGCAAAACATCACACACTCTGGGTGCTGTTTCATGGGCTAGAGGGTTGCTCGCGCAGCCACTACAGCCTTGCCGTGATGAATCAGGCTCGCTTGGCAGGGGCCTTGGGGGTGGTTGTGCATTTTCGGGGCTGTTCGGGCGAAAACAATTGGATGCCGCGCGCCTATCATTCTGGCGATTCTGCCGAAATGGACTGGATTTTGCGCCGCCTGCGCACTACCCTTCCTGGCGTAAGAAGCATGCATGTCACCGGTGTTTCATTGGGCGGCAATGTGTTGTTGAAGTGGTTGGGTGAGCAGCAGGAACAGGCTGGTGAAATAATCAGTTCCGCAGCGTCTGTGAGTGCGCCAGTTGATTTGCTGGCGGGTGCTGTGTCGCTCGCCAAAGGATTCAACCTGGTGTACACGCGCATGTTTTTAGGTACTTTGATTCCAAAGTCAATTGACAAGGTCAAGCGCTTCCCCGAATTGGGCAAGGCTGAAGACATCGCCAATTGCAAAGACTTCTTCGACTTCGACAATCGTGTCACAGCACCCTGGCACGGGTTTCGGGATGCAGAACATTATTACGCCGTGTCCTCGGCCAAGCCTTTGTTGAAACACATTGCAGTGCCCACGTTGATGATTCACGCAAAAAATGATCCCTTTATGAGCGGTCAACATTTGCCGACACCGAATGAAGTTTCTTCGAAAGTAAAGTGCCTGTTTACCGAGCATGGCGGCCATGTGGGCTTTGCCAATGGTCGCAGCTTGCGCTTGGGGCTGGACTGGTTGCCCAAGCAGTGCGATGCTTTCTTTGCGCAGCACTCGGCGAAGCACACAGGAGCAAGTGGTGGATGATCTTGTTGAAAAAGCACTGGCACGTTGGCCCAATGTGCCGGCCATCGCCGGTTGGCTCAAGCTGAGCCTGCAGGGCGACTGGTTGCTCACCGGGCCGGTGCCGGAAGGATTGACAATCAGCCATCCGCGGATTTTGAATTTCATGGCGCGCAATTACGGCTGTGAGGCCGATGGCCGCTACTATTTTCAGAATGGCCCTCAAAAGGCTTATGTGCACCTGGCCTACACACCTTGGGTGTATCGAATTCACCCGCTGGAGCACGGCGCTTTAATGTTGAGCACTCACACCGGCCTTGTGTGTTGGCCGTTGGGCATGTATCAGGATGAACAGGGTAGGGTGCTGATTGAGGGAGAGCACGGCATTGGTCTGTTGCACAGCAATGACATGGACCTTCTTGCTGAGGGTCTGCACGAAAGCAATAGCGAGCTGGTTCACGATGCCAGTTGGGCGGTGCCCGAAGTAGATCCCGATACCCTGATTGCGGCCCGCACCAAACTGCGTCGCGATAAAAGCACGTCCACGGGGCAACGCACTTGCACGTTGAAATTGGTGCCCATCGAATCAAGCACGGTGGCGCAACGTTTTCAATTCAACCCGAATCCCGAAGTTAACCAGCAGGATCCAAATTCGTGAAACCGAACCAGAATCAACGCGGTGCGTCAGTCACCGCATTGCTTGCCTTTGTGTTGTTTGTGGCCTTGTTGTATGTGCTTTACAACCAGTCGAGCATCGAAAACCTGTTCACCAGTCGCCCCGAAAATGTCACACCACGCGTGGTGGAGGCACG
Organism: Limnobacter sp. MED105; assembly: GCF_000170915.1. Classification (GTDB taxonomy): domain Bacteria; phylum Pseudomonadota; class Gammaproteobacteria; order Burkholderiales; family Burkholderiaceae_B; genus Limnobacter. The sequence continues at coordinate 105,739 of NZ_ABCT01000005.1, forward strand.
GGGTGATCTCGCCGCTGGCGAAAAAAGCGTGGTTGAGCTGTTCGAGGTGTCCAAGGCCTCCGTGGCGTACATTTTTACGGAAAGCGTGCAGGGTCAACTGTTTTTCAGGCGTGTGGCTGAAGGTACAGGCTCAGGCTTCATTTGGGACGATGCCGGTCACATTGTGACCAATGCCCATGTGGTGGAGGGTGCCAGTCGCATTCGCGTTCAGCTTGATGATTCGGAACCACTGCCGGCTCGTTTGGTGGGTATCGCCCCCTCGTACGATCTCGCAGTGATCCGTTTGGTGAACAAGCCCGCCAACTTGCGGCCTATCCCTGTGGGAACGTCTGGCGACTTGCTGGTGGGGCAATCGGTATTTGCAATTGGTAACCCCTTCGGTTTGTCCAAAACGCTCACAGCGGGCATCGTCAGCGCCCTTGGGCGTACCCTGCCTGTAAGCAACGGGCGCGAAATACCCGATGTCATTCAAACCGATGCGGCCATCAACCCAGGCAACTCGGGGGGGCCTTTGCTGGATTCCGCTGGGCGCCTGATCGGTGTCAACACCGCCATTCTTTCTCAAAGCGGTACTTCGGCAGGCGTTGGCTTTGCAATTCCTGTTGATTTGGTCAATGAAATTGTGCCGCAATTGATTGAGCGTGGCACTTTACCCCGCCCCGGTATCGGAATTGCGGTGGCTGATGAGTCGCTGGCCCGCCGCCTGGGTATTCGTGGCATTGCAGTCATGGGTGTTGAGCCAGGTTCGCCTGCAGCCCAAGCTGGCTTGAAACCCTTTGATTTGCAGGCTGGTGTGGTGGGCGACATCATTATTGCCGTAGACCGCAAGCCAGTGGCCAATGTGTTGCAGCTGTCCAAAGCACTGGAGGCGATCGGCGTAGGCGGCACTGCCAAGCTGCTTGTGATGCGGGGCGATGACACGCGAGAAGTGGCTGTCACCATCGTGGATCTGGAAGCACGTTAATGGTTGAACCAACGGACGAGCACTCGGATCTGGATCGACGTTTTGGCGGAATAAGTCGCCTGTACGGTGATGGCACACATGCGTTTCTCAACCAGCTCGTTCATGCCATGGTGGTGGGTGTGGGTGGCGTGGGTTCCTGGGCAGTTGAGGCTTTGGCGCGCAGCGGGGTGGGGCGCATTACGCTGGTCGACATGGACCACGTTGCTGAAAGCAACATCAATCGGCAAATTCAGGCCTGTGATGCCACCTTGGGGCGAGAAAAAATCAAGGCTTTGGCTGATCACATTCATGGCTATTTTCCGCAGTGCCAAGTTACCTTGGTGGATGCATTTCTGGAGCCAGACAATGCACAGGCGCTATTGACTGAATTTGCTGCTGCGGCTGGCGAATACAAAGTGGTGCTGGACTGTTGCGACAATGTGCGTGCGAAGGTGGCCATGGTGAATTGGGCCAAGCGTTTGAACCTTTCCGTGGTGTTGTCTGGCAGTGCTGGCGGAAAAACCAAACCCTGGCTGGTGCAACCGGCCGATTTGCGCGACACCACCAACGATCCCCTGCTTGCCAAGGTGAGGTACACACTGCGCCGCGAGCATGGATACGCCAAAGACCCCAAGAAAAAACTGGGTGTGGCGGTTTTTTATTCAGCAGAGCAAGTCAAGCGCAGTGACACCTGCGAACCAGCGGCTGGCCTGAATTGCGCGGGTTACGGCTCGGTGGTCACAGTGACTGCCACCATGGGCATGCAAATGGCTGCGTGGGCCATCGCGAACTGCATGGATAAACGCCAGATAACTAACGCTTAAACAGGTCGCCGAACAGGTCTTCGGCTTTTTCAACCTTGGGCGCCACCACGTAGGCGCAGTAGGGTTGCATGGGGTTGTTCTCGAAATATTCCTGGTGGTATTTCTCAGCCGGAAAATAATTCAGCAACGGCGAAATCTCGGTCACCACTTTGTCTCGGAAAATTTTCCGTTTCTCCAAGTCTTCGACGAACGCCACGGCTGTGTCGCGCTGCTCGGGCGTGTGAAAGAAAATAACCGAGCGGTATTGGGTTCCCACATCATTGCCTTGACGGTTCAAGGTGGTGGGGTCGTGGATGGCAAAAAAGACCGCCAGAATTTTGCGAAACGAAATGATTTCGGGGTCGTAGTGCAGCCGAATCACCTCGGCATGCCCGGTTCTCCCGCCGCACACCTTGTCGTAATTGGGGTTGGGGTCGCTGCCCCCGCTGTAGCCCGATTCACACAACTCAATTCCCTTGAGTTGCCGGAAAACGGCTTCCGTACACCAGAAACAACCCCCGCCCAAGGTTGCCTGTTCAATCTTGCTCGACATAGATCAAAGCCTGTTTTTATTGTTCCCACAATCGCTAAGTGAATCTTTAAGTGGAACCCAAGTCAAGCCTTTTGGTCTGAATTTTAAGTGTCAAGCGTTGTATACTCGGCGCGAACCCATCACAACTTTAAGGAGATGACTGTGATTTCATCCGCGTTTGCGCAATCCGCAGCCGCTGGCCCGGAAAGTGGCCTTTTAAGCTTCTTGCCCCTCATTTTGATGTTTGGCGTACTTTATTTCTTGGCCATTCGTCCTCAAATGAAGCGTCAGAAAGAACACAAAGCCATGGTTGAAGCCCTGCAGAAAGGCGATGAAGTCATTGCCTCGGGTGGTTTGCTGGGCAAAATCAGCAAGATCAACGAGTCGTATATCACGCTGGAAGTGGCTGAAATGGGTGACAAGCCCGTTGAAGTTGTGCTGCAACGCGCTGCTGTACAAAGCCTGCTGCCCCGCGGCACCCTGAAAGAAACACGTTAATTTGCTGTCATGAATCGATACCCTGTCTGGAAGTACCTGATGATCGCCATTGTTTTGGTGCTGGGTGTGTTGTACACCCTGCCCAATTTTTATGGCGAAGCGCCTGCTGTGCAGGTTTCAAGTGGCAAGTCCACATTGAAACTGTCTCCTGATCTGGCTGGTCAATTGTCCAGCCAGCTTGAGGCGCAGGGTATCAAGCCCGACGGGGTGTTTTTCGAAGAAACACTGGGCGGTGGAACGCTTAAACTCAGGTTCAACTCGTCTGAAGAGCAGCTTAAGGCCAGGGACTTTCTTCAAAGCAAGCTCAACCCAGACCCGGCAGACCCCGACTACATTGTGGCCCTGAACTTGTTGTCTCGTTCACCCGACTGGTTAACCAACATCAATGCCCTACCGATGTACCTGGGCCTCGATTTGCGAGGTGGTGTGCATTTCCTGTTGCAAGTGGACATGGACGCCGCGCTCGAAAAACGCAAAGACGCATTGCTGGCCAGTGCCAAGCAAACCCTGCGTGAAGAAGATTTGCGGTATGCCAGTGCGCCGCGCACGCCTGCTGGCTTTAACCTGACTTTCCGCGATGCAGAAGCTCGCAACAAGGCACAAGCTGCTTTGGCCAAGGAATACCCGGACTTGCAGTTGGCCACGCCTGAGAACAGCTCGGAATTTGCGCTTGTGGCAACGCTGGCACCAGAAATTGAACAGCAGGCGCGTGAATATGCATTGCGGCAAAACATCACCACGCTGCACAACCGAATTAATGAACTGGGTGTGGCCGAGCCTGTGATTCAACGCCAGGGGGCAGACCGCATTGTGGTTCAGCTACCTGGTGTGCAAGACACGGCCAAGGCCAAAGACATTCTGGGCCGCACAGCTACGCTGGAAGTTCGGATGGTGGACGATAGCCCTGAAGCGCAATCAGCTTTGGCCAGCGGCATTGTGCCTTTTGGTCTGGAGCGATACACCGAACGCGGTGGCCGGGATTTGTTGCTGAAGTCGGAAGTGATTTTGACTGGTGATAACCTGACCGACGCGCAAGCCGGCTTTGACAACCAAACTCAAGAGCCCGCGGTGCATTTGACGCTGGACAGCCAGGGTTCCCGTATTTTCCGGAATATCACTGCTGAAAATATCGGCAAGCGCATGGCGATTGTGCTGATCGAGAAAGGCAAGGGCGAGGTCGTAACTGCCCCTGTCATTCGCGGTGAAATTGGCGGTGGGCGCGTTCAAATTTCAGGCAGCATGAATACGGTTGAATCTGCTGACCTCGCCTTGTTGCTGCGTGCGGGTTCGCTGGCTGCGCCCATGGATATTATTGAAGAGCGCACCATTGGCCCAAGCCTGGGTGCCGACAATATTGACAAGGGTATTAACTCTACCTTGTACGGTTTTGTTGCTTTGGGCATCTTCATGATGCTGTATTACCTGTTGTTTGGTGTGTTTTCTGTGTTTGCCTTGGCAGTAAACGTGTTGCTGTTGTTTGCTTTGTTGTCGGTGTTGCAAGCCACCCTCACCTTGCCCGGTTTGGCTGCTGTTGCGCTTACCTTGGGTATGGCAATTGATGCCAACGTGCTGATCAACGAACGTATTCGAGAAGAACTCCGGGACGGTGCACAGCCACAACAAGCCATTGCTGCTGGTTACGAGCGTGCATGGGCCACTATTCTTGATTCCAACATCACCACCTTGATCGCTGGTTTGGCTTTGCTGATTTTCGGCTCAGGCCCAGTGCGTGGTTTTGCCGTGGTGCACTGCCTGGGAATTTTGACTTCAATTTTCAGTGCGGTTGTGGTGTCTCGTGGCGTGGTCAACCTGTGGTACGGCCGTAAAAAGAAATTGGACTCTGTCAGCATTGGGCAAATCTGGCGCCCCACTGACAGCACTGCTGTCGCAAAAAAAGCGTGACTCACACCAACCGAACCAAGTGAATTAAAAGCAAATGGAACTATTCAGAATTACAAAAGACATTCCGTTCATGCGGCATGCCAAAATTTTCAATATCATCTCATTCCTCACTTTTGCGGCAGCGGTGTTTTTCCTGTCCACCAAAGGCTTGAACTTGAGCGTGGAATTCACGGGTGGCGTGCTGGTTGAGGCCCGTTATTCCCAGCCGGCTGAACTCGAGAAAATTCGCGAAGGTTTGCGCGCCACAGGAATTGACGAACCCCAGGTTCAAAACTTTGGTACCGCGCGTGATGTGTTGGTTCGCCTGGCGGTGAAAGATCTGCAGTCGGGCGTATTGGGTACTGAGGGCAAACTGAATCAGCAAGCAATGACCGAACAGGTGTTAAGTTTGGGCGGCCCAGATGTGCAGTTGATGCGGGTTGAATTTGTTGGGCCGCAAGTAGGTCGGGAGCTGGCTGAAAACGGCGTGATCGCATTGATGGTGGTCATCATCGGCATCATGATTTACCTGGCCCTTCGTTTCGAATGGAAGTTCGCAGTTTCAGCGATTGTGGCCAACTTGCACGACGTGGTCATCATTCTTGGTTTTTTTGCCTTCTTCGGCTGGGAGTTTTCCCTGTCGGTACTGGCCGCTGTGTTGGCAGTTTTGGGTTATTCGGTGAACGAATCGGTGGTGGTATTTGATCGAATTCGGGAAACATTCAAGAAAGTTCGTCGGATGACAGTGTCAGAAACAATTGACAATGCAATTACCCGAACAATTTCACGCACCATTATCACGCATGGATCTACCCAAATCATGGTGTGTTCTATGTTGTTTTTCGGTGGTCCCACTTTACATGGCTTTGCCTTGGCCTTAACTATCGGTATTCTGTTCGGTATCTATTCGTCAGTATTGGTGGCCAGCCCCATGTTGATGTGGATGGGCCTGACCAGGGAAGACCTGGTGAAACCCGTGAAAAAAGACAAAGAATTTGAGACTCCGTAAAGCGGAGTAAGCAAGCGAGGCAGTGTGGACAATCCCAAAGACCTTTCGCCACTGGCCAAAGGCGACATTGAAATAGGTAAAGCGCTGCCATTCGCGATTTTTGACAGAAGTGGTGTATTGCTGCTGGCTGAAGGCCAAGCGGTGAACAGTCAGAAACAGCTTGATGAACTGGCTGCCAAGGGCCTATATCACAATCCCCGGTGGGCCTCCAACTTCGTTATTCAACCTGGCAAACCTCAGCTTGATTCAACGGCTTTGCCTAGAATGCTTCCGGCGAAGCAGGCGTTCGAGGACCCCTTCGAAACGGGCAGTCAACTGAAAATGTTCGCGCCCGGTCAGGCCAAAGATCCCTTCCACGTTCGTTTAATTGGCAGCATTCCTCAAGCAGCCATTTTGATCACGCACCCCATGCGGGATGGTAAATGCGTATTTGCCAAAGAGGGGCAGGTTTGGGAATTTCAAGCCACCTACGGTTTGTCCATTTACCGCTTTAGTTCAATGATCGAAAAGGTATTGTTGTCGCCGCACCCACTGATTGTGATGTCATGGCCGCATGAAACTCACCTCGAGTCGCAGGCCATTCGCCGAGCCAGGCGGGTGAATTGTGATTTGCCCGCAACCATTCGTTTGAATGACAGTAAAGGTGGTTCAGTCGAGTCGATCACTGCGGTGATCGATAACATTTCCACAGGTGGGCTTGAGCTGTTGTTTTCCAAAGCGGTGTCGTTCAACATGGGGCAATCCATTTCTATTGCATTTCAAATTATCCTGGATGACCGCAAGTACCTGATTGAATGCGACGCCGAGGTGGTCTCAAAACCGCGTGACTCTGGCCCCACTTCATCAAGCTACGGCTTTGCCTTAAAGTCCTTGGGCGATGAGCAGTTTGCAGTCATTCACGCGTTTGTCAGCGATCGCCTGAATCACCGCCTGGGCCCACAACTTTATTCAAAGTAGCCTCACAGCGGGCTAACCAGAGTGTACACACTGACGTTTTCTGTTTGGTTGTCTCGTGTGTGCGCATCAATCCAACTGGCTTCAATGTGCACCCAAACCCCGTTGGTTTGCGTGTTTAAACTGGGCAAGGGCCGGATGCTGATGCATGAAGCAGCCCCCTGTGACCATGCTCGGGGCAAGGTGGCCTGGTTCACATTAATTGCGTTATTGGGTGCCCCCAAGGCCCTTGGTCCATTGCTGGTGCATTCGTAGCCTCTTGCACCCGCATAACTGTTCAAGTGGTCTTCCAGTCGCCCCGAGAACTGTTGCATCCGGGAAATGATTTGCCCACGTGGCGTGTCCCTGTCTAGGTCTGAAATATTGGCCAACAACACATTGCCAATTTCCGCAACCTGAGTCGCCGCGATTGAACGCACATGGGTCGAGTTTTTGGCACCAAAATTGGCGGTCCAGTTTTTGGCATACAACACCAAACCAATCGACAGCACCAGTATAGCTATCAAGGCATCAACCATTGCAAACCCGTTTTTTCTAGAATCCAACTTCATGTTTACCCTTTGATTTCGGAGGTGGTGGCCGGGGTTCTTCCCGGGGCGGTGGCTCTGAAGGAGGTGGGTGTTGAACCGGTGGCGCTGGTGGAGGTGGCGGTGGCGGATTGGGGTCAGGTGGCCTGGGCGGTGGAGGTGGGGGTGGCGGTGTTTGAATTGGATTGTAGGGCAGACCGTTGCTGTCTTCCCGGTTGAATACAAATGAGCGTTTAACGCAGCCTGAATCTACACCGTCACTTCCGGAACAATTCACGCTGGCCACAATTTCAAAAGTCGCCCGATAATTTTCATCAGAAATGGCGTGGTCGCAATTGTAAGGAACCACAATGCCCCGAATCACGATGTCCTGCCGCACATCGACGGGTGTGTCAGGGCTGGCCAACTGTATTTGCGGGTTCAACGTTTCAGGCAAGGCAACCGTCAAAGAGCATTCGCCGATGATGCGGGTGTCGCCGCGGTGAGAATCGATTAATTGCTGAATGGCAGCATCGTTACCAAAGTTGTGGGTGTAGTGCCGAAGGCCGGCATAGGCCAGTTGACGGGCTTCTTCAATGTGCTGTTTGGAGTTGGACAAATAAAGATCAAGGCTTGTAGTGGTGATGTTTTGTAGACTGATGAGCCCGAACACAATCACCAACACTACACATACAAACACGCCGAGTGCGCCGGTTTGTAATTTCTCTTGCAAGCTGCGCCACTTTTTCATGATCCAACCCTTACCCGCGTCGTGTTCAGCAGGTGAATGATCCTGGCCTCCTCGTACTGTCCCTCGGTCAGGTTGTTGCCAATTTTGGCTTTGAACATGGCAATCCAGAACATATTGGATTCCGGGTTGTTCTCAATCACCGAGTTGCAGTTCTGTTCATAATGCGCTGTGACCTGATTGGGCGTATTGGCTTGAAACCTGCAAAAACGAATATTGGTGAATTCAAAGTCGTGCTTGTTGTTTAAATCAAGCCAGTCTGGGTTGTTGCCGCAGAATGAGCCATGGTCAAATTGCGCCATGTTGACGCCATTCAGTTGCCGTTGAGACAGCACGCCATTGATCAGACGAAAGCCCGTTAAGTTAATCACGTCATTGCCGCTGCGACTAACCCGGGTAGGGATACTCAAGCAAAAGTTTTTGTTGGTGGCTTGGTATCCATTGCATTGCGCGGCCTGGTTTTGCAAGCTGCACAGTTGTATGCCTTTGGCCTCGACGTCCGGGTTTTGGTAACTGCCGCCCCGGTTCAGGTGAACCGTTACAATTTCACCAATCCGGTTGACCTGGTCAACCAGGTTTTCGGTATTCAAATCGTTCTGCGCACGCATGCTGACCCCCATTAACTTGAGTGCGCCAGTGATGCTGATTGCCAACAAGGCCATGCCAATCAGCAAACTGACTGAAGATGCGCCATGACAATTTGGTTTTTTGTCAGTCATAGCTCACCACTCCGTTGCCGATGCCCAAGTAGGTAATTTCTGCGCGTTTGTCACGGTAGTTCAGGGTTAGGCGTGTTTGGTTTTGTGTATCCAGTACACCCGACACGGCATTGAAATTCAGGTCCACTGCGCCAGCCAAGGTGACGTTACTCAAGGTGGCTGAAAATCCGCGGTTGTTTTGGCTGCCAGTTTGCGCGTACCACGCACTACAACCTTTCATAAACGAATCGTGTTGAACGGTTACATTTACGTTCACCGCACCATTGGCTGGCTGCAGATTCATCTTGACCGGGCATTCAGTGATTGCAGCCAAGTTACGGGCTTGGTCCACATAGGTGTCCAGCCGTGAAACTTTCACTTTTAGCGTTTGTTTGTTCAACACCGAGTTCATGCCGGGAATGACCGAAACCGCCAATACACCCACCACAGCAAGCCCAATCAGTATTTCCATCAACGTGAAACCCAGATTGGTCTTAGCCATGGGGAACACACCTGTCAGAGGTGTTTTGATTGGCGGCAGAACGGGCACCAAAACGTTGAATACCCATGTCGCTTTCAACAATCAGGGTTCTGCAGGCTTCGGGCAATTTCAGTGGGGCGCCAGCGCTGGGTGTAACTTCTGCGCGATAGCCACGAAAGTCAGAATTCGAAACAAGCACCCGGTATTTGGCTGAGGACGGCAAAATCAAGCGATTGGCATTGGGTGTACCGTTGCTTGAAACACCTTGGGCGTAGCGTCCGTAGCGTTGCCGGTGCAGTTGCTGGCTTAATGCCAGTTCCACGCCAAACTCCCGCATGGTGCGAAAGTTTGATTTTTCCCAAGAGGCTTCATACCCTGCATAGCTGAGCGTCGCGAGTACTCCAACAATTGCAATTGCAACCGTCAGTTCAATCAAGGTAAATCCGAGGCCCGCACGCATGGTCAAACACCAAAAATAACTGTATGTGCTTGAGTATGCGTGGGTATTTCGTGCTCATCATCCCCGAGGCAGGGTACTTACAAACGGTGGTGGTTTGCCTCGGGTGTGATTGTTAAATGCGCTTGGCAAGTTCAGCAGCCTTGCCAATGTAGCTTGCCGGGGTCATGGCCAGCAAACGAGTTTTCTCGTTCTCGGGCAGATCCAGTTGTTGAATAAACTGTTTCAAACCCTCTTGGGTGATGCCTTTGCCACGGGTCAATTCTTTGAGTTGTTCGTAGGGGTTGGGCAGACCGTAGCGGCGCATTACAGTTTGTACCGGCTCTGCAAGCAATTCCCAGGCATTGTCAATGTCGGCAGCGATTGCAGCCTCGTTGACTTCCAGTTTGCCCAAGCCGCGCAGACAGCTTTCATAGGCCAGCACTGCATAGCCAATGCCCACGCCCAAATTGCGAAGTACGGTGGAGTCGGTCAAATCCCGCTGCCAGCGCGAAACAGGCAACTTCTCGGCCAGGTGCTTCAACACGGCGTTGGCCATGCCCAAGTTGCCCTCTGCGTTCTCGAAGTCAATGGGGTTGACCTTGTGCGGCATGGTGGATGAACCCACTTCACCGGCTTTCAGTTTTTGTTTGAAGTAGCCCAGGGAAATGTAGCCCCAAATGTCGCGACTCAGGTCAATCAGAATGGTGTTGGTGCGGGCAATGGCGTCCATCAAGGCAGCAATGCCGTCGTGCGGCTCAATTTGAATAGTGTAGGGGTTGAAGGTCAGGCCCAGGCTTTCAATCAAGTCGCGGCTGAGTTTCTCCCAGTCAAATTCCGGGTAGGCAGACAAATGGGCGTTGAAGTTGCCCACGGCGCCATTCATTTTGGCGGGTAATTCTACAGCCTTGATGGCGGCAATTGCACGCTCCAGCCGGTGTACCACATTAGCAAACTCTTTACCCATGGTGCTAGGGCTGGCGGGTTGTCCGTGGGTACGGCACATCATCGGCAGGTCAGCAAACTGGTGGGCGTAATTGCGCAGAGTGGTCACCATGCGGTCCAGTGTCGGCAAAATGACTTGTTCGCGCGTTGCTTTCAACATGAGCGCGTGGCTCATGTTGTTGATATCTTCAGATGTGCAGGCAAAGTGAACAAACTCTGCTGATTTTTTCAGTTCTTCATCGGCTTGAAACTTTTCTTTAATAAAGTATTCAACAGCTTTCACGTCGTGGTTGGTGGTGGCTTCGAATTCTTTGATGCGTTGGGCGTCGGCTTCTGAAAATTCGGTTTTGATGGCCTCGAGTTTCGCCAAGGCTTGTGCGGAGAAAGCGGGTAGCTCTGAAAAGCCGGCATTCGCAAGCGCTTTTAGCCATTCGATTTCTACAATGACGCGGTGATGCATGAACCCGGCTTCAGAGAGCAGGGGGCGCAAATTGGCCACTTTGGACTGATAACGGCCGTCAAGCGGGCTGATTGCGGTAAGGGTGCTTAAAGAGTCTGAAGAGATCATGCGGGCGGTAAAAATTGAGGTTTTTCAAAGCCTTGTATTGTAACCTGTCTCACCAGACTCTGTTCGGACAGAGTGGTGTCCGTGGTGGTATTTTGGAATTCTGCTTGTTCAATTCGTAAAACTGTTAGACACTTTCAGGTCGTAAAAAACAAGACGCAATCTCATCCAGGATTGTATTTAGGAGAACTGTGATGAAACTAGTGGGATCCCTGACTAGCCCCTTCGTGCGCAAAATTCGCGTTCAGCTTCAAGAAAAAGAAATTCCGTACGAGTTTGTTCTGGAAAACGTGTGGGATGAAAGTACCCGCATTGCCGACCACAATCCGCTTGGCAAAGTGCCTTGCCTGATTTTGGATGGCGGCCAGACCGTATTCGATTCTTTGGTCATTTCTGGCACGCTCGAGTACATGATGCCAACAGTGCCTTTGCTGCCCACCAACCCAAACATGCGTGCCTTGGTTCGTACCATGGAGTCTTTGGGGCAAGGTATCAGCCAAGCTGCGGTGGATATTATTCTGGAGAAGAAATTTCATGAAGGCGACAAAGTAAGCCAGGCATGGATTGATCGTCAAACCCAGAAAATTCACAATGGTTTGGCTTGGGTTTCTCATCGAATTAAAACCACGCCTGGTTTTTACCTGACCGAGCAGTTCAGCCTTGCGGATATCACAGTGGGTTGTGCCCTGTTTTATCTTGATTTCCGCATGCCTGAGTTGAAATGGCGTGAACTGTATCCGGAATTGAATGAGTATTCCGAACGCATCGCCTGTCGTCCAAGTTTTGAGGACACCAAACCTCAGTAACTGGCAATTACTCCGCCACCCAGGCACACGTCACCCCGGTAAAGCACAGCACTTTGACCGGGAGTGACTGCAAACTGGCTTTCCGCAAAGTTCAGCTCGAATCCTTGTTCGGTCAGTTTGAAATCACAGGAAGAGTCTTCCTGCCGGTAACGGGCTTTGCAAGCCATGTGCTGTGGGTCTGACGGGGCATGGCCTGAAATGTAATGGGCCTGCTCCGCCACCAGTACTTTTTGGTGCAACCAAGGGTGATCATGCCCTTGTACCACATACAAGGTGTTGTTCTGCAAATCTTTGCGAGCTACAAACCACGGCTCACCGTTGCCTTCTTTCTGGCCGCCAATGCCAATGCCTTTGCGCTGGCCCAGCGTGTAAAAGCTCAAGCCCACATGCTCGCCAATTTGTTGGCCTTCATCGTTCAGAATGGGCCCAGGTGCAGTAGGCAGGTAGCGATTCAAAAACTCACGGAACGGGCGTTCGCCAATGAAGCAAATGCCAGTGCTGTCTTTTTTGGTGGCGTTGGCCAAGCCCAGCTCAAGTGCAATTTTTCGAACTTCGGTTTTCTGGATTTCGCCCAGCGGAAACAGGGTTTTGCTGAGTTGCGCCTGGTTTAGCCGATGCAGGAAATACGATTGGTCTTTGCTGTGATCGACCGCTTTTAACAGTTGAAATTCGCCATTCAATTCCCGCACGCGGGCATAGTGACCGGTGGCAATGTAATCGGCCCCCAGGCTGTAGGCGTGGTCCAAAAAAGCTTTGAACTTGATTTCACTGTTGCAAAGAATGTCGGGGTTGGGTGTGCGGCCAGCCGAGTATTCACTCAGAAAAACCGAAAATACCCGGTCTTTGTATTCGCTGGCGAAGTTCACGGCTTCAATGTCCACGCCCACTACGTCGGCCACGCTGGCAGCGTCCAGCCAGTCTTGCCGACTGGAACAATATTCCGAGTCGTCATCGTCTTCCCAGTTTTTCATGAAAAGACCAATCACGTTGTAACCCTGCTGCTTTAGCAGCCATGCCGACACCGAGGAATCAACCCCGCCCGACATGCCAATAACTACTGTTTTTGCCATGATATTTACGATACGCCGGGAGGCATTGGCCCAGCAAGTACGCTGGGGTGCGTGTACACATGCTCAAGCGGCATAATAGGTTGCTTGCCCGCCTTCCAGTTCAGAAAGTCTTCAACGCAACGCATCACCAAGGGGCTGCGGTGTTGGTCTTGAGTGGCGCGCAGCTCCTCTGCAGTCATCCACAGGGTGCGGATAATGCCATCGTCCAGTGCCCGGTCGGTATGGTGTTTCACCACTTCAGCCGCGAAGGCAAAACGCAGGTAGGTGACGTCTTCCAGAGTGCGCGAGCTGGTATAGCGGCTCATGTAGATGCCCAGTAAACCAACAGGCTTTACTTCCCAGGCCGATTCTTCCAGCGCCTCGCGTGCAGCACCGAATTGTGGCGTTTCACCTGGGTCCAGGTGGCCTGCAGGTTGGTTCAGTTTGATGCCGTCGGTGGTGTGTTCTTCCACGATCAGGAATTTGCCCTGATGTTCAACAATGGCCGCGACTGTAACGCTGGGTTTCCAGACTTCTGACATGGTTTTCAATCGCACTACCTAAACAGGGTGCGCCGAGGTTTGGGAGTTAAAAAACACGTTAGAATAGCAGGGTTAAGGTGCTTGTGCTCATTTTTTGAGCGCAGTTAAACGGGAAGCAGGTTCAAGCCTGCGCTGCCCCCGCAACGGTAAGTAAGTGCGGGTGTGTCATTTTGCCACTGGTAGTAAAGCTGTTCTAAACGCAGCAACTGGGAAGGCGACACATCAAAACTTACAAGCCCGGATACCGGCCTTGACCGTTCAGCCTGTCCCATTCAGGCGAGCGACTGGTGCTGCGGGGAGGCAGTGCGCAGGCGGCTAATTGCTTCTAATCGAACTTTTTTCCGTAACTTACCCTGGCGTATTGTCCGTGGTTTTGTTGCGCGCATGGTTCTTTCGCCTGTTCTTTGTCTTCTCCAGTGAATTTATTGCTGCACGGTGGGTGCGGTTTACTGGAGTTCAAGGTGTCTATTCGTTTTCAAAAATTACCAATCGTTTGTTTGTTGGCTGCTTCGCCAGCGCTTGCCCAGGAAGAATTGGCCTTTTATGCGCTGCCGCCTGTTTTCGTGTCCTCCACACACACTGCTGTGTCAGAAAAAGATCAACCATTTTCAACCACGGTGATTACCGCTGAGCAGATTCGCCAGTCTGGTTACACCACCGTACGTGACGTGCTTTCCAAGCTGGCTTTGGTCAATGTGCGTACACCGCTGGACGGTAGTCGCAGTGCATCAGTTGATTTACGTGGCTTTGGAGAAACTGCGTCGGCCAACGTGGTGTTTGTGGTCGATGGCGTGAAGCTCAACGACAACGAGGGTGTTACGCCGCGTTATGGCAGCATACCTGTTAGTAGCATTGAAACCATTGAAGTAATTCGCGGTGGAAGCTCTGTTGCCTATGGCAGCGGTGCCAGTGGCGGTGTCATTCGAATTACCACTAAAAAAGGCAGGGGGCGTGAAGGTTTCGGTGGTGACGTATTTGCATCTTATGGTTCCTATGACACCAAAGAATTGGGCGCAACCCTGTACGGTGGTGCGAATGGTTTCTCACTTGTGTTCAACGGATCAAAAGAGTTTACGAACGGGTACCGCGACAACAGCGAAGCCAGCCGCGATTTGGGTAGCCTTGCGCTGGATTGGCAAGGCGATGTGTACAGTGCAGGCGCATCTTTCTCGGCTGAGGGGTCCAAGTCGCGTTTTCCCGGTTCATTGAACCGCGCGCAGTTCGAGCAGAACCCAAAGCAAACGAACAGCCCCAATGATTTCGGCTCTTTTGAGCGAAATACATTCCGGTTTTATGGTGAGGCGGATTACGGCAATTGGGGCACTGGTGTGCGTGTAAGTCGACGCACTCACGAAGCATTGGGATCGTTTGATTTTGGTACCTTCGTTTTTGACGCTCGTTCGGAATATGAACAAGATCAAATCAGTCCTTACCTCACTTTCACGCTGCCCCACAGCACGGGTGCCCATGTGATTCGGGTTGGTTACGACATTGAAAAAGCAGCTTTGCGTGGGTTCGATGCAGGTACGCTGGAATCCAATGCGATTTTTATTGAAGATGACTGGACTGTGAATGATGTTCTGCGAATCAACGCGGGTAGTCGTTACGAGCGTTCCGAGCAGCAAAAGGCCAGTGGCCAGACACGCGATTATTCTCTGGTGGCGCACCAGTTAGGCGCTTCATGGAAAGCTGCCGAAAATCTCACATTGTTCTCGAAATTGGCTCGCAGTTTCAGAATTCCGAATGCCAATGAAAACGGGTTTGCGGGTGTTGGCACCACACGTGTTCCATTTTTGAATCCTCAAATTGCTGACGAATTTGAAGTGGGTTTGAAAACAGGTTTGTGGAATGGTGAGTTCAGCTCGACGCTGTTCGTGATGGATGTGGACAATGAATTGTTTTTCGACCCGACCATTGTGGACCCTACGATGTTCATCAACGGTTTGAACAGCAATTTGGACGAACTGCGCAGGCAAGGCGCAGAGCTGAAATGGAATGGCAGTATTCGGAAAGACCTGCGCATGATCGCGGCATACCAGTATTTGGATGCTGAGTTTAAATCAGGCTCGCTGAGTGGAGGCCGTGTTCCTCTGGTGGCTGCCCACAATTTGAAGGTGGCTACCGAATATGACTGGACATCGAGTGTGTCGACAGAGGCCATTTTGAATATTCAGTCGGATCAACGTTCAGCCGCGAATACGGATCTGCAGATCCCGGGCTTTGGCGTGCTCGATTTGAACTGGAGATATCGTGCTGATTCGTACAGCGTGGTGTTCCAAGTTCAAAACGTGTTGGACAAGCAATACTACCGAACCCAGTTCGGCCCGAACGGCATTTATCCGGAAATCGGTCGTGCGTTTTTTGTCAATCTGAATGCCGAGTTTTAATTGTCATGAAATGCATTCGTTTGCTCGCAGCGATTTGCCTGACCTGGCTTTCTGGCCCGGCAGTGGCTGCTGTCTGCGTCCACGACGACACCAATCAAACCGTCTGCGCACAGCAGGCTCAACGCGTGTTGGTGCTTGCCCCCCACTTGACTGAGATTGTGGATTTCGTGGGGGGGATGAGCAAGGTAATCGCGGTGGATGGTTCCAGCAATTTTCCGGAAAGCGTGAATACCTTGCCCAAGTTAGGAAACCCCTGGATGCTCAGCGCAGAATCCATTCTCGCCCGCAAGCCCGATTTGGTACTGGTGTGGCAATCGGGTATTTCAATGCAGGTCGTGGCACAACTTCGCAAAGCTGGCGTACCCGTATTTGTCAGCGAGCCCAAGAAAATTGAGCAGGTGGCCACTACTATGCGCCGGGTGTCGAAGCTGCTGGGCACAGAGCAGGGCAGTGCTTCCCGCATAGACGATTGGTTGCAGCAGTTCGAGGCCTTGCGCGCAGAGTACCGGGGTCGTACACAGGTGCCCGTGTTTTATCAGGTGTGGGGTCAGCCATTGATGACTTTGGGCGGGCAGCATGCCGTATCAGAAGTAATTGGCTTGTGCGGTGGCCGAAACGTATTTGGTGATTTGCCAAACCTTGCCGCGCAAGTCAGTGTGGAAGGGGTTTTAAAGCGCAAGCCTGAAGTGCTGCTGGCAAGTGGTTCTGGCCGGGATCATCAGGGTTTTGTAGTGCAATGGAGCGCCTGGCCGCAAATGCCCGCCGTAAAGCGCAACCATGTGTACACCTTGCCGAACGATATTTTGGTGCGCAATGGCCCCCGTCTGATTCAAGCTGCCAAGCTGGTGTGCGCGCATGTTGAGCAGGCTCGCCGCTGAATTTTTGATTCAGAAGCAGCCCTTCGCTTCTCACCTTTTGCCAAATGATGCTTAGATCATTGACTCAACACAATCTCAAACGATTCAATTATCATTTGACAAGAATTATTGTCAGATGCTGGGTTGTGGTTATCCCTTAGATTGGGTGATACTACCGTGCTATAGTCCGCACCAGCAGTGTATTTGCAGTTCCTAAACATCAAATAAAAGCGCTTTCCCACAAGGAGAAGTTCCATGAAAATCGGAATCCCGGCCGAGACAAGGTCCGGAGAAACGCGTGTAGCCGCAACACCTGAAACGGTGAAGAAGCTCATTTCTCAAAAACACGAAGTGTTTGTTCAAGCAGGTGCAGGTATTGCCAGCTCGATTACCGATCAGGCCTACAGCGATGTGGGTGCCACAATCGTTGATCGCGCAATGGATGTGATCAGCAACTGCGACATGATCCTCAAGGTGCGTGCGCCAGCAGAAAACGAGTTGTCTGCTTACCGTGCAGGCCAAGTGGTGGTCGGCATGCTGAACCCCTTTGACAATGCTTCCCTGGAAGCCATGAATAAGGCTGGCCTGACTGCATTTGCGCTGGAAGCCGCGCCACGCACTACTCGCGCGCAAAGCATGGACGTGTTGTCATCACAAGCCAACATTGCCGGTTACAAAGCCGTGATGATTGCGGCCAACGTTTACCAGCGTTTTATGCCCATGTTGATGACCGCCGCCGGTACAGTCAAAGCCGCTCGCGTGTTGATTCTGGGTGTTGGTGTTGCAGGCTTGCAAGCGATTGCAACGGCCAAGCGTTTGGGTGCGGTAATTGAAGCATCTGACGTACGACCCGCCACGAAAGAACAGGTGGAATCGTTGGGTGCAAAGTTTGTGGATGTACCTTTTGAGTCAGACGAAGAACGTGAAATTGCTCAAGGCGTGGGTGGTTATGCCCGCCCCATGCCCGAAAGCTGGATGAAGCGCCAGGCCGCTGCCGTTCATGAAAAGGCGATCAAAAGCGACATCGTGATTACCACGGCATTGATTCCTGGCCGCAAGGCGCCCACATTGCTGCACGAAGACACCGTGCGTGCCATGAAGCCCGGTTCAGTCGTGATCGACCTGGCTGTGGAGCAGGGCGGCAATTGCCCCTTGTCCAAACTGAACGAGATTGTCGACGTCAACGGCGTAAAAATCGTGGGTTATGCAAACCTGGCCGCCATGGTGGCTGCGGATGCATCTGCGCTGTATGCCCGCAACGTGATCGATTTCCTGAAGCTTGTTTTCGACGGCGAAGGCACCTTCAAGATCGACATGGAAGACGACATTGTTGCTGCGTGCCTGATGTGCACCGGCGGCGAACTCAAACGCAAAAACGCTTAAGGAAGGAGCCAACATGGACGCAATTAGCCCCACCGTGGTCAACCTGATTATTTTTGTACTCGCCATTTACGTGGGTTACCACGTGGTTTGGAACGTAACCCCCGCGCTGCACACCCCCTTGATGGCGGTGACCAACGCAATTTCCGCAATCGTGATTGTGGGTGCCATGCTGGCAGCCGCGCTGACTGTAACGCCCCTGGGCAAGTTCATGGGTGTGCTGGCTGTGGCCTTGGCCGCTGTGAATGTGTTCGGTGGGTTTTTGGTCACCCGTCGCATGCTTGAAATGTTCAAGAAAAAGAACAAATAAACCAACAGCGATCTGGAGAAATTTATGGAATTGAGTTTCAACGCAGTGACGCTGTTGTATCTGGTGGCGTCAATCTGTTTCATTCAGGCTCTGAAGGGCCTTTCACACCCCACAACTTCTCGTTTGGGGAACACCTTCGGCATGGTAGGTATGGCAATTGCAATTGCCACCACAATCGGTTTGATCTTCAAGCTGGCTGAAATTGCGGGGCAATCTGCGGTGACTGGCCTGGGCTGGGTGCTGGCTGGATTGGTTGTGGGCGGTGGCTTGGGTACTATCATGGCCAAGCGCGTCGAAATGACCAAGATGCCTGAGCTCGTGGCCTTCATGCACAGCATGATTGGTTTGGCGGCTGTGGCGATTGCGGTTGCAGCTGTTGCTGAACCGGATGCCTTCGGCATCACGGCCAAAGGCAACTTCGACATTCCACTGGGCAACAAAATCGAGTTGTTCATTGGTACCTTCGTGGGTGCAATTACCTTCTCGGGTTCAGTGATCGCTTTCGGCAAGTTGAGTGGCAAGTACAAGTTCCGCCTGTTTCAAGGTGCACCTGTGCGCTTCACCGGTCAACATCAGCTCAATGCGGTGTTGGGCCTTGTGATGGTGGGCTGTGGCATCTGGTTTGCCGTGACGCAAGACTGGACACCCTTCATCATCATGACGATTGCTGCCTTCATTCTGGGTGTAACACTGATTATTCCAATCGGCGGTGCCGATATGCCCGTGGTGGTGTCCATGCTGAACAGCTATTCCGGCTGGGCGGCAGCAGGTATTGGCTTTTCGCTGAACAACAGCATGTTGATCGTGGCAGGTTCGCTGGTGGGCTCCTCTGGCGCAATTTTGTCGTACATCATGTGTAAGGCCATGAACCGTTCATTCTTCAACGTGATTCTGGGTGGTTTTGGTGGCGAGGCTGATGCAGGTGCCGCAGGCGGTGGCCAGCAACGCACCGTGAAAAGCGGTTCTTCCGACGACGTGGCTTTCTTGCTGACCAACGCTGAAACCGTGGTGATTGTGCCCGGTTATGGCCTGGCCGTTGCCCGTGCGCAGCACGCCCTGAAAGAGCTGAGTGAGAAGCTGACGCACATGGGTGTTACGGTGAAGTACGCCATTCACCCAGTTGCAGGCCGTATGCCCGGCCACATGAACGTGTTGCTGGCCGAGGCTGAAGTGCCTTACGACCAGGTGTTCGAGATGGAAGACATCAACAGCGAATTTGCGCAAACCGATGTGGTGTTGGTGCTGGGTGCGAACGACGTGGTGAACCCTGCGGCTAAAGACCCCAAGAGCCCGATTGCAGGCATGCCAATTCTGGAAGCCTACAAAGCCAAAACCATTATCGTGAACAAGCGTTCAATGAACGCGGGTTACGCCGGCTTGGACAACGAGTTGTTCTACATGGACAAGACCATGATGGTGTTTGGCGATGCCAAGAAAGTAATCGAAGACATGGTGAAAGCGGTCGAGTAAATTCGACGCAATTGCCTTGTTTTTAAGAAGCCCGGTGAGAAATCATCGGGCTTTATTTTTTTGCAATGTCGCAAATGCGTTGCACCACCAGTTCGGTGTGTTCCATGGGCAAGAAGTGCGTGGCATCGGCAATCACTTCAATGTGGGCCTTGGGCAAACGTTTTCGAATTCGCGCGTGTGCAGTGGCGGGAAACGTAGAGCCTTTGCCAGCTGCAAGAATATGGATGGGGCAGCCCGGGTCCCGAATCCAGCGTGCGGCATTGGGTTCGGTGTGTTGAAAGGTCAACGACTCCCAATGGGGTGGGCAGGCCAGTTCAACTTCATTGTTGCTGGTCGGCACAAAGCCATGTTCCACGTAGGCTTGTAACCACTCGTCGCTCCATGTTCCGAAAGCTTTTTTGCTGCGGTAATTCTCAAAAGCGTCTTGATGTGTCGGGAAACTTGCCCGCCTTCTCGCTGCTGCTGCGGCCATTGCAATTCGGTCAGCAAAGCCAAACCAATTGGCCAGGCGCAATGCAAACCCCTGCTTTGGATCCAGTAGCACCGGTTCCACCAACACAAGGCCTTTTACCTTGTCAGGCCTTTGTGCTGCAGCTGCAAGGCTGGTTGTGGCGCCAATTGAATGCCCTGCAAGCCACATGGGTTCACTGGCCTGGTCAAGCACGGCGATCAGGTCTTGGTAGTAGGTGGTCCAGCCACGAAAAGTTTTGGGGTTACCTGCCGAGCGGCTTTCGCCGTGCCCGCGCATGTCCCAGGTGTGCACATCAAAGTGAGGCAGCAATTCGCGCAGCAATGGTGTGTATGTTTTGGCGTTGAAACCTGTTGCATGGGCCCAATGCAGTTTGGGTTTGTTGCCGGATTTCGACCAGCGCATCATTTGAATGGCGCTGCCATCGTGGGAAACAATGGGGTAAGCAGATTCGATCATTCGGTGCGTTCAAGCCACATGGCGTCGCCGTAACTGAAGAACCTGTATTGTTGCGCAATTGCATGCGCATATGCATTGAGTATGTTGGTTTTTCCGGCAAAAGCAGACACCAGCATCAGCAAGGTGCTTTTGGGCAAATGGAAATTGGTGATCAGCCTGTCGACCACCTTGAAGGTATAGCCGGGCTTGATAAAAATTTGAGTGTCGCCAGCATGGCCGCTGCGCGCAAATTCTGCTGCCTTGCCCACACCCTCGGTGGTATTTAAATTGCAGCCTGTTTCTGTGGCCCAAGCCTCCAGTGCACGCAGGGAAGTGGTGCCCACTGCCACTACTCGACCACCGTTTTCTTTGGCTTTGATCATCGCGGCAATTACAGCACCTGAAATCGCATAGCGCTCGCTGTGCATCACATGTTCGTCCACGTTGTCCGTTTTCACCGGCAAGAATGTGCCAGCGCCGACGTGCAATGTCAGGTTCAGCAGTTTCACCCCGCGTGCCTGCACTTGTTGAAGCAATTGTTCGGTGAAATGCAGGCCAGCTGTGGGTGCGGCTACGGCGCCTGGCTCCCGCGCAAACACGGTTTGGTAGCGTTCGTCGTCTTGGGCATTCGCGTTGTGTTCAATGTAAGGCGGTAGGGGCAGGGCGCCATGCGCATCCAGCAGATCAGGCAGGCTGAGGCTACTTTCCAGCAACTCCAGCTCGTACATCATGTCGTGTTTGCTAAGCACGCGCGCTTTGGCCACGCCAGCCAACACCACTTCACTGCCCGGTTTGGGTGACTTGCTGGCCCGAATCATGGCGGTGAAACGCTTGTCGTCGAGAATGCGCTCCAGCATGACTTCGATTTTTCCGCCGCTGGCTTTGTGGCCCTGAAGGCGGGCCTTCAGCACTTTGGTGTCGTTGATCACCAAAACATCATTGGGTCCAAGCAAGTTTAGTACATGCTCAAACAGGCGGTCTTCGATGGGTTTGTTGTTCTCGCAAACGAGCAAGCGCGACTCTCCACGGATTTCCGGAGGATGTTGGGCAATAAGTTGTTCTGGAAGATTGAAATCGAATTCGGACAGTTTCATGGTTGCTTTCATGTTGTCCTGGGGGCTGGTGCCGAGGGCGGGAATCGAACCCGCACGTTATCTCTAACACTGGATTTTGAGTCCAGCGCGTCTACCAATTCCGCCACCTCGGCAAGCCCGCAATTATGGCAAAAAACAATATTGAACACAACACCCCTTTGCAGAAATAAGTCATTTTTTTTGCGATTGCCGAAAATGTGCCCCTCTCGTGGGATTACCGCTTGCGCAACGAACCCACATACTGCTTGTGTACCTTATCCAAAACGGGTTTGTTCACAATGTCTTTCAAGTGGAAATGGTTGCTTACTACTTTTGTAGCCCAGTTGCTGCTGGGGGGCATTTTCACGGGTATTCAATACGTACACATGGGCAAGTTGGCCGAGCAGGACTTGTTTCGGGTTCAGGAAAGTTTTCAGTCCGAATTGACCAAGGCTCATTTGGCCAGCCATGGTCACGCGCTGAATGGGCTGTCTTCGACCGTTCGGGATTTCTACTCGCGTTACAAGCCTGCTGCTGTATGGGTGAGCAAGGGCAATGAACTTGTTTATGCCATGGGCGATGTGCCCGATGAGCTGACCGTACCTGCTGCCCCTTTGTTGTCGATTTTTGATCTACCCGCTTCCGGGCAACAGTTGAAGGTGTTGTTTGATGAAAATGAGGTGTATCGCAGCCGCAATGACATGTTGTTTTACCTCGCGGGTGTGTTCCTATTGAGTGCGCTGGCTTGCTCAATGATTCTGTTGGGCTTGAGCAATACCTTGTCCGCCCGGCTCGAGGACCTTCGCAGCAAGGCCATGGAGCTGCAATCTGGAAAAATTCAGTCCCGAATCGAGGTGGCCGGACGTGATGAAATTTCCTGTCTGGGTGCGGCCTTCAACAGCATGGCTCAGGCCATTGAGTTGCAAATGAAGGCCATGGAGGAAAGTCACGCTCGGTCCGTGTCCGAGAAGAACAGGCTTGATCTGTTGTTGTCTTCTCTGGCCAGTGGTGTTGCCTATCTGGACGAGCGTTTCAATTTGCTGTACCTGAACAAAGCGCTTGCAAAAATGTTGAGAATTGACACGATCAATCCTGAGTCGGCCAAGCTGGAGGCAGTGTTAATTCAGGCCGGAGTGGTTCGAGAGCAGCGGATACGTCTAAAAGACCTGGTGACTGACTATTTTGGCAATCATGAAATGCCTGTTGAGCTGAATTTCACGGATGGTCGGGTGTTGCAATTCCGGTTTGCGGTGTACAGCGACAAAATTCAGGGGGCTCATGCGGTGTTGATTGTGGACGATGTCAGCATTCGAAAAAATGTGGAGGATCTGCGCAATGAAGTAGAGCGCGACCCGTTGACTGGTGTATTGAACCGACGGGGTTTTGATATGACTTTGGAGGCCAGGCTTTCACGACTGTTGCCCGGAGAAACTATGGGGCTCATGTTTCTCGACCTCGACGGATTTAAAGCGGTGAATGACACCCTTGGGCACAAGGCAGGTGATCAAATCCTGAAAACCAGCGCCACTTTGCTGAAAGGCGCCACCCGGAACGTAGATCATGTTGCGCGCTTGGGCGGCGACGAATTCGCCATTATTGTGGCCCGCTGCAATATTCAATTGCTTAAAAACATTGCCGAGCGAATTATTGAATCGTTTGCTTGCGACAAGTTGTTGGTGCGTGTCCGGCAAAACCATGGCTTGACGGTGTCTTGCAGTATTGGTGCGGCCATGCATCCATTGCACGGGCATTCCATTCAGCAACTGCTTGAAATTAGTGATGAGCAAATGTACCAAGCCAAGAAAGCGGGTAAAAATTGTTATCGAATTGCCGGAGTGGCCAGTGAATCGGTAATTCGTGATGCGGCAGTCAAGGTTTGAGTTTGTTGCGTATCTGGGTCAGGCTTTTGTTGACCTCTTTTCCCAAGGCTTTGCCTGTGCTTTTCACCGTGGTTTTCGCGGTCTCTGCGGCGTCTTGGGTGGCGCCTTTCAGTTTCTGAAATTGGCCTTCACGTTGCAGTTGTTTGTTGCCAGTCAGTTCGCCAATTTTTTGTTTGGTCACACCCACTGCCATATTGATTTTGCCTTCGTATTTACCCGCCACTTTTGTATCCTCCCAGTGTGTTCAGCAGTGTAACTTGCCCCGCATTTTCATGGTTAGCCCCAGTGTCGAAGCCGGCAATTAGCCGGTAGCCTTCTAGCAACCCAACTGGAGACATTGCCCATGAAGATTGTTTGGCTGGAAAGCGAGACCGTACGTACCCCCTTGCCACGCCCAGAGTGCGCACACACCTGGACTGAATACCCGTTCACCACGGCAGACACGCTGAAAGAGCGCATCAAGGATGCAGAAATTCTGATCATTAACAAGGTGAAAATCGGCCCAGCCGAGCTGGATGCAGCGCCCAAGCTGAAAATGATTCAGCTGGTGGCCACCGGTACCGACAATGTGGACAAAGTGGCTTGCGCCGAGCGCGGCATCAAGGTAAGCAATGTGGTGAATTACGGCCCTGAATCAGTGGCTGAACACGCCATGGCCTGCATTTTGCAGTTGACCCGCCGTGTGCCGGAGTGGGAAGCACTGGTGCACGATGGCAGTTGGAGCGCATCGCGCTTTTTCTGCCTGCACACACTGCCCATGCGTGGCCTGCATACCCAAACGCTGGGCGTGTTGGGCAGCGGGGCGATTGGTGGCAAGCTGATCGAATTTGCCAAGGCTTTTGGCATGACCATTTTGCACATTGAACGCCAAGGGGTAGACAAGCCGCGCGATGGTTATGTGACTTTTGAGCATGGTTTGGCTCACAGCGATGTGCTTAGCCTGCATTGCCCCTTGAATGAGCAAACCAAAGGCTTGATCGGGCCCGATACCATTCCCAAAATGAAGAAAGGCGCGATTTTGATCAACACCGCACGCGGTGGTTTGGTGCAGTTTGATGCATTGAAACAAGCCATTGAAAGTGGGCACCTGGGTGGCGCTGCACTCGATGTACTGGAAGTGGAACCACCCCCTCGCGATCACCTGATGGTGCAGTGGCAACACCCTCGCTGTATCATCACGCCGCACGTGGCCTGGGGCACTGAAAGTTCGCAAGCCAATGCGGGGCGCTTGGCTGTAAAACATGTCGACGAGTTTATTGCTGAAAACCTTTAAGCAGGCAGCGCCGATTGGCTGTTGTATGAAAAGTACATTTGCTGCACCCAGCCGGTGCAGCAAGTGAATTTAAAGCAATTGCACAAATAATAAGCATCAAATAGGCTTAGAATGCGTGCATGACACAAACTGAACCGTATACCATCAGCGCTGCTGAAGAAGCCGCACTCGCGAATGTAACCTTTGCAGACTTCGCGCTGCACCCCGACATCCAGAAAGCCATTGATGCCCAGGGGTACACCCAACCTACACCCATTCAAGCCAAAGCCATCCCGGTTGTGATGACTGGCGTAGACGTCATGGGCGCAGCCCAAACCGGTACCGGCAAGACCGCCGGGTTTTCGCTGCCCATTTTGAATCGCTTGATGCCCTTGGCCACCGAGAACACCTCGCCTGCCCGCCACCCGGTTCGTGCGCTTATTTTGACGCCCACCCGCGAATTGGCTGATCAGGTGGCTGCCAACGTGCACACTTACGCCAAGTTCACACCGCTGCGTTCAACCGTGGTGTATGGCGGTGTTGACATCAACCCCCAAATTCAGACCTTACGCCGTGGGGTTGAGTTGGTGATTGCGACGCCTGGCCGCCTGCTGGATCACGTTCAGCAAAAAAGTATTAACTTGGGACAGGTCCAGGTGCTGGTGCTGGATGAAGCCGACCGCATGCTGGACATGGGCTTTTTGCCCGACCTGCAACGAATTATCAATTTGTTGCCAAAAACGCGCCAAAACCTTTTGTTTTCAGCCACGTTTTCGCCTGAAATCCAGAAGCTGGCCAAAAGCTTCATGGTGTCGCCCACCTTGATTGAAGTGGCGCGCCGTAATGCCACATCTGAGAACATCAAGCAGGTTATTTTTGCGCTGGACAGTGAAGAAGACAAACGCATGGCGGTTTGCCACCTGATTCAAAGCAAAGCACTGAGCCAGGTGATTGTGTTTTCAAACACCAAGTTGGGCACAGCCCGATTGGCGCGCCACCTTGAAAAAGAGGGTGTGTCGAGCACAGCCATTCACGGTGACAAAACCCAGATTGAACGAACCAAATCGCTGGAAGCGTTCAAGGCTGGTGAGGTAACCGTATTGGTGGCCACCGATGTGGCAGCCCGTGGTTTGGACATTGCTGATTTGCCTTGCGTGATCAACTATGACCTGCCCACCACGCCTGAAGATTACGTGCACCGCATTGGCCGCACAGGCCGCGCGGGTGCCAAGGGCACGGCGTATTCGTTTGTCGTAAAACGCGATGAACGTGCCTTGAAAGACATTGAAAAGTTGATTGGCAAAGCCTTTGTACGTGAAGAGCTTGAGGGCTTTGTGCCCGGGGCGCGGGCGCCAAGGGAAGAGCGAAGTGGTCGCGAAGGTCGCAGTGAGGGGCGCAGCGATGGCCGCACTGAGGGCCGCACCTACGAGGGTCGTTCTGATCGTCGCCCTGCACGCAGTGGCGATGAAGCTGCGCCAGCCCGTGAACGTCGTCCGTCACGTGACATGTCCTATCAAGGTGCCCGTTTCAACGACAACGCGCCAATTCATCGCGATGCTGAATACGAACGCTTGCGCGCCAAGCTGGCCCAAACTCGGGTGAAAGACTCGCTGTTTAACCAGCCTTATCAGGAATCCAAAGAAGACAAGGCGGCTGCTGAAGCGGCTGCTTCGGGTCAATCCGCTTCGGCTGCGAACAAACCCAAGAGCAAGAATGCTGCGCCTGTGGCGTTTTTGTTGGGTGGCAACCCAAGAAACTGAGCCTAGAAACTAAGCAGCCTGTGCTGCCCGGTAGTTGGCCCAAACCGGGGTCGCCAATTCAAGCCACTGAGTTACTTCAGTGGCTTTTATTTTGCCCAAACCAAAGTGTTGCCACACGGTGTTCAAATTCAGCACCGGGTCTTGTTCAGGCACGGCCAAGGCACCGGTTTGCTTGGATAATTTTTGGCCATCTTCGGCCAATATAACGGGCAGGTGCCAATAGCTTGGGGGATTCACAATAGCTTGTGTCTCAAGCCCGCCCTGCAAGGCCTTCCAAACAGCAATTTGCCGGGCGGTGGTGTCTGCCAGGTCTTCGCCGCGCACAATGTGCGTCACCTTGCTTGCCAAATCATCGACAACCACGACTAGGTGATAAGCCCAAAACCCATCGCCTCGTTTCAATACAAAATCGCCACTACTGGCATTCAAGTCGTCATTGAATGTACCTAGCCGGTGGTCGTGCCACTGTATTGGCTCGGTCGGGCAGCGAAAACGAATTGCGCGTGCCTCGCGGCCTTCAGGCATGCCATGGCGGCAAGTGCCGGGGTAAATGCGGTTTTCGCCAAGCGCCCGCTGTGAATTGGCGTCGTCGATTTCCTTTCGGGTGCAGGCGCAGGGGTAGGTTAGGTTCAGAATGTTCAGGTGTTTCAAAGCGGTTTCATACACTGAATGCCGTTGCGATTGCACCCACACCTCCCCTTGCCATTGAAGGCCATGGCGTTTCAAGGTGCGCACAATGTGTTCAACAGAAGCCGTGTCGCAACGCCCCTCGTCAATGTCTTCAATGCGCAAAAGCCATTGCCCGTGGTGCACCTTGGCATCCAGAAAGCTGCCCAGTGCGGTGGCCAGCGAACCCAAATGCAGTGGGCCAGTGGGCGAGGGGGCGAATCGGCCAATGTAGGGCGCTGGAGCGGGCATGTTCTGCACGGTTTATTGAGGTGGCTGGAAGTTAAGTTGCACTGTGGCCAGGTGCTTGGTCCACCAGTCGAGCGCCTTGCCTTGGCTTCCGCGTTGCCATGCAAAGCACAGGCTGCTTTGCCGGGTCACATCCTCGGTTTTCTTGATCAGCAAGTCGCCGTTCGCAACTTCGTGCTCAATCAAATTCCAGGGCAGCCAGCCACAACCCAAACCGGCCAGTTGGGCTTTCACCTTGGTTTGCAGATTGGGTACCGTCAGCACGGCCTGCCCGCTTTGCAAACCAAATGTCAGGGGTTTGAAGTTTCGGGAGGTGTCACCCACGGCCACTGCACGGTATTGGCGAATGGTGTCTATGCACAAGGGCTCTTCCGCATGGGCCAGCGGATGATCGGGCGCTACCGCGAACACGAAAAGTGATTGACCGAAGCTTTGAATGTGTAAGCCGGTGGCGCTGGCAAACTGGTTTTGATCCAGACGACTGCCAATCAGTAGGTCGGCTCGACCCGAGTACAAAGCCTCCCAGGTGCCCGACAGCACTTCGCTCGAGAAACGCAGCCGGGTGGGGCTTTCCAGCGCATCAAACGCCTGAATCCAGGGAATGGCCTTCTCGAACGGCACCACTGAATCCAGCACAATCCGCAACTCGGCCTCCCAGCCACTGGCCACGGCTTTCACACGCTTGGTGAGTGCGTCGGTGCTCTCCAGTAGTTTGCGACCCTCCTCCAGCAGGGCTTTGCCCGCAGGGGTCAACTTGGCTTTGTGGCCCGACCGGTCGTAGATCAGAACATCCAGGCTTTCTTCCAGTTGTCGCAGTTGGTAGGTGATTGCCGAAGGCGCTTTGTTCAAGGCCACCGCAGCGGCGGCAAAACTGCCCCGTGCTTCAATCAATTCAAGCAGGGCAAGGCTGTCGAGGTTGATGGTCATGGGGTTCAGTTTTTTTGAATGAGTTCGTCAAATTCTACGCCTTGTTTGGCTGCATGGCACCACCTACACTGAATTCATCATTCAACAGGAGGTTGAACATGTTCCAGATCAGAAAATCCAGCGAGCGCGGTTATGCCAACCATGGTTGGCTTGAGAGCTATCACAGCTTCTCCTTTTCCAGCTACTACGATCCCAAGCACATGGGCTTTGGCCCTTTGCGCGTGATCAATGAAGACATTGTTCAACCGCAAACCGGGTTTGGTACCCATGGCCATCGCGACATGGAAATCATCACCTACATGTTGGGTGGCGAACTAAGCCACCGGGACAGTCTGGGCGGTGGTTCTGCCATCAAGCCCAATCAGATTCAGCGCATGAGCGCAGGCACCGGTATTCGCCATTCCGAAATGAATGCGCACAAAACCGAGGCTGCGCACTTGCTGCAAATCTGGATTGAGCCTGCGGTGAATGGCGTTGAACCTGGCTACAAAGACCACGACCTGGATGTGGAAAGCATTACCGGCCAGTTGGGACTGGTGGTAACAGGCGACAAAGCCGAGGCCGAGGCAAAGAAAATTGCCTTTATTCACCAGGACGCAAAAATGTACGCAGGCCGCTTGAGCAATCAAAGCGTGCACCGCGAGCTGGACCCCGCACGCAAAGGGTATCTGCATGTGGCCAAGGGTTCGCTGAGCGTGGGCAATGTGCTGTTGCAAACCGGCGATGCACTCTTGATTGCAGGTGAACGTGAGCTGAATTTTGACGTAAGTGAACAGGCCGAAGTTCTTTTCTTCGACTTGCCCGCTTGATTGTTACAACAACGAGGGAGTAAAAAATGACACAAGTTGCAATTGTTTATCACAGTGGTTACGGCCACACCGCAAAAGTGGCCGAGTTTGTTCAGCAGGGCGTGGATGCTGTGGAAGGTGTACAAAGCCACCTGATTTCTGTGAACGACG
This sequence comes from Limnobacter sp. MED105, assembly GCF_000170915.1. Lineage (GTDB taxonomy): Bacteria > Pseudomonadota > Gammaproteobacteria > Burkholderiales > Burkholderiaceae_B > Limnobacter. The sequence goes on from NZ_ABCT01000005.1 coordinate 135,212, forward strand.
TGAACGATGCCACATGGGACGTGTTGGCCAAGGCTGACGCCATTATTTTCGGCTCGCCCACCTACATGGGCGGGGCTTCGGCAGACTTCAAAAAGTTTGCTGATGCGTCCAGCAAAGTGTGGTTCAGCCAAGGCTGGAAAAACAAGGTGGCGGGTGGTTTTACCAACTCGCTTTCCATGAGTGGCGACAAGCTCAGCACGCTGCAATATTTTGTAACCTACGCCATGCAACACGGCATGATCTGGGTGGGCAGTGCCACACCCGGCGCGCAAAAGCCAGGTGATGTGGCAGAACTGAATCGTGTGGGCTCTTGGGTGGGCGTGATGACCCAATCCGACAATGCCCCTGCAGACGTTACTCCGCCTGCGTCTGACCTTGAAACTGCGAAGATTTACGGCAGCAGGGTGGCCGAGTTTGCAAAGAAGTTGTCGGCCTAATAGTTAGCCCAAGACGTGAATGGGCTGTAATCAAATATCCGTTTGCGGATAAAATGGGGGGATGACTAATTCATCCCCCACATTGCCTTCCACGTTTGTTCACCTGCGCATGCACACCGAGTTCTCGGTGCTCGACGGCATGGTGCGCGTGGGCGAGGCTGTCAAAGCCGCCGCTGGCTGCGGTATGCCTGCCCTGGCCATTTCCGACCTGTCCAACCTGTTTGGTCTGATCAAGTTTTACGGCAAGGCGCGTGGTGCTGGCGTTAAGCCAATTGCTGCTTGCGATGTGTGGATTGAAAGCGACCGCGACGAAGAACAACCCGCACGCATGTTGTTGCTGGTGCAAAACCACAAAGGTTATTTGCAACTTTGCGAGTTGTTAAGCCGGGCGTTTTTGCGCAACCAGAAGCGCGGCAAAGCCACGCTGAAGTTTGAATGGTTTGATGAAGTGGGCTGTGATGGTCTGATCGCCATTTCAGGCTTTGCAAGTTCAGATATTGGCCAGTTCTTGCTGGGCGGCAACATGGCCCGCGCAGAAGACTCTGCCCGAAAATTCCTGAAACACTTTGAAGGCCGGTACTACATCGAGCTGCAACGCGATGGCTCAACCCAGGCCGAGAACCTGGTGAATTTGAGTTGCCAGTTGGCTGCCAAGTTGCAGTTGCCTGTGGTGGCCACGCACCCAATCCAGTTTTTGAAGCCCGAAGACTTCCGTGCGCATGAGGCGCGGGTGTGTATTGCGCAGGGCGAAATTTTGTCGAATCCGCGCAGGCCTCGCCGCTTCACCGAGCAGCAGTATTTCAAAACCGCGCAGGAAATGGCAGAACTGTTTGCCGACATTCCCAGTGCCATTCGCAACAGCATTCGAATCGCCCAGCGCTGCAATTTAACGCTTGAATTGGGCAAGCCCAAGCTGCCCGCATTCCCCACGCCCGATGGCATGACACTGGATGACTACCTGGTGCATTTGTCCAAGGAAGGTTTGGAAAAACGCTTGGCGCACCTGTTCCCGAGTATCGAGGAACGGGAAAAAATGCGTCCGGAATACGAAGCGCGTTTGAAAATTGAATGCGACACCATCATTGGGATGGGCTTTCCCGGTTACTTCCTGATCGTTCAGGACTTCATTAACTGGGGCAAGAAAAACGGTGTGCCAGTTGGCCCGGGCCGGGGCTCGGGCGCAGGTTCACTGGTGGCTTATTCACTGGGCATTACCGACCTTGATCCGCTGCGGTACGACTTGCTGTTCGAGCGTTTCTTGAACCCTGAGCGGGTTTCAATGCCCGACTTCGACATTGACTTCTGCCAGGACAACCGCGACCGCGTCATCGACTATGTGAAGCAAAACTACGGGCGCGATGCGGTCAGCCAAATCGCCACCTTCGGTACTTTGGGTGCGAAAGCAGTTATTCGTGATGCGGGCCGCGTGCTCGACATGCCCTATATGTATTGCGACGGCCTGTCGAAGCTGATTCCGCAAACCCCCGCCGACCCTTGGGACCTGGACCGGGCCATGGCCGACGAACCTACCTTCCGTGAACGGGTGGAAAACGAAGACGAAGCCAAGGAAATTATTGCCGTGGCTCGGCCACTCGAAGGCCTGACCCGCAACGTGGGTATGCACGCGGGTGGCGTGTTGATTGCGCCGGGCAAGTTGACTGACTTCTGCCCTTTGTATTGTGCCGATGGTTCTACCGATTCCGTGGTGTCGCAGTACGACAAAGACGACGTCGAAGCCGTGGGCCTGGTGAAGTTCGACTTCTTGGGTTTGCGCAACCTGACCATTCTGGACTGGGCTGTGCGCTGGGTGCGCGAAAACTATGAAGACCAGCGCGACTTCCGCTTGGAAGACCTGCCGCTGGACGACCCGGCTGTGTATCAGTTGTTCTCAGATGGCAACACCACCGCTGTGTTTCAGTCTGAATCGCGTTCCGCGAAAGACCTTGAAAAGAAATTAAAGCCTGACAACTTTGAAGACATCATCGCCTTGATGGCGCTGAACCGCCCCGGTCCTTTGGGTTCCGGCATGGTGGACGACTTTATTGCCCGTAAAAAAGAAACTTCGAAAACCGGGAAAGGGCGTGCGGAGTGGTACTTCCACCCCAAGCTCGAAGGCATCCTGAAAAGCACCTACGGTGTGATTGTTTACCAAGAGCAGGTGATGCTGGTTGCCCAAATTTTGGCGGGTTACAGCCTGGGTGGCGCCGACTTGCTTCGCCGTGCGATGGGTAAAAAGAAGCCCGAAGAAATGGCCAAGCAGCGTGAAATTTTCACGACCGGTGCAACCGAGCGCGGCGTAGACCCGGCGGTGGCCAAGCAGCTTTTCGATTTGATGGAAAAGTTTGCGGAATATGGTTTCAACAAATCACATTCGGCTGCTTACGCGCTGATTGCATATCACACGGCCTGGTTGAAGGCTCATTACCCAGCTGAGTTCATGGCGGCGTCCATGAGTTCTGACATGGACGACACCGACAAAGTAAAAATCTTTGTTGAAGACGCCATGGCCATGTGCCAGGTGCCGGGAAAAAAAGCGGGCACCACAGTCACCATGCTGGGCCCGGATGTGAACGAATCCAACTTCCGTTTCACAGCGGTGCGCATTGATGGTGAAAAACGCGCCAGCGCCATTCGTTACGGTTTGGGTGCGGTGAAAGGTACAGGCCAGGCCGCTTGTGAAGCGATTGTGGCCGAGCGCAATGCCAATGGCCCGTTCACCAGTCTGTTCGACTTTGTGAAACGGGTAGACAGCAAACAAATCAACCGCCGGGTGATTGAAGCACTGATCCGCGCAGGCGCATTCGATGCCTTGAACCCTGACCGTGCCAAATTGTTGGCCAGTTCGGGTCAGGCCATGGAATGGGCAGCACAGCAAGCTGCCACAGCCTCGCAAGTCAGCTTGTTTGGTGAAGACCTTGGGGGCGATGCGCCGCCGGAATTGGTGGAAGTACCCACCTGGAGCGAACGCGAAAAACTGCAACAAGAAAAAGCGGCCTTGGGTTATTACTTCAGCGGGCACCTGTTCAAAGCCGATGAAGCGAATGTGCGCCAGTTTGTAAAGTTGCGCCTGAAAGACCTTTCGCCTGGCCGGGACATGGTGTGGATGGCGGGTGTTATCGCATCGTTGCGCACCATGATGACCAAGCGTGGAAAAATGGCCATTGTGTTGCTCGACGATTCCACGGCACAGGTTGAGTTGTCCATTTTCAATGAGCAGTTTGAGGCCAATCGCAACTTGTTGAAAGAAGACTCCTTGCTGGTTTTACAGGGCAAGGTGTCTGAAGATTCGTACACCGGTGGTTTGCGAATTTCAGCCGAGAACCTGTATTCGCTCGCCAGTGCGCGTGCTCACTTTGTCAGCCGCTTGAGGCTGAGTATGAATGGGCAATCGGATGCTGAAAAGCTGCGCGCCATGCTGGAACCGTTTCGTGACCCGGAGCAGGGTTGCCTGGTTGAAATTGACTATCACAATGGCCATGCAGCCTGCGTGGCCCAGTTGAGCAGTGAATGGAAAGTGCGGCCCGAAGAAGATTTGCTGATTGAAATGCAAGGCTGGCTGGGTGAGGGCAAGGCGAAATGGGTGTTTGGCTAGACGAGCGGCCTTATTCTTCCAGCCAACTCAGCGGGGCTGCCCGATTCCTCACCGAAAACCGCTTCATCCCTTTTTGAATTCATTCTTGCTCACCTCCCTCGGCAAAACACATGGCCGAGTCTCGGTGTTGGCTAATCGCCAAACGCAGCGAATGAATCCAAACGGGGCGGTTTTCTTGAAGTTCGTAACAGGCAAACCCACTGCCGAGTTGGCCGAAGCACCGCCGTTGGCGAATCTTCCACACACTCCGCTAGGGCTCGGTTGCGTGATCAATCAGCAGCGATGTCCCAATCGCCTCGCCTTCAAGAAAACCTGCCCTTGCGTGCCGAGCAGGGCCGGTGTTGCCCAGCATGGGCGACAGAGAACGATTCCGACCCGCTTTTTAGGAGGATCGTTATCAGGCATCGCAAGGCTCAGCAAGGGATAAACAGGTTTTCTGGCGAGAGATTGGGATTCGCGCTGATTGTGCAAGCGAACACGCTGATTGGGCGACGAACACATGCCGCTTGAGTCGAACCCGCTTGCCACCCACAACCGTGTAAACTTCGAGCATCCAATCCACGTTCACGTTGCATGCCCGAAATCACTGACTACACCGCCAAAGGCCTATACAAACGCCTGCTTTCCTACAGCCTGCGTTATTGGCCGCTTTTTGCGACATCTCTAATTGCCCTGGTGTTCGCCGCTGTCACCGAGCCCTTGTTTGCCAGCCTGATGAAGCCGCTGATCGACGAGAACTTTTCCGGCGAGCGAACCGAAATGGCGAAGTGGCTGCCGGTCATCATCATTGTATTGTTCCTCATCCGCGGTTTGGCCACGTACATCAACGAGTATTGCAGCGCCAAACTGGCTGGCTTGGTGGTTCACGATTTGCGATTTGACATGCTGTCCCGAATTTTGCGTTTCCCGAATTCATATTTTGTTGAGCAACCCGCCGGGAAAATCATTTCTACGGTGTCTACCAACGTGGATGCGGTCACCGAAGCGGGTTTCAACATCATCACTGTGCTGATTCGTGACGGTGCAATTGTCATTGGCCTTATGGCTATTCTGCTTTACACCAATTGGCAACTCACCCTGATCTGCTTTGCAATTCTTCCTTTGATCGCCATTGGTGTATCCGTGGCGGCCAAGCGTTTGAACCGCTTTGCGCACAGCGCGCAAACCTCGCATGCCGATTTGGTGCAAAGCATTTCTGAGGTCATTGGTGCACAAAAAATCATCAAAATTTATGGTGCACAACAGGTGGAAACCGATCGCTTCATGAAAAGTGCAGATGAAATCATGAAGTCGCGCGTGAAGCTGGTGGCCACCAGTGCGGCCAACTCTGCAATTGTTCAGTGGATACTCGCCGCCGCTGTGGCTGCTGTGGTGTACTTCGCGGGTATTTTGGCTGAAAGTGACAGCATGACTGCGGGCGATTTCGCGTCGTTCATGACTGCCATGATGATGTTGCTGGCCCCGGTCAAGCGCCTCACTAATATTAACCAGCAACTTCAGAAAGGCCTGGCTGCGGCAGACAATGTATTCCGGGTTGTCGACCGTTCCATTGAAAACTCCAGCGGTACCCACACCACCGATCGGGCCCTCGGTTACATTGAATTCAACAAAGTGGGGCTGACCTTTCCCGGCGCAGAGGCACCCACGCTGATTGACATTAATTTGTGGGTAAAGCCTGGCCAAACCGTGGGCATTGTGGGTGTGTCGGGCGGTGGCAAGTCCACACTGATTAACCTGCTGCCCCGTTTTCTGGACCCCACAAGCGGCGTGGTGAAGCTGGACAGTGTCGATTTAAAACAATGGGATTTGCAGTGCCTTCGCCGCCAAATTGCAGTGGTAACCCAGGAAAGCCATTTGTTAAACGACACCGTGCGCAACAACATTGCTTACGGCGAAATGCGCGGTGCCAGCGATGAAGCCATTTTGAATGCCGCCCGCATGGCCAATGCCCTGCCTTTTATTGAAAAACTTGAAAATGGTCTGGATACGGTGCTGGGCGACAACGGACTGAGATTGTCTGGCGGCCAGCGCCAGCGGATTTCAATCGCACGGGCGTTCCTGAAAAATGCGCCCATTCTTATCCTCGATGAAGCCACGTCTGCACTCGATTCCGAAGCAGAGCGTGAAGTTCAAGAGGACATGGAACGATTGCGCCATGGTCGAACCACACTGGTGATTGCGCATCGATTGTCCACGCTGACCACGGCCGATTTTATAATCGTGCTGGACCAGGGCAAGTTGATTGAGCAGGGTACCCATCAGGAGTTGCTGGCAAGGCAGGGCAAATACCACTACCTGCATTCCATTCAAAATCAGTCCACAAGTTTATCCACTGACTGAATTACAACCTCAGTGGGAATGGCCGCCAGCAAACGCGTGGTGTCATCGGTATTGATGCTGTCGGGGTGGGGGAGTGGCCCAAAATCGCCAGCATAAATGACTGTGGCTTTGTCTGACCAAGGCCGCCATTCTTGTACCCACGAGGGGCCAAACAGCGCCACTTGCGGTACATTCAATGCCGCTGCCATGTGCATAGGGGCCGAATCTACGCCCACATAAAACTTGCTCAATTTCAACAAAGCCGCAAGCAAAGGCAGGCTCATTTGGCCACCCACATTCACCAGTTGGTTTGAGCCCGGCGAACGCTTGGTGCGTGCCAGCCGCTCAATCTCGGCGGTCATGGCCACTTCCACGGGGTCTGGGCTGCATGTCAGCACCACGTGTAAACCCTGGTTTAGCAAATGCACAACCACGTCAGCAAACTTGTCGTCTTCCCAGCATTTGAAGGGCCAGCGAGCAGCAGGGTGAATCAACACAAATGGTCCATTCACCTTGTGTTGGGCCAGCAGTTTGTCGGCTTTGTCCAGATTCTCGGGGCTTGGGCGCAACACCATTTCACCGCGCAGGCTGCGGGGGTTAATGCCCAAGGCTTGCAGGCACAGCAGGTTCAGCTCCACGGCGTGTGCTTGCCCGCGGGGTGGAGGTACCACGCGGTGCGTAAAACAAGCATGCCACAGGGCCTTGTCGCGTTTTGCATAGGCCATTTGTACGCGCACTGGAGCATTTGAAAAGCGTGCAATCAACGCACCAATCCATTGATCGGTTAAATGCACCACTGCATCGTAACTGGTGCGCCTCACTTGAAAAATCAGGCCAAGTTCGGCCTTCAACCTTGCAAAACCTTTCAGCTTCCGGTCAATGCACAGCACCCGGTTTAAGTGTGGATTGTTTTGCAACAGGGGCGTGGTTTCTTTGTAAATCAGCGTATCAACCTGTACGCCCGGGAATTGGTCGTGCAAGGCGTGGTACAAGGCCGTGGTTAACAGCACATCGCCGTGGTGCCTTAATTTAATCACCAAAATTTTCTGCAAAGTATTTCAACCCGGTATTGATTAGAGTGAATTCACGCCCATGCGTGTGCGGTGGCGCATTAAACTGACAAATGAACCAGCGCGAACGTTGAGCAAACACAGAGCGAATATAGACCGTGATTCCAACCAATTTTGTTTTCCAATTCAAATGACCAGCATTTTCTTCTCTGAAAGTTCCAAAAATATCGGTGGTCAAGAACTGCAGTTGCTCGAGCAGGCGGTGGGCCTGAAAGCCAAAGGCTACACACCTTATATATTGTGTCGGCCCGGCAGCCGCATTTCTCAGGAGGCCTACAAGCTGGGTTTGAATGTTGAATTTGTAGCATTTCGCAACGCCATTCACCCTCCCAGTGTATTAAGGCTTGCCAATTTGGTTCGGCTACATAAACCCGTGGCGGTGGTGTGCCACAGCAGCCACGATGCCAATTTGTGTTCCATTACCGTGCATGCCTTGGCAAAAATTGGTTTGCTCAAGCCCCGGCCCACTTTAATCCGCATGCGCACCTACCAGCCTGGCCCGGCCAAAGCATTCACTTACAACCAAATGTTTGACCAAACTTTCACGCCCAGTCAGGCCCTGAAAGACCAACTTTTGCAAAACAGTGGGGTGTTGCCCGAGAAAATCGGGGTTCTTTACCCCGGCATTGATTTTGAAAGTATCGCCGCCGCTGCGGCGCTAGGTTTGCCCCCTGAACTTGATGCGCGCTTGAGTGATTTGCAGCAGCGCCCTGTGATTGCCCATGCAGCCATGTTTCGAGTAGAGAAAGGGCACAGCTTCATGTTGCAGGTGGTGAAAGCTTTGCTCCCTCAGTTTCCGAACCTGTTGTATGTGGCAGCCGGCGAGGGTGAAACCCGCCAAGCCATAGAAACTGAGGCACAGCGTTTGGGCTTGGGTAAGCATGTGGTGCTGCCCGGCATGTTGAACCCAGTGGCACCGCTGATTAAACGTGCCGATGTATTGGTGATGCCTTCCAGTTATGAGCCCTTGGGCATGAGCCAAATTGAAGCTTTGGGTTTGGGTGTGCCTGTGGTGGTCAGCAATGTGGGTGGCCTGCCTGAAACAGTAAAAAGTGGTGTAACGGGCTATGTATGCCCGGCACCCCATGCGCCCGGTGCGCTGGATGCCTGGGTTCAAGCACTGGGTGCTGTGCTTGCCGAACCCCACAAAGCCCGTGACATGGCCGCGCTGGGGCGGCAAACGGTGCTGGCCCAGTTTGGCAAACAAAGCAATATCGATGGTTTGGTGGGCACCATTCAAACACCAAGGCTGGGTCGATCCTGATGCCTTCGGTTCAGCGAATCGTTGTGTGGTTTGGCCAAGGGCTGCACAATGCCTTGGCAGCACGCGCCGCCTTGGGGCAATTGCAAGTGGAGCACCCCGGTGCAGATTGGGTTTTGTTCGGCCCCCGCAGCAGCTTGTTTTTGTTTGAAATGGATGAGCGGGTGCCCGTGTACATTCCTTTGCGCACCCTAGAGCCGCGCCGCCCTGCGCAAACTCGCCTTTCTTATTACCTCGAAAAACGCGCCCAGTTTAAAAAGCTGCGCGGCTTGAAGCTTGATCTGTGTATTGGGATTTCTGCTTCGGTACCCTTGCCTGAATTGAACCTGCAAGCGGCCACGCAGTTTCAGCACGTGCAAAAAATGTTGGGTATCAGCGGAGATTTTATACAGCAAGAGTTATCGGATTTTCTGCAAGCTGAACGGCCTTCGTTGCAGGCTGGGCCCCAAGCCTTGGCTTATGCAACCCAGCTTTACCGCAAAACTTCACCCGGCCTGCCTAAGGCTGTGGCCTTGCTGTACGCAGAAGAAAATGCACCCGGTTTGGATATGCAATGGCAAGCCTTACACAGCAGCCTGGCCAAGCTAGATAGTAATGTGCACTTAACAGTGGCTGCAGTGATTGGGGAGAATCGCTTATTGGCCAGGCAATTAAACACCAGTCAGCCAGCTTGGCTACAACTGGCTTTGCCGCAAGCCATGGGCTTGATTGCGTACGCGGACCGAGTGATTACTTCTTCAGAAGTGATCACCCTAATTTGCGCCGAAATGGGCCGTTCAGACCGCCTCTTGTTGGTTAAAAGTCACAGTTAAGGCTTGGCTTTAGAAGCCACCCGCTTTGGGGTCGGCTTTACCTGGTTCTGAAATTCTAAGTTTTTCATTCGCAAGGCTTTTTGCGGTTCTCAAGGCGATTTTGGTGAATTGTTGATGTCATAAAACTATGGGTTTGATCAATTTCTCCTGTTGCACGTCAGCGACAAAAACACCAATTTCCCCATTCTCACACCACGATTTGGTTGGTCGGCCCAAGGGTCCCCGTGTACATTGTCTCTCGTGCCGCTAGAAATGGCGGCAAAGATTCAACCAACACTAATAAGGGTGAAATATGAACAAGAAGCTAGTAGCTGCTGCTCTGGGCCTGGCATTTGCCGCTCCAGTATTTGCTGATTCATCAAACGTAACTTTGTACGGTCGTATCCACCAGACTCTGGATCACCAGTCTGGCGAAACACGCACAGGCGGCGTAACTAACCAAGCCGGCGGCAGCTTCGTAGTAGAAGACGCTTCCTCACGTTTGGGCGTGCGCGGTGTTGAAGACTTGGGCGGTGGCCTGAGCGCAATTTTTGCCTACGAATTCGGTGTGACCACTGATGCAGTTGAGTCTGGCGCTGCCGGCGAAGCTGGTCCTATGTCTACACGTCACGCTTACTTGGGTTTGAAGGGTTCATACGGTTTGTTTGTAATCGGTTCACAAGACGGTGGTAACGATTCTCAAGCTCCTCTGTACAACCAAGCTTCTTTGATTGGTTCTGTGTCTAACAACGGTGGTCCTTTGACAACTGTTGGTGGTGGTGGTGCAATCGTATCAAACACATGGGCTATTCAGCGTCAACAGCGCGTAGGTAACTCCTTCGGCTACGCTGGTAACTTCGGCAGCGTACAAATCAGCGCCCGTCACTCCATGCAAGGCGACAACGACCAGTCTAACAACACAGCAACACTGGTTAAAGAAAACGATTTCCGCGCAACTGAAATCACAGCAACCTACAAGGTTGGTGCTTTGACTGTTGGTGGTGGTTTCGCTAACTTTGATCAGCAAGAACTGAACAACCCATTGGGTAACGGCGACATCGAGCGCACAATTCAGGGTGTTGCATCGTACAACTTCGGTGCCTTCACCGTTGCTGGTTTGGTGGCTCAGAACTCTTACGAAGCTCAAAACGCTGCTAACGGCGAAGACAGCGGTATCGAGTATGCATTGTCTGCAACTATGCCTTTGACTGCCAACTCTGGCCTGTTCGGTATGTACGGCTCCTCCGAGCGTTACGACCTGAACACAGAAGCACGTGAAAATACACAAGCTCAAATCGCTTACTACTACGATTTCAGCAAGCGTACACGTACATACGTTGGTTTCAACCGCGTAGAAAGCGAAGTTGAAGCATCAACTGTTGGTACAGCTGGTAACAAGACAGAGCGTGACAACTTCACAATTGGTCTGCGCCACAACTTCTAATTCAACGCCAGGCTTAGGCTTGGTTTGAATGCAAAGTTTGAAAAAGCCACCTTCGGGTGGCTTTTTCTATTTCAGCCAGCGCAACACCCTCATCCATTCGCACATAAAGCCGAAAAATCGGGCGAAAAAAAAGCACCTGGTTTATTCAGGTGCTTTTTTAACTCAACTCGGCTCTATTCAATCGAAGAACCAATTACTGCAAATTCATGTCCAGTTGTACGCCGCACAAGGTGCTGCTGTACCGTGTAGCGCTGCCACTGTTGCTCATGCAACCCAGTGAGGTGGTTTGAAGTTGGGTTTCGGATACTTTCAAGCCAAAAAACAAATCGGGGTATTTGTTGCCTTCTTCACGGCTTAGCTTGAATACCCAGTCTCCAGTACCCCATTGGGCGCCCATGGGGGCTTTGTTGCGGTCCTGGTTCAGTCTGAACCCATAGCCCAAGCCACCGTTCTCAGAACTGGTCCAGCGGCCCCATTTGCTTAACGGGTTTTGCCCATCGATATTCAATGTCACGCCGCCAGCTTGGGCACTGACCAAGGCGGGTGCCAGCAAAGGTGTTAGCACTAAGCAGGCGCAAATCAATGTTTTTTTCATGTTCTTATTCCCTTCAACAGCAGCAATTCAAGCAATTTGCGCTGTTTCGCATGCAAGGCTTTAATTATGCGCGTAATTTTGATGTGGATAAAGCGGGAGAAGGGTTGCCTTCACCCCGCCAAACCATTGATTTGAATCAGATATTTAAACCTGCTATTTGATGATTCTTGAATAAAAACAATAAGTTTCGGTGCTTAATTCTCAAGTCGCTTTAAGCCCAGTTTTTCAAATAACTTGGTGTCGCGTTCCAATTCCGGGTTGTCTGTTACCAACAGTTTTTCGCCGTAGAAAATTGAATTGGCACCCGCCAGGAAACAAAGCGCTTGGGTGCTCTCATTCATGCTTTCCCGGCCGGCTGACAAACGCACAAAACTGGTGGGCATGGTGATGCGGGCCACAGCAATGGTGCGTACAAAATCAAGCGGATCAATTTCGGCGTTGTCGGCCAATGGTGTGCCTTCAACTTTCACCAGGTTGTTGATGGGTACGCTTTCTGGTGGCTCGGCCATGTTGGCCAGTTGAGCGATCAAACCTGCGCGCTGGGTTACCGTTTCACCCAAACCCACAATGCCACCGCAACACACCTTGATGCCTGCATCACGAACGCGGTCTAGCGTGTCCAAGCGGTCTTGGTAAGTGCGGGTGCTGATAATGTCGCCATAAAAATCGGGCGAGGTGTCCAGATTGTGGTTGTAGTAATCAAGGCCAGCCTCTTGCAATTGCTTGGCTTGGTGTTCTTTCAGCATGCCCAGGGTAACGCAGGTTTCCAGCCCCATGGCTTTCACAGCGGTCACCATTTCGCCCACCGCATCAACCTGGTGGTCTTTGGGGCTGCGCCATGCAGCACCCATGCAAAAACGTGTGGCGCCTTTGTCTTTGGCGGCTTGGGCGGCTTTCAGCACTTCCTCAATGGGCATCAGCTTTTCAGCTTCAACACCAGTGTTGTACTTGGCCGATTGGGGACAGTAACCGCAGTCTTCAGGGCAGCCGCCGGTTTTAATGGAAAGCAGGGTGGAAAGTTGCACGGTGTTGGCATCGAAATGCTCACGGTGTACCTGTTGCGCCTTGAAAATAAGGTCATTGAAAGGCAGGGCGAACAAGGCTTCAATGGCCTCTACGCTCCAACGCTGAGTATCCACGGTGGGTGGGGCTGTTTTCTTGTTTTCAACCCAGGTAATTTGGCTTTCCATGTGCATCCTTCAGAACAATTCGCTTCCGGGGCCAGGTGCAATCAGGCTGCCCCAGCGTTTTAATACTTGCATCAGTGTTTGGTAGGCGTTCTCGAGTGTTTCGGGTGTGGTGCAATAAGGTGGCACCCAATACACAGTGTTGCCCAAGGGGCGCACCACAATGCCCAATTCGAGAAACGTTTGGCGTATCCATTGACTCGCGCTTGAACCATACTGACTGTGACTGGATTTTAGCTCAAAGGCCGCCACGGTGCCGCACACGCGCGGGTTTTCAATCAGGGGGTGGCAAGCCAAGGTGGGTAACCAACGTTGATGTGTGGCTTCAATGCGCTGAATATTTGCCCAGGTTTTTTCTTCATCGAACAAGGCAAGGCTGGCCAGGGCCGCAGCGCAACCCAGTGGGTTGGCGGTGTAGGAATGGCCGTGCAGCAAGGCGTTGCCCACCTTGTCGCTTAAAAATGCATCGTACACAGCCTGGCTGGTGAGGGTAGCCGCCATGGGCATGAAGCCCCCTGTAAGCCCTTTTGAAATGCAAATAATATCGGCTTGCCCGCCGAACTGAGCCACCTGCTCGGCGGCAAACAGGGTGCCGGTTCGGCCGAATGCGGTAAACACTTCATCGAAAATGACCAGCACACCGGCCGCTTCGCAGCGTTTGCACAATTCAGCCACGTGGGCTGGGCGCATGAATCGCATACCGCTGGCACCTTGAATCAAGGGCTCCAACACCAGGGCTGCAATGTCTCCGGCATTGTTGGCCAATAACTGGTCGAGTGCAGCCAGGGTCTCTTCTTCCGTGCAGGCGCAAACACCGATGGGTATGAAATCAACTTGAAATAGCCAAGGAGCGAATGGGTCGTAAAAACCGCTGGACTTGCCGGTGGCCATGGCACCGAAGGTGTCGCCGTGATAACCGCCTTCCAGCGCAATGATCCGTTTTTTGGTGGTCACGCCTTTGTTTTGCCAATATTGAAAGGCCATTTTCAGGGCCACTTCAATGGCAGTCGAACCATTGTCGGAATAAAACACTTTGGCCATGGGGGCTGGGGCACTCTTTACCAGGCGTTCAGCCAGTTGCACGGCGGGGGGGTGGGTTACACCGGCGAACATGACATGCTCCAGCTCTAGCGCTTGCCGGGCAATAGCCTTGGCAATCGCCGGGTTGCTGTGGCCATGAATGTTCACCCACCAGCTTGAAACAGCGTCAAAGTATTTGTGACCTTGTGCGTCAAACAGAAATTCGCTTTCACCACGTACCACTGCCAAGGGTGGCGCAGCGGTTTGCATTTGCGTAAACGGGTGCCAGCAGTATTGCGAATCCAGTTCAAGCAATTCGGTGTGGGTAAGTTGTTTCATAGGGGCTTACAAACTGCCTAGCGCGCGAATAAGCCGCTCTGGCATGCAAAATTCAGCCAGTGCCTGCGGGCTCAATTCATTGAAAACCGGCAATTCAGCCAACACCGGTACTTCGCCGAAATGTTCAATGGCTTCGCGGTTGGCTGGGTGTGTTTCACCCACCATCACCACGCCCAACACAGGCACGCCAGCAGCTTTCAAGGCCTGCAGTGAAAGGCAGGTGTGGTTAATTGTGCCAAGCCCGCTGCGGGCCACCAGCAGGGCGCAGCTGTTCAGGTGTTTCATCAGGTCGAGCATGGTGTCGCGCCAGTTCAAGGGTACCATGCACCCGCCGGCGCCTTCGATAATCAGTCGCTCTGCTTTGGGCAACACAAAGTCACTGAGCTGAATCTTTATGCCATCAATGTCTGCCGCCTGGTGGGGCGACAAGGGCTGGGTGAGGCGATACGTTTCCGGGTGCACTGTGCAGCCGCTCAAGCGAGCAATCCACTCGCTGTCGCTGCCACCGTCAAGCCCGCTTTGAACGGGTTTCCAGTAATCGGCTTGCCAGTGTTTGCACAACCAGGCGCTAGCGATTGTTTTACCGATGCCGGTGTCGGTGCCAGTCACAAACAAATGTTTCACGGCCGTTCCAGATAGTAAAAACCAATGTGGTAGTTCATGGTGCAGGCTTCGCCCAAGGCGGATATTACCTTGCGAAGGTTCACTGGCGTGTGGTTTACGCGGGGTTGGTCTGCACCAATGGCACGCAGGCTGCGTGCAAAGGAAAGCCCATCAGGATGATGGTCCAGAAAGTTTTTGGTGTGGTGTGCAGTGCTGGCGGCAATGCCCTCTGCAACCAGTGCGTTCAGGATGTTTTGCAAATCATCGTGGCTGGGCAGGGGCCGCAAGCCACTGGTTTGCCCCGTGTCCTCGTGCGCTACCTCCCAGGCTTGAAATGAGCCATCCAGCAACACACTGAAGGCGATGGTATTGGACACCGAGAGCCAGCGTCGAATGGCCTCTTCAATGTTGCTGAACCATTGCGCACACATGCCTGACACCAGCAGTGAATGGTTTGGAATCCACAGGTGTTCTACGGCCAGCTCCTCGCCATTGAGTAGGTGGGTGTGCAGGCGCTCAGTGGGGTACTTGCGCTTCAGCTCGGTGAGCATGCCTTGCGCCAAATCAACGGCATGCACGGCGCTTTGCGGAAATTTGTTCAACAAATGCTCGGTTAAAAAACCGGTGCCACTGCCCACATCGACGCAAGCCTTTGGGTTGAAATTGACCGGCAGCATTTGATCCAGCCACTGACCCAGATGTTGGGCTGAGTGTTTCTGCACGCGAGCATGGTGATCGTAATCGCGGGCAGCATCGGAAAAGCGGCTTGAGGCAGCCCGGGCTGAATTCGGTTTTCGCGGCAATGCGTTTTCAGACATTTCAATGTAGCTTGAAATTAATGCTGGCTAAGAAGGGGCAACAAGATGTCAGTATACCGCGCAGGGGCGGTGGCAATGCCTGCGTGCTCGGAAGCCAGTGTGTACAGCCCACGGTTTTGCTGTTTCAGAGTGGGATCGAAGGATTGCTGTGCCAGCGCGAGTGGCACTATTTCATCCGTGTTGCTGGCCCAGGCGTGCAATTCTGCACCATGGGAAAGGGCCTGTTTCAAGGCCTGTGCAGCGTTTAACGTTTGCATGCTGCGCAGGTCGGCCAACAAGGTTTGTTCGTTCAAAGTGGCCCAGTGCGCATCGTGCCCGCAGCGTTTGTGAAAGTCTGCCAATACCTCGGCCATATTCTGTTCGGCCTTGTGGATCATGCGGGCAAGCACCCGGTTGTTGGTGAAGTGCGTAAATCCGTGCAAGCTGAACAGGCTGTGCCAGCGCACTGAAAAATCAAGCAGTTTCGAAAACCCGAGCGAATGCCCGAGGCCCAGCCAGGGTACTTCGGCGTGGGCCAGTACCAGGCTGTGTAGCACTTCAGCGGGGTAGTGCACCCAAGGGCTCTGGTTGTTGATCCCCTGTGTGTAAATCATCAGACCTTGCCGGGCTTGCTCGGGAAAATAGCCTGCTTCCAGGCAGACAAACAAGGTGGTGTTGCGTGTATTTGCTGGCAGGGCATTGAGCAAGGCGTTGAAAAAACGGTGGTTGTAGCCCCAGCCGTGAGCCATGAACAGCACTTGTGTAATTTCGGGCTGCTTCATGCGCTCACCTTCCAGTGGGTGAGCGCGTGCAGCAGTTGCTCATACACGGCTTGCTGGTGGCCTGTGTTGAGTGCAAGTCGAACTCGCGCAGCATTTGGCGGTACCGTGGGCGGGCGCACTGCAGATGTTCGAATACCCGCTTGCTGCAAATGGGCTTTGAGTTCGAGGCATGCGGTGTTG
This sequence comes from Limnobacter sp. MED105, assembly GCF_000170915.1. Taxonomy (GTDB): domain Bacteria; phylum Pseudomonadota; class Gammaproteobacteria; order Burkholderiales; family Burkholderiaceae_B; genus Limnobacter. Next base: position 151,629 of record NZ_ABCT01000005.1, read on the forward strand.
CTGCCCACCACCAGGGGCACAATGTGGGTGTTCGATAACCCCGTGTCGAACCCCTGTTCATGTACGCGGCTGCGCAGTGTTTCGGCGGCAGTGTGCAGCGCGCACCGTTCCTTGTTCAGGTTTGGAATGATTTCCAGGGCTTTGCTGACCGCACCAATCACGAAAGGCGAGGGCGCAGTGGAATACACAAAGCCTGTGCAGCGGTTGACCAAATATTGCTTGAATGTTTCGCTGCATGCGATGTAGGCACCGCTTACCCCCACAGCCTTGCTGAAAGTGCCCATGATCACCCAGTGCCCCATGGCTTTCAGAGCGTCAATGGCGGGGTCGGTTATCGCACCCAGTCCGCGTCCCTGTGGGCCCCATACACCTGTGGCATGCGCTTCATCCAGGTACACCACAGCCTTGTGTTGCAGGGCAATTTCTGCGAGTTGTTCAACCGGCAGCAAATCACCTTCCATGCCAAAAACTGTTTCTGACACAATGATTTTCGGCTGCGTGGATTCGGTGTGTTTGGCCAGCAGTTCAGCCAAATGCGCCATGTCGTTGTGGCGAAACCGAATTTGTTTCACGCCTGCCAACTGGCAGGCGTGGTGCAGGCTGGCGTGGTTCAGTCGGTCGGTGAAAACCAAAGGATCAACGCCACTCCACAGGCTTTTGTCCAGCAGTGCGGCAAGCCCGCTGGCATTGGCTTGGTAACCACTTGAAAACACCAGCGCGGCTTCAGCGTTTTTGAATTGTGCAACTTGCGATTCCAGTTGTTCAAAGCAGTCCAGGTTGCCTGACAACAAACGCGATCCGGTTGCGCCTGCGCCGTATTTTTTCGCGCATTCATGGCCTGCTTCGACAATGTCGCCGCGCTGGGCCAGGCACAAGTAATCGTTGCTGGAGAAATCGAATGCACGCTGGTTCAATGGGCAGGGCAGCAACACCCGCTTCAAGCTGTCTTGGGCCAAAAGTTCAAGGCGTTGCTGGCTGGCTTGGCTCAGGTTCATTGCAGTTCAGGTCAAAATAATGTCGTAGTGTTCCTGCACAAACAAGTTGTCCACTTGCAGGGTAATTGGTTTGCCCACAAATTCTTCAAGCATGCCCAGGTGTTGCGCTTCCTCTTCCAGAAACAGGTCGATTACAGCAGGGCTTGCCAAAATACGAAATTCTTTTGGGTTGAATTGGCGGCTTTCGCGCACAATTTCCCGCATAATTTCGTAAGCCACGGTTTGCGCAGTTTTAACCTGCCCCTTGCCTTGGCAGCTTGGGCAGGGTTCACACAACAAATGCGCCAGGCTTTCGCGGGTGCGCTTGCGGGTCATTTCAACCAGGCCCAGTGCGGAGAAGTCGGTGACACTGGTTCGGGCGCGGTCCCGGTCCAGGGCCTTTTGCAATTCGCTTAACACGGCTTTTTTGTGTTCCTCGGTGCTCATGTCGATGAAGTCGATCACGATGATGCCGCCCAGGTTGCGCAGGCGCAGTTGCCGCGCAATCGCGTGTGCGGCTTCCAGGTTGGTTTTGAACACTGTTTCTTCAAAATTGCGTGCACCGATAAAGCCGCCGGTGTTTACATCGATGGTGGTCAGCGCCTCGGTTTGATCGATGATCACATAACCGCCCGATTTCAATTCAACCCGGCGGCCCAGCGCTTTTTGCAATTCATCTTCAATGTTGTACAGCTCGAACAAGGGCCGTTCGCCCTGGTGCAATTGCAGGCGGTCTTTGGTTTCCTGTGCATAGGTTTCAGCAAAGGTCAGCAGGTTCTTCAGGGTTTCTTTTGAATCAATCAGAATGGCTTGGGTGTCTGCACTCACCAGGTCACGCACCACACGCTGCGCCATGGTCAGGTCTTCGTAAATCAAGCTGGGTGCGGGTTTGGTGCGGGTTAATTCCAGCATCTCGCGCCAGCGGGTTCGCAGGTAATTCACATCTGCAGTCAATTCCTCGTCAGTGGCTTCTTCGGCGTGGGTGCGAATAATAAAGCCACCGGTGTTTTCAGGCAGCAGGCGGGTGAGTTTTGCGCGCAGCTCTTCTCGCTCGCCTTCATTCTCGATGCGCTGTGACACGCCAATGTGTGGGTCTTGCGGCAGGTGTACCAGCATGCGGCCAGCCAAGCTGATTTGCGTAGTGAGCCGTGCGCCTTTGGTGCCCAGCGGGTCTTTGCTGACCTGCACGATAATGGTTTGCCCCTCGAAGACCATTTTCTCAATGGCAGGCGGTGGGTTTCCATTCTGCTTCGATTGGTGGTGGTTGTAAGTGCGGTGTTCCCACAGGTCGGCCACATGCAGAAACGCTGCACGCTCCAGCCCAATGTCGACAAATGCAGATTGCATGCCGGGCAGCACACGCACCACTTTGCCCAGGTACACATTGCCCACAATGCCGCGGGTTGATGTTCGTTCAATGTGAAGTTCTTGCACAGCGCCGTGCTGAACAATGGCCACGCGCGTTTCCTGCGGTGTCACGTTCACCAGTATTTGTTCGTTGATCATCTTTTGCTTCTTGGGTATTAATCGATTCTTTTCGTAGCTTGGGCCACCGTTTGAATATGACGAATCAATTCGCTGGTTTCAAACAGTGGTAAACCCATAATGCCAGAATGACTGCCGGAAATGTGACGAACGTATTGCCCCGCGATCCCCTGAATGCCGTAGGCGCCCGCTTTGTCGAAAGGTTCGCCGCTGGCAATGTAGGCATGGATGAAGGTTTCGGGAAGTTTTGTGAACTCCACGTGTGACGTTTGCACGGTGCTTCTGGTCGCAGTGGTGCTGCCATCGACATGAAGCCACGCGCCTGCCACTGCCGTGTGAACTTCGTGGATGGTGTTGGACAAGCTTTGCAGCATTTGAAAGGCCTGTGCGGCATTTTCCGGTTTGCCCAGAATATTGCCATTCAGTGCCACAGTGGTGTCGGCGGCAAGCACCAGCCCGCTTAATTGCTGCGCACGCATGGCCTCAAGCGCGGCATTCAGTTTCAGTTGCGTAACCCGTTGCACGTACAGCAAGGGGTCTTCGTGCTCAAAAGGCGCTTCGAGTGCCTCGGCCTCTGGGCTGCTCTGCGCTAAGAACACCTGCACTTGCAATCCAAGGGTTTGAAGCAATTCGAGTCTGCGCGGGCTGCGTGAAGCAAGCCAAACCTGGCCAGGTAAGCCGCTGTGTTCCGGGAGAACGGGTGTGTTCATGGTTGGGCTTATTCGCGGTGGTACGGATGCCCAATGGTAATTGAAAATGCGCGGTACAGCGCTTCCACCAGCAGCACGCGCGCCAGCGCATGGGGCAGGGTGAGGTCGGAAAGCCGCCACATGCCCTGGCATTGCTGCTTCAGGTTTTCATCAAGGCCGTCGGCGCTGCCGATTAACAGGCAAAGGGTTTCACTGCTGTTGTGCCATTTCTGAAGTTGCTCAGCCAAGGCTTTGCTGGTGTGGCGCTCACCCCGTTCATCGAGTGCAACCACCCGTGCGCCATTGGGTATGGCCGCACGAATGCGCTCGGCCTCTTTGGCGAGAATTTGGTCAACGGGTTTGCCTGCAGACCGGTCTTCCGGTTTCAATTCTTTGATGGTCAGTTTCCAGTCGTTCGGAAAGCGTTTCTGGAACTGATCAACGGCCTGTTGCGCCCATGGCTCGATTTTGTGAGACAGGGCGATGACGTGGATTTTCAAAGCGAAGAGAAAAACTTAGTTGTACTGGCTTGAGTAGGCCTCGGCCTGTTGCGGGAAATAATCCACGCCGGGCATGGGTTTGCTTAGACTGTGCGGGTTCAACTTCACGCGCACTGGCTTGCCACCCCAAATTTCTTCCAGGTTGTAATACTCGCGAATGGCGGGTTGCATCAAATGCACCACCACATCGCCCAGGTCGACCAGTACCCATTCGCCTGTGTCTTCACCTTCGGTGCTGAACACTTCACCGCCAGCCTCCTTGGTTTTCTCGCGAACGTTGTTGGCCAAAGCGCGGGTTTGGCGGTTTGAAGAGGCTGAGGCAATGATGACTCGGTCAAAAACACCGGTAAGGTGGGTCGTGTCGAAGATGGCGATGTCTTGTGCCTTGATGTCTTCGAGGGCGTCAATCACGACGCGCTGCAATTTACGCAATTCCATGCAATTCCAAAGGTTTGTTAATTGCCTGAATTCTAACAACTTTCAGGGCTGGGCGCGACCATAAACTGGGTGCTGTGTCAGGTACTTGAACACGGCGGTGGGCAGGCAGGCTTCAAGTTTAAAGCGGGCGGTTTCCTCCACCTCGGCATTGGCTGAGCCCAGTAGCTCGAATTGTCTCCGAATTTGGGTTGAGCTGATGTTCACGCTGGGCATGGGTATACGAAACAGGCGGTCTTGAAGCAAATGTCGTTTTAATGCCTCGGGAACCTGAAAATCGCCCCATTGGGTGCGGTCTACCACGCCAATGCGGGCGTAATCAAACAGGCTTTGCCAGTGTTTCCAGCTGGTCAGGTTGGCCAGTTGGTCAGCCCCAATCACGAAAGAAAACTTGTGGTCGGGGTGCTGTTCGCTGAGTTTTTCGAGCGTGTCCACGGTGTAGGTGGGGCCTTCATGCTCAATTTCGAAGGGCTCTACGCGCCAGGAGTGCACGCCATCAATGGCCAGTTCGACCAGTTTTTTGCGAACGTCGGCAGGTGCAAGCTCGGCATTGGGTTTTTGCCAAGGCTGGCCTGCGGGCATGAACCACACTTCATCGGCCATACACTGTGCTTGGGCTGAACGAGCCATTTGCAAATGCCCCATGTGGATGGGGTTGAACGTGCCGCCGATGATGCAGATTTGCCGGCCGGCCATGGTTTAAGCGGCCAGCCAGTCGCGGTCCACCAAAAAATCGGTGTACAGCCTGGCTTCCGCACTGCCCGCCTCGGGTTGCCAGTCGTAGCGCCATTTCACCTGCGGGGGCATGCTCATCAAAATGGATTCGGTGCGGCCACCGCTTTGCAGGCCAAACAGGGTGCCACGGTCGAATACCAAATTGAATTCAACGTAGCGGCCACGCCGATAGGCCTGGAAGTCGCGTTCGCGTTCGCCGTAGGCCATGTTCATGCGGCGTTCAACAATGGGCAGGTAGCCTTTCAGGAAGGCATCGCCCACGTTGCGAGTCATTGCAAAGCTCTGCTCAAAACCCAGCTCGGAAAAATCATCAAAGAACACGCCACCCACACCGCGGGGTTCTTTGCGGTGTTTCAGGTAAAAATACTCGTCGCACCATTTCTTGAACTTGGCATGGTAGTGCGCACCAAAGGGGTCGAGTGCATTTTTGCAGCTTTGGTGAAAATGTTTTGCGTCTTCTTCAAAGCCATAATAAGGAGTTAAGTCCATGCCGCCGCCAAACCACCACACCGATTCACCTTCCACGGTGGTGGCTGCAAACAGGCGCACATTCATGTGCACTGTGGGTACATAAGGGTTGCGGGGGTGAAATACCAGTGAAACGCCCATGGCTTCAAAACTGGCACCCGCGAGGCCTTGGCGGCTGGCGGTGGCTGAGCCGGGCAACTTGTCGCCCATCACATGGCTGAAATTGACACCGCCACGCTCCAGCAAACTGCCTTCTTCCAGCACGCGGCTGCAACCGCCGCCCCCTTCAGCCCTTTCCCATGAATCGTTCAAAAAAGGTTTGTTTTCGAACTGACCAATGCCCTCAATGATGCTGCTTTGAAGGCCCTGGAGGTATTGCTTCACCTGATTCAGTTCAGAGGGTGTCATTGTTCTAGGTCCTGATTACTTGCGATTGATGGCGCGATAGCCAATATCGCTTCTAAACTGCATGCCATCAAAGCTGATGGTGTCGATCAATTCATAGGCTTTGGCCTGCGCCTGGCGCACGGTGTCTCCCAAAGCAGTGGCGCACAGAACCCGGCCACCTGAAGTCACGGCCTTGCCGTTTTGCTCGACAGTGCCGGCATGAAACACCACTGCCTGGTCGCTGGCTTCAGCGCGCAGGGTGATTTCATCGCCCGTGCGCGGGGTTTGCGGATAGTTGTGCGCAGCGATCACTACACCCAAAGCCGTGCGGCGGTCCCATTCTGCTTCAACCTTGTCCAGCGTACCGTCAATGGCGTGGTCCAGCAAATTCACGAAGTCGCTTTTCAGGCGCATCATGATGGGTTGGGTTTCCGGGTCGCCCATGCGGCAGTTGAACTCCAGCACTTTGATGTCGCCCTTGTCGTCGATCATTAAGCCCGCATACAAGAAGCCGGTGTACACCAAGCCGTCTTTTTTCATGCCGGCAATGGTCGGGTAAATTACTTCGCGCATTACGCGGGCATGCATGGTCGGCGTAACAACCGGGGCCGGGCTGTACGCACCCATGCCGCCGGTGTTGGGGCCTTGGTCGCCGTCCAGCAAACGTTTGTGATCCTGGCTGCTGGCCATGGCCAAGGCGTTCACGCCATCGACCATCACAATAAAGCTGGCTTCTTCGCCTTCCAGAAATTCTTCAACTACCACACGCGAACCGGCGCTGCCCATGCTGTTGCCCAGCAACATGTCGTCAATGGCTTGGTGGGCCTCTTCGAGGCTCATGGCCACCACAACGCCCTTACCTGCGGCCAGGCCATCGGCCTTGATCACAATCGGTGCGCCTTTGGCGTTCACATAATCGTGGGCCTTGGCAGCGTCGGTAAATGTTTCATATTCAGCAGTTGGAATTTTGTGCCGCTTCATGAAGGCCTTGGCGTAGTCTTTTGAGCTTTCCAATTGGGCAGCCAGTTTGGCTGGGCCAAAAATACGCAAGCCGCGCTGGCGGAACAGATCAACCACACCGGCGGCCAACGGGGCTTCAGGGCCAACTACTGTAAGGTGCACTTGTTCTTTGGTCGCAAAATCGGCCAGTTCAGCCAGGTCGCTGATCGGCACATTTTCCATTTTGGCTTCCAGGGCAGTGCCGCCATTGCCGGGTGCAACAAAGACCTTTGTTACACCTGGGGTTTGGCAAATACGCCACGCCATGGCGTGTTCGCGGCCGCCTGATCCAATCACCAAAATTTTCATGTCTGCAGTGCTCCGTACTTTTTACTCGTTGATGATCACGTTGGTGTAAACCTGTTGCACGTCGTCCAGGTCTTCCAGCATGTCAATAATCTTTTGCATGCGAATGGCGTCGTCGCCTTCCAGCTCGGTTTCGCTGGCTGGTTTCATGGTCAGTTCTGCGTTTTCGAATTGCATGTTCGCAGCTTCAAACGCTGTTTTCAGGGTATGAAACTCAGGCACAGGACAAGTCACCTCGATCACACCGTCGTCAGAGGTAATCACGTCGTCGCCACCGTTTTCCAGTGCCACTTCCATGATCGTGTCTTCGCTGTGGCCTGGGGCAAAAATAAATTGGCCACAATGCTTGAACATAAAGGAAACCGAGCCATCGGTGCCCAAATTGCCGCCGTGCTTGGTCAGCGCGTGGCGAACTTCAGCCACCGTGCGCACTTTGTTGTCTGTCATGCAATCGATAATGACTGCTGCGCCGCCCACGCCATAGCCTTCGTAGCGAATTTCCTCGTAGTTCACGCCCTCGGCTTCACCGGTGGCCTTGGCAATGGCGCGCTGCACGTTGTCTTTGGGCATGTTGGCAGCCGCTGCCTTTTCCATGGCCAAGCGCAAACGTGGGTTGGTGGCAACGTCGCCGCCGCCCACACGGGCTGCCACGCTGACCTCACGAATGATTTTCGTCCACACCTTGCCGCGTTTTTCATCCTGCCGGTTTTTACGGTGCTGAATGTTGGCCCATTTACTGTGTCCTGCCATGGCTCACTTTCTGTTGTTGAATCAAAGAGGTGCGATTTTATCACCACCACGCACCTGCCGTATTGCCCAGAAAGGAATCCACAGCGATAATCTGCGCGGGTATTGGACTTTTACATTTGTATACATTCAACAAGGAGGCAACGTGAGTTTGCTCAAAGACTTCAAGGCGTTTGCAGTAAAAGGCAATGTGGTTGATTTGGCTGTGGCGGTGATTATTGGTGGCGCGTTCAGCGGCATCGTGAAAAGCCTGGTTGACGATGTGATCATGCCGATTGTGGGCCGTATTTTTGGGAAGCTGGACTTTTCCAATTTGTATCTGCCCTTGGCAGAAATTCCCGCCAACGTAGAGCCCACGCTAACTGCAGTGAAAGCGGCAGGCGTGCCTGTGTTGGCTTATGGCAGTTTTATTTCTGTCATGATTAATTTTGTAATCTTGGCTTTCATCATTTTCATGATGGTGCGCCAGGTCGGTAAGCTGACAGCCTCGCTTGCAAAAGAAGAGGAAGCCGCACCAGCCGCGCCGGCCCCCACGCCCGAAGATATTTTGTTGCTTCGTGAAATTCGTGACTCATTGAAAAAGTAAGATTTAATTTAGACTGGCTTCTCCAGATTCACAGTAGTACAATTTGAAGCTGAATCTGGAGAGTGGCTGGTGCGTATCTGTGCTGGCCCGCCGAAGGCGCAATCCCCATGAACGCTCAGGCTTCAGTACAGGTTCAGAACGTCAAATCTGGAGAGCGCTGTGCGCGGCCAATCGCCTCGTAAGTACAGCCGCCGAAGAGGCAAGCAACGCAATCCGTTGTGAATCTTTCAGGCAAATGGACAGAGAGGGGCTACAAGGCAAATGGTTTGCCGAAAGCCCTTTTTACTGTTTGTGGAGCCTATTCCTCATGAAAGCTATTGTTCTTGGTGCTGGTGTTACCGGCATTACTTCCGCCTGGTTTTTGAAACAAGAAGGTTTCGACGTCACTGTGGTCGACCGTCAGCCTGCCGCAGGCATGGAAACCTCATTTGCCAATGGTGGCCAAATTTCTGTGTCACATGCTGAACCCTGGGCCAACCCTGGCGCACCCAAAAAAGTGCTGAAGTGGTTGATGAAAGAAGACGCACCCCTTTTGTTTCGTTTGCGCGCAGACGCCCGCCAGTGGCGCTGGGGGATGCAGTTTTTGCGTGAGTGCACACCCGAGAAAACCCGCCACAACATCATTCAAATGGTGAATTTGGGCACCTACAGCCGCAGCACCTTGCAAGAGCTGCGCGCCGAGACTGGTATTGAGTACAACTGCCTGACCAAAGGCATTTTGCACTTTTACACCAACCAGCAGGAGTTTGACGATGCGTTGGAACCCGCTGAAATCATGCGCGAGTTTGGTTGTGACCGCAAAGTGATCAGCGCTGAAGAAGCCGTTCGCTTGGAACCCGCCTTGGCCACCGTGAAAGACAAAATTGCTGGCGCCACCTACACAGAAGCCGATGAAAGCGGCGATGCGCATGTGTTTACCCAAAACCTGTCGAAGCTTTGTGCAGCCAAGGGTGTTGAATTCAAGTACGACACTGCAATTTTGGGCCTGGATACCGAAGGCGGCCAGATCAGCGGCGTGCGCGTGCGTGGCGCAGATGGTCAGGTCCAAGTGCTGAAAGCCGACAAGTACCTTTTGTGCATGGGCAGCTACAGCCCCATGTTGGTGAAGGACCTGGGCGTTGACCTGCTGATTTACCCAGCCAAAGGTTACTCGGCCACCCTGCAAATCGACGACGCCAGCAAGGCCCCACAAGTCAGCCTGACAGACGATGAATACAAACTGGTATTCAGCCGTCTGGGCGACAAGTTGCGCATTGCAGGCACCGCAGAATTGAATGGCTACAGTACCAACTTGAACCATGTGCGTTGCCAGGCAATTACCCGCCGTGTCATGGAACTGTTCCCCGGCATGGCCGACCCAGAGCAGGCTGTGTACTGGACGGGTTTGCGCCCCGCAACACCCTCGAATGTGCCGTACATTGGTGTGTCCAAAATTTCAAACCTGTACCTGAACACAGGCCACGGTACCTTGGGTTGGACTCACTCTTGTGGCTCAGGCCGCTCAATCGCCTCCATCATGAATGGCAAGCAGCCCGAACTAGATTTCGCATTTACTGGAATTTCTTCCAAGAAGGGCGAGGCCTTGGCCGTTGCCTAAGGCTTGTTTTTGCTAACATCAGCGCATTCGCCAACAGGATGTGCTGATGTCTGATTCTGCAAACAAAAATACCCATGCCGGGGCTGACAACGCCCCAGCCTCCAATTTTCTTCGCAACATCATCGATGCGGACTTGAAAAAGCCCGAGTACCAGGTGCGCCCGTGGGGCGGCCGGCCTGGCGGTGCCGATGCGCACGAAGGTGCGCCCGCTGACCCAGCAAGCATTCGCTTGCGTTTCCCGCCTGAACCCAACGGTTATTTGCATGTGGGCCACGCCAAGGCCATTTGCGTGAATTTCGGTTTGGCCAAGGAATACGGCGGCGCTTGCCACATGCGCTTTGACGACACCAACCCTGAAAAAGAAAGCGAAGAGTTTGCGGATTCGATTCTGGATGCGGTGCACTGGCTTGGTTTTCGGTGGGAAAACTTCGGCGACGACAACCTGTATTACGCCAGCGATTATTTTGAGTTTATGTATCTGGCGGCTGAGTTTCTGATCCAGGCGGGCTTGGCCTACGTGGACGAACAAAACGCCGACGACATGCGGGCCAATCGGGGCACCTTGAACCAAGCGGGTGTTGATTCACCGTTCCGCAACAGGCCTGCCGAAGAAAGCTTGGCCCGCTTCCGTGCCATGCGCGCCGGTGAATTGCCAGACGGTGCTGCCGTGCTGCGTGCCAAAATCGACATGGCCAGCCCGAACATGAACATGCGCGACCCGGCCATTTACCGCATTCGCCGTGCCTTTCACCACCGCACAGCCGATGACTGGTGTATCTACCCCATGTATACCTTTGCGCACCCCATTGAGGATGCGCTGGAGCGTATTACCCATTCCTTCTGTACACTGGAATTTGAGGACCAGCGCCCCTTCTATGATTGGTTGCTGAACAACCTGGCCAGCGAACACAAGGCGGCCGATGGTAGTGTACTGAAGCCCTTGTTGAGCCACCCGCTGCCCAAGCAAATTGAATTTGCACGTTTGAACCTGAGCTATGTGGTGACCAGCAAGCGCAAATTGCAGCAATTGGTGACCGAAAACAAACTCAGTGGATGGGACGATCCCCGCATGCCGACCATCGTGGGTTTGCGCCGTCGTGGGTATACCCCTGAAGCGATTCAGTTGTTCTGTGCCCGAATTGGTGTGTCCAAATCGGACTCCTGGATTGACTATTCCGTGCTGGAAGGCGCATTGCGCGACACGCTGGACCCAATCGCTCACCGCGCGGTGGCGGTGCTGGATCCTATTCCGCTGATTCTGGACAACGTAGACGACGACTGGGCCGACTTGTGTACAGCGCCGGTTCACCCGCATCACCCCGAGTGGGGCATGCGCCAGTTCACAATCGGCAAGCGTCTGTGGATTGAGGCAGAAGACTTTCAGGAGAACCCGGAGAAAAAGTTTTTCCGCCTGTTTCCCGGCAACAGGGTTCGATTGCGTTATGGCTATGTGATTGAGTGTACCGGCTGCGACAAAGATGAAAGCGGCAAGGTGACTGCAGTGCATGCCCAGGTGTTTCTGGATAGCAAATCGGGTACTCCGGGTGCAGATACCTACAAGGTGAAAGGCAATATTCACTGGGTGGATGCAGAGGACTGCCTGCCCGCCACGGTGCGCCTTTATGATCGCCTGTTTACCGAAGAGCACCCAGATTCAGGTGGCAAGAACTTCATGGACAGCTTGAACCCGAATTCACTGACTGAGGTGAAGGCTTACCTGGAGGCTGGCTTGAAAGACGCTTTCACTGGAACTGTTTACCAGTTCGAGCGCCATGGTTATTTCGTTCACGACCTGAAAGACAATACCTTGGACAACCCGGTGTTTAACCGGGCGACTACGCTGAAGGACAGTTGGAGTAAATAGCCAATTCATCGGGTACACTAGCCCTCGGACTAGGTATTCAGAATATGGCAACGAACCCAAACTACAATATTCGAGGTGCGCTGCTGACCATCCTGAACGGGATGGGTCCAGACAACGAGCACGAGGCGGACATTGCCCACCTGTGCCACCTCATGGAATGGTTTCGAGAAGGGGCTCCTGGCTCTGACTTCGAAATCGAGCGGCGATTCTCCATGCTGGTGGAGGCGCTTGAACAGTCCAATGACCTGCGCGTGCAGGTCAAAGGCTATCTTGAACAATTCCTGAAAGAATCACGTTACAGGTATACCTTTGCCGAGCTCGGCATTCTGGGCAGTGAAACTTTTGGCAAAGCGATGAAGAGTAGAATTTTTCAGCGTTTGCTACCTGCCACAGTAGACGACAAAACCGTGCGTGAGTCGCTCAACTTAATGTTCCCGAAAGCTGACGACCATGAGTGGCTCGGATCGATTTCTACAGAGAGCTGGACCCGGCTTTTCTTTTTGCTTGAGTGGCTTGATCCTCGTTTGCCAATCTGGTTGCGTATTCAACACGAAATGTTGGAAGCCCTTGAAATGTTGGCTGTTCGAATTGCGGCACTGGGAATTGAGGCTGAAGTAGTTAGATGTTTGGGTATGTCTGATCGGCACACATCCCCCTTCGTAGAGCAGCACCTAGAACTTCGCGCAATGATCGCGCAGGCTCATGAGCGCCTAAACCAACATGAGTCACTGGCAGATTTGGGTGATCATCTCGATGTTTTGCTTGATCAATGCACGGATCAAATCAAGAGAGCCTATGCGCAAGCCAAGGTGCTGGGAATTTCTGTGACTTTAAGCATGCATTTGATTCGTCTTGAGCAGTCTATTGCTCGCATGCGTAAGTTGTTGCAACTCACGGGTGCGCTACCCACTGAAAATCGGGTGAGCGTTTGTGTAGAATTTTTGTGTACCTTAACTCGAGAAGAGAATCGCAAACATTCCATCGCAGATCTTTGGCAAGGATTAACCGACAAGCTGGCTTTGCGAATTACTGAGCATGCGAGCAAGGCGGGCGAACATTACACCGCAGAGTCCAGGTCTGAGTATTGGCAAATGGGACGTGCTGCGGTGATTGGCGGTTTTGTAATCGCGATATTTGCGTTCATTAAAGTGTGGATGGTGGCGCTGAAACTTCCGCCATTTTGGGAAGCCATGATTTTTAGTTTGAATTACGGCGCCTGTTTTGTGGTCATTCATTTGCTACATGGCACAGTTGCGACTAAACAGCCTGCCATGACTGCCGCACGCATTGCATCTGCGATCGATTCCCGCAACGGTCGATTGCGCTCCATGGATGGCGTGGTCGATTTGATTGCCCAAGTTGCAAGAACGCAGTTTATTGCGATTGCAGGGAATATGTTGCTCGCCTTCTCTACTGCTTTGCTGATCGGGTACGGTTGGACATTATTATTCGGCTCGCCTCCCATTGATGAGGAAAAAAGGGATCTTTTCCTTCATCAGGTCAACCCTTTAGCGTCAATGGCCATACCGCATGCCGCAATGGCGGGTATCGCCCTTTTCTTGACCGGAGTCGTTTCGGGGTACTACGACAATTTGTGTATTTATGAAAGGGTGCCACTTCGCATTCGCAAGGTAATCTGGTTGCGCAAACTGCTGGGGGTTCAACGCTTAGCGCGGCTAGCCGATTATGCAGAGCATAACCTTGGCGCGATCATGGGAAGTTTGTTTTTGGGGCTTATGCTTGGCTCACTGGGGTTCATCGGCTTTTTATTAGGCTTGCCGATCGACACAACACACTTTGCATTTTCATCAGCCCAGGTCGGCTATTCCATGCAGGCAGGAGGGTTTGAGTCAGGGTTATCTGGCTTGTTGTTCGCTTTGGTAGGCGTTGCTTTGATTGGGGCGGGAAACTTGTCGGTCAGCTTTGCCTTGGCTTTGTATACAGCGGTAAAAGCGCGTGGCGTTCACCACTTGGGTGTTTTCGATCTGACCCGTAAGGTGGGCCTGCGATTTCTTAAGACACCCACGGAGTTTTTCTTTCCACCAACACCTAAAAAAGACAACTCTGGGCTGCAAAACGATTCAGTCACTGAGGAAAAATAAACTATTCAGGGCGGTTGAATCCTTTTTTCCACTGTACATCGCGAACGCCTTTTTTGTGGTGAATCCAGCGGGAGGCCACAAACAAAAAGTCGGAAAGGCGGTTCATGTACAGCAGCAGATCTTCGGGTAGTTTCTGTTGTTGATTCAGGTCGACCAACACACGTTCCGCCCTGCGGCAAACGGTGCGAGCCACGTGGGTATAAGCCGAGGCTTTGCTGCCGCCGGGCAAAATAAATTCTTCCAGGCGAGGCAGGGGCTCATTGAATTCCTTGATGAGGTCCTCCAGTCTTGCCACTGCCTGGGGAGGAAATACATCAAAGCCTGGCATGCAAAGGGCGGCTCCCAAATCAAACAGGTCATGCTGAATGCGGGTAAGTTCGGTGGCCAGTCGCTCGGGCAGGGCTTCGGTCAGTATCAAACCAAGGTGGCTGTTCAATTCATCGACATCGCCCATGGCATGAACGCGAAGGTCGTTTTTCGCCAAACGGCTGCCGTCGGCCAGGCCTGTCGTGCCATCGTCGCCAGTGCGGGTGGTGATTGAACTGAGTCTGTTACCCATTGAATTGCGTGATCCGATAAAGTTGAACAAAAAGAGCGCCTTGTGCAAACCGCTTATTGAGGTCTTTACGTGGCGGGCCTATACTTTGAGCTTATTGAAGTTTAACGCAGGGGTCCTGGCAAATTGTTGCCGGGTGAGAAAAACCCTCACACCTGTGCAGATAATGCTGTTTGCAGGAAGCGTTTCACTGGCTTACTCCCTAGGGTGGCTGGGTGGAATGTTTATGCACCCGGCACAAACACGATTCACGCCCAACAGGAGTATTAATGAGCGCCAATCCAGACTTTCTAGCCGCAACCGCCAAGGTTGACGAAGCTGCGGTCAAACCACTTCCCAATTCCCGCAAGGTCTATGTGCAGGGCTCCCGGCCCGACATTCAGGTGCCCATGCGTGAAATTTCACAAGACGACACGCCTACTTCATTCGGCGGCGAGAAAAACCCGCCAATTTATGTGTACGACTGCTCGGGCATATACACAGACCCCAATGCGAAAATTGACATTCGTTCAGGGCTGCCTGCGATTCGCAGCGCCTGGATCGAAGAGCGCAATGACACCGACCTGCTGAGTGGCCCGAGTTCCGAATATGGCATTGAACGCCTGAACGACCCCAAGTTGACCGAGCTGCGTTTTAACCTGCAGCGCAAACCCCGCAAGGCCAAGGCTGGCAAGAATGTGTCGCAAATGCATTACGCTCGCCAAGGCATCATTACGCCAGAAATGGAGTATGTGGCCATTCGTGAAAATCTGCGCCGCCAAGAGTACATTGAAAGCCTCAAACACGCTGGCGGGAAAATCGGCGCCAAGATGGTTGACCTGTTGACGCGTCAGCACCCTGGGCAGTCTTTTGGGGCGTCCATTCCCGAGCAGATTACGCCTGAATTCGTGCGCGATGAAATTGCCCGTGGCCGCGCGATTATTCCCGCCAACATCAATCACCCTGAAATTGAGCCGATGATTATTGGCCGCAACTTTCTGGTGAAAATCAATGCCAATATCGGTAACTCGGCAGTGTCTTCTTCAATTGGTGAAGAGGTCGAGAAAATGACCTGGTCCATTCGTTGGGGCGGCGACACGGTGATGGATCTGTCCACCGGCAAGCACATTCATGAAACCCGCGAATGGATTTTGCGCAACAGCCCAGTGCCGATTGGTACCGTGCCAATTTACCAGGCCCTGGAAAAGGTCAATGGCAAGGCCGAAGACCTGACCTGGGAAATTTTCCGTGACACGCTGATCGAGCAGGCCGAGCAAGGGGTGGATTACTTCACCATTCACGCCGGTGTTCGTTTGGCCTATGTGCCGATGACGGCAAGCCGCATGACCGGCATTGTGTCTCGGGGTGGTTCCATCATGGCGAAGTGGTGCCTTGCGCACCACAAGGAAAGCTTCCTGTACGAGCATTTCGAAGACATTTGCGAAATCATGAAGGCTTACGATGTGAGCTTCTCGCTGGGCGATGGCTTGCGCCCTGGCTCAATTTGGGATGCCAATGATGAAGCCCAGTTGAGCGAACTGCGCACTTTGGGTGAACTGACCCAGATTGCCTGGAAGCACGATGTGCAGGTGATGATTGAGGGCCCTGGCCACGTGCCGATGCAACTGATCAAAGAGAACATGGACATTCAATTGAAAGAGTGCCATGAAGCCCCGTTTTACACCCTTGGCCCACTGACCACCGACATTGCCCCTGGTTACGACCACATCACCAGTGGAATTGGTGCAGCGCAAATCGGCTGGTACGGCTGCGCCATGCTGTGTTATGTCACCCCCAAAGAACACTTGGGTTTGCCGAACAAAAAAGACGTGAAGGACGGCATCATCACTTACAAAATTGCAGCCCACGCTGCTGATTTGGCCAAAGGTCACCCCGGTGCACAAATCCGAGACAACGCCTTGAGCAAGGCCCGTTTCGAATTCCGTTGGGATGACCAATTCAATTTGGGTCTCGACCCCGACACGGCCCGTGAATTCCACGATGAAACCTTGCCCAAGCAAAGCATGAAAGTGGCCCACTTCTGTTCCATGTGTGGTCCGCACTTCTGCTCTATGAAAATTACCCAAGATGTGCGTGAATACGCCGAAAAGCTGGGAGTTTCCGAGAAAGATGCCTTGAGCAAGGGAATGGAAGAAAAATCGATTGAGTTCATCAAGAAAGGGTCTGAGATTTACCACAAGACCTGATTTTTAAAAGAAAAATTGACACCGCCCCCTCGTCTTTGTACGATTAGGCGGTGTTTTTTTCTTACAGGAGTGCTCGGGCCTTTCCCGACCGTATATGGATAGTTCCAGTTGTCGAAGTTGCTTAAACTTCACTCAGCCATCAATGGCTACCCCCCTCAAAGCGCCTGTTGCGCGTCGTTTTTCCAAGTCCTTCCTGCCTGGCAATGCTCAAACAAGCTTTGTGCTTGATGCCTTTGTTGCGCCCTTGAATATTGGAGTGTCGACATGGAAGTGCTGATTCTGATTGGTCTTATTGTGACCAATGGCTTGTTTGCCATGTCCGAAATTGCGCTGGTTACGGCCAGAAAGGCGCGTTTGGTGAAGTTGGCTGCAGAAGGCGACAAATCCGCTGCGGTTGCGCTTAAGTTGTCTGAAGATCCCACCAAGTTTTTGTCGACTGTGCAAATTGGTATCACATCGATTGGCGTGCTTAGCGGTATTGTCGGTGAGGCTGTATTGGCCAAACCACTGGCGCTCTGGCTGCAAACCTTCGGCCTGGAAGTGGCGATGACAGATGTGGTGTCGACTGCCATTGTGGTTGTTGGTGTTACCTATGTGTCAATTGTGGTCGGTGAACTGGTGCCCAAGCGTTTGGGGCAAATCAGCCCGGAGGTCATTGCCCGCTTGGTGGCAAGGCCCATGCAAATTCTGGCCATCGCTACACGCCCCTTCGTCATGTTTTTATCTTTTTCTACCCGTGGTTTATTGCGCATTATGGGTGTGAAAGAAAACACGGACAATGGTGTGACTGAGGAAGAAATTCACGCCATGCTGGACGAGGGTTCGGTTTCAGGCGTGATTGAAAGCAGCGAGCACACCATGTTGCGCAATGTGTTCCGCTTGGACGATCGCCAACTGGGTTCACTCATGATCCCCCGTTCAGATGTGTTGTATCTGGACATTCGCCTGCCTCAGGAAGAGAACCTGAAACGGGTGATTGAGTCGGAGTACTCGCGCTTCCCGGTGGTAGATGGCAATCTGGACAACCTGATTGGTGTTATTCACGCCAAGCAGGCTTTGGCTTACGCCGCGCAGGGCAAGATGCCCGACTTTTCCAGTAATTTGCAGCAGTGCGTGTTTGTGCCTGAAACCCTGACGGGTATGGAGCTGCTGACCCAGTTCCGCAGCAATAACATGGACATTGCTTTTGTGATCGACGAGTACGGCGAGCTTGAAGGCATTGTGACCCTGCATGATTTGATGGAAGCCCTAACCGGCGAATTTACCCCGCACAACAAGGAAGATTCTTGGGCAGTGCAGCGTGACGATGGATCCTGGTTGCTCGACGGCGCCATTGCCATTCTGGAACTGAAAGACACCTTGAACATCAAGAGTGTGCCAGAAGAAGAAAAGGGCCGTTACCACACCCTGAGCGGCATGGTGATGCTGCTGACTGGGCGCTTGCCAGCCACCGGAGACACGGTGGATTGGGAAGGTTGGCGGTTTGAAGTGGTGGATATGGACCAAAAACGAATCGATAAAATTTTGGCCTCACCGATCAAGGAAGGCGGCGAACAGGTCGATGAATCGGCCTAAGGCAGCAAACCAGCAAAAAAGCCTCAAGGAAACTTGAGGCTTTTTTGTTGCTGTGGCCGCAGTTTTACGAGCGATTAACGAATTTGTGGACGGTTGCCCCACAGCAGCTTTTCTTGCATTTCGCGGGTGGTATTGCTGGTTGATTCCTGAGACGTTGCAGGCGCAGCACCGCCACTTCCAAACAGGCCTTTTAATTCAGTGACTTCACTTTGTGATGATGCGGTTGCGGTGTTCTCATTGGCAGCTTCGCGAATGATTTCACCGGTGTAGGGGTCAATCACAACGCTGGGGTCTTGCTTTGAGGCCGTTGAAGCGGGTGGTGGTGTGAGCACAATGGGCTTGTTGCGCAATTCGCCGGATTTCGCTGTACTTAACCTGGCACAGCTTTGCGCTGACACATTGTTCATCTCGGTCAGCATGTTGAACACCGCATGCTCAATCACCATGCGAACCCCTTTTTGAATGGGTTCTTGCGTTCTTTCAGCAGCGCTGACATCGACGAGCCCATCGCTGAACAACCGGAAGTACCCACCATTCAATTCAGTGCCAATAATCTGTTTTTGAAGGCTTTGCGTATTCACCACTTCAAGCGTTTTGGTATTCACCACACGCAGGTCGACTGCCACGTTCATGACAAAGTAGCGGGCGGCTGCGCCAATGAATCGAATGGATGACTCCAGGCTGCCACTGCGAATGTTGTAATTCACCTCGGTGATGCCACCCACGATGTGATAATCAGAGCCGGGCAGGGAGCCTGAAAAAATTTGCCGATGCGCTTTGCTGTCCGGGTTGTCAGTGATGAGTTTGTTGTCGGCGTACTTCAATTCCATGTCGGCGATGGTAGTGTCGAACCGCTCGACCATTGGGACCCCGGTTTTTGCCAGAGCAGAAATCACCATCAAGGCTGCACCTTGTGTGATTCGTTTTCCGTTGACCAGGTCTTCTTTGCCTGTGAAGTCACTGACCCGCCCCACGGCAAAGCGTTTTGCATTGGGGCCTCGCCCGCCTACCAAGGGTTTCAGGCATTCAAGTGCAGGGCTGTAGCGGGTTGTGTTTTCCACTACGCTTGCCCCATCAAAGGGGCTGACGTACTCCGCTTCACTGAAAGAGGGGAGCGTTGTACAAGCACTGGCCGATGCGGCAATCACCGAGATCAATGCAAACTTTGGAAGCGGGTAGCGGAACATAGTGGGCCTTTGTGTATTCAAGAGCAGTAAGTAACTTGGAATCAGAAGCCGCCGTCGATGGAGGCGTTTTGAGAGCCGTTGTTGATCTGGGTGGCGGTAATGACAACGGTGTTGTTGTTGCCTTCGGTTTGTACATTGATCAAGTTGCCGATGGCCGTGGAGGCGAAGCCCCAGCCAGGTGATTCAACTTGGGTGCGGTTGAGGTTTGCGTCGCGGCGTGTGCCTGCAGGGGAGTCGATGTCGGTGACACTGCGCATGCCAAACGGTGTTTCGAATGAGCTGACATTGCCCTCAAAGGTTTGGGCATTTGCGCTGCTGAAGCCAAGGGCAAGGGTGGCAATACAAAGCTTGAGTAAATTCATTCGATGGTTTCCTTGATGTTTCCGGATGGTGTTAGCGGGGCGGTTTGCCCCAAGCGACCATTGGCTGTAGGTTGTCGCCCGGGGCAAGAAAGTTCAATTAAGGACGCGCGCTGCCAATTGAAATATTGTTGCCAACTGCAGTGGCTGAAGCTGTCAGGCGAGTGGGGTCCCAACGGTATTCAGCCACGGCCACGTTGTCGCTGACGTTGCACTGGGCCACTGACAATTCAGCCAGGCTGGCATTGTCAAGGTTCAGGCTGAAGTTGTTGCCAATTGAAACGGCTTCAATAAGTACTTCGCCGGTTTTTGATGTGCTGCGCTGTGACAGGTTGACCGAGGCCAGTTGATCGCCGTAGTTGCTTTGCGACACGTGGCGAACAGGCACAGTGGATGAGGATGTCAGCGAAATGGCAATGTTGTTGCCCACCGCTTGGGCTGAACCAGTGATGTTGCCGTTGTCGCGCATGACTACGTTTTGCAAATCGACGATCGCGGCGTTGGTACCGGTGTTGCTTTGAATGAAAATGCCGTTGTGGTTGTCGCTTAAATAATAGCTGCTGTCGAAATCAATGTTGGCATCGATTTCAACTTGACAGTCATTGCCTTGGCAGGTGGCGAAGGCGACTGAGTGCATGGACAGCATTGCAGCCAGGATGGACAACGATTTTAGGGATTGCTTCATCATGAAGTGTGCTCCAAGAATATTGATGGGGGCTTAAAAAGACAAAGAAAGACAACGGGGTTCGGGCATTTGGGCAACGAGCGCTGTCGCATTAATGAAAATGCTCCCTTTGAGTGACTGGGACCACTCAAAAGTTCAGATGGCCCTTCGTTCTGGATTCCCGGGATTTTCTGGGGCCAAGGGAGTAAAATGCATGCTTTCCTTGTCACCAACCGAGCGTTCCGTGAATCAAGTAGACATCAAGCCTGTTGAGTTCGATTTGCCGTCACAGGCCAGCCCCTCCACCAGTTGTAAACCCTCCCAGGCGTGGGCCCGCGTACCCCAGCAACCGGGGCCCGATGAAAGGGCTGCCTTGAAGGCAGAGATTAAGGCTTTGTTGAAGCAACGTGACGCCGTGCTCGTGGCCCACTATTACGTGGACTCCGAATTGCAAGACCTTGCCGAAGAAACCGGCGGTTGTGTTTCAGATTCCCTGGAAATGGCGCGTTTTGGGCGCGAGAGCAAGCAACAGAACCTGGTGGTGGCGGGCGTGCGATTCATGGGTGAAACCAGCAAGATTTTGAATCCCGAGAAGCGCGTGTTCATGCCAGATCTGGACGCCACATGTTCACTCGATCTGGGGTGTCCCTCGGAGGAGTTCAATGCATTTTGCGATCAACACCCCGATCGCACTGTGGTGGTCTATGCCAACACCAGTGCGGCCGTGAAAGCCCGCGCCGACTGGATGGTGACCTCAAGCATCGCCTTGGACATCGTGGGCCATTTGCATGCACAGGGGCAAAAATTGATTTGGGCTCCCGATCGGCATTTGGGTCAGTACATTCAGAAGCAAACTGGTGCCGATATGTTGCTGTGGCAGGGCTCGTGCCTGGTGCATGACGAGTTCAAGGCCGAGGAGCTGAAAATGCTAAAGGCTCAGCATCCGCAAGCCATGGTGTTGGTGCACCCGGAATCGCCTGCCGATGTGGTGGCACTGGCCGATGTGGTGGGCTCGACCACCCAGTTGATCAAGGCCACGCAAACGCCCGGTGTTGACACCTATATTGTGGCCACCGACAACGGCATTTTGCACAAAATGCGTCAGTTCGCCCCCGGTAAAACTTTGATAGAAGCACCCACTGCAGGCAATTCTGCGACTTGTAAAAGCTGCGCCCATTGCCCCTGGATGGCCATGAACGGTTTAAAGAACCTGCGCGACGTGTTGAAGACTGGATTTGACACGGGATTGGGTGAGGTACATGTGGACTCAACCTTGGCCACGCAGGCCTACCGTTGCATTGACCGCATGCTGGATTTTGCGAAAACACATGGTATTTCCGGGCCTCGTGGCCAGGGTCGCCTGGAGCAGGCACACAAGGGAGTGGGGCCAGCATGAGCCGTTCAGAACTTTTTCAATCGTTTGGGCCCGCGCTTGAGCTGGCTTTGCTGAAAAACGTGCACGATGCGATTGCCGAAGACATGGGCAACACCGACTGGACTGGTTTGCTTGTGCCCGAAGGCAAGTGGTGCAAGGCTCAACTGTTGTGCCGTGACAAGGCCGTGGTGTGTGGGCAAGACTGGTTCAATGGTGTGTTCAATACCCTTTGCCCGGGTGCGCATGTGCGCTGGCAGGTGCCCGAGGGACAGGAAGTTCAACCCGGCACTGTGGTGTGTGAAATTGATGCACATGCCCGCCCCTTGTTGACCGCAGAGCGTTCTGCAATGAACTATCTGCAACTGATGTCAGCCGTTGCCACCAGAACCAAACATTTCGTCAAGCTGATTGAAGGCACAAAAGCATCGATTCTGGACACCCGCAAAACGCTGCCGGGTATGCGTTTGGCTCAAAAGTATGCGGTACGGGTCGGGGGGGGGTTGAACCAGCGCCTTGCCTTGTACGACGGCATTTTGATCAAGGAAAATCACATTGCAGCGGCCGGTGGAATTGCACAGGTTTTGGCCAGTGCAGATGCCCTGGGCGCGCCGCATGTGAGCGTGCAGATTGAAGTTGAAAGTCTGGTTCAGCTTGAGGAGGCTTTGCAGGCTGGCGCCAAGTCGGTGCTGCTGGACAACTTTGGGCTAGAGGCCATGCGCGTTGCCGTGGAAGTGAACAAGGGCAGGGCCATTCTGGAAGCATCGGGCGGGGTGAACGAGCACACGGTGCGAGCGATTGCCGAGACAGGTGTGGACCGCATTTCGATCGGGTCATTGACGAAAGACGTCACAGCGGTGGATTACTCGCTGCGGGTGCTGGATTGACTGTTTAGCCAACTCGTCGAGGTTGCCGCGATATCGCCTACTCTGCGGGGTTGGCAATAAACACCCGCGTTCACTTCTTCTTCGGTCGTTGCAATACCGTCGGAAATGCTTTGGGCAGGGTGCCCGGGTAGTCTGCACTGAAATGCAGACCACGGCTTTCCTTGCGGCTCAGCGCACTGGTCACGATCAGATCGGCCACATCCACCAGGTTACGCAATTCCAGTAAATCCCGGCTTACGCGGAAGTTGCTGTAAAACTCCAGAATTTCCTCGCGAAGCAATTGAATGCGGTGTTGCGCGCGCTCCAGGCGCTTGTCGGTTCGTACAATTCCCACGTAGTTCCACATGGTCTGCCGCAGTTCGGCCCAATTGTGTGAAATCACCACTTCTTCGTCTGGGTCGGTCACGCGGCTTTCGTCCCAGTCGGGTAGTCCCATGGTTTCCCGGTGGGGTTTGGTCAGAATGTGGTTGGCAGCTGCTTGCCCCAGTACCACGCATTCCAGCAGGCTGTTGCTGGCCAGGCGGTTGGCGCCGTGCAGGCCGGTGTAGGCGGTTTCACCCACAGCATACAGGCCGGGAATGTCGGTTCGGGCGTTGTGATCAGTAACTACACCACCGCAAGTGTAATGTGCCGCTGGCACCACTGGAATACCTTGTTTGGTGATGTCGATGCCCAGCTCAAGGCAGCGTTTGTAAATGGTCGGGAAGTGTTTCTTCAGCTTTTCAGCTGGTTCGTGGCTGATGTCGAGGTACACGCAATCCAGGCCACGCTTTTTCATTTCAAAGTCGATCGCGCGCGCCACCACATCTCGCGGGGCCAGCTCGGCCCGTTCGTCGTGTTCGGGCATGAAGCGTGTGCCATCTGGCAATTTCAGCAAACCACCTTCGCCGCGCACTGCTTCCGTGATCAGGAAGCTTTTGGCATAAGGGTGGTACAGGCAGGTGGGGTGGAACTGGATGAATTCCATATTGGAAATTCGGCAGCCCGCGCGCCAAGCCATGGCAATACCGTCCCCAGTGGCAGTGTCGGGGTTGGTGGTGTAGTTGTACACTTTGCCTGCGCCGCCGCAGGCCAGCACAATGTACGGGCAGGTGAGGGTGAGCACGCGTTGTGACTGCTCGTCCAGAATATACGCGCCCAAAATACCGGCCTTTTTTTCGCTCAGCCGGTCGCCCGTGATCAGGTCGATCACCATGTGGTGTTCAAACAATTGAATGTTCGGGTGGTTGCGCGCCTTGGCTTCTAGTGTGGTTTGCACTGCGTCGCCTGTGGCGTCTGCCACATGCAGAATTCGCCTGCGGCTGTGGCCACCTTCCCGGGTCAGGTGAAAGCCGTTGGGTTCGGTGTTGCTGGGGCCTTCTTCGTCTTCGCGAGAAAAAGGTACCCCTTGCTCTACCAGCCAGTCGATGGATTTCGATGCATTTTCCAGAATGAATTGCACTGCATCGCGCTCGCACAGGCCGCCACCCGCTACCAGGGTGTCTTGTACATGTTCGGCCACGCTGTCGGCAGGGTCGCGCACAGCGGCGATGCCACCTTGGGCCCAACGGCTTGCCGAGTCGGAAACCGAGCGTTTGCAAATAATGGCCACTTTAAGCTTGTCTGCCAGTTGCAGGGCGGTGGTGAGTCCAGCCAAACCACTGCCAATAATGGCGACATCGAACTGTTTCATTTTCACGGTGATGCTTTGAATGTGTGAATTGTCATGCTCACATCATATCGAAGCATAGGGTGCCCGGGTCAAATACGACCAATTTTGATGTGCTATTTCCTTGGTTTACAGATGTTGAACCAGCTGGTCGTGGTTGCCAACCAGATGTTTCAGTTTGAATTCGTCAAATGGCATGGGCTTGGACAGCCAGAAGCCCTGAACGTAGTCGGCTCCCAGCTTTTTGACCAGGTCGAATTCTGCCTGTGTTTCCACCCCTTCGGTGGTCACCAGCAAGCCCATGATGTGACCCATTTCAATGGTGGATTCAAGAATGATCTGTCCATCTGTGTCCAGGTCTGCGCCTTGCACCAGCGATCTGTCGATTTTCAATTCGGTCACTGGAAAGCGTTTCAGGTAGGCCAGTGAAGAGTAGCCTGTGCCAAAGTCATCCACCGCGATCTGAAAATGCATCGCAGCCAGTTGGTTCAGTATGTCCAACGCTTGCTCTGGGTCTCGCATTGCGGCGCTTTCAGTGATTTCCAGCACTATGTGGCGCGATGCATCGGGTTGCAGACGATGTAGGTGTTGCATGAAATCAATCAGGCTGGAGTCTTCGAGATCCATGGCGGACAGGTTGACTGACAGCCTGATGTTTTGATTGGCGCACAGGTTGATGATGGCGTAGGTTTGTTTAAGAACCAAGCGTGTAATGTCGCGGATCATGCCGGTTTGCTCGGCGAGTTCCATGAAGGCGCCTGGTGCAATCAAGCCGTGAACAGGGTGATTCCAGCGCAACAGTACTTCCGCCTGGTTAATGCTGTTGGTACGCAGGTTTAATTTGGGTTGAAAAAACAGGCAAAACTCTTCGTCGGTAATTGCTTGGCGCAATTGGGCAATCAGTTCAAGCCGGTTGGCAGAACGCTGTTCAAGCCGTGCTTCAAAAACAATGCTGGTTTGGCGTGTTTTCTTGGCCAGCTGCCGGGCAATTTCCGCTCTGCGCATGAGTGTTTCCGGGCATTGGCCGTGCTCGGGATAGTGAGCAAGGCCTGCATGGCTCTGAATGTCAAGTTGGTAATCCTGTACTCGCAGTGAACCATGCAACATGCGTTTCAGGGTGTGCTTCTTTAGCATGCTTTCCAGCAGGTCGCGTGGTAAAAGCATGCAGAAAATATTGCCTTCAAGCCTTGCAATCACCAGGTTTTCCTGACAAATACGACTGGCCTTGCGTGCCACTTTGATCAACACCTTGTCGGCGACATCATGTCCCAGCACTTCATTGATATTGTCCAGGTTGTCGATTCCCCAGATCACGATGCTTAGCGGTTCGCGGGCACTTTGTGTGCGTTCTCGCAAGGCAAGGGTTAAATAGGCGCGATTGTCCAACCCGGTCAATTGATCCTTGTAGGCTGTGCGCCGAATGACTTTGTCGCGTTCTTGCAGGCTCCTCGCCATGTGGTTGAAGGTAAATGCCAGCTGGTTGATTTCGCCAATCGAACTCTCAGGAAGTCGCCAATCATAATTTCCCTCGGCCATCAGTTGTGCGCTGGTGGTAATTTCTCCCAAGGGTTGAGTGATCGATTGACTGATCCAGCGGCTGCACAGGGTGCTAATAACCAGTACCAAAGCGGCAAGGCCAAGAATGTCTTCAACTTGCATGCTGAGCAGTGAGGCATTCGGAATGTGAGTGGCCCACAAGGTGATGGTTTGGGATGTTTGCTCTGGGCTTAGTGTGGTTTCCATTGCATGCAGGCGAATGCCGTTGCCGCATTTGAATCGCTGAATCTGTGATCCCAAAGGGGCTTGTGAATGTTCGCAGGCTTTGGGCCAGTGCAATGTTTCTTTTGCACCTTCCAGATCGCCAGAGTGGTAATACACCGGGGTCATGGCCAGCGTGTGGTCGTGTCCCGAGGCGTCGTTGTGGTCAATGGCCTGTGCTTTGGCGGTCAGCAGTTGGTCAATGCGTTCGGCATGTTGCGCACTGAACTGATTGTTCAAAATGGCATAAATGCAAAGCGACAGTGCCACCAAGGCTGTGATGCAAACCAGCAACGTGCGTGAGTTAAGCGAGATAACGGCGCTATTGGCGATCAGCGCACGCAACAGCCCGTTTTTTTTCGATGAAAGCATGCCGTATGGAATTTGCGAGGTTGAGCCTGATTAAAGCAAATTCAGGCTCTGCAAGGCATACCGCAAGAGGGGAGGTCTGTTTGTGGTTCAGCGTACCCGGTACAAGAGGTCCCAAACACCATGACCCAACTTAATGCCACGGTTTTCGAATTTGGTCAGAGGCCGGTCGTTGGGGCGGGGTGCGAAAGGCGTTGAAGCCATGTTTTGCCAGTTGGGTGCCACACTGAGTACATCGTGCATGTGGTGGGCATAGTTTTCCCAATCGGTGGCGCAGTGAAGCACGCCGCCCGGCTTCATTTTCTTTGCCAGCTTGGCCACAAATTCGGGCTGAATAAGCCTGCGCTTGTGGTGGCGCGCCTTGCGCCATGGGTCGGGGAAGTACAACAGTACTTTGTCCAGACTGCTATCGGGAATCATGTCGCGAAGTACATCCACCACGTCGTGGCAAATGATGCGAATGTTTTCAATGTTTTCTTCTTCAATCAACTTGATCAGCGAACCCACGCCAGCGGTGTAAATTTCAACACCCAGGTAATTCACATTCGGGTGGGCTTTGGCAATTTTAGCGGTGGTTTCACCCATGCCAAAACCAATTTCAAGCCAGTTGGCTTGGCCGGTGGTACCCCATTGTGCGTCGAAATCAATTTGCATCTGGGCATTGTAGGCAATGCCCCACTTGGGCATGCCTTCTTCTACGGCACGTTCTTGGGCGCGTGAAATATGCCCCCGACGTTTCACAAAACTTTTGATGTGTTGGTCGCGAAACGGATTGTCGGGGGTTTGGTCTGTCATTTTGAACTGGAGGAAATAACGCCTTCCACGGGGGAAGAGGGGCTGGCCGTGTAAAACTTTTTCGGCATTCTACCTGCAAGAAAGGCCTCGCGACCGGCCTGCGTGGCCAAACGCATGGCACGGGCCATTTGAACCGGGTTCTGTGCCTTGGCAATGGCGGTATTCATTAGCACGCCAGCGCAACCCAGTTCCATGGCGATGGCGGCATCGGAGGCGGTGCCCACGCCTGCATCCACGATGACCGGCACTTGCGCTTTTTCCAGAATCAGGTTGATGTTCCATGGGTTCAAAATGCCCATGCCTGAACCAATCAGCGAGGCCAAGGGCATGATGGCCAAACAGCCTACATCCTCTAGCTTGCGGGCGTAAATGGGGTCGTCGGAGCAATACACCATTACGTCGAAACCATCGGCCACCAGTTCTTTGGCGGCAATCAGTGTTTCTTCCATGTCAGGGTACAGGTTGGTGGGGTCGCCCAGCACCTCGAGTTTGCACAGATTATGGCCATCCAGCAGTTCACGACCCAGGCGCAAGGTGCGCACCGCATCTTTGGCGGTATAGCAACCAGCCGAGTTGGGCAGGTAGGTGAATTTGTTGGGCGGAATGTAATCGAGAAGGCTGGCCTCACCTGCGTTTTGGCCGATGTTGGTGCGGCGGATGGCCACTGTCACAATTTCAGCGCCACTTTCAGTGATGGCCTCGCGGGTTTCATCGAGGCTGGCGTATTTGCCAGTGCCCACCAGCAAGCGGCTGGTGAATTCACGGCCACCTACTTTCCAGGTGTCGTTGTGCTTTTCAGTTGAGGTGTTCATGAGGGTACTGCTCCTGATTGGTACTGATTGTTTAGCCACCACCCACGGCAACCACAATTTCAAGGCTGGCCCCGGCGTTCAGTGGCGTGGTGGCGTGCTGGCTTTTGGGCACAATTTCACCGTTCAGTTCGACAGCGATGCGCTTGCCGGTGAGTTTGAGGCTTTCCACAAGGTGCGCCACAGTGCTGTTCTCGGGCATTTCACGATTTTCACCGTTGACTGTAACTTGAATCATGGCTTGAGCGAATGAGCTTGTGTAAGTTTGTTACTATCGATTAACGCGATAATCAAACCGGATCAATCTTGCTTGCAAGCCTTGATTCTCTCATTATCTGAAAACGAAATAACCGCGCGGCGCACAGAAACCGGAGCCTACATGCACTCAGTAGTTCATTTGTTGAAAAGTACCACCTTCCCCAGCGTGAAGCGCTTGAACCTGGAAACCATTCAGGTGAATCTGGGTTACCTGTGTAATCAAAGCTGTACACACTGCCATGTGAATGCAGGCCCCAATCGCACCGAGCTGATGCAAGACGAGCAAATTGGCCAGTTGATTGCCCTGATGAATCAGGGTTGGGTGAAAAAACTTGATTTGACCGGTGGTGCTCCGGAGATGAACCCGCGCTTCAAGCGCCTGGTGGTGGCTGCGCGCAAAGCAGGTGTGCATGTGATTGACCGGTGCAACCTGACCATTTTGAGTGAGCCAGGCTATGAGGATTTGGCTGAATTTCTCGCTGAAAATGAAGTTGAAATTTTTGCATCCTTGCCTTGCTACCTTGAAGACAATGTGGACAAGCAACGCGGCAAGGGTGTGTTCGATGCCAGCATTGCAGGCCTGCAAAAACTGAATGCACTCGGTTATGGCGACAAGCTGCGTTTGACCTTGGTGTTTAACCCGCAAGGTCCTTCATTGCCACCCCCGCAAGAAGCACTGGAAGCCGATTACAAGGCTGTGTTGTTCGAGAAGTTTGGCATTCGCTTCACCGGCCTGGTGACAATCACCAACATGCCGATTGCCCGTTTTGGCAGTACCTTGATCAGCAAGGGCACGTTCGAGACCTATATGAACACGCTGAAAGGTGCTTACCGGGAAAGTAACCTGGCGGCGGTGATGTGCCGCAGCCTGGTGTCGATTGACTACGAAGGCACGCTGTACGATTGCGACTTCAACCAGCAACTGGGTTGGCCTGTGCGCGATTCACAGGGCAGGGCGCTGACGTTGGCTGATTTGACGCAGACCGCGCTTGATTCCATCGAAGTGGTGGTGGGTGACCATTGCTATGGCTGTACCGCGGGTCAGGGCAGCAGCTGCGGTGGTGCCTTGGCTGCTTGATTGTTTGGCGAGGCCAGTGCTGTGTGCTGGCTTTGTTCCATCAGGCGTTTGGCCAGGCGAAGGGCGCTTTCTGATTCTTGCGATGCAGATTCGGCCACCTGTTCAACCTGGCTCAGCAGGTTAGACCACGCGGTTTGATTCACAGCCATGTACTCGGCCAGCTTGTTTGATTCATGCTGCCCGGCATTTATTTTTTGGCTGGCCAACACCAAACCCTCAATCGATTCTTTCAGGGCCTGTTGGCTTTGCTCGACCAGTTGCTGCAATTGCCGGTTGTTTTCGGGTTCGGTCAGGGTCAATTCCATTTGTGAGGAATCCAGCCGGCCCAGCAGCTGGCGGCTGACCTCGCCGGCTTTCCGCAAGCCCTGCGCAGCGCTTCGAATGTCAGCGCGCAAACCTTCAAGTTGGGTTTGCATGATTTCCATGTGGTTTTCGGCTTTGGCGTTGCGTTGCTCGCTGTTCAAGGTTGATTTCACCACTTGGGTGCCTTGGGTAGACAGCTGGTGAAATGATTTTGCAAACTGCAATACCGCCCGCCCGCTCTGGTTCAGTTCTTCAAGTTGTTGGCCAATTTGCATCAGCGTGCCGCGATGCTCCAGTTGCTGATTGCTGTTCAGCGCTTTCAGCACACCTTCAAGGGCCGCGTGGGCTCCCTCCCGTTTCTGGTCGTTTTCTTGTTGGCTATGCAATGCGCGGCTCAACATTTGTACGCGACGACCCAGGGCAAGTGTTTTTCGATGGGTGTTCCATTGAACGCCCAAGGCAAAGCCAATCGAAGCCAGCAAGGTCGCAAGGCCGAATACCAAGACAAGGTAACCGTTGGTGGCTTGGGCAATGTGTGCTTTAAGTTGGGCCAGTTTCGGCAGTGTGTCCAGCCTAAGCTGTGTCTCCAGCTGGCGCTGGGTTTCCAGATCTGAATTGATGCCGGCCACGGGGCGCGACAGTGCTTCAATGCTTTGAGTAAGCAACACTTGCAGGGTTTGGCTGTGCAGGGCACCGAACCACTGAATTCCCTTGTTTTGCTGGCTGACCTCTTGGCCCAAACCCAGCAGGGCCTTCAGGCCCTGAGGTTGAACGGTTTCACTGCCTGGGCCATTGAGGGCCAGCAATTCTTGTTGAATGCGACCTTCAACCAAATTGATTTGGGCCAGCTGTGTATTGCGAATGTTGTCCGATTGGCTTTTGGCGAACAGGCCTACCGTCAACAAAACCAGGGCTGCGATCAGCAAACCTGCTGAAAACTGCCCTAGCTGCCGAACAAACTTGGGCCTGACCGGCGTTGGGGCGTGGTCTTCAAACGCTTTGGCGGGGTCGGCTTGTGGTTCGGTCATTGATCCATTGGTTTTCGGAGTTTAGATTTGAGTCATCTCGAAATCTTCTTTGCGGGCGCCACATTCCGGGCAAACCCAGTTTGGTGGAACATCTTCCCATTTGGTGCCAGGGGCAATGCCTTCGTCGGGCACGCCAGCCGCTTCATCGTATACCCAACCGCAAATCAAACAAATCCAAGTATTCATTCTGAGCTACTTCCAGAAAAAAAATTGCAACGGGTGGATAATACTGAGTTTGGCAGCCGACTACAAAGGTTGTCGGTCTTTTTTGGGTTTTGAATGACACTGACTGTACCCTTGGTGCTGACCTTTTCAGCATCAGATCCCACTGCTGGCGCGGGTTTGCAAGCCGATGCCTTGACTGTTTCCGCTCTTGGCGCACATCCCCTGACCATTCTGACCGGGCTGACAGCCCAGAACACGGCGGGAGTGGCGCGCTTCGAGGCGTGTACCCCCGACTGGATTGATGATCAACTCACTGCCTTGCTGGACGATGGCATTTCGCCCAGTGCCATTAAAACCGGGGTGTTGGGCAGCACGGCGGCTGTGGCAGCGGTGCTCAAAGCAAAAAGCCTGTGGCCTTCGGTGCCGTTGGTTGTAGACCCCGTGCGGGCCTCCGGCCGGGGCGATGCCTTTGGCGGACAAGGGCTGTTCGACTACTACAGAAATCAGCTGTTCCCTGCGGTCGATTTGCTGACCCCCAACTGGCCCGAGGCACAGGCATTTACCGGAGCACAAACGGTGGATGAAGCCGGTGAGCGCCTTTTGAAAATGGGATGTAAGGCTGTGTTGTTGAAAGGCGAGCACCTGGAGTCTGGCGATATTGTGAATCGTTTGTATAGGCCTGGTCAGCCGGTTGTTGAATTTCCTTGTGAACGCCTGCCAGGTCAATATCATGGCTCGGGCTGTACCTTGGCCAGTGCCTGTGCCGTTGGGCTTGGTCAGGGTTTGAGCGTTCAAGAAGCTGTAGAGCTGGCACTGGAATACACTTGGCAAGCCCTCAGTTGTGGTTTTGTGGTGGGCAAAGGCCAGTTGATTCCCGATCGCATGCACTTGATGCAACATTTGGAAGACGATGGCTATGACAGTGATGAGAACACGATTGAAGAATGAACTGGACACTCGACTGAGCACGCGACTGATCAAGGGCGTTTACGCCATCACGCCCGAGCGCTCGGCCCTGTGGACTCCTGACGCAATCGTTGATTGTGTGGCGGCGGCGCTGGATGGAGGGGTACGTTTGTTTCAGTGCAGGCAGAAAAATTGGCAGCAAGCGGAGTTGATCGAATTGGTCGGGCAGCTTGATGCCCTGTGCGAGAAGTACGATGCCGCCCTGATTTTGAATGATGTGCCCTCTGAGGAGTTCGCGAAGTTTGAGGGTGGTGCGGTGGCTGGTGTGCATTTGGGTAAAACCGATGAGGCCATTCTGAAGGCGCGAAGCAGCCTAGGAAGTAAATGGGTGGTGGGTGCTTCTTGTTACAATCAGTTTGAAATGGCCGAACAGGCCGTGCGTGAAGGTGCCAGTTACGTGGCTTTCGGAGCCATGTACCCAAGCGCCACCAAACCCAATGCAGTGCGCGCTGAACTCGATTTGTTTGGCAAGGCTCGCAGTCTGGGTGTGCCGGTTGTGGCCATTGGTGGAATTACGATTGAGCGGGTACCCGAATTGATGAAAGCTGGCGCACATGCCGTGGCTGTGGTCAATGGTTTGTTTGGAATGGAACCCAATGCTGAGCAGGTTTGTAGTGTGGCACAGCAGTGGGTTGAGGCAGTCAATGGATGCCATCAATAATTTGGAGTTTCAAGAATGAGTAGTCAGGAAGTGAGCCAAAACGAAGTGCTGTTTGAACGTGCTCAGAAAACAATTCCCGGTGGTGTGAATTCGCCTGTGCGCGCATTCCGTTCGGTGGGCGGTACACCCCGTTTCTTCAAGCGTGCCAATGGTCCCTATGTGTGGGATGCCGATGACAAACGCTACATTGATTACATTGGCTCTTGGGGCCCTGCCGTGTTGGGTCATGCGCACCCTGAAGTAATCAAGGCCGTGCAAGACGCCGCAGTGGGTGGCTTAAGCTTTGGTGCACCCACCGAGGGTGAAATCGTGATGGCAGAAACATTGTGCGACATGTTGCCTTCACTGGAACAGGTTCGCTTGGTGAGTTCTGGCACTGAGGCCACCATGAGCGCCATTCGTTTGGCGCGTGGCTTCACCGGCCGCGACACCATTGTGAAATTTGAAGGTTGTTACCACGGCCATGCAGACAGCTTGCTGGTGAAAGCGGGGTCCGGTTTGCTGACCTTCGGCAACCCAACCTCGGCAGGTGTGCCTGAAGATTTCGCCAAGCACACCCGTGTGCTGGACTACAACAATGTGGAGCAACTGCACGAGTTGTTCAAAGCCAGCGGCAGCAGCATTGCCTGTGTCATCGTTGAGCCGGTTGCGGGCAATATGAATTTGATCAAACCCACCCGCGAATTTCTGAATACCTTGCGCGAATTGTGCACCCAGCACGGCGCAGTCTTGATATTTGATGAAGTGATGACCGGTTTTCGTGTGGGGCCTCAAGGTGTGCAGGGCGTGTATGGCATTACGCCCGACTTGACCACCTTGGGTAAAATTATTGGTGGTGGCATGCCCATGGGTGCTTTCGGTGGTCGCAAGGACATTATGGCGTGCATTGCACCCCTCGGCCCTGTTTATCAAGCGGGTACCTTGAGCGGCAACCCGGTTGCAGTGGCAGCAGGTTTGACCACCATGTGTTTGTTGAAGCAGGAAGGCTTTTACGAGAAGCTGGAAACCCAAACCCGCAAATTGGTTGAAGCGTTTAACCAGGTGGCCTATGCCCACGGCGAAACCTTTTGTGCAGACAGCATTGGTGGCATGTTCGGCATTTACTTCAGCGAGAAAGTGCCCACCGGTTTTGCGGAAGTAAGTGCATCGAACCGTGATCGTTTCAACAAGTTTTTCCATGCAATGCTGAATGCAGGTGTGTACCTGGCACCTTCGGCTTACGAGGCAGGGTTTGTATCTGTAACACACGACGATACCGTGATCGAGGCCACCAAGGTGGCCATCGACAAAGCGTTTGCTGCGATTCAGTAAAAAAAACCGCCTTGGCTACAAACCAAGGCGGTTTTTTTGATTCTCGTGTAGCCGCTTAACAGACCAGCAAATACACCATGTACAGCGTAATAAACACCTGAAGCAAGAAGAATGTGGCTCGCAGGAACACCTGAATGAACGAAGTACCGCTGATGTGTACCACGCTTTGCGCAATGCGAGCATAGAGTACGAAGGCAGCCAAAGCATTGATAGCCTCAACCTCACCCATCAGCCCGGCCATGGCCACAACACCCGCGAATACCGGAAAGTTTTCCAGACAGTTCAGGTGCGCTGATTTTGCGCGTTGCAAGAACAACGGGTCGGTGGATTCTTTGCCACGCTCCCAGCTGTCGATACGTTTTTGGCCTAGCAAGGCTTGTGGCACGCGAGGTAGGGCGTAGAACAATGCCAGAACCAGAATCCAGCCGGCGTAAAGCAATACGGTGGTGTAAGCGTTCACTGTTTTGTCTCCTTCTTGTATGGGGTTAAGTGATGAAAATTCACCGCTGATTATGGGTGAAGGCACATGCACTGACCATCATAAGTTCGGACAAAATCAATCTTCCTTTGCTTTCTTCACGACCGAATAACGTTCAAGTGTTTTCTTTCGGGCCACATCGTGTTCAACCACGGGCCGTGGGTAGGTTTCACCCAGTACCACACCCGCCATTTGCAACTCAAAGGGCGGGCACTCGGCCGGGTTGTGAATGTATTTGTTGGACAGTTTGGCCAGCTCTGGGCAGTACTTGCGAATAAATTTGCCGTCCGCATCGAATTTCTCGGACTGGCTGTACGGGTTGAAAATGCGGAAATAAGGTTGTGCATCGCAACCGCTGCTGGCTGCCCATTGCCAGCCACCGTTGTTGGCTGACAGGTCAAAGTCGTTCAAGTGCTCGGCAAAGTACTTCTCGCCCCAGCGCCAGTCTAGCCCTAGGTCTTTGGTCAAAAAGCTGGCGGTCACCATGCGCAACCTGTTGTGTTGAAAACCGGTTTGGTTCAATTGACGTTGCGCGGCGTCCACCAGTGGGTAGCCTGTTTTGCCTTCGCACCACGCTTTGAACAGGCGTTGTGCTTTTTCGTCGGCGTCCCATTGAATTTGATCATATTCAGGCTTGAATGCCTTTTCGGCCGCATCGGGGCGGTGGTAAATGATCTGGAAATAAAAATCGCGCCAGATCAGTTCATTCAACCAACCCATCGCGCCTTCGCTGCCATCGAATTTAAACCGGTCATAGGCTGCTTTGGCCAATCTGCGAATGGAAATGGTGCCGAAGCGATTGTGCACACTCAGGTAGCTCACGCCTTTGATGGCGGGGAAGTCGCGCGCCACTTTGTATTTGTCCATGCGGTTGAGAAAGTCCTCAAAGGCATCCAGCGCACCTTCCTCGCCAGGCTTGATCATGTCCAGCAAATTCGTACGTTTGAATCCCATGTGGTCCAGACTGGGTGCGGTCAAAT
Source organism: Limnobacter sp. MED105 (assembly GCF_000170915.1). Taxonomy (GTDB): domain Bacteria; phylum Pseudomonadota; class Gammaproteobacteria; order Burkholderiales; family Burkholderiaceae_B; genus Limnobacter. Next base: position 186,896 of record NZ_ABCT01000005.1, read on the forward strand.
TGGAATCTTTGGCCAGTGATCCCACTCGTGCTTCGCTGGGGTAGGGCGTCAGGTGAAATGCGTCCAGTTTTTTCAGGCAAGCATTCTTGAAGGGTGTGAACACGCTGAAAAACTTGCCTGCTTGGGTCAGCACTTCATCTTCTTCAAAGATGGCCTGGTCTTTGAAGCGAAACAATTCAATACCTTTGCCCTGCAGGGTTTTGCCCACGGTGATGTCACGGTGAATGGCTGCGGGTTCATAGTCTTTGTTGGTGAACACCGCCTGTACGCCCAGTTTCGTCGCCAAATCCGGAATTGCTGTTTCGGCATGGTCATACATCAGGTGCAGATCGCCCCCAAAGCCTTGCAGCTTTGTTTTCAGGGCCATGCAGCTTTCCCAAATAAACTCCACCCGTCGGTCTGCCTTGTTGGGCAAGGCATCCAGAATGGTTTTGTCGTACACGAACACGCAATGCACCTGTTCGCAGTGCTTGAGCGCGTAAAACAGGGCTGCGTTGTCGTGGGTGCGCAGGTCGCGCCGAAACCACATCAAGCCCTTGCTGTACCGGCCCGGCTTGGGTTGAGTGGACAGTGGGTGGTTTTCCAGAAGTGAAGCAGGCATGGGAACAACTTAAATTTGGGTTGGTCTGTGCGCTTTAAGGCGGGTAGAGGAACGCCCACCCGCTTTTGCACAGTTAAAAGGCATTACAATTTTGGCATGAGCGAGACCGAAATTTCCACTCCCGATGAATTTAGCTTGTCCGGTCAGTTGTTGATCGCCATGCCGAACATGCTCGACCCCAGTTTTGCAGGGTCTGTGGTGTATTTGTGTGAACATTCCGGCAAGGGTGCCATGGGCTTGGTCATCAACCGGCCCACTGATCTGGACATTGAAAGTTTGCTGGAAAAAATCAATGTGGATGTAGCGGGTTACATGCCAGCCCATTTCCCGGTGATGATGGGCGGCCCTGTTGCGGCTGAACGTGGTTTTGTGTTGCACACCGAGCCTTTGAACTGGAATTCATCGCTGAAAGTGAACGATGAAATTTCCCTGACCACCTCTCGCGACATTCTTGAAGCTGTGGCCCGCGGCGAAGCGCCGGGCAAATGGCTGATCACCCTGGGTTATGCTGGCTGGGGCGAAGGGCAGCTAGAAGAGGAGCTTGCTCAAAACGCCTGGCTCACCGTGCCCGCCAATCATGAAATATTGTTCGACACACCTTTGGAAGAACGCTTTGCAAGCGCCTACGCCATGTTGGGTATCGACCCCGCTTTGATGAGCGGCGCTGCGGGGCATGCTTAATCAATGACCAAGCCCGTACAATCGCCTAAGCCCACGCAGTACCTGGCGTTTGATTTCGGTTTGAAGCGAATTGGCGTTGCATTTGGCAACTCCTTGACCAAAACCGCCAGTGGCATTGCAGTGGTTGAAGCACAAAATGATGAGCAACGTTTTGCAAAAATTGAAAGCCTGGTCAAGGAATGGCAGCCCGAGGGCTTGGTCGTAGGCGTACCCCGTCAGCCCGATGGCGCTGACAATGAACTGACCACCCGCTGTGAACGGTTTGCCCGGCAGCTGGAAGGCCGCTTTGCCTTGCCTTGCGCCATGGTGGACGAGCGATACACCAGCGCAATTATTGAAAGCTGTATGGGAGGCAAGGCCGCCCGCGAGAACAAAGGCCGAGTCGACATGGGCAGTGCCTGCCTGATTCTGGAACAATTTTTTCTGGAGGGACGATGAGCCTGCCAAACCCCGAAGCCTTGTATGCCCGCTTGCGCGATCAAATTGAAAAAGCATTTCCAGACCGTTCCGAACTGGGACTGATTGGCGTGCACAGCGGTGGCGCGTGGATTGCCGAACGTTTGCATGCCGATTTGGGTTTTGCCTTGCCCTGTGGTTTTCTGGACAGTGCTTTTTACCGCGACGATTTTTCAGAACGCGGTCTGAAAGAGGCGCCCAAGCCCGCCGAGGTGCCTTTCGAAGTTCAGGGCCGTACCATTTTGCTGGTAGACGATGTGTTGTACACGGGCCGAACCACCCGCGCCATCGTGAACCACTTGTTTGATTTTGGCCGACCCGCAAAAATTGAGCTGGCTGTGTTGCTGGACCGGGGCGGGCGCGAACTGCCCATTGACGCACAGTACGTGGGCAAGCACTTGCCGCTCAAACCCAATGAAGCGTTTGTATTGACCCAAGATGATCAAGGTGCTTTCCGCCTGGAGCTGGAGGTAAAACCAAATTGAATAACCCCCAACTGAACGCCGCAGGTGAGCTGATTCACCTGTTGAGTATTGAAGGGCTGCCCAAGGCGATGATTCATCGCATTCTGGACACGGCAGAATCGTTTTTGTCGGTGACCGATCGCGAGGTAAAACAAGTGCCGCTGTTGCGCGGCAAGTCAGTCTTCAATGTGTTTTTTGAGAATTCCACCCGTACCCGCACCACATTCGAGATTGCGGCCAAACGTTTGTCGGCTGATGTGGTGAATTTGAACATTGGTTCATCTTCGACCAGCAAGGGTGAATCGCTGATCGATACCATTGATAACCTGGCTGCCATGTCTGCAGACATGTTTGTGATGCGTCATTCTGAAAGTGGTGCGCCTACCTTCATGGCCCAGCATTTAAACCGCACCAGTGGCGGCACCATTCATGTGATCAACGCGGGCGACGGGCGGCATGCGCACCCCACGCAGGCTCTACTCGACATGTACACCATCCGCCATTACAAGCAAGACTTCACCAAGCTGCGTGTGGCCATTGTTGGCGACATTCTACACAGCCGCGTTGCGCGTTCCGACATTCATGCCCTTACCACTCTGGGGTGCCCAGAGGTTCGTGCCGTGGGGCCCAGCACCTTGCTGCCCAGCCACCTCGACAACATGGGGGTGCGTGTTTATCACGACCTTGTGGAAGGCATTAAAGATTGCGACGTGATCATCATGTTGCGATTGCAGAAAGAACGCATGACAGGGGCTTTGATCCCATCAGCGCAGGAATATTTCAAACACTTCGGGCTGACTGAAGAAAAACTGCGCCATGCCAAACCCGACGCCATTGTGATGCACCCGGGCCCCATGAACCGGGGCGTTGAAATTGATTCGGCGGTGGCTGATGGGCCGCAAAGCGTAATTTTGAATCAGGTTACATTTGGAATTGCCGTGCGCATGGCAGTCATGAGTATTCTGGCTTCGTCCAGCAAAAGCGCTTGACGTGAATTTGCCCCATAAAGGAAAAACAATGCGAGTGTTGATTTCTGGCGGACGTGTAATTGACCCCAGCATCGGTGCCGATGCAATCATGGAGGTGGCTGTGGCTGCAGGTCGTGTGGTGGCGGTGGCCCCCAAAGGCGAAATGCCAGCCGACTTTGCGCCCAGCAAAACCATTGATGCCACCGGCCTTTGGGTGTTGCCCGGCTTGGTGGACTTGTCGGCACGCCTGCGTGAGCCGGGTTATGAATATCGCGCCACCCTGGAAAGTGAAATGGAAGCGGCCATGGCTGGCGGAATTACCTCGCTGGTGTGTCCACCCGATACTGAGCCTGTGCTGGACGAGCCTGGTTTGATCGAGATGTTGAAGTTCAAGGCACGCCAGTTGAACCTGGCCAAGGTCTACCCACTGGGTGCCCTGACCACGGGTTTGAACGGCGAAACGCTGACTGAAATGGCCGAACTTACCGAAGCGGGTTGTGTGGGTTTTAGTCAGGCTGAGTCGCCCATTCGCGATTTACGCGTGTTGCTGCAAGCCATGAAGTACGCTCGCAACTTTGGTTTCACCGTATTTTTGCGCCCCACCGAGCCCAACTTCAGCAAAGGGGGGGTGGCTCATGCAGGTGCCTATGCATCGCGCATGGGTTTGAGCGGCATTCCGGTCATGGCTGAAACCATTGCCCTGCAGGCTTATTTTGAGCTGGTTCGGTCTACTGGCACGCGCATGCACATTTGCCGAATCAGTTCAGCCAAAGGCATTGAACTGGTTCGCCAAGCCAAGTCAGAAGGTTTGCCTGTCACTTGCGATGTGGCGATTCACCACGTACACCTGACTGATCTGGACATCGGCTTTTTCGACCCCAATGCGCACCTGATTCCCCCCTTGCGTGAACAGCGAGATCGCGACGCCATTCGCGCCGGTTTGCTTGATGGCACCATTGATGCGATTTGTTCCGACCACACACCAGTCGACGACGATGCGAAGCTGTTGCCTTTTGCGGAAAGCGAAGCTGGCGCAACCGGGCTGGAGCTGCTGCTGACTTTGGCTGTGAAGTGGATGCGTGAGCAAAACGTGCCCCCCGCACGAATTGTTGAGTTGTTGTGTGGCAACCCCGCCGACATTATCAAGGTGCAAGCAGGTAGTTTGCGCACGGGCATGCCGGCTGACTTGTGCCTGTTCAACCCCGAGGTGGATTGGGTGGTGGGCGAGGCCAGTTTGATCAGCCAGGGCAAGCACACGCCGTTCAATGGTTTTCCCATGCAGGGCAAAGTGCAACTGACCATGGTGAATGGCAACGTGGGCTACAGCAGCCTTGAAAAAAGCAAAATGAAAGTGCTTGCAGCATAAGGTTAATAAAAAATGCGCAAAGCCTGGATGTTGGTTCGCCTGCTTACCCACCTGCTGTACGGTTTTGTGGTGGCTTTGGTGTTTTGGCCCTTGTTCAGCAAGGCCATGAAAGAGGCGATCGAGAAGCGTTGGGCCCGCCAGTTGCTGGGTATTTTGAATGTGCAGGTGAAGGTGGTGTATGAATCGCCTGAATCGAATTACGCCATTCACAAGCCCTGTTTGCTGTACAGCACGCATGTGTCCTGGCTGGATATTTTTGCGTTCAACAGCATTCACCCGGTCACCTTCATCGCCAAATCTGAAATATCCAAATGGCCCATCGGTGGCTTGCTGGCCAAGCGAAGCGGCACTCTGTTTATTGAGCGGGGCAAGCGACATGCCGTTCGCGACGTGATTCACGCTGCTGTCAAAGTGTTGGCTACCGGGCGTTGCGTGGCTGTGTTTCCGGAAGGAACAACCGGGCCTGGAGATGCACCCTTACATTTTCACAGCAATTTTGTGCAACCCGCCATTCAGGCCAAGGTGCCTTTGTTGCCGGTCAGCCTGCAGTACTTCACACCGGATGGAAAATTTTCTTCACAGCCGGCTTTCATTGGCGAACAAACCTTGTTGGAGAACATCAAGGTGTTGATGAACAGCAAAACCGGGTTTGTGGTGCAGTTGTACATTCACGCGCCGATCAACACCGACGGACGCACGCGGCATGAGCTCAGCGATGAAGCACACGAAAAAATACGCGCACTGTGTGGCAGTACCAGCGCGCTTGTTTGAGATCAGGGAATGGTAGGCAAGGGCGGCTCGACCGCCTCAACCTGAATGATGACCTCATCTTCCAGGCGAAGCGCAGTCAGCTGACCGCCCCACACGCAACCCGTGTCCAGGCAATAGCCGGCCTTGTTCTTAATCTGGCCCAGGGTTGACCAATGGCCGAACACAATCGGCCCCTCGGCTGAACACGCACGTTCAAGCTCGAACCAGGGTTTGAGTTCGGGCGGCGCATCCGCTGGCTCCAGTTTGTATTTGAAATCGATTTTGCCGTCGTCGCGAACCATGCGCATGCGGGTGAACACATTCACGATGAATCGCAGGCGATCAAACCCCTGAAGCTCGGGGTCCCAGCGATTGGGTTTGTTGCCGTACAGTGCGGCCATGAAGGCTTGCCAATCGGATCCAGAAAGCACTGCTTGGACTTCACTGGACAACGCCAATGCGTCCTCAAAACTCCATTGCGGCAAAATGCCGGCATGCGTTAGTAGTGCTTGATCCACGGTGTTTTGGGTACGCGGCAAACGAAGGGCCAAGGGTTGGCTTCGCAGCCAGTTCACCAATTCTTCGCCATCGGGCGCATGCACCACTTCGGCGATGGTGTCGCTTTCATGGCTGCGACCACTGTTGCACCACAAGGCCAGCAGGTGCAAATCGTGGTTGCCCAGCACGGTGTGGGCTTGTTGACCCAGGTTGCGCACATAGCGCAGTGTGTCCAGTGAGCGGGGCCCACGGTTGACCAGGTCGCCAGCAAACCACAGCACATCCACTTCAGGGTTGAACTGAACTTTGTCCAGCAGTTTGTGCAGGGAATCGAGACAACCTTGAACGTCGCCAATCACATAGTTGGCCATATTGAAAACAAACCAAAACAACGAAAGTAGTATTATGCCTTGAGTCTGTGTATTCAACGCATTCAGTTCGATAAGGCACTTGCGTTCCCCATTTTCTATTTTGACTATTTCAGGTATTCACCCATGAGCATTTCTCCCTCTATTTTCAAAGCCTATGACATTCGTGGCATTGTGGACGACACTTTGACCGAAGACGCTGCCTACTGCGTGGGCCGTGCTTTGGGGCAGCTGGCATTGAGCCGCGGCAAGAACGAGGCGGTAGTAGGGCGCGATGGGCGCTTGAGTGGTCCACGCCTGTGCGGCGCATTGGCTGATGGTTTTCGGGATGCTGGTGTGAATGTGGTGGATGTGGGCATGGTGGCCACTCCGCTGGTTTATTTTGCAACTTTTTTACTTGGCAATGGCACCGGGGTGCAGGTTACCGGCAGCCACAACCCGCCGCAATACAACGGCTTGAAAATGATGGTGGCCGGTGAAACACTGTATGGCGACACCATTCAGGGCTTGTTGAAATGGATTCAAACCGAGAAGCCTGTGCGTGGCGTGGTGCCCGGTGTGCAGCGTGGCAGCTACCGGGAACTCGATGTATGGCCTGATTACCTGGGCAACATCCTGGGGCACATCAAACTGGCACGCCCCATGAAAATTGCTGTGGATTGTGGCAACGGTGTGGCGGGTGCCTTTGCAAAAACCTTGTACGAAGCCTTGGGTTGCGAGGTGACCGAGTTGTTTTGTGAAGTGGATGGCAACTTTCCCAACCACCATCCCGACCCTGCTCACCCTGAGAACCTGCAAGACCTGATTGCCTGCGTGAAAAACGGTGATGCTGAAATTGGTTTGGCTTTTGACGGTGACGGTGACCGCCTGGGCGTGGTGACCAAAGACGGCGAAATCATTTACCCCGATCGACAGCTGATTTTGTTTGCACGCGATGTGATCGCGCGCAACCCTGGTGCCATGGTGATTTACGACGTGAAGTGCACACGCCACGTGGCCAAGGCTGTGAAGGCTGCTGGTGGTGAGCCACTGATGTGGAAAACAGGCCATTCGCTGATCAAGGCCAAACTGAAAGAAACCGGCGCACCACTGGCGGGCGAAATGAGTGGCCACGTGTTTTTCAAGGAACGCTGGTTTGGGTTTGATGATGGTTTGTACGCTGGCGTGCGTTTGCTTGAAATTTTGTCGCGAGGCAGTGACCCCAGCGCTGAACTGAATGCCTTGCCCAATTCTTCGAGTACCCCTGAATTGCAGTTGCAAACTGCCGAAGGTGTGAACTTCGACATCGTGAAACGCTTGCAGGCTGAGGGCAAATTTCCAAGCTCGGAATCGGTCAATACCATTGATGGTGTACGAGCCGAGTATGCAGATGGTTTTGGGCTGGCGCGCCCGTCCAATACAACGCCAGTGGTTGTGATGCGTTTTGAGGCCGACAGCGACACTGCACTGGCCCGTATTCAAGGTGAGTTCAAGGCTGCCATTTTGGCGGTGGCCCCCGATGTGAAGTTGCCCTTTTAAATGGCTCAGGCAACTGATCTTGAAATTGTTGAGGCCACCCGCCGCTGGGTAGAGCAAGTGGTGGTGGCTTTCAATTTGTGCCCCTTTGCCAAGCGCGAATTGATGAAAGAACGTGTGCGTTTTGTGGTGAGCAAATCCACAGACGAAGCCACTTTGCTGGATGAACTGGCCCATGAGTTGGCTTTGCTGAATGTGGACCAAGCGGTGGAGACCACCCTGCTGATTCATCCGCAGGTGTTGCAGGATTTTTACCAGTACAACGATTTTCTGGAAGCGGCAGACGAGTTACTGGTCGACATGGACCTGGAAGGTGTTTACCAGGTGGCCAGCTTTCACCCTGATTATCAGTTTGGCGGGACCGAGCCAAACGATGTTGAAAATTACACCAACCGTTCGCCCTATCCCATGCTGCATTTGTTGCGTGAAGACAGCTTAAGCCAAGCCATCGACAATTATCCCGAGGTGGATTTAATTCCCGAGCGGAACATTGAATGCATGAATGAGCAGGGTCTTGAAAAAATGCAGTCGCTGCTGGCGGCGTGTTTAAAAGAGGCAAGCGAGAAATAAACAACACGATCCGGAAATTGGATGTTTTGTTCTAATTGGGCTCTTTGCTTACAAGCGTTCACCGGAAAGCAAAGCGGTGATTATATTTCGCGGTTTTTGAGTTTTTACTCTAGTCAAAAACCTTGGATGTAACTCTGGAGTTTCGAGGAAAGCCTCGAAAAATGGACTTGCAGGCAATTACGACTGCTTGCAAACTGTGGGTTCACATCCCTCCTCTTTTGCTTCTGAGGTTTGCCCGGTTAACCATATCGGGCATTTTTTTTGCCCTTTTTCTGGGCACACTTTCTCAATTCAAGTAGCATTGCGCCTGTAACAAACAAGCGAAATTGCCGTGGCCACTTACACCGTCAAAGAGATGTTTTATACCCTGCAAGGCGAAGGTGCCCAAGCGGGTAGAGCGGCTGTGTTTTGCCGTTTTGCCGGCTGCAATTTGTGGACGGGTCGCGAAGAAGACCGAGCCACAGCCGTGTGCAAATTTTGCGACACTGATTTCGTAGGCACCGACGGCGTGGGTGGTGGAAAGTTCAAGGACGCTGTTGCCCTGGCCCAGGCCATTGCAGACACGTATCAAGGTGGCCTTGGCACCGCAAAGCCTTATGTGGTGTTCACCGGTGGCGAGCCCACCTTGCAACTCGATTCTGCGCTGATTGACGCTGTACATGCGCAAGGGTTTGAAATTGCGATTGAAACCAATGGCACCCTGCCTGTGCCAGAGGGCGTGGACTGGATTTGTGTCAGCCCCAAGTTTGGTAGCGAACTGGTGCAAACCCGTGGGCATGAATTGAAGGTGGTGGTGCCGCAATTGGGCCAGGATTTAAATGCATTGGGGCAACTGCAGTTTGACCATTATTTTGTGCAAGCCATGGACGACACTGACCCCGCAAAAAAAGCCAAAAACATGCAGGCAGCCATACAAACCTGCCTGAACAAACCGCAGTGGCGTTTGAGTGTACAAACCCACAAAGTTATTGGAATGCCATGAAAGTTTTTAAACAATTTACCTTCGATGTGGCACACCAGTTGCCCGATTGGCCAGGGTTGCACGGCCACAGCTACACCGCAGAGGTGTGGTTTGAAGGCCCTGCCACCGATGGTTATGTGGTGCCTGAAAGCTTGTTGACCCAACATGTGGGCGCGGTACACAAGCGGCTGGACCATTCTTATTTAAACGAGTTTATTGAATTACCCACTTCAGAAAACATTGCCCGCTGGATTTGGGATCAGCTTCGCCCGGTGGGGCCCTTGATCAAAGTGAAGGTGTTTCGCGGATCGATCGGGTTTGGGGTTGAGTTTGACCTTGAGGACGCGAAGGCGGAAGGCAGGGCGTAAGCTGCCTTGGTCTACAGCCACCTCGGCGGGGTTGCCGAGATATCGCCAACTCGACGGGGTTGCCAGATTCCGCACAGAAAACCGCTTAATCCCTTGTTGAATTAATTCTTGCTCACCGAGCTCGGCAAAAAACATAGCCGAGTCTCGGTGTTGGCTGTTCGCCAAACGCTACGAATGAATTCACAAGGGGCGGTTTTCTTGAATGTGCGGAACAGGCAAACCCAAGCCGATTGGGCGATTGAGAAGGCAGCGAGAGATCGGAATCCAAGCTGTCACGCCAGAATTTTCTTCGCCTTGTCGCTTGTAATTTGCTGGGCCCACACAAACTGGCGCGAATCATCGGCAGTCATCGGCCGGGCCAAGCCAAAACCTTGCAGTTCAAGCACACCCGACTCAATCAGGAAGTCACGTTGCTCCGCGGTTTCAACGCCTTCAGCCACCACACCCAAGCCCAACGCCTGTGCCATGGCCAACACGGTACGCGACAAAATCACACTGTCTGCCTTGTTGGGCAGGTTGCTGACAAAGGATCGGTCCAGCTTGATGGACTGAACCGGCATGCGATGCAGGGTTGCCAGCGATGAATAACCTGTGCCGAAGTCGTCAATCGACAAGGAAACGCCCAACTCATGCAGGCGGTTCAGATCGTGCAATACAGTTTCCTGGTTTTGCATCAACACGGTTTCAGTCAATTCAAGTTCCAGCAGTTTGGGGGGCAAGCCGGTCAGTTTAAGTACCTTTTCAACCGTGCTGCAGAGCTTGCCGTCCAGCAGTTGAATGCCAGATACATTGACTGAAACACTGATCGGGTTGTTCAGTTTCTTGTTGGTGTCCTTCAGCCATTTGCAGGCCTTGCGCATCACCTGCTCGCCCATCGGAATGATTAAGCCCGTTTCCTCGGCGATCGGAATGAACTGGGCTGGGGGAATCAATTCACCCGTGCGCGAACGCATGCGCGCCAGAGCCTCAACCGAACAAATCGAGCCATTGGCGCTGAAGCGTGGCTGGTAGTGCAATTCAATGCGGTCATGCAAAATGGCATCGTGCAAATCATTTTCCAGATCAACCTTGGTTTGCAGGGTTGCACTCATATTGGCATGGAACACGCGCACCGTATTTTTGCCCGCCTGTTTCGCTTGGTACATGGCGATATCGGCGTGTTTCAGCAGGCCCTCGACATCGGTGGCGTCGGTGGGGAACAGGGCCACGCCAACCGAGGCACCCACATAAATTTTCTTCTCGCCCAACTCAAACGGTTTTTTGCTGACCGCATCCACCACCTTTCGACCCACATTGAACGCGGTGTCCTGATCGGCAATATAAGGCAGGGTGATTACAAACTCATCGCCCGACAAGCGGGCCACAATGTCTGAACTGCGGACCACGCTACGCAAACGTTTGGATACGGCAATCAACAAGTCATCGCCACGGTCATGACCCAGCGTGTCGTTCACTGCTTTAAAGCCATCGAGATCGATGAACAAAAGGCCAAGCTTGAAATCCTGCACCTGGTCATTGCCCAGCAGCTCTTGGAGTGTTTGCGACAATGCCAAACGGTTGGGCAAGCCTGTCAGCGGATCGTGCGTGGCTTGATGCCGCATTCGGCTTTCATTGCGTTTGATTGAGCTGATGTCGGTGAAGAAAATCGAAATCAGTTCATCGCTTGGATAAGCTTTTACCTGGTACCACATCTCGTTGGCAGGGTCCTGCCATTGGAATGTTTCAGGCTGCATGCTGCCCTTGGCCTGGTTCACATATTTGAACAAAGGGGTTTTCTTCAAATGTGGTGCGCGTTCCCACACCATGCGGCCCAGAAGCAGCGGTGCGGTTTTGCCCAGCAGCTCGGCTCCTTTCTCGTTCAGGTAATTCACATAGCCGTTCATGTCGATGGCGAAAAAGGCATCGTCCATCGACTCAAGAATGTTGTTGATTCGTTCTTCACTTTTCAACAGCGCTTCTTCAAGATGAATGTTGCTTGAGCGTCCAATCAGCAAGATGTCCGCACCAATGCAGGCGGCAGTCCAGTCAAAGTACACCACATCATTGAAAGTGTTGCGCAAGCGAAAGGATCCATCTGTGGAACCCGTTTGGTATTTCACCTGGTCGAGCAGTCGCTTGAATTGGCCCACATCGGTGCGAAATACCAGGTTGGCCGCATCCAGATTTTCCAGTTGCGCGCTGGTTTGTCCTAAAAACTCTTCCAGAGAGGGACTCAGTTTTTTGATGCGTCCTTTGTCATCAACATTCAACAGCACACTGGTGGGAGTTTTCTGATCGGCGCTGTCGGAGGTCTCAAGTCGTTGCTCGGGTGTATTGACGGGAGGTACAAGGGCTGGCGGTTGGGCGTGCTTGGCATTTTGTTCCTGAAGCACGCCAAATTCGCCGTGTGCCAGCATTTGCAAACGCAGCCATTGTTCATTGACTTTCACATGGCCAGTCCAGCCCTGTTGTCGGAGCAGCGCGTTGGACAGTGCGCGGTAAATGGCCATGCCATACCGGTTAACGATCAATTCACTACCCGACTTGAATCCCAGCTCTTGCCGGAACAGTTTGCTGGCAGCGATGAGGCTTAATTCGTCGGTCACGTGTCCCAACAGGGCATAACGCGAGGTTCCGCTGTCCAGCAGTTCGTTGATCAGCGGATCGTCAAGAACATTGCTCAGGCTCATACATCAAACCTCGAGAGCCGTTTTTCCATTTCACGCATCAGTTCATCGGAGCGCAAAATGGTTTGTACTGTGCTGCCCAACGTGCGAAAGGCACTTTCCGTGCGCGCCTGCATGCCTTCCATGGCACCGAGTACTTCCCAACCTTGGCGTTGGTTGCCGTGGCCGTTTTCCACCCATTGGTGCGTGGCCCGGTCAATCGATACCAGTTGATTTTCAATGGCGCTCAGGCCGCTTTTCAGCACATCCATTCTGGCCATGAATCCGTTGGTGCGTTCGTTCAGGCTGTCCAGCGTGCCCAGTGTCGTTTGCAGTTGCTGTGCTGCAGCGGGGGACAATTCTTTCTGGAACTCTTTGTGCAAGGTCTGAATTTGCTGGCTGGAATCAAAGGCCTGTTTGCTGATGCGTTGCAATTGCTCCAGGGATTGATTCAGTTCATTGAGCAGATCAAAACTGTCCTCAGTCACCTTCTTGGACAGTTCGGCGGTGCTTTGTCCAATTCGGGTTTGGTTACCCAGACTTTGAACAAAGTCGCGCAGTTTTTTGGAGGCCTGTGAGCTGTCTTCCATTTGCTGGGTGTTGTCTGCGCCCAGTTCTTTCGCAATTTGCGACAGCTCGCGAATGTCTGCCCGAAGCATTTTGAAAGCAGCCACCACAAATGCCATGTTGTCTGCATAGTCATTGAACACTTGCCCCATGGGCGACATGCGGCCTTGCTCATCGGTTTGAGCACGCACACGCAGGTTGATTCCTTTTTCCTTGTCCAGGTAAGCCAGCAGTTTTGCACTTTCTTCTGCAGCCAAGGCATGTTGTCGAAGTGTTTGCGCAATCACCGACAGCAGTAACACGGCCACGGCCACATAAAAGCCATGCAGGGCCACAGCGGGCATGCCCGAGAACGGCCCCCGAAATACATAGCATTCGAAACCCGCTTGTTGAAGCATGTCGAACACAATGTGATGAATCACGATAAACAAGCCCATGCTGAGAAGGGGGCGTGTATCGCGGTAAGCCAGCATCACAGGGAGTAACATGAAAAAGCTGAAATGGTATTCAAGCAAACCGCGCGCGATGTGTACATGCAAGGCACCCATGCCAACCAGCAGCGCAGCGTTGATGTGCATGGTCAATGGTTGGCCAGCGTGCCAGCGGGTAATTGCCAGACTACCTAAAAACAGCGGAATGCCCCAACCCAGGGCTTGGGCTACATTGTTGTAGGCAATGCCCTCGAGCGTGGCAAACATCAGGCAGGCAAAACTGACTACCACGCAAAGCCAGTCGGCGTTGATCCGGATTGATGTGAAATCAGTGGCGTTGGGTGCCGCGCCAGAGAGCCGGCTTAAAAACGTAAAAAACCCTTGCGAGGGTAGCTGCACTGGGGCGTGGGAAGTTTGCTGGTTCAGGGCCGAGTGCTGGGCATGCATGATGAATTCTCGAATGTAACTTTTTCCAAATGTTAAATTCGAGAATACTGGAAGTCATTTGTAATCAATCACCTGAATAGAGTGGATTTTCACCCCTTCAGAATCGTTCTTCCGGCGTCAACAAGCGCCACTGCCCCACTGGCAGGTCGCCCAGCATTACACGGCCAATTCGAACGCGTTTCAACCCCACCACTTTCAGGCCCACGATTTCGCACATGCGGCGAATTTGTCGTTTTTTGCCTTCGTTCAAAATAAAGCGAAGTTGATCTTCGTTTTGCCAGCTGACGCGGGCGGGTTTCAGGGCTTCACCATCCAGGCTCAAACCATAGCGCAGCATTTCAAGCCCACGGTCAGTCAATTCGCCTTCGACCCGCACCAGGTATTCTTTTTCCACCGTGCTGTTGGCGTCAATCAGTTGTTTGGCAATGCGGCCGTCTTGGGTCAGCACGAGCAAGCCGGTGGAATCAATGTCCAGGCGACCTGCTGGCGCCAGGCCTTTCAGCATGGCGGGTTGGAATGGCGTGGATGTTTTACGATCAGCCTGGTTTTCAAGGCTCAGGCATTCCATGGCAGCTTTGTAGCGCCCCTCGGGCTGGCCGGACACCACGCCAATCGGCTTGTGGTACAAAATGGTGACCTGTTTGCCCAGTACATTCTTGGCACGTGCATCCAGATCAATGGTGACCGTGGGCAGCACTTTGGCACCCAGCTCATCGACCACTTTGCCGTTCACTCGCACCCAACCATTCTCGATCAGGTAATCGGCTTCCCGGCGGGAACACAAACCCTTGGCCGCCATGATCTTGCTTAGCCGTTGTGGCTCGAACGGATCGAGCATGTCCAGTGTGTTCGTGCCGGTGACCTTGCTGCGGCGCGGGCGTGCCGTACCAGCGGCAGGGGCCACCGGTGCGCTGCGCATGGCGGCGCGGTTGCGGTCGGGTTTGGCAGTGACGGCGGCTTTGCCAGCCGCTGCACTGGGGCGTCCACGGCCTGTGGATGCGGAACCCGCAGCCGGTTTGGCTGCGGTTGCTGATTTGGTTCGGTTACTGGGGCGTGCGGGTGGGCCGGAACGGCCCGAGTCGCCACTGCGGCCTGCGCTGCCGTTGCGGCCTGCGGGTTTTTTCATGATTTCAGGATGTCCTCTTGCATTGAGGGCGTATTGTAGGTGAAATCAAGGGCTTAGGCTATGTTCTCTGCAAGTCGGGTGGCAAGAGCTTGTAAAGCACCGGCGTAACCAGGCGACCAATGAAGGTGGAAGAAATAAGCCCGCCAATAATCACCCAGGCCATGGGCGAGTACAGCCCGCCACCTTGCAGCGCCAGTGGCATCAAGCCGCCCACGGCGGTGGCACTGGTCAGCAGAATCGGCAGGAATCGGATACGGCCTGCTTCTTCGATGGACTCATCAAGCCCTTTGCCTTCTTCACGCAACTGGTTGGTGAAGTCCACCAGCAAAATCGAGTTCTTGATTTCAATGCCGATCAGCGCAATGAAGCCAATCATCGCTGTGAAACTGAGCGAATTCCCTGTCAGGAACAGCATGACCATGCCACCTGTAACCCCTAGAGGAATTACGAACAAAACAATCAGCGTGCTTTTGAAACTGCCGAATTCCAGAACCAGAATGGCCAAAATGCCAAATACGGTAATCAGGATCGCAGTACCAAAACCGGCAAAGCTTTCCTGCCTGCTTTTAACTTCGCCAGCCATTTTGTATCGGTAACCAGTGGGCAAGCCCATTTCATCGATTTGTTTGGCAATTTCATTGCTGATCTTCTCGGTGTTGTAGCCAGTGCGTGTGTAAGCGGTCAGCAGCACGGCGCGTTCGCGGTCGAAGCGATAAATGCTGTTCAGGTTGTCATCCAGTTCAAGCGTGGTGAGTTGGGTCAGCGGTACTGCCTGGCCTGTGCGTGAAATCACATGGAAGTCGTCCAGCGCGCTTAGATTGCTGCGAACACCGGCAGGGCCACGCACACTGATGTCGTAGGCATCGCCGTTACTCTGGCGAATTTCACCTGCAAACGCACCTGCAATGGCAAGCCGCACAGCCTGGTCCAGCTCCGCTGAGTTCACACCCAGCAAACCCGCTTTTTCAAAATTCACTTTCAGGCGAAGGTCGCTGCGCCCGGTGCGCTGTGGGTTGTCCACGTTTTGTGTACCGGGATTGGCCAGCATGATGCGCTCAACCTGTGCAGACAATTCACGCAGCGTTTCTATTTCGGGCCCTACCAAACGGATGCCAATGGGTGCATCTATGGGTGGGCCATTTTCAAACTCACGCACAATCAGATTGGCGCCCGCAATTGTTTTCAGTTCATTGCGAATGTTGTCGAGCAGCTTGGGCGTGTCGTCGTTGTATTCCTTGAGTTGTACAAACAATTCACCCACGTTCGATTGTTTGTCTTGCTGAAACACGTTGTAATAAATTTGCGGGTTGCCCTCGCCCACGGTGGCCATGACCGCCGTAATTTCATCAAACTCCGAGAGCTTGTTTTCAACCTGTTTCACCACATTGTCGGTGGCAGTCAGGCTGGAACCCGGGGGCAGCCCCACCTCAATTACAAACTGCGGAGTATTGGCCTTTGGGAACAGCGACATGCCCATGAGGGGTGCCAGGCCCAGGCTGGCCACAAACAACACCAGTGATGCAGCCACCACGGTTTTGGGGGTTTGCAAGGCGCGGTGCAGCAGTGGGGTGTAAATTTTGTCGATCAAGCCCATCAGCTTTTGCAGCACGATATTGCCATGCTCATTTTCGTCTTTCTTCAGCACACGGCTGGCCAGAAACGGGATGATGGTCAATGCAACAAACAGCGATGCAATCACTGTAAATACCACGGCCACCGGCAAGGAGCGAATGAATTTTCCGGCGTTGTCTGGCAGCATCAACAAAGGCAGGAAGGCAAACAACAGGGTTGCAGTACAACCCACCACAGCAAGTGAAATTTGCTTGGTGGCCAGGCGTGCCGCATCCACACGGTTATAGCCCATGCGCAGGTAACGTGAAATGTTTTCAATCACCACGATTGAGTCGTCGACCAACAAGCCCAAGGCGACCACCAGGCCAGCAATTGAAAGCTGGTTCAATGAGAAGCCTGCATAGTACAAACAGGCCAAACCGGTGAGTAGCGACAAAGGCACACTGACCATCACAATGCCCGAGGCCCGCAAGCCCAGCGGCAACAGGGTGATCAGCACCAGTGTTACCGCCAGTGCGAAGTCGAAGGTGAGGCGATCAATGCGCTTTTCCACGTTTTTGTACTGCTCGAAACCGCGCTCCATTTTGATATTCGGAGGCAAGGTTTTCTCGAATTCGTCCGCTGTTTCCTGCAAGGCTTTTTGAGTCACAAAAATATTGCGTTCGTCTTTCTGGTTGGCAGTGACAAACACCGCACGCTGACCATTGAAGCGGGCCATGACTTCCTGATTTTCATAGTCCCACTGCACATCGGCGACATCGCCCACACGAACCAGGCGACCACCCAAATCACCGCCCGTGCCGGTGCCGGCAATCACGGTGTTTCTGATTTCTTCAACGCTGCGGTACTGGCCCGAGGTTTGCACGTTCAAACGGCGTGCGCCTTCCTCTACCGGCCCACCCGGAATGTTCAGTGACTCACCCTGAATGACACGCGCTACATCGGCTGCCTGTATTCCCAGTTCAGCCAGCTTTTTAAAGTTCAGGCTGACACGCACCTGTTGTTCGGGGTAGGCCCAGCTTTCGCTTTCGCGCACCGAGGATATACGCTCGAACGCCTCGGAAAGGTCTTCTGCATAATTGGCCAGGTCGGCATAACTTGCGGTTTCCGACACCAGTGAGTATTGAATGATGTTGGTGAAGCCGGGGTTGATTCGTTCAATTTCCAGCTTCTGTATGCCTGCGGGCAATTGGTCTCGAATGCTGTTGAGTTCGCGGTTGACTTCATCGAACTTTTTGTCGACATCGACTTCCGCATCGAAACGCACAAACACCACACCACCGCTGTTGCGCGACGTTGAAAGCATTTCTTTCAAGTCGTCCAGGCTGCGCAAAGCATCTTCAATCGGCTTGGCCACCTGCTGTTCCATTTCGCGCGGGTCGGCCCCGGGATAAATGACATTGATGCGAAATGCGCTGATGTCGAAATAGGGGTCTTCGGTTCTGGGAATGTTTTGATACGCGCTGATACCAATGGCAGTCAGCAGGAAAAAGATCACCAGCGTGAACTGGTAGTTCTTGATTGAAAAGTCCGAGAGTTTCATCTGGATTACTCCTGAACTTGCACGGTTTCACCGTCTTGCAGGTAGGCTGCACCGGTGCTCACCACGCGTGTGCCCTCGGGCAGTGCATCAATCAATGCAATTCGGTCACCTTGTATGAAAGCCACTGCAACAGTTTGGCGTTTCACAGTGTTGTCCGCTTGTACGGTGTAAATCCAGGCGGCTTTGTTGTCGCCCTCGACTACCGCCTCAATGGGTACGTAGCTGCGCGTGCCATTGAAGTTGGTGGGTTCAATGCGAGTTCGCCCCTGCATGCCCGATAAAAGATTCAGATTTTCATGGGCCGCTGTGTCTACCTCAACCAGCACGCCGTAGGTACCTGTGGCAGGGTCTGCGGCCTGGCTGAGTTCAATGACTTTTCCGGGCCATTGCACGCCGGGCAGTGCGTCGAATTGCACCTCGGCCTTGGCACCCAGCTGTATGTGCACAGCCTGCTTGTCAGCCAGGCTTGCCTTCATTACAAAGCCGCTACTTTTACTTCCAAGAAGTAATATCGGCTGGCCTGGCGATACCACCTCGCCCGTTTGCGCAAAACGCTTCAGCACCACGCCATTCGCCTGGGCCTGTATTTCAGCAGTTTGACTTGCAAACTGCGCTTGGCTAAGTTGTGCGCGCGCTGCTTGCGCTGCGGTCTCGAGGTTGTCGAGCTGCACTTTCGAGATGACTTCCTGGTCTCGCAGCAGTTTACCCCGTTGCAAGTCACGTTGGGCTTTCTCAAAGCCTGCGCTGGCCTGGCTGACGGCGGCATTCACGTCTTGTTTGTTCAGCGCAGCCAGCCGTTGGCCTTTCTCTACAGTTTCTCCTTCACGTACATTGATCCGTTCAATTACGCCGCCCACTTTAAAACTCAAACGGGTTTCGTCACGAAAGGCGCCAATGCCAGGCACTTCGATCAAACTTGCAGCCGGGCCGCTTTGTACGGCTTCGGTTTTCACCAAGCGGTACTCTACAGCCGGTGCTTCTTCGGGAGTGGCTGGGCCACAGGCTGCCAGAACCAATACGGAGACGATAGAAATAACGAGTGCGGGTTTCATGGTTGAGCTCCTTCCTGTGGGCTTGGCTCGGGAATGTTTCGGTTGTTGTACTGCCAAACAGCATGGTCAATTCGGGCTTGGTACACAGCAGTGACCAGGCCCAAACGTGCGCGTGTGGCACTTTGTTCAGCACTTAAAAATTCAATTTGTGTGGTCTCGCCTGCATCGCGTTTTCGTTCATTGATCCGCAGGCTTTCCTCGGATGCAGCTTGTTGGGCCATACGCGCCTGAATGCTGTCCAGTGACACCAGCAGATTTTCCTTGGCCTGCAATTTGGCCAGTTGAAGTTGGCGGTTCACTTGCCGTGCCCGAGCTTCAAGCGCCTGTACCTGAGCCCTGCTGCGTGCCACCTCACTGCTGCGAATGCCAGCATCTGCCAGGGTCCAGTTCAATACGACCGATGCACTAGCAAAGCCCGTGTTGGGGCCGGTGTTGTAGTCGCGCCCCTGGTAGCCACCTTCAATCGAATAACCCAGTGTGGGCTTGTAAGTCGCCCGGCTGGCATCCAGCTGGGCGCGTTGGGCGGCCAGGCTGCGTTCAAGCCGCGTGAGTGCGGGTGCCGGGGTATTGCCCTGTGTTTTCGGCGTGAGGTCATCCAGCAGGGTTTGTAGGGCACTGGGGCTCAGGTCTTCTTGTGGAAGTTCAACTGCGCTGTCGTTGGGCGCGTAGCGCAACAAGTTGAAATATTCGCGGGCCAGCAAGGCCTGCGTTTGAGCTTGGCGCAAGGCAACCTGAATTTCCAGCGTTTCGGCTTCGGCGCGTTTGGGGGCATCCAGTGTTGTTTCCCCTGCTTTGTACAGCACGGTGTTGATGCGTTCATTTTCTTTCAGTGTTCGCAGGCTGGCCTCAAGAATGGCGATTCTGGCCTTGGCCTGTGCATATTGCCAATAGGCGGTGTGCAGGTCGCGCACCAACTCTTCTTTTACCTGCAGTTGTGCGGCCTCTTGTGCGCCGACTGCTTGGGTTTGCGCTTGAAGTTGCTGGTCCAGTACAGGTTCGTAAATTGGGCCACGCACAATCAAACGGGTGTCTTGTTCGGTGGGGCGGAGCAGTGGAATAGACTGGTTTTCTACGGTCGGAAAGCGAGCGGCTTGCCCGGCGGCAACAGCCTGCGCATTCAATGTTGCGTACACAGGGTTAAGCAAATCCCCCGCCGGGAAATCGATGGTGCGGCCACCTTCGGCGACACTCGCGCGGGCCTGCAACGCAAGGCTGGGATAAAATCGCGCCCGCAAATTTTCAAGTCGCTGTCGTTCAGCTTCCACTTCAAAGCTGGCTTGCGCCAAAGCGGGGTTGTTGGCCATGGCTTGGCTCAAGTAATCGTCGAGTGGGGTGCCTGCCTCACTGGGTTGATGAAATTGAAAAGCCATCAACAGCAATGCAGCCATTAGACGTCTGTCAAATAAAGTGTAAAAAAAAGCGCCCCTTCTGTGGGCGCCTCTGCGATTGTGCGTGATCATTTTTTGCCTCCGCCATTGCGGTTGATCAGGGATTGCATGACCAGTTCGACCGCCTGGTTCATGAACGATTCTTTGCTGATGCCCATGCTGGCCATAAAGACTGCTTTGGTTTGTGCCAGTTGAATGGTGCCGTGAGTGAAACCCCACAAGGTGATGGAAATTTGCATGAGGTTGTCCAGGTCGGCACGTAGTGTTTTGTCTGCCATGCCCGTGGCCAATGCAAGCACCATTTCTTCGTGAACTTTCTGTCCGGCTTGAATCATCTCAAGCGTGGAGTTGCAGGGATCGTCAAAGGCCATGTCTGGTGAGGACGCTTCAAACCTGGACATGGCGGCGAAGTGCGTGGGGTACTCTTCTGAAAATTGCATGTAAGCATGCCCAATCGCGCGAATTTGAGCCTCGCCGGTGGCATGCTGTTTGCGCGCTGTTTCAAACATCTCGCGCAGTGTTCGCAAACCTCGAAGGCAAATGGCCAAATGCAAAGCTGCTTTGTCTTTGAAATACACGTACACCAATGCGCGCGACACCCTCGCTTTGCGTGCAACTTGATCCATGGTGGCTGAGTCAAAGCCTTTTTCAGAAAAAACAAGTTCAGCGGCGTCCAGAATTTCTTCCCGGCGGCGTTCCTTTTCCTCTTCGCGACGTTCGATAACATAGTTCATGAAATGGATGTTAGTTTAGTCATTGACACTATGTCAATGGTTTTTTGTCTCAGTACCTTGAAACGTCGATTTGAATTGATTTACCGAGTTTGTTTCCCGCACCGGTTGACCGGTTCGTGAATTAAAGTCAAATCATGGTGAATTGTTTCTGTGAGAAGCGCGGTGGTAAAAAAACTTGAAGGCCTGGAGCGGCAAGTGGTGTTTGTAATTGACGATCATCCGATTGTCAGTTTCGGATTGGTCGAAATGGTGAAGGACGTGGCACCCCACGCCCGCATTCGCCAGTTTTCGACTTTGAAGGAAGCTGCACGGCATGCCGTTGAAGAATTTCCTGCTTTGATCATCACAGATTTTCATTTGCGTGATGTTCAGGCTGAGACTTTCATTGGCCTGTTTGAAACATTGTTTCCGGAAATTCCGGTATTGATTACTGCAAATGACGACAAAGTCATGGGTCAGTTAAAGCGCCATCAGCTAGACCGGTTTATTGCATTTTCAAAGTTTACGCCCTTTGCAAAATTGATCGACCTCATCCGCGTGGGTTTAAGCAAGGCCAATATCGAACTGCTGCAAATACCAACTTTGTCAAAAGCACTCACTCACAAACAGGTTGAAGTGCTTGAATTGATTGGGGCAGGGCACAGCAACAAGGAGATAGCCACGCTTTTGAAGATCAG
>NZ_ABCT01000004.1 GCF_000170915.1 Limnobacter sp. MED105
TGAACATGTTCCCGCACACTGCGCATGTGGAATCGATTGCGGTGTTTGAGCGGGTTGAATACAGCGAATATTGCGGATAAAAAGCCAAGCGATCACTGGCTGGAAGCACAAATAACAAACGGGGCCGTTGCGGCCCCGTTTTCGTTGGTGCGTTTGCCTCACCAACTCGGCGGTCAGTATAGATACCGACCAACTGAGACTTCATATTGCGCTTCTGAAACCGACTTTGCAACAACTTTCGATGTTGCAAAGTGTCAAAAAAGTACTTTTAAATCAGTTACTTTCAGGTAACTTGAAGTCTGTTGGCCCGTTTTTACTCGCGGCTGCCACCAGCAAACACCATGAGCAGTTGCAGCAAATTCACGAACAAATTGTACAAACTCAGGTAAATGCTCAGGGCGGCAGAAATATAGTTTGTTTCACCACCGCGCATCACGCGCTGCAGGTCGTACAAAATAAACAGCGAGAACAAGCCTACACAAATGGTAGAAATGGTCAGCGACAAGGCTGGCATTTGCAGGAAGATGTTGGCTACAGAAGCCACAATCACCATGACCAGACCAATCAGCAGGCCTTTGCCCATATTGGTGAAGTCGCGCTTGGTCACCGCTGCGTAGCTGGCCAGACCAAAGAAAATACCCGCTGTACCCAACGCAGCCATCATGATGATGGAGCCACCGTTGGACAGGCTAAGTGCAACCGACAATATGCCGGAGAGCATCAAACCCATGAAGAATGTGAAGCCGAGCATCAAGACCACACCAAATGAGTTGTTGCGGTTACGTTGAATACCCCAGATGAAGCCGAACATGGCCGCAAGCATCACGACGAACGACAGGATCGGGCTGCCAGCGAATAGACGGAAGAAGCCGAATTGAATGCCCGCAAACGCGCCCAAGGCTGTTGGCACCATGGAAAGGGCCAGCAAGAAATAGGTGTTTCGCAGAACGCGGTTGGTTTCTACGGTAGATACACCACCGGCTGTTCGGCCAAATTGTGCAGTTCTGAAGTCAGACATGTGTACTCGCTCCTTTGTAAAACGCGAATTTGTATGGATTTAGAGTAATGGTAATGGCGAAAAGTTTCAATTCAAGACGTGGGTCAGCCCCGTGATTGGGTTTTTTACATAAACCAGCTATAATCGCGGGTTAATTTTCATGCTTTTCTAATCTTTTCGGAGTGGTTACACCATGGCAATCGAGCGCACCCTGTCCATCATCAAGCCTGATGCTGTTGCAAAAAACGTTATTGGTCAAATTTACAGCCGCTTTGAAGCCGCTGGCCTGAAGGTTGTTGCTGCACGCATGGCACACCTGTCACGCGCTGAAGCTGAAGGTTTCTACGCTGTGCACAAGGCACGTCCATTCTTCAAGGACCTGGTTGAATTCATGATCTCCGGTCCAGTAATGATTCAAGCCCTGGAAGGCGAGAATGCAATTGCCAAGAACCGCGAACTGATGGGCGCAACAAACCCCAAGGAAGCCGCTGCCGGTACAATTCGCGCCGACTTCGCAGACAGCATTGACGCCAACGCTGTTCACGGCTCCGATGCACCAGAAACCGCTGCGAACGAAATCGCTTATTTCTTCCCAGCGTCACAAGTATTTTCACGCTAATCTAGTTCGATTGCGTTGAATTCCGGGGGCGCACGTGCGTCCCCGTTTGTTTTGAAAGGACACACCATGAGTGCACAACTCGACAATTTGCTGGACTACTCGGTGCCCGAGTTGATTCAGTGGTGTGGCAATTTGGGTGAAAAGCCGTTCAGGGCCAAGCAGCTGGCCAAATGGATACACCAGTCAGGCATGGACAATTTTGACTCCATGACCGACCTTGCGAAGTCATTTCGCCAGAATTTGAACAGCCGTGCCTGCATCAAGGCCCCTAGCATCATTTCCGACAATGTCTCCAAAGACGGCACACGCAAGTGGCTCTTTGATGTGGGTAACGGCGATGCTGTCGAAACGGTATTTATTCCCGAAGAGCGCCGTGGAACCCTCTGTGTCAGTTCGCAGGCAGGCTGCGCCGTGAATTGCCGTTTCTGCTCCACAGGCAAGCAAGGTTTTTCCCGCAATTTAAGCACCGCCGAGATTGTGGCCCAGTTGTGGAAGGCCAATGTCTTACTGCGTGAAGCGGGTGACCGGGTTTACGCTCAAGAGCGCCCGGTTACGAACGTTGTCATGATGGGCATGGGCGAACCACTGTTGAACTACGATGCCCTGGTGCCTGCCTTGCAATTGATGCTGGATGACACGGCTTATGGTCTGTCTCGCCGAAGGGTTACTGTGTCCACTTCAGGTGTTGTGCCGTTTATGGACAGGCTCTCACAAGACTGCCCCGTGGCTTTGGCTGTGTCGCTGCACGCCCCCAATGACGCGCTTCGTGACCATCTGGTGCCATTGAACAAAAAGTATCCCCTGCGGGAATTGCTGGACGCTTGTTTGCGTTACCTGAAATTTGCACCCCGTGATTTCATCACTTTTGAGTATGTGATGCTCGATGGTGTGAACGACAAGCCCGAGCATGCTCAGCAATTGCTTGAAATCGCAAAAATTGTGCCTTGTAAATTCAATCTGATCCCCTTCAACCCCTTCCCGGAATCGGGTTTGCTCAAGTCAACCAGCCCTGCGATCAAAACGTTTGTAGACATACTGGGCGGAGCAGGGGTTGTGACCACCGTTCGCAAAACTCGGGGCGACGACATCGATGCGGCCTGTGGGCAACTGGCCGGTGAGGTTCGGGACCGAACGAAAGTCAAGGAGCGGCTGGTGAGCACCGTGTCTCTGGAAGAACTGAGGGGTTCCTCCAAACGCAGGGACTAGGGAAACACCCCGCATGCTTTGTCATACAATGAATGCATGATGTGGTGTGTTGTAGAAGTCTGAGTGTATTAATTGAACTATAAAAACTATATTTTGATCGCCGAACTTGTGGCGCTTTCTCAAAAAACTCCTCAACACATTGAATTTTCATAGAAATCGCTTGAATCTACCGGCTTGCTTCGATTATGCTGCACAGGTGGTGGCGGTAAAGAACTACAATTACTAATCGGGGCCATTTGTGCCTGCCGACGCTTGGAAAGACCAAATGAATGAAAATCGTGCCATGAGCAAAACTGAATCATCAGATGCCAGTGCAGGTCAGGATGTAAAACTGGAGCAAAACAACAGCTCTGTTGCAGAAAAGCACCCCAATTTGACGCTGCTCGAGTCGGGTCAAAACCCAGGCGAAATTTTGCGTGTCGCCCGTGAAAAAGCAGGTTATTCCCTCAGCGACATCAGCGCTCAAACCAAAATCAACGAACGCCAGCTTGAAGCCATTGAAAGTGGCGATGTTGGGCGCCTGCCGCCTGAGACATTTGCCAAGGCTTTCATTAAAAGTTATTGCAAAGCCCTGAAGATGGATCCGGCACCAGTCATCATGTCCTTCGGGTTTTCCGAGGCCAGCGCGCAAGTCAAAGCCGCACGGTCTGGGCAGGCAGACAGTGGTCGCCCTGAGCCGCTCGAGCCAAAAATGCCCAACAGCTCCAAGCGCTTGTCCACCCTGAATTTTGATCGTAAAACCGGCAAAAAATCATTGAGCTATGGCATTGTGCTGGCAGCCGTGGTGGTCATGGCTGTGTTTTACATTCCAGTGTTTATGTCAGGTCAAGAGGCCGAAGTTGTTGATGCGGAAGTGATCGAGCCCAACGAGGCGCCCGTATCCACGGCACCAGGTGCAGAGAGTGCAGTGCCAGCGGATGGTTCTTTGCCTCTAAGCCTCGATCCGCCAGCTGCTGCCGGCGATACTTCTGTTTTTCCAGCGCTTCAGCAACCTGTCACGCCTGAAGGTGAATCTGCGCCATCAGCCGCTATTGCACCAAGCTCCTCAGCAGTGGTCGGAAGCACTGCAACCCCGCCTCTTGCCGAAACAACAGCGCCTGCTGCGGCGGCAGCTTCCGCGGCCAGTGGCGGTGAAGGCTTGTTGCGATTTAACTTTCAGGAGCAATCCTGGGTGACCGTTCGCGATGCAAATGACAAGGTATTGATTTCCCAGCTTAACGACGGCGGCAGCAATCTTGAAGTAAAGGGCCAAGCGCCGTTCAAGCTGATTGTTGGCAACGCCAAGGCAGTGAGTGTATCCA
The DNA here is from genome assembly GCF_000170915.1 of Limnobacter sp. MED105. Lineage (GTDB taxonomy): Bacteria > Pseudomonadota > Gammaproteobacteria > Burkholderiales > Burkholderiaceae_B > Limnobacter. The sequence goes on from NZ_ABCT01000004.1 coordinate 4,124, forward strand.
GCAATGGAAAACCTGTTGACCTGACTTCATCCATTCGCGGGGAAGTGGCCCGAATCACTGTTCAGTAAAATCTGTCAGGGGGCTTTATATAGCCCCCGCTTTTAAGCAACCCGTCTATCTCGCCAGAAGTTCATCGTGATTCCAAATACACCCCTGAATCGTCGCAAAACGCACCAAGTGGATGTGCGCTGGAAAGAACATGTCGTATCAATCGGGGGTGGTGCGCCTGTGCTGGTGCAGTCCATGACCAATACCGACACGGCAGATGCGCTAAACACCGCCTTGCAAATCAAGGCGCTGTACCTAGCGGGCAGCGAGATGGTTCGAATCACAGTGAACAACGACGCCTCTGCAGAGGCTGTGCCTTATATTCGTGACCAACTGGACAAAATGAGGATCCCCGTACCACTGGTCGGTGACTTTCATTACAACGGACATTTGTTGCTTCAAAAATACCCGGACTGCGCGAAGGCCTTGTCCAAGTACCGAATCAACCCTGGCAATGTGGGCTCGTCCCGCTCGCGTGATGACAACTTCGCCGCCATGATTTCAATTGCCGCTGAACACGACAAGCCTGTGCGTATTGGCGTGAACTGGGGCAGCCTGGATCAAAACCTGCTCGCGCGCATGATGGATGAAAACGGCAAAAAAGCCGACCCACTGCCCGCGCAGCAACTGATGTATCAGGCGCTAATCGAGTCTGCTGTCAGCAGCGCGCACAAGGCGGTCGAGCTTGGTTTGCCAGCCGATAAAATTGTGTTGTCTTGCAAGGTAAGCCAGGTTCAGGATTTGATCGCGGTGTACCGCGAACTGGCCGGCCGAAGCGAGTTTCCTCTTCATCTTGGCTTGACCGAAGCCGGCATGGGTACCAAAGGCATTGTGGCCTCCACCGCTGCGTTGTCTGTGCTACTGCAGGAAGGCATTGGTGACACCATTCGAGTGTCCTTGACACCCGAGCCCAACGGCGACCGCTGCAAGGAAGTGCTGGTTGGTCAGGAAATATTGCAGTCTCTCGGCCTGCGTGCCTTCACGCCGCAGGTGATTGCCTGCCCAGGTTGTGGTCGCACCACCAGCACCGTGTTCCAGGAATTGGCGGATCAAATTCAAACCTACCTGCGTGATCAGATGCCGATCTGGAAAAACCAGTACGTGGGTGTTGAGGAAATGAAAGTAGCCGTGATGGGTTGCGTGGTCAATGGCCCGGGTGAAAGCAAACATGCCGACATTGGTATTTCATTGCCAGGCACTGGTGAGGCACCGTCGGCCCCTGTGTTTTTGGACGGCAAGCGCACAGTGACACTGAAAGGCGAGAACATCGCCCAGGAATTTCAGGCGATTGTGCAGCGTTATGTTGAGCAAAGGTACGCTGGCGGCAACAAGTAGCCCAAGAATAGGCGACAATACCGGGTTGAGAAATTAAGTTGAATGCGTCAATGAGTCATCCTGAGTCGCCGGAACAATCCAAAGCCAAGAAGCAAACCCGACTTCAATCCGTCAAGGGAATGAACGATGTGTTGCCTGTAGAGGGCATCCATTGGGAAAACCTCGAGGTGATGTTGCGCGAGTGGTTGACTTCCTATGGTTACCGCCTGATTAAAACCCCTGTACTGGAACCCACATCGCTGTTTCGTCGAGGCATTGGTGAAGTCACCGACATCGTCGAGAAAGAGATGTTCAGTTTTGTGGATCGTTTGAATGGCGACGAACTCACCCTGCGGCCGGAATTCACAGCGGGTATTGCACGCGCAACCATCCAGCACAACTTGACCTATGCAGCACCTCAGCGTGTTTATTCCATGGGGCCTGTGTTCCGCCATGAGCGCCCCCAGCGCGGGCGTTACAGGCAGTTTCACCAGCTTGATGTTGAAGCATTGGGTTTTGCGGGGCCCGACATCGACGCTGAATTGATCGTGATGCTGTCGCGTCTTTGGCGTGAAATGGGCCTTGAAGATGTACGCCTTGAAATTAACTGCTTGGGCGAAGCGCCAGAACGCCTGGCGCACCGACAAGCCTTGATTACGTATTTTGAAGCGAATGCTGAGCTGCTGGACGAAGACGCCAAGCGCCGCTTGCACAGCAACCCCTTGCGGATTCTGGATACGAAGAACCCCACCATGCAAGACATGGTCAATGGCGCACCACGTTTGTCAGAATTTTTGGGTGAGCAATCACTGGCCCATTATCAAGGTGTAAAGCGCCTGCTCGACGATGCGGGTGTGCGTTACATTGAAAACCCGCGCCTGGTTCGCGGCCTTGATTACTACAACCTGACCGTATTCGAGTGGATTACTGATGCCCTGGGCACGCAGGGCACCATTTGTGGCGGTGGCCGTTACGATGGTTTGATCGAGGTTCTGGGTGGAAAGCCGACACCGGCCATCGGATTTGCAATTGGCCTGGAACGTTTGCTCGAGTTGTACCTCGAAGTGAATCAACCTGATGACACTGCTGATCTGGATGTCTATGTGGTCCACCAAGGCGAAGGAACAGCACGGCGCGCATTTACACTGGCTGAAGAGCTTCGGGATGCAGGGTTTGCTGTTGTACTTCACGCTGGTGGTGGTGGTTTTAAAAGCCAAATGAAACGCGCAGATGTCAGCGGTGCGGCTGTGGCGGTTATTCTGGGTGAAAACGAATTGAATGCGGGCACTGCGGCAGTCAAATTGTTGCGCGGTGAAAGCAAGCAGGAAGAATTCAAACAAGAGGGATTGGCCGAAGCCATTTTCGGTCTGCTTTACGGAGAAGGAGAGGAGTCTTGAGTCGATACAGCCTTGAAGAACAAGAACAACTGGCCAGTTTGAAGGCATTCTGGTCCAAATACGGCAGTTTTATTTTGACCGTGTTGATTCTTGTGTTCGGTGCCTTTGCCTTGAACAACGGTTGGAAATGGTGGCAGGCACGCCAGTCCACAGAAGCGGTAGTGGTCTATGAACGCTTGGAGGCGGCTAGTCGCGAGGGAAATATCGAACTGGTAGGTGAAATCCAGAAGACCTTGTTCGAGGAGCATGCTGGTTCACCTTATGCGCAGCGTGGGGCCTTGATTGCGGCCAAAGCCTTTTTCGATGAAGGCAAGCTCGACGAGGCGAAGGCATCTTTAAAGTGGGCTTCTGAAGAAGCAAAGCTGGATGAATATGTTGCGACTGCTCGTTTGATGTTGGCAGGCATTCTGATCGAGCAATCCGAGTTCGATGCGGCCAAAGCTGCCTTGAGTGAAGACTATCCGGGATTTGAAGGCCTGTTTCACGACCGTTTGGGTGATTTGGCTTTGGCTCAGAAGGATGTAGCTACTGCGCGCAAAGAGTATGAGCTGGCGCTTGGTACCATTCAATCCGACAGTCCGTGGAAGCAGGTCATTGAGCGCAAAATCAGCGCCTTGCCCAAACTGGAGGCCAAACAATGAGAGATCCAATGAAGCACATTCTTAAAATTTCATCTCTTGTTGCTACTTTGGCCTTGCTGGGTGGTTGCGCTGCCATCAGCTCAACCATGAGCAGCCTGAATCCTTTTGGCAGCAGTGCTGTAAAGCCCGCGGAATTGCAGCCTTTTACGCCCCAGCTGAAAGTTGCCAATACCTGGTCTGTGGACGTGGGCGACTCTGAGCAAGGCAGCTTCACGCCTGTTTTACTCGACTCCACCGTGTATGCCGCTTCGCAAGAGGGTCAGTTGGTGGCTATTGACCGGGCCACAGGTAAAACAAAATGGAAAGTAAAAGTGGGCACCGAGCTGAAAGTCGGTGTGGCCGCAACGCTTGACACCATTGCCGTGATCGACGTAAACAACAATCTGCTTGCGTTTGATGCCAATGGCAAACAAAAATGGCAAACCGGTGTGGGCGCCGATGTAAGTAGCGTGCCGGTGGGTGCTGCGGGCACCATTCTGGTCCGCGGCATCGATTTCTCGGTGATCGCTTATTCGGCATCGAATGGAGCACAGCGCTGGAAGTACACGCGACAGTTACCTCCGCTGACTTTGCGTGTCAATACGCCGGTAGATGTCAACAATGCGCGGGTTTACGCCGGTTTCCCAGGTGGTCGCTTGGTGGCACTTGACCTGAGCGCGGGCACCGTTGTTTGGGAAGGTACCTTGGCAACGCCCAGCGGAACCACTGAAATTGAGCGCATTACCGACGTAACCGGCACACCGATATACAACTTCCGTGAAGTGTGTGCAGCTGCTTTTCAAGGCAAGGTTGGTTGTCTGGACTCAGTCAGTGCACGTCCAATCTGGACCACCGATTTTTCTGCACCCAGTGGCGCCTCGGTCGACGACCGCTACATGATTGCTCCCAATGAACTGGGTGATCTGTTCGCGTTTTCCCGCAGCGGCGGCAAGCAGGTTTGGAAAATTGAGAACTTCCAGCGTCGTCAACCAACCACACCGACCGTAATTGGTCGCGCTGTGGCCGTGGGTGACTACGAAGGCTATGTTCATTTCATTGATCGAGACACCGGCAAAACCATTGCGCGAACAAGAGTGGGTTCAACCACTTTTGCCAGCCAGCCTGTGCCTGCTGAAACCGATGCGCTGATCGTGCAATCGCGTGGCGGCAGTGTGGCCCTGATATCTGTCCAGTAAAGTAAAACATGAAACCTGTCATTGCCCTGGTTGGGCGCCCAAATGTGGGCAAGTCCACATTGTTCAATCGTTTGACCCGAACAAGAGACGCCCTGGTGGCCAACCAGCCCGGCTTAACCCGTGATCGCCATTACGGTGTTGGCCGCATAGGCCCACGAGAATACTTGGTGGTAGACACCGGCGGGCTAGAGCCTGTGGCGAAAGATGGTATTTACGCGGAAATGGCCAAACAAAGCCGACAGGCGATTGTTGAGTCTGACCTGGTATTGTTTCTGGTGGATGGTCGCCAAGGTGTAACCCCTCATGATCACGTGATTGCAGCAGAACTGCGCAAAGCCAAACGTGAAGTGATTCTGGTGGTCAACAAAACCGAGGGCTATACGCACTCCATGGCAGCTGCTGACTTCTTCGAGTTGGGTTTAGGCGAGCCAGAGACCATTTCCGCAAGCCACGGCGATGGCGTGCGCCAATTGATGGACATCGCCTGTGAAAAGCTGCCGGTTTTGCCTGAAGACGAAGCCGGTGGTAGGCGAATCAAGGTAGCCATTGCAGGCCGCCCGAACGTGGGTAAATCCACGATGGTGAACACCTTGCTGGGTGAAGAACGCGTAATCGCCTTCGACTTGCCTGGCACCACCCGGGACAGTATTTACATCGATTTCGAGCGCAATGACAAGCCGTATACCTTGATTGACACTGCTGGTTTGCGCAAGCGTGGCAAGGTGTTTGAGTCAGTCGAAAAGTTTTCGGTGATTAAAACACTGCAGGCGATTGAAGACGCCAATGTGGTGATTTTAATGCTGGATGCCCAGCAGGATATTTCCGATCAAGATGCTTCCATCGCTGGCTTCATTGTAGAAGCTGGGCGTTCGCTGGTCTTGGCTGTGAACAAGTGGGACAGTCTGGATGATTATCGCAAGGAACGAATCAAGGCTGAAGTAGGGCGCAAGCTCACCTTTCTGAATTATGCGAAGTTTCATTATGTGTCTGCCACCAAGCCGTTTGGTATTGCGGCCATGATGAAGTCAGTCGATGAAGCGCACGCAGCGGCTTTCGCCAAGTTGTCTACGCCTAAGCTGACTCGCCTGATTCAGGAATGCGTTGAACACCAACAACCCCCTCGCAAAGGCATTTTCCGCCCCAAGCTGCGTTATGCCCACCAGGGTGGTCAGAATCCGCCAATCGTGATTGTGCACGGCACTGCGCTGGATGCGATTCCAGACAACTACAAACGTTATCTGGAAACTCGAATTCGCGAACGTTTCAAGCTTGATGGCACGCCGCTTCGGGTGGAGTTCCGAAGCAACGTGAATCCGTTTGACAAGAAAGATTAACGCAAAAAATTAACGCGAGAATTAGAACGGAATTTTGCGGGTCAGAATGTCTTTGTACATCACCCAGTCACCCATGAGGCTGTAGAGCGGATACTTGAATGTGGCTGGGCGGTTCTTCTCGAAAAAGAAGTGTCCCACCCACGCAAATGCATAGCCTGTCAGCAAGCCATACAGTAGCCACATGGGTTGGCCTGTGGTGATCAATTTGAACAAACACACCAGTGCCAGCGTTGAGCCCACAAAGTGCAGTCTGCGACAAGTCAGGTTGTTGTGTTCAGCCAAGTAAAAAGGGTAAAAATCTGCAAAAGTCTGAAATCTGTTTCCGGTTTTTGGCATGCCCATGTCTCCATTTATTTATTTTTGATCGTTGTAGTTTACATCCCTTGCCGCTTCAGGCTTGCATTTGCCCAGAAATTTGGACTTGAAAGCTGTGGCATTTCGGGTAGGATGAATAAAACGACCATAAGAATATTTTAGGAGGTTTGTGATGCAAGTTAAAGAAGTCCTGCGCGTAAAGGGCAACACGCTTTTTACTGTCACCCCCGAAACCAATCTTTCTGATTGCGTGGTAACCATGGCCGATCATGATGTAGGTTCTCTGGTCGTGATGGACAAAGGGGTGCTGGCTGGCATCGTAACCTTCCGCGAAGTGATTCGTGTACTGGCCAAGCGACAGAAAGAGCACCGCACAGGCCCCACCCCCCCAGTGGCGGAAATTGTGGTTCGCGAAGTGATGAACACAGAGCCCACAGTGGCAACCCTGGATATGGAAGTGGACAGCCTTCGTAAATTAATGCTTGAGAATCACCAGCGCTATTTGCCTGTGATGGATGGAAACACCCTGTGCGGCGTGATTTCGTTTCACGACGTGGCCAAAGCAGTGCTTGAAGAACAAGGGTTTGAGAACAAAATGCTGAAAGGCTATATTCGCGATTGGCCGATGGAAGAAAGCAGCAGTTGAGTTGAACACAGAAGCAGTGCAGGTGGTACCAAATTGAAGAAAAGAGTTGCGATTATTGGCGCTGGTATGTCGGGTTTGGCTTGCGCACGAGAATTGATCCAGCAAGGCCACGAAGTCACCTTGTATGAGAAAAGTCGCGGCCCGGGTGGGCGTATGCCCACGCGCTGGCTGAATCGCGATACCGACCCCCCCTTGGGTTTTGATCACGGTACCCAATATTTCCAGGCCTCGTCACCCGCGTTTGTTGAATTGATTGATCTTGCCCACAAAGCGGGCGCGGTTGCGCCCTGGGCTGGTTCTGTTGTGAACCTGGGCTATGGGCTTTCCTCCCCGCATGCCAGCACCACCACTCGATGGGTGGGCACCCCTGGAATGGCCAGTTTGGGGCGTTTTATGGCTCAAGGGCTTGATGTTCGATTGCAATGCCGGGTGGCTGGTGTGGTTCACACCGATGGTCTGTTCCAGCTAACGGTGCACCTCGCCGATGGCACTGTGCGCGTAGAGTCTGGCTTTCATGCCGTGGTCAGTGCCGTTCCTGCAGAGCAGGTGGTGCCGCTCTTCGAGGAAGTTCACAAACCTTTGGCCCAATTGGCCGCTGCTGTTGAATCCAACGCCACTTGGTCAGTCATGCTCACGCCGCGGGAGCTTGTCAAAGTCGATTTTGACGGAGCCTTCGTGGTGGACAGTCCACTGGGCTGGATTTGCCGGGATTCGTCCAAGCCTGGCAGGGCCGTGGGCGATCGCTGGATCTTGCAGGCCACTGCTGATTGGTCTCGGCTGCACCAGGACTACGCCGCTGAGGAAGTGGGAAAAATGCTGCTTGATGTGTTCTGCAATGTAACTGGTCAGCTGATTGAGGAGCCTCTGACCATGACTGCACATCGATGGTTGTATTCTTTGCCGAGCAATCCTGTAGGCGTTCCTTGTTATTTCAGCGAAGAGAATATGCTGGGTGCATGTGGCGACTGGCTCAACGGCGCACGTGTTGAAGATGCATTTTTGAGTGGTTACACTCTGGGGCATCAACTGTCCAATGCATTCAACAGTACTTTGATTCAGTAGCAACTCGGCTGCAAATAAATTGCAATTGAGAAGTTGCAAGTGAGCAAGCTCAACACCCGCGCCGTTCAGGTGCGGGATATTCCGATAAAATAACCTTTTGCTTATTCGAGTGAACGCGCATGTCCGGAAGCAGCCTGGGTCGCCTTTTTGTGGTCAGTAATTTTGGGGAAAGCCATGGGCCTGCCATTGGTTGCGTGGTGGATGGTTGCCCACCGGGTTTACCACTCACCGAAGCCGACTTGCAAGCAGACCTGGACCGACGCAAACCGGGTACCTCCCGCCATGTGACTCAGAGACAGGAAGCCGATCAGGTTGAAATTCTTTCCGGTGTGTTTGAAGGCGTGACAACGGGAGCCCCCATTGGCTTGTTGATTCGGAATCAAGACCAGCGCAGCAAAGATTACGGCAACATCATGGACACGTTTCGCCCGGGCCATGCCGATTACACCTACTGGCACAAATATGGCATTCGTGATTATCGCGGGGGCGGGCGTTCCTCGGCCCGCATGACTGCGCCCATGGTAGCGGCAGGCGCAATTGCGAAAAAATGGCTGGCCAGCAAGCTGGGTATTGAGATTCGTGGTTGCATGACCCAAATAGGCGAGGTGGATATTCCGTTCTTCACTTGGGACGATGTACATACCAATCCTTTTTTCGCGCCAAACAACGAAAAGGTTGCCGAGCTAGAGGCCTATATGGATGCCTTGAGAAAGTCGGGCGACTCATGTGGTGCTGGCTTGCGTGTGCAGGCCACTGGCGTGCCTGTCGGTTTGGGTTCGCCTTTGTACGACAAGCTGGATGCCGACATTGCCCACGCCATGATGAGCATTAACGCTGTAAAAGGCGTTGAAATTGGCGCTGGTTTCGCTTGTATTGCCCAAAAGGGCTCTGAGCACGGTGATGAAATGACCCCGGAGGGATTTGGTTCCAACCACGCAGGCGGCATTCTGGGCGGTATTTCAACTGGCCAGGATATTGAAGTTCGCATGGCGATCAAGCCAACGTCCAGCATTCGTTTGCCCAGAAAGTCGATAGATAAAGCGGGCAATCCGATCGACGTTGAAACCTATGGCCGACACGACCCTTGTGTTGGAATACGCGCAACGCCTATTGCTGAGGCCATGCTTGCTTTGGTCATTATGGATCACATGCTGGTGCATCGCGCACAGTGTGCGGATGTTCAGGTGGGCACACCACAAATTCCCCCCGGCATTTCAAATTATTAAGTTGTTAATCTCTACACGGGCAGGCATTTGCAACTGGGCTGGTTAGCGCTTTTTTACGCAGCGTATTTCGCATTTGTAGGCTTGTATTCGCCGTTTTTGGGGCCTTACCTGAAATCGATTGGTCACAGTCTGGATGTGATCGCCCTGGCTTTGGGCATGATGCAGTTGATGCGAATTGTTGGTCCATTTGCCTGGGGCTGGCTGGCTGACCACACCGGCAACCGGGTTCGCTGGATTCGATTGGGAACCTTTGCTGGTTTCTGTTTCGCAGCGCTCGCATTTTGGTATCAGCAAACGCCTTCGCACCTCATTGTTCTCGTCTTGCTCTTGAACCTGAGTATTTCTGGTTTGGTGCCCATGTCCGATTCCTACGCCATGGAGCGTTGTGCTGGTTGCACTGGTCAGTATGGCCAAGTGCGTTTGTACGGCTCGTTGGGCTTTGTGTTGGCGGTGCTGGTTTTTGGGGCAGTGGCGGATCGCTTTGGTTTTGCCTCCTATCCGTTTTGGGCCTGTGCCATGTTGCTGCTTGGCTATGTTGCAGCCTTGAAATTCACACCCGATTCACCCCGGGTTGCCAACACGGAGAGTTCGATCTTGTTAACCGGCAGCGGCTTTAAACGGCTGCTGTTACCGGGGCCCATGCCGCTTTTCTGGTTGGCTTCTTTTTTCATGATTTTTGCCCATGGAGTTTTTTACGCCTTTTTCTCACTCTATTTGCTCGAATTCAATTATTCGGAACTGAGCATTGGTGGTTTGTGGGCATTCGGTGTGATGTGCGAGGTGGTCTTTTTTGCACTTCAAACCCGCTTCTTCAAACGCTTTTCCCTGAACACTTGGCTTTGCGTCAGTTTCGCGGCTTGTGCGTTTCGCTTCGCCCTGACTGCGGCGTTCCCTGAATTCGGCTGGGTGATGCTTTTTGCTCAGGGCTTGCATGCTTTAACCTTTGCGGCACACCATACCGCTACCATTAGTTGGTTGCGAGAAAACCTGCCGGGCAAGCTGGTGGTTCGTGGCCAGGCCATGTATGCCACCATTGCGTATGGCTTAGGGGGTTCAGCGGGTACATTTTTGGGTCGTTTTGCATGGGAGTGGGGCGGGCCAGCCAGCGCATTTGCCATGGCCTCGGTCAGTGGTTTGATTGCCTTGCTTCTTGGCTGGCGTTTTACAATCGCCAGCAAGCAAGCCCCTTCGGCACTTTTGTCGGGATAAGCAGTCTTAGATGGGTAGTTGATGTCAACTTTGCAGCATTGTCTGCCGTTTCTACAGAACGGTTTTACTGAAAATTACAGGTGAAAAACAATGGTATTTTCTGGATTGAAGCGACGCACCACCTTAACGCTGACGCTTGCGTTTTCAACTGGTGTGTTGGCCGCATGTTTAACCACTCAAACCACCTCGGGTGGGGCGGTTGGGGTTGATCGTTCCCAATTTGTACTGGTTTCCTCGGCGGAAGTAGACGCCGCTGCCGCCAAGGGCTATGCCGATGTGATCGCCAAGGCTCAAAAAGAGGGCAAACTGAACAGGGACGCCAAGCAGGTGGCTCGTGTGCGCGCCATTGCCAATCGGCTCATTCCTCAAACTGTGGCTTTCCGGCCGGATGCACCGCAATGGAAGTGGGAAGTCAATGTGATTGAATCAGACCAACTGAATGCATGGTGCATGGCTGGCGGAAAAATCGCTTTTTACTCGGCCTTGATTGAAAAGTTGGCCCTGACTGATGATGAAATTGCCGCCATCATGGGACATGAAATCGCCCATGCTCTGCGGGAACACAGCCGGGAACGAATTTCACAGCAACTCGCCACCAATGTTGGGCTTGACCTGGCTTCGGCTGTTTTTGGTTTGTCGCGCGGTGCGTCCGATCTGGCTGGCATGGCCGCCAATGTTGCAATTTCACTACCTTATGGGCGTTCCCACGAGGTCGAGTCTGATCGAATTGGCGTGGAGCTGGCAGCGCGCGCGGGCTACAACCCCCGCGCTGCAATCAGTGTTTGGCAGAAGATGAGCCGGGCCGGTGGTGGATCACCTCCCGAGCTGTTGTCGACGCACCCTTCACCCGAGAACCGAATTCAGGATTTGGAAGTTTATTCAGCCAAGGTTCAGCCTTTGTACGAGCAAGCCAAAAGGCGTTGAGCACTGGCGGGTGGCTTGATTTTGGGGCACAGCCACGTCCGCTGTGCTGCTAGGTCTGTGCTGGCTGTGGCATAATCAGGGGTTATTCTCCACGCAATTTGCTGGTCCGTTCAGCGGAACAAACCCGCTGAATGAGTCAGCCCGAAGCAGGTCCTTGAAAATGGCAAAAACTCTTTACGACAAACTCTGGGAAAGTCATGTGGTGCGCACCGAAGAGGATGGCACCTCACTGATTTACATCGACCGCCATTTGCTGCATGAAGTCACCAGCCCCCAAGCCTTTGAAGGTTTGGAGCTTGCTGGTCGCGACTTGTGGCGCAACAGTGCCAACCTGGCTGTGGTGGATCACAACGTGCCTACCACCGATCGTTCCAAGGGAATTGCAGACCCCACCTCGCGACTGCAGGTGGAAACCTTGGACAAAAATGCCAAAGCCCACGGTTTGACCTATTTCGACATTAAAGACCTGCGTCAGGGCATCGTTCACGTGATTGGTCCAGAGCAGGGCGCGACCTTGCCGGGCATGACCGTGGTTTGCGGCGACTCGCACACAAGTACCCATGGCGCCATTGGTGCATTGGCATTTGGTATTGGTACCTCGGAAGTTGAGCATGTCATGGCCACTCAGTGTTTGCTGATGAAGAAAGCAAAAAACATGTTGGTGCGCGTAGAGGGCACCTTGGGCAAGGGTGTTTCTGCGAAAGACGTGATTTTGGCCATCATCGGCAAAATCGGCACGGCCGGCGGCACTGGCTATGCGATTGAATTTGCCGGTTCAGCCATTCGTGGCTTGTCCGTTGAAGGCCGTATGACCATGTGCAACATGGCCATTGAGGGCGGGGCACGTTCCGGCATGGTGGCGGTCGATGAAAAGACGATTGAATACGTGAAAGGCCGGCCCTTCAGCCCGAAAGGCGAAATGTGGGATGCCGCTGTGGCTTATTGGAAGACCTTGCATTCAGATGAAGGTGCGCAGTTTGACCGCGTGGTTGAACTGAAAGCCGAGGACATTGAGCCGCAGGTGAGCTGGGGTACTTCACCGGAAATGGTAACTGATGTTCATGGTGTGGTGCCCGATCCTGCTTTGGTGGCCGATCCGGTGAAACGCCAAGGCTATGAGCGTGCCTTGCAGTACATGGGCTTGAAGCCGTTGCAGAAAATTGAAGACATCAACGTGGATACCGTATTCATTGGTTCTTGTACCAATTCTCGCATTGAAGATTTGCGCGATGCCGCTGCGGTGGTGAAAGGCAAGAAAAAGGCGGAATCGGTCAAATTGGCCATGGTGGTCCCTGGCTCGGGACTGGTAAAGGCCCAGGCCGAACAGGAAGGTTTGGACAAAATTTTCCTGGAAGCCGGGTTTGAGTGGCGTGAGCCAGGTTGCTCAATGTGCTTGGCCATGAATGCCGATCGTTTGGGCAGTGGAGAGCGATGTGCCTCCACCAGCAACCGGAATTTTGAAGGACGTCAAGGTGCGGGCGGCCGTACACACCTTGTTAGCCCGGCCATGGCGGCTGCGGCAGCGATTGCAGGCCATTTCACTGATTCCAGAACTTTTTAAAACAAGGGAGTACTTGATATGAAAATCGTTTCCGTACTGATGCTTGCTTTGTCAGCTCTGTCATTGTCCGCCTGCAACACCATTGAAGGCATGGGTAAAGACATTAAGGCGGGCGGCGCCGCCATTGAGCGTACCGCTGACGAGAACAAAAAGTAATTTTTACTGACATTCACAAGCCCTGCATGCATTCGCAGCAGGGTTTGAAATCCGGCTTAACCGGAATATTCACGGATTAATTATGGACAAATTTGTAACCCACACTGGCATCGCCGTTGCTTTGAACCGCGCCAATGTGGACACCGACGCCATCATCCCAAAACAGTTTTTGAAAAGCATCAAGCGCACCGGGTTTGGTGAGCACCTGTTCGATGGCTGGCGTTACCTGGACGAAGGCGAGCCCGGCATGGATTGCACCAAGCGGCCCTTGAATCCTGATTTCGAGCTGAATAAGCCCGAATTCAAGGGGGGCACAGTGTTGGTCGCAGGCCCCAACTTTGGGTGCGGGTCATCTCGTGAACACGCCCCCTGGGCGTTGCAACAGTACGGTTTTAAGGCTGTGATCTCCAGTAGTTTTGCTGATATTTTCTTCAACAACTGCTTTAAAAATGGATTCTTACCCATTGTTTTAAAAGAAGAAGAGTTGAAGGAAGTGTTTGCTTTGATTGAGGCCAAGCCTGGTATTGAAATCACAGTCAATCTTGAGCAGCAAACCGTGAGCATTGCGGACAAAAGCTACGGCTTTAACGTAGATGCATTCCGCAAGCATTGCCTTATGAACGGTTTCGACGACATTGGTCTGACTTTGCAGCATCGCGATGAAATTGTCGCTTTCGAGAAAAACCGCTTGGCCAACCAGCCTTGGCTTGCAAATACCATCTAAATAAAAACAGGCAGAGAACCAGAATGACTTTGAAAATTGCCGTAATGCCCGGTGACGGGATTGGCCCAGAGATTACAGCGCAGGCCGTGAAGGTGCTTGAAGCACTGAAAACCGATGGTTTGAACATCGAATTTGAGCATGCCCTGATCGGTGGTGTGGCTTACCGTGAAAAAGGTATGCCCCTGCCTGAAGAAACCGTGAACCTGGCCAAGGCTTCGGATGCTGTACTGTTTGGTGCAGTAGGTGATTTCTCGCTTGACACTTTGCCGCGCCATTTGCGCCCCGAGCAAGCCATTCTGGGTATTCGTAAGGCTTTGAACTTGTTTGCCAATTTTCGTCCCGCCATGGTTTACGAGGAACTGGCTGATGCGTCTACCTTACGTCCCGAAGTGGTGGCGGGTCTTGATATTCTGATTGTTCGCGAATTGACGGGCGACATTTACTTTGGCACGCCGAGAGGAAATCGCATTGCAGAGGATGGCCCGTTCAAGGGTGAGCGCGAAGCATTCGATACCATGCGCTACGCTGAAACCGAAATTCGCCGCATTGCCCATGTTGCATTTCAGGCGGCACAAAAGCGTGGTGGCAAGTTGTGCTCGGTTGACAAAGCCAATGTGCTGGAAACTACCCAGTTTTGGCGCGACATCGTGACTGAGGTTGGCAAGGAATACAGCGATGTCGAATTAAGCCACATGTATGTTGACAACTGCGCCATGCAGCTGTTGAAAAACCCAAAGCAGTTTGACGTCATCGTGACCGGCAACCTGTTCGGTGATATTTTGTCAGATGAAGCGTCGATGTTGACTGGCTCTATTGGCATGTTGCCTTCGGCGTCGCTGAATGAATCAAACTTTGGTTTGTACGAACCGATTCACGGTTCGGCGCCCGATATTGCTGGCAAGGACCTGGCCAACCCCATGGCCACTGTGCTTTCTGCAGCCATGATGCTGCGCTACACATTTGGTCTCGAAGATTATGCCAACCGCATTGAGAGTGCGGTGAAAACCGTGTTGGCCACTGGCCCGCGTACAGGTGATATTTGGCGTGACGGCAAGACGCGCACCGGCACAGCAGGTATGGGCGATGCAATTGTTGCTGCGCTGGCCAAGCAACAATAAAGCGAAATCGCGATTCAAGAATTTAAAAGTACTGGAGTTTTTTTATGTTGAAAGTTGGTTTGATTGGGTGGCGTGGCATGGTGGGTTCCGTGCTCATGCAACGTATGCAAGAAGAGAATGATTTCGCGCATTTCGAGCCGATTTTCTTCTCCACTTCCAATGCTGGTGGCAAGGCCCCGGCTTTCGCCGGAAATGCAGGTCCCTTGCAAGACGCAAACAACATCGATGCCCTGAAACAAATGGACGTGGTGTTGACTTGCCAGGGCGGTGATTACACCAATGAGGTGTTTCCCAAGTTGCGCGAGGCTGGCTGGAACGGTTACTGGATTGACGCGGCCTCAAGCCTGCGCATGAAAGACGATGCCATTATTATTCTCGATCCGGTCAATATGAACGTGATCAAGGATGGCTTGACCAAGGGCATCAAGAATTACGTGGGTGGCAACTGCACAGTCTCACTGATGTTGATGGCTCTGGGCGGTCTTTTCCAGCAGAATAAAATTGAATGGATTACGTCCATGACCTACCAAGCCGCTTCTGGCGCTGGTGCGCAGAACATGCGCGAACTGATTTCGCAGATGGGTAGTATTCACGGTTCAGTCAAAGAGTTGTTGGCCGATCCCGCTTCCGCGATTCTTGAGATTGACCGTAAGGTCGCCCAGCATATCAATTCCGACGCATATCCAACGGATAACTTTGGCGTACCACTGGGCGGAAGTCTCATTCCCTGGATCGACAAAGACCTGGGCAATGGGCAGTCGAAAGAAGAATGGAAAGGCGGTGCAGAAACCAACAAGATTCTGGGCAAGCCGGCCATGGGTACACCCGGTTGCGTACCTGTAGACGGGCTGTGCGTGCGTGTGGGTGCCATGCGTTGTCACTCGCAGGCCTTGACCATCAAGCTGAAGCAGGACATTCCATTGAATGAGATCAATGACATGCTCGCCAAGGCCAATGATTGGGTTAAAGTAATTCCCAATGAGCGTGATGCATCCATGCGCGATTTGACTCCTGCCGCTGTCACAGGCCGCATGCATGTGCCAGTTGGCCGCTTGCGAAAAATGGCAATGGGTGGCGAGTACCTTAGCGCATTCACCGTGGGTGATCAGCTGTTGTGGGGTGCGGCCGAGCCACTGCGCCGCATGCTGCGTATTTTGATTGAACGCTAAGCTGCATCAATTTTGATCCCAAAAAAGCTGCCGAAGGTGGCTTGAACATTCATGGAGTAAACGGGTGAGGCATACCAAAAAGAAGATTCTGCCCTTTGTTTTTGCATCAGGTTTGTTGGCAAGTTCCTTCGCGCAGGCAGCACAGCTGGGTAAGCTTGAGGTGCTGTCGGGTGCTGGCGAACCCTTTTTGGCGCAAATTCAGGTTGATCTGGTTCTGCCAGAGGAACGTGCTTCCCTACAGGCCAAGCTGGCGTCTGCTGATGCTTTCAAAGCTGCTCGCCTGAGCATGGATCCGAACCTGAAGAATCTTCAGTTTGCGGTGCAAGATGGCCCTCAGCCTGGTACGGCACTGGTGAAAATTACCTCAGCACAGCCATTGCCAGCTGGTTTTATCGACACATTGGTTGAATTAACCTGGGCGGGTGGTCGAGTAGCCCGTGAATACACCTTGACCGTGCCTGTTGGTGTGGCCCAAGCTGCTGAGCCCGCGACAAGCCTGCCTGAAATTCGCCCTCCAATGACACCGCCCACGGCGACGGCGCCTCAAGCAGCGGCTCCCAAGTTGCCAGCTGCTTCTGAACCACCTGCAGCTTCTGCACCCAGCGTGGCTGAGGGCACTTTCAATGTTCAGCGTGGCGACACCCTGTCGGAGTTGGCTTTGCAATTGGTGGGCGATGGCGTGACGTTGAACCAGGCCATGGCTGCAATTTATGAAGCCAACAAAGCCTCATTTATTAATGACAGCGTGCACTTGATTCGCGAGGGAGCGCAAATTCAGGTTCCCAATCGAGCCGCGTTGCGAGCCCGCACTGCCAATGAGGCCTTGCTGATTCTTGCCCAAAATGACGATCGAAATGTGTATTCAGCTTATGCACGCCAAATTGGTTTGCTGACTGTTGACAATCAAGTTGCGGCAGCCGACGCGACCAGTACCCAAGGCAGTATTACTCCCCAAGAGCAAGCGCCCAAGGCGAATGCTGGTGCGCCAGCGGATCGATTGCAAATTGCTCCCGGTGCAGCTCAAGGTTCAGGTAATGCCGATGCCAATGCAGAAGAGTTGGTGGCCAAAAACAAGGCACTGGCCGAGGCGAATGAACGAATTGCATTGCTTGAGAAGAACGTAAGCGATTTACAGCGTTTGCTCGACATGCAAAAAGACTTGAGTAACGAGCCGATCGCACCTTCAGCAGATGGCCCGGCAGTTGAAACTGATGCGACGGAATCGACGACTGTTGAAGTACCCTCTGAGACACTTGCCGAACCACCTGTGGCCAGTGAGCCCCCTGCAAGCACCGATGGCGTGCAGGCGCCCGTGGAGCAGGCCCCCGCTGAAGAGCAGCCTTTTAACTGGTTGCCCTGGATTTTGGCAGGTGTAGGCGGTTTGGTGGTGTTACTGGTGCTGCTGCTGATTGCGCGCGCACGCAAGAACAACGCCAAAAGCGATGAAGGTGAATTTGAAACTGAGGACGAGTCTTCTTTCAGCGAAGTGAATGAATTTGATGAGGCCATTGCAGCTGCCAGTGCGGGAATTGCGGCAGAGCGGGCCACGGGATTGAATCAAGCTGAAAATTCTGATTTTGATCTGGATGAAGTACTGAATGATCGCTTAAAGCAGGCTGACGTGGATGAGGCGACACAACTTCGTGCAACCCCCGCGGAAGTGAAAGCCGAGCCAGTTGTGGCCGAAGACATTCCAGAATTGAATGAAGCTTCAGATGAGGCACAGCAACACAAGGAATCTTTGGACAGCGAGGTAACGCTGGATTTCCCTGAGGAGGAGTCCAGCGAAGCGAAGTCCGGTTCAATTCTTGATGATCTGGACGAGATCGAAAAGGGCACCTTGGCAGCTCAGGAAGAACTGGATGAATTGCGCAAACAACCTCTGCCCCAGCACGATGTGAATTCGCGTGAGATAGACGCTGCATTTGGCGACTTGATTGGCGAAGAGCCTGTTGACGAAAAACCTGTTGAGTTGGATGAAGCCGACAAGGCCGATGCTGCTGCGTCCGACGTCATTCCTGAAGAGGCTTTTGACAAGGCGCTTGTTGATCTGGATGTCGACGTTCCAAACCCCAAAGTTGACGATGCTACCTGGCAGGAAGTGGCCACCAAGCTGGACTTGGCGGGCGCTTACGTGGAAATTGGCGATGCAGATGGTGCCAAAGAGTTGCTGAACGAAATCGTGAAAAAGGGCGATGTTGACCAGGTTCGCAAGGCCAAGGCGCTTTTGGCCACGTTGAACTAAATGAACAGAGTGGTCTTGGGCCTGTGCTACGACGGTCATGAGTTCGAGGGTTGGCAAACACAACCGCATGGTCGAACTGTTCAAGACTATTTGACCAAGGCCATTGAAGCCATTGCCCAAGAGCCGATCGCCCTGACTTGCGCGGGTAGAACCGACACCGGAGTGCACGCGCGCCAGCAGGTGGTGCATTTTGATACAGCGGCAGAAAGGCCGCTGACGGCTTGGGTAAAAGGGGTCAACAACAGTCTGCCATCGAGCATTTCCGTACAGGGTGCCAAACAGATCGATTCCGGTTTTCATGCACGTTTCAGTGCGGTATCACGAACTTATCGTTACTATTTTTACAGTGCCCCTGTCAGGGATCCTTTCAAGCGTTTCATGACCTGGGTGCATTACCCGCTTGATTTGGCTGCCATGCGCCGTGCGGCAGTTTGCTTGCTGGGTACCCACGATTTCAGTGCATTTCGCGCGTCGCAATGCCAGGCAGCAAGCCCTGTGCGCACTTTGTATGCTTTGAATCTTATTGAAGCTGATGATCATTGCTATTTTGAGATTCATGGCAATGCGTTTTTGCACCACATGGTGAGAAATTTGATGGGCAGCCTAATGGAAGTGGGCCAGCACAGGCAATCCGAGGCCTGGCTTCAAGACGTTCTGGTATCCAAAAACAGAAGCCTGGCGGCAAAAACCTACCCTGCGCAAGGCTTGAGCTTGTGGAATATTGAGTACCCCGAGCAATATGGAATACAGGAACTGTTTGCATGAGAACCCGAATCAAGTTGTGCGGTTTTAAGACCGAAGACACTGTGCGTGCGGCCACTCGGGCAGGGGCTGATGCGGTGGGGTTTGTATTTTATCCGCCTTCGCCACGCCACATTGAGGTGCAGCAGGCGGGTCAGCTTGCGCGTTGTCTGGGTGCCTGGCAAACCCCTGTTGCCTTGTTTGTGAACCCTCAGGCTGATTTTGTCAATTCCGTGATCAAGGAAATTCCCAACGTGCTGTTGCAATTTCATGGCGATGAAAGCCCTGAATACTGCGAAAGCTTCGGACGGCCTTTTATCAAGGCAATTCGCATGAAAGCAGATGTGAACTTGCTGGATGAAAGTAAAAAATTCCACGCGGCGCAGGCCCTCCTTGTCGATTCATGGAGCGAGGCGTATGGTGGGACAGGGCATACTTTTGATTGGTCTTTGCTGCCCAAAGCGAGTGAACTCAAGCAGGCTTTGGTATTATCCGGAGGGTTGGATGCCGGCAATGTTGAACAGGCCATTCTTGGCTTGCAACCCTATGGCGTCGATGTGTCCAGCGGTATTGAGTCGGCGCGAGGCGTAAAGAGCATTGAAAAAATTGAAATGTTCTGCAAAGCGGTCCAAAAGACCGATGCAGGGCTGTTGTAAGTGAACCCAGATAGAGCAGCATCATGAACAAACCCTATGAATTCCCAGACGCCACCGGCCATTTTGGTCCCTATGGCGGCACTTTTGTATCTGAAACCCTGGTTCACGCCCTGGAAGAACTGAAAAGTGTCTATGCACACTACCAAAACGACCCTGAGTTTTTGGCTGAATTTGAAAGTGAACTGAAGCATTTTGTGGGTCGCCCCAGCCCCATTTACCACGCCAAGCGTTGGTCCGATTTGGTCGGTGGCGCGCAAATTTACTTCAAGCGCGAAGATTTGAACCACACCGGCGCCCACAAGGTGAACAACTGTATTGGGCAGGCCATGTTGGCCAAACGGATGGGCAAGCCCCGCGTTATTGCTGAGACCGGCGCAGGCCAGCACGGTGTGGCTACAGCCACCGTGGCTGCACGCTATGGCATGAAATGTGTGGTGTATATGGGCCAGGAAGACGTGGCACGCCAGGCTCAAAACGTGTTTCGCATGAAGCTGTTGGGTGCTGAGGTAATTCCTGTGACTTCAGGTTCAAAAACCCTGAAGGACGCCTTGAACGAAGCCATGCGCGACTGGGTCACCAACGTAGAAGACACTTTTTACATTATTGGTACTGTGGCTGGTCCACACCCTTATCCCATGTTGGTTCGCGACTTCCAAAGTGTAATTGGCCGCGAATGCATTCAGCAAATGCCCACTATGGTTGGTAAGCAACCAGATTACGTGCTGGCGTGTGTGGGTGGCGGCTCAAACGCTATGGGTATTTTTCACCCTTACCTGAACGTGGATGGTGTGAAGTTGGTGGGCGTGGAAGCAGCGGGTGAGGGCATTGAAACCGGTAAGCATGCCGCATCTCTAAGCGCGGGCACACCTGGTGTGTTGCATGGCAACCGCACGTACCTTTTGCAAAGTGAGGATGGGCAAATTATTGAAACTCATTCGGTTTCTGCAGGTTTGGATTATCCCGGTGTTGGGCCAGAGCATGCATGGCTGAAAGATTCTGGCCGGGCTGAATACGTGGGTGTTACTGACAATGAGGCGCTGGAGGCTTTCCACCAATGTTGCCGCATTGAGGGTATTATTCCCGCGCTTGAAAGCAGCCACGCCTTGGCACATGCCGCAAAGCTTGCCAAAACATTGCCGAAAGACAAGGTGATTTTGGTGAATTTGTCTGGCCGTGGCGACAAGGACATGCACACCGTGGCGCGCTTGAGTGGTGCCGAGTTTTATTGCCACCCCGATTGCAAAACAGGCGCAGAAATGGCCTGCAACAAGAAATAAATTTCAATCTCAACCATGTCAAGAATCAAAGCAGTATTTGCAAAATTAAAAGAAGAGGGCCGCAAAGGCCTGATTCCTTTCGTCACCGGCGGTGATCCAGACCCAGGCCAGACTGTGGCCATGTTGCACGCCTTGGCGAATGCGGGTTCCGATGTCATCGAGTTGGGTGTGCCGTTTTCCGACCCCATGGCCGATGGCCCGGTCATTCAGCGTTCAAGCGAACGCGCGCTCGAGAAAGGGGTGACTTCCCGCAAAATTCTCGATTACGTGGCTGAGTTTCGCCTGACCAACCAGCATACACCGATCGTACTCATGGGTTATGCAAACCCGATTGAGCGCATGGGTGTGGAAAAGTATGTTGCAGAGGCGAAAAAGGCCGGGGTAGATGGTGTGCTGGTGGTGGATTATCCGCCCGAGGAATCACTGGAGTTTTCCAAGTACTTGCGCGCTGCTGAACTGGACCCCATTTTCTTGTTGGCTCCTACGTCGTCTGACGAGCGAATTGAAAAAGTTGCGAAGGCAGCCAGTGGTTATGTGTATTACGTCTCATTGAAAGGTGTGACCGGTGCACAAAACCTGAATGCAGCCGAAGTGAGCTCCAAGTTGCCTACCATTCGCAAATTCACTGACGTGCCGGTGGGTGTGGGCTTTGGTATTCGCGATGCCGAGTCTGCATGCCGAGTCGCTGAGTCTGCGGACGCAGTTGTCATCGGTTCCGCCCTGATTCAAACTCTGGAAGCAGGCAGCCCACAAGAGGCAGCCGCTTTGGCGGGCAAGTTCATTGCCCCAATTCGCGCCGCGCTTGATTCCAAGTTCGGCGCACGATAAAAACACCTCAGCAAGGGAAAGTGAATGAGCTGGTTTGACAAAATAATTCCACCACGCATTTCATCAAAAACTCCGGGTGATGCAGCCAAGAAAAGCGTTCCTGAAGGTATTTGGGCGAAATGTAAAAGTTGTGATGCCGTGCTTTACCAAAACGATTTGGTCAGCAATGCCATGGTGTGTCCATCCTGTACTTATCACATGCGCATCGGCTCGCGGGAGCGTTTGAATTTGTTGTTCGACAACGATGAACGTGTGGAAATCGGGCAGGAAATTCTGCCCATGGACACCCTGAAATTCAAGGACAGCAAAAGCTATACCGCCCGTTTGAATGAAGCCAAAGAAGCCACAGGCGAAACCGACGCTTTGGTGGTTCAGAAAGGCACGATGAATGGCGTTGAAGTGGTGATTGCCTGTTTTGAATTTGAATTCATGGGTGGTTCCATGGGTTCTGTGGTGGGCGAGCGTTTTTGTCGTGGTGTGCAGGCAGCTCTGGATGCCAACGTTCCGTTCATCAGTATTGCCGCCTCTGGCGGTGCGCGTATGCAGGAAGGTTTGGGATCGCTGATGCAAATGGCAAAAACCTCGGCTATGCTGGCCAAGTTAAGCCAGGCCAGGCTTCCGTATATTTCCGTGTTGACCGACCCAACCATGGGCGGTGTTTCCGCCAGCTTCGCGTTTTTGGGCGATGTGGTGGTGGCAGAGCCCAAAGCCTTGATCGGTTTTGCCGGTCCACGCGTGATTGAACAAACTGTGCGCCAAACCTTGCCTGAAGGTTTTCAGCGTGCCGAGTTTTTGATGGAAAAGGGTGCAGTGGATTGCATCGTGGATCGCCGTGAAATGAAAAAAACCCTGGCCAGCCTCTTGGCGCTGTTGATGAAAAAACAGATTGACCAAGCGGCCTGAATACTCATGACTCAAGCAGTACCCGAACCGAAATCTTCCAAGCCAGGTAAACCCAACGCCGATGCCAGTTTGAATGACTGGCTGGCCTACCTGGAATCAATCCACAGCAAGCCGATCGACATGGGGCTGGATCGCTTGAAGGTGGTTCAGCAACACATGAACTTCACCCTGAAGGGCGTGGTGTTTACCGTGGCAGGCACGAACGGCAAAGGTTCCACATGCGCCATGCTGGAAAGTATTCTGATTCAGGCGGGCTACAAGGTGGGTATGTACACCTCGCCGCACTTGATTCGCTTCACTGAGCGGGCCCGTATCAATGGCGAGGAGGTGTCTGAGTCTGAGCTGATTTCTGCATTTGAAAAGGTAGAGCAGACCCGCGTTGCAACCGGCATTTCCCTGACTTACTTTGAGTTCACCACGCTGGCGGTGGCACTCGTGTTTTCTCGCCTCGATCTGGAGGCGGTCATTTTGGAAGTGGGTTTGGGTGGCCGACTGGACGCAGTCAATATTTTCGATGCGGACTGCGCAATTTGCACCAGCGTAGATATTGATCACCAGGCTTTTCTTGGGCCTGATCGCGAAAGCATTGGTCGTGAGAAGGCCGGCATATTTCGGCCGGGCAAGCCTGCAATTGTTGGCGACCCAAAGCCGCCACAAAGCGTGATTGACCATGCAAATTCAATAGGTGCTGACCTTTGGCTGTTTTCGCGCGATTACAACTACAGCGGTGACAAGCAGCAATGGGCTTACGGCGGGCGCAGCATGCGTCGTGCAGCGCTGGCCTACCCGGCATTGCGCGGAACCAACCAGTTGTTGAATGCCTCGGCGGCCTTGGCTGCACTGGAGTCAGTTCGGGATCGTTTGCCGGTTCCGGCACAATCAATTCGACAAGGTTTTTTGTTGGTGGAATGGCCTGGGCGCTTTCAGGTGTTGCCGGGTCAACCCACGGTGGTTTTGGACGTTGGACACAATCCCCACGCTGCTGCGCATTTGCGCGAGAGCCTCGACAACATGGGATTTTTTCCTTACACCCATTGTATTTTCGGCATGCTGGCCGATAAAGATGCAGTGGAAGTTGTAAAGGCATTGAAAGACCGTGTTGACCACTGGCACTTGGTGCCACTGGAAGGCGACCGAGGGCGCAGCACGGAACAGTTGAAGCAGCAACTTGAACTGGCTGGCGTGGATGCAGGGGCATTTGACTGGGTTGCTAATTCCCAGGCACTGGCCAAAGGTGGTATTGCGAAGCAGCCACCGGAAAAAAGCGTGCAGAGCTACGAGAGTGTGGGTCAAGCGTATGCGGTGGTCACTTCTGCGGTGCCACCCAATGATAGAATTCTGGTTTTTGGATCCTTCCTGGTTGTGGCGCAGGCCATGCAAGCCAAAGAAGCGCTTCGAAAACGTCCCGGTTAATTTTTTCAGGAGTGCAGGTGAGTTCAAATTCGCGTTCTACTGCCAGGAACAAAGTCAACAACGATCCGGTTGATGAGTTGAAACGCAGGTCCAGAAGGCGGTTGGTAGGCTCCATTGCGCTTTTTCTGGCAGCCATCATCATTGTGCCCGCTTTGGTTGAAAACGAACCATCCCAAACCAGCAGCGATGTCGAGTTGGTGGTGCCCGATCGTCCTTCCGCTGAAATTCCTGCGCAGGCGGCACAGGTTCCCGAACAGCCAAAGATTGAAGCGCCCCAGTCTACCCAAGAACAGGCCTTGGCGACTGCACCAGTTGCACCTGCCGTAGAACCGCCACCTGTAGTTTCTGAACCTGCACCTAAACCTGCACCTAAGCCCGAACCCAAGCCCGAACCCAAGCCCGAACCCAAGCCAGAACCCAAAGCAGAAACTAAGGTTGAGCCTAAGGTTGAGCCTAAGGTTGAAGATCCGATTGCTGCGTTTGCAAAAGCTGAGGTGTACTGGGTTCAGGTGGCTGCTGTCAGCGACAAGCTACGCGCAGATGCGCTGAGTAAGGAATTGAGTGGCAAGGGTTTTCCGGCCAAGGTTGAATCAACCAGCACTGGCAATGGCACCGTATACCGGGTCAGGGTTGGGCCAATTGCAGGCCAAGCCAAAGCCGATGAAACCAAAGCCAAGTTGGCTGCTGCAGGTTACTCCGCAGGGAGAGTGGTGCAGTGACAATTTTTGATTACATCGTCATCGCCGTGGTGGTGCTGTCGGTTATTTTGGGTTTGTTTCGTGGCATGGTCAAAGAAGTGCTGTCCCTGGCCAACTGGGTGCTGGCCTTCTGGGTGGCAAACCGCTATGGCGCAGACCTCGCTGTTTACATGGACTGGGCTGAGTCGCTGAGCCCGCCCATGAAAGCGCTGATAGGGTGCGCTGCTGCTTTTTTTGCAACCATGTTGGTGGGGGCAATTCTGATTTCTTTGCTGGGCAAAATTGTTGCGGCAGCTGGTTTGGGTTTTGCGGACCGTGGCCTGGGTGCTACGTTCGGCTTCGCGCGTGGTTTATTTATTGTTTTGGTGCTGGTTACTGGGGCAGGTTTCACCTCGCTTCCGGAACAGCCATTTTGGCGAAATGCCATGTTGTCCCCTTTGGCAGTGGATGCGATGAGAGAAATCAAACCGCATTTGCCCGAAAGTGTGGCCAAGTGGGTGCGCTACTAGGAGCTTTCAATGTGCGGGATTGTCGGTATTGCCGGTTTTTCTCCTGTTAATCAAATTCTTTACGACAGTTTGCTGTTGTTGCAACACCGTGGCCAAGATGCTGCGGGTATTGCCACGGCACACAGCAATTCTTTTTCAATGTCCAAAGGCAATGGCTTGGTGCGAGACGTGTTCCGCACCCGCAATATGCGTTCATTGCCCGGCAATATGGGCATTGGTCATGTGCGTTACCCCACAGCTGGCTCGGCTGCCAGCTCAGATGAAGCACAGCCTTTCTACGTGAACGCGCCTTACGGCCTGGTATTGGCTCACAACGGCAACCTGACCAACAGCGAGCGTTTGAAAGCTGAATTGTTCAAAAACGATCGCCGCCACATCAATACCAATTCTGATTCCGAGGTGTTGCTGAACGTACTGGCGCATGAATTGCAGTCCAATGCTTCGGGCTACTCCCTTGATCCAGTCACGATTTTCCGCGCAGTGGCCGGCGTGCATGCGCGTGCCCGTGGTGCTTATGCCTGCGTGGCTCAAATTGCAGGTTATGGCTTGCTGGCTTTCCGTGATCCGTTCGGTATTCGCCCCTTGGCTTTGGGCAAAGCTGAAACCGAGCAGGGTACCGAGTACATGTTCGCATCCGAATCCGTGGCCCTTGTGGGCATGGGCTTTGAGTTTGTGCGTGACATTGAGCCGGGTGAGGCTGTCTTTGTCGACCTTGACGGCAAGTTGTATGCGCAGCAGTGCGCAGAGAAGTCTTCGCTGAACCCCTGTATTTTCGAATATGTGTACTTGGCTCGTCCCGATTCCGTGATGGACGGCATCAGCGTGTACGAAGCCCGCGTGAAAATGGGTGAATACCTGGCTGACAAAATTCGTAAAAGCATGCCTGCCGGCGAAATCGATGTGGTGATGCCCATTCCTGATTCTAGCCGTCCAGCTGCACTGGAATTGGCCAATCAGTTGGGCGTGCCCTACCGTGAAGGTTTTATCAAGAACCGTTACATTGGCCGTACGTTTATTATGCCTGGGCAGGCGGTACGAAAGAAAAGCGTTCGCCAGAAGTTGAATGCGATTTCTGTTGAATTCAAGGGTAAAACCGTGTTGTTGGTGGATGACTCCATTGTGCGCGGTACAACCAGCCGGGAAATTGTACAAATGGCCCGCGAAGCAGGTGCAAAGAAAGTGATTTTTGCATCGGCAGCGCCACCCGTGCGTTTTCCAAACGTTTACGGCATTGACATGCCCACGCGTGATGAGCTGATTGCCTCTGGTCGTACAGATGATGAAATTTGTGCCGAGATCGGTGCAGATGCCTTGTTTTACCAGGATATCGCAGACATGAAGCGCGCCGTTCGTGATTTGAATCCAAAGATTCAAACCTTCGATGCCAGCTGTTTTGATGGGTCGTACATCACTGGCGATGTCACCACTGAATACCTCGATCGTCTGGAATACATGCGCAAACATCCCGAGGTATTGGAGTCGGGCGGATTGCAAATGAATCTGGGTTATTCCGCGAATCAATAAGTGCAGCGAAAATTTCAGGTAAAATGTTCAACTGATTGATTTAAAAGCGCGAAATGGTTCGCGCTTTTTATTTGTGCAGGGCGATCTGACTATGTCACTGATAGTACATAAATACGGTGGCACCTCCATGGGGTCCACAGAACGTATCAAGAATGTAGCCAAGCGTGTCGCCAAGTGGCATCGCGCGGGCTTTCAAATGGTGGTGGTTCCATCGGCCATGTCTGGCGAAACCAACCGCTTGATTGGCCTGGCCAAGGAAATTCAGGCTGAGCCTGATCCCCGTGAACTCGACATGTTGTGTTGCACCGGTGAGCAGGCTTCAGTCGCTTTGCTGGCCATGGCCTTGAAGGCTGAGGGGCTGGACGCAATCAGTTTCTCGGGTTGGCAAGTGCCCATTAAAACCGACAGCAGCCACACCAAGGCCCGCATTGAATCGATTGACGACACGCGCGTAAAAGCCGAGCTGAACGCTGGCAAGGTGGTGATCATCACCGGTTTCCAGGGCATTGATGAAGCTGGCAACCAAACCACGCTGGGTCGTGGTGGTTCTGACACCTCAGCTGTGGCAATTGCTGCAGCCATGGGTGCAGCTGAGTGCCTGATTTATACCGATGTGGATGGTGTTTACACCACCGACCCTCGCGTGGTGCCCGAGGCTCGCCGCATGCGTGTTGTAAGTTTCGAAGAAATGCTGGAAATGGCCTCTTTGGGTTCGAAGGTTCTGCAAATTCGCTCTGTTGAATTTGCGGGCAAGTACCGCGTGCCCACCCGTGTGCTTTCCAGCTTGACCGATCCGATGATGTCGCTGGACGAAGAAAAAGTGTCTGGCACGCTGATTACTTTTGAGGAAGATGAACATATGGAACAGGCCGTTGTTTCCGGTATCGCTTTCAACCGTGATGAAGCAAAAGTGACCATCCGTGGCGTGCCTGACAAGCCCGGTGTGGCTTACCAAATTTTGGGTCAGGTTGCTGAGGCCAACATCGACGTGGACATGATCATCCAGAACCAGGGTTCGGATGGCACCACCGATTTCACGTTCACCGTACACCGCAATGAATTCAACAAAACCATGGATCTGTTGAAAAACAAGATTCAGGGTAGCGTGGGTGCACGTGAAGTGGCGGGCGATACCAATGTGTGCAAGGTGTCGATTGTGGGTATCGGCATGCGCTCACATGTGGGTGTGGCCAGCCTGATGTTCAAAACCTTGTCGGAAGAGGGCATTAACATCCAGATGATCTCTACTTCGGAAATCAAGGTGTCGGTGCTGATCGACGACAAGTACATGGAATTGGCAGTTCGTGCGCTGCACAAGGCCTTCGGTTTGGAAAAAGAGGCAGCTTGAACTGGGAGTTTGAGTTGAGTTTTAACTGATGGGAATGTGGTGCAATTTGCTTGAAAGCGATTTGCGCCAGCATTCAACATTTTGGCCGAAACCGTGTATAATTCGGCCTTCTGGAGACGTGGCCGAGTGGTCGAAGGCACTCCCCTGCTAAGGGAGCATACCCCAAAAGGGTATCGGAGGTTCAAATCCTCTCGTCTCCGCCAGAATGAAAAAGGGATCCCAATCGGGATCCCTTTTTTTATTCCATGGCTACAAACTGCACTGCCGGGGCGCTGCTGATTCGTATTGACGACAGGGGTGCATGCACATCGCCATCGAGTTGCCAGGCTGTGGGTGAATCGAATTGAAAATCAATGCGGTGAATAGTGCTGCGTTCTACGCCCACACTGTGCGGCATCCTACCCAACCAAATTCTCAGCAAATTAACTACCAGCGCCAGTTTATTGGGTACACCCGCGATCAGGCACATGTCTTGATTGGCGAGCGGGCCGCCGCTTGTGGACACACGAAACCTCAGCGGTAAACACTGAATACTGAGCGCAAGGCAGGCCTGCCATGCGAACCCTTGTGGTGTGGCATTGTCGCGAGATTGCTGCCCCTTGACTGTGGAGAAAAGATTTTCCACGAACTGACTGCGCCGAATAATTCCCCACGCTATTTTGGCCAACAATTTTGTGGCTGCAATTGGGCCACTACCCAGGCTGTAATACGCGTGCATGAAATTGACAGTGACGCCGAAGCCAAACACAAAACCATATTGCTGGCCAGATGTTTTAATGGGATATCGGGGCGTGCTGTGCAGGTGAGTGCTGGCCTGATTCTCAACCAACCATTGCAGTGCTTTCAGTGGCGCAGTTTTGGGGTAGGCGTCCCAGGCAATCATGTTCATGGTGCCAGCATGCACAGGGAATATAGCTGGTATCGCATGCTCCCCCCAAACTTTGGCAGCGGCGCCCAACACTGCTGAAACGGTGCCATCGCCACCGAAAGGCACGATCACTGTGGGTGGTTTGTACTCATAATGGCGCAAGGCATTTTCAAGTTCTTGCGTATTTTGAGTGAGCGCCACATGGCCGGAGTTGCCAAGAATTGAATGAATCCCGGCCAAGCTGGCCCCGGCGTTGTGTGTTTTCAGGTAACCCGATTTCGGATTGGCAATGACAAGAATCACAATGATTTTGTTACGTAATGATGTGAGTTCAATTTAACTGATTTTGTAAATCCCAAATCAACAAATTGAAGTACCTTTGCGTATCACGGCGTCTCCGGGGCAAATTTGGGAAAGTACAGTTCCACGCAAGTTCCTGAATTGGGTGCTGAGTGAATTTTGATGTAGCCCTTGGATTGCTTCACAAATCCAAACACCATGCTAAGTCCCAATCCACTACCCTTGCCAACTTCTTTGGTCGTGAAAAACGGTTCGAATGCACGATTCAGGGTTTCCTGCGTCATGCCGTGCCCGGTGTCACGAACTGAAATCAAGACATATGGGCCAGCAGGCAGGGTTTCTTTGGCATCTGTTTGTATCGAATCAAGTTCAGTATTCAATGCGCTGATGTGAAGCTTGCCGGCTTGTGGAATTGCGTCTCTACCATTGATGACCAAGTTCAGCAGTGCTACCTCCAGTTGCCCGGGGTCCACTGCAATTTTCCACAAACCGTCAGTGTCAGGCGCTTCGATTTCGATGGTTTCCGGCAGAATCCGTCGAAACAGGGCCAGAGAATCTTGAATTAGTTGCCCTGCATCAACCGTTTTGGGCTGCAGGGGTTGCCTGCGAGCAAACGACAACAGTCGACTGGTGAGTTCAGCCCCGCGTTCTGCGGCTTTGCTGGTCATTTCTGCCAGTGATTGAAGTTGTGGATTGTCTTTAAGCCTGTAGGCCAGGGTTTCAGCATTGCCCATGATTACAGTGAGCAGGTTGTTGAAGTCGTGGGCTACTCCGCCAGTCAGTTGCCCCATGGCCTCCAGCTTTTGGGATTCACGCAATTTCTCCTCCAGTTCCCGGGTTTCGGTCAGGTCCAGCATGCTGCCCAACATGCGAATGGCTTTGCCCTGTTCGTCTCGAATGACAAACCCCCGGTCGTGAACCAAAGCATACTTTCCGCTTGATTTTGCGAATCGGTATTCATTGCTCCAGTGTGTTCCCGTGCCATCGATAACCTGATGAATGCTCTCAAGAACCCGCTGACTGTCATCGGGGTGGATACGCGTCGTCCATGATTCAGGGCCAGGTTCAAGTTGCAGCAGTTCATAGCCAAACACGCGGCTCATGGACTCGTTCCACCAAAGCCCATTTTTGATCAAGTCCCAATCCCAGATCACATCGTTGGTGGCCTTGGACACCAGCACGAATCGCTCATGCAGCAGTTTCGCGGCTTGTTGCTGGTTCTCCTCGTTGGTGACGTCACGAAAATAGACGCCAAGTCCTTCGCTTGTCGGGTATCCATTGACTTCGAACCAGGTGTCCAGAGGCGGGTAGAAAAATTTGACCTTGATGGCATTGCCTGTATCGATGGCTTGTTGATACAGGGAATACACCGGTGTGTTGCGCGCTTCCGGGAACTCTTGCCAAATGTTTTTGCCGATCAGGTCTTCGCGTCGTCTTTTGAGCAGGTTTTCAGCCCTAGGGTTCAAGTACACAAAGTCGAATCGGGTCGAGATCATGAAAAAAGAGTCGCTCATGTTCTCGAGGGTTGAGAACAGTCGCTGTTCCAAATCAGAGTTGCGATTCTTTTCATGTATCAGTTCGGTGATGTCCTGGAATGCACCCTGAGCGCCGATGATGTTTCCCAGAGAATCAAGCTCGGGTTCACCAATGGCTCGGACCCAGGCGATGCGATTGGATCGTGTTTTGATTTGGAGTATTTCGTCGTAAGGTTTTCCTTCCGTGATGCATTCCGTGTAGCACTTTTCAATTTTCTGGCGGTAGGCGGGCAGGTAGTACGAAAAGGCTTCCTCTGCGCTGGGCGCAGGCTCGTAAGGGGCGTCGTGGATGGCGGCAGTTTGGGGAGTCCATGACACGTGGTCACTGCCAAGGCTCATCCTCCAGCCGCCCAGTTTTGCTTTGGTACCAGCGATATCAATCAATTTTTTTGCACGGTCCAGGTTGGCCAGGGTTTCGTGGGTATCGGTGACATCATTGATGGTCGCCAACACTTGTATTTTTTGATTCAGGGCGCAGCGTTGCCAGTGGAAACGGGCTTTGAATGATTTGCTTGTTTTGCTTTGAAGGGTCCATTGCGATGTAAATGTGGTTTCGTTTTGAAACGCAATCAAAGCAGCGCGCAGGGCCTGGTGGTCTGAAGGGGGGCGAAGATCGAGAATTGTTTTGCTCTGCAATTCGGCAGCACTTATTTCCAGCCACTCTTCGCAGGCAGGGTTGTTCCATATGATGCGCAAGGTTTCCGGATCAAATATCCAGATGGGTTGTGGCAGTGCTGACAAGGCTTGCAGTGCATTCTCTTCCAGTAAAAGGGGATTGTTGTCCATTTTCATATCGCCGATTTTGAATGGTTCAGGGTGCACTCAATTGAGTAGGGGGGGCTTAAACGCTGGTTCAGGTGCGGCTCTTTCAATAAAATAATGGTCAGCGCCTAACAGGCAGTCAAGGGGTAATTGGCATGGTGACGGATGGAACGGGCAGCGGGGATCAAGGTGAGCAAGTGAATCAGTTGCTTTCTCAGTACGTACACAAACTAAACAACACCATGCTGCCGTTTGTGCTTGAGCTGGACGATTTGCTTGGAAAAATGAATGAGCACTCACGATTGGATCAACTCAAGCTACAGCGGTTTGACACGGAGTGCAGGGCACAACTGGAAATAATCCAGCGAATTCGTAGTCTGATTTCTTGTACGTCAGAGTCTGACTTTGAATGAGCCAAACAAGGACGGAGAGCGGTGCAGCCATGGACAATAATTCGACCAATCAAGGTGCTGCCGTTTGTAGTGCCAAACACATTTTGTTGGTGGAGGACGATGCCATGGTTCGCGAGCATGTGGAGTGCTTGCTGGAAGACCTGGGTTACAAGGTGACCTCGGCGCACAATGCTCGAGAGTGTTTGCGTGTAATTTCTGACCTTGATCGCGTCGATTTGCTGTTCTCCGACATAGTCATGCCCGGTGGCATGTCTGGTACCCAGTTGGCCCGTGAAATCCGTCAAATGTACCCGGGTTTGCCCATTCTTTTGACCTCGGGCTATGCCGAGGATGTGATCAGTGGCCTTGATTCCATCGATGCTCGCCTAGCTTTGCTTCGAAAACCTTATCGCCGTACTGACTTGTGCCGTGCATTGCAGGCCATGCTGGGATAATCATGGTGCTTGTTTAGTGCCGCTCGGCCAGTGCTTTTGGCTTCATGATGTAAATTTTCATGGGATGACCAATTACCTTTTCGCCATCACGGAATTTGGTGATCATTCTGCCGTTGACCACCTGGTCTTTGGCGCCCCACAGGTATCCATCCGGGCCCGTGAAATCACGTGTAAGTACTGCGCCGATTTTCAGTGTCTTGGCGCTTACCATTTGTTCATGCTCAAGCGGTGTGCTGCCGTATTCTTCCAGTGCGGACGGCAATGCCCGGATGACCTCGGGGTCGTACCGTCGGCCCGAGGCATTGCTGACGAATCGAGCGGCATCCTTGGCGGATAATTTTTGATCTGCCAGCCAACCCTGTTGCAGTTCATCGTAATCTTCAGCCACAGCGAGTATGCGTGCTCCAATGTGTATGCTTGCGCCGATGAGGCCGTCCGGGAATCCTTGACCATCATAGCGTTCGTGATGGTGGCGAATGATCGTGCTGACTTCCCCCATGTCGGGCAGGCTTAAAAACACGGTTTGGGCGCGCACTGGGTGTTTGAGCAAGCTGGCTTGCGCTTCGCCGTCAAGGCTTGCAAAGGGGGTGAACAGGGTTCGGTCTGGCAAACCTATTTTGCCAATGTCGTGTAGCAAGGCTGCAATGTAAATTTCCTGAACCTCGCTTTCATCAAGACCAAGTTGTTGCGCAAGAATTCGTGAAAGGTCGGCAACACGCCGTGAATGTGCAGCCAAGGCAGGGGAGCGTAAATCCAGAAAGTTGCAGAACACGCGAATCGCGCTGAGGTATTGCAGCTTGATGTCTTTACGGGACTGGTCCAGCAGTGAATTAACCTGCTTGATTTCATCCATGCGTTCGTCAACTCTGGTGTTGAGCTCTTGTTGAAAGTTTTCAAGTTCATAAACCTTCTCGGCCAGGCTTTGGTTCATTTGCTCGGTTTCAAGCCGAATTTGAAACACTTCGATCAGTTCCGCTACGGCATGACGCAAGGTGTCGTCCTTGCAGGGTTTGCTTAAAAACCGGTCGACTTGTCCCAGGTTGATGGCGTCAATTGAGGAGTTAAGGTCTGCATGGCCTGTGAGAATGATTTTCCCGACGTGGGGTGCAAATTCGGAAATAGCTTGCAGCACGTCTACGCCGCTTAAATCGGGCATGCGCATATCACAGATCACCACGGACGGTTTTTCCCTGCGAGTGAGTGCAATCGCCTCTCGTGGGTTGGTCGTGAAAAGAATGTCGTAAGGCTCAAGGCTGAATACTTTGCGTAGTGAATTGATGACGTTGGAGTCGTCATCCACAAACAGGATTTTGTGCTTGGAGGGTTTGTTCCGGTTAAGGCTTCCCGTGAATCCGTGGATTAATGGGCTGCTCTCTTTGTCGAGGGTGTCTTCAGTGTGCATGGTGTGTTCCGCGGGGTGCCTTACCGGCCAGATCGCTTGAGGCGATATACATAGACTTTTTGCGATTTGCCATGTGTGGCTTCGTATTCTTTGACCTGATCAATAAAGTGTTTGCTCACCAGTTTTTCTTTGGATAGCCACAAGTATCCGTCAGGGCCAATGAAGTCGCGTGACAGTGTTTGACCCACCATCAATTCGCTGCCCGACAGAAGGCGCTCTTCAAGTCGTGGGGCGGCCCGGAGTTTTTCCAGTGCAGGTGGTAACGCTTGCAGCACTTGTGGGTCGTAGCGGCTTTCGCCAGATTTCATGACAAATGACAGCGCCTCGTCTTCAGAAAGCTTTTTGGGCGCGAGCCAGCCTTGTTGCAATTCATCGTAGTCTTCTGCAACGGCCAGAATGCGCGACCCAATTGGAATCACCTGATTCAAAATCCCGTCCGGGTAACCCTCGCCATCGAAACGCTCATGATGGTGCCGAATCATGGTGGCGATTGTTTCCATGTCGGCCAAGCCTGCAAATACGGCCTGACCTTTGGTGCAGTGGGTCATCAGTTCAGTGCGCAGTTCCTTGCCCAGGCTACCAACAGGCATGAAAAGAGCTTCATCGGACAGACCGATTTTTCCAACATCATGCAGCAAACCAGCGATATACACTTCGTTCACATAGTTTGGATCGCAGCCAAGTTCAATTGCGATAAGGCGGGCCAGTTCAGCCACCCGTTTGCTGTGTGCGCCCAGTTGAGGAGAGCGCAGCTCAGTGAGACCAGAAAATACTTTGATCGCACTGAAGTACTGGGCTTTTTGTTCCCTGCGGGACATGTCCAGGAACAGCTTGGCTTGTTCAAACTCTCGAATGCGTTCACTGATGCAATGTTCAAGCGAGCTGTTGAGCAATTCAAGTTCGGCCGCTCTGTTATTCAACTCGCGTGCAGCCTTGATTCGCTCCAGCTTGACACGGGCCAGCCCCACCAGCTCGGACAGGGTAAGTTGAAGCATTTCAGCGTCAAGGGGTTTGCACAGGTAGCGATTCACGTGGCCGCGGTTGATGGAGGAAACCACGGTGTCCAGTTCGCTGAATCCGGTCAACATGACCCGGGCGGAGTCAGGTGAAATTTGATGAATGGCTTCAAA
Source organism: Limnobacter sp. MED105 (assembly GCF_000170915.1). Classification (GTDB taxonomy): domain Bacteria; phylum Pseudomonadota; class Gammaproteobacteria; order Burkholderiales; family Burkholderiaceae_B; genus Limnobacter. The sequence continues at coordinate 39,129 of NZ_ABCT01000004.1, forward strand.
TACCTCAACGCCCGACAATTCAGGCATTCGTATATCGCAAATAACCACGCCCGGTTTGTGGTGTTTGGCCAGTGATACGCCTTCCCGGGCGTCCAGCGAGGTGAGTACAGTGAGGTTTAACTTGCGCAGTTCTTTGCGCAGGGCCATGAGTACATCGGGGTCGTCGTCGATTAGCAAAACTACGTCAGGACTCAAATCTTTGCTTGCATAGCTCGACTCCGACAGCAGATTGGCTGGCGAGTCTGCCTGGTTTGCAGTGTCAGGTTCCGGCCCGGATGTGTTTTCGGCGAGGCTGGCGGAGATCATTGGCGTTGTGGCCTTTCACTGGTGAAGAAATTGGTACTTCCGGAAATGGTAGTTGAATGTTGCTTTTTTTAATGCTTGAAAAGAATGTCAAAAATGGTCAATTTCGGCTGATGAGGTGAATATCAATACCAAGGATGGGTAGTAGCCTGATGTAGGGGGGTCAACCGTTTTGTAGGTTAGGGAGTTGAAAGGGTACCTGTCTCTGTTATTGCTCAGTCCAAAGGTAAGCTTGGTTTATTCAAAATTACGAGTTTTTAGTTCCGCGCAAGTGCAAATCCGTCAAAGCCGTCCGTATTGGCTACTGGCCTTTGGTTGCGCGATGGTGCTTGCCTTGTTGGGCATCACTTACACCCATTCCCGAATGAATGCTGAGGTGGTGGCGATGTCTGAGCTCAATCAAAAACGCATCGATCGCCTCGACCAATTGTGGGTGTTGTTGGTTGATGCGCAAGCCAGTGCCCTGTCTTTTTTGCTGATGCGCAACGACGCGTACCTCGAGCCTTACCGAAGTACAGCGACGCGACTGGAGCCGCTCATGGCATCCATGAACTTTGATATTCCGCCTGATTCGGATGATTATGCCGATTTGCAAGACTTGAAGCGTTTGGTGGATGCAAAGTTTCAGTACCTCGGTGAGATGTTGAGCCGGGGTGGTGCTCCCTTGGTTTTGTCGGTAGAGCATGGTGAACTTGGGAAACAGTTGATGGATGAAATCCGGGTTCGCTTGGCGATACTGAAAGCCAGAAGGGAGAAGGTTCATCAGGATTTTGAGAATATGTATTTGGCGCGTGCCAAGAAAATTCAGTACGTGGGATATGCCTTGGGTGTCGCGTCGCTATTGTTGATACTTGGCCTGTTTGTGGTGCAACAGAGGCAGGTGGCCTTGCGTGCAAGAATTCAGGAGTTGTTGAAAACAGAAAACAGCCGGCTTGAAGCCAAGGTGCAAGCGCGCACGCTTGAGTTGAGCAATTTGGCCACCAACCTGACCACCGCCCAAGAGGCGGAGCGCCAGCACATAGCCAGGGAGTTGCACGACGAAATGGGTTCGGCATTGACTGCTGCGAAAATGGATGCGGGCTGGTTGCGCCGATCTTTGGGTACGCAGGTCGATGAACTTGTTCAGGAGCGAATGCTTCGTTTGATTGAAAACATTGGAAGCACTATTTCAATGACGCGTCGTTTGGTTGATGACCTGCAACCCCCTTTGCTCAAGGGTTTGGGGCTGGTTGAGGCGCTTCGTTCACTGGGGCAGCAGTTTGAAATGGACATGTCTGTGGTGATGGACTTTCCCGAGCATGAGTTGAGTTTGTCGCCTGAACAATCGTTGGCCTTGTTTCGGGTGGCCCAGGAGTCGTTGACGAATGTTCGGAAATACGCCAAGGCCAGCAAGGTGGAGTTGAGCCTGAAGGAGAAGCAGGGCATGGTAATTCTGAGCGTGGCTGATAACGGCAGTGGCTTTAACACAGAAAACATTGAGCTGCATGGCCATGGCATTGCCGGCATGAAACACCGTGCTCAGATGTTTAACGCCAATTTATTGCTTGATTCACAAGCTGGACGCGGCACACGCATTGAAGTGCGAATGCCTGTTTGATTTTGAACAGGTGGTTTAGTCGAGCAGCAAGCCGTGCTGGTGTGCGTAGGTGGCCAGTTCTGCGTTGCTGTTCACGCCAAGCTTATCCAGTAACCTTGATCGATAGGTGCTCACTGTTTTTACGCTCAAGTGAAGCACCTGCGCTATAGCTGACACACTTTCGCCCCTCACCAAGCGCATGAACACTTGCCTTTCACGTTCAGACAGTTCCTGATGCGCTGGTTTGTCGCTTTCGCCGGTCATTTCGCGGGCCAACAGTTCTGCTGTGTTGGCCGAGATATAACGTCGACCCTGCGCCACCGTATGGATAGCGTTGACAAGGTCGCTGCGGTCGCAGTCTTTGCAAAGGTATCCGCTGGCACCACTTCGGATCATTGGCAAAGCATAGCGTTCTTCTGAAAAACTGCTGATGACCAAGACCTGCGTCTTCTCATGTCGTTGTTTAACGGCGCGCAACAAGTCAATACCGTTTTCGTCAGGCAATGACAGGTCAAGCATCAAAACATCGCAGTTGTGCTCTCGCAGCAGGCTTCTGGCCTCTTGCGCGGTACCCGCTTCGAACTGAATACACATGCCCAGTTCTTCATTGAGCATTTCACGAAAGCCAGCACGCACAATTGCATGATCATCAACAATCGCCAATCGAATCATTTGAATAGTCCTCGTGTTGTGGTCCGTTGGGGAAGCCAGACTGGTCCTACAAACGAATCGTCCTTGTCGGACAGATCAATGGTTTGCCCCGCCGTAGTATTGAACGCATGAAGCCTGATCAATACATACCTTTGATCTTGATTTCTTGTCAGTAGTCAGTTCAATAACCTTGAAGGAGTACAACCATGAAAAAATTGATCACTCAAACCTTGATCGCCTCTGGTGTTGCGTTGTCTGCGTTGAGCCCTGTGTATGCAGCAGAGCAGGGTAAAGAACCATTGAAGGCCGTGGGGCAATATGTGGACGACGCCACCATTACCACCAAGGTAAAGGCCAAGCATGCGGAAGACAAAACCGTAAGTGCCTTGCGTGTGAATGTAGAAACCAAGCAAGGTGTGGTGGTGTTGTCGGGTGAAGCCAGAACCGAGGCTGAACTTGAGCGCGCCGAGGCGTTGGCCAAACAGGTGGAAGGTGTGAAAGCTGTTTCCAATATGATCGAGTTGAAGCCCAAGTCGTAAGCTTGGCGATAGAGCCAACGGATTGAGCCGACCTTAACTCAATGCCCTGCTGGCTTTGCGCCAGTGGGGCGTTGTAGGTGCCCGCCATGAAAAAGAATTGTACAAACCAATTGCAAGTGCCATTGCGTGTGTTGCTAGTAGAGGACTCGATTGAATTGCAGGCGATGCTTCAATCCATGTTGAGCGAAATTCCCAGTGTTGAAGTGGTCGCCAGTGTGGAGTCTGAGGAAGATGCAGTGGCTTTCATGAGAGTGGACCCTACAGATTTGGCGATCGTTGACTTGGAATTGCGGTCTGGCACGGGCTTGGGCGTGCTGAAAAAACTGCAGGATGATCTGGATTTGACCGACAGACAGATTGGTGTTGTCGTTTTTTCCAACTATTCAAATTTGGTGATTCGACACCGTTGTTTGAGTCTTGGGGCGAGGGCCTTCTTCGACAAGTCGTTTCAAATTGATGAATTGCTTGAGTTTGTTCAGAAACAAGCCTCGGGCAACGCCAAAGGCTCGTTACTCTGAACATCCAACCGTTTTAAATCGCCTGTGCAGGACCAAAAAACTCGAAATGCTGACGCTCGGCAGGCACACCCAGCTTGCCCAGCATGTTCTTTACTGCACTCATAAAACCAACTGGACCCAAAAAGTAAACCTGTGCATTGTTGGGCAGGTTTTTCTCAATGGTTTGGTGTTTAATCAAACCATCCTGATTCTCATAAATGTACTCGGCTGTGATGTTGCTGTGCTGGGTACTTAATTGCTCGGTCAGGTTTTTGAAAGAGTGTTGCGCGGCATTTTTGCAGGCGTGGATGAACCGCACCTCGCGTTGGCCTGCTGCTGCTTTCAGCATTGCAATGGCCGGGGTCAACCCAACGCCGGCGGTGATCAGCACCAAGGGGTCTTTGCTGTCATCGAGAACAAACTCACCGCAGGGTGGGCTTAGCTGTACTGTGTCCCCCACAGCCAGTTGCTTGTGCAGGTGGTTGGATACCACGCCGCCTTCTTCGCGCTTGACCGAAATTCGATAATGTTGCCCGTTGGGTGCGTCTGAGAGTGAGTAGTTGCGCATCACAGTTGCGCCATTTACATTCAGGTGCAGGGTAATGTATTGCCCCGGTTTGAAAGTCATAATCTGTTTACCATCCAAAGGTTTCAGATAAAAAGATGTGACCAGTTCGCTTTCTTGCTCTTTCGCGGCAATTGTGAAAGCACGTTGCCCCTCCCACCCTCCGGTGGACATGGCTTGTTTGGCATACAGGTTTGCTTCGGCGTTGATCAAAATATCGGCGAGCTGGCCATAGGCGGCTGCCCAGGCGTCGATAATTTCAGGTGTGGCTGCGGCGCCCAGCACCTCTTTCATGGCCTGTAGTAGGCATTCGCCCACAATAGGGTAGTGTTCGGCTTTGACCCCCAGGGCTACATGCTTGTTGACGATCAGTGTGACCGCACCCATGAGTACTGCCGGGTTGTCAATGTGTTTGGCGTAGGCCAGCACGGCATTGGCCAGGGCGCGAGGTTGAGTGCCTTTTTCCTGATGAGCCGGATTAAAAAAGGTAGCCGTAACCGGGTATTTGCTGAACATCAGTTTGTAGAAGTGTGTCGTCAATGCTTCGCCACCCTGTTCGAGTGCGGGAATGGTTGCCTTGATCCAATGTTTTTGCTCGGTGCTGACTGACATGCTTTTTCCTTCCTGATCGATTGTAAATTTGTACATGCTTCACAGTGACAAACACTATCAAGATACATGCCAGCCTTAACATTTTTATTAAGTATATGAAAATATTGAATATATGAAAAAATGTGTTTTGTTAAAAATATCAAATCATTGTTTAATTGACAGCGATTTGATATTGTTATTAAAACAGTAATTGTTATAAGTACAATAAGGACGGCTAGCCGTGGAAATGTCCAGTTTTGTGTTGGCAGTGATTGAAGACCTTGGAGCCGACCTGGATCCGTCAACTCGCTACTTGCGCTATGTCAATTCATTGGCCGCCGCATTGCCCGGCAACGCGTGCGCCTTGCTGAAAAAGGAGGGCTCGACCTTAAAGCCGCTGGCCGTACGCGGTTTGACTCCCGATAGCCTGGGGCGCCGCTTCGAATTAAACGAGCATCCTCGCCTGAATGCGATTGTGACTTACCGTGGCGTGACCCATTTTCCGAACAAGTCCACCTTACCCGACCCCTACGACGGTTTGCTCGAAGGCGTGCATGCGGGCGATTTGAATGTCCATGACTGCATGGGTTGTGCCCTGCATGTAAATGGCAAGTTGTGGGGAGCAATTACGCTGGACTCCCTGAAAGCGGGCGTGTTTGATGTGAAAGTTGAACGCGCCATGGCCATGTTTGCACGCTTGGGTGAAGCGGTTGTGCATGTCGCCGAACTGACTGAGAAAACCGATCGAACCGCGACTTCCCTGAAGTTGAGTCAGGCTGACGGCAATGGTCTGAGCGCGTTGGAAGGTGTTCAATTGTCTCGTCGGGAAATGATTGGGGACAGCACGCCCATTCGCGAACTAAAGCATGAAATTTTGACTGTTGCCAACAGTCAGTTGGCTGTGCTCATTCATGGTGAAACAGGTGTGGGCAAAGAATTGGTCGCGCAGGCCTTGCATGCCATGTCCGACAGGGCGAATTTGCCCTTGGTGGTGATCAATTGCGCCGCCTTGCCCGACCAGTTGATTGAAAGCGAGCTGTTTGGCCATGTTAAAGGCGCGTTTTCCGGTGCAGAGCGCGATCGTCAAGGCAAGTTTGAATTGGCCAACGGTGGCACCTTGTTTCTGGATGAAGTGGGCGAGCTGAGTGCCTCTGCCCAAGCCAAGTTGTTGCGGGTACTGCAAAGCGGGCAGGTGCAGCGTGTGGGTAGCGACAGAGAGCACCGGGTCGATGTGCGCATCGTGGCTGCCAGCAATCGGGACCTTTCGGCTGAAGTAAAGGCAGGGCGTTTCAGGGCTGATCTGTATCACCGCCTGTGCGCTTATCCTTTACACATTCCACCGCTTCGCGAGCGTGGGGATGATGTGGTATTGCTGGCAGGCTATTTTCTGGAGCAGAACCGTAGCCGTTTGGGCTTGCGCAATTTGCGCCTGGGGCGCGGCTGTGAGGCTGCATTAAAACGCTACCCTTGGCCGGGCAATGTGCGGGAACTGGAACATACATTGGGGCGTGCAGCATTGAAAGCGCGTCGGGATGAACCTGGCCCCATGGTGACTGTAGAACTTGAGCACCTTGACCTGCTGAGCGAGCTTGAGCAAGAACGCGCTGTGACTGCCCGAGGCCCGGCAACTATTGTGGAGATGGGAATGGCCGGCCCTATCGAAGGCATGCCTTATCGGGATGCTGTAGATGCTTTTTCTAGAAATCTGATACAGCAGGTGCTGGATTACACGGATGGCAATCGAGCCGCAGCCGCTAGGCAGCTGGGTCTCGATTCCGGCAACTTTCACCGCATGCTCAAGCGGCTTGGTTTTTAGGCAGATGCCCGTGCTGGCTCGCCTGTGGTGTTTTCCTGCAGGTATTGCAAGGCTTCATTGACCTGATCGATCAATACCAACACCAGGTGGTCCGGGCCTGTTTCATCCAGGGCCATTTGAATTGCCTTGAACTCACCCCGCACCTCGACAACCGAGGGTTTCTTGTCGCCAGAGGCGAGTGCAATGCCCTGTTGCAGCAAGGCCAGCGTTTCACCATCTGGGCGACCGCGCTGGCAGGCGTCCTCATACAAAATAATGTGATCAAAAAATCCACCCACCAAGCGACCTTGCTCAGTGATGTCCTGATCGCGACGATCGCCCGCTGCACTAATTACTACGGTGCGTCTAACGGCCGGTATGTTCTTCAGCGTATTAACCAGCGTTGACACTGCATCCGGGTTGTGGCCGTAATCGGCAATCACTGAACCCCCTTTGTGCTTGAAAAAATTGAAGCGGCCGGGCACCGTGTCGGGGGTAGATTGAAAGCTGCCAAGCGCTGCCCGAATGGTGTTGAATGGTACGTTCAGACCCAAGGCGGCAGCCACAGCACACATCACATTTTGTACCTGGAAGGTGAACAAGCCGTTGTTGGTCAGTGGTACATCCATCAGGTCAATGGTTTTTTCCATGTCGTCATAACTGATGTTGATCACGCGACCGTCGTGAATAATGACTGGGCGACCTTTGGCTTTGTGTGCAGCCACAATCGGGTTGTCCGGGTTGCTGGTGAAGAACAGCACACGTCCGGGGGTGAGTTTGGCCATGTTCGCAGCGTGGCGGTCATCCGCGTTCAGTACAGCAAGACCATTGGGGGCCACGTTTTGAACCAGCACGCTTTTTAGCAAGGCCAGGTCTTCCACGCTGTCGATGAAGTTCAGACCCAGGTGGTCACCCTCGCCAATGTTGGTCACAATGCCCACATCGCACATGTCAAAACCCAAACCTTCACGCAGCATGCCGCCCCGTGCACATTCCAGTACGGCGGCATCTGCTTCGGGGTGAACCAGCACCTTGTGTGCGCTTTTAGGTCCACTGCAATCACCGGTGTCGATCAAGTGTCCGTTCACGACCACACCTTCTGTGCCAGTAAAACCAACACGCAGATTGTGGTAGCGAAGGATTTGTTCAATCAGGCGAACCGTGGTGGTTTTGCCGTTGGTGCCAGTGACGGCCACTACTGGAATACGGCCGTTTTCATCTTTCTTGAACATCAGATCAATCACGGCTGCACCCACGTCGCGCCCCTTGCCGATTGATGGCTCCAGGTGCATGCGCAAGCCCGGTGCAGCGTTTAATTCAACAATGCCACCACCTTGGGCCTCAAGCGATTCGTCCACACGCTCGCACACCACATCCACGCCGCACACCTCGATTCCAATTTGCTGTGCGGCCTGAATCACCATTTCGGCCATGGCGGGGTGAACGTTGTCGGTAACATCCGTGGCGCTGCCACCAGTACTCAGGTTTGCATTGTTACGAAGGACAACCCTAACACCTTGCTCGGGTACAGATTCAGCGGTGAAACCCTGTTTCTTGATTCGGGCAATTGCAATTTCATCGAGGCGAAGTTTGCTCAAGGCGCTGCCATGGCCTTCACCACGCAGGGGGTTGCGGTTTTCAATTTCGACCAACTCGGCAATGGTGTGCGCACCATCGCCAACCACGGAAGGAGGTTCGCGACGTGCGGCAGCCACCAACTTGTCACCCACCACCAGAAAGCGATAATCGTGACCAGGTATGAATTCCTCCACGATGGGTACACCGCTGCCGTACTTTTTGGCGGCATCAAAGGCTACACGCAAGTGTTCCTCGTCCACAATGTTCACTGTCACGCCTTTGCCTTGGTTGCCATCGCTTGGCTTGATCACCACGCCTTTGTTGGTGGCCTTGGTCAATTCGCGAAAGGCTTCCAGCGCTTCTTCAAACGTTTTAACCAGTTTGCCGCGGGGTGTGGGAATTCCGGCTGCAGACAAAATGGTTTTGGTCAGGTCTTTGTCCTGGGCGATTTCCTCAGAAATGGCACAGGTTGTATCGGTCTCTGCTGCTTGAATTCTGCGCGCTTTGGAGCCCCAACCCAACTGCACAAGGCTACCCTGGGTCAGGCGGCGAATGGGAATACCCCGGCGCAGTGCTGCATTGACAATCGAGCCTGTGCTGGGCCCAAGTTTGCAGTCTTCATAAATTTCTTTGAGGCGCTCTATGGCTGCATTTGCATCAAAATCATGGCCTGCCAGCGCCGCCAGAATAAGTTGGTGCGCTTCTTCAAAAGCCGCACGCGCCAAATCTTCTTCCTCGTACTGCACCACCACCCGAAAGTACCCGGTGGTAATGTTGTCAGCCACATGGGCGAAAGTCACCTGCGAACCAGCTTCAACCTGAAAGCGCAAGGCGGTACGGCTCAAAATATGCGCCAGCGCTATATTGCTTTGCTCGAACCCTGTGGCTCGCAGCGAACCAATGCCGGGCAACGCGCTGCGAACGCGCATTTCAATATTGGCAAAGCGATCATAAAGGCGTTCGTTTTCTTCGCAAAACACCAGGGCTTCCATGCTGGTGTTTTTGCTCCACAAATTGGGGCCGCGCAAGGCGCGAATGCGTTCAATTTTCATAATTTATCAACCTGTTGTGTGCGTCAGCTTGGGGTTTAATAGCGCTGCCGAAGATCGGCGCGCAGCAGGTGGTGCGGTACGTCCATCGCCCAACCTGCCGCTGCAAGAGCCAGCGCCTTTGTCAGGTTTACCGGCGGCTGTTTTAGCGGAATGGGGCTGCGTTGTTCGGCTTCGGCTCGATTGCCCATGAACTGAATATTCTCGTCTTGATAAACAACGGCCATGCCGCCGTTTTTCACGTGCTCCGCAACAATCGGGTTGTCGGCGCTGCTGCTGATCCAGATCACCTTACCGTCACACAGGTCCTTCAAAGGCAGCAGGCTGACTTCGTCTGCGTTGACAACAGCGTGGCCACTGCCCAGTACCAGGTCTACCACGGTGCGCATCACATTGAAGTGTTGTTCCTTGGTGAGAATGTCCCATTCTTCCAGCCCTTCCATGGCACCCAGACTGGTAATCACAGCCAGACTTGACCGGTCGTAGGGCAGGCCTTCAGACAGAATGGTGCTGGCCTTGACCTGCATTACCAAGGTGTCCAGATTCTTGTTGATCAGGCAGTTGCGGCCTGATTGCCAGTTTGCTGAGGGGGCTTTGTTGATGGTGCGGCCGTTCATCACCAAACCTTGGTCGCAGGCCAAGCCCACTTTGTGTCCCTGATCTTCAAGAATTTCAGTGAGTTCGGGGCCGAAGCCGTCAATTTCGGGGCCGCCTGAATAGGAAATGGTTGGAATTCGACCGTTGGCATCACCCGGGAAAAGTGATTCGACAATGGGTTTGCCCACGTTGCGTGCCTGACCTTTCGCAGGTTTGATGTGCATGAGCAAGCCAGGACCTGCATTGACTTCGACCACCGCCAGTGATTGGCCCTTGGGGGACTGATCGATATGCTCGCAGACGAGGTCGATACCCGCCACATCCAGGCCTACAACGCGCGCTGCCATGCAGCACAGGCGTGCAATTTCGGGGTGAATCAAATCGGTGACATCTTCCGAGGCGTTGCTGTTGCGTTCGATCAGCACTTTTACGCCATTTGCAATCACGGAAGTGGCTGTGTATCCCTGGCGTTGTACTTCCAGAAATACGGCCGGATTTTTTTCAACGTTGACCGGGCGCAAGGGGAAAATTTCCGATTCACCACGACGAGGATCTGTATTGATTTGCTGATTGCAAAGTTCTTGCAAGGTTGACTTTCCGTCGCCCATCACATGAACCAATTCACCACGTGATACTGCCGCCACCTGGTAATTCACCACCAAAACCCGATGCTCAGTTCCGCGAATGAATTTTTCAACAATAACGCCGGTGTAGCTTTCCTTGTCTGCAAGTGGCCAGGCGTTTTTTACATCCTCTTCTTTGGTCAGCTCAAGCGATACACCGCGCCCCCAATTACCGTCAACGGGTTTCACAACCACAGGCACGCCGATGTCCTGTGCAATTCCCCAGGCGTGTTCAGGGCTTTTGGCCATTTCACCTTCGGGAACGGGTACACCGCATTGCGCCAGCAGTTCCTTGCAAAGGTCTTTGTCGGCGGCAATGCCTTCTGCAATGGCTGAGGTTTTGGATGTTTCTGCAGTCCAGATGCGCTGTTGCTTGTTCCCATGGCCCAGCTGTACCAAATTGCCGTCGTTAAGGCGAACAATCGGAATTCGACGCTCGTAAGCCGCATCAAGAATATGTTGTGTGCTGGGGCCCAGGCCGTGCATGTCGCAGTGGTGCTTGATCACTTTCAGCTCGGCCTGCAAATCGTACTCTGTCCCCTCGATGGCTGCGTGCAACAAGCGCACACCTGCCTCCAGACAAGCCATACCCACTACCGGGTCTGGGGTGCGAAAAACCATTTTGTACACGCCTTCCTTGCTGGTCATTCGGGCTTTGCCAAATCCCACTTCAAGGCCTGCTTGCGTGTGCAGTTCAATCACAATGTGTTCAAGCATGTGCGCAGCGTAAGTGCCCTCGCGCACCCTCAGCAGGAAACCGCCCGGCTCGCCAATTCCACAGCGGTGGTCAACCAAACCGGGTAGCAAAGCCGTTAATCGCTCGTAAAATCCTGGCAACAGGTTGGAAGGGAATTGTTCCAGTTCTTGAATATCCACCAACGCTTCAATGCAACTTCGATAGGTCCAGATATTTGGGCCATCAAGCCACATGGTTCGGAGTATTACAAGGCGTTTTTGCGTCATAAGATGGGTGTCGGCAGGTTTGTTTTCGAGGATTGGATTTTCGATCAATGTTAACTCCGTGTCGCTGGAAATAGTGGTGTAACATCAGCGAATTCGCGAACTGAGGGGGTAATCTCATTGAAAATCGTTGGATTTTCACCGTCTGAAAACGAAGTACAACGCCTTTCAGAGGTTTGGGCCGCCAATTCACCAACCCAAGCGGTGTTTGTGGCTGACATGAACACTCGGCGTGAGTTTTCTCGCAGCCTTGTAGCCTTTAACGCCCATGAATTAATTGTGGTAGACAAGGAATTGCAGGTGCCTGTTTTCAAGGCACATTTCTCAAGCATTGAGAAAATTTCCATGTCCGATCATTCTGGTCTTTCTACGGTTTTGATTCAGATTGATTCCGGGCAGGTATTTCGCTTCTATGCCAGCTTCAGTTTGCATCGCGCACTTGAAGAATTTGTGGAGTTGCTGGAGACAGCCGTGCGTGAGTTTGAGCAGGGCACATCTCACGCGGCTCAAATTCAGCACCCGGTGCCGCGCTTGCTGGCCGATGAAGAACTGGATGATGCCGGGTTTGAAGAGCCCGTTTCTTCACGGGCACTGTTGCGCTTGTGGCGCTTTGCACACCCGTATCGCTGGCGTTTGTTTGCCGGGCTGATTCTGACATTGCTGTCAACTGCTGCAACGCTGGTGGCGCCTTATCTTTCAATGCCACTTATGGACGAAGTACTGATTCCATTCCAGAACGGCCAACCCATGAACACCGAGTTGGCAACGTTTTATCTCAGTGGTCTCTTGATTTCAGCGGTGGTGGCTGCCGGTTTGAGTTGGGCAAGAACCTACTTGTTGGCCTTGGTCTCCGAGCGAATCGGCTCTGATTTGAGAACCACCACATTCAACCATTTGATGAGCTTGTCGCTGGACTATTTCAGCGCGAAACGCACCGGTGATTTGATCGCGCGTGTCAGCGCTGAAACCGATCGAATCAATTTGTTTCTCTCGCTGCATGCGCTCGACTTCATTACCGATGTGATCATGATCGTGATGACAGCGATCATTTTGATGAACATTGACTTTGAGCTGGCTTTGCTGACGTTGCTGCCGTTGCCCGTCATTGCCTGGATGATTCACCTGGTCCGCGAAAAGCTGCGCACGGGTTTTGAGAAGGTCGACCGTGTTTGGGGTGAGGTCACCAACATTCTTACGGACACCATTCCGGGCATTCGTGTTGTGAAAGCCTTTGCACAAGAGCGTAGAGAGTCTGACCGCTTTTTGAAGGCCAACACCCGCAACCTCGAAGTGAACGACCGAATCAACAAAACCTGGTCGCTGTTCGCACCCACGGTCAGTCTGCTGACTGAACTGGGTATTTTGGTGATTTGGGCTTCCGGCATCTGGATGATCATGAACAATGACATCACGGTGGGTGTACTCACCGCCTTTTTGGCTTACATCGGCCGTTTTTACACCCGGCTTGATTCGATGAGCCGGATCGTGTCTGTCACCCAAAAAGCAGCCGCTGGTTCCAAGCGTATTTTCGATATTCTGGATTACAAGTCTTCGGTACCCGAAGCTGAAAACCCGGTAAAAATTGATCAGTTGAAGGGCGAGCTTGAATTGCGGAATGTGTCATTCCGCTATGGAAGCCGGCAGGTGCTCGATGGTGTGAACCTGAAAGTGAAGCAGGGCGAAATGGTTGGGTTGGTGGGCCACAGTGGTTCCGGCAAGTCAACTTTGGTGAATCTGCTGTGCCGTTTTTACGATGTGAGTGATGGTGAAGTGCTGGCCGACGGAATTGATATTCGTCAAATTGAAATGGCCAGCTACCGCAGAAATATTGGCCTGGTGTTGCAAGAGCCTTATTTGTTTTTTGGCACCATCGCCGAGAATATTGCCTATGGGCGTCCCGACGCTACCCGTGAAGAAATTATTTCTGCAGCGCGGCTTGCACATGCGCATGAATTCATTCTGCGCTTGCAGCACGGTTACGATTCACTGGTGGGGGAGCGTGGTCAAAGTTTGTCGGGTGGCGAGCGCCAGCGTATTTCGATTGCGCGTGCCTTGTTGATCGATCCTAAAATTCTCATTCTTGACGAGGCCACCAGCTCGGTCGATTCGCAAACCGAGAAGGAAATTCAAAAGGCCTTGGACAACCTGGTGCAGGGAAGAACCACCATTGCGATTGCACATCGGCTTTCAACCTTGCGCAAAGCCGACCGCATTGTGGTGATGGACCGTGGCAAGGTGGTGGAAGAAGGCCCGCACGATGAATTGCTGGCGGCGAAATCGCACTTCTGGCATTTGCACCAGGCCCAGGAAAAACTGAAGCAGGAGCAAGCCCAATATGACTGACTGGCGATTGCGTGAATCAACACAGGGCAAGCTGGCCTTGTACAAAGGAGAGGAGTTGGTGGCCGACCGGGTGATGCCTGTGTTGGCGTTTCCTTTTTCAGCACCCAATGAGAGTATTTCAATTGTGGATGAGTACAGCAAAGAACTGGCTTGGCTGGATCGCCTTGATCAATTGGACGCAGGCTCACAGGCTGTGGTGAAAGATTACCTGGCTGTTCGCGAATTCAGGCCCACTGTGCTTCGAATTACTTCGGTGTCCACGTACTCCACACCAAGCATTTGGACCCTGGAAACGGACAAAGGGTCTTGCAAGTTCGAGTTGCCCACGGATGAAAGCATTCGGCGTCTGGGGGGTAGCCGTTTGGTGTTGACCCATGCCAATGGCATGCAGTTCATCATCGAAGACCTGCTTGCGCTGGACGCCCGAAGCCGCCAAATTCTTGCCCGCTTCATGGCTTAAAAAAAACACCTGTGAGCAATCGCTGACAGGTGTTTGAAGTGTCCTTGTACTACGGACAGGGGAGAGAGACAAAAAACAAGCTACTGCTTGGTACAACGGCACTACAATTCAATTCTTTAAGCGGTTTCCAGCATGCTTTCTTCATTGAAGAAGCGGGTTGCTGCGTCCTGCTTGGTTTTCCCGGCGCGGGAGGGCATATTGCACAAGCCGCATTCATAGTCATTCACCAGGTCGTAGGTGTGCACCACAAAGTTGCCATGGCAAGTTTTGCAGGCTGTGGTGGTCAACATTCCGGCGTCAAAAAATTTCACCAAGCGCCATGCGCGGGTCAGTGACAACACTTCAGGCAGGCCCAAGACGTTGATTTGTTCGCGATACAGTTTGTAGGCCTTGACCAGGCATTCGCCGTCTTCAAGGTCGGTGTGCTTGATGCAAGTGGAGTAAAAGTTCATGAATAGCGAGCAATGAATATTGGGCTGCCAGGTCATAAACCAATCGGTGGAGAAGGGCAACATGCCCTTGGGTGGCGATTTCTGCTTGATTTCCTTGTACAGGCGAATCAGGCGCTCACGTGACAATTGGGTTTCGCTCTCCAGTACTTGCAGTCGAGCGTCTAGCTTGATCAAGTCAGAAGCAAGTTTGATTTGAACGGCCTCGGCCATCAAGGATTTAATCTTGGACATGTTTGCTCTCCAGCGCACTCGCAGGTGCATGAACCACGGTTATTTTTAAGTGCGCTTAAGCTGAAATTTGGGCGCTGCGGCCGGCCATCAAGATGGCGGCGTGCATGCCTGAAATAGCGCGCTCTTTTCCGTGGTCACAAAGGAGTTTCCACACGGCAGGGTCTTCGAATCGAATGCTGCACATTGGCACATCGTTTGCTGCAATGCGCAAAACCTGTGCGGTGGTCAGTTGATCCAGCAGGTCTGCTGTGTTTTCATCAATACCCAAGCGAATGATGGCCTCGGCTTTGTCTTCATTGATGAGTTGTTTGGCCAGAAGCAGGTAAGATAAATTGGCTTCGCGAATTTGTTCCAGTAGTTCATTTGCTTTCATTTTGAACATCCTCCTATTCAAATCAAGCAATCTTTTTCAGAAGGTTTCGACGCTTCCCACAGACATCGATCCCAGTGAATGTATTGTTGATGAACCGCGAAAAAAACTAAGCCATCCAATTGCTGTAAGCGAGATCAGCGAGCAGCCATTGTGTATGTAAGAAGAAACCAGACAACGAGACAGGTGAAACAACAATGAGCAACGCGTTTATGAACTGGCTGTGCCGCAAACTGATCGATTCCAAATGCAAACAAATGGGTCTGATCAAAAGCAGCGTCAACACCGTAGACGGGCGCACCGTGTATTTCAAAGGTGGGCAAGGGCCCGACATGGTTTTGATACATGGCTTTGGTGCCAACAAGGAGAATTGGCTGGCACTGGCCCCGCGCCTGATGCGCCATTACACCGTATGGATTCCCGACCTGATCGGTTTTGGTGAATCAGACCGACCCAGCAATGCCCGTTTTAATATTGCGGAGCAGGCCGATCGGGTTGTGCGTTGGCTGGATGCTGTGGGTGTCAAGAATTTCCACGCGATGGGTAACTCCATGGGAGGCTATTTGGCAGGTGCCTTGGCCGCGAATTTTGAGAACCGGGTTCTTAGCGCTTGTTTGCTAAATCCCGCGGGAGTGAAAGGCTCCGAGCACACCACCGTTGGGCGCGCCTTTGCCGATGAAGGAAAAATCATCCTTGCCCCCACCAATTTCGAAGAATATGAAAGGGTGGTTAATCTTTGTTTCAACGGCAAAGCGCCGCCTATGCCTGGTTTCATGCGCAAATATTTCGGCCGCATGTCGATCAAGAACAAGGCTTTGCTGGATCGGGTTTTCATGGAATTCGTGAACCCGGATGTCAATGTCAGTTTGAATGAAATGGTGGAAAAAACCTCAGTGCCTTTGATGGTGGTGTGGGGTGATTCAGACCAGTTGGTGCACCCCAGCGGGCTGGCCGTGCTGAAACAGGCCAAACCCGCGATTGTCGATTTAATGCTTGAAAACACAGGCCACTGCCCCATGGTGGACAGGGCTTCACTGGTTTATAGGGCGCATCTGGAATTCATGCCAGCATCTTGAAAGGTTGAGCTTGTTCAATTTCCAGGGCAAGCTCGATCAGCCTGAATTCATGTCCCATGGCTGCGGCAAAGTGAACCCCCACTGGAGTACCTTCAGCGGTGTGGTGCATGGGCAGGCTGATGGCTGGTGCGCCCGCCACGTTTTGAGCGGCGGTGAATGATGCAAAGTTAACCAGCCTTTCCCGCGCCTGCTCAAAAGGCAGGTCGAGTGCCAGGTAACCCAAAGGCGGCGCTGGCTGCCCCAGGGTGGGGCTAAGCAGCACATCCAGGTCCGCAAAGGCTGTGGCATATTGCGCTTCAAACTGGTGAAGCCTGCGCAAAGCGAATGGAAACTTCAACAGATTGCGGGTGAAGTGTTTGGCCAAACCGAGGGTAAGTGGCTCGAGTTTTCCTGTATCCATGTGCCGGTCAACGGCCAGCTTGCCCAAGTGTGAAATGGAGGCGGCCAGCATGCCCCAGTACAGCAAAAAATCATCCGCAAACTGGGCGCTGATCGGAACTTGTATTTCCTGCACTTCATGGCCCAGCTCTTCGCACAAGGCGGCGGCCTTGTGCACAGCCTCCACGCAGGCGGAGTCTGTTTCATGACCAGAAATTTTCTGCGTGAACATGCCGATTTTCAGGCGTTTGCGCCCTGGGGCTGTAATGTGGCCCAGTGGTGGCAATGTCGGGTTCTTGTAATGCTCTTCAGCCAAAGCGAAAAACGCTGCAGTGTCCCGTACGCTACGCGACACAATCCCGTCGCTCACAATATTGATAGGCAAACTTTTTGCCATTTCATTCATGGCCAGCCGGCCTCGGCTTGGTTTTAATCCCACCAGCCCACAGCAGGCGGCTGGAATACGAATGGAGCCGCCACCGTCGTTTGCATGGGCAATTGGAACCACACCCGCGGCCACCAGGGCCGCGGAACCGCCCGATGAACCACCCGTGCTGTGTCCAGTGTTCCAGGGGTTGTGGGCTGCTTCTGACTTGCTGTATTCCGTGGTGGCAGTCAGCCCGAATTCGGGCAGTTTGGTCTTGCCCAGCAACACCACACCGGTGTCAATAATTTGTTGTGCCACGGCGCTTGTATGCTTTTTGGGGGTATCGGGCATGGCAGCAGAGCCGTGCCGAGTGGGCAAACCCTGCAAATCCAGGTTGTCTTTCAAAAATCCCGGTATACCCTGAAACGCCCTGAAATTGCCCAATTCGTCGTAATAACGGGCTTGAGCCAATGCGGTTTCTTCTTGCATGCACACCGTGGCGTGTAGCGCAGGGTTCACCAATTCAAGCCTTTGGTAGGCTGCTTGCACCAGCGCGCTGGCACTGGTTTCTCCGCGTTGAAGTTGCCCCGCCAGGGCCACTGCGTCGTGATGACCCAAGGCATCGGTATGGTTAAACGCGTGCACTTGTGTAGGGTTAATTGTCATGGTTGCTGGTCATTGTTGTGGGTATAAGGTTGGCTGTCTCTGGCTTCAGTCTAAAATGAAAAATCTGCTGAATTCATCGCTTTTACCTTACATGGTCCAAAAAAATAAATCACAGCCTTGTCCTTGTGGCAAAGGCGATTATCAAGTCTGCTGCCAACCGTTTCATTTTCATCCTGAGTCGGTACCCACAGCCGAGGCGCTCATGCGTTCTCGCTACAGTGCTTACGCCCTGGGTTTAAGTGATTACGTGTTGTTGACCTGGCATGCCAGCACACGGCCCAAGCAGCTGGATTTAAGCGATGAGCTTGCACAAGGCAAATGGTTGGGTTTGAGTGTGAAAGGGCACTGGCCACAGGGTGACAAGGCTGAAGTGGAGTTTGTGGCGCGTTACAAGCCCAGCCACGGGCCTGCCAGTCGTCTTCATGAACGCAGCCGTTTTGTACAGGAAAACGGGCAGTGGTTCTATGTGGATGGCGACTTGTTTTCGACCTGAAAAAATTTTAATGAAAACGCTTGAAATTTTCCGGGCGGCTCATAAATCAGACTTGTGGGAAATGTCTCCAAGAGAGTTTCCGCACATTTTGAGCAACTGATTTTTTGCTTCTCAGGAGAATGAATCATGGCAACAATCGACCTTACCCCTTTGTACCGCAGCACCATTGGATTTGACCGCATGGCCAGTATTCTGGATGCAGCAATGCGTGCGGATACTTCAACCGGTTATCCCCCCTACAACATTGAGGCACTTGAAGAAAACCGTTACCAAATCAGCGTAGCAGTGGCGGGTTTCGATGAAAAAGAGCTCGAGTTGGAAGTAGAGCGTGGTGTGCTCACCGTGCGTGGCCGCAAAACCGACGAAGAGGGTAAACAGTACCTGCACAAAGGCATTGCATTTCGCAGTTTCGAGCGCAAATTCAACCTTGCAGACTATGTGCAAGTGGAAGGAGCCAACCTGAAAAATGGTTTGTTGGTGGTTGAGTTGCGCAAGGTCATTCCCGAGCAAATGAAAGCACGCCGAATTCCGATCGGTGAGGCGGGTCTTCGAACCATTGAGGCAAGCGATGCAAACCAGACCAACCTGGCCAACCAGGACAAGCAAGCCGCAGCGTGAATCATCTAAGCTAATTCGCGTATTGCAAAAAAAGCAGCCGCTGGCTGCTTTTTTTGTGTTTAAACTCAAAGTCTGTTGTTCCAACTTTTGGTGCTTCCATGCCCAAGGCTTACCTTCTTTCCGATCGCGCTATCCAGATAGACTGGGCCACCAGTGTTTACCCAACCGAGCTGGCGCTGTTTCGCGAGGAATTAATCCAGTCTTTTGAAACCCAGGACTGGCCTGTCTGTCAGTGTGTTCAGACGGATCAGTCAATTACTGTTTTGTTTGAAAATTCAATAGTTGTAACAGGGCGGTGCGAAGCCTTGCTTGATCAACTTGACCGCACACTGACCAAACTCGGGAAGGTTAGGATGGATGCCAACAAACCGGGCTGCCATCATCACATTGTTGTGCATTACGGTGGCGTGGCCGGGCAAGATCTCGACTGGTTGGCCGGGCAAACCGGGCTAAGCCCGACTGAAGTAATCGACTTGCACAGCAGCATTATTTATACCGTTCAGTTTTTGGGCTTTTTACCCGGCTTCGCCTACCTTACAGGTTTACCCAAACAGCTTCAGTTCCCGCGCCGGGAAACGCCGCGCCCGCGTGTACCAGCTGGTACATTGGCGATTGCCGCTCATTACTGCGCGGTGTACCCCTGGGAAAGTCCCGGTGGATGGCATTTGATGGGGCACGTCGAGCAGGTCCTTTTTGATCCTGAACGTACAGATCAGGAAGGGCATTCACTGTTCAAGGCTGGTGACACAGTTCAATTCATTCGGGCTGATCATGCTTAAAGTAGTCAGAGCTCAAGGGCAGGGTATTGTCAGCGACCTCGGGCGTTGGGGATACCAGCATGAGGGTGTGCCCATCGGTGGAGTGCTGGATCCCTTCTCGTTCGGTTTGGGTAACCTGGCTTTGGGTAACGCTGTCAATTCAGCGTGTCTTGAGCTTATGGGCCAATTCGATTTTGTATGCGCCAAGCCATGCCAGGTATTGTTTGCAAACCGCGGCGCCCAGGCTTTATTGAACAACAAATCGGTGTTGTGCGGTCAAGTTTTAACATTGCAGGAGGGTGATGTACTGCGCACCAAACCACCTCATTTGGGCTTCTGGAATATGTTGTGCGTGCAAGGTGGTGTGGATCTGCCTGAAATTATGGATTCCCGCAGCACTTGTCTTGCCGCCGGCTTCGGCGGTTTGCAAGGCAGGGCCTTGCAAGTCGGGGATGAACTTCATTTTACCCAGCAGTTTGCTCCCAGCATACGAACTGGTGTTCGTTTGGCCATGCCGCTTGCTCGCTCCGGGCATTTTGTTCCCTTGGTGCTTCATTTTTTGCCTGGTCCGGAATTTTTTGAACTCAGCGAGAATTCGCAACACCTGTTTACACGCCAACATTTTAGCCTGGGTACTCAAAGCAGCAGAATGGGCTATCGGCTTGAGGCTTCAGAGTCACCTTTATCGCTGAAACAAGCGTTGTCCTTGCGCTCTCATGCCGTTCACCCGGGGCTGGTGCAGCTGCCCCCCAGTGGGCAACTGGTGGTGCTGCTGTGCGAGGCTCAGGTCACCGGCGGCTACCCCCGTCTGGGCAGTGTGTTGTCTTGCGACCTCTGGAAATTGTCGCAACTTGGTGCCGGGGAAAGCGTAAGCTGGGTACTGGTGGATCAACAGCAGGCAAGGCGCTTGCACGCAAAGCATGAACATGAATACAAACGCTACCAACACGCCATTGAATGCAACAAGGCAAGCGGTGATGTGGATTAATGCTGATTTGGGCGAAGGTTGTGCCCACGACGAAGCCTTGTTCAAGATTATCGACTGGGCCAATATTGCCTGTGGCGGGCATGCTGGTGATGAACACAGTATTCGCCTGGCCTGCAAGTTGGCGCTCGACCACGGCGTACAGGTGGGCGCCCATCCCAGTTACCCGGACCGGGCCGGGTTCGGGCGTCGAAAGCCCGAGGGTTCAGCTACGCAGTTGCTGAGTGAATTGAAACAGCAAATGGAGTTCTTTGAAAACATCGCCGCGAAACTGGGGTGTACCTCTGGGCATTTCAAACCCCATGGGCAGTTGTACAACGATGCTGCTTTCCAGACCGCTGAAGCTGAGCTTCTAATCGATTTGGCCCAGGCTTTTCCACACCTCAAGCTACTGGCTTTGGCTGGAAGTCCGTTGGTGGCGTGGGCTCGTTCAGCTGGCATCGAGGTGGTTGAGGAAGCTTTCCCGGATCGAGCTTACCTAAGCACAGGCGCTTTGGCACCACGAAGCCAGACCGGTGCTGTGCTTCACGACCCAATTCAGGTCAAGACGCAGGCTGAATTGATTGTTCGAGGCGGGCCGTTGCAGTGCCTGGATGGTTCAAGCCTCGTGATTATTGCTCAAACACTGTGTGTGCACGGCGACAATGCTCAGGCTTTGGACAATGCAAAAGCCGTTCGTGCGGCTCTCACTGAACATGATCAAGACACATTCAGCGGTGCAAGTTGATTAACTGCCAGTGTTGATCTCAGGGGTGGGCAGGGTGATGTGATCCGGCACACCGGCCACGGGCACATAACGCACATTCAATGGAGCAAGGCCGTGTTTGGCGCGCGCCTGGTTACAACGCGGGTTTAATTCGCCTTTGGCATCAAATACATCGTATTCGCGGCATGGTGAGGGCCGGTTCTCGTAAATGGTACAGCTGACCGACTCACCAATATTGCCTGCCAGCGCAATGCAACGGGGTTTGCTTTGTGAGCTGCCTTTCATGCAGCTTCGGTACAGATTCATCTGCTCGGTCAATTCAACTGGCACCACGCCGCCTTCGGCTGCGGTGGTTTCCCCCCAATAAAAACTGATCCTGAACGTGGAGCAGCACACGCCGCAGCTTTGGCAAAGCGCTTCAACGCCGGCGCCATCAACAATGATTGTGGTGGGATTTGACTGCAATTTAACCTCGGGAAAAAACAGCCATGGGGAGAGTTGCGCGAATATATTCCTGCCCCAGGCGCAAAGCAAGCACTATTTTCAAGTGACGTGGCTTGGAAGAAACAAGCTTTTTGTAAGGTGCTGAGGCTACAATAGGGAAAACCATTATAAAAACCATTTAGCCCAGCAAATGGAGAGACTGTGAATCGACCGAATGCCGCTTCTGTGGCCGATTCGGGGGTTGCTGCCCCTGATTCAGCCCAAACCAGTACCAGCCCCAGCGGGCAAATGCTGGATTACATCAAACAACGGCTGGTCAAGCACGCCCCGTTCAGTGAAATTCCCCTTCGCGATCTGGACTGTCTGCTTGAGGGCTGCGCTGAAACCTACTTCGCACCCAACGAAGTGATTGTGCGGCCCGAGGACGGCCCGCCCCAGTTTCTTTACTATGTCGAGAAAGGCTCTACTGTGGGTCGCAAGGGTTTGGCGGATTTGTCCTCCACAGGGTTTCAATACGAGGCTGGTGAAATGTTCCCGGTCAATGCTTTTCTGGCCAAAAGGGCAGTGACCGCGACTTACAGCGCCCGCGAAGACTCCTTCTGTTTGATGTTTACTTTTGACGGTGTGCAAGCCCTGGCGCGTAAAAGCCCGGTGTTCTCCGATTATTTAACCCGGCGCACCATGCAGTTTCTCGACCTGTCCCGAAAGGCGATTCAGGTGGCTTACTCTTCGCAAACACTGGCTGAGCAAACGCTGGAAAAGCCTTTGCGCGATGTGTGCCGTCACGAGCCTTTTTCCTGTGCCCCCAGCACCCCCTTGAAACAGGTATTGGAGGTGATGCACGAGCACCGGATTGGCTCCATGATTGTGGTGAATGAGGCCATGGTTGTTGAAGGCATTTTGACCCGCCAGGATGTGCTGTCCCGCGTGGCCATGGCCCAAAAACCGCTGACCTCGCAAATTGCTGAGGTGATGAACACACCCGTTCATACGCTGGACGAAAGTTGTACCGCCCAAGATGCTGCCCTGTTGATGTCCAGGTTTGGCATTCGCCATGTGCCCGTGACGCGCAACGGCAAACTGAGCGGAATAGTGTCTGAGCGGGATATTTTTGCCATGCAGCGTTTGTCGTTGAAACAAATCAGCAGCAACATTCGTTCAGCGCAAGATGCAGATATGTTGCGTGCCTGCGCCAACGACATTCGCAGTTTTGCCAAGAACCTGTTGGGTCAGGGCATTGCAGCCAAGCAGCTCACTGAATTGATCAGCCATCTGAACGACGTGCTCACCGAGCGTATTCTGGAAGTGGTGGGCAACCGAATGGGCATTGATGCCAACAGCTACTGCTGGCTTAGTTTCGGCTCGGAAGGTCGTTCTGAACAAACCATTGCAACCGATCAGGATAACGGCCTGTTGTTCATCAGCGATCAGCCAGAAGTGGACAGACCTCGCTGGCTGGCCTTCGGCAAAGAGGTGAATCAAACCCTGGATCAGTGCGGCTACCCCTTGTGCAAAGGCAATATCATGGCCAGTAACCCTGAGTGCTGCATGACAGCGGGTGAATGGTTGAACAAGTTTGCGCGATGGATCGATGTGGCCACGCCTGAAAACCTGCTGCGTGTGAACATATTTTTTGATCTCCGTGCCTTGGCGGGCAACAAGGAGCTGGCGCAGCCGCTTCGGGATTACATTGTGACCCGTGCCAAAGAGTCCACCATATTCCTGCGCCTTCTGGCTGAAAACATCATGCGGTTTCGCCCACCCCTAAATTGGCACGGCAGCATAGACACCACTGAGATCGATGACATTCGCACTCTGGATTTGAAAAAGCAGGGTACCGCCGTATTTGTCGATGCGGCACGTTTTTTCTCACTGGTATTTGGGATTGATGAAGTGAATACTCGTCGTCGCTTCGAGGCCGTGGCCAAGCGGCTGAGTGTCGAAGAGCAACGCCGCGATGCTTGGGTGAGCGCCTTTGAGTTTTTGCAAATGATGCGCTTGCGCATTCAACTGGACGAGGGCGTGGCTGTGCCCGATCTTCCCGACCAGCCCAATGTGGTGAACTACGATGTACTCGACAACATTGATCGCCGCATTCTGAAAGAATGTTTCCGGGTAGGGCGCCGCTTGCAGCAGCGGATCGAAATGGAGCACATGCGTTGAGCACCACTTTGCAGGGTCAGCTGCTGCCTACTCAAGGCTGGGCTAGTTATATCAAGAATCGCTTGGTTCAAACGCTCGATTTTTCAAGCCCAAACCCTGACCGCTGGGTGGTGCTTGATGTGGAGTCATCGGGTCTTAATCCGAAGAAAGACCGGCTTATTTCAGTTGCTGCCACCGCGATTGTATTTGATGCACAACGGCGTCCACGAATTTCGCTCACTGATACGTTTGAAGTCGTCATCAAACAACCCCCCGAAATTGTCGATATGATCGAGTTTGAGGCTATCGACAAGAACAATATTTTGATTCATGGAATTGGTATCGGTGCGCAGCAAAAAGGGGTCAAAGCCGAAGTGGCTTTGTCTGAATTCCTGCGCTATGTGGGCCATTCCCCCTTGATTGCCTTTCACAGCTGGTTTGATGAAATCCTGATCAACAAAGCACTGCGCAAGGTGCTTGGCCGCACAACCCACAGGCATTGGCTGGATCTGGAACATTTGGCCGCTGTGCTGCACAAGGAAAATCACCAGCTGCCGCTGGATGTGTGGATGCAGCGCTATGGCATTGAATGTGAACAGCGCCACCAAGCCGCAGCCGATGTGCTGGCCACTGCACAATTGCTGATGAAGTTGTGGCCCATGCTGCAAAAACGAAAAGCCACCGACTGGAAAGGCGTTAAAACAATTGCCGGTGGCCTAAAAACCCTGCCGGGCCGGAATTTGCCAACCTAGTTGTAAAACCGAGGCCCTGTTTTGCGTTATTCTGCCGGGCTGAACCTTCGTTTTGACTTTGGCTTTTTTCATGCATGATTTTTCCGCTTACGACCTGATCATTGACGCACGCTCGCCCCGCGAGTACGGGGAGGATCACATTCCTGGTGCCGTCAACATGCCGGTGGTCAACAACGATGAATATGCAGAGGTGGGCACACTTCACCGAACCGACAAAATGGGTGCGTACAGCATCGGTGTGCGCTACTCGCTGGCCAACATTGCGCGTCACCTTCGCGAAGATTTACCCAAATATCCCAAAAACGCCAAGGTGCTGGTGTACTGCTTCCGGGGTGGCAAGCGCAGCAAGTTGTGGGTTGATGCGCTTGAAACCATTGGTTACGACGTCCAGAAATTGCCGGGGGGCTGGAAAGCCTACCGCCGCTGGGTGAATGACCAGCTTGAAGTAGCGCCCACGAAATTCAATTACCACGTGCTTAGCGGCCCCACAGGTTGCGGCAAAACCCGCCTGCTGTATGCCCTGCGTGAGGCGGGTTGCCAGGTGGTTGATCTTGAAGCAATTGCCCGCCACAGGGGTTCAATCATTGGTGCGCTGCCGGGTACCCCACAGCCGTCCCAGAAGTATTTTGACACCCTGTTGCTGCAGGAACTCGCGCAATGCGATCCAGCTCGACCCCTGTTTGTAGAAGCGGAAAGCAAGAAAATCGGCAATGTTCAGCTACCCACGTCCATGCTCGATTCCATGCGCAAAAGCAAAACCATTCGCGTGCACGCCGACATGCAGCAGCGGGTTGAGTTGTGGCGGCAGGATTACAAACACTTTGAAGAAGATCCGGAAGGCATGCTCGAACGACTGCGTTTTATTCGCAGCCTTGTCGGTGGCGCTGAATTTGAAGAATGGGAACAGTTGGCTGCAGCCCGCCGAATGCCCGAGCTGTTTGAACGTTTGATGACCCACCATTACGACCCGGCTTACCGACGCTCCATTTTGCGCGAGTACCCGAATATTGATGAATCACCTTTGATTGAACTGAATGATTTATCTCCAGCAGGCTTACTGCAAGTGGCGAAAAAAATTCGGGAACAATACGAACCCTGATTAAACCACCAGCAAGGTCAGCTTGCTTCGAATGCCTTCGGGTATCGGTGTGGGGGTGTTGCTGGCCTTGTTCACAAACACATGAATGAAATAGCCTTCTGCACACAATTCGCCCGCAGCATTGAACAAGCCCAGTTCATATCGCACTGAACTATTGCCCAGTTTGCCCACGCGCAGGCCCGCGGTAACCGGTTCCGGGTAGGCCAGTGGTTTCAGGTACTTGCACTGGCTTTCCACCACAAAACCCACCACCTCGCCGTTGTGAATATCGAGTCCGCCTTCTTCGATCAGGTAGCGGTTCACCACGCTGTCGAAGTAACTGTAATACACCACATTGTTCACATGACCGTAAATGTCGTTGTCGTGCCAACGGGTTTGAACGGTTTGATGCAGGGGGTAGTTGGCCAGTGTAGTCATGATTTGAAATGGATTGTTTTAGTACGCTGCTTGGTAAATCGCCAATGCTTCAGCTTCGCTCACATCGCGTGGGTTGTTGCTCAGCAGGCGGGTTTGAAGCATGGCAGCGCTGGCCATCAAGGGCAAATCTTTCTCGCCAATACCCACTTCACGCAAGCCAACCGGCAAACCGGTAGAAGGCGACAAAGTGGCAGTGTAATCAATGAAGGCCTGTGCCAATTGAGACGCATTGTCACCGTGGTGGCCCAGCTTCAATACCTGGGCCAGTTCTGCATATTGCTGTTCTGCTGCAGGCAGGTTAAACCGCAATACATGGGGCAACACAAGTGAATTGCTCAAACCATGCGGCACGTGAAAAATGCCACCTATTGGATAGGCCAGGGCATGCACAGCACCCACTGGTGCGTTGGCAAAAGCCTGGCCAGCCATGCAAGAACCCAGCATCATCGCCTGGCGCGCTTCGCGGTTTGCCGGTTCTTTGCACACGGTGTGCAAGTTGGCGGCCAGTAGCCTTAGTGCTTCGCAGGCCAAAAAATCCGCATACGCATTTTTCAGCCGTTTGCTGGTGTAGGCCTCTATGGCGTGCACCATGGCATCAATACCAGTGGCTGCTGTTACATGCTGGGGCAGGCTGAGTGTCCAGTCGGCATCCAGAATGGCCAGGTCGCCATACAACACGGGCGACACCACACCCATTTTTGTGTCCACACCAGTGGTCACAATCGAAATGGGGGTTACTTCACTGCCTGTGCCCGCGGTGGTGGGAACCAGCACCAATGGCAGCCTGTCGCTGCTCACATTGCCCACGCCGTACATGGTTTTCAGTTCTTGTTTACCGCGTGCCAACACGGCAATCAGTTTGGCCACATCGAGTGTTGAGCCGCCACCGATGGCCACTACCACATCGGCTTTGAAATCTACGGCCAGTGCGGTTACCCGGTGCACCAAGGCCTCGGGCGGGTCTGGTTCTACATCGTTGCAAATGTGCACGGCATGGTCAGCCGAAGTCAGGTTTTCACAAATGGTTTTGAAGGTTTGAGTGCCCGCAATAAAGGGGTCAACCAGCATGAACACTCTTGCCGTTTGCAGCCCGTGTTGGGTCAGCAAAGGGACCAACATGTCAGCCATTCGAAGCGAACTGCCCGATTCGCAAACTATCCGGTTCACTGTTCTGAATTCAAATGGCGCCATGTGCTTGTCTCCCTGCTGTTTTTCTCTAGTTTAGCCTTTGCGCTTTGGGGTCCAGGCCCAAATGGCGCGAACAAAGATAGGTTCTTTGCTTTCGCCGTCAGTAATGGTCACAGCAACATCCACTTCACCCCGTTCTTCGGTTTGCATCATGGTGATTTGTTCTTGTGTCAGCATGGCTTCGGCTTTCATGTCGCCAGCTGCGCGTTTGCGGTAATCCACTTCCATGCGCTTGATCACAGGTATGGCGTTGGCGGGTACATTCAAACCTACCAATGCGCCAGTGGCTGATTCAGCAATCATGATCATGGCCACAGCATGCACGGTGCCAATGTGGTTTTGCACAGTGGGCCGGTTTTTGATCACCACAATTGAATGATTGGGCTCAATCCACTCGAATTTCAAACCACTGGTTTTGAAGTATTTCACCGCACGGCCAAACAGCAGGGTAAAGGCACGGGTTTTCAAAGGTGTGGGCAGTTTGTCTACTTGCGCGTACACCTTTTGCAGCATCGATTTTTCGGTCATTTTTTGTTCTGCCTTTACAGGGTTACAGCCAGGCGAGTGGCTTGGTTAATTGCGCGTTTGGCGTCCAGTTCCGCAGCCACGGATGAACCACCCACCAAATGCACGGGCACGCCCAGTGCTTCAATCGGTTCAACCAGTTCACGCAAGGGATCTTGGCCAGCGCACACAATAATGTTGTCCACTTCCAGAATTTGCGGGCCGTGCGCGCTCATCACATGCAAACCACGGTCGTCAATCTTCAAATATTCAACGCCTTGCATGAAGTGAACACGGCGGCTTTTCAAACTGGCCTTGTGCACCCAGCCTGATGTTTTACCCAAGCGCTTGCCCAAGGGTTCGTCTTTGCGCTGGCACAACCACACCTCACGCGCAGGCTTGGGTGGCTCGGCTTGTACGCCATCAATGCCGCCTGCATTGTTCGGGTCAAAAGTAATGCCCCATTCTTTTTTCCAGCTCTCCAGGTCGAGCGTGGGGGAAGGGTGGGCAAAGTCATGTGTCAAATATTCCGACACATCAAAACCAATACCGCCAGCGCCAATCACAGCCACTTTTCGCCCCACTTCTTTCTTGTGCAGCAGTACATCGATGTAGCTCATCACCTTGGGGTGATCAATGCCTTCGATACCAGGCGTACGTGGTTTGATGCCTGTGGCGAGAATTACTTCTTCAAATTTTTCTTTGGACACCAGCGCGGCATCCACCACGGTGTTCAGGCGCACATCCACTTTCTTCAATTCCAGTTGGCGTTTGAAGTAGCTGATGGTTTCATGAAACTCTTCCTTGCCCGGAATCTGTTTGGCCATATTGAACTGGCCGCCAATTTCACTGGCCTTGTCGAACAGCGTTACATGGTGACCACGGCGTGCCAGTTCAGTGGCGGCTGCCAGGCCTGCGGGGCCTGCGCCCACCACTGCAATTTTCTTTTTGCGCTCCAGGGGTTTGTCCACAATTTCAAGTTCATGGCAGGCGCGCGGGTTCACCAGGCAAGAAGCACGCTTCAAGCTGAACGTGTGGTCCAGGCAAGCCTGGTTGCAGGCAATGCACACATTGATTTCATCAGCGCGGCCTTCTTTGGCCTTGATTGCAAATTCCGGATCTGCCAACAAGGGGCGAGCCATCGACACCATGTCGCAAGCACCATCTGCCAGCAATTGCTCGGCCACATCGGGTTTGTTGATCCGGTTCGATGCAATCACAGGAATCTTGATTTCCTTGCGCAAGCGGGCAGTCAGTTCAGCAAAGGCTGCACGGGGCACGGAGGTCACAATGGTAGGTACACGCGCTTCATGCCAACCAATGCCGGTGTTGATCATTGTGGCGCCAGCTTTCTCAATTTCCTTGGCGATGTAGCTGACTTCATCCCAGGTGTTGCCACCCTCGACCAAATCCAGCAGGGAATGGCGGTAAATGATGATGAACTTTTCACCCACGGTCTCGCGGATTCGGCGAACAATTTCAACCGACAAACGCGCACGGTTTTCAACTGAACCACCCCAGCGATCCGTGCGATGGTTGGTGCGTTTGCAAATGAACTGGTTCAGGAAGTAGCCTTCCGAGCCCATCACTTCAACACCGTCGTAACCGGCTTCCTGAGCAATTTTTGCGGATCGGGCAAATGCCGCAATCGTGCGGCGAATGCCGAAATCACCAATTTCCCGAGGCTTGAACGGGTTGATCGACGATTTCACGTTTGATGCGGACACGCTGAGCGGATGGTAGGCATAGCGGCCTGCGTGCAACAACTGCATCACGATTTTGCCGTCGTGTTTGTGCACGGCTTCGGTTACTTTCTTGTGGTGTTTGATGGCACCACTGCTGCTCAACTTGGATGCAAACGGGTATAGCCAGCCTTCCAGGTTGGGTGAAAAGCCACCCGTCACAATCAGGGCTGTGCCACCTTTTGCACGCGCCTCAAAATAGGCGGCGAATTTGTCAAATTCCTTGTACTTGTCCTCAAGGCCGGTGTGCATCGAACCCATCATGATGCGGTTGCGCAGGGTAGTGAAGCCGAGATCAAGCGGAGAATTCAAATGGGGGAATGCGTCAGACACGTTACCGTCTCCTTAAAAATCGGTAGTTTTTTGTAATGTATTTACTTATGTTACTGAAAAGTAATCTTTGTTGTTGGAGTCTGCGTTCAAAATAGCACGATCGGTCGATTTTTTGCGTGTTTTATTCGTGAAGAAATTACTGCGCCGCAATAAACAGGGGAACCTGTACCCCCACGCTTTGTCCTAAACTGGTGTTTTACCCAGCAAGCGCTTCCTTCATGCAGTCTTTTCAGTATTGGGCGCGGCAGTCTCGCCGTGCATCGTTCCGTATTTTGTTCGTGGCTTTGGTCCTGGCCGTGGCTGCCATTTCGTCTGTAGGGGTGTTCTCAGCTCGAATCGAAGCCGCCTTGGTGCGCGATGCCAGCCAGATGCTGGGCGGCGATCTGGTCATTGAATCCAAGCGGAACACCGACAATGCACCCTGGCTTTCAATTCTTGACAAGCCGGAATACGCAAATCTCAAGAAAGCAGAAAGCGTTGTATTTCCCAGCGTCGTGCCTTCCGAGCGCGTTGATTTGCTGGTTTCATTGAAGGCGGTGAACAACACCTATCCTCTTCGTGGGCAGATGACAGTGCGCAATGCACAGGGCCAGGATGAGAAAGTGGCCAGTGGCCCGCCTCAAGGCGAGTTGTGGGTAGACCAAGGCGTACTGGGTTCGCTGGATGTGCAGCTCGGCGATTCAATACAGGTGGGTGAAATCACCCGCCCTGTGACCCGGGTAATTTTGGTCGAGCCTGACCGTGGCGGTGGCTTTGTGAACTTCGCCCCCCGCGTGATGATGAACACAGCCGACCTGGAAGAATCCAGGTTGTTGGGCTTGGGGTCTCGTGCAACCTGGCGCATTTATTTCACGGGCGCGCAGCCCGTGGTGGATCAATTGATCAGTGAACTCACGCCCGTGCTCTCGCCAGTGGAAGAAATTGAAACGCTGGAAAATGGGCGACCCGAAGTAAGCAATACTTTGGAACGTGCCAACGACTTTTTGGCCATGGCTGCCTTGATCGGCACCATGGTGGCTTGCGTGGGCATTGCACTGGTGGCACATTTGTTTGCCAAAGAGCAAGCCAGCGAACTGGCCGTGCTGAAAAGCCTGGGTTATACACCCAAACGGTTGCTACGCATGTGGGTCATTGGCATGGGCATGCTGACCTTGGGTGCAGGCGCGTTGGGTGTTGCCTTGGGTTGGGCCGCGCATTGGGGCCTGCTGGCCTTGCTGGCTGAACTGGTGGGTGTTGATTTGCCTTTGGCTGGTTTGCATTACCTGCCCATGGGCATGTTGTTGTCGGCCTTGTTGCTGCTGGGTTTTGCGGCGGTACCCACCTGGTATGCACTGCGTGCGCCTGCTGTGGCTGTCATTCGGCACCAAACCTTGAAAAGCAGTCGGGGGCAACTTGTGTTGTCCGTGTTGTTTGGCGTTTTCACTGCGATCGCGGTGTGTTTGTTGATTGTGAACAATGTGGTGCTGGCCCTGTTGTTGTTTGCAGGTTTTGTGGGTACCTCACTGGTGTTCGCCCTGTTGTTCTGGGGGCTTTTAAAGGCGCTGGCTTATTTGGGCAAGGGCCGAAAAAGCGCAGGCACCCACATCGCGGTTTTTCAAAGCATGTCCAAACGTGCAAGTACTTTGGTGTTGCAGGGCGTCAGCCTGGCCCTGGGCTTGGCTGCACTGCTGATGTTGGCAGTGGTGCAGGGTGATTTGATTGACCGTTGGCAAGAAGCTGTGCCCGAAGATGCGCCCAATCGCTTTGTGTTCAACATTCAGCCTGATCAGGTTGAAGGTGTTCAACAAACCTTGAACACGGCCAGTCAAAGCCCTGTGAATTTGTACCCCATGGTGCGCGGGCGTTTAAGCGCCATTAACGACGAAATCATCACGGCCGAAACATTCAGCGATGAGCGCGCGCGCAACACTGTTGAACGTGAATTGAACTTGAGCTTTGCTGACACTTTGCCCACGCACAACTCCATTGCGGCCGGCAGCTGGTTTGATGAAACACCGGTGAAGGCCGAGGTGTCTGTTGAAGATGGCGTGGCCGAGCGTTTGGGCATCGGCATGGGCGACAAGCTCACCTTCGACATCGCAGGTACGCCGCTGACCGCAGAAATCACCAGCATTCGTGAACTGCGTTGGGATTCCATGGAAGTGAATTTCTTCATGGTGTTTCCAACCGAGGTGCTGCAAAGCTTTCCGCAAACCTGGATCACCTCTGTGAGCTTGCAGAAGGACAAAGCCATTCCTGTTTCGCGAGAATTGGTGCGCGAATATCCAAACCTTACCGTGCTGGACACGGAACTGGTGATCACCCAACTGCGTAAAATTTTGGGGCAGGTGGGCCAGGCTGTTCAGTTCGTATTTTTGTTCACTGTAGCTGCCGGCGGTTTGGTGGTGGTGGCTTGTGTCATGACAGGCGCACGGGTACGCACTCGCGAGGCTGCAATTTACCGCGCCATGGGTGCATCAACAGCCCAGTTGCAACGCGCGGCATGGCTTGAGCTTTCCGTGTTGGGCGCCCTGGCGGGCCTGGTGGCAGCCATTGCTGCGCAAGGCTTGGGTTGGGGCGTTGCACATTTTGTGTTCGAGTTTGAATACT
This sequence comes from Limnobacter sp. MED105, assembly GCF_000170915.1. Lineage (GTDB taxonomy): Bacteria > Pseudomonadota > Gammaproteobacteria > Burkholderiales > Burkholderiaceae_B > Limnobacter. The sequence goes on from NZ_ABCT01000004.1 coordinate 71,566, forward strand.
TCCTGTCGCCTTTGCACATTGTCGCGGGTGTAGTTGCCGGTGCAGTGGTGTCGGTGCTGTTTGGTGCCTGGTCGGTCAACAAGGTGTGCCGTGCGCCTGTAATGCAAACCTTAAGGCAAGCCACTGCTTAAATCTGTTTCATGCCGGTACAATGTGGATTACGAATTTTCAGTAATCCACACACCGGCATTTTCATGAGCAACAACGATTCAATCAGTAGCGACAGCGCCCAACCCAAACCACCGATTGTTTACTTTGGCAGCACGCCCGAGGAGCAACAGGTGGGCGTGCGCAAGCTGGTCGATCTGTTCTACGACGAGATGGATCAAAACCCCAGTTTTGAGCGCATTCGCAAATTACACCCGGTGCACCTCGATCATTCACGCGAAAAGTTTTACCTGTTTTTGTCGGGTTGGTTGGGTGGCCCCGACTTGTACTCACCTCAATTTGGCCATCCGCGTTTGCGCATGCGCCACATGCCATTTCCCATCTCCAGTGAAGACCGCGACCAATGGCTGCTGTGCATGGTGAACGCCCTGCGCTCAATGCAACTGCCCGAGAAAGTGATCGAAGGGCTGATGCTTTCATTTTTCCGCACTGCAGACTGGATGCGCAATAAACCCGATCCCGAAGGCAGTGCCAAGGGCTTGAACACCATTTCGATCAAGGGCGAATAAGTTGATGGATGGGCAACTGATGTGGGCTGTGGTGGGTTTGCTGGTATTGGTGTTGATTGGTTTGGTGCTGGTCTACCGGAAAATGACGGTCGACAACTCCGCAGAATTGGCGCAGTTTCAGCAGCAGGTTCTTGCAAATCTGGATGAGGTCATGGATGCCCAGGCGCAGCAGCGTTTTGCATCTGAGGAATTGGGCAAGCAACTTCGCCTGCTCAACCAGGACATCGAAGCGCGCCAAAGCAAACAATCTGAATTGTTGACGCAAACTTTTGCGCAAGCCCGCACAGAAAGCCAACAGGCTGCCCATGGTTTGCAGCAGGTTATCGTGGGGCAATTTACCCAAGGCAACCAGCTGCAATCTGAAAAGCTGAACCAGTTTTCTGAAACCCTGCATCGCACCAATACGCTGATTCAAGATCAGCTCACGCAAATTCGTTTGTCAGTTGAACAGAAGCTGAAGGACATGCAGGAAGACAACGCCAGCAAGCTGGAGTTGATGCGTAAAACCGTGGATGAAAAACTTCACGCCACGCTTGAGACCCGTTTGGGCGAGTCGTTCAAACAAGTCAGCGAGCGCCTGGAGCAGGTGTACAAAGGGTTGGGTGAAATGCAAACACTTGCCACCGGTGTTGGCGATTTGAAGCGCGTGCTTACTAACGTAAAAAGCCGGGGCACCTGGGGCGAAGTTCAGCTACAGGCCCTGCTTGAACAAATGCTGACCCCCTCGCAGTTTGGCCGTAACATCAAGCCCGTGCCCGGCAGCCACAATATTGTTGAATTTGCGGTGCGCTTGCCCGGCAAGGAAGACGATCAACCCGTGTGGTTGCCCATCGATTCAAAATTTCCCAAAGAACAATACGAGCGCCTTCAGGAATGCTTTGACAGGGCAGATGCCGATGGCGTTGCCGTCGCCTCCAAAGCCCTTGAAATGGCCATACGCGCCGAAGCAAAAACCATTGCCGAGAAATACCTGGCGCCGCCGTACACCACCGATTTCGGCATTCTGTTCTTGCCCACCGAGGGATTGTATGCCGAGGTGGTGAAACGCCCCGGCTTGGTCGACGATTTGCAGCGCTTGCACCGCGTCACCGTGGCGGGTCCGATCACCTTAACCACCTTGTTGAACGCCTTGCAGCTGGGCTTTAAAACACTGGCACTTGAGAAGCGTTCCAGCGAGGTATGGACTGTGCTCAGCGCGGTTAAAACCGAGTTCGGCAAGTTTGGTGACATACTCGCCAAAACACGCGACACACTTGAACGCGCTGCAAAGAATATCGAGCAGGCCGAAACACGTTCACGCGTCATGCAGAGAAAACTGAAAGGTGTCGATGAGCTGCCTGAAAAAGACGCGATTGAGTTGCTCGGTTTAAATGACGGCAAGGTGGACCCGCTTGATGATGACGACACACCCACAAACGCTTGATACCCTGCCGCGTGTGGCCTTGGTGGCCACCGGTGGCACCATTGCAGGCACCCTGATCGAGGGCTCTGAAACCTGGGCTTATGAATCGGCACAGCGCAGTGGTGAAAGCCTTGTGATGAATATTCCGGGTTTGCTGCGCCGTGCACAATGGCATTTTGAGCAGCCCTATAGCATCGGTAGCCAAAACCTTGAATTGACCCACATGCTGCAATTGCGTGCCGCGTTGATCCGTTTGCTTCGGTCCCCCAATGTAGATGCAATATTGGTGACGCACGGAACCGACACCATGGAAGACATGCTGTACTTCCTTTATCTCACTTTGCCCGCGCCGCTTTTGACCAAACCATTGGTTTTTACCGGCGCCATGTTGCCTTCCGATGCGGACAATGCTGACGGACCTGTCAATTTAAGCGGTGCTCTCGACTTCGCGGTGCAGTGTTTACCGTGCGACCAGCCTGTTTATGCAGCACCATTCGGTTTGTGCATGCAGGGACTGTTTACAGCCGCGCAGTGTGTGGAAAAACAAAGCACGGCTGGTTTGGATGCATTTGATGGTCCATATTCCATGCTGTCAGATTCGAATTGGTTCAGTAGTCTGAATACCTTAAGTCCACCCGCTGATTTGGGTGTTCCTGGACAGTTTTCCAATCTGTTTGGTACAGATACGCTGGCGCATCCCTTGTTTGAAGCCATGGAGGTGCCCATTGTTTTTTGTGTGCCGGGTAACGGGCCGCTGCGTCAATTGAATGACCTTCTGAACCGCAAGCCTGCATCCGTTGTTGTTGCTGCACCGGGACACGGCAACATTCCCGAATTCTGCGTGCCCGTGTTACGTCGACTTCTATTAAATGGTGTTAGCGTGGTGCGTGCAAGCCGAGTGGCTGCAGGTGGCGTGGAGCAGGGTGGCGAATTCAATGCACTCGACGATTTTCGAGAAGGCACGCTGCCTGCGGGTACAGTTGGCGTTTATTCAGAATCGGGCAGTTTAAGCTTGAGCAAGTGTGTAGTCTACGAACGGCTGCGAGTGCTAACCCGCAGCCTGATAGGGCTGTAATTTTTATTTTATTCAACCTGCGCTTGAGCAACATTCAGATTTTTTCTGGTCTGGGTTTGCGCCGTACTGACAGGCATGTTTTGTTCCCGAATAATTTGCCAAACACCTTTGTTTTCTTGCCAGGTCAAAACTTTTTTCGAGCGTTCCTGATACAACTTTGCGCGGTAGTCCTGAACAAAGCTGATTTCGTATTCATTGGGTTTGTCGAAGCTCGGTATCACTAGTAAGTCGGAAATCTCGATATCGATTCCCTGTGCTTTCGTAATGCGATCTCGGCGGTTACTGACCCATGCTTCATAGCTGCCTTCTTCGGGTTTGAAGTTTGGCGCGTAAAACGCGATGTAACTGTTCAAGTCTTTGTTTTCCCAAGCCCTCGCCCACGCTTTGGTCTTGTCGATCAGGCTTTTAGACACTTCTGCGGGGTCTCCAAATGCAGCCACCTGTTGGCTTGCAAGGTCACCGTTGTCCAATTGGGCCAATTGAATGGGCGGCAGGCTGTTGGTCGAATTCACTGACTTCAATGCCTCATCGAATCCAATGTTGGGCAAATCAAAGTCTTCCAGATTGATAAGGCGAGTGGGGCACCCTTCGGCCTCAGCGCCACTGTGGGTTTGTTCTTTGTAAAACAGAACATTGCGCTTGGTGGGTTCATCCACATTCACCAGTTCATCGACAGCAAATAGCGTGATCAATTGGCCGGTGGCCGCCAGCAATTTCAATTTTGAAACACTTAAATCGGCTTCAATATTAATCAAAGCCCTTTGTGCCTGATAGTACTCATTCTCTGCACTCAGCAAATCGAGCAGGCTGCGTCGCCCCACTGCAAATTGCTGTTCATAGGCTGCGCGCGCCTTGGAAATTGCAGCCGCCTGTTCACGAAAGTAATTCAGCTTTTTTTGAGAACTGACCACATCAAAAAGCGAGGTTTGTGTGGACTGTCGAATGGCCCTGCAAATCACCAGTTTGTCGTCCAGACTGCGCAGTCGACGTTTGATTGCCGCATTACGGGAGGCATTGTCGGCTCCACCACGGTACAGGTTAATCGTAGCCAGCAAGTCGATCGACGAAATTTGGCGCTCGTCAAATGTGGACAGGTAGTTGCTGTACACATCGGTTTTTGCGCGTAAATCAAGGCGGGGGTGAAAGCCTTCGCTGGCCGCAGTTACTGCCTGTTTGGCGGTAGCAATGGATGCATTGGATGCCTTCAGTAGCGGGTGGTTGTTCAGGGCGAATACCAAACGTTCGCGGTTTTCAACCTCAAAGTTGGCATTGACTACGTATTCACCTGCCTGATTGACTGGCCAAACTGTGTCGGTAATTCGTTGATAGTTGGCCATCGCGGAAAAAGTGTTGGCTTTCTCGGTGGCCAGGTTACCCAAAGCCAAAGTGTACCGGCTGCGCGCCTGTTCCAGATCGGATTGACGCGTTACACCGCTTTTTACCTTTTCCTCAATGCGGTTCATCAGTTCTTGGTGATACTTCAGATTGTCCTCGGACAAACGAGTCAGGGCCTGAAAACGTGACACATCAACATGTGCACTGGAGGCATCAAAAGCGACCTGATTGGCCTTGTTCAGATATCGGTAATAGCTTTGCATCGCCTCGGAGTAGGCTGCAAGGTAGCGGGCCTGAGAGGCAAAACCGTTGTACAGGTTTTGGCGCGCCTCAATGCCATAGGAGTTTGCGTTGTAGGTACGCGTGTCAGCGTCTTCGATCCGGGTTCGTTCGCGACCTGCAGAGCCCCGTGCATCAACCGTGGGCAACAAAGTGCCAAACACCACGTTGGCCTCTTCCATTTGCGCTTCGAGCGCATGTACATCTGCGTCCAGTGCAGGGCTGTTTTGCAGGCCTTTGATCACGCTTTGTTGCAATGGGTTCGGCGCATTGTTTTCTGTGGGCTGCTCTGCGAGTATCGCCTGGTTTTCCTGTGTCCAGGCCGAAGGCGGGGCCAGGGTAAGAAGGGCGATGATCAATGAAGTGGATAAGTTGTAGCTTGTGTTCATATTGGCTCGTTCGTTAAATTGCATCAACAGACAGCAGCAGCTTCTTCAGCAGGTGCGCAGTTCGCAGAGTCAAAAGCACTGGCGCTGAATCCTGAGGCCCAAGCTGTTTTACTTTGGATGTATTCGTTGGCCTGGTCGCGGGCTTGATCCAGATAGGTTTGTACATTTTCCTGAACGGCTTCAATTACAGAATCGACCGTGTATTGTTCAGAGGAATATTCGTGGTCGCCCATCTGCGTATTGCCCGTGTAGTCGCTGCTGTCGGTGTTGTCAGCGCAATCGGTGTTGTCAGCAGGGTAATCGTTGTCGTTCACGGCTACGTCAATGGCGTCGACCTTCATGTACACATGGGCAGTGTCGGTCAGGCAACTGTCATCGCCGATGGTGTAGCTAATAACATCCTCTCCGCAAAAACCTTCATTGGGTGTGTAGTGCAACTTGCCATCCTTGATTTCCACTGTCCCGTTTTCGGCGCTTGCTTCGTTGATTCTTAAATCACCGCAGCCTAGGTCGTTTTTTAGAACGTCGACGATCACTGGGCAATCTGCCTTTGTGCTGGCGCAGTCATTGACCGCGTCAACCTCTGGGCAGTCCGGATCAGTTTTGCAATCTGGTTCGTCCACAGGCGGACAGGTGGGCGGTGTGGGGCACTCGCAGTCTTCTTCTTCGTCCACCGGCGGATCAACCGGTGGTGGTTCTTCATTTTCATCCACTGGCGTTGGGGGTGGCATGTCTTTACATTCCACACTCGCAGGGCCTTCTTTCTCAACCACTCGAACTGTGTTGGTACCATTTTCGCCAACCTTGCTATCCATGCTGGGCAGTGGGTCTTGGTTAACCCGCTCCACCACATAGCCCTCGCTTAGTTTTGGAAGGTCTTCGGGCACATCGTTGTCTTGTGCGCCGACAGTGATGTATTTGCGGATCACATCTTTTTCAGGAGGGGTAGCAGCGTCGAATGGAACAATTTCACCGGTCTTTGGCTTGATCAGCCATTCCGTAGGTCCCTCCAGAGGGCGAACCATTTCAGGCGCGGTAATTTGTCCGTCTGTATAAGGACCTAGTTGAACAACCACCTCTGTTTGCGGTTTCCGCTTCAGGGCTGGGCGAGGTTTTCTGGCCAAGCCAAGGGTACTGGGATCGCATTCTTGGGCATTCACAACTGGCTTTTCGCTCATGGGGGTCCTCGGGTTCGATGTCATTGATAAGTGATCGAGCCGCGAGTTTGGTTCCAAATCACCCGCGTGCCAAACAGGTGATTGGGTCAGGATTAACGGGAGTTAACTCTATCGAGTTATTGGAATGATTCGGTTGGGTTTACTGCTCGGTAAAAGCCTGGATTGAACCGCGTATAACTGGTTTTGTGAGGTAGGACAACACGGTTCGATCTTCAGTTTCAATGCTCACATTGGCCACCATGCCAGGCATCAGTCGAATTTTCTCATTCACATTCAGGCGTGGTACTTTCACTTTCACACTAAAGTAGGGTCGACCGAACTCGTCAAGTAAACTGTCTGCGGAGATACTTTCCACAGTTCCTTCCAATCCGCCGTATATGGAATAGTCATAGGCAGTCACACGAATGTTGGCGATTTGTTTGGGTCGAATAAACGCAATGTCTTTTGGGTTGATTCGGGTCTCGAAAACCAGTTGCTCATCAATTGGCACAATTTCGATCACCTCTTTTCCTGCGGGGACAACAGCGCCTCGGGTGTTGTACAAAACTCGTTGCACAAGACCGTCCACCGGGGTTTTTAATGTGGCTTGATTCACTCTGTCCGTGAGCTCGATCTGGTTCTGCTCAAGACTGGCCAACCTCGCCTTGACTTCCGAGAGTTCGGTGCGCGCTTCATTAATCTGCTTTAGGCGAGTTTCCTCAATTTTTTCGCGAGCCTCGCGAATGGCAGAGTACAAGCGACTGGTTTGCGCCTTGGCTCCTTCATAATCGCCTTTTGCTTTGGCGACGTCGCGTTCAAGTCGCAGTACTTCAACCGGGGAAACTGCACCGCTTTTTAGCAGTGGCCGCATACTGCTCAACTCTTGTTCGGATATTTCCAGGTTTCGTTTGGCAGCGGTGGCGTTGCTTTGTGCCTCATCGAGTTCGCGTTGCCGTTGGTCAAGCTGTTGTTCATAAATTTGCGTTTGTGAAGCCCATTCCTGAAGTTTGGTTTGTAGCAGTTTGGATTCCTGCAGGTACAGATCGGGGTATTGCTGAATTAGCGAGGCAGGTATGTTCGGCGTGGTGTTGTTAAGTTGGGCCATCAGCCGGGCTTCACGAAATTGAAAAGACGCATCAACCGCTTCCTTTTCCTTCAGGCTTGATGAAAACCGGGTGATGTCGATTTGAACCAGCTTGTCGCCAGCCTTGACCAATTGGCCCTCGCGCACAAACACCTGGTTGATAACTCCGCCATCCACAGCCTGAATCACCTGCAAGCGCTGGGAGGGTACAACACGCGCCTCGCCGTGAGCTGCTTGGGGTACTGTTGCAATTGCAGACCATGCCAACAAGGCCAACAAGGTAAGGGCACAGCCATGTACCAGGCGTTTTGTGAGCACTTGTTGTTCATGCCAAAGCCTTGACTGCTCAAGCCCCGCTGTTGCCGGCATGTGGTGTTCGCCATTTTTCCCAAGAAGCCAGTTTATGAATCGTATGGTGTGGCGCTGAGTTTTCATGGTTCAACCTGCGTTGTTTGCTTTCGTTGTGTGGCCAGAGCATTGGCCGCATGCAGTACTTCAGGTTTGTTGCCTTGTGCGTGAATTTGCCCGTTGTGCATCAGGGCAAGGCGACTCGCACAAGCCAACAACCCAAGCTTGTGGGTGGTAAACACCAACATGCTTCGTTCGGGTAGTTGTTGCAGGTGCTGCAACAAGCGGTTTTCCATATGCTGGTCCAGGCAAACAGTGGGTTCATCCAGCAGTATCAGTTGTGGTTGGCCTGCCAGCGCTCTGCAAAGCGAAACTGCCTGTTTTTGTCCCGACGACAAGTTGTTACCCTGGCTGTCTATAGCCATGTGAATACCGTCTGGGTGCTGGTCTACCCAGTCTTTCAAGCCAAGTTGTTGGAGAATTTCCCAGCAATCGCTTGAGTTGATGTGCGGGCGCATGAAGCGAATATTGTCGAGCAAACTACCCTTGAGTAACACAGGGGGTTGACTGGCGTAACCCACTTTGGATTGAAATTCACTGTTTTGATAATGTTCGATCGACAATTTGTTGACCACAAGTTGACCCTGATCGCATTTAAGTTGTTGGGCAAGCAGTTTGAGTAGGGACGTTTTTCCAGACCCTGTGGTGCCGATAACAGCTAGCCTGCCACCGGCATGCAATTGAAGGTTCACATTGCGCAGCAAGAAATCAAATGGTTGATTGGCTTCTTTGTTGCGCCCCGGTTTAATTACGCTGGCGAATTCAAGCGACATGTTGTTGATTCGTTCAAGCGCTGAACGTTGAACCGTGGTTGGGGTTTGTTGCCCCAAGAACTGGTCAAGTTCTTCGAAACTGGCTTGGGCTGAATGTGTTTGTACTAGATGAGCCTGTAGTTTTTGAATTGGTGCGAAACAGCGCATGGTGAGCATGGACACTGCGATCAATCCACCCACGGTTAGTTGCTTTTCAACAATGAAATAAACGCCTAGCGTGATAGTAAGTACCCAACTACTTTGTTGTAACAGATGTATTCGTTGATTCACTACAAACATTTGATCGCGAACTGCGTTGCCGCTTAATCGCGATTTAAGCTGAAGCTTGTTCAATAATTTGCCATGGGCTTGCTCAACGCCATGTGCCTGAATGCAGTCCAGGCCAGACAGTGAATCAAGCCATTGGCTTTGTGTTTCCCGACTTTGTCGCATTTGCGTTTGCCCAAGCCGTGAAATTCTCCTGTGCGATGTTGCAATGAACAGCAAAGTTAGTCCGATAACCCCGCCTGCGATCAACAGAAACAGCGGGTGAATCAGGGCTATTACTGCCAAGAAAAGTACTAAAAACGGAAGGTCAATCAGTGCAAGAAGAAATACACCAGTGACCAATTCACGCAGTTGCTCGAATGAACGCAAATGCTGTAGAAGCAGGCTTGGTTCAGTTTTGTAGACGGGTACATTCAAAAGTGATTTCGACAGATGCATCGTGCATCGGGTGTCGATCGAAGTTGCGGCAACCTCCATCAGGCGATGGCGCGCATGTTTCAAGGCATGTTCAAAACCCAGGCAAAGAAATACACCCAGTAGCAATGCAATCATTGAGGCATAGGCTTGGTTGGGAATGATGCGGTCATACACCTGAAGCGAGAAGAGTGGGCCCGCCAGTGCCAACAGATTGATCAGCAGGGAGGCATAAATCACCGGCTTAAAGCTTCCATTTTCGAAATCAAATGCTTCTCGTAACCACTTGCTGTCGCGAAGCTGTTGCCAAAAGTCAAGCAGGCCTGCCGGTGCTTGTTCATTTCCTTGAACTGTTTTTGGCGCTTCAATTTGCAAGGCCCATTTCAATGAAACCGGCGTGGCATTCGATGAAGTCAGTTCTTGAAGTCGACCACACTCACCGTTGTGCAGCGTGGCCAATGTGTGCAGGCCTAGGTGTTTGATTTCACTGACCGACACCTGATGAAAAAGCTGCCACGAAATATTGCAGGCGGATAGATAAGCCAACAATTGATTTAGATCGATGTCGTGTTCCGAGTCAGCCAGATCGGTTTGTAATTCCCATTGGCTGGGCAGAAATTCCAGTCCCATTTCCTCAAGCAGGCTGCACAAAGCGCGTTGCAATGGTTTGATGGGGCGCGGGTCTTGGAGCATGTCACAGGCCAAAATTCAAGAGCGCTCATGGTAGCGCTTGAATCTGGCCCTGAAAATCACTCACTTGGTTCACTCCCCCGGGCGGGGTGTGTGCGTACTTCTATATCAAACCTTCAAAGGGCAACGCCAGAACGGTGTCCCCAGCCTTCAAATCACCTTGGTCATGTTCCAGCACCAGCAAGCAATCGGATTCAGACATACTGCGCAAGATTCCTGATCCTTGGGCGCCGCTAAGGTGGGCAAGCAAAAGACCTTTTCCCATGGTCAGGCGGGCTCGTTGATACTCGGTACGTCCTGGGCGTTTGCGTACATTTTGAGCCAATTTTGCAGACACCATTGGAATTGGCAGTGCGTTGGCATTGGCCAGTTTGAACAAAGCGTCACGCACGAATGCATAAAAGGTCACCATGACTGCGACTGGGTTGCCGGGCAGGCCGAACAAGTACGCAGAGTCACCATTGGTTGAATTGTGCACCTGGCCAAAGGCCATTGGACGGCCAGGGCGCATGGCAATTTTCCAGAAGTTAACGCTCCCCAGTTTTTCCATGACCTGCTTGGTGTAGTCTGCTTCACCCACAGATACGCCGCCCGATGTAATGATCACATCGGCTTGTTCCATGGCCTGCAGCATCGCGTGTTCAAGGGCTTCCGGGGAGTCATGAACTACCCCCATGTCAAGCAGTTCAATAAACCTCAAACGAGTCAACATGCCATACAAAGTGTAACGGTTGCTGTCGTACACGCAGCCTTCATCCAGCGGCTGACCCAAGGAGCGTAACTCGTCGCCGGTGGAGAAAAATGCAACACGCAATTTTCTGCGTACCGAGATTTCGGCAACGCCCAGTGAGGCGAGCAGGCCCAAGTCAGCTGGTCGAAGTACCTTGCCAGCGGGCAGGGCGGGTTTGCCAATCGTTAGGTCTTCACCGGCAAGTCTGCGGTTGTCTCCGGCCTTGACAGCCCCTGGTGGAAAACTGATTTGGTCGCCGCTCACGGTGGCATTTTCTTGCACCAGCACGGTGTCGCAGTTCAGGGGCATCACTGCGCCGGTCATAATGCGCACGCATTCGCCATTGCCACAAGTGCCGGTGAAGGCTTTTCCCGCATAGGCGGTACCGATCATTGTCAGGTGAGTGATGTCGGAATTCTGTATGTTGCTGCTGTTGAAGGCATAACCATCCATCGCAGAATTGTCGTGAGCCGGCACATTGATGGGGGACAACAAATCCGCAGCAAGTACCTGGTCCAGCGCCTCGCGAATGGCCACCGTGCGTGTGCCTGTAATCGGCTTGAGAAGCGACAGTATTTTTAGTCGCGCTTGTTCCACTGTTTGAAAATCAGTTTCCATGCTTTGCCTTGCTACTCAGGATTTCTGCTCAAGTTCTTTGAGTTCTTCAAGCGTGTTGACGTTGTGAAAGGCGGCTTCATCGTCAAACTCAACAGCCTCATGAGGAATATTGGCGTACCAGGCGTCAATTTTCCGGCCGCCCTTGCGCAGGAATTCTTCCATACTGGGCAACAGTTCGGTTCGCATCATGCAAAACACCGGGTGGTGGCGACCTTTGGTCGAAGCCACTGTCAACATCAGCCCAACATTTTTCTCGAAGGGGGCGCTCAGTTTTTCAACCAGATTCACCGGGAACATGGGCACATCGCAAGGCACGGTCACCAAGAAAGGCACTGTGGCGTAACTAAGGGCTGTCTGCATTCCTGCCAGAGGGCCTGCAAAATCGGGTTGCTGGTCGCATATTACAGGTATGCCGAATCCTTCGTAGACACCAATGTTTCTGTTGGCATTCATGGTCATGCTGCCGACCTGCCCATTGAGTCGCATCATGGCATGAAGTGCCAGTGGTGCGTTTTTGTAATTGCGTAATCCTTTGTCGATGCCACCCATTCGGCGGCCCATGCCACCGGCGAGGATAACGCCGGTGATGTCATCCAGAGAGATACTCATGCGTATTGTGTGTCAGTTAAAGTGTTGAATCGATGGGTGCCGGTGTAGAGCAAGTAATGCTTGCCCTGGCAGCGCCCCAGCATTGTGATATTCAATTTCTGGGCGATTTCATAGCCCATTTGTGTCAGGCCCGAGCGCGATACCAACACGGGTATGCCCATTTGTGCGCATTTAATGACCATCTCTGAGGTTAACCTGCCGGTGGTATAAAAAATTTTGTCCTCACCAGTCATGCCGTGTAACCACATTTGGCCAGCGATGGCATCGACGGCGTTGTGACGCCCAACGTCTTCAACAAACAGCAAAATTTCTCCGCGGTTCTCGCCGCTATTCGAACACAGTGCGCAACCATGCACAGCGCCAGCCTGTTTGTAGATTGACTCGTGTTTACGAACATTGTCCATCACGCCGTACAGCACGTCTTGCGAAAGGTGATAGGCGTTGCTGAGTTGAACCTTGTCCAGATCTTCCATCAAGTCCCCGAAAACGGTGCCTTGTCCGCAGCCCGAAGTTGTAGTTTTCTTCTCCAGCTTCTGGGCCTTTTCTGTGGTTTCCCAAATGGTTTGGCCGGTATTTTTCAACACAGCTGAAGTGACCGCAACACTCTCTGTTTCCCAGTCCACATGAATTGCCGCGATCTCCGAGGGATCAGACACTAATCGCTGATTGCGCAGCCAGCCCAGCGCCAAGGCCTCAGGTTGTGAGCCCAAGGTCATGATGGTCAGCAGTTCTTTTTTGTCGAAGTACAGGGTGAGTGGGTGTTCACCAGAAATTTGAACCGGCACCTGTTCTCCGCGCTCGTTGGTGGCCGTAATTTCAACGGTGCTGGGTATGCTCGCCTGAGTGGTTTGTATTTGTGCTGCCATAACTTTTTCAATAAACCCCTATCCGCCGATGTAAGACATTTCAATTCTGTCCTTGGGCTGAGTGGTGTTTTCAGTTCGAATTTCGCTGTAGCGATCGGCCCTGACAGACCACAGATTTCTGATCGCATCGTTCAGTTGCTTGCCAATTTCTTCTGATGGAGAGTTTGAGCGAATCAATGGTTTTAAATCGTGCCCTTTGCTCGCAAACAGGCAGGTGTATAGCTTGCCTTCGGTGGACAAACGAATACGGGTGCAGTCTTTACAGAAGGCTTGCGTTACTGAGGAAATCACGCCGATTTCACCTGCGCCATCGCTGTATTTCCAGCGTTCAGCCACTTCACCCGTGTAATTGGCATCCAGCATTTGCAACTGCGACACCTGTTGGGAAATCATATTGACGATACGGGCGGAAGGAATAACTTCGTCCATTTTCCATCCGTTGCTACTGCCTACATCCATGTACTCAATAAAACGCAGTATGTGGGGTGTGCTTTTGAAGTGTTTGGCCATGGGTAACACTTGGTCGTCATTCATCCCACCTTTGACAACCATGTTCACTTTGATTGGACCAAGGCCTGCCTCGTGTGCCGCCTCGATGCCATCTAGCACCTCATCCACGGAGAAATCGACGTCATTCATGGCCTTGAAAACCGCATCGTCTATCGCATCCAGGCTCACTGTGACACGGTTCAATCCGGCTTCTTTCAATGTTCTCGATTTTTTGCGTAGCAGGGTGCCGTTGGTAGTCAACGTGATCTCAACTGGCTTTCCGCTTGGTGTGCGCAGGCGTGCCAGTTGCTCAATCAAAATTTCGATATTTTTTCGAAGCAGGGGTTCGCCACCAGTGAGGCGAATTTTCTCGACACCCAGTGCAACGAATTCGCGAGCAACCCGCTCGATTTCTTCAAAGCTGAGCAAGTCTTTGTGTGGCAAAAACTGGTAGTCTTTGTCGAAAATCGACTTAGGCATGCAGTACACGCAACGAAAGTTGCACCGATCCGTGACAGAAATACGCAAGTCGTGAAGCCTGCGATTGAAATGATCTTTTGCGGGTACTTCACTGTTCTGCGGTGCGCTGAAATTCAGGGGAATTACGCGCGAATTGTCCTGGACCAGTTGAATAACTCGGTCTGTCATCGTTCAATCCCTCGCCCCATGGGGCAAACTCCTATTGTGATACTTGTGGTGTATCTTCTAATCTAATAACCATGAATTGTGCCCGTACTGGCGGGCACCGGCAACTCACAGAGGTGTTTTTTGAGCGCAAAATTTTTGGTGCTGGGTGAACTGGCTTTGAATGTCAAAATCGGGAAAGTGGCCCAGAACTCTCCTTGGCAGCCATTTCGCTGGCAAGTACTCGAGATGAGCCCGATTGATGTTCCAATGATGCAAGGTGAAGATGAGCGGGTTCAGATCATCAATGTCGAGGTGTATCAAGATCAGTTACAGGGCTATTTTCTCAATTTAGACACTGAGACTCCTTTTGTTTTCTTCGGTGTGCGTTACCCGGAAGAAAATAAAACGCTAATGCCTTCAATATTCGAGGCTACTTTTAGCTACGACGAGGCGGCACGCTGGATGGACTCCAACGAAGAGGTACAAACCTTGCCGTTGCCCGCGCCAGTGGCGAGTTGGCTGGCGGAACTGGTTCAGGCGAAATACCAGCCTGAGCCCAAACAGCGCAGGCGTCCACAGTCTTTCTTAAAACCTGAAGAGCGCAGTTAATTCGATGAGCGAAAATTTTTTAAGTCGTTGGTCCAAGCGGAAGCTTGAGGTTCGAGCCCAGGAGCAACTGGCCGAACAAGCGTCCGTCTTGCAGACAGAAGCACCTTTATCTGGTGTCGATTCCGGACAAGGTGCCGCGGCGGATGAATTAAGCACACCAAAGCCACTGGAGCAGACGGCGGCTACCCAGCCTGAGTTGCCTTTGCCGACGGAAGAAGATCTCCAGGCGGTAGAGCAGGGTGGTGATATCAAGGCTTTCATGGTCGAAAAAGTGTCCACGGAGCTGAAAAACAAGGCATTCAAGGCACTTTTTTCCCGCCCGGAATTCAATGTGATGGATGGTCTGGACATCTACATTGATGATTACAATAAATTTACACCGCTGAGTCAGGAGGACATCGGGAAAATGACCCTGTCCAAGCAATTGCTCAGCAGGCCTGACCTTGAAATATTGAAAAAGTCCGAGATTGATGAGGGGCTTGAGCGCGTTGGAGCAGTGCTTTCCGAAACTGATGACTCTGGGTCTCCTGTGTTAGACGAAATCGATGTGTCTGAACATTCCGATCTTGAAAAATCAGATTTACAGAATGAGACTAGGGTTATCCCTGACACACTGCAAGATGCTGATTATAAAAAAGAATTAGAAAATCGTTCGTTTGAATCGCCAGATAAAAAATAACGAATACTTGGTACATTTTGTCTGTGGCGTGTCCAGCCCGATACAGACAAAATGCACCAACACTCATGCTTGTATACAAGAGGTATTTCTAGGCGACTGATTCTAAATAAGAAAATTCTCCCCGCTGGTCTGGCACAAGTTTTGCAATTAATTGCCAAATAACCAAAATAGAAGTATCAATACAATGACCAACTCGGATGTGTTTGTGTGTGGTTGCCAGGGCAGCGGCGAGACAGTCGATAAAGCGTTGCAAAACGTGAGAGTCGAGGGTATTCGTTTCATTTCAGCCCAGCGCGCTTGCCGCGACGGAATCACCGCAGTGCTGGACGCCAAGAACCAAACTGCTGGCGCTCGCTGTTTTGTGGGTTGTACGCAGGAACAAGCAGTATTTGAATCTGTTGCCGACGGCGCAACATCCCAAACTATTGAATTCTTCAATTTGCGCGGCCTGTTGCGAGGTCAGCCGACGGGTCAAAGCTCGCCCGAGGCCGCAGCCACGGTGGCAGCGTTGGCCGCCTACGAAACTGATTTCCAGGTTGAGCCCGTGCCGGCTGTGGTGTTTAAATCGCAAGGCCGTGTCGCCATTGTTTCCAACAGTGACAAGCAGTTGCACCATGCGCAAACCCTTTCGAACAACCTGACGGTTGATTTGTTGGTGGCTGATCCCGCAGGTCTCGTGCTACCAGCCAAGCGCGATCTAAACGTACTCGCATTAAGTGTCGATTCTGCCGAAGGCTACCTTGGCGCATTCTCCCTGAATACACGAAAGACCAATCCGGTCGACATGGAAATGTGCACGCGCTGCGGCGCCTGTGTGGATGCCTGTCCCACCCAATCAATTTCCAAAGAATCGCTGACCATCGATTTGAACAGTTGCGACCAATCCGGCGCCTGTATCAAGGCTTGTGGCGATTTCAAGGCGATTTCATTTGCCGACATGAGTACCGTGGCCGCGCGCCAGTACGACATGGTCATCGACTGCACCATGCCCGGTCTGTTTGCAGATCGCCAGGCGCCCTTGGGGTACTGGCATGTTGGTGACAGCGATCAATTGCTGCTCGAAGCAATGCTCGACGCAGTACAAACCGTGGGCGAATTCGAGAAGCCCAAATTCTTTGAGTACAAGTCAAGCATCTGTGCGCACAGCCGCTCGAACAAGGAAGGCTGCAATAGTTGCATCGACGCTTGCAGCACCAAAGCGATCAAGTCAGCTGGCGAGAAAATTGAGGTGAATCCTCACCTGTGCCTTGGTTGCGGTGCCTGCACCACGGTGTGCCCAACTGGAGCCATTCAGTTTGCTTTGAGTCCCGCGACTGTTCAGGGCCGTTCAATCAAGTCCGCACTCAAGGCCTTCCGTGCCAACGCTGGCAAGAAGGCCGAAGTTGTGTTGCACGGCCCAGACCTTGAACACAACTGGCTGGAGTCGGCAAAAAAAGCCGCGAAGCCAGCATCGGGCAAAGCTGCAATTTCAGACTTCAGCTTGTTGCCAATTGAATTGAATCACAGTGCCAGTGTCGGTCCGGATCTTTGGTTGTCTGCACTGGCTTTTGGTGCAGACCGCGTCACCATCATGCAGTCTGCTGTTGAAGCAAGTCACTATGGCGAGCCCTTGGCCGCACAGGTGGGTTGGGTCAATGCCTTGCTGGAAGCCATTGGCTTGCAGCGCCGTGTTCGGGTGCTGCATGTCGGCCAAACAGACCAGTTGTTTGCCCCCAGCGACCTGCAGGCAAGTGGCGTAGCGCCAGCCAGCTTCGAGTTGTCCTCGAACAAGCGTACCCGCATGGAATTTGCAATCGACCACTTGGTCGAATATGCCCAACTGAAAGCAAAAGTGAGCTTTGCGGAACCGATCGCCCTGCCAGCAGCTGCGCCGTTCGGCGCGGTGTTGGTCAACAAAGACAAATGCACCTTGTGCATGAGTTGCACAAGCGCTTGCCCCGCTTCGGCGCTAATCGACAATCCTGAAATGCCACAACTGCGCTTCATTGAACGCAACTGCGTGCAGTGTGGTTTGTGTGTCGAGACGTGTCCCGAAAATGCCATGCAGCTTGTTCCACAATTGCTGCTTGGACCCGCTGCACGTGAAAAGCGCGTGTTGAATGAATCGCAGCCTTTCCATTGCATCAGCTGTGGTAAAGCTTTTGGCACCAAGCACATGATCGACAACATGTTTGCCAAATTGAGCCAGCACAGCATGTTCGAGCGCAATGCGAATCGCTTGAAGATGTGTGCCGATTGCCGCGTGACCGACATGTATAGCGCCAAGGATGAAATGACCATTTTTGAGGTGAAGAAATGAGCATCCAGGTTCAACAGGATGACAACCTGATCGCTGGTGAAGACTGGGCCCGTGCCGATTTTTACGGTCTGTTGTCCCAGTTGTTTTCAGGCAATGTGACAGACGAGTTCTTGGCGCGTTTTCGCGAAATTGATCGCGAGTTGCTCGACATCACAACCCCTTTGGGTTTCGAGTTTTCGGAGCTGATCCGAGTGGTCGGACAGTTTGACAGTAAAAAGATCAATCAAGAGTTTGTGGATAATTTCATCGGCGTTGGTCGCCCGGAAGTCATGCTCTATGGCTCGTATTACATGGCAGGTTTTTTGAATGAAAAGCCCTTGATTGCCTTGCGAGATGACCTGGCCAAATTTGGATTGACCCGTGATGAAAGCCTGGTGGAGACAGAAGATCACATCGCATTTTTGTGTGAGGTGATGCGCTATCTGATTTTGGCGGATGACCCACCCGTATCGTTCGCCGAACAACGTGCCTTTTTCCAGGCTCACATGGCGAGTTGGTACGGTCGCATGGCTGACGACATAGAGGCTGCCAGCAATACCGATTTTTACAAAACAGTGGGTCGATTGACCCGCGTATTTTTTGATGTTGAAACACAGTCTTTCGATTTTGAAAGTGCCGTTTGATTGGAGGTGATGAGATGACCAAGAAAATGATAAATCAAGACAAACCCAAGCTAGCAAGACGCCAATTCCTGGTGGGTGCTGGTGCGGGTGTCGCTGCTGCCGGTGCTGCACTGGTGGTTAGCAAACAACCTGAAGTGGCCGAACAAGCCGCTGCCGCAGGCACCGAGAAAAAATCGAAGGGTTATCAGCTCTCTGAGCATGTGAAAACCTATTACAGAACCTTGCTGGTGTAATTCAAGGAGACCAGGATGTTAAAGCGAAGAGACGAAAAGACAGTGGCCAAAGTGATTCCCAATCACAACCACAGCCTGCTCAATAAAATCGGATCCCGTTTGGGCGCCACTATGGACCGCCGTGCTTTTCTGAAGCGCTCCGGTATTGGTGTGGGTGCGGGTGCGGTTGCAGGCAGTCTGCCGTTTGGCATGGTGCGTAAAGCAGAAGCGGCTGCCGAAGGCGGTGCCGCAAGCGGCGCAATCGAGATCAAGCGTACGATTTGTACACACTGTTCAGTGGGTTGTGCCACAGACGCAGTGGTACAAAACGGCGTGTGGGTTCGCCAGAACCCCGTGTTCGAAAGCCCCATTAACCTGGGCGCCCATTGCGCCAAGGGTGCTGCACTGCGTGAACACGGCCACGGCGAGTATCGCCTGAAGTACCCCATGAAATTGGTGGATGGCAAGTACCAGAAAATTAGCTGGGACGAAGCACTGGACGCCATCACCAAAAAAATGCTGGCTCTCCGTGAAGAAAATGGACCAGACTCCGTGTTTTTTATCGGTTCGTCCAAGCATAACAACGAGCAGTCTTACTTGCTGCGCAAGTGGGTGTCCATGTGGGGCACCAACAACACCGATCACCAAGCTCGTATTTGCCACTCCACCACAGTGGCTGGCGTTGCAAATACCTGGGGTTACGGTGCAATGACCAACTCCTACAACGACATGCAAAATACAAAGTGTGCGTTGTACATTGGTTCGAACGCTGCTGAAGCTCACCCTGTGTCTGTATTGCACATGCTGCACGCCAAGGAAACCGGTGCGAAAATGATCGTGGTTGATCCACGTTTCACTCGCACGGCTGCCCGTGCAGATGAGTATGTTCGCATTCGCTCTGGTTCAGACATTCCATTCCTGTTCGGTATGCTGTACCACATTTTCAAGAACGGCTGGGAAGACAAAAAGTACATCAACGACCGTGTGTACGGTATGGACCAGATCAAGGCCGACGTAATGGCCAACTGGACTCCCGACAAGGTGGAAGAAGCTTGTGGCGTGAACGAAGCGCAGATGTACAAAGTGGCTGAAATGATGGCTAAGAACCGTCCCAGCACATTGGTTTGGTGTATGGGGCAAACCCAACACTCCATCGGTAACGCCATGGTTCGTGCCTCCTGTATCGTGCAGTTGGCATTGGGTAACATCGGTGTGTCTGGCGGCGGTGCAAACATTTTCCGCGGACACGACAACGTCCAGGGTGCCACCGACGTGGGTCCAAACCCGGATTCATTGCCCGGTTACTACGGCGTTGCAGAAGGCTCCTGGAAGCACTGGTGCCGAGTTTGGGGTGTGGATTACGAATGGATCAAGAGTCGCTATGCCGAAGGCATGTCAACCAAAGCGGGTATGACAGTGTCACGTTGGGTTGATGGTGTACTTGAAAACCCGGAACTAATCGACCAGAAAGCCGGTAACTTGCGTGGCCTGTTCTTCTGGGGCCATGCACCCAACTCTCAAACCCGTGGTTTGGACATGAAGAAAGCCATGGACAAGCTTGACCTGCTAGTGGTGATTGATCCCTATCCTTCAGCCACTGCCTCAATGGCGGCAATGCCAGGTGACCCCGCAGGTTTGAATCCAAACCGCGAGGTGTACCTGTTGCCTGCGGCAACTCAGTTCGAGTGTTCCGGCTCTTGCACTGCTTCCAACCGTTCGCTGCAGTGGCGTGAAAAAGTGATCGAACCCATGTTCGATAGCCGCACCGACCACATGATCATGTATCAGCTGGCTGAGAAGCTGGGCTTTGCAGACGAATTCAGCCGCTCACATACCTTGGTTAAAGGCAAGGGCGGCATGATGGAACCAGAAATGGAATCCGTCTTGAAGGAAATCAACAAAGGCACCTGGACCATCGGTTACACCGGTCAAAGCCCAGAGCGCTTGAAGCTGCACATGAAGAACATGCACACCTTCAACGTTCGTACATTGAAAGCTGAAGGCGGTCCTTGTGATGGTGACTACTTCGGTTTGCCATGGCCTTGCTACGGCACAGCCGATATAAAGCACCCTGGCTCGCCCAATCTGTACTCAACCGAGAAATCAGTGATGGACGGTGGTGGTAACTTCCGCGCCAACTTCGGTGTTGAGAAAGACGGTGTTAATTTGTTGGCCGAAGCTGGCTCACACCCAGTGGGTGCCGAGATTACTACTGGTCACCCTGAATTCACCGCAGACATGCTCAAACAGTTGGGCTGGTGGGACGACCTTACTGAGGCTGAGAAAGTCGAAGCCGAGGGCAAGAACTGGAAAACCGACCTTTCCGGCGGCATCCAGCGCGTAGCCATGAAGCACGGTTGCCACCCATTCGGTAACGCCAAGGCGCGCGCTGTGGTGTGGAACTTCCCGGATCCAGTGCCCAAGCACCGTGAACCGCTGTACTCGACCAAGCCAGATTTGGTGGCCAAGTACCCAACTCACGATGACAAGGCCGGCTTCTGGCGCTTGCCAACGTTGTACAAGTCAATTCAAGAGAAGAACGCCGACATCGGCAAGTCCTTCCCATTGATCATGACTTCAGGCCGACTGGTGGAATACGAAGGTGGTGGTGAAGAGACCCGGTCCAACCCATGGTTGGCTGAACTTCAGCAAAACATGTTTGTTGAAATCAACCCCAAGGCGGCGAACGACCGCGGCATCAAACACGGTGATCAGGTTCGTGTAATGACGCCAACCGGCGCGAAGATTCAGGTACAAGCCTTGGTCACTCGTCGTGTTGGTGAAGATACAGTCTTCTTGCCATTCCATTTCTCTGGGCATTGGGAAGGCAAAGACCTTCTTCAGTATTACCCAGAAGGTGCGGCACCTGTTGTACGTGGTGAAGCAGTGAACACTGCAACTACTTACGGCTATGACAGCGTGACGATGATGCAGGAAACGAAGACCACCGTATGCCAGATTGAAAAGCTGGTTTAAGCACTAATGCAAAGGAGATAAGAAAATGGCACGTATGAAGTTTCTATGTGATGCCGAGCGTTGCATTGAGTGCAATGGCTGCGTCACCGCATGTAAAAACGAGCACGAGGTAGAGTGGGGCATTAACCGCCGCCGCGTGGTAACCATCAACGACGGCGAACCCGGAGAGCGTTCAATTTCCGTGGCCTGTATGCACTGTTCAGACGCGCCTTGCCAGGCCGTTTGTCCCGTGAACTGCTTCTACAAAACCGATGAAGGTGTTGTATTGCACGACAAGGACTTGTGTATCGGTTGCGGTTACTGCTTCTACGCTTGTCCTTTCGGCGCACCACAATTCCCGCAAGAAGGTGCATTTGGTCAGCGTGGCAAGATGGACAAGTGCACATTCTGTGCCGGTGGTCCGGAAGAAGATGCTTCTGAAGCCGAGTTTGAGAAGTATGGTCGTAACCGTTTGGCCGAGGGCAAGTTGCCTCTGTGCGCCGAAATGTGTTCAACCAAGGCATTGTTGGCAGGTGACGGTGACGTAGTTTCCGACATCTTCCGCAATCGCGTGGTTGTTCGCGGCAAGGGTGCCGAAGTGTGGGGCTGGAGTTCAGCCTATGGTCAACCTGCCAAGGAGGGCGCGTAATATGGCGCTTCGCGGCAAGTTGATTCTTTCCGGGGCCTTCGCGGGCCTTATTTTGGCCACCGGCTGTTCACCCCTGGAAGACGCCAACAACGGCAAGGGGTATGCAGGCAAGGCTGACACTCCTGCATTTGAAACAGGCGGCGGTCAGTACACCGCCGGCGGTTTTAAGGCAGGTGACAAGGAAAGCTGGGAAGAAACCCTGAACGTCCGAGCCAAAGCCCAGAACGAATACGTTCGTACTGGCGATTCGGCAAAGGCCCAATAAGGAGAAGTCGATCATGACACATTCAACCATTCGGGCTGCCGCGCGGCCAGGCTTGGGCAAGGCGTTGTTGGCCTTGTTCACCGCCCTGGTTTTTGCGGTGTGCTCACTTTGGTCAATGGGGGCCATGGCGCAAGATGCTTCTGAACGCTCACAAGCGCAAGTTCAAAAGCAACAAACGCAACCCCTCAACAATTCGCCAGTTTGGGAAGGCGTTGCGTCTGGTGAATCGTTCACCACCGTAACCAAAGGCCGTGAAACTGGTGTGCTGATCAACAAAAGCGGTGAAACTTGGCGCCAAATGCGCAATGACTGGATTTCCTACTATGGCGGCTGGGCCGTTGCGTTGGTATTTCTTGTAATTGTGGGTGCTCACTTGGTGAAAGGCCCTGTAAAGTTGCCCGAGCCACGCACCGGCAAGTTGATTGAGCGTTTTACTTCCGCAGAGCGTGTGGCCCACTGGACCATGGCATTTAGTTTTGTGGCGTTGGCGCTTACCGGTTTGTTGTTGATGTTTGGCAAGTATGTGCTGGCTCCATGGATGGGTTTAACGCTCAACTCATGGCTTGCATCAATCAGCATCGTGATTCACAACTTTGTGGGTCCGTTGTTTGCAGTCAGTATCATTGTGTTTTTCATCATGTACGTGAAAGACAATCTGCCAGAGAAAAACGACATTGAATGGCTCAAGAAGGGTGGTGGTCTGTTTGGACATGCGCCAGCCGGTCGCTTCAATATGGGCGAGAAAATCTGGTTCTGGGGTGGCGTTACGGTGCTTGGTATCGTAGTGTCTGCAACTGGGCTTATCCTCGATTTTCCGAACTTTGACCAAGACCGCTTGCTCATGCAACAGTCACATGTAATTCATGCCAGTGCTGCGCTTTTGTTCATCATCATGTCCATGGGCCATATTTACATTGGTTCGATTGGTATGGAAGGTGCACTTGAGGCAATGCGTGACGGCTATGTGGATGAAACATGGGCCAAAGCTCACCACGATGCTTGGTACGATGACATCAAAGCTGGCAAAATTTCGCCAGTGCGCTCCAAAGAAGGTGCAACAGCCATGGGTTCTCAAGTAATGGCCCGATAAAAGGCGCCATCACACTTGAAGAAAACTTAAGCAAAATATAACCCACTCAGCGATGAGTGGGTTTTTTTATGGCTCAACAAAAAGCCCAATGAAAGAATAACTTTCATTGGGCTTTTGTTAATGCTTAGTTGAGCTGCAGGCTGCTAACTACCTGTATTCAACCACTTCTATTGAACCGGTGTAGCGTCAATTCAGTGGCTGAGGGATATAGTTTCCTGCTGCTTTATTTGCCTACTTAGTTTGAACCGCTTCTGAATTCAGGTTTGGTTTCAACCAAAACAAGGTTTTCTGTCGCAATTTGAACAACTGGTTTGCGTTCACGAGGAACACGCACTGGTTTAGGTATCGCCGCCAAACTGGATTGAACCACAGACCATTTTTCATGGTCGGTTTCTACCCACAACATACCTGCACTACTCAACATTTGTTCCAGTTCAGCCTTATTCAGCTTTGCAGCCTGCTTGGCAGGTTGTTCAGCTTCAGCAGCCTCCACTGTGTCAACAACAAGGGGTGCTGCTTCCACGGTGGTTTCTACTGCCGCTTCAACAGGCGCTTCTATGGTTTCTGCCACAGGTGCTGAGCTCGTCTCTTGAACTTGGGTTACTGCCGCAATCACCGACTGTACTGCCTGCACTTCCGCGACAGCAACGTTGGATTCATCGGGATTGTTTTCGGTGGAGCCCATTTGAGTAGGCTCTGCAGGCAAGCCCATTTCAGAGACATTCATGCCAGTGGCTGCAATCGGCTGTTCAGTACTTGCCTCGGAAACTTCATTTGGCTTGTCTGCCGAAGTTTCTGAATACTGTTGTCCAGTTTCAGCATTGTCACGTGCAGCACCATCACGATTGCCACCACGACCGCGGCGACGGCGACGGCGACGTGGCTCATCGCCACCCGCTTCTTCGTCACTGCCATACGACATGGTTTCAGCAATCTTGTTGGCGAGGTCTTCATCATCTGCTGCGTCAGCGGCCTGGAAGGTGTCTTCCGATTGCATCGCAGCCTGGTCAACAGCTGCACCAGCTTCACCTTCACCGGCACCACGGCCTCCGCGACCACGACGGCGACGGCGGCGACCGCCATTACGTTCGCTTTGTTCAGCGGAAGTTTCGGCAGCATCGGCGGCAACGGCTTCTACTGCGGCCAAAGGTTTCACTTCCAGTACTTCGGCGCCCGCTGCACGATCATCACGTGGTTTGCCTCGGCCACCACGATTTTGTTGACCAGAACGTGTTTGTTGGGCGTCGGCGGCTTTTGTCTCGTCGCCAGTTGATGCGCCAGTGGCCTCATCTTCGCGACCACGGCCACCGCGTCGCCGATTTCTACCTCCGCGACCATTGCGTTGATCGTTGCGATCACCTTGCGAACGGTTCTGTCCACGGCCACCACGGTCATTGGGCTTTTGTTCGATAACCACTGCTGGTGCTTCCGCTGTGGTGTCTCGCTTGAACCAGCTGATGATTCGCTGAATCAATGAAGGGCCTGCAGGTATAGCTGCCGCAACAGCCAATTCGGTTTTGGGTTTGCGTTCCTGATGGGGAGGCGCAGGCTGGGTCGGAATAACGCCTTTGATCACCGCTTCCTGACGTTTTACCGCTTCACCTTCCGTTTTTTTATCGTAATAGCTTTGCTCGTCTTTCGATGTGGCTAGTTCGAAACTTTGGCGCGGGTCTTCCAGGCGTTCATCGTCATGGCGCAGGCGAGTAATTTCGTAGTGCGGCGTTTCCAAGTTTTTGTTTGGAATCAGAAGCACATTGACCTTCAGGCGTGCCTCCAGTTTGTAAATCTCTGAACGTTTCTCGTTCAGCAGGAATGTAGCCACATCCACCGGAACCTGCACATGCACGCTTGCAGTGCCTTCCTTCATGGCCTCTTCTTGCAGAATACGCAGCACATGCAAGGCAGTGCTTTCCGTGTCGCGAATTACACCAGTGCCATTGCAGCGTGGACAAGTGGTATGTGAACCTTCATTCAGCGCGGGACGAATACGCTGACGGCTCAGTTCCATCAGGCCAAATCGGCTGATTTTGCCCATTTGTACGCGTGCACGGTCAAAGTGAAGGCTGTCTTTAACCCGATTTTCCACTTCCTTCTGGTTGCTGGCTTTCTCCATGTCGATAAAGTCGATCACGATCAAGCCGCCCAGGTCACGCAGGCGCAACTGTCGGGCCACTTCTTCAGCAGCTTCCAGGTTGGTGCGCAAGGCGGTGTCTTCAATGTCAGTGCCGCGTGTTGAGCGAGCCGAGTTTACGTCGATCGACACCAGTGCTTCAGTGTGGTCGATCACAATCGCGCCGCCCGAGGGCAGGGGAACCATACGGCTGTAGGCGGTTTCAATTTGGTGTTCAATCTGGAAACGGCTGAACAACGGAATGTCGTCGCGGTAGCGTTTCACCAAATTCATCATGTCAGGCATCACATGCTGCATGAATTGTTTGGCTTGATCGTAAATTTCATCAGTATCAATGAGTACTTCACCGATATCCGGGCTGAAGTAATCGCGGATGGCTCGAATCACCAAGCTGCTTTCCTGGTAAATCAGGAATGCGCCATTGGCTGATTTGCCCGCACCATCAATCGCAGTCCACAGCTGCAACAGATAGTTCAGGTCCCACTGCAGTTCTTCAACTGAGCGCCCAATACCCGCGGTACGGGCAATGATGCTCATGCCCTTTGGGTACTCAAGCTTGTCGAGTGCTTCCCGCAATTCCTGGCGCTCTTCGCCTTCAATACGACGCGAAACACCGCCGCCTCGAGGGTTGTTGGGCATCAGCACCAAATAACGGCCTGCCAGCGAAATGAAGGTGGTCAGGGCAGCGCCCTTGTTGCCACGTTCTTCTTTTTCAACTTGAACAAACAGTTCCTGACCTTCTTTGACGACGTCTTGAATGCGGGCTTTGCCGGCTTCAACGCCTTCCTTGAAATACTGACGGGAAATTTCCTTGAATGGCAGAAAACCGTGTCGGTCCTCACCATAGTTGACGAAACAAGCTTCAAGACTAGGTTCTACGCGGGTAATAATGCCCTTGTAAATGTTGCTTTTCCGTTGTTCACGGCCCGCTGTTTCAATGTCAATGTCGATGAGTTTCTGGCCGTCGACAATTGCGACCCGCAACTCTTCTGAATGAGTTGCGTTAAATAACATGCGCTTCATGCACACTCCAATGGCACCGCAGTGCGAAAAGAGATGCTGAAAAAGCGGAAGGAACAAAGAGATGCAAAAACGAATACAACAAAGCGCCGCTCGGCTTTAACCAAGAGCGGCGATTAAACTAAGGCATTGATATTTAATAATAAATATTGGTTCAAATTTCACCTGCGTAAGGTGGGCCTGCGTCGTTTTTGTTAGTACCCAGCGCTTCTTGTGCGCGCTGGTGCGTAAAATTCTTTGTTTCCAGCTTAAGGCGGGCATTCAGCCGCGCGCCTCTTTTTCAGCCATCATTGCCACCATCCAGGGTAGGCGGCACACCCACTAAATAAAATCGCGGTGGGGCGTATCCAGAAGTGATTTCGGACGCTTCCCAAGCGATAATCCGATTATATGCTGAACCCGCCCAATTGGTAAAACAAAGAATTGAAAACACAGGAAAAACCCAATCCCGACAGGGCTGTTTTGCTCGAAATTGACGAAAAACATCAAGACCAGCGATTGGACAACTTTTTGTGCAACGTGTGCAAAGGTGTGCCCAAAAGCCATGTGTTTAGAATTATTCGGTCCGGGGAAGTTCGCATTAACCGAAAGCGCGCTGAAGCAAAAACCAAGCTGTGTGTTGGTGATGTGGTGCGCGTACCGCCAATTAAGGTTGTTGAAAAACAAGATCTTGATTCACTTTCTTTAAGTGCTGGTTTAAATAAAACTCAGCTTTTAAAAGCTGCTGCTGACCTACCGATACTGTTTGAAGACGAGCATCTGTTGGTGGTGAACAAGCCGTCTGGCATGGCGGTTCATGGCGGCTCGGGTTCAAGTTTTGGATTAATTGAATGTATTCGTGCACTTAGGGCGGAAACTCATCAAGATTTGGAGCTTGTTCACCGAATTGATCGCGAAACTTCCGGAATATTGATTATTTCCAAAAAACGCAGTGCACTCAGAAAGTTACAAGAACAACTTAGAGCCAGGTCCTGGAAAAAATACTACAAAACCTTGGTGTTGGGTCATTGGCCAGAAGCTCTCCGGCAAGTCGATCTTCCATTGTTGAAAACACAGTCGAGCGAGAAAGAGGCCAGGGTTTTTGTGGATGAATCTGGTGATAAAGCCTGCACAAAGTTTAAGGTAATTCAGTGTTATAAATCATCTTATTCAAGCTTTACCTTAATTCAGGCTCAAATTTTGACCGGTCGAACTCACCAAATCAGAGTGCACACCAGTGCCAACAAGTTTCCAATTGCTGGCGACGATCGCTATGGCAATTTTGAAATGAACAAGCAGCTGGCCAGGCAGGGCTTGAAACGCATGTTTTTGCATGCAGCTCGCTTGCAACTTGTTCATCCCGCCACAAATGAAACTATAGTACTGGAGGCGCCTTTGGCTCCAGAATTAGATGGCTTTTTAAAATCGTTACAGGCAGTACAAAGCAGATGACCTACAAAATGGTGGTGTTTGACTGGGATGGCACCATACTCGACTCAACCGGTGCAATTACCCGTTCCATTCAGCGAGCCTGTCTTGATGCAGGGTTGCCCGACCCTGGCGAAGAAATTGCCTCTTATGTGATCGGGCTAGGCTTGAGCGATGCCTTGCGTCATGCCGCCCCTGGGGCCAACGAGGCCCAGATCGCCTTACTGGTTGAAAGTTATCGCAAGCATTATCTCAGTAAAGATCACGAGCTGGAGCTGTTTACCGGCGCCGTCCCCCTTTTGAAAGAACTGAATGAAATGGGGGTTATCTGCACTGTAGCCACCGGCAAAAGCAGGCAGGGCCTGAACCGTGCCATGGCCAATTCCGATACGGCCCGTTACTTTATGAGCTCGCGATGTGCCGACGAATGCCACAGTAAACCTCACCCCCAGATGATTCTGGAGTTGATGGAAGAATTCGACACAGACCCGGCTCACGTGGTCATGATCGGCGATACCACACACGATTTGAATATGGCCAATGCGGCTGGTGTGCATGCGCTTTCCGTTCAAACCGGGGCACATCCCCCCAAACTTTTGAACCAGGTGCCTCATTTGCAGTCTTTTCGTTCTATCAATGAATTGGCCCCATGGCTAATTCAAACCATCTCATCACGCTAATTTACTATGCAGCAAATTCAAGTATGTCAATCAAGTGATCTTGAAGAGGGCGGTACGGGTTACCGCTTCAGGGTGCTGTACAACAGCGAGGAAACCACCGCATTCATCGTGCGGGTTGATGACGAAGTCAGGTGTTTTTTGAATCGCTGTTCGCATGTGCCTGTTGAGCTTGATTGGAACTATGGCGAGTTTCTCGATGATTCGGGTCGAATTGTAGTCTGTGCAACGCACGGGGCCAGTTACGATGCCACCAATGGCAATTGCTTGGGCGGTCCATGCGACGGTAACCCGTTGGTGCGATTGAATGTCGAAGAAAAAGACGGTGCAGTGTACTGGACCCCGACCGACTTGATTACAGTACCAGCCGATGGTATCGAGGACTGAATATGAGTGATGAAAACAATCAATGGGAGCGCAAGCTCCTTGAAAAACTGGCCTCTGAAGCGCTGGTTGAGCAACGAAGAAAGCGTCGCTGGGGTATTTTTTTCAAGTTGATCGGTTTGGTGTACGTGGGCATTTTGATTGCCTCTGTATTGGGGCTTACAGCCACTCCCAGTCTTGAGGTCAGCCGCCATACCGCTTTGGTGGATCTCGATGGCGTCATCGCCAGCGATAGCCTGGCCAGCGCCGACCGAATCAACTCCAGCCTTCGCACAGCATTTGAAAGTGAAGGTTCAGTTGGCGTCATTCTTCGCATCAATAGCCCGGGTGGGAGTCCCGTTCAGGCAGGCCTGATCAACGATGAAATCAAGCGCCTGCGCGCTAAATATCCGGAAAAGCCTTTTTATGCGGTGGTGGAAGAGGTGTGTGCATCCGGTGGGTACTATGTTGCCGCGGCAGCCGATAAAATTTACGTCGACAAGGCCAGCTTGGTTGGTTCTATCGGTGTGGTGATGAACGGTTTCGGCTTCACAGGGACCATGGAAAAACTCGGTGTCGAACGCCGTTTGATTACCGCAGGTGAAAACAAGGGTTTCCTGGATCCCTTCAGTGAAGCAGACCCTTACCAGACTGAGTTTGCAAAGCAAATGGCAGAGGAAATTCATCAGCAATTTATTCAGGTCGTGAAAGAAGGCCGGGGTGAAAAACTGGCCCAAAACCCTGAGTTATTCAGTGGTTTGGTCTGGACTGGCGCCAAGAGTGTCGAACTGGGCTTGGCCGATGAGCTGGGTTCAATCGACACTGTCGCGCGTGATGTGTTGAAGGCGGAGGATATTCTGGACTACACCGAGCAGGATTCGTTTGCAGAGCGTTTTGCTGAGCGAGTAGGCGTGGTGTTTGGCCAAGGTGTTCGCAGTGTATTCCCAGAGTTTGGTGCACGCCAAACCCTGGGTTTTCAATAATTCGGTTTTAAACAGCTCAGGCTGACAGCCACAAAAACAGGCAAGGTGACTTGCCTGGGCTGGGCACTCTCTTTTTCCAGTGTCCCACCGTCTTCGTGTGGATTTGTTGCTCGTCGCCAGTCAAATCCCAGCCTATACATAGCAATGTCGAGTCTGAAAGTTGTTTCAGCAGCGCGTCTATCAGTTTTTCGTTTCTGAAAGGCGTTTCAATGACGATTTGAGTGCACTGTTGGGTCTTCGACTCCCGTTCGCTTTGCTTGATCCACGCATCGCGCTGCCCGGGGTCAAGGGGGGGATATCCGTAAAAGCGGAAGTTTTGACCATTCAAGCCGCTTGCCATCAATGCCAACAAAATAGAGCTTGGCCCAACCAAAGGGTGGACTGGGCATTCCAGTCGATGCGCCAACGCAACAATTTCTGCTCCGGGGTCGGCCACGCCAGGGCAGCCTGCGTCACTCATCACCGCGATGGGGTCTCCAGCCTTGCATCGCTGAATAACATCATGGCGTTGCTGTGGATTCAATTGCGCAATTTCAAGTATTTGAAGGTCTCGAATGGCTACTGGCATATTGAATAGTCCCAGCGCAGCCCTGGCTGGTTTTGCGTTTTCCACCAACCAGGTGTTGCATTGCCGCACCAATGCCAGATCTGCCTCTAGCAAAGGCTGTTTTGGTGTTTTCTGGCTTAGTGGGCTTGGGACTAAATAAAGCATGTCAGGGTAGGGTCAGTTCGAATTGTCGAAGCGCGTTTGCCACTTCGATCAGGGGTAGTCCTATCAGCGCCGTCGGGTCACTCGATTCGATCCTTTTGAGTAGTGAAATGCCCAATCCTTCGCTTTTTGCAGAACCTGCGCAGTCGTAGGGCTCCTCCGCAATTAAATAACGTTCAATTTCAGCCGCGTTCAACGCCCGAAACTCCACAGAGGTGGGTACCGTAAATTCAATGGATTGAGACGTTTCCTTGCAGCAAATACAAACCGCGGTGTGGAACACAATTGTTTTTCCACTCATGCTGCGTAACTGTGCCCGAGCCCTGTCATGGGTGCCTGGCTTGCTAATCGCCACGCCATCCACGTCTGCCACCTGGTCTGATCCAATGACAATGGCGGCGGGGTGTTCGGCGGCAACTGCCATGGCTTTTTCCCTGGCCAGACGTTGGCAAGTATCTAGCGGAGATTCATCGGGTTCAGGTGATTCGTCAATTTGCGGCGATTCGCACCTGAAGTTGATTTGCAGGCGGGTCAGCAACTCGCGGCGGTACTTGGAACTTGAAGCTAGATACAGTGAACGGGTCATTTGAATAGCGCGCTGGCTTTGACAGATTACGTTAGGCAGAGTATTATCGCGCGTTTCCTGCTTTTCTTATCGGCATGCGCCAAAAAGGCCCATTAAAACAGTTTGATGAATTCGACGCGTGGTCGTTTTCTCGCTTGGGTGAAAGCATCCGCAGTGAAGATGTAAAGTTTGATTTCCCAAGATTGGCGAGCGATGAGAACATACTGGCCAGTCATGTCGAAAGTTGGGAAGTGTCCGGGCGAATCAACGCCAAGTCTGAAAGCGTTATCCGGTTCAAAGGCCGGTTTACCGCAGAGCTTTCTTGTGTAGTGTGTGATTCAGGTGTGCAGCACGCCATCGACTTTGATCGTCATTTGATTTTAATGACTTCCGAAGCTCAAGCTGATGGCTACGATGAAGACACACTAGATGAAGACACCGACGTTGTTGCATGCCCGGGTGCGATAAACTTGCGAGATTGGCTGGAAGACGAAATTTTGTTGGCATGCCCCATGTTCCCCAAGCATGACGCCTGCGCTGAAGAAGCAGGGCGAAGCTGGCGAGAAGAGGGTGCCGACCTTGAAGATACTGACGACCATCAGGATGACACTGCTGATGGCCCAACACAGGAAGTACAGCGTCCTTTTGCCAACCTGAGCGATTTGCTCAAGGGCAGCAAGAAGTAACACTTTTATACATGGAGCTTTAAAATGGCCGTTCAACAGAACAAAAAATCACCTTCGAAGCGTGGCATGCACCGCTCACACCAGAACCTGACAGCGCCAACCTTGTCCGCTGATTCTTCTTCCGGTGAAACACACCTGCGTCACCACATCAGCCCCAACGGCATGTACCGTGGCAAGAAAGTAGTAAAAACCAAAGCCGACGAGTAATTATTTACAAATCAAAAAGGCAACTGCAGTCATGTTGCCATGAAAACCAAAAGGTCTAAGAACGGATGGTTCGCATAGCGATTGATTGCATGGGTGGAGACCACGGTTTATCGGTCACCATCCCGGCCTGTTTGCGCTTTCTCAAGCAGCACCCCGATGTTCAGCTAGTGCTCGTCGGAAAGCAGGCTGAAATTGAAGCAGCTTTGGCCAAGAAAAAAGCGTTGGAGCATCCCCAAATCACCATTCGTCACGCCAGTGAAGTGGTTGAAATGGACGAGCCGCCAGCGCAAGCCTTGCGCAATAAGAAAGACTCATCCATTCGAGTGTGTGCCAACCTGGTGAAAGACGGGTTGGCGTCTGCGTTCGTCAGTGCGGGCAATACCGGAGCACTGATGGCTATTTCCCGTTTCGTGCTCAAAACCCTCGACAGTATCGATCGCCCGGCAATTGCATCGGCCTTGCCCAATATGAAAGGCAAAGGCACTCTGATGCTCGACCTTGGCGCCAATGTGGATTGTGAGCCGGCTCACCTGTTCCAGTTTGCGGTCATGGGATCTGCGTTCGTAAAAGGCACCGAGGGAATTGAAAAACCCACGGTGGGTTTGCTGAACATTGGTGAGGAAGTCATCAAGGGCAATGATGTAGTCAAAAAAGCTTCTGAGTTGTTGCGCGCGAGCGAGCTAAACTTCTATGGCAACGTGGAAGGAAATGATATTTACAAAGGCACCACCGACGTAGTGGTGTGTGATGGTTTTGTGGGCAATGTCGCCCTGAAAACCTCTGAGGGCCTGGCTCAAATGCTGGGTGACATTATCAAGACAGAGTTCAAGAGAGGCCTTTGGCCCAAAGTTGCTGCTGTTTTTGCAGCACCAGTGTTGCTTCGATTCAAAAAAAGGGTGGACCACCGCCGCTACAACGGAGCAGCGTTGCTTGGGCTTAAAGGGATTGTGATCAAAAGCCACGGCTCGGCAGACGCCTATGCCTTCTTCTATGCGATCAAGCGTGCTTACGATGCAGCAAACGGCAATTTGCTGGACAGTATCAGGCTCACCATGTCGCACTACGTGCCATTGGCCGCTCCGGCGTCTAACAGCACGCAAGAAGCTGCAGCGCTACCACCCGAGGCAAAACCAGACCAAGTGATTTGATGTCTCAATACAGTGCAATCCTTGGCACCGGCGCAAGCCTGCCAAGGCGTGCGGTTTCAAACCAAGAGTTGACCGAGTTTCTTGCCAACAAAGGCGTGGAAACAAGTGCAGAATGGATTGAAACGCGCACCGGAATCAAGCAAAGATACCTTTGCGAAGCCGATGAAACCAACTGTCAAATGGCCAGTAAGGCCGCTTTGCAAGCCTTGAATGCCGCAGGGGTGTTTCCCGATCAGGTTGACTTGATCGTATTGGCGACCTCAACTCCCGACCAGGTTTTCCCATCTACCGCGTGTGCAGTTCAAGCTGAAATTGGCGCTAAAAAAGCAATGGCTTTTGATATTCAAGCCGTTTGCAGCGGCTTTGTCTATGCGCTGACTGTCGCTGATTCCATGATTCGTTCTGGTCAGGTCAGGAATGCGTTGGTTATTGGTTCTGAGGTATTTAGCCGCCTGATGGATTGGAGTGACCGCACCACTTGTGTGCTGTTTGGAGATGGTGCTGGTGCTGTATTTTTACAAGCCAGTGACGAGCCGGGTATTTTGGGCTGCAAGTTGCACTCCGACGGCACTCTGGGCTGTATTTTGAACACCACTGGTCGCATCGACGGCGGGAAAATTGTGGGTGATCCTTTTTTGCGCATGGATGGGCAAGCGGTGTTTCGTCAGGCTGTGTCGGTGCTGGGCAGCAATGCGCTTGAGTTGTTTGAAAGCCTGAATTTCAAGCTTGAAGACCTGGATTTCTTGGTGCCACATCAAGCCAATGTTCGAATTTTGCATTCGGTTGCCAAAAAACTGAAGCTTCCTGAAGAAAGGATAGTGATCACGGTTGGCATGCATGGCAACACGTCGGCGGCGTCTGTTCCCTTGGCTTTGAACCACGCCGTAGAGCAAAAACAGATTAAAAAAGGCGATAACGTGTTGTTACAAGGTGTCGGGGGCGGTTTTACGTGGGGCAGTGTGCTCGTTCGCATGTAAAATAGCGCAAATTGCAAATTAGATGAATTCCTCGAAAATGACAAAAAAAATCGCCTTTCTGTTTCCTGGGCAGGGTTCGCAAGCCGTGGGTATGCTGAATGCATTCAAAAGCAATCAATTCACGGCCAGCGTTTACGCCACAGCAGCACTGGAGGCCGAGCAGGCACTGGGGCAAGACCTTGCAGCATTGATTGAACAAGGGCCGGCTGAATCACTCAACTTGACTACCAACACACAGCCAGCCATGTTGATGGCCGATGTGCTGGTTCTGCGCGCCTGGCTTGCTGCTGGCGGTGCCATGCCCAATTTGGTCGCAGGGCACTCTTTGGGTGAATACGCAGCGCTGGTTGCAGCGGGTGTTTTCAGTCTCTCCGAGGGTTTGGGGCTGGTTCGTATTCGTGCCCAAGCCATGCAAGAGGCTGTTCCTGTGGGGCAGGGTGGCATGGCCGCCATTCTAGGCTTGACCGATGAGCAGGTTAAGCAGGCTTGTCAGCAGGCTTGCGTGAATGGTGAAGTGGCTGAAGCCGTGAACTTCAACGCACCTAGCCAGGTGGTGATTGCCGGTAGCGCCCAAGGGGTGAAAACGGCTTGCGAGGCCGCCAAGGCATTGGGCGCCAAACGTGCCCTTGAGTTGCCTGTGTCCGCGCCTTTCCATTCCAGCCTGATGAAGCCAGCTTCCGTCAAATTGGCGGCTGCTTTGAGCAACACAAATTTCAGTACTCCATCAATGCCTGTGTACAACAACATTGATGTGGCTGTAGAATCCGATCCCGCAAGAATTCGTGATGCGCTGGTGCGTCAGGCCTATGGCCCGGTTCGGTGGGTTGAAACCATTCAAGCCATGACCACTGCCGGCACAACACTGTTTGTGGAATGTGGTCCAGGCAAGGTGTTGGCGGGTTTGGTGAAGCGAATCAGCGATGTACCTGTGGTCAATATTTTTGATCCGGACAGCATTCATGCGGCGCTTGGCGCCGAATAAAAGGATTAGCCGAATGACCATGTTTGATTTGACCGGAAAAGTAGCCTTGGTAACGGGTGCCAGTCGTGGCATAGGCCGTGAAATCGCCGTAACCTTGGGCCGAGCAGGGGCTACCGTGGTAGGCACGGCCACCTCTGAGGCGGGTGCAGCTGACATTTCTGAAGGTTTAAAGGCCGCAGGCGTAAAAGGTTTTGGTGCGGTACTTAATGTGACCGATACGGCAAGTCTTGAGCCCTTGTTTTCAAGAATTGCTGAAGAATTAGGGCCCTTGGCGATTTTGGTCAATAATGCCGGAATTACCCGTGACCAGCTCTCCATGCGCATGAAAGACGAAGATTGGGATGCGGTGATCGCCACCAACCTGTCTGCCGTGTTCAAGTTGTCCAAACTGGCCATGAAACCGATGATGAAGGCACGTACTGGTCGTATGATCAACATCACTTCAGTGGTGGGCACAAGCGGCAACGCCGGGCAGGCCAATTATGCTGCGGCCAAAGCTGGCGTGGCGGGAATGACGAAAGCGCTGGCGCGTGAACTGGGAAGTCGCAATATCACGGTAAACTGTGTGGCGCCCGGATTCATCCAAACTGACATGACTGATGCACTGAACGAAACGCAAGTGGATCAGTTGAAGCAACAAATCCCGTTGGGTCGTATGGGGCAGGTAGGCGACATTGCTGCGGCAGTGCTATACCTGGCCAGCGATCAGGCGGGGTATGTAACTGGAACCACATTACACGTGAATGGTGGAATGTGGATGGGCT
The DNA here is from genome assembly GCF_000170915.1 of Limnobacter sp. MED105. Classification (GTDB taxonomy): domain Bacteria; phylum Pseudomonadota; class Gammaproteobacteria; order Burkholderiales; family Burkholderiaceae_B; genus Limnobacter. The sequence continues at coordinate 107,455 of NZ_ABCT01000004.1, forward strand.
AATAGCAAGGCATTTAGAATATGATCTGTCATATCGCTTTGCTATTCTCACTCGATTTTATTAAAAACCCACGGAGGCTCCGTAATGGAAAACATTGAACAGCGCGTTAAAAAGATTGTGGCCGAGCAACTCGGCGTAAAAGAAGAGGAAATCAAGAACGAATCTTCTTTCGTAGATGATCTGGGCGCTGATTCCTTGGACACAGTGGAATTGGTCATGGCTTTGGAAGAAGAATTTGAAACAGAAATTCCTGACGAAGAAGCTGAAAAGATCACCACAGTTCAACAAGCGATTGATTACGTTAAGACAAACTCTAAGTCTTAATGGCTGAATTTGAAGGGGTGCGGAGGAAGCCTGCCTTCCTCGGCCCCTGCCTGTTCAAGCAAACATTGGATATAGGGAGGGCTTGTGAGCCGTAGACGAGTTGTTATTACCGGTTTGGGCATCATTAGCCCTGTGGGTAATTCTGTAAGCGAGGCTTGGACAAGCCTGACCCAAGGCAAATCTGGCATTTCGACCATTACCCGGTTCGAAACGGAAGCCCTGACAGCAAAAATTGCCGGCGAAGTCAAAGGCTTCGACGTGGCTGAATATATTCCCGGGAAAGAAGCTGCTCGAATGGATACATTCATCCATTATGGGCTGGCTGCAGGCATTCAGGCATTCAAAGACTCTGGTCTTGAAGTGACCGAACAAAATTCTGAAAGAATTGGCGTAAGCATTGGTTCCGGTATCGGTGGTTTGCCGATGATTGAAGACACGCACACTGATTTGATCAACAAAGGGTACCGTCGTATTTCCCCATTTTTTGTACCAGGTAGCATCATCAACATGATCTCCGGCCACATGTCCATTATGTACGGCCTGAAAGGTCCTAATATTGCCATGGTGACTGCGTGTACAACGGGAACGCATTCAATTGGTGAGGCTGCGCGAATTATTGAGTACGGTGATGCCGATGTCATGATTGCCGGTGGTGCTGAATCCACTGTTTCACCACTGGGCATCGGTGGTTTTGCTGCCATGCGTGCCTTGTCTACCCGCAATGATGACCCAACAGCTGCAAGTCGCCCCTGGGACAAAGACCGTGATGGTTTTGTTTTGGGCGAGGGCGCCGGTGTGCTGGTGCTTGAAGAATACGAGCATGCCAAAAAACGTGGCGCAAAAATTTATGGGGAAGTGGTGGGTTACGGCATGAGTGCCGACGCGAGCCACATGACAGCCCCGTGTGCGGATGGTGATGGTGCAGCGCGCTGCATGAAAGCCGCTTTGCGCAATGCCGGGATGAACGCTGATGATGTGAACTACGTGAATGCACATGGTACTTCGACTCCCTTGGGGGATGTAGCCGAAACCATGGCAGTCAAGCGTGCACTGGGTGATCACGCTTACAAAACTGTGGTGAATTCAACCAAAAGCATGACAGGTCATCTGTTGGGTGCTGCGGGTGGCATTGAAGCCGTATTCACTGCACTGGCCGTTCATCACCAGGTTTCGCCACCCACAATCAACTTGATTGAGGCTGGCGAAGGTTGCGATCTCGATTACTGCGCCAACACGGCCCGCGAGATGAACATCAAACTGGCCTTGTCTAATTCCTTTGGCTTTGGCGGTACCAACGGTACCTTGGCCATTGCACGGGTGTAACGGGGCGCTCCTTGTCAAACATTCGGTCGGGCAGCATGTTGAATGAATTTACATTCGCTGCCCGAGTTGTATCTGCCTCGCGCAAACCCGAAAAGCTTGTGTTCAACTTCACCTCGGAATGCGATTCAGACACATACGTTAAGTTTGATCCCCGGTTCTTTCTGATCCGCGCAATATCAAACGGACAGGAGCACCATCTGGTTTCTTTTTATCGGGCTTGGGTTTTGCCGTTCGGCATATTCCTGTTTTCACAACAATCTGCATTTTTGAAAGCCAGGGTGCTGTTTGTACCTGCTTCTTCACCGGCGTTTCGTAAGCTGCGTGTTTTGGCGTGTCGGCTACAGTCGCATGAAAACGCCGAAAAGCCTTCACTTTCCAGTTATTTTTGGAGGATGAATGTCCTCCGATAAAGACGATGATCTGTTGATCGTTCAGCGCGTTCAGGCGGGTGACAAACTCGCATTCAACTTGTTGGTGAACAAATACCACAGGCGAGTGGCCCGCTTGCTCACGCGCATGGTTCGCAATCAGGAAGACATTGAGGATGTGGTTCAGGAAACATTCATCAAGGCTTACAGGGCCATCGGTAATTTCCGGGGTGACAGCGCCTTTTACACCTGGATCTACCGCATTGCCATTAATACCGCCAAGAATTTGCTGGTGACGCAGGGACGGCGTCCTTCTACCCTGAAAGAATCAAATGACGGGGACAGTGAAACTTTTGAAGACAATGCTGCTCTTAGTAACATTGATACGCCGGAATCGCTCTACCAAACCAAGCAGATCGGTGAAGCGGTCAATGAGGCCATGGCGGCGTTACCCGAAGAGTTGCGATCTGCAATTGTCATGCGCGAGATTGATGGCCTGAGTTACGAAGAGATTGCCGCGGCAATGGATTGCCCAATCGGCACGGTTCGATCCCGAATCTTCCGTGCGCGAGAATCCATTGCGGCAAAAATCAAACCTTTGTTGGAACCCAAAGGCAGTAAGCGTTGGTAAACCGGTGAGTGTAGAAATGAACAGAAACGAACAAATTTCCGCGATGTTGGACGGCGAGCTTGATGAAGCTGAGCTTAAACTCTTGCTTGGCGCCATGGGTGCCGAAGAGGCCCAGACCTGGCAGGGTTATTGCGCGGTGGGCGACTTGATTCGTTCAAGCGAGATGATCGCATTTCACTCGCCAGATTTGGTGGGGCGCATTTCGGCAAGTTTGGAAAACGAGCCCACAGTGGTTGCGCCAGTTCTGGCTGCTCAAATGGGCCGTCAAACTGCACTGCAGCGCGTATTTGCCGCTGGGCGTTCGCGCCGTTTGCTGGCTTCGGTGGCTGCCGTGGGATTTTTCAGTTTCGCATTGAACCAAGCCATCCCACCCTTGGATAGCCAGGTACAAATGGTTCGGACACAGGCTGTCGAAAATACATTTACCGATGAAGAGTTGGCACTTTGGCAAGAATATTTCATGGCTCATCAACAGAACAGCATTCGAGGCGGATTGTCGGGTGTGTCGCCAATAGCCAGGGTAGAAGCAGACCGTCCGATGCTGGATAACACCGAAACCATTATCGTGAACAACTCTGGCGCTGGTGAATGGATGAATGTGTGGGAACCTTCCCCCTACAGCACCGATCCCAGTGTTGAGTTCAATTATGTTTCATCCCGCCGCTAAGTGACATTGAAACTATGAAGATGTACCGCCCGTTTCACTTTGCCAAACATGTTGCAACCGGCGTTTTGTTGGCTTCGGTCGCTTTCGCTGCGCACGCGGATCAAAGTCTGTGGAGTTTGGTGTGGGCTAGCCACGATCAAGCCAAATCCTTGAGCTATTCGGGGTTGCTGATCACCGAATCTGGCAAACACTCTCAAACCAGCAAGCTTTTGCATCAGGCAACTGCAGGTGGTGAGTTCGAGGTGCTTGAACGACTCGACGGTCAGCCTGCAAAGTGGATTCGGCACAACGATCAAATTCAATGTGTGATCCCCGATCGTAAAATGATCCTGACTGAGCGTCGCCATACCTCGATTGCATTTCCCAGAGTGCTGGCCGGGGCGGACGGTTCCAATTCCCTTGAAAAGCTATACACAATCAGTGAAATGCCAGGTCGCCGTGTTGCGGGCCGTGCGGTGCGTGTATTGAAGTTGACCCCGAAAGATGATTTGCGTTACGAATATAGGCTTTACGTCGATCGCGAAAACAAGCTTTTAATGCGCTCGGAGCTGTATTCTCCGCAGGGTGAGGTGCTTGAAAACGTGGGGTTTAAGGAAATATCATTTGAACCGGCACTGATAGAAAATCCCTCGTTGGCCAAGGCAGGGCCTGGGTGGCGAACCAGTAGCACAGAGGTGCGTACACTGACCCCCAGCGAACTGACCTATGATCTTCCAGACATCGCGTTTGGATTCAAGAAGGCTGACACGGTTTGCAGGGTGAAATCCAAGGACGATCAGATTCATCAAACCGTTTATTCGGATGGTTTGTCTACATTGTCAGTGTTTGTTCAGAAAATACAAGCCAGTCACTCAATGCCGCAAGTGCCTATGAGCCACGGTGCAGTGATGTCGAAGTCTGAAACTCAGGGCCAGCACCTAGTGACAGTGCTGGGTGAAGTGCCCGAGAAGACCTTGGGACTTTTTTTAAAGTCCGTTCGTTGGAAGTCTCAATAACAAGGAAATTTTTAAATGAGATCTGAAGTGTTGAATTCCCGAAATTTTGTATGGATGGCCTTTTTTTTGCTGGCCACATTGCTTTTTGCAGGCTCGATTCCAGCCCATGCCCAAGCCAACTCACGCGGCTTGCCCGACTTTTCCGATTTGGTGGATCGCGTTGGTCCCGCTGTGGTCAATATTCGCACCACCCAAAAAGTAAGCCAGAACCCTCAGGGCTTCCCCGGTTTTCCGGGTATGGATCCCAATGATCCGTTTTTCGAGTTTTTTCGCCGCTTCATGCCTCCAGGCACGCCGATGCCAGGACAGCCGGGCCAAGCACCTCGTGGAGGCCAGCAGGCCCCGGAACGTGAAGTACCGAGCGGTGTAGGCTCAGGTTTTGTAATCGATTCAGACGGCTACTTGCTGACTAATCACCATGTAGTAGACGGGGCAGAGTCAATTATCGTCACCTTCCCGGACAAGCGGGAATTCAAGGGCAAGGTGATTGGTTCAGACCAGCGCACTGATGTTGCTTTGGTGAAAATTGAAGGCAAGAACCTTCCATTTCTGAAAATTGGCAACGTGAACAACACCAAGGTAGGTCAATGGGTGGTTGCGATCGGTTCACCTTTTGGTCTCGAGAATTCAGTGACCGCGGGTATTGTGAGTGCCAAAGGCCGCGATACGGGTGAGTATTTGCCGTTTATTCAAACTGACGTGGCTGTCAATCCCGGCAACTCTGGTGGCCCACTGTTGAATCTTGATGGCGAAGTGATTGGCATCAACTCCCAGATTTACAGCCGCACTGGCGGTTTCATGGGTATTTCTTTTGCCATTCCAATTGATGAAGCCATGCGTGTGGCCAAGCAATTGCGTGAGAACGGCAAAGTAAGTCGCGGGCGTATCGGCGTTGGAATCGGAGAGGTGGACAAAGACGTGGCCAAGGCTTTGGGACTAGATTCCGCTGTGGGTGCCTTGGTGGGGTCTGTTGGCAAAGACAGCCCAGCCGACAAAGCGGGTGTAATCGCTGGTGACATTATTTTGCGCTTTGATGGCAAGAAAGTGGAGAAGGCCTCGGATTTGCCACGAATAGTGGGTGAAACCAAGCCGGGTAGCAAAGTTAATATGGTTTTGTGGCGCAAAGGTGCTGAGAAAACTGTGTCAATTACAGTGGCAGAATTTGAAACTGAGGCTGCAAAGCCAGCGGCGGCACCTGCTGAAAAACCAAAACCAGTTGAGGCTGACAAACTTGGCTTGACCGTGACCGATCCAACCGGTCAGGAAAAGTCGACTTTGAACCTGGCTGGCGGTGTGGTGGTGCACAATGCTGTCGGTATGGCCGCAGCGGCGGGCATTACGGCGGGTGACGTAATTCTGCGAGTGGGTCGAACCGACATCACCTCGGCCAAGCAATTTGCAGACTTGGTCAAGGCGATTCCAAAAGGGCAGGCAGCCCCAATGTTGGTACGTCGTGGAGAGAACTCTTTCTTCGTGGTGTTGACACCCTGAATCTTTAGTTCTGAACAACTCGATAGCCCTAGCGAAATATGCTGTAAAGCAAGGCCTGATCGGGTAAAATGAGACGTTACCGAAATTCTCAGGGGGCCAAGCAGCCCCCTTTTTAATGATGCAAATGCAGCACATACGCAATTTTTCGATCATCGCCCACATTGATCACGGGAAATCCACGCTTGCCGACCGCTTGATTCAAAAATGCGGTGGTTTGAGTGATCGGGAAATGGATTCTCAAGTGCTTGATTCGATGGACATTGAGCGAGAGCGTGGCATCACAATCAAAGCGCAAACCGCCGCGCTTACCTACAAAGCCAAAGACGGCAACACCTATTTGCTCAATTTAATTGACACACCAGGGCACGTCGACTTTTCTTACGAGGTGAGCAGGTCGTTGTCGGCCTGTGAGGGCGCTTTACTGGTTGTTGACGCCTCGCAGGGTGTAGAGGCCCAAACCGTGGCCAATTGTTACACCGCTTTGGACCTGGGTGTCGAAGTACTGCCGGTGCTGAATAAAATCGATTTGCCGCAAGCCGATCCAGAAAATGCCAAGTCTGAAATTGAAGATGTGATTGGCATTGATGCTTCCGAGGCCATCGCCATTTCCGCAAAAACCGGTCTCGGCGTGGACGACGTACTGGAGTTGATCGTCAACAAGGTTCCACCCGCTCGCGGTAGCCGAGATGCTCCTTTGCAAGCCTTGATTATCGATAGCTGGTTTGATAACTATGTGGGTGTGGTGATGTTGGTCCGCGTGATCAACGGTGTACTAAACCGCAAAGACAAAATCAAACTGATGGCCACAGGTGATACCTACATTGCCGACGACGTGGGTGTTTTTACGCCCAAGTCGGTTGCGCGCGATTCGTTGTCCGCTGGCGAAGTAGGTTACATCAATGCCGGTATCAAGTTGCTGGAAAGTGCCAAGGTTGGAGACACAGTAACATTGGCAGGCAAGCCTGCTGACAAACCCTTGCCCGGCTTCAAGGAAGTACAGTCTCAAGTGTTTGCGGGTTTGTTCCCCGTAGAATCAAACCAATATGAGGCTTTGCGAGAGGCCTTGGACAAATTGCGTTTGAACGATGCTGCCCTGAATTACGAACCTGAAGTATCTCAGGCGTTGGGATTCGGTTTCCGTTGTGGTTTCCTGGGCATGTTGCACATGGACATTGTGCAAGAGCGTTTGGAACGAGAATTTGACATGGACCTGATCACCACCGCCCCCACGGTGGTGTACGAGATCAAGCAGCGCGATGGCACCATTCTTCGCGTAGACAATCCATCTAAAATGCCTGATCTTAGCAAGGTGGACGAAATTCGTGAACCGATTGTAGTGGTCAATTTATTAATGCCACAAGAATATGTCGGTTCAGTCATGACCCTGTGTACTGGTCGGCGTGGTACGCAAACCAATATGGTTTACCACGGGCGTCAGGTGCGTATTACGTTTGAAATGCCCATGGCCGAGATCGTGCTCGACTTTTTTGACAAGTTGAAGTCGACCTCGCGTGGTTATGCATCCATGGACTATGCATTCAAGGAATACAGGCCAGCAGACATCGTGAAAGTAGACATGTTGATCAACGGTGAGAAAGTGGATGCCTTGTCGATCATGGTTCACCGAAGCAATGCGGTTTACCGAGGCCGAGCAGTGGCGGGCAAAATGCGGGAAATCATTTCCCGTCAAATGTTTGATGTGGCCATTCAGGCGGCAATTGGCGCCAACATTATTGCCCGTGAAACTGTAAAAGCCCTGCGTAAAAACGTATTGGCCAAGTGCTACGGGGGTGATATTTCACGCAAGAAAAAACTGTTGGAAAAGCAAAAGGCAGGCAAGAAACGCATGAAGCAGGTCGGTAACGTGGAAATTCCGCAAGAAGCGTTTTTGGCTATTCTCCAAGTGGAAGACAAATAACAATGAATTTTTCCCTTATTTTGTTTTTGCTGGTGTTGTTCACCGGCTTTTTCTATGTGCTTGATGTGTTTGTGTTCAAGCCAAAACGAAAAATAGCTGCAGAGCGAGCCTTGGCTGGTGCGGGGGGCAATGCCAACCTGAACGGTGATGCTGAAAGGCGAATTCGTCAGCAGTACATGAAGCAGCCATTGTGGCTGGAATACAGCGCAAGCTTTTTTCCAGTTATTTTGTTTGTGTTTGTGTTGCGTTCGTTTGTGGTGGAGCCGTTCAAAATTCCATCGGGCTCGATGATTCCAACTTTGTTGATTGGTGATCTGATTCTGGTGAATAAATTCACATATGGAATTCGCTTGCCAATTGTGGACAAGAAAATTATTCCAATCAATGATCCTCAGCGTGGCGATGTCATGGTGTTTCGATATCCGCTAGATCCTTCCCTTGATTACATCAAGCGCGTGGTGGGCGTGGGTGGTGATGTGGTGGAATATCGAAACAAGAAGCTGTCGATCAATGGCCAGGTTCTGCCAGTGAAAGAACTGGACAAATACTACGACCCCAATAATTTTTCTTATTCACTGCAGTTTCAGGAAACCCTGGGCGGTAAAAAACACTTGGTATTGAATGATGAAGATGCGCCGCCTTACGTGATTGGTGCGCAGTCATTCAAGAATCGGGACAACTGCAAATACGATGTGACCGGCTTTCGCTGTGTAGTACCACCGGGACATTATTTCATGATGGGCGACAACCGGGATAATTCAAGCGACAGCCGTATCTGGGGCTTCGTTTCGGATGAGCAAGTGGTTGGCAAGGCATTTTTGGTGTGGATGAACTTCAATGACTTTTCCCGAATTGGCTTGTTTCATTAAAGCCAGCCTGGAGGTTTTGAGTGGATAGTTCAAAGTATTCAAGTCTTGAAGCTGCATTGGCGTACTCGTTCAAAGACCAGGCCTTGCTTCGTCTTGCCTTGACGCATCGCAGCTACAGCAGTCATCACAATGAGCGCCTTGAATTTTTGGGTGACAGCGTCCTGAACTGCGCGGCCTCCATCTTGTTGTTTGAAACACATCCAGACATGGATGAGGGCAAGATGTCGCGTGTGCGGTCGCATCTGGTTAAACAAGACTGCTTGGCCATGGTGGGTCGCAATCTGTTGCTCGATCAGTATTTGTTTCTGGGGGCGGGCGAGCTTCGCAGTGCGAAAACCATCAAGGACAGCATTGTTGCCGATGCACTTGAGGCCCTTTTTGGCGCCATTCTTCTGGATTCAGGCTTTGAGGCCGCACGCGATTGCGTGGTGCGTTTGCTCAAGCCGGTGATGCTAGAAACTCCAATCGAGTCCATGGGCAAAGACCCCAAAACCCGCCTGCAGGAACTGCTGCAGGGCAAGCGCATGAAACTGCCAATGTACCGTGTGTTGGTAGAGGGTGGAACCTCAGCCAGTCCCGAGTTCAGTGTGGAATGCGCAGTTGAAGACCTTGAAATTACCAAGGTTGGGCAAGGGCATTCTCGCCGGGTGGCTGAGCAGCACGCCGCGCAAGCGGTGCTTATCGAATTGCTTGAACGGGAGTATTCTGACCCCAATCAAGCCAGCAGGAGGCAATGACATGGCCGAATCAAAATGCGGCGTGATTGCCGTGGTAGGGCGCCCCAATGTGGGCAAGTCCACCCTCATGAATGGAATGATCGGCGAGCATTTGTCGATCACCTCCAGCAAACCGCAAACCACCCGTCACCGGGTGCTCGGTGTAATGACTGAGACCATTAAAGATGTGCCCACCCAGTTTATTTTTGTGGACACGCCTGGATTTCAAACCAAGCATTCCAACGCCTTGAACAAAACCATGAACCGAGCCGTGCTGACTGCATTGGCTGACGTGAACGTGATTTTGTGGGTGATTGAGCAGGGCAAGTTGACCCCGGCCGACATGAAGGTACTGGAGCTTTGCCCCAAGGGCGTGCCGCTTGTGGCAGTGGTGAACAAGGTCGATTTACTGGAAAAGAAAGCCGAGATGCTGCCTTTTCTTCAAAAGGTAAGTGGGCAACGTAATTTTGATGCAATTGTGCCTTTGAGTGCGCAGGCCATTAAAAATCTGGATGCGCTAAAAGAAGCAGTGTCAGCCTTGTTGCCCGAGCAACCTTTCTTTTACGACGAAGACACGCTGACCGATCGTCCGGAAAAGTTTCTTGCGGCAGAGCGTATTCGGGAGAAGCTGTTTCGTTTGGTGGGCGATGAGTTGCCGTACACCTGCACGGTGGTGATCGATAAATTCGAAATTGAGGAAGGTCGAAGGGTTATCTATGCCTCGATCCTGGTAGATCGCTCTTCCCACAAAGCCATGATTATTGGCAAAGGTGGCGAGAAACTGAAACGAATTGGTTCGGAAGCACGGCAGGATATGGAACGTTTGTTTGGTGGCAGCGTGCATCTTGAAACCTGGGTGAAAGTGCGCAGCGGTTGGGCGGACAATGCAAGCCTGCTTCAAAGTCTGGGGTATGAATAACACTCGATCTACCACTGATTTTGCCTATGTACTGCACAGTGTGCCGTACAAGGAAACCAGTTTGATTGTTGAGTTGTTTTGCAAGGAACACGGGCGTTTGCCAGTGGTGGCGAAGGGCGCCAAAAGGCCGCATTCAGGTTTGCGGGCGGTGTTGGTTAGCTTTCAGCCACTTTCAGTTCGTTTTACCGGCAAGTCAGAAGTCAAAACCCTGATGCAAGCCGAGTGGCTGGGTGGTTTGATGTCGCCAGATGGAAAAGCTTTGTTTGCTGCTTATTATCTGAATGAATTACTGATGCGCGGTTTGAGCCGCGAGGACACGCACCCAGATTTGTTCGAGTTGTATCAAAACACCTTATTGGGTTTGGCTGGTGGCGATGACATGAATGTGTGTGTTCGCCAGTTTGAGGTGGGCTTGCTTCAATCCTTGGGATACGGCCTTGATTGGCAGCAGGACAGGACTGGCGTAGCAATTGATCCTGAGCGTCACTACGTGTGGCAAGACCACGAGGGTTGGTCTCCCTCAGACGGGGGAAATGTAAACAATTCGACGAGTAGCAGCGTTGAGCAGATGGTCCAGGGATTGTGGATTGCTGAAATTCAGAATGGCATTTGGTCAAAGTCTGCTGCGAGTGCCTTAAAACCGATTACCCGCAAACTGTTGATGACGCACATCGCGCCCAACGGTTTGATGTCTAGAGTCTGGATGGAGCATTTGTTAAGAGCATGATTGAACTCGGTGTAAACATTGATCACGTGGCCACGATCCGCCAAGCCCGCAGGGGGCATGAGCCCGATCCATTGCGGGCTGCTCTGCTGGCTGAAGAATATGGCGCGGATGCCATCACCGTGCATGTTCGTGAAGACAGGCGCCACATGCAGGATGACGATGTGCGAAGAATTCGGCCTTTGATCAGTACGCGTATGAATTTTGAGTGTGCGGTGGTTGAGGAAATGATTCGCCTGGTCGAGGATGTAAAGCCTCAGGACGTGTGCTTTGTGCCTGAACGCCGGGAAGAAGTGACGACCGAGGGCGGCCTGGATGTGATTGGTGGTTTTCACCTGATCGCGCCTGCTGTGGCACGTTTGAAAGACCAAGGAATGAGAATTTCGCTGTTCATTGACCCAGACTTGGATCAAATCGAGGCAGCCTTGAAATGCGGCGCGGACGCGATTGAGTTGCACACTGGGCGATATGCCCACGCGCTGGGATCTGCGGTAGAGCTCGAGCTGTCCAGAATTCGGAAGTCGGCCAATTTTGGGGTGGCCGAGGGCCTACGAGTGAATGCAGGGCACGGCTTGAATTACGACAATGTGCAACCAGTGGCCGCGATTGAAACCATTTCAGAGTTGAACATTGGTCATAGCATTGTTGCCAATGCGGTGTTCATGGGTTGGGAAGGCGCAATCAAGAAAATGAAAGAGCTTATGATTTCAGCAAAATTGGATGCAATTCGGCCCCGATAGACGAAAATAGGTTTAATTGCCTCGATGATAGATGACATTCTTGGTTTGGGTTGTGACATTCTTGAGGTAGATCGGCTTGAGGGTTTGTTGCGCAAGGGCAGGGATGTGTTTATCAAACGCGTGCTGACTACAGCAGAGATTGATGAATACGAACGCCGATCCGACAAATCAGCCATTCGAGGAACCTTGTTTGTTGCAACACGCTATTGCGCCAAAGAAGCTTTTTCCAAGGCCATGGGCACAGGAGTGGGTGCCCATTTTTCGTTCCAGGATTTGTCAGTGTTGAATAGCGATTCCGGGGCACCCGTTTTGGTCTATTCCGAACGTCTCGAGAATTGGTTACAGTCCCGCAGGGCTCAGGCAAAAATTTCAATCAGTGATGAACAAAATTACGTGATTGCAACGGTAATTTTATATTCAAAACAATAAATTACATTAAGGAATTCATTCAATATGCTAGGTCCATTCATCATTGGTTTGACGGGTTTGACTTTGTCCAAAGAGGACATTGCACGTATTCAAAACCCGGCCGTTGGCGGACTTATTCTTTTCACGCGGAACTTTGAAAGCAAAGCGCAACTCATTGATTTGGTAGAATCTATTCGCTCAAACGGCGGTTTGAGCAAACCTGTTTTCGTGGATCACGAGGGCGGCAGAGTACAGCGTTTTCGGAACGGCTTTACTGCAATTCCGTCGATGCGCCAAATTGGACAGCGTGCCGAAACTGATTTTGATGATGCAGTGCTTTTGGCCCGTGAGGCAGGCTTTGTCATGGCCGCCGAATTGCGCGCCTGTGGCATTGATATGAGTTTTGCGCCCGTACTGGACCTGGATTGGGGCAATAGCGAAATTATCGGGGACCGCTCGTTTGGCAAAGACGCCCGAATGGTCTCCCGCCTGTCCTCGGCCTTGATGAATGGCATGGCCCTTGCAGGCATGCAAGCCTGCGGAAAACACTTTCCAGGGCATGGTTGGGTGAGCTTGGACAGCCATTTGGCTTTGCCTCACGACAATCGCTCATTGAATGAAATTTTGAAGGTGGACGCGCTGCCCTACCAATTGAATTCGACCCTGAACATGGCCAGCATCATGCCGGCTCACGTGGTGTATTCCGAGGTGGACCCTATGCCAGCGTGTTTCTCCAGCTTCTGGATTCAGGAGGTGTTGAGGGTGAAGTTCAGCTTTGATGGTGCAGTGATCAGCGATGACCTGGACATGGTGGGGGCGCATGGAGTGGGGGATATTCGTGCCCGAGCAAGCGCTGCTTTGCAGGCGGGGTGTGATGCCGTACTGGCTTGCAACAACTTCGATGACATTGACACTTTGGTTAATAAACCAGTGCCCGAAGTTCATGAAAACAGGGAAGTAAGAAGCCGTCGCCTGAGTCGTTTGCTATCCGGGCAATCGATGAATTGGGACGATCTGCGTCAGAGTTATGTGTACCAGGCTGCAATTGACAGAATAAGCAATGCCTGAATTACTGTTCGTTAAAAAAAGCCGCCAGTGTTTTGACTGGCGGCTTTTTTAATTCAGGACACTGAAAGTGTTTACTTGACCTTGGCACCTGACAACAGTTTGCCCTGGTACTCTTCCCACTTGTCGTTGATCATTTTCTGCTCAAGCTGCGGGCGAATTTCCTCAAGCTTGGGTGGGGTGGCCTGACGGGTATCGGCCAATAGAATGACGTGGTAACCAAACTGGCTCTTCACTGGGGTCTTGGTGTATTCGCCTTTCTTCAGGCCGACCATGGCTTGAGAAAACTCGGGCACAAAGCTGTTGGGGTTGGCCCAATCAAGGTCACCACCATTGGGTGCTGAACCGGGATCTTTGGACTTGGCCTTAGCGATGTCTGCGAATTTTCCGCCTTTGCCCAACTGGTCGATAATTGCTTTGGCTTCGGCTTCTTGCTCAACCAGAATGTGGCTGGCGCGGAACTCGCTGCCGCCCATCATTTTGGCAATTTCAGCATATGCGGTTTCGACTTCTTTGTCGGTCAGCTTGGTGTTCTTGTAAAAGTCTTCACGCAATGCATTGGCCAAAATGGCCTGATTCATCATTTGCACCTGATATTTCACTTCAGGGCTGCTTCCCAAGCCTTTCTTCACGGCTTCCTGCTTCATCACTTCCTGATTGATCAGTTCTTGACGAATGGTGGCGCGCATTTCCGGTGAGGCAGCCTGGCCGCGCTTTTCCTGCTCGGCCATGATGAAGTCAACCAGCGCGCTTGGAATGGACTGACCATTCACCACAGCGGCGTTTTGAGCATGCACGGGGGTGCCCAGAACCAGTACGGCGGCCAGGCAAGTTGCTTTCAGGGTGGTTTTCAACATAACAAAATAACCTTGTGTCTCAGAGAGTTAATACGGATGACTTTGGCTGCCATTCATTCATGCGTCTTCGGTGGAGTCCTCAGTGGAATCAATAGCCAAGGCGTGGATTTCTTTTTTCATCCATTCTGCCAAAGCATCATACACGAGACGATGGCGCGCTAATGTTCTCAGCCCATTGAAGCGTGCAGACTTCAGTTTGACCCGGTAATGCCGCCCGCCAGACTTGGCACCTTCATGCCCCGCATGTAGGTGAGATTCATCAATCACTTCCACTTCGGCATCGAGTGCAGTTTCAAGGCGCTGTTTGATGTCTTCACTAGTGACCATGGATTACTTGGCCTCGCTGTTTTGTTCATTGGGTTGTTTCATATGTTTCGACATGTAAAAGCCTTGCCCAAACACGAAGATCAGGGTGGCCCCCAAAGAGCCGAATAATTTGAAGTCCACCCACACCTCGGTCGAGAAGGAGTAGGCAACCGCAATGTTCAAAACGGCCATCACGACAAAAAAGCTGACCCAGGCCCACAATAAATTCACCCATGCATGGGGCGGCAGCTCAACCTGGCCTTTCATCATCAATTCAATCGGATTTCGCTTGAAGGCATATGCAATCAGGAAACCTGCTGCCATGGCCAGGTAAAGAACGGTGGGTTTCCACTTGATGAAGGTTTCATTCTGCAAAATCAATGTGGCCCCGCCAAACACGGCGATCAGGATCAGGCCGATCCACTGCATGTTCTCTACCTTTTTGCCGGTGGCTTTCTGGTAAATAATTTGCAGCACTGTGGCCAGAATGGCGACCACTGTGGCGAGCAAAATTGGCAATTGTGCTGTTTGTACTTCTGCATTGGAAATACTGCCCAGGATGGGCTCCAGCATGGCTTGAGCCAGTTCGGGGTTGCTGCCAGCCCATTTGAAGCTGACGAAAAACAGAACAATCGGTAGAAAATCGAGTAACAGTTTCATGTTGTAGTTGTAGTGTAGTTAAGCCGATGAGTCTGATGCAAAGGGTTCAAACGCCAAGCTGACCGAGTTGATGCAGTACCGCAGGCCAGTGGGTGCGGGCCCATCTTCGAACACGTGCCCCAAATGGGAATCGCATATCTTACAGGTCACCTCGGTGCGAACCATGCCGTAGCTGCGGTCTGTGTGTTCTTCAATGTTGTCAGGGTTCAACGGTGCAAAGTAGCTGGGCCACCCACAGCCAGAGTCAAATTTTGTGTCGGACGCAAACAAAGGTGTGGCACAGCAAATGCAGCGGTATATGCCGGGTTCGTGATGATCCCAGTATTGTCCGGTGAAGGCGCGCTCGGTGCCTTTTTTTCGGGTGACTTCAAAGCTCGTGGGCGTGAGCTCTTCCCGCCATTGGGCCTCTGTTTTCACTATTTTTTCTGTCATGGTCTTGGTCTCCGTAATTCATGACGAACAGCTCAGCACCAGCGATTTGGCCCAGTCGGGTGGCTGTGCCGTGTAGTCGCCTAGCAGTGACGCCGCATTGTAAGGGTCAGACAACGCCGCAAACAATCGGTTCACCTCAGCAAAATCACCCTTTTGCGCTTGCTCAATCGCGTGCTGTAGCAGGTGGTTGCGCAGCACGAACGCCGGGTTGGTCTGATCCAGATTTATTCGCCAGGCTTCCACGCTGGAAGTCGGCTGGCTTGTTGCTTTTAGCCATTCGTTCAGCCACAGCTTTGAGTTGTTCAGCTGCGCTTCATCGCCCAAAGCCAGCGGGAAAAAGGGGCTTTGCTGCCAGCTGGCGAAGTTTTCTTCCAAAGTGGCTGTTGGGTTCAGTGCAGAAATTGATCTAAAAAACCGGGTGAAATCCAGCGTGTGTTCGTGCATGAATTTCAGGGTGTTTTCAATCAGGGTGTCTACGGCATCGCCTTGCTCATGGGCCAAGCCCAATTTGCGTGCAAACAGGGTGCTGTGCTCTGCATGGAAAACATCTGCAAAGCCATCCAGCAGGTTTTGAAGCGTCTCTTTGCTGTCAGGGATCAGTGGGCTCAGGGCCTGGGCCAAGGCATACAAGTTCCAGTGGGCAATTCTGGGTTGGTTGCGGTAGCTGTATCGCCCTTGGTGATCGGAATGGTTGCAAATGTGGTCAATGTCGAAACCGTCCATGAAGCCATAGGGACCATAGTCGATGGTTAAACCCAGCAAGCTCATGTTGTCGGTGTTCATCACACCATGACAAAACCCCACTGCCTGCCACTGGGCCGCCATGCGCGCAGTGCGCGCGACGACCACGCCCAGCCACTGTAGCAAGCCAGCGTGGAAACTGGTTTCAGTGTCGCCCAGGTCAATGTCGGGGTGATGTTGTTCAATGTGCCAGCTCAACAGGTTGCGCAAGGCGTCCAGTTGATTGGTGTAGCAAAAAAATTCCACATGACCAAACCGCATGAAACTCTCGCTGACGCGGCAAACCACCGCGGCAGTTTCTGTTGTTTCACGAAACACGGGGTCAACGCTGGCAGTCAGGCTGAGCGCACGTGTGGTGGGTATGCCGAGCGCGTGCATGGCTTCAGACGCCAAATATTCACGTATAGAAGAGCGAAGCACCGCGCGGCCGTCCGCATGGCGGGAATAGGGGGTAGGGCCGGCGCCCTTGAGTTGTAGCTGGCGGTACTGTTTGCCCTTGCGAATTTCTGCAATCAGCAGGGCTCGGCCATCGCCCAGCTGGGGCACAAACTGCCCGAACTGGTGGCCGCAATATACGCTGGCTCGGCTTTGATAACCGGGAAACGGGGTGTTGCCAGAAAGAACATCAATACCCTGTGCCTTGCTCAATTCTTCAGCATTTAAACCCACCTCATTGGCCAAGGCCGTATTCAGGTGAACCAGGCTGACTTCTGTGCGAAGGGGCGTGGCGGGCACTTCGGCAAGATATGGCGCACCTAAACTTGCGTATTCTTGAACCAAAATAGAATCGTGATTATGAAACAAAGGGCGGTCCTGAAGTATAGTTTCGTTAAACAACCCCACCATTGTAGTCGGGGAAGGCCGCAGAACAAACGTAATACCTGGAGGAGAGAGCGCAAATGCAAGGTTTGATGATGAACATGCCCCTGTTGATTTCATCGGTGATGGAACACGCAGAGCGGCACCACCCGCATGTTGAAGTTGTGTCACGCCGCACGGAAGGCGATATTCATCGGACCACCTACGGCGAAGTGGCCAAACGCACCAAGAAACTGGCCAATACCCTGACCAGCCTGGGTGTTCAACAAGGTGAAAACATTGCCACGTTGGCCTGGAACGGCTATCGCCATGTGGAAATTTATTATGCGGTGTCAGGTATGGGTGCAGTGGTGCACACCTTGAATCCACGCTTGTTTCCCGAGCAACTGGTTTACATCATCAACCATGCGAAAGACACAATGGTGTTTTTCGACAGCACCTTTGCGCCATTGATCAAAGCAATTGCGCCAGCATGCCCAACCGTGAAGCGCTGGGTACAAATGTGCGATGAAGCTGCCATGCCTGCTGAGCAGGCAGTGGCGGGCTGCCTGAACTACGAAGCCTTGATCAAAGACGCTTCGGATCACTATGTGTGGCCGCAACTGGATGAAAACGCAGCTTCAGGTCTGTGCTACACATCCGGTACAACTGGCAACCCAAAGGGGGCCTTGTATTCACACAGGTCTACCGTACTTCATGCAATGGCGGCCTGCACACCCGATGCATTGGGCTTGAGCAGCCGCGACACCATTTTGCCTGTAGTGCCCATGTTCCACGTCAACGCTTGGGGTATCCCCTACATTGCCTTGATGACGGGTGCAAAAATGGTGATGCCTGGCGGGGCTTTGGATGGTGCTTCCATTTACGAACTGCTGGAAAGCGAGAAGGTGAATTTCTCGGCCGGCGTACCCACCGTGTGGTTGGGTTTGTTGAACCATGTACAGCAAAACGGGTTGAAGTTTACCTACTTTAACCGCACCGTGATTGGTGGCTCTGCCGCGCCAGCAGCGATGATTAAAACGCTGAACAGTTTGGGTGTTGAGGTTATTCATGCCTGGGGCATGACTGAACTTTCGCCCCTGGGCACCGTATGCCGCTTGAAGGCTCAGCACATGGAGTTGTCGCTGGAAGAAAAGCAAAACATCATGCAAAAGCAGGGCACCGCAATTTTCGGTGTGGACATGAAAATTGTCAGCGACGATGGTGAGGAATTGCCTTGGGATGGCGAGGCCTTTGGTGATTTGCTGGTTCGCGGGCATTGGGTAATTGACAGCTACTACGGCGGAGAAGGTGCAAAGGCATTCACAACCGACAAGGATGGCAAGAAGTGGTTTGCCACCGGTGATGTTTCGAAGATCAATCGCGAAGGTTTCATGCAGATTACGGATCGCAGCAAAGACGTGATCAAGTCAGGCGGTGAATGGATTAGCTCAATCGACCTTGAAAACGTGGCCATGGCGCACCCTGCGGTGCATGAGGCGGCCGTGATTTCTGTTTACCATCCGAAATGGGATGAACGCCCACTGCTGGTGGTAGTGCGCAAGCCAGGTGTGGAGGTTAGCAGGGAAGAACTGCTGAACTTCTATGAAGGCAAGGTAGCGAAGTACTGTTTGCCCAACGATGTGGCATTTGTAGATGAATTGCCGCACACCGCGACTGGTAAAATACAGAAATTGAAGTTGCGTGAGCAGTTCAAAGACTACAAGCTACCCAACTAAGTACCCAACTAAATTTAGAGAAGTTCAATGATCAAGCACATCGTACTCTGGCAGTTGAAAGACGAAGCCCTTGGCAACAACAAGGCCCGCAACATGGAACTGGTGAAGGAAAAGCTGATGGCTTGCGCCAACATCGTGCCCGGCATTGTGGACTTTGAAGTGGGCTTGGGTGGTACCAGCCTTGAATGCACTTATGACGTGGTGTTGTACTCGACTTTCGAGAACAAAGCCGCGCTGGATGCCTACGCGGTGCACCCCACTCACGAAGCCATCAAAAGCTTTATTGGTGAAGTGCGCACAGCTCGACAGTGCATGGATTACGAAGTCTAAAAACAGCTTCGACTAAAGCTTGGGCGACAGGGGTATTTCAAACCTTTGTCGCCCAATTTCATTTCCAGCCGGGTTGAATGTAATTTCGGTGAAGTGAACGGTGTTGCTGCGGTCTAGTAGAATTACCGCGCTTGAGCGGGTGCCGTACAAGGGCGACACAATTTTCACGGCAGACAGCATTTTCTCCCATTCATAAGGCACACCGGTGCTGGGCAACTCTGCATCTTCCGCAAGCCTCGTATTGGTGAGTAAGCCCAGCAGGGTTTGCTCAAAGGCAGCCAGTGAAGTGTGGTTTGAGCAATTCGCCTCAATTTCTTGTTGCAGTCCTGTTTTCAACAGACGTGATTTTGGCCAGGGCGCATTCAGGTAGCCATTGGACAGGCTGTGTAGGCCATTTTGCAAGGCGACTGAGTAATCGAGCCCATTGCCAAGTTTCAGGCTTTGGTTGCTGGTGCAGAGTAGGTTCAGCGATTGCAGGTTGCCATGAATCAAATTAAAACCCGCGTACTGAAGGGAGGCCTTCTCTTCGGGTGTTGCTCTGGTTTGAATTGCATCGAGTACCAACTGGCCGCGCGATGGGGCCGTGCCAGGCATGTTCAATGTGCTGTTTCTGACATTGGTCAAAAGGGCAAACTCGGCATTGCTGCCAATACCAAGCCAGGTGCCGCCGGATTGCAGGTCTTTACCAGCCCAAAGCGAGCCATAAACTGTTGACCAAACCTGTAATGGAGCGGTGGGGCGATCGTGAAATTCATCCCGGTTGGCCAGGCAAATAAAGGGATAGCCGGGGTGCGCGTTAATGGCAAGCACGGCCAGGCACATTACTGTTTCACCTCATTACCCACCTCATTATCCACCTGGGTGAACACCTCTACGTGCCGACTGGGCACGACTGGAAAGTCAGCAAAACAAACGTTGGCCAGTTGCGCCAGTGTCTCGATGAATGCAGCCTCGCAAGCGGAGTGTTCATGTGCGGGGTGAATTACTTCCATCAAGGTGAAGTAAGGTTTGTCCACTTCTTCACGTTGAAAAAGCTGGCTGTGGCCCAAGCCTTGTTGTTTCAAACGTGCGGCCATGCGTTCGGCGCACTGCAAACCCAAAGCAATGTCGGCTTTGGGTATGCGGTAGTAAATGAAAAGCTGGCGCGTCATTCAAACACGCTGCCTTTTTGATGTACATCGTAGGGAGGTGGCTGAACGTTCAACGCAATGGCGCCAGCGTCATTTTTGACAGTGAAAATAGCACCGCTTTGTTCGGCATCGTCTACTGGCAATTCAACCAGCAAATACTGCTGACCATTGAAGTTCACCGCAGTGGCTACAGCACCTGCTGGTTCGTTTTCTTTTCCGGCAAGCCAAACATCCTGCCCTGCGGTAACGGTTAAAGAGCCTGTTGCCGTGGCTTGAAACACGCGCCGCTTCACCTTGCCCAGGTAGTGGCTTCTGGCCACAATTTCCTGGCCGGGGTAACAGCCTTTGCTAAAACTGACACCACCCACCAAGTCGAAATTAATGGCCTGCGGAATGAACATTTCTACAGTGGGTTGTGACACATAAGCGATGCCAAGTTGCTGCAGGGCAAACTCGAATTGATCATCGGCGGCGCTGGATTGTTCGGTTTTTCCGTTGCCCACTACAAGCTGAAAACCAGGCGTTGAGCCGTTCAATGCGCGCAGGCTGGCGGTGGCGGTGCCCTGTTCATCCCACTGAACCCGCATGGGTGAGGTTGGCCCCGAATCAGGCACAAAAGCAAGTTGATAATCAGCCGTGCAGTCGCGCACTTTGCATTTGCTGCGCAACACAAACATGCTCAGGCGTTTAACCAAGGCTGTAACTGTTTCTTGGCGGCAAACCAAAAACACCTGCTTGCCGTGGCGCAATACGAAAAAGCTACCCAGCAAGCGGCCTTTTGCAGTACACAGGCCCGCCATGCGCAGTTGACTTTCAGCCATGCCGGCCACGTCGTTGCTGAGTTGTGATTGAAGAAAGGTCACTGCGTCGTCTCCGTCCACGCCAATGACACCCCAACGCGATAAAAACTGTGCAGACATGCTCAAATCCTTAGTAACAAACAAAACAAACAATGCCGATAAGCCATGGAAAAACTTTCCCGCTATCATGAATGGCAATCTCCACATTGTAGTGGCTTCTGGTAAGGTCTCGCCTTCCAACAACCCAAGGTGAAGCAAAGTCGTGCGCAAAGCTAAAAAAACAAAGAAAGCAATGAAAAAAACTGCGTCTGGCTGGCAATGGTTCAAACGAATTTTGATTGCCAGTGTTGTCGCACTGTCCACAATTATTGTGGCTGTTTACCTTGTTTTGAATGTGCCGATAAACCGCAGTCAGCCCCGCGTAGATGCGCATGTTAGCTCGGGACTGGGTGCACGGGCTATTGCCAATGAGTTGAATCAGCAGGGGTTGGGTGTGAGCCCAAATCTGTTTGTATTGGCAGCACGGTTAACTGGTAGCGCCGGCCAGTTGAAAGCCGGTCGATATGATCTTCCCGAGGGAATCAGTACTTTGGGTCTGGTGGATTACTTGAGCAAAGGGCAGGGGGTGTTGAGCAGTGTAGCCTTGGTGGAAGGGCAAACCGCTCGGGCTTTGTTGGCAAAATTGCGTGCACAGCCTGATTTGATCGATGATTTGCCTGGCATGGATCATCGGGCGATTGCTACAAAGTTAGGCTTGCAGGGTAACAGCCTTGAGGGCTGGATTTATCCGGATACCTACAAATATTCGCCAGGCTCGAAGTTGTCTGAGCTATTGGGCAGGGCAGTGCGCCTGCAGCAGGTAGAACTTGAGAAGGCCTGGGCGCAAAGGGATCCCCAAACACCGTTAAAAACTCCTTATGACGCCCTGAAAATGGCCTCGATTGTCGAGAAAGAAACTGGTTTGGCCAGCGATCGTGGCAAAGTGGCAAGCGTATTTGTGAATCGCTTGCGTGTGGGTATGTTGCTGCAAACCGACCCGACGGTAATCTACGGTGTGGGCGAGACTTTCGATGGCAATTTAACCCGCAAACACCTTCAAACTGATACGCCCTACAACAGTTATACCCGGGCCGGTTTGCCTCCAACACCTATTTCAAACCCTGGCAAGGCTGCTTTGTACGCAGCGGTGAATCCGGACAAAACTCCTTACTTTTATTTTGTAGCCAAGGGTGACGGGGGCAGTTATTTCAGCAAGAATCTGAATGAGCACAACAATGCTGTGCGCAAATATCAACTCGGGCGGTGACTGCCTCATGAAAAAGCAAAAACAGGGTTATCTGATCAGTTTTGAAGGCGTAGACGGTGCAGGAAAATCATCGCACATTGCGCGAGTCAAAGCGCGCCTTGAAGAATTGGGTTTTGAATGCCTGCAAACCCGTGAACCCGGGGGTACACCCGTGGGTGAAGCCATTCGGGAGTTGGTGTTACACCACGACATGGATGTGAATACTGAGTTACTGCTCATGTATGCGGCACGCAGACAACACATGGTTGAAACCATTCAGCCCGCACTGGATCGCGGCGTGTGGGTAATTACGGACCGTTTTGAGGACAGCAGCTTTGCCTATCAGGCTGGCGCAGGTGGTGCCAGCTGGGAGGACTGCCAGCAATTGAGCAAGTGGGCCTTGAAGGGATTCGAGCCCACATTGACATTTCTGTTCGATTTGCCGATTGCTATTTCGCAAAGTCGCATACAGGGCAGGGCGGGTGCTAGCGACAAATTTGAGGAAAAGCCGACAGGTTATTTTGAGGCAGTGCGCGCCGGTTTTATCAAACGCTCGCAGTTGAACCCTCGCCGCATCCGCTTGATCGACGCTCAGCCTTCTGAATCAGAAGTGGGAGAAACCGTGCTGGCTGAACTCGACAAGTTCATGCGAACACATTTGAACCTGGGTCTGGCATGACCACCGCAAGCTGGTTGTTGCGCGCCAAGACGCAGTTGGGCAATTTGATGCAAGCCACTACGGCACCAATACTGGTGCATGGCCATCAACCCAAAGGGCTTTATGAGTTGGTGGGGCAGCACCTTGCCGAATTGCTTTGCGAGACACCTGCGGGCAAAAAACCTTGCCTGCAATGTCCTGGTTGCCACATGCGTTTGGCCGGCAATCATCCTGACTTACGCTACTTGATGCCACAGGCTGTCGGGCTTGAACTCGGTTTTAATGTTGAAGTAAAAACCGGTGTCAAACCGAGTCAGGATATTCGAATCGATGACGTGCGGGATCTTCAAAACTATTTCAATACAGCGTCCAGCCGCGGAGCCTCCCGTTATGTGGTGGTTTATCCCTTTGACAACATGAATGCAAACACTGCGAATGCGCTTCTGAAAACGCTTGAGGAGCCAGCCAATGGTTTGCGGTTTGTGTTGGTGGGCAGCCGTGTCGACAAGCTGTTGCCGACCATTCGTTCACGATGTCAAGAATTGACCATGCCTATGCCGGCAATTGCCGAATGTTTGGCTTGGCTGGAGGCGCAAGGTGTACAACAGCCAGATGTGGCCTTGGGTGTTGCCATGAATGATCCTTTTGAGGCGCTCGGCCTGGCACAAACATCAGCAGACCAGCTTGATTTGCGCAAAAAGTTTCTGGAGTGGCTTGCCAATCCCGACCAGCATGCCAACCCGCCAGCAGGGCTCGAAAAAGTAGGTTTGCCGGTAGTGCTTGAACTGGCCATGCGCTTGTGTAGCGATTGTGTTGCGCAGGCCCATGGCTTGAAAGGCAATAACTTTCCCTGGCTTGCACCCAAGCTAATGTGGGTGAAATCGATTGGTGTGGAGCGCTCAGCCAGTTGTATCAAAATTTGCAGAAGGAATTTCGTCTGGCGAATCATCCTATTAACCCCCGTTTGGCGCTAGAGTATGTAGGGCAACAGTGGCAAAATTTAACGAAGTAATTCATTGAAAAATTCCCTTTCCGGACAACACACGCCATGACCAGTAACTTGATGAATAACCCACGCAGTAACAAAGAGGCCAATCGTCCGTGGATGCTCTCCTTAACCCTGGGTGACAAGAACACGGCGGCCAACCTGTATATGCCTTTTATCAAGGGCGGTGGTGTATTCGTGGAAAGTGACAAAACATACAATTTGGGCGATCCAGTGTTCGTATTGCTGACCGTGGGCGAGGAAGCGAAAAAATTTCCCATCAACGGCAAGGTAGTGTGGATTTGTGGTGCGAATGCGCGTGGAGACAAGGCACAGGGCATTGGCGTGCAGTTCCCGAAAGACGACAGTGGGGAGGGTGTGCGGGTGGCAATTGAGCAAATGATTGGTAAAATGCAAAATTCCATGAAAAAAACAGCAACCTTGTAGTGTTTACTGATTCACATTGCCATCTTGATTTCCCCGGTCTGGTCGAGCAGCTCCCAGATATTCTGAGTCGAATGCAGGCAGCGCAGGTTAACCGCGCCTTGTGCATTTCTGTTCAGCTTGAAGATTTTCCCAACGTACTGGCGCTGGCTGAAAACCACCAGCAATTGTGGGCTACTGCCGGCGTGCATCCTGATTACGAAGACATTACCGAACCCACAGTTGAAAAACTGCTTGAGCTCGCCGATCACCCCAAGGTGATTGGTATCGGCGAAACGGGTTTGGATTACTTTCGCTTGAAAGGCGACCTGCAATGGCAACGTGAACGTTTCAGGGTGCACTTGCGCGCAGCCAATGTGTGTAAAAAACCAGTGATCGTTCACACCCGCGCAGCCGGTGACGACACCTTGAAAATTCTTGCCGAAGAAAATGTGCAAGGCTGTGGTGGCATTATTCACTGCTTCACAGAGTCCCTTGATTTTGCTCGAAAGGCTCTGGATTTGGGCATGTATTTGTCATTCTCGGGCATCGTCAGTTTCAAGAACGCGGCCGACCTTCGCGAGGTGGCCAGGTTTGCGCCCATGGATCGAATTCTCATTGAAACCGATTCTCCCTATCTTGCGCCTGTTCCGCACCGTGGCAAAACCAACGAGCCTAGTTTTGTTCCGCATGTGGCCAAGGTAATTGCGCAAGAGAAGGGCGTTTCAGCAGAGGAAATTGGTGTTCAAACATCTGCCAATTTTGATCGTTTGTTTGGGTTTTCAAACGCTGGAGTGGCTGCAGTTTGAGGCGCCGTGCCTTTGTAAGCAGTGTGTTTCTATTGGCCATGCCGGGTGTGGCCATTGCAGGTGCCTTCGAAGACTTTTTCGTCGCAATCAAGTTTGATGACGAGTACCGTCTGAAATCTCTTTTGCTGAGAGGGATGGACCCTAACACTGTGAATGAGCAGGGCTTTCCCGCCATCACTTTTGGCATGATGCAAGAATCACCCAGTGCCGTGCGGGTTTTATTGTCCTCCGGCAAGCTGAACCCCAACCAAGCCGATCGGCGTGGTGAAACCCCACTGATGGTGGCTTGCACACTGAACAAGCCCGAGTGGGTTGCCGCTTTGTTGGCCAAAGGCGCCCAAGTTGGCGAAGACGGGCAATGGACAGCCTTGCACAATGCTGCAGCCTCTGGATCAAGTGAATCCATCGAACTGTTGGTGAAGTCGGGTGCGAGAATCGATGTACTGTCCCCCAACGACACCACTCCTCTGATGATGGCTGCACGCGAGGGCAGGGAAGCGGCCACGCGTATGCTTTTAAAGTTAGGCGCCAACCCGGGCTTGAAAAATCAGGCGGGATACAACGCTGCAGGGTATGCGATAAAAGCGAACCGGAAAGAATTGGCGTTTGAGATCATGAAGAAAGAAAGGGCGCTGAGAACAGCGCCCTTGAAGCCTAACAAGACGAACTAATGCATTCGCCTGATTGACGGGTGAAAGTGAACGGTTGGGTAGTGCCTAAAGGCTTGCCTCAAAATGTTTAACGAGGGTGCGCAAATCGCCCGAAGTTGAGGCCAGTTGTTTTGCTGCGCTGTCCAGGTCATTGATTGCAGCAACGTTGCTTTCGGTCAGGGCACTCATTCGCTCCATGCTGTTGGCTACCTCTAGTGAAGCCTGGGACTGTTGTTCCAGCATCGCTGAAATATCCTTCGCAGATTGCGCAACACCGCGACTGGCCACCTTGATTGCTTGCAGACTTTCGCCCGCCTCCAGAATCAGGGTGGTGCCAATATTGACTTCGTCAACTGCACGGCCCATGGTTTCAAGGCCTTTGTTGGTACCACTTTGAACTTCCTGCACCGTGGCCGAAATTTCCGTGGTGGACTGTCGTGTCATTTCCGCAAGTTTGCGTACTTCGTCGGCCACAACCGCAAAACCCCGACCTGATTCACCGGCTCTGGCTGCCTCAATGGCAGCATTCAAGGCCAGCAAGTTGGTTTTCTCGGCAATCTCTGTAATGGTTCGGGTTACGTTGCTGATTTTCACCACGGCACGGTTCAATTCTTCAATATTCTGTTTTGCATCCTGAACAACCTGCGCCACCTTCTGAGTCGCCTGGGTGGACTTGTCCATGCTTTGCGCACCCGTATCCACGACATCCATGGCGTTCTTGGCATGTGCCGAACTTTTGCCGGTTGCTTCTGAAATTTCAGAGACGGACACTGACAGTTCCTCCAGCGCCGCTGCGACGCCGTTGATGCCATCGGATTGTTGCTGTGATCGAGTCATTAAGTTGATTGCCAATTGGCTGAGGTGTTCAGCGTTGTTTTTCACTTCCGATGAGCTGGAAATAACGTCAGCAATAATGGCCCTCAAGTTGACTTGCATGCTTTTGAAAGCAGTGTGTACCTTATTGAATTCACGCGTACTGGACTCTGGAATTTCATGTTTGAAATTACCTTCTGCCAAGGCACGCATCGCCTGCAGCATCGAGTTGTTGGTGTGTTCAACACGACCTTTCAACCACATCAACCCCAGGGCCGCAGCTACAAATGACGCTGCAGCGCTTCCATAGCTGAGGGCAGGGATGTTAAACATGGAAAGCAGGGCGATGATGACCGGCAAAAAACCGACGATTGCCAAATCAACAACAAATGGGCGCCCTTTTGCAGGCTTTGTGAACGGAAAGCTGGCGCTGCCCGCATTGATTGCCTTGTACAAGGCCTCGGCTTCCGCTTTTTGCGTGTCGCTGGGCTTTGATCGTACCGACATATAACCAATTTTTTCGCCGTTTTGTGTCAGCGGTGTAACGTAAGCATCGACCCAATAGTAGCCGCCGTCCTTGCAACGGTTTTTGACCAGGCCTTTCCAGGGTTCGTCCCGGCGTGCTGTGTCCCACAAGTCTTTAAATGCGTCGCGAGGCATGTCCGGGTGGCGAACTACGTTGTGGGGCTGGCCCAGCAGTTCTTCAAGTGTAAAACCGGAAATTTCGACAAAGGCCGGATTGGCGTAGGTAATTCGACCTTTCAGATCGGTTTTGGTGACAATTGGAATTCGGGGGTCCAGCAGGCGCTCTACAGCGGTTGTAGAAGCGGCCATTCTGGCATTGCGGCCTTTGAGCTCATTTTGGGCAGTTGTAGACATGAAGGTTCCATACCATAGGGATCGATTTACCTTCACATCATACGAATATGCGGGCTTGATGAAGGCCCGCAACAGAGGCCCAAATCGGCCTCAATTTTGGGGTTTACATGTTTTGGCCAACTACAATCACTTTGGATTGAAAACCTTGAATAATGTCTTGGCCAGCGGCAACGGCTTCAATGGGCCAGTCTGGATACACGGCGCAAACCACGAAAGCAAAAAACATGAATTTGTACATAAGAACAGCCTCAGATCAAAGTGGAAGAACCTATGTACTTTTTCGGCGATTCCTGACCGGAGAGCATCGCCAGTATTGGTGGGGGTCACTCTGGGTAACCCTTTTTAATCTCTGATATAATTGGCGTATAATTTGTATTATGTTAACTACTGGACATTGGTAAATTTTCGTACAGAAGCATATCCGACTATTTGCACACAGTTGTAATGATTTTTTGCATAAATTTGTAAAGTGAAGTTGCTTTTTGCTTAATATTGTAAAGAAGCATTACTTTTGAGCAACATTCCAGACTACTCCAACCGCTAAATCTATGCAAACTTCAGAAATCAATCATGACTCTGCTTCAGGGTCTTCCTACGGCTATTTTTTGGTTGTGTGATGTTCTGTTTTGCACTTAGTTGTTCTATTTGAGCCTTAAGCTGGCCGTTTAGCCTGGTTTGTTCTTCATAACTGCTCCGGATCGCTTGAAGATCTGCTGTAGTCATTTCAAGTTTTGTTTGTGCTGCGCTTAATTCACGACCGGATACCTCAAGCTCCGATGCGATTCCACGGAGTTTGTTATCACGTTGCCTTATTTCATCCTCGCGGAGTTTTAGGGCGTTCCTTATTTCCTTAATTTCTCTGTTGGCGGCTTGTCGTTCCCTCTCAATCTCCATTAACGCCCGGTTTTCATGGTCTTTCAGTCTGGCTAAGCCTTGTTCATGCTCTTGTGACATTCTGTGGCTCTCTGCGATAAAGTCGCGTCTTGCTTTATCAAGTTGGCTTTTTAACTCTTCGCACTGGTCTGTGGCAATTTCTAGCCTGTTCGATTCAAGCGAAAGTTTTGTTTCAAGGTCACTAATTTCCTTTTGAAGCTTTGATACATGAAGATCTTTTTCAGCCAAGATTTGCTTGATTTCTCCGATTTGTAATTCTAGGGCTTGATTATTAACTTCCAGTTGCTCTATTAGTTGCGTGAAGTGTTCCATCTCCTTTTGATGGGTTTCATTTTCTTCACGAGCCTCTGCCAAACTAATTTGAGAGGCGATTCGCCAAGTCTCCTTTAGCGCTTCTGTGAACGTCGTTTTCAGCGATTCTGGCATTTCTGGAATCTCCAGTTCTATTCTGCCCTTCTCTTTTTGCTGTGCTAAAAATTCCTGTATTGCTTTACCTGGCGTTGACATGCTCCCTTTCCTAACCAACGCATAGAGTCTGGTTGGTGTCGGCATTATTCCATGTTGATAAAAAAGGATTGCACACGTTTTCTTGTAAATTTCCAGTGTGGACAAGCCTTGGTTCATCAATTCAAGGATTTGCTGACGGATTTCATCATCAGAGTTTACATCGTTCATTTGCTTGTACAGAGATTGGCTAAAGGTCGTATATTATTACATAATACGTAATTGCATTACTAATTTATTGATTATTTTTGACATTACACTTATAATGTCAATGTATTTGTTCATCCGAGGTTGTTTTGAGTTTTGAGCTCATTCCCAGTGCGTTTTCAAAGAATCCAGCATTCCAATTTAGTGCGTTTGATGGTTCTACTGGAGTAAATCGCGCCTCCGGTCCGCGTCAAATCGCGGCAAACCGGGATGTAGATGCTATTGCTGCATGGCTAATGCAATTTCAAGCCTCAAAAAGTACATTTGATAGCTACCGCAAAGAGGCCGAGCGACTACTGTTGTGGTCCGTTTTGCAGCTTTCCAAACCACTTTCCTCGCTGGTTTATGAAGATCTACAGCTCTACAGGCAGTTCTTGTTAGATCCGCAACCCGCTGACTTTTGGGTGTCTTCACCAGGACGTCGATTCGGACGCAACGATTCCCGTTGGCGTCCCTTTGCTGGGCCTTTGTCGGCAAGTAGTCAAAGGCAGACCTTGGTAATCCTTAATTCGATGTTTAGTTGGATGGTTGAGTCCGGGTATTTGGTGGGTAACCCGCTTGCTTTGGGCAAGCGCAGATCGTCGAGTTCGCCCAAAACTGTTACACGCTATCTTGATCCTATCCTATGGCTTGAGGTGAAGGCTTTTATTCTTGAATTGAGATCAACTGATCTGCTCAGGTACCATCGCTTGAGGTGGTTGTTTTCACTGTTTTACCTAGGTGGTTTGCGGATTTCAGAGGTTTCACAGGGTTGTATGGGGGACTTTTATTTCCGAAGAGCCCCAGACGGTAACGATTTGTGGTGGCTAAGGGTTGTTGGTAAGGGCAATAAAGAGAGACAAATTCCTATTTCAGGAGAGTTTCTTGATGAGTTGTTGCTGTATCGATCTTATGTTCAGGTGTCTGGTCTTCCGAGTGTAGGGGAGCAAGTTCCGCTGTTTGGTTCAGCCCGTAATTTTCGGATTAGGGTTGGTAGATCTTCCATACATGGGACTGTGACTGATTTGTTTGCAGATGTTGCGGCCAAATTGCGCATGCAAGGAGATATGCACGCTGTACGTCGTGCATCTCAGCTTGAATCGGCTTCAGCCCATTGGCTTCGCCATACCGCTGGCTCTCACATGGCAAATTCAGGCGTTGATTTGAGAGTGATTCGGGACAATCTGGGGCATGCGTCAATCAGCACAACCTCTATTTATTTGCACACCGACGATGATCAGCGTCACGCCGATACTTCAACGGCTCACCGCGTTGCTTGGTCAAATTCATGACTACGGCAACAACTCTTTGATGTCGCATCCGAGGGTGGCTGCAAGTTTGTAGGCTTTTTCAAGGGTGATACGCACCTCTCCCCTTTCAATCCTTCCCATATAGCTGCGATCAATTTCTGCTCTCAGTGCCAATTCATCTTGAGAAAGTCCCCTTAGTTTTCTGGCTGCGCGTACTTTGCTGCCGAATATTTTTGCCACGTCTTGCATAGTTGCCTCTCTAGAGGCAAGAACTATCCAAATTTGCGGCTTTAATAGCCACGGATTATAATCCGTTCTTTCTCAAAACCCCCTTTTTTCAGTTGCCAGTAGCCAGGGGGGAAATGACACCGATGGAGCATCATGACAAGAAGTCTTTCACCCGAGTTTTATTCAGTTCTGATTGAGGGGAATTTGAACAATTTCACAGTCATGGAATTGAGAGACGCGATCATTCGTGAATGTAAAGATGAAACAGATATGACCTTGCGTGACTATCACAAACGTGCGTACCGCGTGGTTCTAAGGCTTCTAACCGCAGGTTTGCTTGAAAAAAGCAAAGACATTTCTGAATTTGCTCGCTACAAGAAAACCCCTCTTTTCGTAGCCTCAGTGTTTAAGCAAAGAGTGACAGTTGATCGAGGGCCCAAACAGCCCAGGCAACCCAAGCAGCCCACGCAAGTCGAGCATGGGGCCCCCAGTTTGCCGGTCAAAGATCCCTGCATTCGAGACGAATTGGATCAATTGGTAAAAACTTATCAGGTCGATTTGCTGTCTTCGATCGGTGAATCCGAGGAGTATCTGCGCTTGCACCAAACCTATCCGCAGCTTAAAGCCAAGCTCGAGCCTCATTACCTTAAGTCCAGGGATGTCAGTTCAAAAATACTCGGAAAGATTCGCGCCATTGAAAGCGTGCTTGCTGGCATGCCGAAAGATCCCGTTTCATGAAGCTGCGTCGATGGCAATCCAACTGTCTTACGGGTGCTTTGAACTGGTTCAAAACTCAGTCACATTTCATGTGCTTGGCAACGCCTGGGTCGGGTAAAACCCGGCTATCCGCAGAACTGGCTAAAAGTCTGCTCCAAGCAAATAAAATCGATTTTGTATTGACCTTTGCACCATCAATTGAAGTTGCACAAAACACCTCAAATACTTTCACCAATGTGCTTGGACGTCGATTTGACGGGCAAATTGGTGCAATAGGCGGCGCTTACACTTACCAAAGTTTGTTATTCATTCAAGCGGATTTTTGGCAGATATTCGATTCCCATCGTGTTTTAGTGGTCTTGGATGAGGTTCATCATTGTGCTGGCAGCGATCTTTCAAACTCAAATTCCTGGGGGGAACAGGTTTTGCTGAGAATTCAAAGTAAAGCCACTTTCAGTATTGCACTTAGTGGTACGCCTTGGCGAAGTGATGACTTGCCAATCGTACTTGCCAAATACACTGATCCTGAAGGCAAGGTTCGCTGTGATTATGAGTATGGTTTGGCCGAGGCAATCAAAGATGGAGTTTGCCGCAATCCAAAGCTGGTCCTCATTGATCACGATCGTATTCTCTTGACGAATCTACGAAGCGGAATCCAGTCGTTCGAATCCTTTGCCGAGTTACTGAGCTCGAATGGCATTACATATGACCAACTCATTCAAAATCCTCAGGCTGTTCATTTCATGCTGAATCGTGGGTGTCAAAAACTTAAGGAAATTCGCCTAAAAAACCCCAATGCGGCTGGTCTTGTTGTGGCTCGATCGGTTGAGCATGCACACGTTATAGCCGCTGAGCTTTCAAATACATTCGCGCAGTCCGTGAAAGTTGTCACCTACAGAGATCACGATGCTTCGAAAACGATTGATGCATTTAGGTACTCTAATGAACAATGGATTGTTAGCGTTGGGATGATTAGCGAGGGTACTGATATTCCAAGGTTGCAAGTGTGTTGTCACCTCAGTATTGTCAAAACAGAAATGCATTTTCGACAGGTTTTGGGTCGAATATTGCGTATGACCAATGATGTCGATAAAGATGGTTGGATGTTTGTTTTTGCTGAGCCAACTCTAGTCGAATTTGCAAATGAGCTTCACCATGAAATCCCGGAGTCTCGTGTTGTTCAATTTGATGGTTCTCGCCCACGTTTAGCCGCCGAACAGAGGATTGGCAGGACTTTTGATGCTTCAAAAAAGCTCAACGACTATTCGGAAATTCGCTGCAATGATGACCTGCACCTAACGCTTCAACCAGAGATCTTCGATTCAGAAACAGTGAGGTATTACCGTACTCGGTTGGAATGGGCTGGTCAGTTTAGAGAGCAGATCATTGCAACATTCAATTCACCATTTTAGGGGTGGTCATGTTTTTTGTGCTGGTGAAATCGATACCTCTTTGTGCACCCTCGCCTTCTGTTGATGCGTCATAGAACTGACGGCATGTTATTTTTACATAAATTTTCCGTTTTGAAAGGGGTGTGGATTGGGCACTGTTACACGTATAAATGAAGGTGACTGGAGTGACGGTACCTCATTGTGGCGGTATATGGACATCTATGGATTTTTGAGTCTCCTTACCGGACAGAAGCTGAAGTTTACGAATCTTTCTGAATTTGAAGACGGTTTTGAAGGCCGCATGCCCTTTAGCAATTCAGCAACTCTGAATATTGACTTTTCCGACGACAGCAAATGTTTCTCGAGATCTGTCGACGAAGTTGTTGCCCTTACGGAAAATCTGGAAAGTATCCGCAAAAGAACATGGGTGACGAGCTGGCAGTAATCTGACGATGAGTGCTCCTTGATGTGGCGAGTTTACGGTAGCAGACAAAACGGAGTTGCTTTAAAAACTACTGCTGGTGATTTAATTGCTGCACTTGATCCGACCAATGACTACATTGTTGGTCCGGTTAAATATATCAATTACATCCTCGATAGAGTCCCCGATGAGCAAAACTTTTTCTTCACGTTTCACAAGCAGCAAGGTTACTTCGCTGAGCAGGAATTTCGCATCGCACTAACCGAATCCCATGAAAGTTTTGATGACAAACCTCAGTTCGTTCAGTTTGATTTGAACAAGGCCCTGGAAAAGATAGTGCTCTCTCCATGGGCAGAGAAGTGGCAGTTAGATGCGTTAAAAGAAGTACTGAGATCTTTCATGTTGGATCCCAACCTGATCGGATATTCATCAATATTGAGAGTTGGGAAATGATCTTTCCCTTGATTAATTCGATCTTGCTTGCGACATTATTTCAACGCGATCATATTTGGTTCCGGTTGTGGTTACCGGTTAGTGTTCTGGTGTATTACAAATTTGTAATTCAATTGAGAGGATCTGGTCATTCGCCCCTGCGTAAAGTGTGAGTCATGCCAACGCTTGATTGAAAGCAAAGGCAAAACCCAAACTGATACACTTAAGGAGAATTACCATGAAAACACGTCAATTGATCGCATCCACAGTGTTTGCCATTTCCGCAACGCTTCCAGCTTTTGCCTTGGCCAGTGGCCCTACAGATCACGGTGATGGCACTGACCACGTGGCACTGATCAGCCAAGGCAAACTGGCCACCCAAGCAACGGTGCTAAAAGAGTATCAACAAGCGGTAAAAGCAGATCAGTTCAACCCTCTGGCCGGAGATTCGACAGTGTTGGTACACGAATTCGAATCGTCGAAGTCACGGGCTGAGGTACTGAGTGAGATCAAAAGCGTTGATCTCACAGAAGGCGATGCAAGCTAATGAAGGGGTTAAGGGTTGGTGTTAATTCGCCGCCAACCCGTGCATAATTAACAAATCACTTCAGCAGTTTTTCAGCTTTCCGAAGTTTTTCTTTGGCTTCCAAATAACCTGTTTTAAATACCCAATGACGATCATTCAAACCCAGTTGACCAACATTGGTTAACTGAGGGGCGATGATCATTGTCGCCTGTAACATCTCCAGTTCTTTGATTCTAAAACTCGATATCAAAAAGGTTTGAAACATCAAATCGGTAAGCGTAGAGACCTCAGCAAGCTCGGGGGGATACACCACGTCTACGGCAAGAATTGGAAGATCACTCAAGCGTTTTGCCGGAACTATCGGCAGTGGAGAACTGGCCTGACCATCGATGTAAAGACGGCCATTAATGGAAGGTGGCGTGAAGATACCTGGAATTGTTGAAGATGCCCGCACTGCCTGGGCGACATCACCTGCATTAAAGACCACGGGACGACCTGTTTGGAGGTCTGTGGCCACTATGGCAATTGGTTTCGGGAGATCTTCAAATGTTTGAATGTCGAAATCCCTGCGCAATTGCCGTTCAAGAAACTGACCCGAAAAAACTCCAGCCTCGCCCTTTAAAACTGGCTGTCCCAGATTCGGTAACACGGGTACAAACAGATCACTGTTATTTAGTGATTCTGCACGTTGCATCATTTGATCGGCTGTATAGCCCAAGCCCCAGTACGCAGCCACGACAGCACCCGCACTGGTGCCAATCACCATTCGGGGCTCAAGCCCCAATTCCTCCAGGGCTTTAAGAACTCCGATGTGGGCAAAGCCACGAACCCCTCCACCGGAGAGAACCAAAATAAAGCCCTCCTCCATTTTCTGTGTGCGGGTAGCACGCTCGGCGCTAAACCAAGGTTCCTTCTTTACTGTAACCGTTGGTTTGTGACTTTCCGGATGAACAAAATTTCCGACTGTTTGACAGGCGCAAAGCACCATTGCGGAACCCAGCAAACTCAACATCAATCCCAATTTACCCACAATGACCGATCCATTGGGAAATCCAGGTTTACTTTGCAATGGTGCTTCTCCTGATTACTGTTTCTTCTCGATGTGGGTGATGTTCATGTTTTGATCCACAGCAAAGAGAACATTGTCGCCCTTATTCAGGCCTTCCAGTTGCGCCGCCTCTTTGGCCGAGAAAACCATAGTCATAGGTGGCATTTGAAGGTTCTTGATTTCGCCATGCTTCAAGGTGACCTTACCAGTCTTCGGATCAATTTTTTTCACCTCGCCCTGCGTCATTTCCATGGTCTCGGACTGCTTCATCTGCATACCTTCCATGGACTTTTGCTCACCGGCTTTACTTGAATGGGAACCGTGATCTCCTCCGGCAAAGACCGAAGTCGAAATTGACAGCGCAACGATTGAAGCAAGTTTGATTAAATGGGTTTTCATGATTTTTTTCCTTTCAGTTTTTGTTAAGTCGGGTGTTTTTTCAAAATTGATCTTGATAGGTTTTCACTTCCGCATAAACAGAAGCGCTCCCATCCTTCTTCAGGAGTAATACCTGATACGGCATGAATTTGTTGCCATATTCCATGCCAGGAGAGCCAACTGGCATCGCTGGAACGGACAGGCCAAGTGAATCCTCGGGTGTTTCGTTCAGAAATTCCCTTATGTACTTGGCTGGAACATGGCCTTCAAACACAAAGCCATTCGCCGATACTCCTGTGTGACAGGATTGGTAATTGTTTTCGATACCGAACTGCGCCTTAATGCTGTCTAGGTCTTCGTGATTCGAATACTTCACGGAAAACCCCGATTTTTCCAAGTGTTTAATCCATTCGCCGCAGCAACCGCAGGTCGCTGTTTTGTGTACATGAATGGGTAAAACTTGATTGGCATCAGATTCTGTTGCAGCCACTGAGACTTTCTCAACAGTTGAGAAAGTCTCAGGTTTGATGGCAGCAAAAACACCCAATGCCAAAATTGCAGTTGCAATACCAACAAAAGCAATTCGCTTCACTTTTCAGCTCCAGAGGATTTGGCTACGCGCAGTGGTCCGCGCATACCTGCATCAAAGTGGCCTGCAATCAAGCAGGCAAACTCAAACTCGCCACTTCGGTTGAAAGTCCACACCATCTCAGTGGTTTTGCCCGGAGCCACATGTGCCATATAGGGCTCTTCATGCTCCATGTTTGGAAACTTCTTCATTAAGTCTGCATGCTCCAGGTTCTTGTCTTTTGTCCCCAGAACAAACTCATGCATCAGCTTTCCTTCGTTCTTGACAATAAACTTCACTGTTTCACCTTCCTTAAACTGCAAGGAGGATGGCTCAAAGCGCATGTTGTCGGACATCACGACTTTGACCGTGCGGTCTATCTTGGTCGGAGTGCCGGCAATGCCCCAAGCGGTTTGCTCAAGAACTGGCTGTGCATTGGAATCTGCCTTTTTATGCTCTTGAGTGCCGTGCGCCAATACGGCCACGGGCAATAAAAGCCCAGCACCAAGCAGCAGCGATAGAGAATGATTTGCGAACGATTTTTTCATGGTTGACTCCTTAGTGGCCGGAATGGCCTTGAGGTTTTCTGACCTTCAACTCGATTGTTTCCTGAGGTCGATTACTGGATTTCATGGCGGGCTTTCCCGCCTTGTCGGATGTTACGGGCTTGGGCATGTCTGGGCCTTCGTATTCAAAAGCCACGGTTTTGCTAGGATGTTTGTACCAACCGGGGTCTGAATAATCCCCAGGCTTTTGGTCTTTGCGCACTTTCAACATACTGAACATGCCGCCCATTTCCACTGAGCCAAACGGGCCATCGCCTGTCATCATGGGGATGGTGTTGTCGGGAATCGGCATTGTCATCTCGGTCATGTCGGCCATACCCCGTTCACCCATCACCATGTATTCGGGAACGAGCCCTCGGGCTTTTTTCGTGATTCCCCGGTGATCCACGCCGATCATGGTGGGAAGATCGTGTCCCATGGCGTTCATTGTGTGGTGGCTTTTGTGGCAATGAAAGGCCCAATCGCCTTCCTCATTGGCCAGAAAATCAATCTGCCGCATTTGCCCAACGGCGATGTCGGTAGTCACTTCGGGCCAACGACTTCCTTTGGGTGTTGGGCCGCCGTCGGTGCCGCTCACCTCGAATTCATGGCCGTGCAGATGAATGGGGTGATTGGTCATGGTCAAGTTACCAATTCGTATCCGAACCTTGTCGTTCTTTCGAACACACAAGGGCGAAATCCCGGGAAACACGCGGCTGTTCCAGGTCCACAAATTAAAGTCGAGCATCGTCATGATCTTTGGTGTGTACGCACCAGGATCAATGTCGTAGGCATTCAGCAGAAAACAGAAATCTCGGTCCACGTTATCAATCAAGGGATGTTTGTTTTTGGGGTGAGTCACCCAAAAACCCATCATGCCCATGGCCATTTGCACCATCTCATCGGCATGCGGGTGGTACATGAAGGTACCGGGACGCTTGGCCTCGAACTCATACACAAAGGTTTTGCCGGAAGGAATGGCCGGCTGGTTCAGGCCTGCAACACCGTCCATGCCATTGGGCAGGCGCTGGCCATGCCAGTGCACGCTGGTGTGCTCGGGTAGTTTGTTCGTCACAAAAATACGCACGCGATCACCTTCCACCACTTCAATGGTGGGGCCTGGGCTTTGTCCGTTGTAGCCCCAAAGGTGAGCGACCATACCTGGTGCCATCTCACGCACCACGGGTTCCGCCACAAGGTGGAACTCCTTCACGCCATTGTT
The DNA here is from genome assembly GCF_000170915.1 of Limnobacter sp. MED105. Taxonomy (GTDB): domain Bacteria; phylum Pseudomonadota; class Gammaproteobacteria; order Burkholderiales; family Burkholderiaceae_B; genus Limnobacter. The sequence goes on from NZ_ABCT01000004.1 coordinate 145,218, forward strand.
CATGCGCCAAGGCAAGGTCCAGCCATTCAGGGTAACAACCGGGTTGTAAGGCCGCCCTGTGTTTGGGGTCAAAGGGTCCATGGTGTCCGGCGAGGTTTGAATGACGGGCTCGGGCAGCGCGGCCATGGCCACTTTGCTGACACTGGCTGCCGCCACTGCGCCACCGGCCATGCCGGCAAACTTAAAAAAATCTCTTCTGGAATTCATTGCTCTTACTCCAAATCTTTTAATGACCAGCAGCGGCTTCAGCCGCTGGACTCTGGGCGCCCATGGAAAGCTTTACATTGCTTGGACTGCCCATCAATGCAGCATCCAAGGCCAGTTGAGCTCGCAGAAAGTTCGCTGATGCGTCAATGGATGACTCGATGGAACGCACCTGGTTACGACTGTCAGCAAGTAGCTCGAAAGTACCAATCAACATGCCGTTGTAACGCAGTGTGTTTTGCTCGGCCAAGGTATCAAGCATGGGAACCACCTCAGTTTGATAGTGCTTGGCAATGTCATAAGCTGTGCGGTAATTGGTGTAACTTTCCCGCAGGTTTGAATCGACATTCCTCATGACCGCCTCAAGCGTATTGGCCTTGGCCAGTAACTCCGCAGACAATGCATCTCGCCGCAAACCACCCCAATCGAACAGCGGCAATCGAATGTCCAGTTCAAATCCCTTTGGGTTGGTTTTGGAGCCAGAGTCTCTGTCGAATACAGAATCGCGGCGAATCCCAGCCTCAATGTCCACAAAGGAGCTCACGGTTTCAGCACCAGACACTTTCAGCGCCGCGTCGTAAGCTTGCTTGGCCATTTGAACATCCAGCCGCGAGGTGGCCTGTTTGGACACTTCTTCAGGCTTTTTCACAGTAGCGGGCAAGTCTGGCAAGCGATCTGGAAGTTTTAGCTCCTCAAATTGCTGTGCGTCCAGCCCAAGCACGCGAACCAGCTTTTCACGGGTAGATGTAGCCTCCTGACGTGCCATGGCCAAGCCAAGCGCAGCATCTGAATAAAACATTTGCTGACGAATACGTTGAATAATCGTAAAGTTGCCCACTTCTTCCATGCGTTTGGCCAATTCAGCACTCGCTTGTGCATTCTCGAATACTTGCTCCGCATATTGCTGTTTTTGCAAGGCGACCACTGCATCAACCCAAGCTGAGCGCGCTTGAGCCACTTGCCCAATCACATCACCAGCTAACTGCAGTTGAGCTCGCTCAATTCGAAAAGTTGCAGCCTGTTGACGCCAAGGAAGCGTGATTAAATCCAACAGGCCAAAACTGAACAATCGCCCAATTTCAAGTTCATCTCCAACGGTAATTCGTTCAAAATTGAAAATTGGATTGGGGATTCGACCCGATTGGGCGGCCAATGCAGACTCGCTGTAACCCCGAGCCAACAGCGCCTGAAATTCAGGGCTATTTACCAACATCAGCTCCACTGTGGAATTTAATCCGAGCGGGGTTTTCAACAACTCATCTGCTTGCGCGCGCAACTGATTGCGCTGCTCATCGTTCAGAGCAAGAACCACTTTCTTGTCGGTCATGGACGCAGTGGTTTCATTCAGGTTGGCCATGGACTGATCCATGTTCACTGTGGCGCAGCCGGTCAAGCCTGCAATCGCTAAAGCAATTGCTGTGTATTTCAAAGTTCTCATCGGTGCCCCCCTTGGTGAGCTTCGCCGGGGCTCATGGGCTTTTTCATTTTGCTCATGTCATGCCCCATGCCGCCGTCCTGCATGGGTTGCTGGTCTTCACCACTTTTCAGGTATGGCTCACGGGCGTAATATTGCCAGCCACCAATTTTCTCTACATTCTGATTGGCCCCCACCCAATCACGGTCGCCTTCTTTTGGCTTCCATGTTGAGTAATTCTCAAAAGCTGATTGATATTCAATCTGCAAACCTTCCGACTGGGCGTTTGCAAACCCTGTGCTTGCTGCGAGAATTGAACCCGCTAGCAACAACTGCATAGCCGTACGCATACACGTACCTCCACCAAATGAATTGAAATCAGTAAACGAAATTCAGAATTGGCTTAGGCCAGGATGGGCGGTCGGTAAGGCAGTGCCAGGTCGGCACTAGGCAGAATTGAAGAGAAAGGAACGGAGATGAGAAAGTTGGATTGAATCAAACCAACTTGAACAACTGGAAGGTCGAGCTTGGCTTTGTAAATGGCATCACAACTGCAGCAGGGCCTTTCATTGGACTCTTGATCGTCCGAACCAGCATGGTGAGCAGTTTGGTCTGACATGTGCTCGATGCAATGCTCGGACGAAAGCGATGAAGGACCCGACTCATCCAGGGTTTGTTCGAAAGAACCGGTATGACATCCAACCATGACCGCAAGCGCCGTGCCCTGAAAAATGACAGAGGCGGCGATTGCAAACATCAACAGTGATTTGATCACTTTGGTCATGATTGTGCGGTTCAGTAATTAATCAAAAGAATAACATCGCTTTCATAGATGTCAAACCTTGGCATTAGTTCGAGTTAGCCAGACGACGCTCTTCTGGGGTTTGGCTTTGTAATTCACGCAACACCTCCTGACGGGATTTTCCAGAGCGTGAGTTGCCCCAATCGCCATGTGTGGTCCCATCTCCGCTAGTTTCAGAACCGATGATGTTTGCGCTGTAACTGCGAAATCCCTTGTTGCCGTGTGACGCAGATTTCGCCGGATCTTTGAATCCCTGATGAGGTTCATAGACCGCGTCGCCTTTGCCCGGGTGGAAGGCAGCGTCTGCAAGGACCAATGAAGGTGCAGTAATGGCGAAGGTGGTAATCAGAACAGCGGCAATTTTAATATTTTTCATGATGATCTCCCGATCGGTTCAAATTGGTGAGTTGTTCTTCCAAACTCATGACCACAGTTTAGTTAGGGACAACTGTCAGCCACCTTCCCGGTACATTACAAATATGTAATCTTCACCAAATTCGGTGTGGTTATACTGGGCACCTGCATAACAACCACGAAAAGTCGATGAAACTGCTTTTGATCGAAGATGACCTGCGACTGGCCGATTACCTAAAAAAAGGTCTGACCGAAGAAGGTTTTGTGGTCGATTTGGCGCGCAACGGAATAGATGGCTTGCATTTGGCCACGCAGGGGCTATATGAAGTGATTATTCTTGATGGCATGTTGCCTGACATTGATGGTTTGGCCGTGTTAAGTGCACTGCGCCAATCAAAAAGTATTCCGGTACTGATGCTTACCGCCCGCGCCATGGTTGAGGACAGGGTAAGCGGTCTGAAGGCCGGTGCAGATGACTACCTGGTGAAACCCTTTGCGTTTGCCGAGCTGGTGGCCAGGCTTCACGCCTTGGGGCGCCGAACTTCAACAGTTGCAGCAGAAAGCCAAACAACTGTATTGACCTTGCTGGACCTGGAGTTGGATGCGGTGCGCCGCACGGCCAAACGCGGCGGCAAGGATTTGCGTCTAACGGCCAAAGAATTTTCATTGCTGTGGCTGCTGCTTCGCCGCAAAGGAGAAGTGATTAGCCGCACCGAAATTGCAGAACTGATTTGGGACATGCATTTTGACAGCGAAACAAATGTGATCGATGTGGCCATTCGCAGATTGAGGATCAAGCTGGACGACCCTTACGAAATTCCGCTGCTTCATACCATTCGGGGCATGGGGTATGTTCTCGAGATTCGGGCGCAGGGCAAGGAGTGACCGTGAAATCAATTTCCAGAGCCACCATCGGTTTGACCAGCTCCGTCAGTGTACTGGGAGTGGTGTTACTCGCTGTACTCGTGCATTGCTGCATCCACTATTGGCAGGCCAGGCAACAGGAGGAAACTGCAAGCCGTGCGCTTCATGCAGTTGAACACCTTTTACTAAAACCTACTTCCGAATATTCACCCGAAGACGTGAAACATGGCCTGGAAGAAGTGTTGGGTGGGCAAGGTCGAACCCAAGCCCGAGTTGTTGACAGCCAGGGCAATCGCATGTTCGGGCCAGAGGTGTTCTTCAACGGAGAGGGATCTATTCGGGAATTCTCTCAAGTGTTTGAAACAGAACTTCCCCAACTGCAAGCCAAACGGGTTGAACTGGCAGTAAGCACCGTAGATGACGAACGTTTTCTGAACTTCATTTCAGGAATATTTGCATCGTCCATCGTGTTGTGGATCCTGGTGTCGGTGTTGATCAGCATGCGACTGATTCGCCTGGTTTTGCGCCCCATCAATCGACTGACAGAACGCATTCACAATTTGGGGCCACGCTCGCTTGATGTTGTGCTGGACGACCAGAAGGCCCCGCTTGAATTGCGACCCTTCATCGACGGATTCAACCGCTTACTGGGACAACTGCGCGAGAACCGGGAGCAATTGAAACTGTTCAACAGCAATGTTGCACATGAATTGAATACACCACTGTCGAGCTTGACCATTAGCCATGAGCTGCTTCAACGCCGCAAACTGATCGAAGGTGAGGACCTTCAAAAAATTGTCGGTGATCACCTCGACGAACTCGACCGCATGGCACGAATTATTCGCAGCATGCTGTTTCTGGCCAATGCAAACCAGGGCAGAGAACTGCAACTTCAACCTGTGCCAAGTCTTCGTCAGTTGGTGGTATCAGTCGCAGAATACCTTGAACAGTTGGCCGAAGACAGAGATCTTCGCATCACAGTTAAAAGCGATGCCACGGTGGAAGCTGAAACCGAATTGATTAAACGAGCAGTGAGCAATTTGCTGTCCAATGCAATTCGGTATGCGCAGGCCAACACAGAAATTACCGTGCACATTACCCGAGAAGCAGAGAGGGTGTGGATCAAGGTTTCGAATGAAGGCCCGACAATTGACCCAGTCAAATTGAACCGTTTGTTCGAACCCTTTTTCCGTGCTGAAGAGGGGCGAAGTGACACTGGGAGCAATCACGGACTTGGCCTGGCCATTGTGGCTGCAATTGCGAAACTGCATGGTGGTGATGTGTTTGCAAGCAGCGAAAATCAAGTTACGGTGATTGGCTTTTCATTTCACAGCATCACGGTAGCAGGAAAGCCTAGCCCCCCATAATTGACCGTTCAGGAGCCACGCATGGATAAACCACACGTCAACTCACATTCTCATCCAGTTTCCGCTGACCCTCAGTCAACTCTTGCTGCAACTGAGACAACGATCTACACCTGCCCCATGCATCCGGAAATTCGACAGACCAATCAGGGGAGTTGCCCTGTTTGTGGAATGGCCCTGGAACCTCTGATCCCCATGGCTGAGGACGAAGATAACCCTGAGTTGAGAGATTTTCGCCGACGGTTTTGGTGGACATTGCCACTGACCATAGTGGTGACATTCATCGCAATGTTTTGGCATCGAATTGTCCCCATCGAACTTCCAGAACAAAATTTCATAGAACTCGCACTTAGTACCCCCGTGGTTTTGTGGGCAGGTTGGTCATTTTTTCAACGTGCAGTTCAGTCGGTTGTCCGTGGGAGCCCGAATATGTGGACATTGATCGGATTAGGTGTCGCTGCGGCATACGGATACAGCGTGGTAGCCACATTGGCCCCTGGTGTGTTTCCCGCTGCCTTTGCTGTACGGGGAAGAATTGGTGTTTACTATGAGGCTGCGGCAGTGATTGTTAGTTTAACCTTGCTGGGGCAGATTTTGGAGTTGAGTGCACGCTCGAAAACTTCAGCCGCCATAAAATCCTTGATGGGACTTGCCCCCAAAACTGCCCGACGCATTCTGGATGATGGTACCGAGGAGGATGTACCACTTACCCATGTGCATATTGGTGATGTTTTGCGTGTGCGACCTGGCGAGAAAGTGCCGGTCGACGGTGTGGTAAAGGATGGAGAAAGTGCCGTCGATGAGTCCATGCTGACCGGAGAGCCTGTGCCTGTGATCAAAGGGCCAGGCGACAAGTTGATTGGCGCGACATTGAATACCAGTGGAAGCCTCATCATGCAATCCGAGAAAGTTGGTGCCCAAACAATGCTGTCACAGATTGTTCAACTGGTGGCGCAAGCGCAGCGATCGCGTGCGCCGTTGCAGCGTCTTGCTGACTCAGTGGCGGGTTACTTTGTCATTGTTGTTATTGTGATAGCGACGTTGACACTTGTTGGATGGGGTGTATTTGGACCAGAGCCAAGCTGGATTTATGGCTTTGTCAATGCAGTGGCTGTGTTGATCATTGCCTGCCCGTGTGCACTGGGGTTGGCTACCCCGATGTCTATTATGGCCGCTACGGGACATGCAGCCACCCAAGGTATTTTATTTCGAGACGCAGCGGCAATCGAAGCCATGCGAACAATTGATACATTGATCGTCGACAAGACAGGCACCCTTACGGAGGGTAAGCCCGCATTCGATCGAGTCGTTGCTGCCCCCGGATTTTCTGAGGAAGAGGTACTTCGCCTTGCTGCAAGTATCGATCAAGGCAGCGAACACCCTTTGGCGCATGCCATAGTAAGTGAGGCACGAAGGCGCGGCTTAGAACTGGTAAAACCCGATGAATTCGAGTCGTCAAGCGGCATTGGCGTTCGTGGCATCGTTTCCGGAAAAAACATCGTGCTTGGAAATACCGCACTCATGGATGCAGAAAATATAGACTGGCGTTTTATGGCAGAAAGCGCTGAAAACCTGCGACGTGAGGGCGCTAGTGTGATGTTCACAGCATCAGATAAAAAATTACTGGGGTTAATTGCAGTTTCCGACCCACTGAAGGAGACAACTATGGAAGCAATATACACCTTGGGTGCTGCCGGCTTGTCCGTCGTAATGGCTACTGGCGATGGCACGACGACCGCAAAAACAGTCGCAAGCAAATTAGGTATTACCGATTTTTACGGTGAAGTTACACCACATGAAAAACAAAAACTGGTCGAAAAATTACAGGCTCAAGGCAAGGTTGTTGCCATGGCAGGAGATGGAATCAATGATGCGCCCGCGCTTGCCTTAGCCAATGTCGGTATTGCAATGGGAACGGGCACAGATGTGGCCATCAACAGTGCGCATATAACCCTGGTTAAAGGCGATCTGCGGTCAATCGCGCAAGCAAGAAGAATTTCTGAGGCTACCGTTCGCAACATGCGCCAAAACCTCGTATTTGCTTTTCTCTATAATTCGCTCGGCATTCCTGTGGCAGCAGGTTTGTTATACCCGTTTACAGGGCAGTTCCTGTCTCCCATGATTGCTGCTCTCGCAATGAGTCTGAGTTCAGTTTCAGTGATTGCCAATGCGCTTCGGCTAAGAAATACTGGCGGAAGGTAGTCAATAAAACATCCGTGAATTGATTCTGTTCACCACCGCTCAGCCGCTGAAATGGCGGCAGAGCGGTGATGGTGTTTGTTCAAAAAAACTATTTCTGAATTTTCGTGACCACGATTTTACCGTTTACTTTTTCGGCCTGAAATTTGACCTGATCACCCACCTTTACGGTAGAAAGCATTGCTGGGTCCGCAACCTTGAATACCATGGTCATCCCAGGCATTCCGAGATTATCAAGCGGCCCATGCTTCAGCGTGACCGTACCTTGAGCAGTATCAATCTTCTTGACTTCGCCATCGGTCATGACCATGTCTGCACCCTTGGTGTCATTCATGTTTTTCATTCCATCCATTCCCTGCATGCTTTGATTACCCATGCCTTTCATATCAGCCATGCCGGGGTCAGCTGCAAAGGCAGAAAAGGTCGATGCGGCGGTCAAGATCAAAGCAATTCCCAATTTATTCATTTGTTTCGCATATTTCATTGCTAAACCTCTCAGGTGGTGTATTTAGGTGTTGTTTCATTGAAACTTACAGTGCAAGTTCACGGCCCCAGAATACTGCCTGAAGCCCTTCAATTGCCTGACTTTTTCATTACATGTTTGACCGATTCACTCACCTGAATCGGTCCAGAAGTTTTGGGTTCAAAAAATCAACCGCAAACCAACCCGGTATTCTGTAATCGGAGAAAGATTCGAGCCACTTTGGGTTTCTGGATAAAGTGTTCGACTCACTTCAATGTAGGGAGCAAATTTTCGGCTGAACTCGTAGCGTGCCTGCACACCAAAATCCGCCTGATACAAGCCACTTGCCACTTCGTCACTAAGATTTGAGGCAGACCATTCGCCATTGATGAATGGCCGCAGGATAAACCGGTTTGTCATCAGAAAATCATTCTCGAAGCGGGTACGCGCAAGCACTTTACCGTCGCTTCTGACAAACATCTGCAAATCCACATCAAACGCATAGGGCGCAAGGCCTCGCAAGCCAATTACGGCATAGTCTTCACCCACAGGCTTTGAATCGTGGCGGATACCGCCCTGCAAATCCCAAAATGGTGCAATGTAGCGACTGTACAGCGCCTGGGTTTCCACTACTTCAGTTTTGCCTTGGCGTCGTTCACCATCAAAACGCCACGCGAATCGATTGTAGTCCCCACCAATCCAGCCTTCTGCACCGAGAAGTTGAATTGAACCCGGTTGATTTCTGACTTTTCCGCTATCCACTTCAATTAACGTGTAAGCGTAAATTGATTCATCTTCCATGGCCATCGCAGGCGTTGAAATTGCCCCAACAGCAATCACACCCAACACTCCCAGAGAACGAATCCACTGGAACGACCAGGTTGATTTGTATGAACGAACATTGCGGTTCATTACGCCACCTCCATCAGTTGAAACATGCCCGCGGCAGCGTGATAAAACAAATGGCAATGAAAAGCCCACACGCCCTCATCCTCGTAAGTTGCGTCTACTTCGACAGTCTGTGCGGGGGCCACAATCACCGTATGTTTTCGGGGCGCAAATTCACCATTTCCGTTAACCAGTTCCATGAATACTCCATGCAAATGCATGGGGTGTTCCATCATGGTGGTGTTTACAAACTTGATCCTGAAGCGTTCGCCCAACTTCACTTTGAATGGTGTTGAGTCCGAAAACTTTTTATCGTTAATACTCCAGAAGTAGCGGTTCATGTCCCCTGTCAGGCGAACCAATATTTCCCGCTGTGGAGGACGGGGGTCTTTGTTGGGTTCCAGCGATCGCAAATGTTGATAAGCAAGTCGACGCAGACCGTCTTTATCTGGGGCAACAACAATGCGCGTTGAGGGCACCTCCGCGACTTTGGCTGGAGCCATGTCCATTCCCGGCATCGTGTCTTGTTCTGGAACAGGGGCAGTAGGTTCAGACATGTTGTTCATGTCCATGCCCGCCATTGAGTCCATAGCGGGGCCTTCGTTGGGCGGTGGCATCGACATGCCTTTCATGCTGTCGTTGGTTTGTGTTGATGGAGGTTCAGGCATTGTGCCATCTCCCATACTGGCCATTCCGTCCATGGCCCCCATGCCCATGTCAGCCATGGTTCTAACGGGATAAGGCCCCAGAGAGGGAACTTCCGCACTCATGCCTGCCCTCGGCGCAAGCGTGCCTCGAGCGTATCCGATGCGGGCAATGGTCGGTGCGAAAATAGTGTAAGGCTTGTCCTCTTTGGGTTCGACAATCACATCATAGGTTTCACCGTTGCCAATGCGGAACTCATCCACCTGAACAGGTTGAACATTCTGACCATCGGCCTGCACGATCATCATGGGCAGCCCGGGAATCTGGAAATCATATAGGTTCATCGGTGACGCATTGATCACGCGAAGCCGCACACGCTCACCGGGTTTGAACAATGCCGTCCAGTTTTGATCTGGGCGCAAACCGCCCATGAGAAATGACCATTCCTCACCGCCATCACTGTAATCGGTGGGGTCCATTCGCATTTTCCCCCACTCCATCCGATCTGCCCAAATTGCTTTGCGTGTCGCCTCATCAGGCGCGTCTGCAAGCTGCTTCAGGAATTGGGGCGTTGTAATGCGCCGATAGTTGTAATAGCCGTCCACCTTCTTCAGATTCGCAAGCACTTGTGCAGGAGAGTCATCATTCCAGTCGGACAATACAACCACATAATCCCGGTCATACTGAAAGGGCTCGGGCTCACGGGGTTCTACAATCAGTGGCGCAAACATGCCTGCTGCTTCTTGCAGGCCTGCATGGCTGTGGTACCAGTAAGTACCGCTTTGGCGCAGTGTGTAGCGATACGTGAAGGTTTCTCCCGGAAGAATTCCAGGAAAGGTAACACCCGGCACACCATCCTCGGAATTCGGCACCAGCAGGCCATGCCAATGAATGGCTGTGGCCTCATCAAGCTTGTTGGTTACATTGACAGTAACCTCATCACCTTCCAGAAACCGTAACAAAGGCCCCGGCATGGTGCCGTTCAAGGTAATCGCACTGGTCTCGCGGCCGGTGATATTGATCTTCGTGTTTGCGATGGTCAAGTCAAACTGCTTGGCAGGGCGCCCCTTGGGAATCTCGACTGCGGTAATTGCCCCAAAAGCAGGATCCCAAGGCAGCAAGGCCGCCGCCCCCAAAGCACTGCTTTGTAGCAGGAACTTTCGCCTGAAAGCATTGAGCCGTTCATGTTGAATTGTTTTTATTTGCTTCATACCCGAAATCTCCAGTTGTCTTTTCTTTAACATGCCATGTGATTGACAAAAAGTCACTTAACTCAAGTCTCGTTAAAACCACATCCGTCCAAATACCTCATCTTTATTCACCACCAAATGCTTGAGTGCGGCCAATACATGGATGGCCACGAACACCACCAAAACCCAAGCCGTCAATTCGTGAATGTAAAAAAGTTGATCGGATAGCGCAGGGTTCTGAGCCACCAAGCGCGGGATTTCGATGCCGAAAAAAGCGGCGCCCTCCTCGCTCAATGAAGCGGCAGCAAATCCCGTGAGCGGCATTAAAATCATGGCAGCGTACAACAGACCATGCGTAAACTGCGATACAACCAATTGCCACGTTGGCTGACGCGTTGCGAATGTTGGCGGCTTGTGGGTTAAACGCCACGCAGTGCGCAAAGCAATAAGCACAAATGCAATCAACCCCAGGGATTTGTGCAAATTGAAATACCACTCACTGCCCGGCTGGCCTTCAATATCCATCATGTACCAGCCCAGTCCGACCAAAATCACAATCAGGAACGTCAATGTCCAGTGAAGAAAAACAGCAGGCTTGCTGTAACGATTCAGGGAAGATTGACTTGAATAACTCTCTGTATTTGTACCCACGCAATTTCTCCGCAAGATCGACAAGTGTATTTTTTACTTTGTATAAAGATTGTCGAAAATTGAAAACACAGGCAAGTTTTTTTGAAAGCCAAGAAAATTTCTGCATGCATTCATTTTGAGTCTCGAAGAGGTTACAGATACGCGGCACAACTTGACAGCGACTAAATTGCTGTGGTGTAGTCTGAGTATGTATCGCTCACTTATCTTCATGTTCCTCATGGTTCTGCTGCCGCTCCAGGCCTCTTGGGGTGCAGTGGCGGATTACTGCGCGCATGGTGAGCTTGTTCAACAATCATCACATTTCGGTCACCATCAAGATGAACATCATGCCCACGATAGCCAAGCTGATGCCGGTGACGATCAAGATAGCCAATATCCGCAACACCACGACCATTCGCATTCATCCAGCTTTATCGGCTTTTCGGCTGACAACGCTGATAGCGTGATCATTGATTTCAGTTCACCCCAACAGGTGCTGAGCACTTCAAAGTATTCCTTCTTCTGTCAAACCCGCCCTGAACGCCCCAAGTGGCCTGTGTCTGCCTGATTACGGCGACACGACACCTGTCTTTACACCTTATTAAACGACTGCGTTAATTCGTCTCGCCGATTCTTTCCTTTGTACACCGGAGAAATCGATGCGAAAAATATTGCTAACGCTGGCTGCGACCGCGTTGCTGCCCAGTGCCGCCATGGCTCAGGGCAACACCCCCGAATACACCAGCAATGGGCTTAATTCCCCATCCGGGCAAGCCAGCTTGCCGCGAACAACAAACCTTACTTTGAACACCGCACTTGAAAGGGCCTATGCGGCAAACCCTGAACTGGCAGCGGCCCGAAATGCGCTGCTGGCACAAGACGGCACCATACGCCAAGCTGAAACCCGCCCCAACCCCGAATTACAGGCCCTGGTTGAAGACACGCGAAGTGCAACCCGCACCAGCACCCTGCAACTGAACCAGCGCATTGAACTGGGCGGAAAGCGTTCTGCACGAATTGATGCAGCCGAGCGCGGCAAGAACCTTGCTGAAGCTGACCTTGCCATGGTGCGGGCCACCCTGCAAACCGAAGTCACCTCTGCGTTTTACGACACGCTGGTTGCACAGGAACGTGTGCGGCTTGCCCAATCTTCCATCGACCTGGCACAAAACGCCCAGCGCGCTGCACAAAAAAGGGTTGAAGCAGGCAAGGTATCGCCTGTCGAGGCCACCAAAGCGGGCATTGCATTGGCTGGCGCACGCGTGGATTATGTACGCGCTGAAAGTGCGCTGAAATCGTCTAAAAAGCGTTTGGCCACCGCCATGGGAGAATCCCAGGTCGGTTTTGAAACCGCTGAAGGCAATCTTGAAAACCTGCCCGAGCTGCCCGCCATCGAGACACTGGAAGACAGGTTGCAGCAATCGCCTGCATACCGGAAAGCCCAAATTGAAGTGGACCGCCGCAAGGCCATTAGCGAGGTTGAACGCAGCAAAGGCGTACCCGATGTGACGGTGAGCCTTGGTGGGCGAAAAAATCAGGAACTTGGCTTGAACCAGGCCATTTTTGGGGTATCTATTCCCATCCCTGTTTTTGACCGCAACCAGGGCAACCTGCTTGAATCACTGCGACGCGCTGACCAGGCCAAAGATGAACTGACGGCAACGCAATACCGCTTGTCTCGCGATTTACAAGCCGCGTACGAAAACCTGAGCGCGTCCCGAGAGGAATTCCTGGCCTTGCGTGACAGCATTTTGCCCAGTGCAGAAAGCGCCTACAACGCTGCAAGCAAGGGTTTCGAGATGGGCAAGTTCAGTTTTCTGGAAGTGCTGGACGCACAACGCACCCTGTTTGATGCCATGGCACAAAGCCAGCAATCGCTCGCTCAATCCCACCGGTATGCCGCCGAACTGCAAGGGATTCTTGGGCAAACACCAGCCAATACTCAGTAGGACCAATCAATCATGAATCGCAATTTCAGTAAAAAACAAATCATTTCCATCGCACTGCTTGTAGCAGTGGGTGCCCTGCTGCCCGCAGTTGTCTTGAACACCGGCAACTCCCAACCCAGGCAAACCGAAGACGCACAACTTGAACAAGCCAACCCCAATGAACCGGTTAAAGGCCCCAAGGGGGGTAAATATTTTGTTCAAGACGGCTATGGTGTTGAGGTAACCATATTTGAAGACGGCGTTGAGCCTGAATTCAGGATTTACACCTACAAAGACGACACTTTGCTGCCCCCCGAAGCCACCAAGGCAAGTATTGAACTTGAGCGCTTGGGTCGAAAGCCGCAAACCATCAACTTTGCACCAGCAAACAATTTTTTGCGCGGCGATGCCGTGGTGTTTGAGCCCCATTCATTCCGTATTGCCGTGAACGCTCAGCACCAAGGCAAACAATACCGCTTCACTTATGACCAGATTGAATACCGCATTGACATGAGCGAGGAGCAAATGAAACAAAGCGGCATTGAACTGGCTACGGCGGGGCCTGCCCGGGTCAAAAGCAGTATTGAATTGATCGGCGAAATCCAGTTCAACAGAGACAACACTGTGAGAGTGGTACCACGCTTGAGCGGTATTGTCGAATCTGCCCCTGTGAACGCGGGCGATCAGGTTAAAAAGGGACAGGTGCTGGCGGTAATTTCCAGCCAAACCCTGGCAGATCAGCGAACCGAGTTGCTGGCTGCACAAAAACGCTTGGCATTGGCCAACACCACATTCGAGCGAGAAAAGAAACTGTGGGAAGACAAAATTTCAGCCGAGCAAGATTATCTGCAAGCGCGCAATGTCAAACAAGAGGCTGAAATTGCGGTGCTGAACGCAAGACAAAAGCTGGCTTCTATTGATGGTGGCGCCGCCATTGGGAGCCAACTGACCCGCTATGAAATTCGATCTCCGATATCGGGCACTGTTGTGGAAAAAAACATTGCTTTGGGGCAGGCGTTGAAGGAAGACGCCAATATTTTCACGGTGGCCGATTTGTCTACCGTGTGGGCTGAAATGACGATTTACCCCAAAGACCTGAATACAGTGAAAGTGGGCCAGCAAGCCACCATAAAGGCCACGGCATTTGAATCGGAAAGCGTCGGCAAAGTGGCTTATGTGGGTTCCCTAGTGGGTGAACAAACCCGCACCGCCACTGCACGCATTGTGTTGCCAAACCCCAATTCTGTGTGGCGCCCCGGCCTGCCAGTGAAAGTTGAACTGGTGGCCGAGGAAAGTGAAGTACCTGTGGCCATTTCAACCGAAGCCCTTCAAACCATTCTGGATGGACCCGCCGTGTTTGGCCGCTATGGCCAACAGTTCGAGGCACGCCCGGTTGAACTGGGCCGCAGCGATGGCAAAACCGTTGAAGTGTTGAGCGGCCTGGACGCGGGTGAGCAATACGCCGCTACCAACAGCTTCCTAATCAAGGCGGATATCGGCAAATCAGGGGCAAGCCATGACCATTGATTCAATGTTTGCCAAAACCTGCTCAAACCTTTGCCACTGCATGCGAACAGAGGAAGTACCGAATCATGTTTGAAAAAATAATCCGTTTTGCCATCGAACAACGATGGTTTGTGATGCTTGGGACCGTGGGCCTGATTGCCCTGGGTATTTACAGTTATCAAAAATTGCCAATCGACGCTGTACCCGATATCACCAACGTTCAGGTTCAAATCAACACCTCCGCTCCTGGCTACTCGCCATTGGAGTCTGAACAGCGCATCACTTATCCCATAGAAACTGTCATGGCGGGTTTGCCTGGCTTGCAGGAAACCCGTTCCATTTCACGCTACGGCTTGTCACAGGTCACCGTGATTTTCAAGGAAGGAACCGACATTTATTTCGCGCGCCAACTGGTCAATGAACGCATTCAGCAAACCAAAGGGCAACTGCCCGCTGGAATCGACCCCGCGATGGGGCCAATTTCCACGGGTTTGGGTGAAATTTTCATGTGGACCGTGGAAACCAAAGAAGGGGCTGTGAAAAAAGACGGCACACCCTACACTCCAACGGATCTTCGGGAAATTCAGGACTGGATCATCAAACCCCAACTGCGAAATGTACCTGGTGTGACTGAAATAAACACCATCGGTGGCTACGCCAAGCAATTCCAGATTGCACCCTCGCCCGACAAACTGGTTGCCCAAGGTATTTCCCTAGACGATCTGCTGCGGGCTGTTGAACAAAATAACAGCAACGTGGGTGCTGGTTACATCGAGAAGCGTGGCGAACAATACTTGATACGGGCACCTGGTCAACTGACCGATATTGCCGACATCGAAAACGTCATTGTGTCGAATCGTTCGGGGGTACCGATTCGAATTAAAGATGTGGCGCAGGTCTATATTGGCAAAGAACTCCGAACCGGTGCCGCCACAGAGAACGGCAAAGAAGTGGTGTTGGGCACAGTGTTTATGCTGATCGGCGAAAACAGTCGCGTGGTGTCGCAAGCGGTGTCAAAAAAACTGGAAGAAGTAAACCGGAACCTGCCGGAAGGGGTAGTTGCGCAAACCGTTTACGACCGCACAGTGCTGGTGGACAAAGCCATCAACACCGTGAAAAAAAACCTGATTGAAGGCGCCATTCTGGTAATTGCAATCCTGTTTCTTTTTCTGGGCAATATTCGCGCGGCCATCATCACGGCGATGGTAATTCCACTGTCCATGCTGTTCACGTTTTTTGGCATGGTCAATAACGGGGTTAGTGCCAACTTGATGAGCCTGGGCGCACTGGATTTCGGCATCATCATTGACGGTGCCGTGGTCATTGTTGAAAACTGTGTGCGCCGCTTGGCCCATGCACAAACCAAAGCGGGGCGAACACTCACGCGCAAGGAACGCTTTCATGAAGTGTTTCTGGCCTCCAAGGAAGCGCGACGATCCCTGCTGTTCGGCCAACTCATCATCATGGTGGTTTACCTGCCCATTTTTGCGCTCACCGGTGTGGAAGGAAAAATGTTCCACCCCATGGCCTTCACCGTGGTGGCGGCACTGCTGGGTGCCATGATTCTCTCGATCACCTTCATTCCGGCAGCGGTGGCTTTATTGATCACCAACAATGTCAGCGAGAAAGAAAACCGCATCATGACGTGGGCAAAGCGTGGATACGAACCCGCACTGGTCAAGTCCATGGCCAACAAACCGGTGGTGCTTTCAATTGCCGTGGTGTTGGTGGTTTTATCGGGTTTGCTGGCAACCCGCATGGGCAGCGAATTTGTGCCCAGCTTGAATGAAGGCGACATTGCCTTGCATGCCCTGCGTATTCCGGGCACCAGCTTGAGCCAGGCCATTGGCATGCAAACTGAACTGGAAAAAACAATCAAGCAGTTTCCTGAGGTGGACCGTGTATTTGCCAAAATTGGCACGGCCGAAATTGCAACCGACCCAATGCCACCAAACGTGGCAGACAATTTCGTGATGCTGAAACCCACCTCGGAATGGCCAGACCCCAGCCGCAGCAAAACCGACCTGGTGGAAGCCATGCAAACCGCTGTCATGAAAATACCAGGCAACAACTATGAATTCACCCAGCCCATTCAAATGCGATTCAATGAATTATTGTCGGGTGTGCGAAGTGATGTGGCTGTGAAAGTATTTGGTGATGACCTGGACACACTGAATACCGTGGCCGGAGAAATTTCCGAAGTGCTGGAAAAAGTCGATGGCGCAGCAGACGTGAAAGTAGAACAAACTACGGGCCTGCCCATGCTGACCGTTCAAATTGATCGCGAAAAAACCGCACGGTTTGGTATCAACGTGACCGATGTTCAAAACACCATTGCCATGGCCGTTGGCGGGCAGGAAGCAGGCGTGCTGTTTCAGGGTGATCGAAGATTTGACATCACGGTGCGATTACCCGAGGAACTTCGAAATGACCTGCAAGCCATTGCCCGACTACCTATTCAGTTGCCCGGCAATGTTTCTGGAAGTGACATGCCGCTTTTCGTACAATTGGGCGATGTGGCCAGCTTGGACATTGCACCTGGCCCCAATCAAATTAGCCGCGAGAACGGCAAGCGCCGTGTAGTGGTGACTGCCAACGTACGTGGCCGTGATATTGGTTCATTTGTGGCTGACGCGCAAAACCAGATTCAGCAGAAGGTGAAAGTACCAGCAGGCAACTGGATCAGCTGGGGGGGTACGTTTGAACAGTTGCAATCGGCCTCCAAACGACTGCAAATCGTAGTTCCGCTGTCACTGTTTCTGGTGTTCCTGTTGTTGTTCATCATGTTCAACAACGTTCGGGATGGCTTGATTGTGTTCACGGGTGTACCGTTTGCATTGACTGGCGGTATTTTGGCCTTGTGGTTGCGCGACATCCCACTGTCAATTTCAGCAGGGGTGGGCTTCATTGCACTTTCTGGTGTGGCGGTGCTGAACGGGCTGGTGATGATTTCATTTATCCGCAGCCTGCGCGAAGAAGGCATGCCCCTGGACAGGGCCATTCATGACGGTGCTATGACTAGGCTTCGCCCGGTGCTTATGACCGCGCTGGTGGCTTCACTTGGCTTTATTCCGATGGCGATTGCCACTGGCACAGGCGCGGAGGTCCAACGACCCCTTGCCACAGTGGTGATCGGGGGAATTCTGTCATCAACCGCCCTTACCTTGCTGGTCCTTCCAATTCTTTACCGGTTGACCCACCGCAAGGAAGAGGAAATGGACATTACGGATCAACAAGCAAAACCTGCTTACACCACATAGGTTACCAACATGGGCTGGATTATTTTGAAGTACCTCACCACCGCAGGCCTGGTGGTTCTGATTTCCGAGGTGGCCAAGCGCAGCGACAAGCTGGGCGCGTTGATCGCAGCGTTGCCCATGGTCACTGTACTGACGCTGATTTGGCTTGCCATTGAAAAAGCACCACAGGAAAAAATTGCGAACCACGCCTACCTGACATTTTGGTATGTACTACCTACCCTGCCCATGTTTTTGGTCTTCCCCTGGCTGTTACCCAGAGTGGGGTTTCTGATGTCACTGGCAGGCAGCGCCTTGCTAACGCTACTTTGCTTTGCAATGACAGTGAAAATTGCTGCGGGTTTTGGTGTTCAACTTTGGTTTAAATAGGGAGTAAGTTGTATGGGTGCAGGACATTCACATGACGTGAAAGTTGAGGGATATGAAAAGCCATTGTGGATTGCTTTGATATTGACCGCCAGTTTCATGGTGGCCGAAGTTGTTGGGGGCATATTGACCAACAGCCTGGCCTTAATCTCTGATGCAGCGCACATGTTCACCGACTCGGCGGCATTGGCTATTTCCCTGCTGGCAATCCAGATTGGTAAAAAAGCGGCGGATAAAAAACGTACATTTGGCTACCATCGCTTTGAAATCCTGGCGGCGGCTTTCAATGCCGTTCTGCTTTTTGGAGTGGCCATCTATATTCTTGTTGAAGCATTCCTGCGAATTTCGAATCCACCAGATATTCAATCCAACTTGATGCTGATGATCGCTTCCCTGGGCCTGCTTGTGAATCTGATTGCCATGAAACTTCTAAGTCAGTCAAAAGATGACAGCTTGAACGTCAAAGGCGCCTACCTTGAAGTGTGGAGCGACATGCTGGGATCTGTGGGCGTGATCGTGGGCGCCTTGTTGATTCGATGGACAGGCTGGGGCTGGATTGATTCTGTGGTTGCGGTAGGCATTGGCCTATGGGTGCTGCCACGCGCCTGGGTCCTGTTGAAACAAAGCACACATATTTTGCTGGAGGGCACACCAGAGCATTTGAACATCGACGAGATCACGCAGGCACTATCAAGCCACTGGGGCGTAGACAGCATTCATGATTTGCATGTGTGGTCCATTTCCAGTGGTAAATCTAGCTTGTCAGTTCATGTTGTATGCCAGCACCGGGAGGTGGATTGGACTGATTTGCTTCAACAAATTCGCGCCATGCTGGCGGTTCGGTTCGATTTGTATCACACCACGATTCAGCTTGAGGCTACACCGTGTAGCGATGCAAGTGGAGAACACAGCTACACCGGAGAACCTGCGCGACCTTAACCCTACTAATGTTCCCCTAAGTGTTGCTGAATATTATTCATGCACCGTGACACACCGAAGGGGAAACAACATGAACAACGGCAATAAACCCGGTATCGGGAAATTTTTACTGAACAAGGTGCCTGAAGTCACCTTGTTATTTTGGCTCGTCAAGATGATGTCGACGACCGTGGGTGAAACTGCGGCAGACTTTTTAAACTTCAATTTGAGCTTTGGATTAACGGCTACCTCAGTGGTGGTGGCCGTTCTCACTGCGATTGCTTTGGGCGTGCAACTTCGGACCAAACGTTACGCCCCCTCGGTATACTGGTTAAGCATTGTGCTGATCAGCGTACTGGGCACCTTGATCACCGATCACCTAACCGACAACTTGGGTATGCCATTGATGGCTTCAACTGCCGCTTTCTCGCTGGCTCTTGCCCTCGTGTTTGCCTTGTGGCATCGCCGTGAAGGTACGCTGTCCATTCACCACATTGATACACCTGCCAGAGAATGGTTTTACTGGCTCGCGATTCTGGTTACCTTTGCTTTGGGCACGGCTTCGGGCGACTGGTTCGCAGAGGGTTTGAACTTGGGTTACGCCAATTCCACATTGGTGTTTGGTGCCTTGATTGCAATGATTGCAATTGCCCGTTTTCGATTCAAGATGAATGCGGTGTGGGCCTTCTGGCTTAGCTACATTCTTACGAGGCCATTGGGCGCATCCTTTGGCGATTGGTTATCGCAACCAGCCGACAATGGCGGGTTGGGCTTGGGCACCACACAAACAAGCCTTGTATTTTTAACCCTGATCGTGTGCAGTGTGACCTGTTTAGCGTATCAAAATAAAAAACTCATCCGTTCAAAGTAAGCTGCGTAGCCTAATTCAGAGCTAAGTTTTCCTGCGCATGATGAAGCCATTCCGGTTGGTATTCAACTGGTTCATTGTTGTCACTCTTGAAAGGAACGAGACCATGACTTCTTCATACTCAAACAGCAAACGCCCCTCACGCCTGATGTTGGCCTTGATTGCCGCAGGCATGTTGGGCGGGGCAAGTGCCAGCTACTTCAATGGCACCCCGGCAACGGCAGCTACACCCCTGCTAGATAAACAGGGACAAGCGCAAACTCAAAATACCACACTGCCCGACTTTGCCCAGATTGCACAGCGTTACGGCGACACGGTGGTGAACATTAGTGTTCGGGGAATCAAGCAAAATGTAGCGCAAGCCGGTGTATCGCCAAACGATCCCATGTTCGACTTCTTCAAGCAGTTTCCCAATCCCAACGGTCCGGATAGCGGCCCAGTACCCACCTACGGGCAAGGCTCCGGATTCATTGTGTCCCCAGATGGTCTGATCCTGACCAACGCGCATGTGGTTCGGGATGCTTCCGAAGTGGTGGTCAAGCTGAACAACCGCAAGGAGTATGAAGCCAAGTTGTTGGGCAGCGACTCAAGAACCGACATTGCGGTATTGAAAATCGACGCCAAGAACCTGCCTAGTGCCCCATTGGGCAACCCGGATGCGCTTCAGGTCGGCGAATGGGTTCTGGCCATTGGATCCCCTTTCGGCTTCGAGAACAGCGTAACAGCCGGCGTGGTCAGTGCCAAACGCCGTTCACTTCCCGAAGACAGCTTTGTACCATTCATCCAGACTGATGTAGCAGTGAATCCGGGGAACTCAGGCGGCCCGCTTTTCAATTCCAAAGGTGAAGTGGTTGGCATCAACGCGCAGATCTTCAGCCAAACCGGTGGCTACCAAGGTTTGTCTTTTGCCATACCAATCGATCTTGCCAACAAAATCAAGGCCGAGATTGTGGCCACGGGACAGGCAAGCCACGCCCGCTTGGGTGTTGCAGTTCAAGAGGTCAACCAGAGCCTTGCAGATTCTTTCAAACTGGACAAGCCCGAAGGTGCGCTGATTTCCAGCGTCGACCCAACAAGCCCGGCGGAACAAGCCGGCTTGCAGTCTGGCGACATTATTTTGCGGGCCGATGGTAAACCTATTGTGGCCTCCGGTGATTTGCCCGCCTTAATTGGTGCTGCCAAGCCCGGTCAGAAAATGACGCTTGAAATTTGGCGGCAAGGTGAAGTCCTGAAACGAACCGCTCAACTTGGTAATATCGAGAAAGATGTGGTGATAAGTGCCCAGAAAACAGATGCTGTTGGCGAAGGCCGCCTTGGCCTCGCACTGCGGCCCTTGCAGCCCGATGAACAGCAGCAGGCTCAGGTGCAAAACGGCATGCTGATTGAGCAGGTGCGCGGTGCAGCAGCCATGGCAGGCGTACAGCGGGGCGACGTGCTGATCGGGATCAACGGGGTTCGTGTAAACAACATTGAGCAGGTTCAAGACACGATGAAACAGGCCAAAAAATCAGTGGCTCTGCTGGTTCAGCGCAATGGACGAAAAATTTTCCTGCCTGTGAGGATTATTGGTTGATTAAAACAGGATCAGGACTTGGGGTGTTTGCTGAAATACACCTTCACCACAAGTCCTGTTGAAAATCTGCTTGAGTCCAGCAATTCAATTTTTCCCCCCAACCCGTCCACTAAGCCTTTCACAATCGCAAGGCCCAAGCCCGAACCGGTTTGCTCAAGACCGGATACTCGGAAGAATGGGTCGAACACCCGCTGGCGATCCGCCTGCGCAATGCCGGACCCATTGTCTTCTACGGTGAAAACCACCCAGTCCGGTTCGTGATGAATTCCCAGATCAACCATGCCGCCTGTTCTGCCATACCGAATAGCGTTGTCCACAAGGTTACGAACAATCAGCAGCACTTCCGTTTCTTCCGCATGCACAAGGGCATCTTGTGTGTCCTCGTCCATGCCCAAATCGACACCCTTGGCCTGGGCCAAAGGCATAGCGTCCTCTAGCACATGGGTGCACACTCCGAGCAAGGAAATAGGGCCACGCTCCACAACCGGGTTGCTCTGTGCCCGGGCCATGCTGAGCAACTGGCCCAACAGGCGCCTGCTTCGCTCAATGCCCTTTTGCAAACGGACGGCTCGCTCACGCGCTTCGGGATTCAAATCGCAGGCACTCAAACGCTCGGCCTGCAATGACAGCGCCGCGATGGGCGAACGCAATTCATGCGCTGCATCGGCCAGGAACCGCTGCTGGTTTTGTACTGACTGTGCAACCCGCACAAACAGCCGATTGATGGCATGAACAAAAGGCTGAATTTCCCGTGGCAAGTTTTCTTCCGGCACCGCGTGCAACTCCAGATCCCCACGAGAATCGATCTCTTGGGCCAACACACCAATTGGCAGGAATATTTTTCGCACCAGCCAGGTCACCACCAAAAGAAGAATGGGTACCAAAATCAGCAATGGCAACAGCGTGCGAATCGCGCTGTCATTTGCAATTTCATCGCGTAACTCCGTTTTCTGGAGAATGGCGATTCGCGCAGTGTCTGGCAAGGTTCTAATGAACGCGCGATATTTTTTTCCCGATTGATCAAGCGTGTGCAAACCATCCACTAAGCCAAACAAAACCGGATCTGAAAACGGATTCAGGTTGAGGATGAGCAGGTCAGAATCTGTATCACTTCCGCGGTTGCCATTCACCAGAATAATTTCATCTGCTGAGGGAACGTGATCAATCAGCGAAGCAGTCTGCCTAAGACTTTCGTCTTGCAGTTCATGGGCTTCATCAAATGCAAACAAGAATGATAACGCCCCGGTAACCACTGCCACCAGCAGAATGGCCGCCGACAGGTACACCGACAACCAGAATTGAATTGACCTGTTTAATTGCTTTTTTGAACCATCCAACCCACACCCCTCACATTCTTGATTGAATCGGCACCCAGTTTTTTGCGCAAGGCATGAATCAAAAACTCGATGGCATTGCTTTCCACTTCTTCACCCCAACCATACACGCGGTCTTCAAGATCAGCTCGGGACAGTATGGCACCCGGGCGAATCAGCAATGCGTGCAACAAGGCATATTCCCGATTACTCAGTTGCACCGGCTCGAGGTCAACCCGCCAGGCCTGTCGGGTTGAGGGATCCAGATTCAATATCCCATTGCCCAACACTGGCGCAGCGCCGCCCGACTTGCGGCGCACAACTGCACGGATTCTGGCAAACAGTTCGGCCATTTCAAAGGGCTTTAAAAGGTAATCGTCTGCGCCATGATCCAGGCCCTGAATGCGGTCAGACAACTGGTCGCGGGCAGATACAATCAGCGCAGGAATTGGATTGTTGCTGGCTCGAATGGCTTTCAGCACATCCATACCATCGCGCTGCGGCAAACCAAGATCCAACAACAACAAGTCATAGTGCTGGGTTTTCAGGGCACTGAGTGCGGTTTCACCATTCTTGACCCAATCCACGGCGTAGGAAGCATCTTTTAATGCATCCTGCACTTCTTCTCCAATCATGGGATCGTCTTCAACCAGTAGCACGCGCATTGGAGTTTTCCTTGTTCATAACAATCAACACCATGGCAGCAGCGGCAAAAAAAGCCCCTGCATAAAACGGGAACGCTGCACCCCAGCTGTCCCAAAGCCAGCCCGCCAACACACTGGCGACCAATGTAGTTAGTCCGCCGACAAGACTAAAGACTCCAAATGCCGTGCCTCTTAAACCCGCTGGTGCGGTTGCTGCAACCATGGTGGAAAGCAGCCCCTGGGTAATACCCATGTGCAGGCCCCACAACAGAATACCGGGCAACAAGGCCTGCCAGGATTCACCCAAGGCCAAAAACAAGTCAGCTACAACCAATGCTGCCAAGCCTAGAAACAGCAACCTGGTATGTGAGATTCGATCTGAAAGTTTTCCAAATGGATACGCTGACAAAGCAAAAACCAAATTCATGACAATCAACACAAGCGGAGCCCATGTCACAGACAAGCCAGCTTGTTGAACACGCAACACGAGAAATGCCTCGCTGAACCTGGCCAGCGCAAAAGCGCCGCCAATGCCGACAACCCACCAATAGTCCCGCCCCAGACTTCGAAACGTGCGCCAATTGATGGGGGCTCTCGCACCTCTTTCACTTGCTTTCTCGGGCTCTGCCACACCAAAGTACAGCAAGGCCACAGCAAGCACAGCCGGAATAACCGCCACCCAGAACACGGCCCGGAAATCATTGGCCCACAACAGCATCAACCCAACGGCCAGCAAGGGGCCAGAAAATGCGCCCACAGTATCCAGTGATTGCCTTAAGCCATATGCGGCCCCGCGTGCTTCGGGGCGGACCAAGTCAGCGACCAGTGCATCTCGAGGCGCACCGCGAATGCCTTTGCCTACCCGGTCAACAAAGCGAGCCCCAAACACCATTCCGGTGCTGCCCGCCATTGCAAAAAAAGGTTTGCTGATGGCACCAAGGCCATATCCAAATACAGCCAAAGCCTTGCGTTTCCCCAAATAATCGCTCAATGCACCTGAAAACACTTTGACCACCATGGTGGTCGATTCGGCCACACCTTCAATCACGCCGACCAACAAGGCGCTGGCCCCCATCACGGTTACCAAATAGACCGGTAACAGGCTATGAATCATTTCCGAAGAAATATCCATCAACAAGCTGACAAAACCCAATACCCAAACGCCGCGAGGAATGACTGAAGTGGTGGCCGAATTGAATTGCATAGATCACGTTTGTTTGTGTTCCGGAAGGTGCCAATATGCCATGGCTTGCAAAGCGCCGGGCATGGTTTTGTTGCCATACCCGACTATTGCACATCAATCGTCGTCATCCTCGCCATCGGCCTGATCCAGTTTCGATGACAAAACCTTGGCGCTGGCAGCATCCACTTTAACGTCGTACACCTTGTGGTCTGCGGTAACCACTTCGACATCATAAACCGGACCGCCCGAGGTCTGTTGCTCAAGCTCCACCTGAACAGCTTTACCCCCTGCATGCTGTTCCGCTGCCGCAATGGCCTGAATCAATGTAACCTTTGCTTTTGAAAACAAAGCCACTGCATCGTTCGGTGGTGGTTCCTTGCTGGCGTATGCAAGGCTTCCCCCGGCAATCGCGCTTGCGGTTACAATCAGGGCGGTAAATAATTTTCTCTGTTTCATGATTTCACTCCGTGGTTGAAAGTCAATCAAGCGGGTTTGCTTGCGACAGTTCCCACTTTGCCCATGCAAACTTAGCGCAACATTAGTTCATTCATCCAAAACATGACACCCTCGAACTTTTCACAATCCGCCCACGAGTTTTCATTAAGCAGGGTACTGATCGTTGTTGTATGGATTTGTGCCGCATGGTTCTCAGTGCTTGCGTTGCACCTTACACCGGCCGTTTTCGCGATCTTGATCACTTATGGGGCCACTACACGTTTGGCACATCGCCTGAAAGCTTGGCTGCCAGCGCTTCGTCACGTTGAGGCAATCGCTTTGTTGCTGGTTTTGTCAGCCATTGCTCTGGGTTTGGGTGCCTCACTGGAATATCTGCTGGAATCGGGTTCAGCCAACGTGGGCGTGCCTGCGGTGCTTGAACGTTTGTCTAAGGTACTTGATGAGTTGCGCCTTGCCCTGCCTGCCGCCTTGTCGGCTCATGTGCCCGCTTCAATTGACGGGGTTCGTGCCGCAGCGGCTGCCTGGCTTCAAAATCATGCGAGTCAGCTTCAAACCTGGGGAGGGCACACTCTTCGCGGTGTGGGCTATGTACTCGCAGGCACCGTGATTGGGGCCTTGTTAAGCATTCAACTGAACCGATCAACCGGTAAGGTGAGCAGCAAACACCTGCCACGCTTGCTTCGCCTGCGCTTTGACGAACTGATTGAAAGTTTCACTCACATTGTGTTTGCACAATTCAAAATATCCGCAATCAACACTTTGGCCACTGCCATTTTCCTGCTGGGTGTGCTGCCCGCTTTGGGTACACCCATCCCCTTGGCAGGTACTTTGGTCAGCATCACATTTGTGGCGGGCATGATTCCGATTGTGGGTAATCTGGTGTCAAACACAATCATTGTTGCAATCGCCTTGAGCCAATCATTGACCATGGCAATTTTGGCGTTCATATGGCTGGTGGCGATTCACAAGGTTGAGTATTTTTTGAATGCGCACATCATTGGTTCAAGTATCCGTTCCAAAGCTTGGGAACTGTTGCTGGCCATGCTAGTAATGGAAGCACTGTTCGGGTTGGCTGGCCTAGTTACTGCACCCGTGCTGTATGCACAAATCAAGCACGGTTTGTACAGCCAGGGCTGGCTGGATTAAGCCTCAATGCCAGCCCGGCACAGTTTAAGGTTAATGCGCTTTTGAGCTCGCTTTCTGCTTGAAAGCCAACAGGCACACCACAATAAAACCCAGCAACACGGCCGATGCGGTGTACCGGCTTAGCGCAAGACCACCCATGTCAACCGGCTTGTCAAGGTAATCGCCCACCACAGCGCCAAGGGGTCGGGTTAGCACGAAGGCAAGCCAGAACAGGGTTGTTCTGGAAACACTAGTGAAGAAATACGCACCGACGACAAGCAGCAAAAGTCCACTGAACACCATTGCACCCCCGGTATACCCCAGGCCGGCAGTATCGGCGGTCCAATCGCCCAGCGCTGTGCCCAGTGTTTGCGAGAACATTATGGTGATCCAGTAAAACATTTCTGCTTTTGGGGTGTTCACCGAACTAACAGACACCGTACCCATGGTTCGATACCAGGCAAACAGGGACACGATCAGTAAGGTGGACAAAATTGCGGTTCCACCCGCATAACCTACCCCCAAGGACCTGTCCGCAAAATCCGCAAGTGTGGTGCCCACCGTGGTGGTGGCAATAATGGTGGTCCAATACAGAAATGGGTGAAATCGATCCGCCTTGATTTGTGCAGCGACCGCGATGAAGAAAACTACCGCGAAAATTACTGTGCCCATCAAGTAGCCCAAATTCATGGACATCGACACAGCATCGCCCCCTGTTTCACCCAGTGTGGTGGCTGCAATCTTGATTACCCAGAACAGCAAAGTCACTTCAGGTACTTTGCTCAAAGCCGCTCTGGCGGTTTCCTTCAAGTCGTGGTTTTGCATGCCGGTGTTCTCCAATCGATTAAATGATGGTGGACTGTTCGCTTATTTCGATTCGCCTGAAATTCACAGAATTTGGAAGTTTTTACGATTCCGGTTAACATACCATCACTCATTGGGGAGTAGCCTCCTTTTCTCGAAAAGGGCTTGCATCAACATACTTGGCCCAAAAGCCATGGTGCAAGCGGTTTCCACACTTGGCAAGACCTTTGACTGCATTTCCACCGCTTCGGCCTGGGTGGAATGTGGTCATTTGGTTCTCAAGGCCGTGGAATTTTGTAATGGAAGCTTTTCTCGTGTCCACCGGTGTTGTTGCACTGGCTGAAATCGGTGACAAAACCCAATTGCTGGCCTTGCTTCTGGCTGCGCGTTTCAAAAAACCCATTCCTATCATTCTTGGCATTTTGTTGGCCACCCTGCTGAACCACGGCTTGGCTGGAGTAGTGGGAGGCTGGGTCACGGCGAATGTTGGTGCGCAAACTTTGAAATGGATTTTGGGTGCGTCGTTCCTGGCGATGGCTGTGTGGGTGTTGATTCCTGACGAGATTGACGATTCTGGTTTGTCTTTCACCCGTCGGCTTGGCGTTTTTGGCACCACATTCATTGCGTTTTTTCTGGCTGAAATGGGCGACAAAACACAGGTTGCGACTGTGGCCATGGCGGCTCACTATGCCAGTGTGTTTTGGGTAGTGGTTGGCACCACGCTGGGCATGCTGATCGCCAATGTACCGGCTGTGTTGCTTGGCGACAAGCTAACCCAAAAAATTCCAGTGCGATGGGTACACATCAGCGCCGCTATCTTGTTCGCCTTGCTGGGTGTGGCAACCCTCACAGGGCTTGGAGATCAATTTGTTTTCTGAAAACTCACGTCCCATGCACCACTGGGCAGCTTGGACGCTGCTCGGTGTGTTCATCGTTTTTTTGAACCGCTACACCGGCTGGGATCAAGCCATTTCCAATGTATTTTTTGACCCGCAGGCAGCCAGTTTTCCACTGAAGCAAAA
Source organism: Limnobacter sp. MED105 (assembly GCF_000170915.1). Taxonomy (GTDB): domain Bacteria; phylum Pseudomonadota; class Gammaproteobacteria; order Burkholderiales; family Burkholderiaceae_B; genus Limnobacter. Next base: position 173,198 of record NZ_ABCT01000004.1, read on the forward strand.
CCAGTGGCTTAGTTTGCTGTTGCACGACGGGTTGCGCTGGCTTGCCGCGGGCATCTGGCTGGTTTTTGTTTTGCTACTTTGCTTAAAGTCTGTCAGGCAGGTCTATTGGAAAGAAATTCTTTTTATCCTGTTGGTTAGCTTGCTGGCCGCGCTGGTGGTGAGTGTGCTCAAAGCCCTGTCTTCACACAGTTGTCCCTGGGATTTAAACCTGTATGGTGGAGCAGCCGATTATTTTCGGCTGTTTCAAAACACCCATGCTGTTGCAAACCCGGGGCCTGGAAAATGTTTTCCCAGCGGGCATGCATCCACCGCATTCATGTGGATTGTGTTGCTGTACAGCCCAATGCCGTGGCTAAAGCGGCATCAAACGACAGTAGCCATCGTGGTGCTGTTCATGGGCGGGCTGGCCAGCGGCGTGCAAATTGCCAAAGGAGCCCACTTTACAAGTCATGTGCTTGCCACCGCGTGGCTTTGCTGGGGGGTTAGCTTGCTCGCCGTTGACGTTCGAAATACGCTTTCAAGGCATCGGTGCGCTGCGCGCACACGCCACTTTCCACCTCGAAAGTCAACATGAGCGAACAAAACAAATCGTCGTGCGTGAAAGGATAATCTTTGACCAGCCTCAAGTCTTCCGTGCGGTAGTCAAAGTTTTTTCCGAACCACAATAGTGACGCCACATGGGTTTGTTCCTTGGGTGAAAACACATAAGGTGCACCGTGCAAATACATGCCCTTTTCACCCAAGGACTCACCGTGGTCGCTCACATACAGCATGGCGGTCTCATGGCTTGCATCAAACTTTTTCAGCAATGCAATGGTTTGCGCCAAAAAATAATCGGTGTACAAGATTGCGTTGTCATAGGCGTTGTTGATTTCCTCGTCGGTACATTTTGACAATTCATTGGTTTTGCACACCGGGGTGAACCGCTCGAATTCTGGCGGGTAGCGCTTGTAGTAGGCGGGGCCATGGTTGCCCATTTGATGCAACACAATCAACAGGTCTTTGCCGGGGTGTTTGCGTATGTGTTCCTCCAGCCCAACCAGCATACCGGTGTCCCGACATTCGGAATCGCACACCGGATTGATGGCCGGGTCGCGAAAATTCTCGTAGGGCAAACGAACAGCAACACCCTTGGAATCGGAATTGTTGTCGCGCCATAAAATTTCAACACCCTGGCGTTTCAGCACATCGAGTACATTTTCAAATTCATGCACGGTTTCGCCATCAAAGCCTTCGCGCCCAGCCAGAGAAAACATGCAGGGCACCGACACGGCGGTCGACGTGCCACATGAATTAACATTGCTCAGAGAAACCACGTCTTCTTTGCCCAGCGCTGGGTTGGTGGGCTTGGTGTAGCCATTCAGTGCAAACCGGTCAGCACGCGCCGTTTCGCCCACCACCAAAACAATCAGTTCTTTGGGGTGCTGCGGGGGTTCATCATTCAATGCAGCGTCTGGCGCAACTGCTTGCACCACCACGGGGCCAGCACTGCCTTTGATTTTGCTGCTTGCCAGGCGAATGGCCGAGTAAGTGAAGTAAGTTGGGTTGGCGTAAAAGCGCAGGCTTTTGTGTTCACGAAAAAACGAAGCGTATTGAGAAGTAAATGGTACGATCAGCAGTACCATGCCAACCAGCAAACACAAACTGAATAGTGTTTTTGCACGTAGTTCTGTTACGAAGCCTGCAGTCTTGGGCATGCGGCGCAACACATACCAGGCAGGCAGCACACCCAGGCCCAACAGGTAAAGCAGCATGGAAGTTGAGAAAAGATCTCCTGCTTCGGAAGCATTGGTTTGCAGGGTATTTTCCAGCATGGTCTGGTCAATCACCGTGCTATAGGCCGACATGAAATACGCTGCCATGCTTGAAGCGAGCAAATAAAAGGCCAACACCCATCTAGCCGCACGTCCATGGCAAAGCCAAAGCAGCATGAAAGTGGTGGCCAGGGTAAACAACAAAAGTACCGAACTGACGAACAACAAGTTACCGTCGCTAAGCGGGTAGGCCAACAGCAACTGGCTTGCAAAGCTGCCATTGGCTACCAGCATGAGAAAAACTGAAACACCGGTGATCCAGCGGTTTTGTGCATTAAGAATGTTGTGCCACATGTTTATCCAAAAAATAATCAAAAATTGGGTCAGGGATGCACTCGAGTTGATTGCGATAGTTGTTCGCGCTACGGGCTTGGTTGCAACATGATAACCGCCATGCCCGCCAAAGCCAGGCCTGCGCCAGCAATGTCCCAGCGGGTCAAACTGATGCCTTCAATCCAATAAAGCCAAAGCAGCGCTACTGTAATGTACATTCCGCCATAGGCGGCGTAGGTACGCCCCGCAGCCGAAGGGTGCAAAGTAAGCAACCAGGCAAACAAAACAAGAAACCCGATGGCCGGAAGCCATAACCACGGGGACCTGTCTTGTTTCAGCACCAGCCAGGGTAGATAACAACCTAGGATTTCAGAGAGGGCTGTAAGTGCAAACAGAGTGGTGAATTTAATTAGCTCCATGGCAGTACAGCCCTTATCGGTGACAATATTCGGATTATTTTGATTTGAATCGAACGGTTATCCGTTTCTTGTTGGAAAACTCCACCGTGGTCAAAGCAGTAAAGGCTGAGGTTTTCAGTTCAACACCCTCACCTTGAAGCATGGTTGAATTGCCAGTTAATGCAACTTCTTTCTTTTGCCCACCATTCAACAAAATCACTTTGCCAGAGGCCTCGCTGAAGTCTACGGCCTTGCCGTGATCCATGGCGTAGAGCGAAGTGCCTTCGGGCTTTACCACCAACTCAAACTCTATGTGATTGCTTTCAGATACGACACCGCCGTGCTTGGGCTCCATGCTGTGTATGTCTTTTCCTTGCGCAATTGCAGATACGGTATTTAAACCGAAACCCAATACCAATGCACACCACAGCAATTTGATTGATTTCATCTTCATCTCCATTCTGTTTAAAAAATTACAATGCTTGAGCATCGGATTGCTCCATTAACCTCTCGGCATCCTTGCGCCCAAAAACCCAAAACAATGCTGGCGTTAAAAAGGTATCCAGCAAGGTTGAACTGATCAGACCAGCAAAAATTACAACTGCAACCGGGTGCAAAATTTCGGTGCCCGGGCGCTCTGCCTCAAACAGCAATGGTGCCAAAGCAAATGCAGTGACCAGTGCCGTCATCAACACGGGACTTAACCGTTCCATGGATCCGCGCACGATCATGGACTGGGTAAAACTCTCGTGTTCGAATCGCATCAGGTTGATGTAGTGGCTCACCTTCAAAATGCCGTTGCGAACTGAAATACCCGCAAGCGTGATAAAACCAATCAATGCAGCCACTGACAAAGGCTGTCCGGATAACCACAAGCCAAGAACTGCACCTACCATGGCCAATGGAATATTGCCCATGATGATGGCCGACAAGCGCACCGACTGATAACGGCTGTAAAGCACCGCAAACATCAGCACGAGTGAAATGATTGACAGAAAACCGACTAAGCGTGTGGCTTCTTCCTGAGCCTCAAACTGGCCGCCCAGAGTAATGAAATAGCCTTCCGGTAAATTAGTATTTGCAACTGTGGTACGAATGTCTTCAACCACTTCGGAAAGCGCTCTGCCTTGGGCGTTGGCAGAAATCACGATTCTCCGTTTGCCATCATCACGACTTATCTGGTTGGGGCCATCACTGTCTTCAATGCTGGCCAACAAAGACAATGGAACTGCACCCAAGGGGGTCGGTATCAGCAAAGTCTTGAGTTGCTCCAAACTGCGGTCTTTTTCTGCCAGTTTCAAAACCAGGGCAAAACGCCGGTTGCCTTCAACCACCTGAGTGATTTTCTCGCCCTCAATCAAAGCCTGTAGAGAATGCAACACTTCCGATGAAGACACACCATACCGGGATGCGGCATCGTAGTTGATCCGCACTTTGATCTCTGGTGCGAGTACCTGCTTCTCGACTTCCAGATCAACCAGCCCATCAATTGTTGACAGCTCTGCACGCAGAGTTTCAGCGGTGCCACGCAAGGTATCCAAGTCTTCCCCGAATACCTTGATCGCGATTTGCGAACGTACACCGGAAAGCATGTGATCAATGCGATGTGAAATGGGCTGCCCTACCGCAATAGCCGCCGGCAAGTTCTGGAGTCGTTCGCGTATTTCCGCTTGTAACTCCGCCATGGGGCGAGTCATGTCACCGGCAGGAATCAACCCCAAATCCAGTTCGGACACATGCACACCTTCGGCATGTTCATCCAGCTCCGCACGACCACTTCGCCGCCCAATGTGTGTAATTTCTGGAATGTCTTTGAGCAACACTTCCGCTTGAGAGGCCAATTTCGAGGACTCTTCCAAGGTGACGCCAGGATTTAACCTCATACCGATCAGCAAGGTGCCTTCATTGAAAGGCGGAAGGAATGTTTTAGCAAAAAATGGTACTGATGCGCCTGCAACAATTACCGCAATCACACCCGCCCAAATCGCCGCTTTCGGGTTATTCAGCACTCCAGACAAGCCAACCTGATACTTGGACTTTAACCAAGCCAACACGCGAGTATCGCCATGATCAAGATCCTTGATGCCTGGCAACAGGTAATACGACAACACGGGTGTCACCGTGACAGAAACCACCAGCGATGCGAGGGTAGACACGATAAACGCAATGCCCAAGGGCACAAACAACTTGCCTTCAATGCCAGGCAAAGCGAACAAGGGGATGAACACCAACACAATAATCACCGTGGCGTACACAATACCTGTTCTTACTTCAAGCGATGCCTTGCGCACAAGGCCCACCAGGTCGAAAGCAACACCAGGGTGTTTCGCCCGTTGTTCCTTCAAACGGCGAAGAATATTTTCTACGTCTACCACGGCATCATCGACCAAACCACCAATGGCAATGGCCAACCCACCCAGCGTCATGGTGTTGATGGAAAGTCCAAAATACTCAAACACCAAGGCGGTGATGAAAATAGACACAGGGATGGCAACCAGTGCGATCACGGTCGGGCGAATCGTACCCAAGAAAAAAAACAGCACTGCAGCTACAAATATCGAAGCGCCAATCAGCTTTCCTTGCAAGGTGGAAATTGAGGCCTCAATGAAACTGGCCTGTCTGAAAGTCACACGCGGTGTTTCCATTCCTTCTGGCAAGCTGCTGCCCATGGAAACCAGGGCCTCTTCAATCCTTTTGGTTAAGGCAATGGTGTCAGCGCTTGGCTGCTTTTGTACGCCCAAAATTACAGCGGGTTTGCCTTCAAACCCGGCATCACCCCGTTTAACTGCGGCCGCAAAATCCACCTTGGCGACTTGCTTGAGCAGCACTGGCACACCGTCTTTTGAACCTACAGCCACCTTTCCAAGGTCCTCCAAAGAGGACGTTCTTCCAAGGTTTCGAATCAGGTACTCACGGCCATTAAGCGCCAAAAATCCGCCCGATGTATTGGATGCAAAACCGCTCAAGGCCTGCTGCAGGTCCTCAATGGTAATACCCAAATTAACCATCCGCTGCAAATCTGGTTGAACCTGAAACTGGCGTACTTCACCACCAATCGGGATCACCTGTGCCACGCCTTGAATCGATAACAATCGGGGGCGAAGCACCCAATCAGCATACTCGCGCACTTGCATGGGTGTGGTCTTGCTCGAATCAATCGGTATGGCGATTTGCATGATCTCGCCCATGATTGAACTGACTGGCCCCATCACCGGTGCCACGCCTGCAGGAATGGATTCCTCCAGGCTGGAAAGCCGCTCAGATACCATTTGACGTGCCCGATAAATCTCAGTATCCCAATTGAAAGTCACGTAAATGAACGAGAGTCCGGCACTGGATACCGAGCGAATGACCTCGACACCCGGAAGACCGTTCAAAGCTGTTTCCAAAGGAAACGTAATTAATTGTTCGACTTCCTCCGAAGCCATACCACCGGCTTCAGTAATCACGGTCACCGTTGGTTTGTTCAGATCGGGAAATACATCAACCGGTGTTTGGGTCAGCGTATAGGCCCCATACACGGTCAAAATAAGCGCGCCGAGAAGTACCAGCAGCCGGTTCTTCAGGCTGCTGTCTAATAACATTTGAAACATGTCGGCGCCCCCTTATCGAACCTGGTTGATCAAGGTCGAACCTTGAATCACCACGCGTTCATCACCGGTCAGACCGCTTCGTACCAAAACCTCAACGCCGTTCAACGGCTCAGTCAACACCACCTTGGGCTCGAACAGTTCCGGTTCTTTCTTGACCCATACAATGGTTTGATTGGCAGCGTTTTTAACCACCGCAGCACTGGGTATGGCAATACCGTCTATCTGATCTACTAGCTCCCCATATACTTTCAAAAGTTGCCCTGTCGGAAAGCGGATACTCTCAACATCGCGGGCTTCAAATACCAAAGACAGCGACTGATTTTTTACGCTGCTGGCTGCACCCACGTAATTTAGTTTTAAAGTTTTTTCACCTGCAGGAATCTGAGCGGAGGAAAACTGGGGAACAGCGTTGGGCTCAAACCAAGTGGCTTCAATACGAACCACTTTGGGATTCACGATTTCAAACAGCACATCGCCTTCAGAAAAAACCTTGCCAGCAATAGCTGCTGTCGAAGCAACAACACCGTTTGACAAAGAACGAAGCTCCTCGCGCGAGCCAATACCGCCAGATACCGCAGACACTTGCTCACCAAGGCTATGTACCTGCGCTTGGGTGGCTTGAATTTCTTTCTTGGGTACGGTGTCAGCCAGTAGGGTTAACCGATCCAAGCGTTGTTTGGCCAACGCCAATTCAGATTTCAATTGTGACAATTGCGCCAGTTGGGCAGACTTTTCAAGGGGGGCTTGGGGGGTCTGGATAAATCCCAAAATTTGTCCTTTCGTTACCGGCTCCCCAAGTTTCGGAACACCATTGCTGGAAGGCACAAAAAAACCTCCCAGGCTGGTTTGCACCACACCGCCCGATTGGGGATCCAGCGCCACTTGACCATTCATTTCAATTACCTTGGCCTGTGGTTTTACTTGCACAATTTGTGTTCGCAAATCCAACTGCCGTTGTGCCGGTTTTGGCAGGAACACTTCACCCGTAGCAAGTCGCTTGGGACCATCCCCAGTGCTGGCAACGGCTGCTTCGTCGCCGTGATCGTGCCCAGGGCCCGCGTACACAGAAAGCGGCGCTGACAAGCTGAATGCCAATACAGAGAGAACAAACTGTTTTTTCAACATGATTATTTCTCTCCCTTTGATTTAAGACGAAGATATCCGACCACGAACAAGGCGAGAATCAACAATCCACCAATCCCGTACAAGACTATTATCGAGAGACGTGACTGCACTTCTTCAACACTATCGAGATCGTCGTGGTGACCAACAATCAGATCCCCAGCCAAAAGATCGATATCCTCGCCTGCAGACACAGTCATGCTCACAGCCACAGTCCCTTCCTCGATTCCCTCGGGTAACTGCGCATCAAACTCGCCTTCACTGTGCAATTCAACGGGCACCTGTTGACCGTTCAGTTCCAGTTCCAACTTGGCGTTTTGCACCGGTGCATTGGTGGCTGCATGGTCGATGTAAATTTCAAGCATGCGACCTTTCAAAATGCCGACCGCCTCGAACAATTCTGATTCCATGACCACGCGAGGCGACGCTTCACCAGCAGCAACAGGTGCTTCATCACCGTGGTCGTGACCCGGACCTGCGTACGCTATCGCAGAGAAGAGAATCGAGCTGGCTAGCACTGCGGCTGACAACATATAGGTTAAAAATTTGATTTTTTGCATGACGTTGATCTCAATATTGTTCATGGTAGAAGCCCCAAGGCCTGTTTGTAGGCAGAAACTTTTGCGGCATATTCGATGGCAGATTTCCGGGCCAGCTTATCGGCCTCAAAGGCCTTCTGTTCGGCAAGAAGCAAGGTGGGCAAATCGGTTTCACCTAGATCAAATGACTTTTTGTAGAGTTCAAAGGTTTTCGCCGCCAACTTGGCCTGCTCTTGAGCAGAGGCCCTGAGTTGAGCAAACATATCCAAATTACTTTCAGCAACGCGACCAAGAACAACTATCTGTCGCTGGGTTTTTGTTAATGCGGCTTGAGCAGCAATGCTTTCACTTTCTGCCTGCAATACCCGGCTTTGATATTCCGACGAGTTGCCCAAAGGAATTCGCGTTGAAATCACCAACGACTTTTCGCTCGCCGAGGTGAATGCACCACGATCGCTGATGATGGCCAAACCCACCTCAGGATTCGCCCGCGCTTGGGTTTGCACCAAATCGCTTTGTTGTTGCTGGGCCATCACCTTAAGCTGTGCCAACTTGATAGCGGGGTGATCAAGCGGTTTCAAACCATTGGGAATGTCGGTGCTCTCGGTTTGAATCCGTGAAAGTATTGAAACAGGCAAACCGATGGTGGCTGAATAATCAGCACTGACGTCACCCAGAATGCCTTGAGCGCGAAGAAGTTCAGCACGGGATTGCTCATACAATGCGGATGCTTGATAAAAATCGGTTTGGGCCAAGTCACCGGCCTTAACCCGCTTTTCAACATCGACCATCAATTCTTTGGCTGTTTTCAGTCGCGCTTGGGCAATCTCAACATCAAGATTCGCCCCCAAGGTATTCCAAACTGTTTGCCGAACGAGGCCTGCAAGCTCCAGTTTCTTTTGTTCAAGCTGCAGCTGGACCAACTCAATTTCTGTGTCTCGCAATGATTGGGTACGCGCCCTCTCGTTCCAATTCCAGATGGGTGCGGACACACCTAGCTCGATTTCTCGCAAGCCTTGGTTGTTGTAGTTCCGGTCAGATCGATACGATCCTTCCAGAGAAAGTGGTTGGGCAGTCAAGGCGCTGGCCGCACTCCTTCTCGCTTTGAATGCTTCAATGCGCTTCAGTGCCGACTGCACTTCTGGATCGATGCTCAATGCTGATTCAAAGGCGTCTTGAACAGTTAATTCGGTTTCCACTGGCATGGATTGTTGTGCAAACGCAGGTATAGATGCGTTAAACAGCAATATGACCAAGCAAGTGGACACCACGCGATGTGGTGAATACATGGGTAATTTCTCCAAACAAAACAGATGAACTGCCCTTTTCGGTCTGCACAAGCAGGCATCAAAGGGTGGCTAATTCAGGTTTTGTTCAGACCCACTTCGGGCGTTCTATGCGGTTTGACGAGAAGGATTGAAAGCCGTTGAACTCTTCAGGTTCTTGGTCCAAGGCATTGGGAAGTGTGGCAAAAGTCAACAAACTGGGCAGTACGCTCACACTGTGGGCGTGGCAATGGTGGTGATCACCATCGCAGGTTTGGTCTTGCTGCTTGTTGTCCTGCTGTTGATACTGATGAGAGTCATGTGCAGCGTGGTGATCATGCCCATCGTGGGTATGAAGCACTGCCTCAATCGCAGATTCATGCTCTGCGCCGTGTCCGTTATAGGTTTCCACCGCTGCAAGCGCTGCTTGAAGCGGTAATACCAACATGAGAAGGACAAGGAAAAATTTTTTCATGAGCGTAAGAGTATCACACACTGGTTTGGTTCAATTCGCGCCATGCTTGCGCGATGATGGTTCTAGCCGCGGTAATACCCAGAGTAGCCATTAACACAGCAACCACCAAATCAGGCCATGCACTGCCGGTCCAGGCAACCAAGCCAGCAGCGGCGACCACAGCCACATTTCCAATCGCGTCATTGCGGCTACAAAGCCACACCGATTGCATGTTTGAGTCACCTTCACGCCATTTGTAAAGCATCAAAGCTACAGCCACATTGGCAACAAGCGCCAACACCGCTATCACTCCCATCGTCAAAGGTTCAGGAACTTGCCCAGTCCAAAGGCGATAAGCAGTGAAAGCCAAAACGCCTACCCCGAAAATTCCGAGTGTGGCACCTTTAACAAGGGCCGCCTTGGCACGAATCGAAAGTGCCATGCCCAACACAAAAAGGGAAACGGCGTAATTCGCGGCATCACCAAAAAAATCAAGCGAATCGGCCAACAGGGAGACCGAACCCGCTTTCAATCCTGAAGCCACCTCAACGATGAACATGCCCAAATTGACAATCAGAGCAACCCACAACACTTTTTTGTAGGTTGGTGAAACTGTTTGGGCAGGCTGATGGTCGTGACATGTTGAACAACCAGGCATCTTGATCTCCTCGTGAAATTGCAATATGTTCATTAAAAACCCTAAAGTAGCTTTAGAGTCAAGCTCGAGGAGGAATTGATGAAAATCGGTGAATTAAGCGAGAAGTTGGGAATAACGGTGGAGGCAATACGCTATTACGAGAAGGAAGGCCTGCTTTGTGCACCAGACCGAACCGCCTCCAACTACCGGGTTTACGGCGAGCATCATCTCGAAGATCTAGCATTTGTGGTGTTTTGTCGCGGTATCGACATTTCATTGGATGAAATACGCTCTTTACTGAAACTCAAACATTCACCCCGTGAGTCATGCGAGCCAATTAACGAGGCTATTGACGACAAATTGATTGAGATCGACAAAAGGATCAGCAGACTTCAAGCACTTCGGAGCGAATTGCAACGTTTGCGTGCCAAATGCTTGGGTCACAACACAATAGCCCAATGCGAAATCATAAAAACATCGTTAATAATTTAGTTAGGTATCGAACGTTCAATTAAAGAAGTGCAGATAAACGCACTAGTCGCTTTTTACTAGGCTCAACGCCACGTGAGAACAAAAATCGACCACTGTCTGTCTCTGCGTACAAAGCTGGAAACAAATTTAATATCAACCTTGTCTTACCATTCAAGATGGTCATTAGCATCAATCTAGCTTGCGTTGGCTGATGGCTTCGTCATTGTCACCTAATCCAGTAGGTCTATAAATTCGCGGCAAACTTTACACAAATCGACGCAGTATAGGTAACCCTTTAGGCCTGAATGATGGAATTAATCTTCACCCACCAATGCGTCAATAATGGGGCAACTGGTCGAGTCGTCTGCTGCATTGCACCGAGCCACAAGCTGCAACAATGTATCTTGCATTTTAGTCAGGTCGCGGATTCTCTCGCTAACAGATTTCAGCTTGCTTTCGGCCAGATCTTGGGTTTCGCGGCAGGAACTAGCGTTGCTCAAAACCAGCAGTTCAGACACCTCTGCCAAAGTAAAACCCAATAACTGGGCGCGTTTGATAAAGCGGATCCGCTTAACGTCGCCGACACCATATTTACGAATACCGTGCAGGGGCTTGGCAGGCTGTGCCAACATGCCCACGCGTTGATAGTAGCGAACCGTTTCAACATTCACGCCTGCTGCCTGGGCCAACCCGCCAATGCTCAATATGTGTTTTTGAATCATGCCTATTGACTCCGTACTTGGGTACGGCTTTTACAATACCATTTTCACACTGCATTCAGAGTAATCAACATGAAACCACTTCAAAATACCGGCACCCTGATCGCAAGCGCACTGGCGGCATTCGGGGCTTCCATTTGTTGCCTTGGCCCGCTTTTGCTGCTGGCTGCAGGAGTGGGGGGTAGTTCGTCGCTGGGCATGGTCACCGCCCTGGAACCCTATCGACCCGTTTTTATCGCCATCACGCTCGGTTTGCTGGCGCTGGTTTATTACAAAATGTTCTGGCGCAAAACTGGTTGCGAGAGCTGCAACCGTGGCCAGAAAATGCTTTTCTGGGTCATCGCAGTGCTTTCACTGCTCTTGCTGGCCGTGCCATGGTTCATGTAAAAATAAGGGGAAAGTGCCATGACTGACGTTGTACTTGAATCGATTTTGACCTGCCCAAGCTGTGGCGTAAGCACGCCGTGTATTATGCCCACAAACGCGTGCCAGTTTTTTTTCCAGTGTGGGCACTGCAGTACGCTACTCAAGCCCAAGCCGGGCGATTGCTGTGTATTTTGCTCATATGGGTCGACGAAATGCCCGCCTATTCAGAAAGGCAATTCGTGTTACTAGACCACGAATCCTGGTGACGGGAAAAAACCGAGAATGCTCGAAATGATGTCGATAAACCTGAGCCATTTTTATTCCTTAATTTGGAATGAAGTTATCCATGTTTTTTAACACTTGTTTTTCTCCGAAAAGGCCAAGCAATTTGTTTCAAGTATGTGGTTGGCATTTTTTCACGCATGCCAACCTCCCCTTTTTTTACGCCGTTGACTGTGTGATGGAAAGTTCTGAAAAGTTGATCCCAAATCATCCAAAACTCGCCAAAGTTGACTTGAGAATCCTCGTACTCTTTCTTGTGATGCCAGCGGTGGATTTCGGCTACACCGAGAATATTTCTTAATGGGCCAACTGTGTAGTCTAAGTTTGAGTGTTGGAACGCCAAATGGACTGCAATTATCGTGTACCAACATCCAACCACCTCCGCAGGAGCTCCTAAAAAAATTGCTAAGAGTGTTCCCGGGCCAGCCAAAAGCAAAGCGCTCAGAGGGTGGCGGCGCTCACCATTAAGCCAGTACAGGCGTTCGGCGCTGTGATGCAGTGCATGGAGTTTCCACAAATAATCATTTTTGTGGCTCAACCAATGCATCAACCACAGTCCAAAATCAATGATGAGACCGGCTACGAATACCTGAGCCCATAGTGGCAAAGTGTTTGGCCAAACTTTTGAGAAAGGAACAAGTACACGAATAATCTCTGCTATTTCAACGCTTGCAAAAATAAACCCCAAGCTAAATGTTGCGTGAAGAATATCAGGAAGGGTATCTTCATGGTCTAGGTTCCAAGATGGTTCGTACGGCAAGACCCTTTCCAAGATGGCCACTGCGCTCATGCCTGCACCAGCAACCAAGATGGCATACGGCCAATGAGAAATACCTGCTTCAATTAATAAGAGCTGAGCAAAGGCGGTGATACCGAAAATAATCGGATATGAGCCCAAGCGAACTAATTCATTCATGACGGATTCCCCAAGATTTGTTGATGAACGCCAATACTCAACGAATCTGTTCCCTTTGTATTGAATGAAAGAGCTACCGATTTTTATGGCTTGTTATTGCCGTTTGGGCGCTCATGTAGGTAATTCCAAACGCATGTGCAAACGCCCGGCTCATGTGAGCCTGATCACTAAATCCTCCAGCGAGGGCTGCGTCGATTGGAGACTCTCCCGCTAGCATCGCGTTAATCGCCAAACGGAGTTTTAGCCATTTTTTGTAACTCCTAACCGGAATTCCGAGTTGTTCCACGAACCAATGTGAGAATCTGGAAGGCGACATACCCGCGATCTCTGCCAAAGAGAAGCGGTTTGTGTAATCTTCCTCATTCAAAGCAGAATTTATGCGGGAAAGTACAGAATATATTCTTGAATCCATTGTTTGACTTGGACGCAAGACAGTCAGTATCGCTTCTAGAGGGTTTTTTGCATTGACCAACGTCTTAAGGCAACTTGTGAGCTCTAAAGCCCCCCAACTGTCATTTAGACCTGAGCTTGGGTCAACCAAATGGTCGAACAATCGGGATGCTGGGTCAAAGTAAAACGAGCAAACTTTTCCGGTCACAAGGCGATGTTCGACGTTGGGTCTGAAATATGCAGCTTGAACAGATAAACAGTCTAAACCTGGTATCTCCACATAAAAAGTATCCTCTAACGCGATGGTGATTTGGGCTGCCCAGTGCCGATGCATTGTGTTGTCTCCGACATTGCCTCGGAATACACCGATGCCGTCTGCAATCAACAAGTCACCCATCCAGTTCGTTTTTTCACTCACGTGAAACTCTACCCAAAAGACAACCGGGCCGATGCGGCCCGGTCTAACTAACGCTTTACGCGCAAAGTGGGCATGCTGCCAAGGCTACCCCTACAAGACCAAACACACCAACCGCGGCTGCGAACATTTTAACTTTCATCGCAAAATCTCCTTTAACAAGACAAGGGAACACTCCCATACAGATCGTGGACCTTCCATCCACTGGAAGGTCAAGCGCTATTTTTTGGCATCGTTTCTGATGGGAATAATGTAGTCAGCAATTAGAAACTCACCTTCTGGTTCATTCGGGTTTTGTGCAAGTTCATGCGCGATTGCAGCATTATTCGCCTGAATGTCCGTCAACTTTTGTTCTAGCGCCTCGAGGTGAATCTTCACTTGTTGGACTTCAACTAATTTTAACGCGATTAATTCGTCTACTTTCGCTCTGGAGGCACAACCGCAGGCTGGTCCCTGATCGTAATAATCCAGCACTGACTGAATTTCTTTGATCGAGAAGTCAAGTTCGCGTGCCTTTTTGACAAAATCAAGTCTGGACAAGTCCTCTTGCCCGAAAACGCGGTTTTTGCCGGAGGTAAACCAAGACTCGGAAGTAGCCCTTTTCGGTGCAATCAAGCCCTGGTCCTCGTAGAATCGAATAGTTTTAGGACTCAAACCGAGTTTCTTAGCTACTTCGCTGATTTTCATATACTAGAACCTCAAGATTCGACAGTCAATCAACTAAGTGAATGATGCACTAGATGAATGTCACATTTCAATCAATTTGGATATTAAACAAACGGTATTGATTCTGAACTTTTTGAAGTGATAGCAACGCCCGACTTCTTGGTGGAAAGTGATCCGGTTTTTCTCCACATTCAATTCTATTAAGCCACACCCTAGCGTCATGAATGTAAGACTTTACAAGTTCATCGCACATAGAATCTAAGGCAAGCATCTGTTCTGAAGAAAAGTTGGGTATAGAAAATTCTTGAAATTTTACCCTGTTAAAACTAAAAAGAGTGTCAATTTTATTTTCAGAAATATTGCTTTTTACTGGAGTGAACATAGTAGATTTTATCAAATCTTCATTCATTAAATGAAAATTATTAAAATATTGAAAGCGCCTACTACGAGTGCTGGTATAAAGAGGGGGAAGCCATAACTCAGTAAGCCAATCTATCAATAGATCATGAATCAGCGCCCCACAATATAGACTCTTGCTATCAGAAGATGTCCATATTCCATCATTTTCATGTAAGTACCAGAACTTTTCATTTTTATTTATTAATTCTAATTTTAATTCATCGAAAAAACTAAGTAAAGATTGAATAAATGACGCTTCATTTTTTCGATGAAGGTAACAAAAAGATGAATAAACTACAGGAAGGGCAGAAAATTGGAAGTATGTGAATTTTTCAAAAAATGAAAAACTAGAATTTTCGGAAATTGAGAGTGAGTTTATTTTTCTGATCGCGTTGGTTTGAATCACAAATTCACGAAGAGACTCTGGGAGTGACAGTTCTTTTACTAAGATAAAATGTACACATCGCTCGGGGATAATAAAATCCATACTTTTGAATGTATGAAGATGTTTGCCTAATTTTTTATCGCAAATTTCTTTCAAAGAAAAATTCCATTTGTCTAGGTCGTTAAGGACAGTGGAGAACTGACTTGGTACATTATGCTTTTTCGTTTGTGGTGTAGGGAAATCTGGGCAAAAAATGCGAATAAAGTTTATGTGGCATTTGACACTTCTTTCTTTTAACCGAATGACTCGATGATTACAAGAGAAAATTTCAAACTTTACGTTGTGAAATAGGCATCGATCTAAGTACTTCAATGACGCATGTTCTGGCAGTTTGTAACTTTTAATGCATTCTGGACAATAACGAATAATTTTTTCTTGATGACGTGTATTCACGTAGTAGTCTTGTATTAAAGGAATTCCAAGAATATTTAAATCGCCAGAACTTTTTGTAATTAAATTATTTTGTATGTAAGCCTGGTTACTAAAGATTGAGAAAAGATACTTTAAAGAACGATGCTCAGATAAATTTAGATTAAAAATATCAATGGAAAAGTATTGATTAAAAAATTCATTGACTTGTTCAATTTTTAACTTATTGAGTAATGCAAATTTCGCTAGCAAAAAATATGTATTGTCATTAGCATCGTACAGCTCTGATCTCCAGTTGAAGAGTTGATATTTATATTGTTGTTCTTTATGAGAATTTATCTCAATCAATCTGTGGAAGTTGTCCATATCTGTGACGTAAGGTTTTGTTGAGCAAGTATATTTGAAATATATTGTGAATTCAGGTTCGACTCCAGATGATCAAATGACTTATTGCCCATATCTTTTAATATTCTCTCAATTAAATTTGCGATTTGATTCATGGGAATTTCAATCTGATCCGATTTTGGTTTAAACGATTTGAATGCTAAATTGTACTTTTCAATCAGTTCATTCCAAATTAAGAATGCCAAGCTTGTTAAACGAAAGCCATCATCAAAAGCGTCTGATAAAAAATACTTTGTATAACTTACACCGCTATTTTCTGGCCACTCGGAATCCTCATCGTATCCTTCTAGAATGTATTCCAGTTCAATTAATGATCTAATTCCGTGAAATCGAGCATGGTGCATTAGAAATCTTGTTACGATATGTGCATCACCCGTTCTTGCAAAAAAATTGGGTTGGAATGAAATTTGATGTGAGCCTACTGAAATGATACTTAACCTATACCCTTCCAGATCGAGCTCATTTTGTAAGCTCAATAGCCAATGCCATTCATTTAGTAAAACCAATTGAGCCTCATCAATCAGTATTACGATGTAGTTGTATTTGACTCTGTTGGCTAGTGTAATAAGATGTTGTTTGAATAGAAATTTTGCCTCCATTTTTGCTTTTGGTTTGATTGGATTTTTGAACTCAAATCTTGAGGCCATTAGAAGAAGATTCCAAAATTCTCTCTCGGATTTGCTATTGGTTGGATGTGACCAAATCATCAAAGGGAATTCAGTATCGAACTTTTCATTGAGTATCTTAGCCAAGAAGGATTTTATGCCTTTCGATTTTCCGAATCGAGAAGGTCCATAAATGTAGCCACCAGTCTGACGTTGCTCAATCCATCTGGTGATTGTTTCGCACATTTCATGAATAGGAGGGGTATAAATCGCATATTCTTGTGTGCAAACCGGATGATCACGTGAAATCTCAGTCATCGTCGTCTCTATTTATTTTCAGCTTTTCGTCGTGGTGGAAGTGATGCGGAATTTTGGGTATGCGCTGTAGCGTCGGAGGTGTGGGGTGCGATATTCTGCTTATTCCTGCTAGCAGTATTGTTTTTGGTTGTAGAGCGTGACTTGGCTTTATCTTCAGTGTTGTCGGTAATCCGGCTTTCCATGCTTTTATTGGTTTCATTTGAAGCCATATCAGACTGTATGGTTTCGTTGTCAGGGACCTGATGGATAGTGTCGTTGGATTGAACCAGAAAATTTCGAGCTGTTAGATAGGCTGGATGAGGAGGAAACTTACCTCCTGATGCTTCCACCTCGGCAATGTAGGATTCCACCGCATCTTGTTGATTCTGCAGAGAGAATTTGCCTTGACGAATTAATCCGCAGATTAGTCTTCGGGTCTCAAAGTTGTGAGGAACGCGATTCCATGGAGGTGATACGCGTAAATTGTCGATATGTTCACCAGTCAGTGAAGATGCCTTGATGACCCTGGAGTCTGAATCAGAATCGGCTGTGATCCAGATTTTTTTCCCAGCCAAATCTAGTCTTTGACCCAATATTGGACTGGTGTAAATACCATTCTCGAAATTGACGTATGGCCTCTTTCCGGCGTCCAGACCACCTTTAACCATGCACAGCTTTCTGTAACTGAAAAAAGTGTCAAGGTGTTGTGGATCAATCACTCTGGGCTGGAATGTCTTGCTAAGCACCAGATATTGCAGGTACTGAAGTGGTGATCGACCACTAAGTCTTGAGTGGATTCTCGCGTTGTAATTAGCAATGATGATGTCGAGGAGTTCTTCTGCATACTCGTATTGGAACTCTGAGGCTACTGCCACTCCGATGGGGTCTCTGCCCTTCGTTGCACCAGGGTAATTTCCTGTTGTGTTGGAAATTTTCTGAAATCCGAATATTCCGAGTTTGTTAAAAAAGCTTTCAATAAATGGTCGGTCGTCTTTTGTTCGTCTTATCGCGTACGAATTCTTCGGAGTAAGAAGAATCGACCCAACCGAATTTTTTAGTACTTCTGCAACTACCTTTGCTTTTTCGGCCAGTGCACCATCAATTGAGGTTTCGTCCCAGCATATGCCCACAAACTGCTTACCTAAAACACTGGGAAACCCGGCACCATCGATATAAAAGTCCTTGTCGGTGTGGTGTAGTTTTTTCTTCGCCCAGGGCGAAAGGGACTTCTTGATTACCCGAAGCACATCTTCTTTAGAAATCTCCTTTCGAAGACTCATGTGATATCCAAGCACCAATCGAGTCACCACCTCAATAATCACGATCACCCAGATTCTGTGGATCAGGACGTTCTGGTAGCCACCCTCAAGTAAAGGAATCGCAACGGTGAAGCGCCCATCAATTTTGTGGGCGTCCATTTCTACACGTTGAAACGGGCGGTGAACTGGTCGATCAACACCATCTCCCGCCTGCATTTTTCTCTGAAGTTCATTTCCACCGTGGATCAAGATCGCTTTACTTGGATTTTCTTTAAGCACCCTATCAATGTATCTAATGACGGAGTAATACCCGTTTGTTTTGGTAGAAAATGGCCACTCCCCCCTGATTTCAAGACCCTTCTCTCTAAGGCTTTGGAGAAACGAGAGCCAAATCGATCGTTTTGAGGTCGATAAAATCCCAAGTTTTTTTCGGGTATTGGGGATTTTAAGAATTTTTTTGTGTAGAGCTTCCCTGACGTCCGGATAAGTGTCTAGTAGCGTTTGAAAAGCGCCCACACCACCATGCCCCCAACGATTAATAACGATTGGTGTTCGCCTTTTAAACTGGACAATTCTGGTTTGTGGAATTAGTGCTCGCCAGCCGTAAATTTGGCCGTCTGGATGATCTCGAATACACCTTTCGGTAATTAACCGATAGATATGCGGTTCTGAGATGCCGTATTCTTCACGAATCGCAGCGACTTTGCTACCGCTCAAATAGGCTTTGATTGCTTCTTTTCTACTGAGAAATTTGGCGAGCGTAGCTGGCTCTAGGGAGGCCTCGTCAAAACCTGGCCAATTGGTGTAGTCAGCCCAGATGGTGTCACTTAAACCTTTGATATGTCGCATTGACTCCGAAGCCATAACAACCCCTTTGGCAGGACAGTGTTTATTTACTTTACACTTTTAATCTACAACTCGTCTACTTTACAAATGTACTCTCAGAAAAAGATAGCTTACTTATCATGAATATCCAAGTGATCTTTTTATTATCAATCACTTGCATCTAGTCATCTCTTTACAACTTTAATCAAACAGACGATATCCCACGCTGTCTCTTGTTTCTTATTCTGAATCCGCAAGCCCCTCTCCTCGGTATTATCTAAATAACAACCACAATCAGGGTCACCCCATGCAGTTGCGTTCCGCCATTCAAAGCAGTTTGCTCGTTCTGCTTGCTGCGTTCTCGTCCGTTTCATGGTCAGCCGACCGCTGGGTAATCCAGTTCAAGGAGAGTTCTGAGCGCGGCCAAGTTGATGTTCGTCAATTCACGGTTGAATCTCGCAAGAATGAGTTGCGCGCAACGCTTTCGGAGTTGTCGAGGATTCACAAACGGACATTTCAATTGGTTAGGCCTTTTGGTGAGCGTGGTGCCGTAGTCACCAGCCCCGATAGTACCGATGCCGAGCAAACTCGTCTTCGTTTGTTGTCCGATCCAATGGTTGAATCGGTTGAACTTGACCGTCGCATTCAGCTTCGTGCCCAGTCTCCTTTAATCGGCTTGTTGAATGCACTTGATTTGTCGCGTCGGAGTCGCTCCTGGTTCCATCAGGATGTGAATGCGCAACCTGCTTCAATCAACACTGGCGCCATGTGGGCGAATTTCCATGGTACGGCGCCCACCGTAGTGGCTGTGCTGGATACTGGTGTATTGCCCAGTCACCCAATGCTTCAAGGTCATTTGCTGTCAGGTTACGATTTTGTAGCCGATCCTTTAATAGGCGCTG
This sequence comes from Limnobacter sp. MED105, assembly GCF_000170915.1. Classification (GTDB taxonomy): domain Bacteria; phylum Pseudomonadota; class Gammaproteobacteria; order Burkholderiales; family Burkholderiaceae_B; genus Limnobacter. The sequence goes on from NZ_ABCT01000004.1 coordinate 193,024, forward strand.
ATGGTCAAAGTTCGGGTGGCTCAGATCGCGATTCTGATCCTACAGACCCCGGTGATGGTGTAGGCCCTGCCGACCTCCTTGCCGACCCGGTTTGTGGCGGTCTTAGTCAGTCAAGCTGGCATGGTACCTTTGTTTCAGCTCTTCTTGCAGGGAACCCCGCGCCCAGTGAGGGGGTGTTTTCGGTTAACTGGAATGCGGTGGTGTTACCAGTGCGAGTATTGGGCAAATGTGGTGGTTTTTCGAGTGACCTTGCTGACGGTATTCGCTGGGCTGCGGGTTTGAGCGTTCCCGGTGTGCCCAATAATCCCTTCCCTGCCAAGGTAATTAATCTGAGTTTGGGGGCCGAGGGCGCCTGTGTCCCCTCTATTGAAGGCGCTGCCATTTCCGCGGCCCGCCAGGCGGGTTCTTTGGTGGTTGTTGCTGCAGGCAACGATGGGAGCACTGTCGATTCCCCGGCCAATTGCCCTGGTGCTTTTGGTGTAGCGGCCATCGATCAAGAAGGGCTGAAAGCCAATTACAGCAATTTTGGGCCGAGTATTCAGCTTTCTGCGCCGGGTGGCGATGCTGCTTTTCCAATTTGGAGTGCCAGTAATACTGGCTTTGCGGGTCCGTTGACCAATACGTACAACACGAAGATTGGTACCAGTTTTTCTTCGCCTATGGTGGCTGGCGCTGCCTCTTTGTATTGGTCATTGAATCCCTCCGCTTCGGTGGCTACTGTCGAGAATTTGTTGAAAACCACTGCCCGTCCTTTTCTGTCGCTCGGTGGCAGCCCCACTTGTACCGGGGACACTTTAGGAACCGAATGTAACTGCACACGTGCCTTGTGTGGTGCGGGTATGCTTGACGTGGCCAATTTGATTAATACGCAGGCCGCGGGTGGCCTTACCAATTTGTTCTCTAACAGTGGCAACGTTATTCCACCGGGTGAAACCCGCACGTTTTCTTCGAGCGGAACCTTGAACTCTTCAGGGCAAGAAGTGAGTTCAGTCAGTTTTGATGTAATTAATGTGTTGAAATCATCGCCGGATACGCCTAATCCCATTTTGTCGGTTAGTGGGCTGGATGTGGACGTAACTGCCCTTGCCGGTGTATCCGGGTTCGATCTGCGTGCTCAGGCAGCAAATGGCAGAACTGCCATCGCTTCGGTGATTGTGGCCAATCAAGGCGCAACATCCCCTACTTTGCTCGCCAGTCTTCTTTCCCCATTAATCAATGGTGCCTCTGCTGGTGTAGGTGTCCCCTCCTCGGCTGTTGGTGATGCGGTGGTGGATGATTCCAGCAGTGGTTCAACAGGTGGCGGTTCTGGCGGCAGCGGGGGCGGCGGTGCTTTAAATTTGCTTGGCCTGCTGGCTTGTTTGTTCTTAGTTCATTGTTTTAAAAAGAATAATTACAAATAGTGTGCGGTGGTTTGGTTAAATACAACGTTAGAAGTAGCGCTCCAATCTATGACATTACTCAATGGTAAAGTGCACTTGTTGACTCGTTGGTCAGCAATTGATGCAGTAAATTTTGAGAGGTGTCGTATGAAAGCTCTTCGTTCTTACCCAGGTGTATTGGTGTTGTTGTTGATCGCTTCAGCCATGTTGGTTCATGGTTTGGTGGATTACATCAATTATGAAGTAGCAAGTCCGAGTATTTTGGCAGCTCTAGGCTGTGTGTTCTCCGCAATTTTGCTGGTCGCTGTGTATGAGTTCAAGTCATTCAAAGCCAACCGCAAACTGGTGCGAAACACCAAGGTTTAATTGCGTTTGACACTTTCAGAAAGGCCAGTTTTCGCTGCATTTTGTGCGGCGATTACTGCCTGCAAGTTCTTTTGAGTACTCAGTGTCAAAGGATCTTCTCCACCCAAGGAATCCGCCCGAATGATGTAGGCGCGGCTAAGTGCCACTTCGGCTCGCTTCAAATCCCCTGCCCTGTAAAGCACAACCCCCAGGTTGTTTAAAGACTGACTGGTTCGGATGTCGTTGGGACCGAACGCTGCCTGGCGTACTTCAAATGCAGTCTGATAATTTCTGGCGGCTTCCTGTAGCTGATCGTTGCGCATTTGCAGTGTGCCCAAGAATGTCAATATTTCAGCACGAATGGGTTCATTTTTGTAGCTGGGTGAAGCGTTGATTATTTCTGCAAGAATCTGGAAACTTTCCAGTGCCTCTTGCTCTTTCTCCATATCCAGCAAGCCCACTGCGTGGTTCATTCGGGTTTCAAGCGTTCGTGCGTTGGTTTTTCCCAAACGAATTTCGTAAACAATACGCGACCGTTTAAATGCGGCCTCAGACTCGCCTGGTTTGTTCTGCAAGGCATAGTAGGTGCCCAATGCATCCTGAACCATACCCGCTGGCAAGGAATAACGACCAATCGATTGCTCAACTGTGTTCAGGGTTTTTTGAAAGTGAGCCTCTGCACGTTCCATCTGATCAGCTTGTGCATAGGTTTGGCCAATCAGTACTTGCAAGCGTGTCCAGGATTCCGCGGCCACTTGGTCCTCTCGGCTTAGTGGACTGTATTGACTCGCTTCATTCCAGGTTGAAATGGCCAGGTCTGCCTCGTTTTGAGCCAGGTAGGCTTTACCCAATGTTTCAAGAATTTTGACGCGTTTGGTCTGGGTAATTGGCCTTGTCAGCTCTAGCCTGCAAGTCTCAACTGTGGTGTTTACAGGTTCTTTGCCAAAGCTGTTTTCACAACGGGTTAAATTTGAACTTGCTTCCTGGGCCAAGGCTGCTGGTACAAACCCACATGCAAACAAACCCAGAAAAAAGGAAAAAGTCCAAGCGCTTTTCATAAACACCATTGTTGTTGTCAGTTGATTGTTGTTACTGAAGAGTATTACTAAAACCAATTGCTGTGTTTGGCAGTACAAAGGTTAATAGCAACATTACAAGTCATCATGGGCCATCATTCAAGCGTTGAAGTAAACCGGGTAGAAAGTTTGGGAAAGAAATTTGAAACTCTCGCACTGGTTGACAGACTCATGGAAGAGAACGAAGCTCTTAGACGTGAGCTTAACCTAAAAACCGCCCGGTTAAGGACTCTGCAAAAAGCAGTGCATGCGTTTTTGATGGGAACCGACGATCAGGACAGCAACAAAGCCAAGCTCATTGAGCAAAGCAAGGAGCAGCCATGACACACTTTGATTTCAAAGAATGGGCCGATCTGTACCAGGTAGACCCTGCGGCCTTTGAACAACGCCGCGAAGCAGTTCTCGAGGGTTATGTAGCCAGTGTTGACCCCGAACACCGCTTGGCGCTTGAGCAAACGCTGTTTAAAATCCGCATGATTCGCCAGCGATCAAAAAGCCCCTTGCAGTCGGCCATGGAATCGTCAAAGCTGATGTGGGAATCGTTTGGTAAACTGCGTGAGCAGGTTCAAAAACTGGAGCAGGAACTTAGCCCTGCCCCTTTGAAACAAAATGGCCTGCGCCTGATCGATTCAAATTTCACAACAGATGTCGAAACATCTGTTGAACAATCCGAGCCAGCTGCCAACCTGGCGCGTATTATTCCTTTCACGGCTTCAGGCAAACGCGCCCATTAACTGAAACACTCACCTTGCTTGAACCGGCCGCTGGCGCTACTTCCATGCCTTTGCTCATCATGTCCGCCGATGCGGCGTACATTCGGGGGTAAGAAGGCGGGCCTTGGTTCTCGTCGTTAATTGACACTTCACCCAAGGTATAGCCGGTTTTTCCAAACCCTTTCGCAGCAATGTTTGCCTTGTTTTGAAACTCTTTCATGGCACTTTGCAGCAATTTTTCTCGGCTTTGCTCGATGCGGTTTTCGCTGGGAAAGTATTCCAAGTTGCTCACGTGAGCCCTTCGGCAACATTCACGTTTTTCTGGGTTTTCACGCTTGCACCGGCATTTCAAAGTGAGTGAGCCCACGCCTTGCCAGGATTGAATCACATTGTTCTTGCCGTACTGCGGATAAGTTTGAATGTTGTTTTTCAGTTTGCTGATGTCTTTGTTTTTTGACAAATTGTTGATTGATTTTTCCAGCACGGTGTTAATGGCATTCATGGCCTCGTTGGCCGTGCCGGCTTGAATCTGCACCTGCCAATTCAAGCGCACCATGTCGTTGTCCACCTCTTCACTGCTGATCGCGCTAAGGTTCACGGCGGGGGTTTTCTCGCACAGGTCGGCGAATGCAACAGATGGTGCCAGCAAACCGACCGAGGTACTGAACAAAGCGATTCGCAAGGTGTTGGATAATTTCATGTGTGTTCTCGTGAAAGTGAAATAACAGTCAATTTGCAATTCAGGCATTGCTACAATGATTGAACCACAAACAAGCATTCAAATAACGCGTAATCCGCACGACTGGCTGACATGGCAGAACACCTGAGACAACCGAAGTCACTGATCAGCACGCTTTTTACAGTGTTGATTCTGGTGGGCGCTGCCATTGTATTGTCGCCATTCCTGTTGGCAATTTTGTGGGCAGGAATTATTGCGACCGCGTTTTGGCCACTGCACTGCCGCATTCGCGGGCGCTTTCCCGGAAAGCCGAATGGCGCGGCGTTCCTAACCACGCTGGTTGTTGCATTTTTGCTGGTGGGGCCCATGATCGGTTTAATCGTGTTCATGGTTCAAGACATTCTTGAAATTACTACCTTCTTGCGACAGGCCGATGACTCCGGTGTTGCAGTACCCGACTGGTTGCCTCAAATTCCCGTGCTTGGCGAAATGCTTGTGGCCAGCTGGCAAGAATATTTGAGTGTGCCCAAACAAATTTCAGGACTGCTGCGTGAAACCCTGACCCAACGTTTGGGCGATGTTCAAGGTACAGCATCGGCCATTCTGCTTGAATTGCTGGGCCGGGTTGCCACCTTGTTTTTCGCGTTGTGGGTATTGTTCTTTTTTTATCGCGATGGCTCAAGCATCAGCATACGAATGAACCGAATTGGAACTGACTGGCTGGGCCAACGCTGGAAGCCCTATGTTTCACACATGCCCCCTGCCCTGCGTGCAGCGGTCAACGGACTAGTGATTGTCAGCTTTGCAGAGGCGGTCATCCTCTCTGTGCTGTTTGCTGCCTGCGGCGTTTACGCACCGGTTTTGCTGGGGACCATCACGGCATTGATCGCCTTTATCCCCATGGCTGCGCCGGGCTTGCTCGCTATTTTGGGTATGATCCTTTTTTTAAGTGGCCACGGTGCAGAAGCAATTGTGTTGATTACCGTGGGCATGTTGGTGGTGTTGATTGCCGATTACCTGGTGAGACCTTTGTTGATACAGGGTGGAACCCACTTGCCTTTTTTGGCCGTGTTGTTCGGTGTGTTTGGTGGCGTAATTACCATGGGTATTGTGGGCCTGATTATTGGCCCGGTGCTGTTGGTTTTATTGGTGGTGTTCTTCGATGAAGCATCACACGCGCATCATCACGACACCCCAGAATCCATCAATTAAACAATAATTTGATCAAGCGAGTTTTACCATGACAACAGCGATTCAATTTCCAACGCAAATCGGAACACCTTTGGCGTCAAACGCCTTGAAAGTAATGTTGTTGGGTAGTGGTGAACTGGGCAAAGAAGTAATCATCGCCTTTCAGCGCCTGGGTGTAGAGGTCATTGCAGTTGACCGCTACCCCAATGCACCAGGGCACCAGGTTGCACACCGCTTCCATGTGATTGATATGACCAATGCAAACGCATTAAAAGCCTTGATTGCACAGGAGCGCCCTCACATTGTTGTGCCTGAAATTGAAGCGATTGCCACACCGGCCCTTAAAGAGCTTGAGGCTGAAGGCGTGGTGCGTGTGGTGCCCACAGCCAATGCGGCGTGGCTAACAATGAACCGCGAAGGAATTCGCCGCTTGGCTGCTGAGGAGTTGAATTTAAGTTGCTCGCATTATGCCTTTGCCGATGATTTTGAAACCCTGAAGCGGGCGGTAGAAAAAGGCATAGACAGCAAAAAGCCGGTGGGCTATCCCTGCATCATCAAGCCTGTGATGTCATCGTCTGGCAAAGGGCAATCCAAGGTTGATGATGCCAGTGAGCTGGAAGCTGCATGGGATTACGCGGGCAGCGCCGGGCGTGTCAATTCGGGGCGTGTAATTGCTGAATCACTGATCGAATTCGAATACGAAATAACCTTGCTGACTGTGCGCAGCCGCAACCCTAAAAGCGGTGCAATTGAAACCAGCTATTGCGAGCCCGTGGGTCATGTACAGGTAAGTGGTGATTATATTGAGAGCTGGCAGCCTCAAGCCATGAGCGTAAAAGCCTTGGACGAGGCCCGTAAAATGGCGGATCTTGTCACCACTGCGCTGGGTGGCACGGGCTTGTTCGGTGTGGAAATGTTTGTGAAAGGTGACCAGGTTTGGTTTTCTGAAGTAAGCCCACGCCCTCACGACACGGGTATGGTCACCATGATTACGCAGTGGCAAAACGAGTTTGAATTGCATGCACGCGCAATTCTGGGTTTGCCTGTGGACACCAGCCTGAAAACACCAGGTGCCAGTGCCGTTATTTATGGGGGTGTAGACAAGGTTGGTATTGCATTTGAAGGCGTAGCTGATGCATTGGCTGAACCCGGCACGGATGTGCGTTTATTTGGCAAACCAGAGTCGTTTGTGAAGAGACGTATGGGTGTGGCCCTTGCACGCGATCCAAATGTGGATGAAGCGCGTGCAAAAGCCAAACGGGTTGCTGCGAAAGTAAAGCCAGTTGGGTAAAGTGGTTTTGCTTTAAGCCAAACCCAAACTCTCGCGGTATTCCTCGTAGGTGCCGCGATAATCGGTGATGCCATCTTCACGCATTTCGAAAATTCGAGTGGCAATGCCAGAAACAAACTGGCGGTCATGTGACACCACAAACACCGTGCCCTCGTATTTCTCGAGTGCGTATTGCAGTGATTCAATTGATTCCATGTCCAGGTGGTTGGTGGGTTCATCCAGCAGCAGCACATTGTGACGGCCCAACATTAAGCGACCGAACACAAGGCGGTTTTTCTCGCCACCGGAACATACCTTCACTTGCTTGGATATTTCATCGTTGGAAAACAGCAAGCGTCCCAAAATACCGCGAATGGCTTGGTCGTCGTCGCCCTCTTGTGCGAAGCGCTCAGTCCATTCACGCAAATTCAAAGGCACATTGAATTCGTCGCTGACGTCCTGAGCCATATAACCCAAGTCCGCATTTTCCGACCACTTCACATCACCATACGTGGGTTCCAAAGCCCTGGCCAGAAGCTTGAGCAACGTGGTTTTGCCCATGCCGTTGGCACCCACAATACCCACTTTGTCGCCAGCCTCCACCATGATTGAAAAGTCGCGAATCACCTTGTTTTCACCGTATGCCAAGCTGATGTTGTCCAGCTCTACGGCCAAGCGGTGCATTTTCTTTTTCTGTTCAAAACGAATGAACGGATTCTGGCGTGAAGAGGGTTTCAGGATGACTGTGTCTTGTTTGATTTTTTCAATCTGCTTTTGACGCGATGTGGCCTGACGTGCCTTCGATTTGTTGGCTGCAAAACGACGAACGAAGTCTTGCAAATCTGAAATGCGTTCTTTGGCACGGGCATTGGATGCTTGCGCGCGTTCGCGTGCTTGTGCCGCTGCCAGCATGTAATCGTCATAGTTGCCGGGAACCACTTGCAATGTGCCGTAATCCAGGTCAGCCATGTGGGTACACACTTCGTTCAGGAAGTGGCGGTCGTGGCTGATGATGATCATGGTGCTCTCGTACTGGTTCAGTACGTTTTCAAGCCAAGCAATGGTATTGATGTCGAGGTTGTTGGTCGGCTCATCCAGTAGCAGAACATCGGGTTTGGAGAACAGGGCCTGTGCAAGCAACACTCGCAGTTTCCAGCCGGGGGCGATTTCACTCATGGGACCATTGTGACTTTCAAGCGGAATGCCAGCACCCAACAACAGCTCGCCAGCACGGGCCTCGGCTTCATAGCCACCAAACTCAGCGTACACCGCCTCAAGGTCAGCGGCACGCATGTAGTCGTCGTCGGTGGCTTCGGGGTTGGCATACAAAGCATCTCGTTCGGTCATCGCCGCCCACATTTCCCTGTGACCCATCATGACCACATCGAGCACACGGTAATCTTCAAATGCAAATTGATCCTGACTTAGTTTGCCAAGGCGCACATTGGGCTCAATAACCACTGTGCCGCTGCTGGGTTCCAGGTCGCCCCCCAGAATTTTCATGAACGTTGATTTGCCGCAACCGTTTGCACCAATTAAGCCATAGCGGTTGCCATCGCCGAATTTCGCGTTGATGTTTTCAAAAAGCGGCTTGGCGCCGAACTGCATGGTGATATTGGCTGCGGTGAGCATAAGTATTGGAAAATTCAGTGATTTTTAACGAAGGGGGCATTATACATGCCCAGGCTTGGGGTGGGCTGAATGCGGACTCGGAGAGTTGCTACTAGCGAAGGGTTTGAACCAAACGCGCATGGGAGCCGGCAGGTTCGCAGCCTAGCGTCAAGGTGCCCTGCCCGCCCTGAAACCAACATGCCTTGGGGGTGCAATGACCAAACGGAAAATTCAGCAGAACGGGTACATGCTTTTGTTGGCAGCCAAGTTGACCTTGAACAAATTCAGCGGCGCTGCGCAGGCTGTAACCATTGTCATGAGCACCAGGTTTGGGTTCACAAAAATTACCCAACACAACGGCCTTTTGCTGGGCCAACACACCAGCCTGTAGCAATTGCAGCAGCATGCGCTCAATTTTGTAGGCGGGCTCGTTCACATCTTCAAGCACCAAAATACCGCCAGGTACACTGGGCAACCAAGGCGTTCCCAAAAGGCTGCACAGCAAGGTGAGGTTGCCACCCCACACCGGGCCTTCAATTGCAATGGTTTGTTTTTGTGTGTCCAGTCCGAAACATTCAACAGGCCATTCAATATTTACTGCCTGTTTTTCTACGGCACGCAAAAAGTGTTCGAGGGTGAGTGGGTCTGCACCCCGCTCTGCCCCAAAATCGAAACAAGCCATGGGCCCGTGCAACAATGTGGCAGGTTGTGCCCCCGCGTTCAGCAATGCCAATTGCAGGCTGGTAATGTCGCTGTGTCCGCACAACAAGTGCTCATTCGCATTCAGCAATGCGGCAAGTTCCGGAAAATTCAACAGCGGAAGCAAGCGGCTTAGGCCGTAACCCCCGCGGGTGGCCATTAGCAGGCTGGGCGTATTCATGGCAAACGCATTTTCTATAGTGGCCATGCGCGTGGCTTCATCGCCTGCAAAGCGTTGTATGCGCTGGCGTGCTTCAGGCATTTCAATCACATTGAAGCCATGTTGATTGGTCAAATGGTTGCAGGCCCGGTCAAGCAAGGTTTCATCAACCAGTGCACCACTGGGCGAAAACATGACTAGCTGATTCACTGCCTGACTCGTTGCGATGGGCGGTTTACTGTTCAAATCAATTCCGGTTTCAAAAGTGATCTCACAAATACTGTTTCCAGGAACGCACAGGTTCACCATTGAAATAATCGCACAAACTGGCCAGTATGGCGGCTTGCTGAGTGTGTCGGCCTGCTTTCAATCTATTGCTTCGTTCAGCCAAGACTTGGCTTGCCTGCTCAAGTCCAAGCTGCAAAAAGTCGTGTGGGGTGTTAAATCCAAGTTGCGAAAGTTCCTCAATGGTTTGCTTGTTGGCATTGGGAAGGTGCAGTAGGCTCGCCAAATCGGCAACAGCTTGTTCTCTTTGCTTGCGGCGCGCTTTAAAAAAACTGCCCAGTAATTCTTCGCTTTCTTGCGCCATACAACCTGTTTCGAACGCACAAGGGTGCCAGGCTTGCGCTTGCTCGAATACTGACAAGGATTGTTTTAAGTCGCCGTTGTAGCGTGATTGTGCGCACCCCACTACCACTCGGCCTATGCGTGCATGCAAAATTGCACCTATGCACATAAGGCAAGGTTGGAGTGTGACGTACAAAGTGGCTTGTGCGCCCAAGCGGTAGTTGCCAATCGCTTGGCAGGCTTGTCGTATGGCTTGAACCTCCGCGTGCGCACAGGCATCGTTCAGTAAAACTGGCGCATTGTGGGCGTCGGCAACAGCTTTGCCATCAATCACCACCGCTGCGCCAATGGGCACTTCGCCAGCTTGTGCGGCGAGCCTTGCTTGCTGTAACGCAAGCTCCATCCAGGGCATGTCTTGGGCTTGGCCTTGGTGCGCCAAGATCGGAAATTTTTCAGACAGCTTGCCGGTTTGCATATTCTTCGAAATAAGCCGTGTTAGGTGTGATCAGTTTGACATAAAAAAACCCGGCACTGGGCCGGGTTTTCGTTTCGCAGGGCGCTTCTAGTTCATTGACCGGCCTTGAGTAACCTGCGTTGGTTCCATGCAATAATTTCCCCAACAATTCCACGTCGGAAGGCCAGCACCACCACAATGAAGATGAAGCCGGTCACAATTGTGACTTGCTCCCCCAGTGAGCGGAACCAGGCAATGTCGGTGGTTACGGCCATCCAGGTGCCAAACTCACCAATACGGTTCTCAAGTGCAATAATGACAATAGCGCCCACAATTGGGCCTGCAAGTGTGCCCAAGCCGCCCACCAAGGTCATGAGTACCACCAGGCCAGACATGGTCCAGTGCACGTCGGTCAATGTTTCAAACCCAAGCACTGAGGCTTTTGTAGCCCCCGCCAAACCCGACAATGCGGCTGACAGAACAAACACCAAAAGTTTGTATTTGTCCACGTCGTAGCCCAATGAAATAGCGCGGGGTTCATTTTCCTTGATCGCCTTGAGAACCTGCCCGAAGGGCGAATGCACTGTGCGAACAATCAAGGCATATCCTGCGATACAAATTGCCAACACCACGAAGTAAAGTGTCAAGTCGTCGCTGAGGTCGACAACACCCAACAAGGTGCCACGGGGTATGCCCTGAAGACCATCTTCTCCACCAGTAAACGGCGCTTGTAAAAAGATGAAGTACAGCATTTGTGCCAGGGCCAACGTGATCATCGTGAAGTAAATGCCCTGTCGGCGTATGGCCAAGGCACCCATGACCAAACCCAGGAATGCTGCAAAGGCCACGCCTGCCAGTAAACCCAGTTCGAAAGGCAAGCCCAGGTCTCGGATAACATACCCTGCAATATAGCCAGCGCCGCCCAGAAATGCCGCATGTCCAAAAGACAGCAAACCGGTGTAACCGATTAATAGATTGAATGCACAGGCAAACAGCGCAAAACACAGCAGTTTCATCAGCAGCACCGGGTACATGAAGAACGGTGCAGCCACGGCGAGAATGATTGCCGCAATGGCGATAATTGTATTTTTGTTCATCATATCAACCCCTTTATTTCTCGCGACCGAACAAACCTGCCGGGCGGATCATGAGCACAATGGCCATGATGATGAATACCACAGTGGCTGATAATTCTGGATAAAACACACGGGTTAATCCTTCAACGATACCCAAGGTAAGCCCTGTGATGATCGAACCCAGAATGGAACCCATGCCGCCAATAACCACTACGGCAAACACGGTGATGATGAGGTTCGAACCCATCAAAGGTGAAATCTGAATGACCGGTGCAGCCAGTACGCCGGCAAATGCAGCCAGGGCCACCCCGAAACCATAGGTAAGCGTCACCATCAAGGGCACGTTGATGCCAAAGGCCTCCACCAGTCGCGGATTCTCGGTGCCCGCACGCAGCAGGGCCCCCAGCTTTGTTTTTTCAATCATGATCCAGGTGGCAAAACAAACCACCAACGATGCGACTACAACCCAGGCGCGATAGTTGGGCAAAATCATAAAGCCAAGGTTGGTTGCACCCTGCAAGGCCTCTGGCACTGAATAAGGTTGACCGGAAACACCATAAATCGAGCGAAATATCCCTTCCAGCATCAAAGTGATGCCAAAGGTAAGAAGCAGGCCATAGAGGTGATCCAGCTTGTAAAGCCAGCGCAACATTGTTTTTTCAATCAGTATCCCGAACGCGCCCACCAACAAAGGGGCAAGCAACAGCATCACCCAATAGTTCAGGTTGAAATAGGCCATGCCCATCCAGGCGAAAAACGCACCCATCATGTACAGCGCACCATGGGCAAAATTAATCACATTGAGCAAGCCAAAAATAACGGCCAGGCCCAGTGACAGCATGGCGTAAAACGAGCCATTCACAAGGCCGAGCAGCAGTTGCCCCAGAAAGGCCTGCAAGGGAATTCCAAAAATTTCCATGGGTACGTGTCCAGCAAAGCCCCCGGAGCTTTCTCAACTCCAGGGGCATTGGTCTTGTTATGGTTTTATTGCGTTACTTCCACAACGCGCACTTGGTCTCTGCTTTGGTAGTGAATGCCTGCTCACCCGGAATGGCTTGAACAACTTTCAGGTAATCCCAGGGCTTTTTGGATTCCTTGGGGTCTTTTACCTGCATCAAGAACATGTCGTGAATCATGCTGCCGTCGACGCGGTAGTAACCGTTTTTGGCATACACATCATTCACTTTCTGTTTGCGCAGGGCCTCCATTACCTTGGCCCCATCGTCGGTACCTGCAGCTTTCACGGCATTCAGATATTGAAGGGTTGCTGAATAATCGGCGGCTTGCAAACTGCTAGGCATTTTCTTCATTTTGTCGAAGAAGCGCTTGGACCACTTGCGGGTCTCATCGTTTTGATCCCAATACCAACTGTCGGTCAGGTACATACCCTTGGTTTGGCCCAAGCCCAATGCGTGTACGTCATTAATAAACATCAGCAGACCAGCAAGCTTCATGCTGCCTGTCACACCGAATTCATTGGCTGCCTTGATGGAGTTCACAGTGTCTCCGCCAGCATTGGCCAGGCCCAGAATTTGCGCGCCCGAAGCTTGTGCCTGCAGCATGAAGCTGGAGAAATCAGACGCGGACAGGGGGTGACGAATCGCACCTTTGACTGTGCCTCCGTTGGCTTTCACCACCGCAGTCGTGTCGGTCTCAAGTGAGGTGCCAAAGGCGTAGTCAGCTGTAAGGAAGTACCATGTTTTGCCCCCCTGTTTGGTTACAGCCGAGCCAGTGCCCTTGGCAAGAGCCACAGTGTCGTAGGCATAGTGAATGCTGTATGGGTTGCATTCTTCATTGGTAATTCGTGCAGTGCCCGCACCAATCACGAAGTTGGGTTTTTGTTTTTCCTCAGCAACTTTAGCCATGGCCAAAGCCGTACCGGAGTTGGTTCCTGAAATCAGCATATCGACACCTTCGGTGTCAAACCACTCGCGAGCCTTGCTGGCTGCAATGTCCGCTTTGTTTTGGTGGTCGGCAAACACCAGCTCAATCTTTTTGCCGTTCAAGGTACCGCCAAAATCAGCAATTGCCATTTTTACGGCTTCTACACCACCAGGCCCGTCAATGTCGGCGTACAGGCCAGACATGTCGGTGATTACACCAATCTTGATTGTGTCGTTGGAAATTTGCGCTTGGGCTGAGCCTGCAACCACTGCAAAAAGCGCGGCCAGTCCGGTTGCGATTGGTTTTAATTTCATCATCATCTCCTTTGGTTTAAGTCCAATCCCTTGAAAGGTTGGTTTTTATACGCCCAGCAACGAATGCAGAACGGGCATTTTTTCATCGAGTTCCGAGGAAGCAAAAGCCTCCACAATTTGGCCATGTTCCACCACGTAGAATCGGTCAGCCAAGGGTGCGGCAAAGCGGAAATTCTGTTCCACCATCACAATCGTGTATCCCTTCGATTTTAGTGTGGTGATCATTTTGGCCAAAGCCTGAACAATCACTGGTGCTAGCCCTTCCGAGATTTCGTCAAGCAACAGCAGTTTTGCGCCAGTTCTCAGGATTCGCGCTACAGCCAACATTTGCTGTTCTCCACCAGACAAGCGGGTGCCTTGGCTTTTTTTACGTTCGGCCAAGTTGGGAAACATTTCGTAAATTTCTGCAACGCTCATACCTTTGTCTGTTTTCGAGACAAAGGGAGGCAGCATCAGGTTCTCTTCTGCTGACAGTGACGAGAATATGCCGCGCTCTTCCGGGCAATAACCCACGCCCAGGTGCGCGATTTTGTGGGTGGGCATGCCGATGGCCTCGGTACCGTTGATTTTGATCGACCCCTTTCGCGCTCCGGTCAAACCCATAATGGCACGCAGTGTGCTGGTGCGCCCTGCTCCGTTTCTTCCAAGAAGCGTGACTACCTCGCCAGTTTTAACAGTCAGATTCAGGTTGTGCAGAATGTGCGATTCGCCATACCAAGCGTTGAGTCCGGTAATTTCCAGCGCAGTGCTCATCAGTGTGCACCCTCCAAAACGCCAGTGCTCGAACCCATGTAGGCCTCCATCACTTCAGGATTGCGAGACACCTCTGCGTAGCTTCCTTCGGCCAATACCGCACCGCGCTGAAGAACAGAGATACGGTCGCTAATACCCGCCACCACATTCATATTGTGCTCAACCATCAAAATGGTTCGACCAACGGACACTTTCTTGATCAATTGGGTAACGCGGTCCACGTCTTCGTGGCCCATGCCCTGGGTAGGTTCGTCCAGCAGCATTAACTCAGGTTCCATACCCAATGTGGTGGCAATTTCAAGTGCACGTTTTCTGCCGTACGGAAGGTCTACCGTGAGAGTGTCTGCAAAGCTTTCCAGGTCAACCAGTGCGAGCAAAGCCATGGCTTTGTCATTCAGCACCGAGAGTTTTTTCTCGCTTCTCCAAAAATGGAATGAATTACCCAGTGGGCGTTGCAAGCCGATGCGTACATTCTCAAGCACGGTAAGGTGCGGGAATACCGCAGAAATTTGAAACGATCGGATGATGCCCTGCCTGGCTATTTGGGCAGGCTTGGCACTGGTGATGTCTTTGCCGTTGAACAAAATTTGACCCGATGTGGGTGTCAGGAATTTCGTCAACAAGTTGAAACAGGTAGTTTTACCGGCGCCGTTGGGGCCGATCAGCGCGTGGATATGACCCCGCTGTACTTTTAAATTCACATCGCTGACCGCAGTGAATCCCTTGAATTCCTTGGTCAACGCCCTTGTCTCCAACACTACTTCTGCCATGGGTTCTCCATGTTGTCATTGTCGTTTTGCCAACCGGTGCCGGGCTGCACCGATGGTGAAATATCGTCAATGATGGTGGCATGTGTATTTTCATTCGGGAATTAGGGCAAACCTCACCCCTTAAAAGCAAAAAAGCCCGCATTGGCGGGCTTTTTTGTAAGGCTGGGGTAAGTGACTGGGTTCGCCTACTGGCTTATTCCCATTCAATGGTCGCAGGTGGTTTACCTGATACATCGTACACCACGCGGTTAACACCTTTCACCTCGTTGATGATGCGGTTGGAAATACGCCCCAGCAACGAATAAGGAAGGTGTGCCCAATGTGCCGTCATGAAGTCCTGGGTTTGTACGGCACGAATGGCTACAACATACTCGTAGGTGCGGCCATCGCCCATCACGCCTACCGATTTCACCGGCAAGAAAACGGCAAAAGCCTGACTGGTCAAGTCGTACCAGCTTTTTCCAATTTGTTCTTCGGAGCACAACTCGGCCACGGCGTCTTTAGCAGTGGCTTTGGTATTGCGCAATTCTTCAATGAACACGGCATCGGCGCGCTGCAAAATTTCAGCGTATTCGGCTTTCACTTCGCCCAGAATGCGAACGCCTAAACCTGGTCCCGGGAAGGGGTGGCGGTAAACCATTTCAGGGTCAAGCCCAAGTTCAACGCCAAGTTTGCGAACTTCATCCTTGAACAAGTCACGCAGGGGTTCAAGCAATTTAAGGTTCAGTGTGTCCGGCAATCCACCCACATTGTGATGGCTTTTGATGCTGGTGGCCTTGCCTGTTTTCGCACCAGCTGATTCAATTACATCCGGGTAAATAGTGCCTTGCGCTAGCCATTTGGCATTGGCACGCATGCCAGCCTCCCGCTGGAATACATCCACAAACGCTTTGCCGATAATTTTACGTTTTGCCTCGGGGTCGGTGACGCCTTTGAGCTGCCCCATGAATTCCTCAGTGGCGTTCACATGCACAACACGTACACCCAGATGTTTGGCGAAGGTTTCCATGACCTGCTCGCCTTCTTTGAAACGAAGCAAGCCGTGGTCTACAAATACACAGGTGAGCTGGTCTCCAATTGCTTTGTGAATCAATGCTGCTGCTACTGAAGAATCAACACCGCCCGAGAGGCCCAGAATAACTTCATCGGTGCCCACTTGGGCTCGAATTCTTTCGACTGCCTCATCCACAAAGCTGGGCATGGACCAATCACCTTTGCAGCCGCAAATGTCGCGTACAAAGCGTGCCAGTATTTCCTTGCCCTGTTTGGTATGCGTCACTTCCGGGTGAAACTGCACCGCATAGAATCCGCGTGTCTCATCGGCCATTCCAGCAATTGGGCATGAAGGTGTAGAGGCCATCAATTTGAAGTTGGGTGGCAGCTCGGTCACCTTGTCACCATGGCTCATCCACACATTCAGCAAGCCATGGCCGTGCTCGTTGGTTTCGTCTTGAATGCCATCAAACAGTTTTGTGTGGCCGTGGGCTCGAATTTGCGCATGACCAAATTCACGCACTGTACCCGCTTCAACCTTGCCTCCAAGTTGCATGGCCATGGTTTGCATGCCATAGCAAATGCCAAGTACCGGTACGCCAAGATTAAAGATCAACTCGGGCGCTTTGTCGGTGCTTTCTTCGTAAGCCGATTGGTGGCTACCCGACAAAATGATGCCGGATGCCCCATACTCTTTGATACGTTCCGGGTCTGCGTCGCAGGGTAAAATTTCACAGAAAACCCCGCATTCACGAACTCGTCTGGCAATAAGTTGTGTGACCTGTGACCCGAAATCGAGTACCAAAATTTTCTGATGATTCATGAAGTATTCTTTGAATGTCTTAAAAGTAATTGACCCAATGCAACTGGCACCAGGCTTAGCTAAGGCTTAACAAGCGATCCACTGCCTGTACCGCCGTGCATGGAAGGTCTTCACCGGTAAGGCTGAGGAAGTTGATGTCCACATCAACCAGCGCTTTCACGCCATGGGTTTCGAGTGTGGTTTCAGCAAAACGGGTTTTTAGCTGTTCCAGCAAACGTGCCACTTCGGAGTTGGTCATGCCCGAGCACACGGCTACGAATGCATCTGCCCCCAAAGAACCAATACTGGAACCGTTTGGTAATACATCGCGAATAATGGATGCGGTGAACTTGGTGAAGTCAATAATTCGATCATGACCAAACCTGTTCAAAATCAAATCGAATGAACCCAGCTTGACATGCAACAGGGAAAGATCTTCTCCCTTGCGCACAGCATGTTCCAGTTCTTTGTCCAGCAATGCCTCAAAGCCGCGCCTGTTCCAAGAACCCACAATCGGATCAATCAACAGTGACCTTTGGTTTTCGTTCAATGAACGCACGAACCGGGTGACCACGCTGTCGTCTACAGGCTTGGCAATTTCAACTTCAACCAAGCGCGCGAAATCGCGCAAGTCTTGCCTGTCTTCCTGAGAAAATGCACGTGGAACGCTGTCAATCACGCAAAGTGTACCAATGGTGACGCCGAATGCGTCCCGAATGGGTTGGCCAGCATAAAACCGGATCCTCGGTCCATCGACAACCAAGGGGTTGTCCATGAATCGCGGGTCCAGAAGCGCGTTTTCTACAACCAGTGGTTCATCACTAAGAATGGCGTGCCCACAGAAAGAAACTTCCCGGTCGGTGGAGCAAGCGTTCAGCCCTTGAAGCGATTTAAACCATTGAATTTCTTTGTAAACAATGGTGACCAGCGCCGTATCAATGTCAAAGTGCCGACAGACCAAACGTGTGATTCGATCAAACCGGGCCTCCGAGGGAGAGTAAATCATCCCCAAATTCTGGATCGCCCGTGTTCTTTCGTCTTCGTTGTGTGGAATGTCAGGTTTTTGCATGGCTGCTTCGCTGTATTCAGGCCTTGTTAATCAACATGGTAGTTTGGTGCTTCTTTTGTTATTTGAACATCATGCACATGCGACTCCCGGATGCCGGCTGATGAAATTTCTACAAACTCAGCCTTCTCGTGCATCTCGGAAATTGAGCGGCAACCCACATAGCCCATCGATGAACGAACACCACCCACCAGCTGGAAAATAATCGAGAGCACGGAGCCTTTGTAGGGCACTCGACCCTCGATGCCCTCTGGCACCAACTTGTCAGCGTTGTTGGCAGGGTCCTGGAAATAGCGATCCGCTGAGCCTTGGGTCATGGCACCTAGAGAACCCATGCCGCGATAAGCCTTGTAGCTGCGCCCTTGGAACAACACGACTTCACCGGGCGCTTCTTCGGTGCCGGCAAACATGCCACCCATCATCGCGGCGCTGGCGCCCGCAGCCAAAGCTTTGGAAATGTCGCCAGAATAGCGAATACCACCGTCTGCAATTACAGGTACGCCTGTGCCCTTCAGGGCCTTGGCTACATTGGCGATTGCGCTGATTTGGGGAACACCTACGCCAGCCACAATGCGGGTAGTACAAATTGAACCGGGACCAATACCAACCTTCACACCGTCTGCGCCATGTTCCATCAAGGCCAAGGCCGCGCTGGCCGTGGCAATGTTGCCACCAATCACGTCCACTTGGGGGTAGTTTTGCTTCACCCAACGAACGCGGTCTAATACGCCCTTGCTGTGGCCATGGGCCGTATCAACAACAATCACGTCTACGCCAGCGGCCACGAGCTTTTCAACGCGATCTTCTGTGCCATCACCCACACCCACAGCCGCACCTACGCGCAATTTGCCGTGAATATCTTTGCTGGCCCACGGGTGTTCGGTGGCCTTTTGAATGTCTTTAACCGTAATCAGGCCTTTCAGCGTATTGTCCGCATCCATCACCAGCACGCGCTCCAGACGGTGCTTGTGCATGAGGGCTTTGGCTTGTTCCAGGCTGTCATCTTCCGACACAGTAACCAAGCGCTCGCGCGGAGTCATTACGTTAGAAACAGGTTGGTCTAGATTTGTTTCGAAACGCAAATCACGGTTAGTGACAATGCCAACTACCTTCCCATTTTTGACGACAGGCAGGCCTGAAATTTTATGTTGCTGGGTAAGTGCGATTACTTGGCGAACCGTGAGCTCAGGCTCGATCGTGATCGGATCGCGAAGTACACCTGATTCATGGCGTTTTACCTTCGCTACCTCGGCGGCTTGCTGCGTTGCTGTCAGGTTCTTGTGAACGATACCGATACCACCTTCCTGCGCCATGGCAATGGCCAACCTGGCTTCAGTCACTGTGTCCATGGCGGCGGACACCAAAGGAATGTTCAGGCTGATGTTTCGGGTCAGTTGGGTAGACAGGGATGTGTCTTTGGGAAGAACGTCTGAGAACGCAGGAACCAGCAATACATCATCAAACGTTAACGCTTTCTGCGTGACACGCATGCAATTTCTCCTTGCGCAAAAGCGAATTATAAAGGATACCCAGCGTACCTGTTTTGGTTTGCAAACAGAAAAACCGGGGAATTTAAGTTTTAGGTGGCCGTTTTTGATTGCTTGCGGCTTCGGCGCTCGTATTTGGCCAATTCTTTCTGGCGTTTTGTCAGCACCTTGTGCTGAGCTCGCCTGCGTCGACTTTCCATCGGATCGAAGCTTAGGCCATCCAGAATTTCGATGCGATCGCCGCTGTGAAGGACCATACCCTCTGTTGCATAAAGACCATACACTGCCACTGCTCGTTCTGTAAGCAACAGGTTAATACGCTCACCGCTGAGGCCGATGGCTTGAAGTGCTTGCTCCACTGTGGCTTTTTCGGGCAAGTTCAATGGAGTGGGTGTTGACGTAAGCACACCGTCATCGCCAGGGCCGAGTTCTAGCCAATGCACAAGCATTACTGCCCTGCTCCCGTGCGGTGTAAAGACTCGGCACGTTTAATGAAAGAGTCTACGAAACTGTTGGCAAGGCTTGTAAACACCGGGCCGACAAGCTGCTCAAGAACCTTGCTTGAAAACTCGTAGGCGAGCTTGAAATGCACTTTGCAGGCCTCGGGTGTGAGTTCAATGAAATGCCAGGTACCCTCCAGATGGGTAAACGGGCCCTCCACCAGGGTCATGTGGATTTGCTGATGAGGTGTCAATTTATTCATGGTGCAAAAGCTTTGTTTGACACCCTTGAACGCAATTTCGACCGTTGCTTTTTCCGTGTTGGTATCGACAGGCTCAACACTGCCAGCACCGCACCACGGCAAAAATTGGGGATAATCGGCCACCGCCCGCACCAAATCGAACATTTGTTGCGTGGAAAAATGAACCAACACGGACTTTTCTACAATGGCCATGAATGCTGAAGGGTTTGTTTCCCGCTCGGAGAAAGGATTAAACTCTCTATTTTAGCGTTTTTCACGCTGCGCCGCACCCAAAGGACGTTTTCACCGAATTCATGAGCATTATTGACAACAAAAAAGCAGGTTTTGATTACTTCATCGAAGAGAAGTACGAGGCGGGTATTGTGCTGGAAGGCTGGGAAGTCAAATCCATTCGCGATGGTCGCGTTCAAATCAAGGAAAGCCACATCGTGGTTCGCAACGGCGAGCTGTGGCTGCTGAATTGCCACATTTCGCCTTTGACCAGTGCATCTACCCATGTTAATCCGGTCAACACGCGCACACGCAAGTTGTTGATGCACAAGAAAGAAATTAGCCGATTAATTGGCAAGGTGGAACAAAAGGGTTATTCACTGGTGCCCTTGAATTTGCATTTCAAGAATGGCCGAGTGAAAGTGGACATGGCCTTGGCCAAAGGTAAAAAGCAGCATGATAAGCGCGATACATTGAAAGACAAGGACTGGAAACGGGAGCAGGAACGGTTGATGAAAATCCACCGAACCTGAACTCGCGTCAGGGTAATTACTTGCCCTGCTTCACGACCTGCATCGCGGCCGCAACCATCGATCCCATATTCGATAAATCACCTGGCAGGATTAGCGTGTTCCCCGCCTTGGCCACACCTGAAAAAGCCTCGATGTATTGCTCAGCCACTTTCAGGTTCACTGCCTCCATACCGCCCGGTTCGGCTACCGCAGCGGCCACTTTGCGCAGTGCGTCGGCGGTGGCTTCTGCAATTTCCTTGATTGCACCTGCCTCACCTTGCGCACGGTTGATCGCGGCAATTCGATCGCCCTCCGAGCGTGCAATTGCCGACTCTCGTTCACCGTTGGCAATGTTGATCTGCTCTTGTTTTCGACCCTCGGAAGCCGCAATCAATGCGCGCTTTTCACGCTCCGCCGTAATTTGCGCTTGCATTGAAAGTAAAATCTCACGAGGCGGCGTCAAGTCCTTGATTTCATAACGAAGAACTTTTACGCCCCAGTTCAATGCAGCCTCGTCCAATGCGTTCACAATGGCTGCATTGATCATGTCACGCTCTTCAAAGGTTTTATCCAGCTCCATGCGGCCAATAATTGATCGCAATGTGGTTTGCGCCAGTTGGGTAATTGCGCTGATGTAGTCGCTTGAGCCATAGCTGGCCCGCATTGCATCAGTCACCTGAAAATATAAAATGCCATCCACTTGAAGCTGGGTATTGTCTTTCGTAATACACACCTGGCTGGGTACATCCAGCGGAATTTCTTTCAGTGAGTGTTTGTATGAAACCCGTTCAATGAAGGGCACCAGAAAATTCAGACCAGCCTGCAAGGTTCGGTCATATTTGCCCAAACGCTCAACCACCCAAGCGCTTTGCTGCGGAACAATGCGCAGTGCCTGGCTGACAAACACAATCGCCAGAATCAATATGACAATTGAAACTTCCATGAATTTTCTCCTTTGATTGGCAGACCCGGGAACAAGGCCAAACCGATTACGCGTGTGTCGAAACGCTTTTGACTTTCAGGACATTGCCCTGAACATCGACAATTTGATGCAGGCCCGTTACAGGCGTACTGTCAGTGCTCTCCGCTGCCCAAGTGGCACCACGGTATTGCACATTGGCGCGTCCCCCCGCATTCCAGCTTGGAATGTCAAGTTTATTGCCAATATCGAGCAAGTCATGTTGTTTGTCTGTTTTGCTTCGCTTGACCGAGCGGTTGCGGAGAAGAAGGCTGCCAGCCACCGAAAAAACCGCGGCTGCGCCAATTTGAATTTCGAGACCATAACCAAGGTAGGCCATCAATGCACCGATGGCCGCCCCCAAAGACACCATGAGCAGGTAAAACGTACCTGTGGTGATTTCGGCAATCAACAAAATACCCGCCAATACCAACCACAGTGACAAATTGCTCAATGGTGTTACTCCTTCTTACTTCTTGTTAAATTTATCAGCCAGCTTTTGCCAGGTATCGATCACGGTGTCCGGGTTCAGCGAAATGGATTCAATCCCCTCGCCCGCCAGCCACAATGCAAAATCCGGGTGGTCTGAAGGCCCTTGCCCGCAAATACCGACATACTTGCCTTTGGCCTTGCAAGCTTCGATCGCTTTGCTTAGCAGGGCACGCACGGCTGGGTCACGTTCGTCGAAATCCGCAGCCAGAATGTCCAGGCCAGAATCGCGGTCCAGACCCAAAGTAAGTTGGGTTAGATCGTTGGAGCCAATCGAGAAGCCGTCAAAGTACTCCAGGAATTGATCCGCCAGTACGGCGTTGGACGGCACCTCGCACATCATGACCACTTTCAATCCATTCTCACCACGCTTCAGTCCGTTACGACCCAGCAGGTCAACCACTTTGGCCGCCTGATTCAAAGTGCGCACAAACGGAATCATGATTTGAACGTTGTCCAGTCCCATTTGCTCACGAACACGTTTCAGGGCCAGGCATTCCATTTCGAAACACTCGGCAAACTCCTCGGAAATGTATCGGGCTGCACCGCGGAAACCGAGCATCGGGTTCTCCTCTTCGGGTTCGTAGCGGCTGCCGCCGATCAGCTTGCGGTATTCGTTGGATTTGAAATCGGACATACGAACAATGACTGGTTTGGGATAAAACGCTGCTGCGATGGTGGCAACACCCTCCGCCAGTTTGTCCACAAAAAATGCAACCGGGCTGGCATGGCCACGCGCCACGCTTTCTACCGCTTTTTTCAAGTCGGCATCGACATTGGGATAATCAAGAATGGCTTTCGGATGAATACCGATGGCATTGTTGATAATGAATTCCAGACGGGCCAAGCCAACGCCTTTGTTGGGCAACTGGCAAAACTCAAAGGCCAGTTGTGGATTGCCCACGTTCATCATGATTTTCACTGGAATTTCAGGCAAGGCACCGCGTTTTACTTCGCTGACTTCTGTCTCCAGCAAGCCCTCGTAAATGTAACCGGTGTCGCCTTCTGAACAGCTGACTGTGACCAGCATGCCTTCAGTCAGCTTTTCGGTGGCATCACCACAACCCACCACCGCAGGAATACCCAGTTCACGGGCAATGATCGCGGCGTGGCAAGTGCGCCCGCCACGATTGGTGACAATCGCCGCTGCACGCTTCATGACAGGTTCCCAGTTTGGGTCTGTCATGTCGGTCACCAGAATATCGCCAGCCTGCACACGGTCCATCTCGGAAGAATCGTTGATCACCCGCACGGAACCTGCACCAATTTTCTGGCCAATGGCTCGTCCTGAACTCAAAATCGCTGAATTGCCCTTGAGCTTATAACGCAACTGCACGTCATTGTCTTTCTGCGAATTCACGGTTTCAGGGCGGGCTTGCAGAATGTACAGCTTGCCATCAATACCGTCTTTGCCCCACTCAATGTCCATTGGACGACCGTAATGTTTCTCAATAATCATGGCGTACTTCGCCAATTCGATTACATCATCGTCATTCAATGAATAGCGGTTGCGCTGCTCGGCCGGAACATCGACCGTACGCACACTTTTGCCACTTTCTTTCTGCAGGTCAAATTCCATCTTGATCAATTTGGATCCGATCTGTCGGCGAATAATGGGGTACTTGCCTTCGGCCAAAGTGGGCTTGAACACGTAAAACTCGTCCGGATTAACTGCACCCTGCACCACTGTTTCACCCAAGCCATAGCTGGACGTGATGAATACCACCTGATCAAAACCGCTTTCGGTGTCCATGGTGAACATCACGCCAGAAGCCGCTTTGTCAGAACGAACCATGCGCTGCACGCCCGCACTAAGCGCGACATCGGCATGGGCGAAGCCCTTGTGTACCCGGTAAGAAATAGCGCGATCGTTGTACAGCGAGGCAAACACTTCCTTGATCTTTTCCAGCACATCGTCAATGCCGGTGACGTTCAGGAAAGACTCTTGCTGACCTGCAAACGAAGCGTCAGGCAGGTCTTCTGCCGTGGCTGAAGAACGCACTGCCACAGAAATATCGCCACCGCTTTGCGCCATCATCGTGGCGTAAGATTCACGAATTCCCGCTTCAAGGTCGGCGGGCAGCGGAGCATCAATTACCCACTGGCGAATTTCAGCACCGGCTTGGGTCAGTGCGCGAACATCGTCCACATTCAGGGCGTCGAGTTTTGCATTGATGCGCTCAACCAGATTGTTGGCTTTCAGGAATTCCCGGAATGCGTGGGCCGTGGTTGCAAAGCCGCCGGGTACACGAACACCCGTTTCCGCCAACTGGGAGATCATTTCACCCAGTGACGAGTTTTTACCACCGACAGTTTCCACATCTTCCATTCGAAGTTGTTCGAATGGCGCAACGAGTGCTGTTGGGCTAACTCCTTGATTTGTTGACATTGATTCACCTTGTAGTTCAAAAGAAATAGTGAATGCGGCGATTTGGGCGCACACGCATCGACTATTTCCCCTGATTTCTTTTTATGATTGTAACTGTAACCCGTCTTTTTGCCACCGATACACACAGGATTGATTCATGTCAGAAAATGTAAGCCAGGAACGCACCGTGGTTTTTGTGTCCGACGGCACAGGCATTACCGCGGAAACCCTTGGTCACTCTGTGTTGTCACAATTCGAAGGCATCCGTTTCAAGCAGATCCGAATCCCGTTCATTGATTCAGAAGTGAAGGCAATTTCTGCTCGTCAAAAGATCAATGACATTGCCAAATATGATGGTCAGAAACCACTTGTTTTCAGCACTTTGGTGAATTCAATGATCAACGACGTTGTAAAGCAGGCCGATGGCGTATTCATGGATTTGTTTCTGACCTTTGTTGAGCCCTTGGAAAAAGAACTGAATATCAAAAGCACGCACCGTATTGGTCGTTCGCACACCATAGCGGACAATGAACAATACAAAAACCGCATTGAGGCGATTAACTACACTCTGGCACACGATGACGGGCAAACCCACAAAGACCTCCAAGCTGCTGACGTCATTTTGGTGGGTGTTTCCCGATCAGGCAAAACTCCAACAAGCCTTTATCTGGCCATGCAATACGGCATCAAGGCTGCCAACTACCCCTTGATTCCAGAAGATTTTGAGCGTGGTGAATTGCCCGCTGCCCTACCCCCTTTCAAAGAAAAGATTTTCGGGCTGTCGATCTCGCCTGAACGCTTGAGCGAAATACGCAACGAGCGCCGCCCCGGCAGTAAATATGCGTCGCTTGAAAATTGCAGGCAGGAAATCAAGGCAGCGGAATTCATGATGCGTCGCGAGGGAATCAGCTGGTTGAGTTCAACGAGTAAATCCATCGAAGAAATCTCAACCACTATTTTGCAGCAGTTGAATTTGGGTTCGCCAATTTATTAAAACAAGCTTTGTTGCTTGTTCGTTTCTGTTTCTATTAGCTGCGTGTCGATTTTTTTATTTTTACCGCGCGGTGCTGGATTGCCATTCCGGTTCGGGTTTCTTGAGCCGTGTTTTTCATACACCCGCTTGGACTCTTCAACATAGCCTTTGCGTTGCCTGAACTCGGTAATGTTGGAACGTGCTTTGGAAATCGCCGTGTCCGGATCAACCACTGGCCATGGATAATCTTCACCCACTATGCAGCCGCATTCCTGTTGAATTAGCTGGGGGGTATTCCAGGGTTCGCCGATCCAGGGGTCAGGAATATTTTTCAGCTCGGGTATCCAGCGTCGAATAAACACGCCTTGCGGGTCGTGATCCTTGGCCTGTTTCACGGGGTTGTAAATGCGCAAGGTATTGATGCCCGTGACGCCAGACTGCATTTGAAACTGTGGGTAGTGAATACCAGGTTCATAGTCAAGGAATTCGCGCGCCAACATGGGTGCGGTGTGTCGCCAATCCAGCCATAGCTGGTAAGAGGCGAAGGCCACCAGCATGGCACGCATGCGAAAGTTAACCCAGCCAGTGGCGCGCAACATTCGCATGCAGGCATCCACCATTGGAAAACCGGTACGCCCTTCTATCCACGCCAGCGCCTTTTGATTTTCTTCCGGGCTTAGCTCGGCGAAATTTCGCATCGCGTTCAGTCCTCGGTGCGCTGATCTAAATTCAAGCTCAGGTTCACTTTCAAGTTTTTGAATAAAGTGGCAATGCCAATGCAAACGGCTCTCGAACGATTTCAGGGATTGCTTCCACTGTGTTTGTGCTTTGGGTAGCAAGCTGCTTTCAGTCAATTGCTGGCGTGCCTGACTCAATGCCTCCAGCATTTCCCGAATGGAAATCACGCCAAATGCAAGGTATGGCGACAGGCGCGAACAAGCCGATTCTGCACTCAAGGGGCTCGACATTTCGAAGCGGTAATTCATGCCGCGTTCGCTCAAAAATTCACTCAAACAGCGTTGTGCCTGTTGCCTGCCACCCCGCTGACGCAAGGTTTTGTCTGTTAAATGTTTGGGGTAAAAATGTACATACTGAGCCCATTGCGGCCAGAGTGAACGGTTCAATTGCACACATGGCAAACCATTGACTTCCAGTTGCTGCTGAAAGTTTTGCGGAAAATCAAACCAGGTCGCTTGCGGTAATTCCGAGAAATCAGGGACAGGTAAAACGGGTTTGCGCATCGTGTCTAGCCATAGCTTGCCCCATTCATCCCGGTTTTTTAATTTGCGCACCACTGCGTTGTTTTGGAATTCAAGCCAGGCTATCGAATGGCTTTCACACCAGGCTTTCACTTCCTTGTCGCGGACGAAACTGGCCCAGTTTCCGGTTTCTTGGTGACTGTAAATACTTATTTGCTGGCAGCACAAAGCCATTGTTTGCAAGGCAACAGGTGCATTGGCTTTGGCCAACAGCAAAGGCACTTGCTCGGGCAATTGCTCCGCGAGTTCTTGTAAACTTTCTCGGGCGAATTCAAAATGTTGGGGTGCACTGTCGGGCTGCCTGATCAGCTTGGGTTCAAGACAATACAAGGCTACTACGCAACCATTGCTTTCCTTGGCGGCTTTTGTTGCCGCATGCCAGGGAGCATGGTCGCTAAGACGCAGGTCTTTTTTCAGCCAAACAAGATGCAGGTGCATGCAGCGAAGTCCAAATACCACTGTTCAAGTATACAGTGTATTTTTATTTTACCGCCTTTGCCTGAATTGTTCAAATAAACACACTGCGCTGCTGCTGCCCACGTTCAGGCTTTCAATGGTTTTGCTTTGTGGAATTCGTATGTGTTCACTGGCGCGGTCTAGCCAGGCCTGGCTTACGCCCTGCCCTTCGCTACCAAAAACCCATACACCTGCTGGTTTTAAATCGGCGTTAAACAAGTCAACGCTTTTGGGATGCAGGCTGGTGACGCGCACCGGTATTTTTGATTTAGCCGCTGAAAGCGCTTGCAGCAAGTCCAACTCAGTGTATAGCTGCAAGCCGAACTGAGCGCCCATACCTGCACGCAGCACCTTGTCACTCCAAACCCAGGCACTGTGGTCACTTAATGCCACTTGCTGAACTCCGGCTGCAGCACAATTGCGCAACAAAGTGCCTACATTGCCGGGGTCTTGAATGCCGTCCAGCAAGGCGATGTCCTGCTTTAAATCAATGGTTGCGCTGGCATTCACCGGTTTAAAGAAAATCATGGGCCCGGTGGGGGTGTTCAACTTACTAAGCTTTGAATAAAGTGTGTCGCTGAGTACCAGACAGCGCACTTCACCATTCTCCAGTACATCGCTCAAGGCCGACATGGTTAACCATTCCGGTTTGTTCAACAAACTTTGAGGAATCCAGACTGATTCAATATGGGCACCCGGTAGGTGCAGAAGCGTTTCAGCAAGGTGCAAACCCTCCGCCGCCGCCAGACCGCTGTTGCGCAAGGCATGATTGGATGAAAGCAGTTTGATGGCTGCTTTAAGTCGTTCATTTTGGGCTGATTCAATCTGCGTAAAATTGCGTTCGTAACTCATTTGCGCCTTTAGAACGTTGAGCTCTGTTGTGCGCGTTCCAAGGCCTCACGCACTGGTCGGAACGATTTTCTGTGTAACTGTGTAGCACCGTGTTCTAACAGCAAAGCCATATGACGTGCAGTGGGGTAGCCCATGTGAATATCAAGTTCGTATTGTGGAAATTGCAAAGCATGGGTTTTACACCACTCGTCGCGGGCCACCTTGGCCAGAATGGATGCAGCGGAAATCGCGGGAATTTTGGTGTCCCCTTTCACCACTGCAATTGCTTGGTAAGGCCATTTTGGCAATTTGTTGCCGTCCACTGCAATCAAGCATTGCTTCGGTTTTAGACCAGTTTGATCAAGCACCAAGTCAACGGCCCGCCACATCGCCAGCAAACTGGCCTGCAGTATATTCAGGCGATCAATTTCCTCTACAGTGGCGTGGGCCACAGCACACGCTTTGGCATTGCGTCGAATGGCTGTTTCAAGACTGTCACGCTTTTTGGCTGAGAGTGTTTTAGAGCAGGCCAATCCGTCGATAGTATTGGGCTGATTCAACAATGCCGCGCCAGCCACCACGGGACCACACAAAGGACCGCGCCCCGCTTCATCCACACCAATCACCTGCAAGCTGTGTTGTTCAGCATAAGCCTGAATTTCAGACCACTCCTGGAACTTAGCCATTCATCACCTGCTGAATTACGCGACTCGCAATTTCTCCAGACGGCTTCAACAAGCGTTGGTGTTGTTCGGCGAAGAGCGATTGAAGCCTGGTACGGTTGGTGTCGTTGTCGAGTTGGAACAGTGCTTTTTGCGCCAGCGCCGAGGGAGTTGCATCGTCTTGCAGTAATTCGGGCACCGCAAATTCATTCAGTAAAATGTTGGGCAAGCCCACAAAGGGTTGGTAGCCCTTGCCTTTCATCATTTGGTAGCTCAGCCACGGCATTTTGTAGGCAATAACCATGGGTTTGCGGTACATCATTGCCTCCAGTGTCGCGGTGCCACTGGCCAACATGACGGCATCTGCCGCTGCCATGCACTCATGGGACTTACCTTCGATCAATGTCCACCGATCCAGTAGTTGTGGTGGAATCATCATCCTGAACATGTTGAGCAATGCACTGGCCGGTGGCATAGGCGTTACAAACCGCAAGTCTGGTTTTTGCTTGAGTAATTCAACGCAGGCTTGAACAAAGGCAGGTCCAATGTGTTTGACCTCAGCGCCGCGGCTACCTGGCAATACTGCGAGCAGCTGCCCTTCACTTTGCAAATCCAGCTTGGTTCGGTAGGCCGTTGGGTCGATTGTTTCGGGCACCAGCGCCGCCATGGGATGGCCAATGTAGGTTGCTGAAATCCCTTCTTTGGCCAGAAGTTCTGGCTCAAACGGGAAAATGCACAACACATGGCTACAGGCTGCTTTGATCTTGTGAATGCGCTCCATGCGCCAGGCCCAAATCGATGGGCAAACCACATGCACAGTCGGTACGCCACTTTCGCGAAGGGCGAGCTCAAGGTTCAAATTGAAATCGGGAGCGTCTACACCTACAAACACCTTGGGTCGATTGGTGACTGACCAGTGTTGAATCAGATTCTTGCGCATTTTCAGCAAACGCGGCAAATGGCGAAGTACCTCAACATAGCCACGCACTGACAACTCTTCAGAGCCGTGCAAGGGTTTGACACCCAAATCGCGAAGCTTCGGGCCCGCAATGCCCTCCATGGTTAGCGTTTGGGTTTGTATCAAATGCTCAATAGCCAAGGCACCAATCCAGTCACCTGAGGCCTCACCCACTGCAATGGCCAAATCCACAGGCTGAGTGGAGTAAGGAGTGCGTGTGTTCGCCATGACTTAACGAATAATGCCGCGGGTGGCTTCGTCAAGAAATACTTTCATGTGAACAAGGTGTTGCTTGGCATCGTCGGGTGCCGATAAGGTCAACGAATCAATTGCTTCCTTTGCCTCTGCAATGCTCAGCCCCTGGCGATAAATCGCTTTGTACGCCCGCTTGATATTCAAGATTGCATCGGGTGAAAAACCTCTGCGCTTCAAACCTTCCGAGTTAATGCCGGCGGGCGCGGCGGGGTACCCTGCTGCCATCACGAAAGGTGGTACATCCTGCATCAGCTTGGTTTGAAAAGCAGTCATGGCATGGTCACCCACGCGTATGAATTGGTGTACACCGCTCATGCCACCCAGAATGACCCAATCACCAATAATGACATGACCAGCCAGTTGCACGCTGTTGGCGATGATGGTGTTGCTGCCGATGTGACAGTCATGAGCAATGTGCACGTAAGCCATAATCCAGTTGTCATTGGCCAGGGTGGTTTTACCACCGTCCTGCACAGTACCCGTATTGAAGGTGCAGTATTCCCGAACGGTGTTGCGGTCACCAATGATCAGTTCGGTGGGCTCACCCTTGTATTTCTTGTCCTGAGGGTCACCGCCAATGGTGGCAGAGCCATGAAATACGTTGTCCTCACCAATGGTCGTGTGACCGCTGATGATCATGTGTGGTCCTATCTTCGTGCGAGCGCCAATTTTTACATTGGGCCCAATCACGGAAAATGGTCCTACTTCGACCGTGCTGTCCAGCTCGGCCTTGGGATCAACGATTGCAGACGCGTGTATCGGCATTTGAAAGTATTCCTTAAACTTCGCGGGCCGTGCACATCAAATCTGCCAGTGCGACCACATTGCCATCCACAAGCGCTTTCGCAGCATACTTCCAGATACCGCGCGAAACACGCTCCACCTGAACATCCAGCATCAAAACATCACCCGGCACCACAGGGCGCTTGAAACGACAATTGTCGATACCGACAAAGTAGTACACCAGGTTTTTGTCCGGTGCTGCTTCCATGGATTTGAATGACAAAAGCCCCGCAGCCTGCGCCAAAGCTTCCATGATTAATACCCCAGGCATCACCGGGTGAATCGGGAAGTGCCCGGGAAAGAATGGCTCGTTGTAGCTGACGTTTTTCTGCGCCAGAATTCGAACATTGGGTTCAAGTTCAAGCACTCGATCAACGAGTACAAAAGGGTATCGGTGCGGCAAATTTTCCAAAATGCCTTTGATGTCCATAACTGGCGTATTCATAGCTTCTGAGTTCACACTTTTAATTTGGGTTTATTGTTATTTCGGCTTGCTTGTTATCGCTTGTTTTTCAACTCGCGCACTTCGTGGCGCAACTTGAGTAATTGCTTGAGAGTCACGGCAGTTTTCTCCCAATCCTTGTGTTCTTGCAAGGGGAAAATTCCGGTGTAGGCACCAGGTTCTTTGATGCTGCTCATCACCACCGACGCCCCAGACACATGCGTACCCTCTGGAATATTGAGGTGACCAAACACCATCGCGGCACCGCCCACCGTACACCGCGCGCCAATGCTTGTGCTGCCTGCAATACCCACACAGCCAGCCATGGCAGAATGTTCGCCTATGGTGACATTGTGAGCGATCTGGATTTGATTATCCAGTTTTACTCCAAAACCAATCAAGGTGTCGTCCAACGCACCCCTGTCGATGGTTGTGTTGGCGCCGATTTCCACGTGATCTGCGATCAACACGCGACCCACCTGCGGTATTTTGACCCACCTTCCTTTCTCGTTGGCGAAGCCAAAGCCATCTGCGCCGATCACTACACCCGCATGCAAAATACAATACGAGCCTATGGTGCATTCGTCGTAGACAGTCACGTTTGGATAAATGCGTGTTTCGGCTCCTACTTCAACATGGTTGCCAAGAACAACGCCCGCCTCAATTCTGCTACCGTCGCCCACTTTGGCATGGGCTCCAATCACACAATT
This sequence comes from Limnobacter sp. MED105, assembly GCF_000170915.1. Lineage (GTDB taxonomy): Bacteria > Pseudomonadota > Gammaproteobacteria > Burkholderiales > Burkholderiaceae_B > Limnobacter. The sequence goes on from NZ_ABCT01000004.1 coordinate 224,882, forward strand.
TGCTGCAATCATGGCGCCGGGAGCAATGGTGGCAGTTGGATCTACAACAGCACGTGGATGAATACCAGGTGCGGGTTTGAATTCACTGTGGGCTACCCACCACTGTTGCAATTTGGCGTAGTACAGGTAAGGGTCGCTAACCAACCATGCCACTGAGTTGGGCACGGGCTTTTCACTTTCTTTAAGAAATTGGCAAAGCGACTCAAATTGCGATTCACGGACAAGAATTACGCCTGCTTTGGTTAAAAGCAGTTGATCGCGAAACTTGGGATTGGCCATGAAGCCAAGGTGCTTGACACCGGCTTTTTCCAGCGGTTGTATCCCGACCAGAGAAATGTCATCAGACATCGCCGGGGCATCACCAAACGAAGCCAGTCGACCGCCAAACTGCTCTAGCAGTGTGCTGAGCTTCGTTTCAATGAAATTCATTGATGTGGTTTACTTCGCGTTGTCCAAGCTGCTGAGAACTTGGTCGGTAATGTCGATGCGCTTGTTGGCATACACGGCTTCCTGGAAAATAATGTCGTAGTTTTCCTTTTCAGCAATCTGGCGAATCACGCGATTGGCACGCTCAACCAACTCACCTACCACTTGGTTTTTGCGCTGCGCGAGGTCTTCCTCGAATTCGCGACGCTTGCGTTGGAAATCACGGTCCATTTCAGCCAGGTCACGCTGACGACGAACCTTCTCTGCCTCAGGCAAGGTAATGGCGTCTTTGTCCAATTTGGTGGCTTCTGCTTTCACCTTTGTGGCTAGATCTTCCAGTTCTTTCTGGCGCTTGGAAAAATCACGTTCCAGT